>NZ_JBFAZO010000001.1:0-1263167 GCF_040681835.1 Streptomyces sp. NPDC051576
GTTGATAGGCCGGATCTGGAAGGCGGGTAACCGCTGGAGGTGACCGGTACTAATAGGCCGAGGGCTTGTCCTCAGTTGCTCGCGTCCACTGTGTTAGTTCTGAGACAACGAACAGTTGTCGGCTAGAGCTTGAACCACACAACAGAAAAGTGTGCTTGTTCGCTCGAAACCATTAGGGTTTCGGTGGTCATAGCGTGAGGGAAACGCCCGGTTACATTCCGAACCCGGAAGCTAAGCCTTACAGCGCCGATGGTACTGCAGGGGGGACCCTGTGGGAGAGTAGGACGCCGCCGAACAAATATTGCGAAAACCCCGTGCCATTTGGTGCGGGGTTTTTTGCGTTTAGGCTCGTACCTATGCGCTATGACCTCGTGATCTTCGACAATGACGGTGTTCTCGTCGACAGTGAGCCGATCTCCAACAGGATCCTCGCCGGCTATCTCACCGAGCTGGGGCATCCGACCTCGTACGAGGACTCCATCCGTGACTACATGGGCTCGGCGATGCACCGGATCCATGAGCTGGTCCTGGAGCGGACCGGGCAGCGGTTGCCGGGCGACTTCGACGACCTCTTCCATGCCCGTGTGTTCGCCGCGTTCGAGCGGGAGTTGAAGCCGGTCGGCGGGGCCGTCGACGTACTGGAGAAGCTGGCGGCGGACGGGGTGCCGTACTGCGTGGCCTCGTCCGGGAGTCATGAGCGGATTCGGGTGGGGCATCGGACGACCGGGCTCGACCGGTGGTTCGAGGAGGGGCGGGTCTTCTCCTCGCAGGACGTGGGGCGGGGGAAGCCCGCGCCGGATCTGTTCCTGTACGCGGCCGAGCGGATGGGTGTCGTACCGGAGAGGTGTGTGGTTGTGGAGGACAGTCCGCTGGGGGTGGAGGCTGCGATCGCGGCCGGGATGGATGTCTATGGGTTCACCGCCATGACGCCTGCTGAGCGGCTTGCCGGGGCCACGGAACTCTTCGGTGACATGCGGGAGTTGGTTGACCTGCTCGTCTGACATTTGTCATGCCGAGGTCCGGACGATCGTTTCTACTGGCGGTGGGGGCGTCGGCGGCAGTCTGTGTGCATGACGACGAACACGGGCTCCAAGAAGCAGAACTTCGCGCCGCTCCTCATCGACGTGGCGGTGCCGATCGGGTCGTACTACCTGCTGAAGAGCGGGTTCGGGATGAGCACGGTGGCGGCGCTCGGGTGGAGCAGTGTGGTGCCGGCGGTGCGGACGGTGTGGGGTGTGGTCGCCGAGCGGACGATCAATGCCTTTGCCGCCCTGATCCTCTTCGTGAACGTCGTCGGGCTGCTGCTCAGCCTTGTCGCCGGTGATCCGCGGCTGATGCTCGCCAAGGACAGCGGGGTCAGCAGTGTCATCGGGATCGGGGTCCTGGTGTCGGTGGCGATGGGGCGGCCGATGATGACCGCCGGTATGAAGCCGTTCCTGGTGAAGGGGGACCCGGAGCGGGAGGCCGCTTTCGACCGGCTGTTGGGTGGGTCGGCGGCCTTCCAGCGGGCCGAGCGGCGCTTCTCGCTGGTGTGGGGTGTTGCGCTGCTCGGCGAGTGTGTCGCCCGGGTCGTCGGCGCGTACACGCTGCCGGTGGACACGATGGTCTGGCTGGGTACGGTCGTCATGATCGGCACGATGGCCGTGACCGCGGTCGTCAGCGGTGGTCTCGCGGTCGGGCCGATGGCGGAGATGATCGCCGAGGAGTTGAAGGCCGGGGACGCCCCCGCACCTGCGGTTGTCCCCTCGCTGGTCGCCGCTCGGTAAAGGTGAGAGAACTTCATCTTTGGCTGGATCTACCCACGAGTACGTTCGGGGCCCTACGCTCGCCGCCATGACAGATGTGCTGCGGCGCGGTAGGGCCTCGTTGGCGTTCAGCTTCTTCGCTCAGGGCGCCACCTTCGCGCTGCTCGTGACACGGATCCCGGCGATCCAGGACCGGTACGGGGTCTCGGACGGGCTGCTGCCCGTCTTCCTGGCCGCCGTACCGATCCTCGCCGGGGTCGGGAGCGTCACGACCGAGCAGTTGGTGAAGCGAATACGGCCCAGCGTGCTGCTGCGCTGGTCCCAGCCCGTCGTGCTCCTGGCGCTGCTCGGGGTCGGGGCCGGGGACAACATGGCCGAACTGGCCGTCGCGCTCGGCGTGTTCGGGCTCGCGGTGGGTGCGCTGGACGCCTCGATGAACATGCTCGGGGTGAGTCTGCAGCGGACGTACGGGCGGAGCATCATGCTCAGCTTCCATGCCGCGTACAGCCTGGGCGGGATCATGGGGGCCTCGCTGGCGTGGGCGGGGGCGCACTGGCATCTGGCGTTGTGGGTGTCGTATCTGCCCGTGGTGGCGGTGTTGCTGCCGGCGGCCCTCGTGGGGAGTCGGTGGTACGTCGACGGCAGTGGGACGGGCGCGGAAGGCGAGGGGGCCGAAGCCGGGCCGTTGGTCTTCAAGTTGCTGCTGCCGCTGTGTCTGGTGATGACCTTCGCCTATATCGGGGACTCGACGGTCTCCAACTGGAGCGCGAAGTATCTGAAGGACGTGCTGGGCAGTTCGGAGCAGGTGGCGACCGTTCCGTACAACGTCTACATGGTGATGTGCCTGGTCGGGCGGGGGATCGGGGACCTCGGGGTGCGGCGGTTCGGGGCCGTGGCCGTCGTACGGCTGGGGGCGGTGGTGGCCGCGCTGGGGTTCGCGGTGGTGGCCGTGGCGCCCGGGGCCTGGGTCGGGATGCTCGGGTTCACGCTGGTGGGGCTCGGGCTGTGTGTGCTGGTGCCGCAGACCTTCGCGGCGGCCGGGCGGTTGTTCCCGGGGGCCTCCGATACGGCGATCGCGCGGCTGAACGTCTTCAACTACGTCGGGTTCCTGATCGGTTCGCCGTTGGTGGGGGCGTTGGGCGACGCGTGGAGTTACCGCTGGGCGATGCTCGTGCCGATGGTGTTGGTGCTGGTGACGTTGGTGTACGCCCACTCGTTCGCGCCGCAGGCGGACCGATACGGTGACGGGCATGAGCGGGCGCGCACAGCTGATGTGGGACGAGGCAGTAACGGGCTATGACTTCGGTCCGGACCATCCGATGGATCCGGTCCGGCTGGCCCTGACCCGGAGCCTCGTCGATGCCTTCGGGCTCGACAAGGACGTGGATGTCGTGGCGGCGAAGCCCGCCGGTGACTCGACGTTGCGGCTCGTCCACCGGGAGGACTACGTCGAGGCGGTGAAGGCCGCTTCGGCCGATCCGGAGTCGGCGGACGGGGCGTATGGGCTGGGGACGATGGATGATCCCGCCTTCGCCGGGATGCACGAGGTGTCCGCGCTGATTGCGGGGCAATCAGTCGGGGCGGCCGAGGCCGTGTGGCGTGGGGACGCGTTGCACGCCGTGAACTTCGCCGGTGGGCTGCATCACGCGATGCCGGGGGCGGCTTCCGGGTTCTGCATCTACAACGACGCCTCGCTGGCCATCGCTCGGTTGCTGGAGCTGGGGGCCGAGCGGGTCGCGTACGTCGATGTCGACGTGCATCACGGGGACGGGGTCCAGGCGGCGTTCTGGGAGGACCCCCGGGTGCTGACGATCTCGCTGCACGAGCATCCGCGGACGTTGTTCCCGCAGACCGGGTGGCCGGAGGAGACCGGGGCCGCGAGTGCGGAGGGCTCCGCGGTGAACGTGGCGCTGCCGGCCGGGACCGGGGACGCGGGGTGGTTGCGGGCCTTCCACTCCGTCGTACCGGAGTTGATCGCGGACTTCCGGCCGCAGGTGCTGGTGACGCAGCACGGGGCCGATACGCACTTCGAGGATCCGCTCGCGCATCTCGCGGTGTCGTTGGACGCGCAGCGGGCCGTGCAGGTGGCGTGTCATGAGCTGGCGCACGAGTACGCGGACGGGAAGTGGGTCGCGCTCGGCGGGGGCGGTTATGCCGTGGTGGAGGTGGTGCCGCGGTCGTGGACGCATCTTGTCGCGATCGCCGCGGGGCGGGAGATCGAGCCCGAGGCGGTGATCCCGGAGGGGTGGCGGCAGGAAGTGTTCGCACGGACGCGGCAGTTGGGGCCGCAGCGGATGACGGATGGGCGGTGGCCGGTGGGCTATGCCTCCTGGGAGGCGGGCTATGACCCTGCCGACCGCCTCGATCAGGCGATCGTGGCGGCTCGGCGGGCCGTGTTCCCGCTGCGGGGGCTGCTGGCGTAGGCCCGGGTTTCGGTCTGGGGGCTCCGCCCCCAGACCCCCGATCGGCCCTGAACGGGCCTCGTCCTCAAACGCCGGACGGGCTGGTTTTTGCCGGCCGATGTCGAGAAGTGCCTCAGCCGCAGTGGCCCGAGTCGCCGCCCTTGGCCGTGCCGATGACGCCGTACCAGACGGCGCACTGGCCGCGGGCGGGCATGTAGACGGGGCCGGCGTAGGACGTGTACTGGCCGCTGTCGACGACCGGGGTGCTCTCGTGGCCGACGCTGACGTTGAGTTCGACGGCCATGAAGATCTTGGCGCCCGGGGCGTTGCGGATGGTCACGGCGCAGTTCTTGCCGGTCGACTCGTTCCAGGTCAGGAAGACCTTGCCGACGTTGCCGACGGGCGTGGAGTCGATGACCTTGTAGCCGGTGCCGCAGGCGCCGTTGTAGGTGGCGGTGGCCGCGGCTGCCTTGGTGGTGGTGGCCGCCGAGGCCGGGGCGGTGGCGGCGATCGTGCCGCCGAGGGCCAGGGTGGCGAGTGCCGCGGCGGTCGTGGTGCGGCGGGACAGGTTCAGCTTCATGGTGTTCCCCCAGTTGGTGTGATCGTCAACTCGCTTGGGACGGTTGGTCGTTCCGTCCACACGAGGTGAGACCCGGGAAGTCGTACGGCAGTTGTGGTTGTTTGTGTCACTGTTCTGTCACCGGGACTACGCCAACGGTGCGGTGTTTCCGGCGTTCCCGCCGTGCCCCCACCCGCCGTCCGTCACCATCGCTCCCGTGTTGACCACCGGCGCGCTCCGCGCCCATCTGCTGGCCGCCCGGCTGGCCGGACCCGTGGCGACCTCGCGGGAGGAGAGCCTGCGGAGCTATCGGGCCTTCGCCGCCCGGGACCCCCGGGTGCTGATCGGACTCGATCCCGAATGGACATGGGGACAGCGGGACTTGATCGGTCTGATGGCGGACAAGTGTGGGGTTTCGGCCGACCCTGAGCACGTTTCCGGGCATGATGTGATCGACCCGGAGCGGACCCTGACCGCTCTGGATGCCTTCGCCGACCGGTTGGCGGCGGTCGCGCAGCGCGGCGGGACCGTGCTCCTCGGCACCGGGCATCCACATCGGCTGCTCGGGTTCTACGCCGCCTTGGCGGACGCGCTGTCGGCGGCGGGATGTACTGTCCTCACCCCGGCGCATGGTCGCTGTGTCGACATAACGACCCGGTTCGGTCTACGCACCTACAACCTTGCCTACGTACGAGGAGTCGCTCTCGTCCGCGATCCGGGCCCCGAACGCCCCGGTTGTGAGCCCGGCGCACACACGCACTCACCGCTCCCGGTTCGTACCGTGCTGGGTGCGGCGGCGGAGGCCGGCGGGGTGCTTCCGGAGCTGGTGATCGGAGACCACGGATGGGTCTGCGGAGCAGGTCAGCTGGGGTTTGAGGCCATTGGGCTGGCGGATACGGATGACCCCGCGCTCTTTGTGGGGGAGGCCGAGGGGTCGGTGTCCGTGGTAGTTCCACTTGATGACGGTGTGCGGTCCGATTACTACCGCCCGCTTACCCGCTACGTACTCAATCGAGCGTGTCTGTCACAGTAGGCCGCCGATGGGTGCACCTCTTCCCCACTCGCATCACCCGCCCCTACATTGGGGAGTGAGCACGCAACGACGAAGAGTCATCGGAAGGGGAAGCCGGTGACCGTCGAGTGCGGAAGGTTCAGGTGTGTCATGGCTGCTGGCGAGAGGCCTCTGAACGAGGTTCAGTTCCTTACCGTGGCGGAGGTCGCCTCGGTGATGCGAGTGTCGAAGATGACCGTGTACCGGTTGGTGCACAGCGGTCATCTGCCCGCTATCCGGGTGGGGCGGTCCTTCCGCGTCCCCGAGCAAGCGGTACACGAGTACCTTCGCGAGAGTTATGTGGGGGTGGAGACAGCCTGAGGTGAACCCTCGATTACGACCTCAGCGCTCGGACGGGTAGGCTGGCCCCTTGTAGGTCGTATGGGCCCATGATGCCCAGCACCGAGTGATGAGAAGTGAGCGAGGGTAGTCGTGGGCTCTGTTATCAAGAAGCGGCGCAAGCGGATGGCTAAGAAGAAGCACCGCAAGCTGCTGAAGCGCACGCGCGTTCAGCGTCGTAACAAGAAGTAGACGACGCGACGCAGCGAGAGCGTCTCCTGTGGCCCCCCACCGAATGCGGTGGGGGGCCACAGTCATGTCGGCGGCCGTGCCCGCGGCTGTGTCCGCGTCATGTGCCGAATGTGGGTACTCGTGATGTCGGGCGTCAGGCGGTCATCACAGCGCAACACCGACCCGCTAGGTTGGCCGCACACGGGTAACACAAAAGGAAGGCGCTGATCTTGGGGAAGGTCGTGCTCGTGACCGGAGTGGCCCGTCAGTTGGGGGGCCGGTTCGTACGACGGATCCAGCGTGACCCGGAGGTCGACCGGGTGATCGCCGTGGACGCGGTCCCGCCCGGGCATCATCTGGGGGGCGCGGAGTTCATCCAGGCCGACATCCGGCAGCCCACCATCGCGCGCGTGCTCGCCGAGTCGGGCGCCGACACGGTCGTGCACATGGACGTGACGGGCACCGCGCTGGGCAGCGGCAGCCGGACCACGGTCAAGGAGACCAACGTCATCGGCACCATGCAGCTCCTCGGTGCCTGCCAGAAGTCGCCGGTCGTGAAGCGGCTGGTGGTGAAGTCCAGCACCAATGTCTATGGGTCCGCGCCGCGCGACCCGGCCGTCTTCACCGAGACGACCCCGCCGAAGTCCCTGCCCAGCGGCGGCTTCGCCAAGGACACCGTCGAGGTCGAGGGCTATGTGCGCGGCTTCGCCCGCCGCCGCCCCGACGTCGCCGTGTGCGTGCTGCGGTTCGCCAACATCCTTGGTCCTACGGCGGATTCGCCGCTCGCGTCGTACTTCTCGCTGCCGGTCCTGCCGACCGTGTTCGGCTACGACCCGCGGCTGCAGTTCGTGCACGAGGACGACATGATCGAGGTGCTGCGGATCGCCTCGCACGAACCGGAGCGGGGGACGCTCAACAGCGGCACCTTCAACATCGCCGGGGACGGCGTCCTGTTGCTCTCCCAGTGCTCCCGGCGCCTGGGCCGCCCGACCGTGCCGCTGCTGCTGCCGGCGGTCACCTGGGCCGGTTCTCTGGTGCGGACGCTGGGGATGACGGACTTCTCCCCCGAACAGATCCGGTTGCTCACCCACGGCCGGGTCGTGTCGACGGTCCAGATGCGCGAGACGCTGGGGTACCGGCCGAAGTACACGACCGCCGAGACCTTCGCGGACTTCGCGCGCGGCCAGGGCCCGGGGCTGCTGCCGCCCGAGGTCGTCGCGGGGGCCGTCGACCGGATCGCCGCGCTGTCCCGACCGGGCAGTGGCCACACCCCGACGCCGAGCGCCAACTGAGGAGCGCATCAACGATGGCGGATGCCAAGGTCATTCCGTTCGACGACGACCGGTCCCGTGCGAACGCCGTGCAGCGGCCGCAGCGGCGCCGGAGCACGGGGAGCCGGCGCAAGAACGGCGAGCCCGCGCTGGTCCGTGAGGTCCAGCCCCTGCCCGGACTGGACCTCACGCAGGATGATGTTCTTGTGACGCGCGAGGAACAAGAGCCGGAGCGGGCGCCGGACGACGAGGCCGGCCAGGGTGTTCAGAGTGTCCAGGGCGGCCTGGAGCGCCGTATCGCCCACGGCCTGTCGTTCCTGCGCCGCCGGCTGACCGGGGACTACGAGGTCGACGACTTCGGCTACGACGAGGAGCTGACCGACCAGGTCCTGATGTCGGTGCTGCGCCCGCTGTACGAGAAGTACTTCCGGGTCGAGGTCAAGGGCATCGAGAACATCCCGGCCGAGGGCGGGGCGCTGATCGTCGCGAACCACTCCGGGACGCTGCCGCTGGACGGCCTGATGATGCAGGTCGCCGTGCACGACAACCACCCCGCCGGCCGCCACCTCCGGCTGCTCGCGGCGGACCTGGTGTTCATGCTGCCGGTCGCCAACGAGCTGGCCCGCAAGGCCGGTCACACCCTCGCCTGCGCGGAGGACGCCGAGCGGCTGCTGGGGCGCGGTGAGCTGGTCGGTGTGATGCCGGAGGGCTTCAAGGGCATCGGCAAGCCGTTCAGCGAGCGCTACAAGCTGCAGCGCTTCGGCCGGGGCGGGTTCGTCTCGACGGCCCTGCGGCAGGGCGCGCCGATCATCCCGTGCTCGATCGTGGGCGCGGAGGAGATCTACCCGATGATCGGCAACTCGAAGACGCTGGCCCGGGTCCTGGGCTTCCCGTACTTCCCGATCACCCCCACGTTCCCGTGGCTGGGCCCGCTCGGCGCGATCCCCCTCCCCACGAAGTGGACGATCCAGTTCGGCGAGCCGATCCCGACGGACGGCTACCCGCCGGAGGCGGCCGAGGACCCGATGCTGATGTTCAACCTCACGGACCAGGTGCGGGAACAGATCCAGCACACGCTGTACAAACTGCTGGTGCAGCGGAGGTCCGTGTTCTTCTGAGGTCGACTTCGCGCGGCCTTCGTCTGAGAAACCTGACATGCACCTGTGGGGCTACGGAGAAGATCCCGTAGCCCCACAGGCATGTGGTGATCGCCTAGTTCGCGTCCTCGCCGTCGATGCCCAGGCCCGGCAGCAGGCCCGGGAGCAGGGGCGGGAGGGTGACGTCCGGTTCGGGGATCGTCGGCTTGGTGGTGGACGGGGACGCCGTGCCGGAGGACTTCGGAGGGTCCAGGAGGCCGCCCGTGTTGCCGCCGAGGAGGCCGTCGCCGGTGGTGGCGGACTCGGTCGGGGTGGTGGAGTGGCTGTTCTCGGCCGAGCCGTCCGTGGTGCTCGGGCTCGTCGAGCGGTGGGAGCCGGCCGAGCCCCCGGTGGACGGCGTATCGGGGGCGCGGTGTCGGCCCGTGCCGCCGGTCGACCTGGCCGGGGGCTGGGGGAGCAGCGACTGGAGCGGGGCGACCTCTTCGTCTATGGCGTCGAAGACCGAGGAGACCTGGTCGCTGACGTCGCCGAGCTGGACGGGCAGGCGGTCGCGGAGCGCGCCCCAGGCCTCGCGGTGCGAGCGGGAGAACGCGGAGAGGGCCTGGATGGGGCCCAGGGAGTTCGGGTCCTGCTCGTACGCCTCGTGCAGCAGGCGGTGGCCCTCGGACGCGTCGTGCGTCATCCCGGACAGCGTGCGGCGGATCTCGCCGAGCTGCTCGTGGTCGAGGTGGCCGCTGCGGTCCCGCTCGATCAGCCGGCGTGCCTCGCTCAGGCGGTTGGACGCCTGGTCGAGGTAGGCCACACCGCGCTGGTCGTCGCCGTCGGACAGGTAGTTGAGCTTGAAGTCCTCGATGCCGCGCTTCAGGCCGTAGAGCGAGTCACCGGGCAGGGCGCCCGAGCTGGCCGCGGCCACTCCGCCGAAGGCACCTGCGGCCACCCCGACGCTCAGTCCGCCGGCCGCGAGGCCCTTGGTGAGCCGGGTGCGGGGTCGCAGCTTGCCCAGGCCGGTGGCCCGGTGCGTGCCCCGGGACCGGTGCGAACGCTGCTCCGGTACCGAAGGTTCCGGTGCCTCGCCCCCTTGCAGCATGGCCTCGAACGCGGCGACCAACTGGGCCCGCTGGACGACCTTGACCTCGGGGTCCAGCACGGGTTTGGGCAGCTCGCCGAGACCGGTGGCGAAGGCCAGCATGCGGCCCTGCTCGGTCTGTTCCGCAGCAGCCGGGGCCGGGGCCGGTCCTTCGGACTGCTCGGCCGCCGTACCCCGGTCGGACTGCTCCTCTTCCAGGGCCTGGGCGAAGGCGTTCGCCCGCCGGTGCGCCGATACGTTCGCGATCACTGGCGGCACCTCCTCTCGTCATGACGGTCGACTCCCCAGGGGGTCCTGAGGGTTGCACAGCCTGACCGCATCCACACGATCGAGTGATCGGAGAGAGTCAGGACGTGACCACAGGGAGCCTGTATCCCGCACAACGAGCGGCGCGGCACTTGGGTTACGGACGACGGATGATCCGACCGCGAACTCAACGGACTTTCACTGAGCGCGAGTTGGGCGCTACCGAGCGTATGCCGTCAGCGGGCGTCGTCCGGGAGAAGCCGGGCGAGAGTGCGCACGGCCCGGTACTGCAGGGTCTTGATCGCGCCCTCGTTCTTGCCCATCACCCGGGCGGTCTCCGCGACGGAGAGGCCCTGGAGGAAGCGGAGCGTGACGCACTCCTGCTGCTGGGGGTTGAGCCGTCGTACGGCGTCGAGGAGGGCGGCGTTCGACAGGGACTCCAGGACGGAGTCCTCGGGGGAGCGCTCGACCTCGTTGGCGTCGAGCATCTCGCCGGTGGTCACTTCCAGCCGGAAGCGGCTCGACTTGAAGTGGTCCGCCACGAGGTTGCGGGCGATGGTCACCAGCCAGGCGCCGAAGTCGCGCCCCTGATAGGTGAATGTGCCGATGCGGCGCAGGGCGCGCAGAAAGGTCTCGCTGGTGAGGTCCTCGGCGGTGGCTTTGCCTCCCACTCGGTAGTAGATGTACCGGTACACAGTGTCGCTGTACTGGTCGTAGAGGCGGCCGAAGGCGTCGGCTTCGCCGGCCTGGGCACGCTCCACGAGGTCCATCATCCGGGCGCTGTCGCTGTCAGCGGCCGGACGTCGTGCGGTGGCGGCGCCGGCCGAGCGCCCTCGTCTGCCAACAGCCGCGCCGCCGTCGGCCAGTGCGTAGCACGGACCGACGGGTGCGGTGGTGGCGAAGGCGGCGGGGACGGCGTACGCGGTGGGGACGAAGCCGCGCAACAGGTCTTGGACCGTTGCGCGCAGCGTAGCCAGGCCCGAGGCGTCAACCCCGACGTGTGGGTACACGGGACTCCCAGAGGCAGAGCTTCCATCACGTGCAGTACCGGAACATTCACCCGTCGTAGCGACGGAGGGGTACCGGATTGCGTCTGAGGAGAATAACGCTTCGTACAGGCGCTGCTACACCCAGTTGCTCAAATCATCGATTACGTCGCTTCTGTAACCGGTTGACGCCCGATCAAGTACCGCAGAGTGACCGGTTGTTGATCAGAACAGTCCGAATTCAGTCAGGGACCGGGGCGTGTTGTGGCCGTGTGCAGCCAACGTGACTGGACAGCGGGTTACGCGGGTACGAACCGTGGATTGGCTGTGTTTACCGCGTCACCGGCGTCGGCGGTGCAATGCGATCGCCGCGGCCGTGCCGCCGGCCACCGCGCCCACGCCGGCCGCGGCCGGGATGCCGACCTTGGCCGCCCTGCGGGCCGTGCGGTAGTCGCGCAGCCGCCAGTCCAACTCCCGCGCGTGCTTGCGCAGCTTGGAGTCCGGGTTGATGGCGTAGGGGTGCCCGACCAGCGACAGCATGGGGATGTCGTTGTGCGAGTCGCTGTAGGCGGCGCAGCGGGACAGGTCCAGGCCCTCCGCCGCCGCCAACGCCCGTACCGCCTCCGCCTTCGCGGGGCCGTGCAGGGGTTCGCCCACCAACTTGCCGGTGTAGACGCCGTCGACGGACTCGGCGACCGTGCCGAGCGCGCCGGTGAGGCCGAGGCGGCGGGCGATCACATTGGCGATCTCCACCGGGGCCGCCGTGACGAGCCACACCTTCTGGCCCGCGGCGAGGTGCGCCTCGGCGAGGGCGCGGGTGCCCGGCCAGATGCGCTCGGCCATGTACTCGTCGTAGATCTCCTCGCCGATCGACTGGAGTTCGGCGACGCGGTGGCCCTTGACGATGGACAGCGCGGAGTCGCGCGCGTCCTGCATGTGCTCGGGGTCCTCGGAGCCGGCGAGCCTGAACCAGGCCTGCTGCCAGGCGAACTTGGCGAGGTCGCGGGTCTCGAAGAACTTCCGCTTGTACAGGCCCCGGCCGAAGTGGAAGATCGACGCGCCCTGCATGACGGTGTTGTCGAGGTCGAAGAAGGCGGCCGCTCTGTCGTCGCCGAGGACGGGGAACTCGGGCTCCTGCGCCTCTTCCGTGCGGGCGTCCTGTATGTCCTGGACGTCCTGCGACGACTTGCGCGCTGCCTCCGCAGAGGCCTCGCCTGCCAACACGCTCCGCGCCGTGGCGGAGCGCCTACGGGGAGTGAGCCATCCGAGAGCGGCCATGTCGTGAGCATAGCCAGTCTGTTCGGTGGTTCCGGAGCCGCCAGGTACGGAGGCTGTGAACTCTCCGCGACCGGGCCGTTAAAGAAGTCCTCGGACGGCGTGAGAATGGTCTGCATGAGTCATCTCGTCACCCTCATCGGGAAGCCCGGCTGTCATCTGTGCGAGGACGCGCAGCTCGTCGTGGAGAAGGTGTGCGCCGACCTCGGTGTCCCCTGGGAGCAGAAGGACATCACCGAGGACCAGCGGCTCCACGACGAGTACTGGGAGCAGATTCCGGTGGTCCTCGTGGATGGGAAACAGCACACCTTCTGGCGGGTGGACGAGGGGCGCCTGCGCAGGGAACTGACCAAGTAGTTCAACGCGCACCCGAACGTCGCTTAGGATCGACGGCGGTTTGGTCTCGGGGGCGGGAATTACGAGGAGTGTGGCGGTTTTGCCCCCTGGAATGCACCTGGGACGCGTGTGCGTGACCCCGGTCACGTTGGCCGGGCAAAACGGACACCATCTTTGTGCACGCGTTCACAAAGACATAGCCTGCTTTCGACGGGGCGGTCTTGGTACGTGTGACCGCCTACAGCCCCGCTCTACCCGCAGGAGCACCGTGGCAACTGGCCGAACTCACCGACCGGCGACCCGTAGCCGAGGGATTCCCGAGGCCACCGTCGCCCGTCTCCCGCTGTACCTCCGCGCGCTGACCGGACTCTCGGAGCGCTCGGTACCCACGGTCTCCTCCGAGGAGCTCGCGGCCGCCGCGGGGGTCAACTCCGCGAAGCTGCGCAAGGACTTCTCCTATCTCGGCTCCTACGGCACCCGCGGTGTCGGCTACGACGTCGAGTACCTCGTCTACCAGATCTCCCGCGAACTGGGCCTGACCCAGGACTGGCCGGTCGTGATCGTCGGTATCGGAAACCTCGGCGCCGCCCTCGCCAACTACGGCGGGTTCGCCTCCCGAGGCTTCCGGGTGGCCGCCCTCATCGACGCGGACCCGGCGATGGCCGGCAAGCCCGTCGCGGGCATCCCGGTGCAGCACTCGGACGAGCTGGAAAAGATCATCAGCGACAACGGCGTCTCCATCGGCGTCATCGCCACCCCCGCCGGTGCCGCCCAGCCCGTCTGCGACCGGCTGGTGGCCGCCGGGGTCACGTCCATCCTGAACTTCGCGCCGACCGTGCTGACCGTCCCGGACGGTGTCGACGTCCGCAAGGTCGACCTCTCCATCGAGCTGCAGATCCTCGCCTTCCACGAGCAGCGCAAGGCCGGCGAGGAGGCCGCCGCCAACGAAGAGGCGCACCCGGCCGCCGCACGCCGCGGCGACTCCGCCGAGCAGGGACCGGACGGGGACGTCCCCGCCGTGATGCCGGCATGAGTCTCCTCGTCGTCGGGCTGAGCCACCGCAGCGCCCCGGTCAGTCTCCTGGAGCGGGCCACGCTGAACGCGGACGCCCAGATCAAGCTCCTCCAGGACACGGTCGCCGCCGAACCGGCCGCCGAGGCCGCCGTCCTGGCCACCTGCAACCGCATCGAGCTGTACGCCGACGTGGACAAGTTCCACGCGGGCGTCGCCGAGCTGTCCACGCTGCTCGCCCAGCACAGCGGGGTCGGCCTGGAGGAACTCACTCCTTATCTCTACGTGCACTACGAGGACCGGGCCGTCCACCACCTCTTCGCGGTGGCCTGCGGCCTCGACTCGATGGTCGTCGGCGAGGGCCAGATCCTCGGTCAGATCAAGGACGCGCTGGCCAAGGCGCAGGAACTGCACTCCGCCGGGCGGCTGTTGAACGACCTGTTCCAGCAGGCCCTGAGAGTCGGCAAGCGCGCCCACTCCGAGACCGGCATCGACCGCGCCGGCCAGTCCCTGGTCACCTTCGGCCTTCAGCAGCTCTCCTCCGGTACGCCGGTGGAGGCCTGGGCGAAGGGGAAACGCGCCCTGGTCATCGGCGCCGGCTCCATGTCGTCGCTGGCCGCCGCGACCCTCGCCCGCGCCGGGGTCGCCGAGATCGTCGTCGCCAACCGCACGTCCGACCGCGCCGAGCGCCTCGCCCAGATCATCACCGAGAGCCCCGAAACGGACGTGTCCGCCCGCGCGGTACCGATGGAGTCGGTGCCGTTCGAGCTGACACGTGCCGATGTCGCCGTGTCCTGCACGGGCGCCACGGGCCTGGTCCTGACGGCCGACGCGGTCGCGCAGGCCGTCGAGGGCCGGGTGCCGCTGGACGCGGCGGCCGACCGCACGGCCGCGCCGGACGAGGTACGCGAAGACCTTCCGCCGACCTCCGTCGGGGCCGAGGACGGCTGTCCGCTGGACCTCTCGGCGGTGCAGGGGGCGACCGGCTTCTCCGTGATGGGGGAGGCCGCCGTGGCCGGCATGGACGCGGCGACGCTGGAGCAGCACGCGGCCTGGGTCGCCGGGGCCACCGTCGACCGGCGCGAGAGTGGCCGCCGTACGCCCGAGGCCGAGGCGGAGCTCATCGCCGAACTCGCCGCCATGGCCGTGACCGTCGGCCGGATCCCCGAGCGGCGTAGGCCCGAGCCCGTCGCGCGGATCCCGCGCCCCGCGCCCGCGCTGTCGCTCCTCGACCTCGCGATGCCGCGGGACGTGGACGCCGCCGTGCACCGGCTGGCCGGGGTGCGGCTCGTGGACATCGAGTCGCTCGCCGAGGCTTCCGCGGATGCTCCGATGGCGGCCGACGTGGACGCGGTCCGGCGTATCGTCTCCGACGAGGTCGCGGCCTTCGGGGCAGCCCAGCGGGCCGCGCACATCACGCCGACCGTGGTCGCCCTGCGCGCCATGGCCGCCGATGTCGTGGCGGGTGAGATCGCCCGGCTCGACGGACGGCTGCCCGGCCTCGACGACAAGCACCGCGCCGAGATCACGCAGACCGTGCGGCGCGTCGTCGACAAGCTGCTGCACGCCCCGACCGTACGGGTCAAGCAGCTCGCGGCCGAGCCAGGCGGCGCCGGGTACGCGGACGCGCTGCGCACCCTGTTCGACCTCGACCAGGAGACGGTGGCCTCCGTCTCCAGGGCCCAACAAGACTCTGAGAACGAGAACAGCAAGAACCGAGGGCCAGCATGAGTAACAAGGCACTGAGGCTCGGGACCAGGCGGAGCAGACTCGCCCTGGCCCAGTCCGGGTTGGTGGCGGACGCCGTGAGCCAGGTGACCGGACGGCCCGTCGAGCTCGTCGAGATCACCACCTACGGCGACACCTCCCGCGAACACCTCGCGCAGATCGGCGGCACCGGGGTCTTCGTGACCGCGCTGCGTGAGGCGCTGCTCGGCGGTGAGGTCGACTTCGCGGTTCATTCGCTCAAGGACCTGCCGACCACGCAGCCCGACGAGCTGGTGCTCGCCGCCGTTCCGGAGCGCGAGGACCCGCGGGACGTGCTCGTCGCGAGGGACGCCCTGAAGTTCACCGACCTGCCCCGCGGGGCGCGCATCGGTACGGGATCCCCGCGCCGCACGGCCCAGTTGAACGCGTACGCGCGCGGCCACGGCCTCGACATCGAGACGGTCCCGATCCGCGGGAACGTCGACACCCGGATCGGCTTCGTGCGGGACGGTGAGCTGGACGCCGTCGTCCTCGCCGCCGCCGGACTGAGCCGGATCGGCCGGATCGACGAGGTGACCGACTTCCTGTCGGTCGACACGGTTTTGCCCGCCCCCGGCCAGGGGGCCCTGGCGATCGAATGTGCCGCGGACAACGCGGACCTGATCGCCGCGCTCGGCGAGCTCGACGACCCGTTCACACGGATCGCCGTGACCGCCGAACGGTCCCTGCTCGCCGCCCTGGAAGCCGGCTGCTCCGCCCCTGTGGGCGCGCTGGCCGACTTGCTGGCCGACGGGCAGATTGTCAAGGAAATGCGCCTGCGCGGGATAGTCGGCACGACCGACGGATCGCGTACGGTGCAGCTGTCCACCACCGGTCCCGTGCCCGAGACGCATGACCAAGCACTGGCGCTCGGTCGCGAACTCGCCGCCGAGATGCTTGCCCAGGGCGCGGCCGGTCTCATGGGGGAGCAAGCCAAGTGAGCCCCACCACTCTTCCCGCCGCTGGTCCGGAACACGGGCACGTCACCTTCCTGGGTGCCGGACCCGGAGATCCGGGACTGCTCACACTGCGCGCCGTGGAGGCGCTGGCGAACGCGGACGTTCTCGTCGCCGAGCACGAGGTGCTCGACGTCGTACGTGCGCACGCCCGATCGGGCGTGGCCGTCGTGCATCCGGATCCGGGTCCTTCTTCGGACGCGTTCCCGGGCACAGGCACGCCTCAACTAACGGTTGTTGACGGCGTGTCAACAACCGTTGGCCTACCCGCTGTACGGGATGCGGCACATCTTGTCATGGAGGCCGCGCGGGGCGGCAGGCGGGTCGTACGTGCGGTGTCCGGGGACCCCGGACTAGATACGTACGCCGCCGAGGAAATGCTCGCCTGCGCCCGCGCCGGTGTGCCGTTCGAGGTCGTCCCCGGTGTCGCGGCGGCCGTCGGCGTGCCCGCGTACGCCGGTGTCCCGCTGCGGGACGCGCAGGGTGCGGACGTCCGGTTCGTGGACGCCCGTACCGCCTCGGACCGCTGCTGGACCGAGGTCGGCGCGTCCGACGGCACGGTCGTCGTGTCCACCTCGCTGGACTCGGTCGCCGCGGCGGCCGGTGAGCTGGTGGCCGCGGGCCGCAAGCCCGATACTCCGATGGCAGTCACGGTGGCCGGCACGACCACCCGCCAGCGCACCTGGTCCGCGACGCTCGGCACCATCGCGCAGACGCTGAAGCAGGCGAAGGTGCTGCCGTCCCCGGACGGTGGCCGGCCGGTGATAGCCGTGGTCGGTGAGCGTTCCGCCGCCGCCCAGCGCGACCAGTTGTCGTGGTTCGAGTCCAAGCCGCTGTTCGGCTGGAGGGTCCTCGTCCCGCGCACGAAGGAGCAGGCGGCCTCGCTCTCCGACCAACTGCGGTCCTACGGCGCCGTACCGCACGAGGTGCCGACGATCGCCGTCGAACCCCCGCGCACGCCCCAGCAGATGGAGCGCGCGGTCAAGGGGCTCGTCACGGGCCGCTACGAGTGGATCGCCTTCACGTCGGTCAACGCGGTCAAGGCCGTCCGCGAGAAGTTCGAGGAGTACGGGCTCGACGCGCGTGCCTTCGCGGGCATCAAGGTCGCCGCCGTGGGCGAGCAGACCGCCAACGCGCTGATCGCCTTCGGCGTGAAGCCGGACCTGGTGCCGAGCGGGGAGCAGTCCGCCGCCGGTCTGCTGGAGGACTGGCCGCCGTACGACCCCGTCTTCGACCCGATCGACCGGGTGTTCCTGCCGCGCGCCGACATCGCGACCGAGACCCTTGTCGCCGGGCTGATCGAGCTTGGGTGGGAGGTCGACGACGTCACGGCCTACCGGACCGTGCGGGCCTCACCGCCGCCGGCCGACACCCGGGAGGCGATCAAGGGGGGTGGCTTCGACGCCGTTCTCTTCACGTCGTCGTCCACGGTGCGGAACCTGGTGGGCATCGCCGGGAAGCCGCACAACGTGACCGTGATCGCGTGCATCGGTCCCGCTACGGCGAAGACGGCCGAGGAGCACGGGCTGCGGGTGGATGTGATGGCTCCGGAGCCGTCCGTGCACAAGTTGGCCGAGGCGCTGGCGAACTTCGGGTTGAGGCGCCGTGCTGCGGCGCAGGAGGCGGGAGATCCCGTTACCCGGCCGAGCGAGCGTCGGCCGGGTGCCAGGCGTCGTAGGACGACCTGAGTCCTGGGCTGAAACTGGGGGCTGAGTCTGAGGTGGTCGCGGGGAGGACGCGCGAGTTCTCCCCGCAATTCCGCCCTCCCGCCGCGCCCGGTCACAGCAGGTGCCCGGTGCGGAAGGAGAACCGGGCGACGTACGGAGCCCAGCGCCGGTAGTCGGCCGTTTCGTCCGAAGTGCCGGTCCTGGTGGCGATGTCGGCGGTGACCGATGCGAGGCGGGCCCAGATGTACCGCGGACCTTCGGAGTCGGCGTCTGTCGCCGGGAGTTGGTTCAGGTGTTCAGGGCGTTCACGGCGGAGCAGGGCCGTGAACGCCCCGGGCAGGGCGTCGCCGTGGAGCAGGTCCTCCAGTACCGCCGCCCCCTGGGCGGGATATCCGATGAGTACGGCGAGCAGCAGGATCAGCGGTGCGTGGTCCCCCGAGCGGACGCGCTCGATGTCCGGGCCGCTGAGACACGTGCGCAGCAGACGGTAGGTGTTCACCAGCCGTCTCGCGGTCCGGGGTGTGGAGATGAGGGGCCCGACGGACGTGATCATGTCGTGCTCGGCACGGGTCAGCCGGAGCGCCTCAAGTTTGCGGGCGACGTCCGGATCGGAGTTCTCGACCGCCCAGATCTGCACGGTCCCGTCCTGCGAACCCGTTGCCAGGCGGCGCCCGTTGGGCGAGAAGGCCAGTGCGGTTACGGCCGAGGCGGCCGTCAGCTCGGTGTGGAGGGCGCCGGAGGCGAGGTCCCACACACGGACTCGGGTGTCATCGGAGATGGCGATCAGGTTGGTTGTGCTGAACGCGATCCGCAGGGTGCCCTGCAACTCTGGGAGAGGCTGCACCGGTCTGATCTCTTTCGGTGTGCCGGCCGTGGACCACAGGCCCAGCAGCGTGTGTGTGCCGAGGAGCGCCATTTTCCCGGTCGTCGGGTCGAGTACGACACGCTCGAAGGGATCGGTGATGACGAAGGCATCGGACGACGTGCCGTCGGTGGCACGCAGCCGGATGCCATCGACATCCCCGACCAGTTCCCACGAGTCGTGCCAGGCGAGCAGCGCACCTGGCGTTGTCGGCGCGGTGGTGTCCATTTCGTTGGCGCCCGGCAGGATTCTGTCCCGGACGTGCCCCGCGGCTCCGTCCGCCTCGGACCATGACATGGCGATTTTGGTTCCGCTGTCCGAGAAGATCGCGTTGGCCGCTGCCGGGCGCTCGGTGGAGGCCGGGAGGCTGACGCTGCTCACCGTGTTGCCGCGCGCGTCCGTTGTCAGCGCCACGGTATGCCGCGACTCGCCGGACTCTCCGAACGCGCCGGTGAGCAGCACCCGTCCGTCCGTGGTGATCTCGGCGGTCGCGAGCCGGCCATCGGTGATCTTCTGTGTCAGCGACGGGGCTTCGCGTTGCCGGAGGTCCCGGTGGGTGAGGACGGCCGACGAGCTCACGGACAGGAGCAGCGGGTGATCGTCGCGGAGAGCGACGGCGGCGACTGGGCCGACGACATCCTTGAACTTGTGCAACTCACGAGCGTCGACCCTGCGGGTCTGGGGATCGGCGGCGGGTTCGGGGGTGGCTTCGGGCGCGGCGGTCGGTGCCGTCCGCAGGGGCCCAGGCGCCGTCTGGGCAGTCGGCTCCCGACGCGTCGCGGGTCGCCCGGTGTCGGTGTCCGTGTGCTCGCCGGGGGCATCGGGCAGGAACTCGCCCAGGTCCGCGCCGACCAGGCTGGTGTACCCGTCCTCGGACATGGGCGGCAGGCACAGGGAGATCTGGAAGATCTTCTCCAGGTAGTTCTGTGGAGTGGAGGCCCAGTGCCGGCTGTCCTTTGCCACCGTGGACAGACCGTCGGAACCCAGTACGTCCCGGTAGTGCGTGTGGACCGAGCGCAGCAGCCAGCGCGCGTCCACGCCGACGACCACCACGAACAGCGGGAAGGCGAGCAGGAGTTGGATCGCCTGGAGGACTTCGACGACGCGGTGCGGCGGACATCGGTCGAGGTCGTCGATGTAGAGGACGATGCGTTCGAGGTCGGGTGCGGCAGTGCGGCCGGAATCCGGCGCGGTGAACCGGCGGCTGAGTTCTTCGAGGTCCCGGCGGAGGAGGGCCATCAGGCCTTCGTGCTGCCGGTACTCGTCTGCGGCCAGGCGCTTGAGGGCGAAGGCGCGCAGGCTGGACTCCTGGCGCAACTCCCGGATGCTGTCGTCGATCGACGCGGTCTCCTCCTCGATCCGGGTGATACGGCGTCGTAGGGCCTCCTGCTTGGCGCGCAACGGGATACGACGGTGCTCGTCGACCTGCCGTACCGCGTCCTCGGCCACTCGAAGTGCCCGTCCCAGCCTGGACAGGTACGGCCCGGCGATGGCTGAGGCCCCGACGCAGCAGAGCAGGAAGGGGGCGATGGCGCTGATGCCTGTGCCCAGCAGGTTCCGCAGTACGACGGAGAGCGACGGGCCGCCGACCACGACGAGGACGATCGCCAGCAGCATGAGCAGCCGGACCGACGGCTTGCCCCTGCGGAGCAGCAGCCACAACCTCCGGACGTAGCCCACGGATTCCGTGGCCCGCAGTTCCAGCCTGCCGATCTCCTTGGGGGAGATCCCCGCTTCGGTGAGCGCCGACTTGGTCTGTTTCAGCACCGGTTCCGTGAGGACGTCCTGGACCTGTTTCAGATGGTCGAGGGTGAGGACGTCACGGATGCCGACAGGGTCCTCCTGGGCCAGATCCTGGGCCACCTCGTCGAGTTGGGCCTGCGCTGTCTCCCGTTTGGCCAGCAGTTCCTGGCGCAGCGTCTGGACGGACGGTAGGTCGTGCAGGACTTCGCGCGTAGGGGCGCCACCGAGCGCGAGCCGGTCGAAGATGGCGGATGCCAGGCCGGACCAGAGGTTGGCGTCGAGGTAGTGCCAGGCGTTGAACTGGATCTCGCACACACCACTGCACAGCCCGGAACCGCCCTCCTCCAGGTCGGCCTGGTTCGCCCTGTGCACGAGTTCCTCGACGCGTTTCCGCATCTGGGCCATGAAGAAGGACTTGCCGGTGCCCCAGTCGCCGAAGAGCCCGATCGACAGGGGTGGTCGCACCTCGCGGGCCATGATCAACTGGCAGAGGGTGTCAACCTGTTGGGCTATGCCCAGCCGGTCGGTGCCCTCGGCTACGTCGGCGGTGTAGCCGGCGTGGAGGATGGTCGGCGGGGCCGGGGCTTGAGGTGCGGCCGCGGACTGTGGATCCGGAGATCGGGGTGCGGCAGCCGATACCGAGTCGGGGAGCGACAGCGGGACCAGACCCTCGTCGCCTCCGGTGAACAACCGGATCTCTCCGCCCACCTCGTCGACCGCCAGTGACCAGATGTCCGATCCGTCCGCGAGGGCGGCCACCTTCTCGCCCGTGGCCACGTCCCAGACGCTCACCGGCTCGGTCGGACCTCCGACGGCCACGCAGTGGCCCGGCGCGGAAAGTACGGTCATGGCCCGGATCGGTGTCGAGCGGGCGGGGAGAGTGCGCAGGAGTGTCCCGTCGGACAGGTCCCAGATGCGAAGGGCGCCGTCGTCACCACCGCTGACGATCGCCACGCTGCCCTCGACCCCCAGCGCAGCCAGCCGGTGCACGGGGCCGGAGTGCTCGGACACCCGCCACTTCAGGTCACCTGTGGTCGAGTCCCAGGCCGCCACGTCCCCGTGCGAGCCCGCCGAGACAACGAAGGAGCCGATGGCGACTACCGCGTTGGCGAAACCGTCGTGTGCCCTGGGGATGTGGACCCGGGTACCCCCGTCGATGTCACCGCTCCACAGAGAGCCGTCGTCGGAGACGGACCACACCGCCCAGTGCCCATCCCCGACAACGCAGTCCAGATCGTTGACCTGCGCGGAGTGCGACCAGAGTTCCCTGCGCAACCCCAGGTCGACAGCGGACCGGACCTCTACGGCGCCGCTCCTCCCCGCGCACACCAACAGGTCCTGCAGCGGTACCGGCACCACGGCGAAGACACCGTCTGCGCGGGTATTGGCGGTCAAGGCTCTGGTGCGCGGGTCGAAGACGCGGAGCGACTCGTCGCCGCCGACCGCGATGCGTGGCGTCCCGCGCGTCTCGACAAGGGATGAGACACACCAGACGCGGTCGCCATGACTGGTGGTTGGCGGTGCAGTGTGATCGGGATTCGGAAAGAACCGGAACTCCGAGGCGTCCAGGGTATCTCCCGGGCCGATGACGACCGTCTGGGGAAAGGTCTCCTGAGAGGCGGAGGTAAGTTCGCGCTGGGTTTCTCGGGTGATGTACGAAAACGGCGCATAGGCGAGATCCGGACTCAGGTTGCTGTCTCCGTCGCTGATGGATGCGAGAACACGAGTGATCGCTTGCGTGAAGTTCCCGTTGAATGCCATTTCGCGGCTGTCGGTTCCGGCGATGATCCACGTTCGCTCGTTCGGGGCAGGCCGAGGCAGGTTCGCGTACTCGGTCATGGGGATCGCGGTCCCGCCGTTGCAGATGTCGAGGATGAACAGGGTCTGCGGCCCCTCCGTCATGCCACTGAGGGTGCTGATCCATTCGTTTGCCGAGGCGTACTCTCTCGTGTCGCCATCGCTCCCCATGATGCTCAGGCCGCCGTGGGGTCCTGAACGGCTGTGGCCGAGCACGTGAACCACGAGGAAGTCCTCGGGGCCGCCATCGTGGAACGCTTGCCGAATTTCCTCGTTCATCCGATGGGACGTCGCGTTCACGATGCCCGAACATTCGAAATCGAAGCGGGCGAGTGCTCCGGAGAGGTCCATCGTACGTTTCTCGGCGAACGGAATCGGCGGATATTTTTCGGACCGTTCCGTGCTACCGCTGCTGAAATCCGAACCCGCGATGAGAATCGCCCGTCGTCCCATGAATGTGCAGCCCCCTCCGGGAATCCCCACCCCGTTCGCCTCCGCGCGTCCCGCACAGGCGGTGTCACAGCCTGTCAGCGTCGCAGATGCGCGGCGTCCCCGTCCCGAGGTTCGGGCATCGCCGTCGCCCCGACTGCCCGTCGGCAAAGGTGCCCCCGGGGCGGGCGTAGCGTAGAAGTCATGACGACGTACGGATCCTTTCCCGGCTCGCGCCCCCGGCGGCTGCGGACCACCCCCGTCATGCGCCGCATGGTCGCCGAGACCCGGTTGCATCCCGCCGACTTCATCCTTCCGGCGTTCGTGCGGGAGGGAATCTCCGAGCCGGTGCCGATCTCGGCGATGCCCGGGGTCGTACAGCACACGCGGGACAGTCTGAAGAAGGCGGCCGCCGAGGCGGTGGCGGCGGGGATCTCCGGGATCATGCTGTTCGGGGTGCCGGAGGAGAGCAAGAAGGACGCGCTCGGGACGCCGGGGACCGACCCGGACGGGATTCTCCAGGTCGCGCTGCGGGATGTGCGGGCCGAGGTCGGGGACGAGCTGCTCGTCATGTCCGACCTGTGCCTCGACGAGACCACCGACCACGGCCACTGCGGTGTGCTGGACGAGCAGGGGCGCGTCGACAACGACGCCACGCTGGAGAGGTACGCCGAGATGGCTCAGGTGCAGGCCGACGCGGGGGCCCATGTCGTCGGGCCGAGCGGGATGATGGACGGGCAGATCGGGGTCGTCCGGGACGCGCTCGACCAGATCGGGCGGGAGGACGTGTCGATCCTCGCGTACACCGTGAAGTATTCGTCCGCGTTCTTCGGGCCGTTCCGCGAGGCCGTCGGTTCCTCGCTCAAGGGAGACCGCAAGACCTACCAGCAGGACCCGGCCAACTGGCGTGAGTCCCTGCGGGAGTTGGCGCTCGACCTGGAGGAGGGCGCCGACATGGTGATGGTGAAGCCGGCCGGGCCCTATCTGGACATCCTGGCCAAGGTCGCCGACGCGGTGGACGTGCCCGTCGCCGCCTACCAGATCTCCGGCGAGTACTCGATGGTCGAGGCCGCCGCCGAGAAGGGCTGGGTGGACCGGGACCGTGCGATCTTCGAGACACTGACCGGGATCAAGCGGGCCGGGGCGCGGAACATCCTGACGTACTGGGCCGTGGAGGCCGCGCAGAAGCTGCGCGACTGAGACAGAGGAGGGGCAGGGGAGGGGCGGGGGGACTCGGGGTGGACTGGTTTGTCGAACCGCTGCGCAAGTACGCGGTGTTCAGCGGGCGCGCGCGGCGCGGGGAGTACTGGACGTTCGTGCTCGTCGTCTACGGGGCGTACGTCGCGCTGGCCGGCCTCGGGGTCTCGGCCGAGTCCCCGGCTCTCGTCGTCGCCGCGTTCCTCGTCATCGTGGGGAGCCTGCTGCCCGCCGTGGCCGTCACCGTCCGGCGGCTGCATGACACGGACCGTTCGGGCTGGTGGTTCCTCATCGGCTTCGTGCCGTTCGTCGGCACCGTCGTCATGCTGGTCTTCCTGTGCACGGAGAGCGAGCCGGGCGAGAACCGGTTCGGCTCGTGCCCCAAGGTGATCCCCGCCCACCTCTGAGCACCGGCCGGTCGGCAACGCTTCGAGATCGTTCCGGCTTCGGGGCGATCTCGGTTCGGGGTGTGGCGGGGTGCTGGCCCGAAATCGCCGGTGATGATGGGGTGTTGTGCCCCGGAAACGCCATGTCCGTCCCGTGCTTATGCGGATTTGACGCGTCCGCATCAGCGTCCCTACGTTCTGCGCCTGGCCTGATCCGTTCCGGATGGTCTGGACGTCGATCCCTGGGGGACACCATGAGCTGGTTCATCGAAGTGCTGAAGAAGTACGCGGTATTCAGCGGGCGGGCGCGCCGCAAGGAGTACTGGATGTACGCGCTGTTCGTCATGATCATCGAGGCCGTACTGCTCGGCATCGGGTTCGCCATCAAGATGCCCGCCATCGTGGCCATCTTCTACGTCGCGATCCTGCTGCCCAGCCTGGCAGTCGGCGTCCGCCGCCTGCACGACACCGGCCGTTCCGGCTGGTGGCTGCTCTTCGGGATCGTGCCGATCGCCGGCCCCATCACCCTGCTGGTCTTCACCTGCTCGGACAGCGAGCCCGGCGACAACCAGTACGGCCCGAACCCGAAGGCCGTCGGCGGGGTTCCCGCGCACGTCTGATCATCCGCGCCACGAGGGCCCGTCAGGGCGTGGACCCCGCCGACGAGGTGGGGGTCGCGCCCGACGGGCCCTCGTCGCGTACGCCCATGCCGTCCTTGCATCCCGAGAGCAGCAGCGCGACGAGGACGGCCGCCGCGGTGGCCAGGAGACGGACGCGGGTGGTGCGGACGGGCATGGGTCTCCCCCTGTGGAAGCGAAGTGTCGTCGGACGCAGCTTGGGCGCTCGCGCGGGGCGGGCGCTACGGCTGCCGCCGGATTCGGGACGCCGTAACCGTCCCGCGGGTGCTGACCTGCGGGGACGCCGGGCTTCCCGGGCACGGCGTGGGACGCGGGGAAGGGCCCGGAGACTTCACAGCCACCGACCCGTGGACTTGGGCACCATCAAGTCCCGGCGGGAGTTAGGTTGTTGACCGCCGCTTGTGACCATCGCTCCGGTTGTCCTTCGAACGACCACTCTTCTGGGAGACGCCCATGTCCGGTGACGCCCTCAGCCAGGATCCCGCCGAGCTGAGAAGGAGGATCGACACCACCAAGGCCCACTCGGCCCGCGTCTACGACGTCTTCCTCGGCGGCAAGGACAACTACCCCGTCGACCGCGAGGCAGCCGCCGCCGCGCTCGCCGCCAACCCGCGCGGCTATCTCGACGTACGGCACAACCGGGACTTCATGCGCCGCGCGGTGACCCGGCTGTCGCAGGAGCACGGCATCCGCCAGTTCCTCGACATCGGCACCGGACTGCCCACCGCGGAGAACGTGCACCAGATCGCGCAGGGCGTCGACCCCGAGGCGCGGATCGTGTACGTCGACAACGACCCGGTGGTGCTGGCGCACGCCCGCGCCCTGCTCACCAGCAGCCCCGAGGGCCGTACCGACTACATCGACGCGGACCTGCGCCGGCCGGCCGACATCCTCGAACAGGCCGCCAAGACCCTCGACTTCAACGAGCCGATCGCCCTGATGCTGGTGGCGATCCTGCACTTCGTGGAGGACGACGAGGCGTACCCGCTGGTGCGCGACCTGGTGGATGTGCTGCCCTCCGGCAGCCACCTGGTGCTCAGCCACCTCACGGACGAACTCCACCCGATCCCGACCCGTGCGGTGCAACGGACGTACACGGAGCGGGGGTTCACCTTCGTGTTCCGCACGAAGGACGAGGTCGAGCGGTTCTTCACCGAGACGCCGGGCATCACCCTGGACGAGCCCGGTGTGGTCCCCGCCCACCACTGGCACCCGAGCCCGGCGCCCGCCCCGCCGGCGGTGGAGCAGGCGTACTTCGACAGCCTCGACGACATCGAGAAGATCACCTACCGGGACATCAACGATGTGACGGACGACGACATCAACGTGTACGGGGCGACGGGCCGCAAGGCCTGACCGGCCGGGGGCGGAATCCCGGGCTGTCCGGATCGCGAAAACGTGCTTGTAGGCGGCACCTACCTTTCTACGCTGTCCGGCATGACTGTCATCGAGCCCGCCCCCGCCCCTGCCGTTCTCCCGCCGCTCGCCGCGCGGGCCCGTGCGATCGGCGGTTCGCCGGTCCGGGACATCCTCGCCGTCACCGCCCGCCCCGAAGTGATCAACTTCGCGGGCGGGCTGCCGGCCCCCGACCTCTTCGACACCACCGGCATCGCCGCCGCGTACCGGGCGGTCCTCGCCGAGACGCCCGAGCGGGCGCTCCAGTACGCGACGACCGAGGGCGAGCCGGACCTGCGCGCCGCGCTCGCCGCGCGCACCTCGGCCCGCGGGCTGCCCACCGACGCCGCCGACCTCCTCGTCACCACCGGATCACAGCAGGCGCTCTCGCTGCTCGCGACCGCGCTGCTGGAACCGGGGGATGTCGTCCTCGTCGAAAGTCCCTGTTATCTGGCGGCACTTCAGGTCTTCGCGTTCGCGGGCGCCCGGGTCGTCGCCGTGCCGGGCGACGGCGAGGGGGTCGATCCCGAGGCGCTGGACGAGCTGGTGGTCCGGGAGCGGCCCAAACTGCTCTACACCGTGCCGACCTTCCAGAACCCCACCGGCCGCACCATGTCCGCCGCCCGCCGGGCCGAGGTCGCCGCCGTCGCCGCGCGGCGCGGGCTGTGGCTCGTGGAGGACGATCCCTACGGCGAACTCCGCTTCGAGGGCGAGCGGTTGCCGTGGATCGCCGCCCAGGAGGGCGCGACGGACCGTACGGTCCTGCTCGGTTCCTTCTCCAAGGTGATGGCCCCCGGTCTCCGTCTGGGCTGGCTGCGCGCGCCGGCCGAGCTGCTGCGGGCCTGCGTCGTCGCCAAACAGGCCGCCGACCTGCACACCCCGACCGTCAACCAGCTCGCCGCGGCACGGTACTTGGCGGACAACGACCTCGACGCGCATGTCGCGCGGGTCGCGGCCGCATACCGGGAGCGGCGTGACGCCATGCTCGCGGGCCTCGCCAACTCACTCCCGGAGGGGTCGAGTTGGGAGCGCCCCGAGGGCGGCATGTTCCTCTGGGCGCGGCTCCCGGAGTCGTACGACACGACGGACCTGCTGTCGCGGGTGGTGCGGCATGACGTGGCCTATGTGCCGGGTGCGCCCTTCTACGCCGGGGAGGCCGACCGGTCGACGATGCGGCTGTGCTTCGTGACGCAGACGCCGGAGCGGATCGGGGAGGGGCTGCGGCGGCTGGGGGAGGG
The DNA here is from genome assembly GCF_040681835.1 of Streptomyces sp. NPDC051576. Classification (NCBI taxonomy): domain Bacteria; kingdom Bacillati; phylum Actinomycetota; class Actinomycetes; order Kitasatosporales; family Streptomycetaceae; genus Streptomyces; species Streptomyces sp. NPDC051576. The sequence continues at coordinate 27,631 of NZ_JBFAZO010000001.1, forward strand.
GCTGCGGGCGGGGGTGCGTTGACTCGGGACGTCTCAGAGCCTTCCTCTTGGGAGTTCCTTTGTTCTTCGTTGCCTCGCATTGGGTTGCAGATGGCAATCGCAACGTGTGAGCCTCGTGGGGTTTGATCACTGAACGAGGGCGAACGGCCGTCCTGCGACGGGGGCTTGGTGGATACGGCGGCGAGTGGATCCGCGTCGGGGTTGCCGCGGTCGCGGTTGGCGGACATCGCCGATCAGACGGTGATCCGGACGGCGAGCGAAGAGAGCGCGCGGAGCGGCCCGGCCGATGGCGAGGCCGCGCGGGTGGCGGCGCGCCGACGGCGGTTCCTTGACCGGCTGGGTGAGTTCCGGCGGTCGCGGGTGCTGGTCCCGATGGGCCCGCTGACCGGGCCGGACGGTGCGGCGGAGGCGCCCCTGACCGTCGATGCGGGCGGGGTGCGGTGGATCCTCGCGTTCACCGGCGAGGGTGCGTTGGCCCGGTATGCGCTGGCCCGGGGAGAAGGCGGCCGGGGATGGCCGTACCGGGGCGTGTGGGGTGCCGCTCTGCTCGACGCGGCCGTACCGACCGTGGCCGGGTCGGGCGTGCCGTGCGGGGTGCTGGTGGACGTGGCGGACGGTGAGCGAGGGCTCGTGCTGCCGCCGGTGGTGGGGATCGTGCCCGAGGAAGTCGCGGTGGACGGACCGGAGTTGTCCGGTTCGCGGTCGGGCGAGGCGACGGCCACCGGGCCGGGCGGAGAGACGGGGCGGTAATGACGGCGGAGGTTCCCCAGGGTGGCGAAGGCGGTGCCGGGCCGGATCTGCAGGTCGTCGGGCTGGCGCTGATCGCCGACGGGATCGACAAGGCGCTGGCCGAGTTGGGGAAGCTGGGCTTTCTCGACAAGGTGGGCTGGTCGGGCGCGGGGCGCGGGTTCGACGACCTGGAGATGGACGGCCTGACGATCGGCGACGACGCCGTCGGAGCCGTCTTCCACTCGTTCTGCGAGCGCTGGCAATGGGGTGTGCGATCCCTCGTCAGTGAGGGAAACCGCTTCGCGGAATCGGTGGGTCTCGCCGCGGGGACGCAGTACCAGTCGGACCAGACCGTGAAGAACTCGCTCAAGGTCGGCCTGAACTCCCTGGAGGGAAACCCGTACGCCACGGAGGACCAGATCGAGAAGCAGAGCTGGGGCCAACTGGCGAAGCCCGCATGGCTGGACCCGGACTACAGCGCGAAGTCCTTCGAGGACGGTGCCGCAAACTCGGAACAGGTCCTCAAGGGAATGGCACGTGACGTGGCGACCGCGGAGGTCGTGCCCGGCGTGGAGGCGGCGCCCACCACCCTCGGCATGGACCAGGACGACTACGACGCCGCGGTGAGCAAGTCGCTCGGCCTCAAGCCGGAGGGCCAGGGCTGATGTCGATCTGGAGCAAGGGCAAGGGACTCTTCGACGACGCCAAGCGGGATGTGGGGCATGTCGTCGACGAGGGCGCCGATCTCACCGGCGACGTCCTCGACAAGGTCGGCGCGCACGGGACGGCCCAGAAGGTACGGGACGGCGGGGACCAACTCGCCTCCTATCTCGGCGCGCACGTCGCCGAACAGCAGCTCGGGCCGGATGCCGAGCCGAGTGGCCTGATCCACGGCAAGCCGGCGACGATCCGCGAGAAGGCCACCCATCTGCTGGCGTTCGCCACGGCCTTCGACGAGGTCGGCGTCGGCATGAAGGCCGTGGACTCGGCGGGCTGGAAGGGCGAGGCGGCGAACACCTTCCGCGAGAAGTTCGCCCTGCACCCGACCAAGTGGCTCCAGGCGGGAGCGGCCTGCTCGGACGCGGCCACGGCACTGAACGCCCTGGCCGACACGGTCGAATGGGCGCAGAAGCAGGCCGAGGAGGCCATCCGCCTGTACAAGAAGGGCAAGTCCGCCTCCGACGCGCACAAGAAGCAGGTCGACGCCTACGACCTCAAGCTGGAGCAGGGCACCGAGGACCCCGGCCCGCTCCCGCCCGAGGAGGATCCCGGCGCGTCCTCGATGCGCGAGGCGCAGGACGTCCTCGACGCGGCGCGGCGGCAGCGGAACTCGATCGCCGCCGAGACGGAGACCAAGCTGAAGGCCGCGCTGGCGCACGCGCCGAAGGAGCCTTCGGTCGTACAGCAGCTGAAGCTGGACGGCGCGGATCTTCTGGAGGCCGGCAACGTCGATTCGGCGCATGTCGTCGGCGGTCTCGTCAAGGGCACGGCGGGCATCCTGAACTTCGCCCGCAGCCTCAACCCCATGGACCCCTACAACCTCACCCATCCGGCCGCCTTCCTGCAGAACAAGGTGCAGCTGCTCGGAGGTGTGGTCAGCCAGGCCACACATCCCGAACGCGCCCTGGAATCGGCCTGGAAGTCGTTCAAGTCGGACCCGTACAACTTCGGCGGGGAACTGATTCCCCAGGTTGCCCTGGCCGTGGCGTCGGACGGTGCGGGAACCGCGGCGGAGGAGGGCATGCTCGCCGCCGACGGTGCGGAGGCCGCGACGGCCGAAGAGGGCGCTCTGGCGGAGACCCCGAGCGCGGCCGAGAGCCAGGCCGCCGGGGATGTGGAGTCCGCGGGCACGGACCCGGTCAACCTGGCCACCGGCCGGATGTACCTGTCCCAGACGGACCTGTCGCTCCCCGGTTCGCTGCCGTTCGCCTTCAAGCGCCGGGTCGAGTCGGGCCGCGCGTACGGCCGCCTGCTCGGCCCCTCGTGGACGAGCACCGTCGATCAGCGCCTGGACATCACGTCGGCCGGCGTCACTTTCGTCCACGAGGACGGAATGCGCCTCCACTATCCGCATCCGGCACCGGGCCTGCCCGTCCTGCCCGGACACGGTCCGCGCTGGCCCCTGGACCGGGAAGCGGACGGCTACACCGTCACCGATCCGCAGACCCGGCAGGTGTGGCACTTCGCGGACCGCGACGAGAACCTGGCCGAACTCGTACAGATCGACGACGGCAACGGCCACTGGATCAGCTTCGAGTACGACGAGACGGGGACTCCGTCGGGCATCGCGCACAGCGCCGGACACCGGCTGCGGATCGACAGCGCCGACGGACTGATCCAGAGCGTGTGTCTGGTCGGCGGGAACGCGGACGGATCGGATCTCCCACTGATCCGGTACGGCTACACGCAGGGGAATCTCACCGAAGTCGTCAATTCGTCCGGGCTGCCTCTCGGGTTCGCGTACGACGAGGCGCTCAGAGTCACGTCGTGGACCGACACGAACGGACACGCGTACTCCTACGCATACGACGAAGCGAACCGGTGTATCGCGCAGGGCGGCTCCGCGGGCCATATGAGCCTGCGGCTGTCCTACGGCGAAAGGGACCCGGAAACCGGACTGCGCACCACGACGGCGACGAACGGCGACGGCGCTGTGCGCCAGTACTTCGTCGACGAACTGGACCACATCGTCGCCATCGTCGATCCCTCGGGAAACACCAGACGCTTCACGCGTGACCGGTTCAATCGCCTGCTGTCCGAGACCGACGCGGTAGGCCGCACCACGTCCTTCCGGTACGACGAGGCGGGGAACCCGACCGAGATCACCCGCCCGGACGGCCGTAGCACCACCCTCTCCTACGACGACCGCGGACTCCCCACGCGGATAGTGCGCCCCGATGGAAGCGCGATTCGTCAGGAATTCGACGAACGCGGCAACCGGGTTCTGGTGGCCGACTCGGCAGGCGGCACGACCCATTTCACGTACGACGATTCCGGGCACTTGTCCGAGCTGCGTGACCAGCACGGCCGAGTGACCCGCATACGCTCCGACTCGGCAGGACTGCCCGTCGAGGTACGTGATCACGCGGGAAATGTCATGCGGTACGAGCGGGATTCGCTCGGCCGCATCGTGTCCGCCACGGACCCGCTGGGACAGACCGGGAAGATCGAATGGTCCGTCGAGGGCAAGATCACCCGCCGAGTGCATCCGGACGGAACCGAGGAGAGCTGGACCTACGACGGCGAGGGAAACTGCCTCACCCACACGGACACCATGGGGGGAGTCACCCGCTTCCGGTACTCCCCTTTCGACCTGCTGACCGAACGTGTCGAGCCAGACGGCTCCCGCTATGAGTTCGCGTACGACAACGATCTGCGACTGACAAGGGTGACGAACCCCGCCGGTCTGGTCTGGACGTACGAATACGACGCGGTCGGCCGACTGACCAGCGAGACCGATTTCGGCGGCCGGGTCAACCGCTACTCCTACAACGCGGCCGGGGACCTGATCTCCCGTACGAACGCGCTCGGACAGACCGTCTCCTTCGAGCACAACGAACTGGGGCAGGTCGTCCGGAAAAGCGTCGACGGCGAGGTGATGACGTACACCTACGACTTCACCGACCAGATCGCCCAGGCCGCCAACGCCCACACGAACCTGAACCTCCTCCGTGACCGGCACGGGCGCGTGGTCTCCGAGCGGATCAACGACCGCGAAGTGGCCTACCGGTACGACGAGTTCGGAAAGCTGACGGGCCGTACGACGCCGGCGGGCGTGGAGAGTGCCTGGGAATACGACTCCGCGGGACAACTCCACCGGTTCACGGCGGACGGACGCGTCGTCGCGCTGGAGTACGACCGGGTCGGCCGCGAAATCGGTCGCCGATTCGACGACTCCCTGAGTATTTCCCGGTCCTTCGACGAGATGAACCGGCTGACCTCGCAAGCCGTGGAGCACCCGCTGGGGCGTCTCCAGTCGAGGGCCTATGAATATCGCGCGGACGGCAGCGTGACCAAGGTCCTTGACGAGTTGAACGGGGTCCGTGAGTACGAACTGGACCCGGTGGGGCGGGCTACTCGGGTAAGCGGGGACGGGTGGGTCGAGTCGTACGCGTACGACAAAGTCGGCAACCAGGTCAAAGGTCACTGGCCGTCGCGTCAGTTCGGTGACGACGGCTGCGGTGATCGCACATATCAGGGCGCCGATGTCGTCGGCGCCGGCCGAATCCGGTACGAGCACGACGCCGCCGGACGTGTCGTTCTCCGCCAGAAGACCCGGCTCTCCCGCAAGCCGGACACCTGGCGCTACAGCTGGGACGCGGAGGACCGCCTCACCCAGGTCGTCACCCCGGACGGCACGACCTGGCGGTACCAGTACGACGCTCTGGGCAGACGCACGAACAAGCAGCGCCTCGCGGAGAACGGCGTGGACGTGCTGGAGCGGGTGGACTTCACGTGGGACGGCACGTGGCTCTGCGAACAGACGACCAGTTGGGGGAGTTCGAGCGACGCGGTCACCCTGACGTGGCATCTCCACGGCCCGGAAGCGGTCGCCCAGAGCGAGCGCAGGGTGACGGCGTCGACCTCGCAGGTCTCGCAAGCCTCGCAGGCCTCGCAGGAGGAGATCGACGCCCGGTTCTTCGCCATCGTCTCCGATGTCTCGGGAGCCCCCAGCGAACTGGTCGGGGAATCAGGGGACATCGCCTGGAGAGCACGGGCCACACACTGGGGCAAGGTGTCCTGGGCGGCGGAAAGTCATGCCTACACACCCCTACGTTTCCCCGGCCAGTACTTCGACTCCGAGACGGGCCTGAACTACAACTACCTCAGGTACTACGACCCCGAAGTCGGCCGCTACGTCAGCCAGGACCCCCTCGGCCTTGCCCCGGCGGCGAATCCCGTCACGTATGCGGACCGGCCTCAGGTGGCGTGCGACCCGCTGGGCCTGGCTCCGCAGAAGTCAATTGTGCCGCCGAAGCCGTATGAGACGGCCAATCTGGCCGACTTGGCGAAGCAGATCAATCCTGAGGGAGGGATGCAGAACTGCACCTATGTCGGGGAAGCGCTGGACCGATATCTTGCCGGTGAGGGAATCAAGCCCGTCCCCGGAGATATAGGTGGCTTGCAGTCCCTTGACCGACTGGAGAGTGTCTATGGCAGGAGCTTCGAGGACAAGAGTTTCTGGGACATGGTCGACCATGTCAGGAATTCCGGAGACGGTGCTCGCGGTATAGTGGCCGGGCTGCCCGAAAGCGGGGCGGGTCACGTGTTCAATATCGTGAACTCGCAGGGTCGGGTATTTTTCCTTGACGCGCAGACCGGATTTGTGGATCCGGCCCTGTTCAAGACATTCAAGCTGATGAGGACAAATTGATGTACACGATGGAGCAAGCGGAGCGGCTGGCGGCTGAGTTCCTCCGTCAGAAGAGTGCTGGTTGGGATAATGAAGTCGCTCTGTTTGAAGAGGATGAATGGAAGGCGCGGAAGGGTGAGTCATTCTTCTTCAATTTCCAGTCGGTGAAGTATATTGCCACCCGGGATGACAAGTACTTCCTCTATGGGCCCACTTTTATCTCTGTGCACAGCGAAACCGGGGAATGTCGATTCCTCGGTATCCAGGAATGTCTGTCAGTGGACCCGTTCAACCGGCGTCAGTGATCAGTCCCACCAGAAATGCCAGACGCGCTCGCCGATCAGCTTCCCTGCGTACGCCTCAAGGTCGTCGATGCCACCGATGTTGTCGGGACAGAAGGCGAAGTGCTCGTCGGCCACTTCCTCGGCCTCGTCGAGGTCGGCGGGCGGCGCCGCCACGGACACGGTCAGCCAGTCGTAGCCGAGGGCCACGAGCCGTACGCCGAAGCGGTCCTCCCAGGAGCGGAGTACGGCGCAGAGCCGGGCCACGTCGTTCTCGTGGTTGGCCGGGCCCATCCAGCCGATGGCCGCCGGGATGTCCGCGCTGCGGCGGGCCGGTACCAGCGCGAGCCGCGGCTCCTCGACCCCGGGCCCGCCACCCGCAAGGGAGTTGGCGATCTCGGCGGCCCGCTCATCGGGATCGGCCTCCGACGTGAGTGGTTCGGCGAGGCCGGGCCACTCGTCGCCCTCCTCGGTGAACTCCTCCCAGAGTTCCTCCAACACCTCGTCGGCGTCGTGGTCCCCGGGGTACGACGCCTCCTCGGGACTCAACTCCCACCTCTCCGGCCCGCCTTGGTCGCCCCCGACCTCCAACACGACGGGAAGCAGACCGGCCTGACGCGCCGTCTGGCGCAGCGCGGACCACGCGCCCGGTATCGCCCGCTCGTCCGCGAGCCACAACAGCGGCTCGGACCAGGGGCCTTCGTCGGTCTCGTCGATCAGTCGGCCGGCCGGAAGTTCGAGACCGAGGGCCGCGAGCCTCGGCAGCGGGTTGGGAAGAGTCGCCATGATCAGAGACTGTAGAGGCGACCACTGACATCGCTCACCGGGATGTGGTGAAGGCCGCCCAGGCGGTGGGGGTGATGGTGAGGGTGGGGCCGGTGGCTTCCGGGTTCTTGGAGTCGCGGATGTGGATGGTGTGGGGGCAGGTGGCGATCTCGACGCACGCTCCGCCCTCACTGCCGCTGTAGCTGGACTTCCGCCAGGCGTAGGCGACTTCGAGACACTGGCCGCCTTCGCTGCTGCTGTAGCTCGACTTGAACCACTGAAGTGCCGTGCTCATTAGTCTCCTAGCAGACGGTCCAGCAGGCTTCTGGAGTCCTCGATGGTGAGGGCCTGCGTCCGCAGCATCGCATATTTGCGCGCCAGAATGGACACCTCATCCGGGTTGGAAACCCACTGGCTGCCGCGTTGAGACTCGGTGTAGGCGAGGTGTTGGTGGTCGGGTGTCTCCAGGAGGGTGAAGGCGCCTGCATCCCCCGCGTGCGAGGTTCGACTCAGCGGCAGGATCTGGAAGGACAGGCCCGGGAGCGCGGAGTGTTCGCGCAGGGACCGCAGTTGGTTGAGGTGCGTCTCGCGACCTCCGTTGGGCCACAGCAGCGCGGGTTCCCAGACGACGAAGCTGAGCGTCGGGGGAACCTTGCGCTCCAGGATTTCCTGGCGGCTGATGCGGCCCGCGATCTTCGTCTCCAACTCGTCCTCGTCGTACGAGGGAACGCGACCGCTCAGCAGCGCCCGGGCGTACGCCTCGGTCTGAAGTAGACCGGGAACGACCAAGGTGTCGTACCACGACAGGGCGATGGACCCGCGCTCGTGCAGGATGTACTCCTCGGCGAATACCGGAAACTGGTCGATCTCCGGCAGATTCTCGACCCCCGCCTCCAACGTGCCCTTCGTGTCGAGGATTCGGTCCAGCGTCTTGGCGAGGTCCGACAGCAAGGGCCGCCTGCCTTGCTCGATCGACGCGATGGTCTCCTCGTCGATCATCGCCAGCTCGGCGAGGGCGCGTTGGGTGAGCCCCGCCGCCATGCGGGCCGCCTGTAGCTGCTTGCCCAGCATCCGCATCGTCGAGCGGTTCTTCTTGGAATTCATGCTGTGGTGCTCCCCATATCCACCCGTCACCGACACTGCGCCAACCCGTACTCCGCCCGTACAAAATCACGCACGGGGCTCACGCCCTGTCAACACTAGTGACGCTACGCAACTCTTGTCCCGTGAACCTGAGTCAGAAGTTCTTCCGGCGCGAACGCCGGTCCGTACCCGCCGCCCGGCACTTCGCGCACGCGTTCCTCGTGGAGTGCGGACTCGCCGAGGCCGAGCGCGGCGGTGATGTGCTGCTGTGCGTCAGCGAGTTGGCGACCAACGCGCTGGTGCACGGGGTGCCGGCCGGGCGGCAGTTCCGGGTGGTGCTGCGGTACGACGGCCGGATGGTACGGGTCGAGGTGCATGACAGCGGGGGTGGTGTTCCGCGAGTGGACGCGCATCCCGAGGACACGGACGAGGGTGGGCGCGGGTTGCTGCTCGTAGCGGCGCTGTCCGACAAGTGGGGGGTCGGGGAGCGGGAGTTGGGCAAGGTGGTGTGGGCCGAGTTCGGGTGCGAGGGCGCCCTGACACATCGAACACACCCATGGCTGAAGGCGTGATGAAGCTTCTCCTCACCGACTCAGGTGTCAAGAACGCGAGCATTCTGGCGGCGCTGGTCGATCTTCTGGGCAAGCCGATCGACGAGGCCGACGCGCTGTGCATTCCCACGGCGGGGTACGGGGGTCCGTACGGCGATCCGGGTGGGCCGTGGCGTTTCATCAGCGGGCAGTCCCCCAGTCCCATGACCGGGTTGGGGTGGAGATCGGTGGGTGTGCTGGAGCTCACCGCGCTGCCCGGCATCGACAGGGAACGCTGGGTCTCCTGGGTCCGAGAGGCGGACGCGCTGCTGGTGAACGGCGGCGACGCGCTGTATCTGTGCCACTGGATGCGGGAGTCCGGACTGGCCGACCTCCTCCCGTCGCTGCGCGACACGGTCTACGTGGGGCTCAGTGCCGGAAGCATGGCGCTGACGCCCCGCATCGGCGAACCCGCACGTCGACAGCCCGGGCTGCCCGGAGAACACCATGGCCGAGGCGGAACGGTGGGCCGCCGGGACGGACGGTCCGGCGTACGCCATCGACGCTCAGACCGCCATCAAGGTGACCGACGGCGTCGCCGAGGTCGTCTCCGAAGGGCGCTGGAAGCTGTTCAACCCGGCCGTGACGAAGGGCGATCGAGCGGGCGCGCGACGCCGCTGAACAGTGCCCCACGGAACCATGAACTCCGCAAGCGCGAGCACAACCGCCCATACTCCCCACTGGTGACTCGGGGTGGTCGGAAACCCATGCTTCACGCTTCATCGGCACCGCGGTGGCCGCGTCGGTCGCCCTGCCCGTCACCGCGAACGCCGCGACCGCACCGGCGACCGTGGAGAGGACGGTCGACGACGGATCCTGTACAAGGCGGCGGCCGGTCAGATCAACAAGGTGGGTATCAAGGCGAGTTCGGCCAACGGCGTCGATGTCACCAAGATCTCCTGCACGCGGTCCGGTGCGTCGGGCGGCTCCTCGTACGCCGTCCTCGGGGTCTCCCTCGGCGACGGCAACGACAGCATCACCTACGACAACGCCACCGGCCAGGCCGCCAACTCGGCCTTGCTGATGCTGGGTTCGGGCAACGACAAGGCCGCCGACGACACCATCACGGTCGGCACCGACGCCATCGTCTTCGGCGACGACGGCAACGACACCGTCCACCTCGGCGCCCGCTCCGACGCGTACATCTTCACGGGCGACGACACGGTCTACGCCGACGGCGCCGACAGCAGCGTGTACGCGGGCCCTGACAACGGCACCGTCTACGGCGGCCTCGGCGACGACATCATCTACGGCAACGACGGCAACGACACCCTGTACGGCAACGGCGGCGACGACGTGATCTCCGGCGACGCGGGCAACGACAAGCTGTACGGCGGCCCGGGCCGGGACAAGCTGTCGGGCGGCACGGGCACGAACGTCGTCCTCCAGGACTGAAGGGCTTGTCCGCTCACTTCCCCGTCTGGCGCGCCATCGCGGTGAGTGCCTCGCCGCGCGGCATCGCGAGCAACGTGTCGAACAGGCCCCGGTAGTGGTCGCTGGGGATGTGGGTGGGCCCGTTGCGCAGATTGTCGAGGGCCGCGCGGGCGACGTCGTCCGGGGACATCAGGTCGTGGAGGGTCGCGGGGTCGATGCCCTGGTTGCGAGGGGCCTCGGTGTCGGTGGCGCCCGGGCAGAGGGTCAGGACGTCGACGCCGCTCGGGGCGAACTCCGCCCACAGGGCCTCCCCGAGGGCGACGACGTACGCCTTCGTGGCCGAGTAGCCCGCCGAGTACGGGCATCCGATCAGGCCCTCCACCGAGCTGGTGAAGATCACGCCTCCGCGCCCGCGCCGCTTCAGGCGCGGGGCGAGGCCGTGCGCGAGCTGGGTCGGGGCCTGGCAGTTGACCATGAGCATGGAGGAGAGGGTCGCTGAATCGCCTTCCTCGAAGGGGCCCTTGACCCCGAACCCGGCGTTGCTCACCAACAGGCCGACGTCGAGCCCCGACACCGCGTCCAGGATCTCCCCGGCCGCCGCCGGGTCCGCGAGGTCGGCGGGCACGACGGTGACCTCGACGCCGTGGGCGGCGCGCAGGGTGTCGGCGAGTTCCTTGAGGCGGTCGTGACGGCGGGCCACGAGGACGAGGTCAAGTCCGCGACCGGCCAGTTCCGTTGCGAACGAGCGGCCGATCCCAGAGGAGGCTCCGGTGACCACGGCCACCGGACCGTACTGCCGCAGGAAGTCATCCATCAACGCCAACTCCTTGTCACTGCCTGGCTCTTCAGGCGATCTGGGTTCCGCCGTCGACCGACAGCACCTGTCCGGTGATGAAGGCGGCGGGTTCCGAGGCGAGATAGACGGCCGCCGCCGCGACCTCGTCGGGGCGGGCGGTACGGCGTTCCAGGAGGGTACGGCGGCCGACCGAACGCATCTCCTCCGCGCGGGTGTCCATCAGCCTCGCGAACAGCCCGTCGGGGTGCCAACGACTTCCCGCGCTGACGTCGTGCTCCGGGTCCTCGGGGAGAGTGCCGTACGGGGCGACGGCGTTGACCGTGATGCCGTACGAACCCACTTCCTTGGCAAGGACCTTGGTGAACGTGTGCACCGCGCCCTTCGTCGCCGAGTACACCGCCATCAGCGGGTCGCCGATGATGCCCGCCGTGGAGCCGATGTTCACGATCCGGCCGTCGCGGCGCTCGATCATTCCGGGCAGGACCGCGTGCGTGCAGTTGAGGGTGGTCGTGAGGTTGAGGGCGATGTCCCGTTCCCACGCGGCCGGTTCGGACTCCGCGAACGTGTCGAGCCCGGTGTTGCCGCCGACGTTGTTGACCAGCACGTCGATCGCGCCGAACCGCCGCAGCACGGCGTCCGTCATCCCGGCGACCTGCGCCCGGTCGGTGACGTCGGCGCGATGCCAGTAGGCGTCGGCGGCCCCGCTCTCCAGGAGCAGCTCGCGGACCCGCGTACCCTGCCGCTCGTCGCGTCCCACGATCGCCACCCGGGCGCTCTCCGCCGCGAACGCCAACGCCGTAGCGCGGCCGATGTTGGCGCCACCACCGGTGACCACGACCGCACGGCCGTCCAGTCCGGTTCTCAACTCGTCGCTCCTGCCTCGGCGTTCACACGCGGTTCGCGCAGTGAATCGCGTTCCGCGGGATCAAGGCAATCGGCTGAGTTGACACGTGGCACAGTCGGCTCAATCGGCGCGGTAAGTGGCCTGAGTTCGCGGGCCTGGTCACGTCGCTGTCAGCCGGACGTCAGCTTGCCCGGGCGGAAGAAGGGAGTTGGGGTGAGCGAGGCGCGGCTCCTCTTCAGTGAGCCGAACCCGGAACTCCGGGACAAGTCCTAGCGGCCCAACTTCCGCCGCACCCGCCGCACTTGCCGGTTGTCCGCGACCGAGTCGAGCAGGCGCCGCCCCGCACCGGCCTCGTATGCCGGGCCCTCCACGCGCAGCAGCGTGCCGTCGCGGACGACGGCGTAGGCGAGGGGGTTGGTGGTCTTGGGGAGGGCGACCGGGTGGCGGCCGGAGGGGAGCTTCAGGCTGGTGGGGAGGCGGAGGTAGGCGGTCGAACCCTCGGGGGTGGGGAGGAGGTCGGCCTGGACGGAGAGGGTCGCCACGGTGACCTTCATGCGGGCCGGGGCGGTGGCCGGTGTCGCCGCGATGTACGGCAGCGGGAGGGAGCGTGTGCCGCGCCCGGCGTTCGCCGCGGCGGCCGCAGCCGTGTCCGGTCCCAGCTTCCGCTGCCGTTGGTCCACATCCAGGGCGAGTTGGCCCTTGATCGTCCAGTACGGCAGGGCGAGCCGGCCGCCGGTCAGCGCCGGGCCGGCGGCCGGAGCGTCGGTGCCGGTCCCGCTCGTCACCCGCACCATCCGGTCCACGCCCAGCAGTTGGACGTACGCCCACACGTCGTGCACCCCGCGCTCCAACGGCCGCCCGCCCGCGAGCCGTTCGGGGTCGAGGCGCAGTCGGCCGGAAGCGATCACCTGCGAACGACCGTCGCCCAGAGGCTTCAGCCGCACCTCCAGGTCGCCTTCCGGATACCACCAGTCCTCGCGGTCCCGGTCCTTGACGACCAGTTCCGCGTACGCCAGCCGGAACGGGTCGGGGACCTCCCAGCCGTCCTCGGTGCCCGGCACTCCGGCGACCAACTCCGGGTCCAGCCACCGCTTTCCGTCCCGCTCGACGAGGACGAGCGGTTCGCCGTCGCCGCGCAGGAGGTCGAGGGTGACGTCGGCGGTCAGGAGGCCGTCCTCCCAGCGCAGGTCGCCGACCGTGCTGCGGGCCTTCACCTCGCGGACGCGCTCGGCGAGGGTGACCGCGCCGTCGAAGTCGCCTGCTTCCAGCAGCTCGGCGCGCAGTCGGGACACGGCGGGGAGGCCCTCCCGTACGGCCGGCGGGAACTCCTCGACCGCCACCTCCCGCGCCGCCTCGAAACGCTGCCGCTGCTCGGCCGGGTCCTCGCGGAGGATCTCGGGCTCACGGGTGCGGGAGAGGATCTCCACGTGGTAGAGGCGGTGGAGGAGGCGGTTCTGGAGCGCGTCGATGTCGTCGGACGCGGGCGTGCCGTCCTTGATCTGGCGGACGATCGTGCGGGTGTTGGGCCAGAAGCCGTGGCGCGGGTTGAAGCGGTGCTGGGTGTTGTTGCCGCCGTCGTCCCGCTTCATCCAGTAGTAGACGGGGTAGTCGGCGAGGATCGAGATGCGCTCCGCCTTGAGGTAGGCGGCGCTGACGAAGGCCAGGTCCTCCAGGATCCAGGGCCCCTCGGGGAAGCGGAGCCCGTGCTCCTCGACGAACGCGCGGCGGAACATCTTGTGCGGCGACATGCTCTGTGTCAGCTCGTCGTTCTCGATCGTGCAGGCGTCCACCGTGTGCCTGAACAGCCGCCGGGGCCGCACCATCGTGCTGGACATCTTGCCGAGGACGACGTCCGCGTCGTTGCGCTTGGCGTGGTCGTACAGCCGCTCCAGGGCCTCCGGCCCGAGCGTGTCGTCGTGGTCGACGAACTGGATGTACTCACCCTTGGCGTGCCGCATGCCGAGGTTGCGGGGTGCGCCGGGCCAGCCCGAGTTGGGCTGGGTGTGGACCTGGACGTTCGGGTGGCCGTCCGCGATCTTCTCCAGGCGGCTCAGCGTGTCGTCCGTCGAGCCGTCGTCGACGTAGATGACCTCGTACTCGTCGGCCGGGAGGCTCTGCCCCAGCAGTGACGGCGCGCACTCGTCGACGTACTTCCCGGTGTTGTAGACGGGGACGATGACGCTGACTTTGACTCTCGGCATTCCACGGACCTTACCTGGCGGTGAAAGCGCGGTGAACTGACGCTTACTGGCTTGCCGTGAGATGTGAGGCGTGCGGCTTTCGCCCCGGAGGCGCAGATGGTCACAGTCTGTGTGGTTGCTATGTACAGCCGGTTTCCGGAATGACCTTGACGGCCTTTATTTGACTCGTATTTAGTCTCCTCTTACGTCATTCACAGGGTCGCCTTACTTTGGCGCGCCCGGAAGGTCGACAAGGGGTGGGGTGTGCGTACACGTACGCATCTGGCCGGGGGGCTGGCCGGTCTGGCCGGGCTGTTCCTGGCCGCTATGGGGGTCGTGACCGTGGCATCGCCACCGGCGGTGGCGGCCACGTGCACGGCGGGGACGGCGAACGACTTCAACGGCGACGGAGTGACCGACACGGTCCTCGCGGACCCGGACGCCACGGTCAGCGGTGCCAAGAAGGCCGGGCTGGTGCGGGTGGTCCTCGGGGGTGGCAAGGGGGTGTCCGAGATATCCCAGGCAACCGCCGGGATGCCCGCGACACCGGAGGCCGGTGACGGCTTCGGGGCCTCCTACGACACCTACGACGCCGACGGCGACGGCTGCACCGACCTGGTGGTGGGAACGCCGACCGAGGACGTCGTGAAGGACGGGGTGAACCTCGTCGACGCCGGAGCGGTCTACGTGATCCACGGCACGCCCACCGGTATCGGCGCGGGCTCCACGATCGAGGGATACACGCAGGCCGGCTTCGACTCCAGCAGCTCCACCGAGGCGTACGACTGGTTCGGCTACGCCGTGGAGGCGGGCGCGAACGCGAGCGGCACGCCGTATCTGGTCATCGGGGTTCCCGGCGAGAACGTGACCGTGGGCAGCACCACCTACGGCGACGCGGGCTGCATCGAGTACCGCCAGGGCACCACCACGATCGGCATCAGCGAGAAGGATCCGGGAGTGCCCGGCGATGTCGAGACGAACGACAAGTTCGGCTACTCGCTGGCCGGGACCAACCGCTACTTCGCGGTCGGCAGCCCGGGTGAGGCCATCGGCACCGAGGAGTTCGCCGGCGGGGTCGCGGTCTTCAGCCACACCCTCTCAAGTGGCATGCCCACGCCACTCCTGGGCCTGGACCAGAACAGCACCGGGATCTCCGGCACGGCGGAGGCCGGTGACGGCTTCGGCACCTCGGTCTCCATGACCGGCTACCGGCCGAGCGACCAGACGTACAACTCCGATGTGCTGCTCGCCATCGGCATGCCGGGCGAGGACGTCGGGACGCTGGCCGACGCGGGCGGCGTCACGGTCGTACGCGTCCAGCCGTCCGGCGCCTTTACCCAGGTCAACGCGGCGGACGGCAACGCGACCGACGCCGAGGGCGACGCGGTCGCCGGTGACTTCATGGGCCAGCGGGTGGCGATCGCCAACACCGACACCACCGTCGTGACCGTCTCGGCCAACGTCCGCCTCGCCGTCGGCGAGCCCGGCAAGGACACGGCCACCGTCAAGGACGCGGGCGACATCCACATCTACCGGCCGCTCGACGCCGGCATGGGCACCGCCGACAAGGTGCTCACCCGTGGCTCCGGGCTGCCCGGCACGGCCACGGCCCGGGACTACACGGGCATCTCGCTCTCGGCCGGCAGCACCAACCTCTATGTGGGCGTGCCCTACAGCAAGGCATCGGACACCTCCAAGGGCGTCCTCTACGTCACGCGCTGGACCGACGTCGACGGCACCACGAGCGTCGGCACCACCACCTACCAGCCGGGCGTGAACGGTCTGCCCGACGCGGACACGGCACTCGGGGCGATCCGATGAGAAAGCGCACCACGATGAACACCCGTACCAGATCCGGTCACCGCCCCCTGATCGCGGCCGCCACCATCGCGGCCTTGCTGACCCCCGGCCTGACGGCCGCCCCCACCCCCGCCGCCGAGCGGACGTCGGCGGCCGACGCGAGCGGCACGTCGAGTACCTCGTCCCTCTCGCCGTCCGCCGCCCGCACCAAGGCCGCGAAGTCCGGCAAGGCCGTCGAGATCATGAGCCTGCGCGACGAACGCAGCACCACCGTCGCCAACCCGGACGGCACCTTCACCACCAAGCAGTACGTCCAGCCCGTCCGCACCCGGATCGACGGCAAGTGGACGGACATCGACACCACCCTGGTCCGGCGGAAGAACGGCACCCTCGCGCCGAAGGCCGCGCTCACCGCGATGTCCTTCTCCGGCGGCGGTGACACCACCTTCGCCACGATCCAGAAGGACGGCCACGCGCTGTCCCTGGACTGGCCGGCGAAACTGCCCGAGCCGAAGACCGACGGCTCGACCGCCACCTACCCGGACGTCCTGGACGGCGTCGACCTCAAGGTCACCGCCAGCGCCGAGGGCTTCTCGCACGTGCTGGTCGTCAAGACCGCGAAGGCGGCGGCCGACCCGGAGCTGGCGAAGCTCCAACTCCCCGTCGACACCGACTCGGTGACCCTCGCCGAGGACACCGACGGCGGCCTCACCGCCACCGACCCCGGCGCGGGCGGCGCGGTCTTCGAGGCACCGCAGCCGGTGATGTGGGACTCCAGCCACGGCACCGCACAGACGCCGGCCGCCGAGGAGAGCACCCAGACGCCTCCCGAGGGCGCCCAGGTCGCCGACGTCGGCGTCGACGTCAGCCCGGACGCCGTCACGCTGACCCCCGACCAGAGCCTGCTCACCGACAAGGACACCGTCTACCCGGTCTACATCGACCCGGTGGTCAAGACCGCCAGCCGCAGCAGTTGGACCATGGTGTCCTCGGCCAACTCCTCCGCGGAGTTCTGGAAGTTCGACGACGACGAGGGCGTGGGCCGGTGCCCCTCCGACGTGTCGGTCCGCTGCGCCAGTGCCACCGACGTCAAGCGGCAGTTCTTCGCGGTCCCGACCGGCACCTTCGAGGGCAAGGACATCATCGACGCCGAGTTCGCGGTGACGCAGGTGTTCACCTACAGCTCCGCCGCCCGGGAGGTGCAGCTCGCCCGGGTCAACAGCACCGGCGCGAGCGCGATCAGCTCCGCGACGAACTGGTCGAACCAGCCGTCCTCGAAGGCCACCGTCGACGCCAAGTCGCCCACGGACAACGCCGGTTCGTGCACCTCCACCAACCAGAACGTCCGCTTCGACGCGACGAGCACCGTGCAGACCGCCTCCGACAAGGGCTGGGGCACCACCACCTTCCGGCTGAAGGCCGCCAGTGAGTCGGACACCTCGTACTGGAAGCGGTTCTGCGGCAACGCCTACCTCTCGGTGAAGTACAACCGGCCCCCGCTGGAGCCGGACCAGGACTCCCTGACCATGAACCCCGGCGACAGCTGCGAGTACGGCAAGGCCACCGAGCACTACGTCACCCGGGCCCCGAAGGCGTACGCGGTCATCAAGGACTACGACCACGGCGACACCGGCTCCAACAGCGAGACCCTGCAAGCCCAGTTCAAGGTCTGGTGGACCAACTCGGCGGGTGACGAGGTCGTCCACTACGCGACCACCGCCAAGAAGACCACGGTCGACGCGAGCAAGGACGGCCAGACCGGACAGGCCACCTTCTCCTACACCATCGGCGACGATCTGTCGGGCGACGGCGAGGCCGGCTTCACGATCCCGCAGAGCAACACCACCATCGCGTGGGCGGTGCGCGGCTACGACCAGCAGTCCTACGGCGCCTGGTCGACCGACGGGACCCAGACCCGCTGCGAGTTCATCTTCGACACCGGCAAGCCCGACTCGGCCGTGATCACCTCGGCCGCGTACCCGGACGACGACGCCTGGCACACCGGCGTCGGCGACTACGGCGACTTCACCATGGACTCGCCGACCACCGACGTGGCGAGCTACACGTACTACTTCACCGGCCCGCAGGCCGACAACACGAAGAAGACGGTGCCCGCCGAGTCCACCGGCGGTCCGGCGACCGTCCGCTGGATGCCGCCGAGCGAGGGCTCGTACGCCCTGCACGTCACCGCCGTGGACGGCGCGGGCAACGCGCAGAGGACACCGACCGCGTACGTCTTCCTGGTCAGTGACGGCCGCGCGCCCGTCGCCGCCTGGACCCTCGGCGACGCCAAGGGCGCCACCAAGGCGGCCGGCAGCAGCGACACCCCGGACGCGACCGCGGGTTCCGGAGTGACCTTCGGCGTCGAGGGCCCCCTCGGTTCCACCGACACCGCCGCCTCCTTCGACGGCACCGAGAACGCCTACCTGGACTCGGGCACGGCCGGCGTCGACACCGGCAAGACCTTCTCCGTGAGCGCCTGGGTCATGCTGCCCACGCTGCCCACCGAGAACGTCACCGTCGTCAGCCAGGACGGCACCGCGCAGCCCGGATTCGAACTCGGCTACGACGTCGACACCGCGTCCTGGACCTTCCGCATCCCCGTCAGCGACATGGAGTCGCTCGGCACCTGGAAGGTCTCCGGCGCGGCGGCCGTCGCCGGCAGCTGGACCCACCTCATCGGGGTGTACGACGCCGAACTCGGCAAGATGATGCTCTACGTCAACGGCGTCCTCGTCGCCGACGACGTGCAGGCCCGCCACACCACGTGGAGCGCCACCGGCGGTGTGCAGATCGGCCGCAAGCTCGCCCTCGACGGCTACACCAACCAGCTCAAGGGCAGCGTCGCCGACGTCAAGCTGCACGACCGGGTCATCCCGCCCACCGAGGGCCAGGAGCTCGGCGGCATCCAGCCGCACCAACTCGCCTACTGGCAGCTCGACTCGGCCACCGGCGGAGTCTCCCCGGAGACGTCGGGCGGCACCGGGCTCACCCTCGGCGGCGGCGCCTCCATCTACGTACCGGACGATTCCTGCGACCCCGAGGCGGACCCGGACTGTCTGCCTCCCGCCGAACCCCTGTGGGGCGACGGGCACCTGGTGCTGAACGGCACCGACGCCTACGCCACCCGCGCGGCCACCGGACCGCTCACCGCTCAGGACAGCTTCACCCTCACCGCCCGTGCCCGGCTCGCCTCGGCGAACCCGACGACGGACGAGACGGTGCTGTCGCTGTCCGGCGCCAAGGGCAGCGCGATCAAGGTCAAGTACTCGGCGTCCCAGGCCCGTTGGCAGCTCGTGGTGACCGACGGCGACTCGGCCGCACCGGTGACCACCACCCTGCTCGACAGCGGCGACGCACCGAGTTCCACGGGCGACGGCGACCACCTCGCACTGGTCTACAACGCGGTCTTCGGCGATGTGCTGCTGTACGTCAACGGCGTCGCCGCCGTCGACGCCTCCTGGGACAACACCTGGGACTTCAGCACGACCAGCCTCCAGGTCGGCCGGGCGCTGACCGGCACGGCGGCGGGCGAGTACTTCTCCGGTGCCATGGACGAAGTGCGCATGTACCAGGGTCCGTTGGACGCCTCGCTGGTGGCGCTGGTCGCCGGTCTGCCGGGCGGTTCCAGCATCGACGAGACCTCGGCCTGAGCGGCCGTTCCCCTTATCAACTAGGAGAGTTGATGTCCCAGTCTCCCTGGTACCGGTCCGCGAGACCGGCCTGGCGGAGCGGTCGCCGACGGGCCGCGCTGGTCCTCGGACTGGCGTTGTCCATCGGGCTGCTCCCGCAGTACGCCCCCTCGGCCACCGCCGACACCGGTCTGACCCGGCCCAAGACGCAGACCGACCTCGACGCACCGGTGAGCGGCAAGAACGCCACCGCCAAGACCTTCAAGAAGACCGACCAGGCCAAGAAGGCCGCCGTGAAGAAGACGGCCAAGGCGCACTGGCCCACGGCCGGCAGCGCCGAGGTCGACCTCACGAGCAAGACGAGCAAGACGAGCAAGACGGGCAAGGCGGTCAAGGCCGCCGGGCTGCCGCTCACCGCGAAAGCGGTCGGCGGTACGAAGGGCGCGGACTCCGTCCGCGTCCAGGTCCTCGGCCGCAAGGCCACCGAGGCGGCCGGTGTCGACGGCGTGCTCTTCACCGTCGCCCGCACCGACGGCGCCACCGCCGCCGGACCGGCCCAAGTCTCCCTGGACTACTCGGACTTCGCCGACGCCTTCGGCGGTGACTACAGCTCCCGGCTGCAACTGGCCACCTACCCGGCGTGCGTCCTGACGACCCCGGAGAAGAAGGCCTGCTCGACCCCGACCTACCTGAGGTCGACGAACGACACGGCAGGGCAGACCCTGACCGCGACCGTGCAGGCGGCCGGTGACACCTCCGGCCCCTCCACCCAACTGCTCACGGCGGACACCGCCACCTCCTCGGCCACCGTCGTCGCGGCCACCGCCGGCAGCAGCGGCGACGGCGGCGACTACAAGGCCACCAGCCTGGCGCAGTCCTCCCAGTGGGGCGTCGACGCCAGCTCGGGCGCCTTCACCTGGTCGTACCCGATGGCCGTCCCGCCGGTCCCCGGCGGCATGCAGCCGACGGTCGGCCTGAGCTACAACTCCCAGTCCATAGACGGGCAGACGGCGACCACCAACAACCAGGGCTCCTGGGTCGGCCAGGGCTTCTCCTACGAACCCGGCTACATCGAGCGCAGCTACAAGGGCTGCTCCGAGGACGGCCACGACGACACCAACGGCGACCAGTGCTGGGCGTTCGACAACGCCACGCTCTCCCTCACCGGCGGGTCCTCCGGCCGGCTCGTCAAGGACGACACCACCGGCGCGTGGCGGATCAGCTCCGACGACAACTCCAAGGTCGAGCATCTGACCGGCGCCACCAACGGCGACAACAACGGCGAGTACTGGAAGGTCACCACCGGCGACGGCACTCAGTACTACTTCGGCCTCAACCACCTCACCGGCTACGCGAGCGGCAACGAGGAGACCAACTCCACCTGGACCGCCCCCGTCTACGGCGACGACTCCGGTGAGCCCTGCTACAACGCCACCTTCGCCGACGCCTACTGCACCCAGGCCTGGCGCTGGAACCTCGACTACGTCGTCGACCCGCACGGCAACGCCATGTCGTACTTCTACGGCACGGAGACCAACTACTACACGCAGGGCCTGAAGACCACCGAGAACGGCAAGGCCTACATCCGCGGCGGCTACCTCAAGCGCATCGACTACGGCCAGCGCGACGGCAAGGCGTACTCCACCAAGCCGGCCGCGCAGGTCGTCTTCACCACCGCCGAGCGCTGCGTCGGCTCGCTGACAGACTGTTCCGCGGACGCCCTCACGGACTCCACGGCCGCCGACTGGCCGGACGTCCCCTGGGACCAGAACTGCAAGGCGGCCACCAAGTGCCCCGGGCAGAACTCGCCCACCTTCTGGACCCGCAAGCAGCTCACGAAGATCACCACGCAGATCCGCACCGGTGACGCGACCTACACCCCGGTCGACGTGTGGAGCCTCGGCCACGTCTTCACCGACAACGGCGACGCGTCCAAGTCGCTGTGGCTGAACAGGATCGACCACACCGGCAAGGTCGGCACCGACGCCTCGGTCCCCTCCGTCGAGCTGTACGGCACCCAACTCCCCAACCGGGTCGACGAGTCGGGCGACAACCTCCAGCCCTTCTACCGCTTCCGCCTCTCCGGCGTGGTCAACGAGTCGGGCGGCGCGCTCAGCGTCAACTACGCCGACAACCAGTGCACTGCGAGCACCGTCCCGGCGGAGGACTCCTCCACCAAGCGGTGCTTCCCGGTGAAGTGGAACCCGCCGGGCGCCACCGACCCGATCACCGACTGGTTCCACAAGTACGTGGTCGCCTCCGTCGTCCAGACCGACCTGACCGGCCAGAACGCCGACCAGATCACCTCCTACAGCTACCTCGGCGACGCGGGCTGGCGGAAGACACCGGCCGACGGCATCACCAAGTCCGAGTACCGCACCTGGAGCGACTGGCGCGGCTACGGCCGGGTCCAGGTCGCCACCTCCGACGGCAGCAACGACCCCGCCAACACCAAGACCGAGCACGTCTTCTTCCGCGGTCTCGACGGTGACGTCGACAAGGACGGCGACGCCCGCTCGGCGACGGTCACCGATTCCAACGGCGTCTCCTACGACGACTCCGACTGGAAGGCCGGCCAGGAGCTGGAGACGCTCACCTACAACGGCTCCGCGGTGACCGAGAAGTCGGTGACGGTGCCGTGGACCGCGGTGACCGCGACGGAGACCCAGGACTGGGCGACGTACAAGGCCCGTTACGTCGCGGCTGGCTCCACCGACACCTACACCGCGCTCGCGGTGGGCGGCTGGCGGCACACCAAGTCCACGACCACGTACGACGGTTCGACCGGCCGCGAGATGACGGTCGACGACGACGGCGAGGTCGGCGTCGCCGACAACCAGTGCACCCGCAACGAGTACGCGGACAGCGCGAGCGCGCACATCTACTCGCTCCTCTCGCGCGTGGAGACGGTGGGCGTCGACTGCGCCTCGACTCCCGACCGCACCAAGGACGTCATCTCCGACAACCTCACCTACTACGACGGCTCGACGACGCTCGGCGCCGCCCCCACCAAGGGCGACATCACGTCGACCAAGCGGCTGTCGTCGTACAGCGGCACGACGGCCACCTACCAGACGACCGCCGTGACGACCTACGACGACTACGGCCGCCCGCTGGTGGTGAAGGACGCGGACACGGCGTCCTCGTCGACGCAGTACACGTCCTCCACCGCCTACACCGACACCTACGGCCTGGCCACCAAGTCGACGGTCACCAACATCGACGGCTGGACGACCTCCACGGAGTACACCCCCGCCTGGGGCCAGCCGAGCGCCAAGACCGACCAGAACGGCCTGCGCACCGACCTCGCCTACGACGGTCTCGGCCGCCTGGTGTCGGTGTGGCTCCCGGACCGCCCGAAGGCCTCGAACTTCACCCCGTCCCTCAAGTACGAGTACCTGATCCGCGGCGACGACGGCCCGACCGCCGTCCACACCCAGAAGATCGACAACGACGGGACGACGTACGGCAGTGAATGGTCCCTGTACGACGGCTGGTTGAGGCCCCGTCAGGACCAGACCGAGGGCGAGGGCGGCGGCCGCATGGTCGCCGACACGCTCTACGACGGCTCGGGCCGCGTGGTCCAGGTCAACGACACCTACTACACGACCGGCGCCCCCTCCTCGACGCTCTTCGACCCGAAGGACGCCGACCTCGACGCCCAGACCGTCACCGAGTACGACGGCGCGGGCCGCACCACGGCCACCGTCTTCAAGGTCCAGGGCACCGAGCAGTACCGCACGTCGTACGCCTACGGCGGCGACCGCGTCACGACCACCCCGCCACAGGGCGGCGTGAAGACGACCGTGGTGACCGACGCCCGGGACCGCACGACGTCCCAGGTCCAGTACCCCGCGGGCGCCGACGCGGTCACCACGTCCTACGGCTACAACAAGGCGGGCCTGCTGACCCGGGTCACCGACGATGAGGGCAACAACTGGGCCTACACCTATGACCAGTTGGGCCGGAAGCAGACGGCGACGGACCCGGACGCGGGCGCGTCCTCATACACGTACGACGCGTTGGACCGCCAGACGTCGGTCACGGTGAACGGCGACAAGACCTCAACTCTCTACGACGAGTTGGGCCGAGCGGTCTCCACCTGGCAGGGCGAGGCGACCACGGGCACCAAGCTCTCGGTGTCGAAGTACGACACGGCCTACAAGGGCGAGCTGTACGGCGTCTACACCTACAAGGACGGCGCGGTCTACTCGTCGGTCACCTACCCGACCCTCGACCCCGACAACGACTACGAGCCCCTCTCCACCAAGTACTACCTGTCCAAGACGGCCGAGCCGCAACTGGGCGGGACCTACGAGTTCACCACCCAGTACAACCGCGACGGCACGGTCCAGAGCCAGGGCCTCCCGGCGGCCGGCGACCTGTCGGCCGAGGCGGTCGCCAACGTCTACGACGACCTCCAGCGCCCGGTAGGCCTCAACTCCTCCCTCGGCGGCCTGAGTTACGTAACGGACGCGTCGTACTCCCCGACCTCCAACCTGGAGCAACTGGAGCTGTACACAGGCGAGTCCACGTCCAAGAAGACCTGGATCACCAACACCTACGAGGCGGGCAGCGACCGGCTGACCAACTCACGGGTGGACGTGGAAGGCGCGTCGAGCGTCGCCTACGACGCCGCGTACACGTACGACGACGCGGGCGACATCCTCTCGATCGCCGACACCCCGACCGGCGGCACGTCCGACATCCAGTGCTTCTCGTACGACGGCCTCGGCCGGGTCTCCTCGGCCTGGACGTCCTCGGTCGCCTCGAACGACGCGAAGGGCACCGGCAGCACGGACGCGTCCTGCGCGACGGGCGCGACGACGTCGACAGTCGGCGGCGCGGCCCCGTACTGGACGGACTACGGCTACGACTCGATCGGCAACCGCAAGAGCGAGGTCCGCCACGGCCTGAACGGCGCGGCGACAGCGACCCGTTCCTATGTCTACGGCGACGGCTCCGGCCCGAACGGCACGGACTCGGGCCCGCACACGGTCTCGTCGGTGACGCAGAAGACCGACGCGACGGCCACGACCCCGCAGATCACCTCCCAGGACTCGTACAAGTACGACGCCTCGGGCAACACCACCGCGCGCGTCCTGGACGGCGACACCCAGTCGCTGGCCTGGGACAAGCAGGGCGAGCTGACCACGGTCACGAACGCCGACGCGACGGTCACGACATACAAGTACGACGCGTCGGGCGCCCGTCTCCTCCGGGACACCCCGGACGAGAAGACCTTCTACCTCCCCGGCACGGAACTCCACTACGACAAGTCCACGGCCAAGGTCACGGCCACCCGCTACTACACCTTCGCCGGCACCACGGTCGCGATGCGCGAAGCGGACGGCGTCCACTTCCTCGCCTCCGACAACCAGGGCACGGCACAGCTCGCGGTCGACGCGAAGACGGGTTCGACGACCCGCCGCCGCATGGACGCGTTCGGCAACGAGCGCGACAACTCCACGTCGTCGGGCTCGGCTTGGGTCAACGACAAGGGCTTCGTCGGCGGCACGATGGAGGCGTCGACCGGCCTGACGACCCTGGGGGCGCGGGAGTACGACTCGGACACCGGCCGCTTCATCTCCGCGGACCCGGTGGTCGACTACACCGACCCGCAGCAGATCAACGGCTACGCCTACGCCAACAACAGCCCGGTCTCCCACAACGACGCGTCGGGCCTGCGCCTGGCCGACTGCGTGGGCGGCTGGAACGAGTGCGGCCCGGGTCCCTCGACGCACCGGGGCGCGGTCGACACGCGGGACAGCGGCGGTTCGGGAGGCGGCGGAAACACCACCTCCTCCACACCGGCCCGCGCGCAGGCGAACGCGGCCCAGGAGAAGGCGGACTCCGCCAAGCAGCGGGCGATCGCGATCGCCAAGGAACTCGGCAAGATCGCCGCGGACGAGCTGGGCATCACGGACGCGCTGGACTGCTTCACGACCGGCAACCTGGCGGCCTGCGGCAACACGGCGCTCAACGTCGTCGGTTCGTTCCTCGGCGGCGGCCCACTGGCCAAACTCGCCAAGAAGTACGCGGCTCCCTGGAAGTGGGCCAAGGCGGAGAAGCTCGGCAAGCGGATCTGGGGCCTCGGCAAGAAGCTCCTCGACGACTTCAACGACTGGCGCAAGAGCCGCAAGGAAGCGAGCCGGCTCGCCAAGATCGCCGAGTCCTGCGAGAAACCGAACAGCTTCACCGCCGATACCAAGGTCCTGATGGCGGACGGCACGACCAAGGCCATCAAGGACGTCAAGATCGGCGACGAGGTCCTGGCGACCGATCCGGAAACGGGCAAGACCAAGCCCGAGAAGGTCACCGCCGAGATCAAGGGCGTCGGCCTGAAGCACCTGGTCAAGGTCACCGTCGACATCGACGGCAAGCAGGGCTCGAAGACGTCCTCGGTGACGGCGACCGACCAGCACCCCTTCTGGGTACCGGAGCTGGGCGAGTGGCTCAACGCCACGGACCTTCACTCGGGGGAGTGGCTGAGCACCGGGTCGGGGACGCGCGTCCAGATCGCGGCCGTGAAGCGCTGGACGGCTCCGACGGCGACGGTTCACAACCTCACTGTTGGTGAGCTGCATACGTACTACGTGGTGGCGGGGGCTACGCCGGTCCTTGTTCACAACTGCGCAAACGCGTCACTCGATGAGCTGGGTGCCGCGGCGACCGGCCCTTACAAGAAGGCCAAGATCGACACACGCACCGGGAAAATCGCTCGCGGTCAGAGCAATGCGGGACGCGCGTTGCAGAAGCACGCCGACCCCAGCCGAGGCGCGAGTCACGCAAGCAAGTTCCCGACCCTTGGTTCGGACGCGGAGCGGACCGAGATGGGTGACGACATGGTTCTCGAATTGCTGACCAATCCAGGGAGTGTGGATACCGTGGGTTCCGCCTCGGCTCACTACGGGGGCACTGTCCGGGACATCTGGCATCCGAGCGGCAGTTACGGTGCACGCTGGAGCATGCGCGGCGGTGGGCTCACCTTTGAAGGGTTCCTCGGATGAAGATCGTAGAGATCGCAGGGCGTCGATATCGGTTGTTCCGGGTGGCCAGCATTCACGAAGACGCCGACTACGTGGAATGCCGGTCAATGGACAGCGGAGAGTGTGTCTGCGAGATCCGCGTCGACGCCCCTGATGAGCTGTATCTCCTTCCGATGTCGATCGAGGCTGACGCGAATGTCGTTCTCGAAGCGATCGCGTACGCGAAGGAGATGGCGCAGCTCTCCAGCGGTACAGCGAACAGCTCCTGACGGGAGTGAGGGGCGGGTGTTGCCGACAGTCACTGCACCCGCCCCTCGAAGCACTGCTCCCTCCCACCCCCCGCCGGCCGGAGGCACGCCCGCACCACCGTCCCCGGCCCCGTCACAGCCATCAGCGTGTAGACGTACGACTCCGCGTCCACCGCGTTGCTCACCTCCGCCCCCTGCACCGAACCCGCCCGCCCCGGCACGCTCAGTTCGATGCGGTCGCCGACGCGGCCGCCCCAGGTGCGGGCCCAGGTCGTGCCGCACACCTTGCTGTGCCGTAACTCCATCCACGCCCCGGTCGCCATCCGGTGCTGGGCGAGGGTGTCCGGCTGGGCCGCGCAGTGCATCGCCATCGGGCTGCGGTTCGCGCAGGTCGGGCCGTGGCAGCCGGGGGCGGACGGGGTGGCCGTGGTGGCGGCCGTCGGGGAGAGGGGGTCGGACGAGCCGGAGTCGGGGAGCAGGAGCAGTGCGACGACCACCGCGCTCACGGCGACCGCGCAGACGGACGCGAGGACCGCCAGGGCCGCCACACCCCGGGGTTCCGGCACCGACGGTGTGGGGGAGGAGGCCGAGGGCGGCGTCGCCTCCCCTTGCCCCCTCGTCTCCGCCCGCCCGCTCCCCGCCGCCTCCGCGATCTCCCACAGCGCGACGCACCGCCCCTCCGGCTCCCCCGCGAGCCGGCACAGCTCCCGCACCGCCTCCCTCGGGGGCAGCGTCCTGCCGTTGAGATAGCGCTCCCAGGACGACTTGCTGTACGGCGTCTTCGTGGCGAGGGCCGCCAGGCTCAGGCCGGTGGCTGCTCGCAACTCCCGCATCGCGGCGGCCAGTTGGCTCATCCCCTCAGGGCCTTCCAGGTGTGCGGTCCGACCATGCCGTCCACGACGAGCCCGGACCGCCGCTGGAACTCCTTGACCGCGTGTTCCGTCAGCGGACCGAACATCCCGTCGATGCCGCCCGGCGAGATCCCCGCCCTGCGCAGCAGACACTGCGCCTCGGCCACATCCGGACCGGCGCTGCCCACGGCCAGATTCACCTGCCGGGTACGGCTGTTGCCCGCGTACCAGCGACCGTCGCTCCGCTGCACCCGGCAGGTGTACGGCGACGTCGGCGTCGGCGTCGGTTCTGCGAGCGGGGCCGAAGTCCGGTTCGTGGCACCGCTGTTGGAGTGGTCCATCAGCCGTATCGTCAGCAGGACCGCCGACGAGACCGCCAGCACCAGGGTCACCGAGCCCGCGACGAGGGCGACCCGCAACGCCCGCCCGCCGTGCGGCTGCCTGGCCGGCTCAGGTGGCAGGGGCTCCGGGCGCCGTACCGTCGTCCACCCCTCCGCCGCGACCTCGCGCAGCGCCAGGAGCCGGGTCGGGTCCTCGCCGCAGATCCGGGCGAGGGCCTCCACCGCCTCGCCGGGTGGCAGTGAGGTGCCGCCGAAGTAGCGTTCCCAGGACTTCGGGCTGTATCCGGTTCTCGCTGCCGTCTGGCGGATGCTCAGGCCGCTGTGGTCCTTCAGCCGGCGCAGGCGCACCACCAACTGCCGGACGCGCGGATCAAGTTCCGCGGGCAGCACTTTCCAACGCGACATGTTCCCCCCAGCTCGCGCTCGGGGACCGTGGTCAGCGGTCCCTGCCGCGTCGCATTCTGCATCACTGACACCTCCTCGCACGGCCATTCGGTTCCAGCGCGTGAAGGGAATCGGCCATGGTCCACGACGGGCCGTACCCCGTCCCGTCCCGTCGTCCCGGCTGACGGAGTCCCCGCAGGTCAGCGGTGGTGGCGTCCCGCCGGGACGTCAGTTGAGCGCCACTTGTGGCGGGGTACCCCGGGCGGACCGCAGTCTCGTTCCAGCACGACGACAGCACGACGGCAGCACGAGCACAGCACGCCGATCGACTATCCGAAAGAGGAACGCATGCGACCGAATGTCGTGGCCAGGACCCTCGTCAGCCTCACCGCCGTCGCCGGAATCGCGGCCGGAGGCATCGCCTTCGCCGCCCCCGGCTTCGCCGCGCCGGCCGCCTCCGTACAGGCGTCCGCCGTCTCGATTCAAGCGGTGCAGAACTTCGGCCTGTCCACCGCCGAGGCCAAGAAGGTGCAGAACTGGCTGCACACGTACTGGGGTTACACCGACACCATCGACGGGCAGCTCGGCCCGAACAGCTGGAAGGCGTTCCAGCGCAACCTCCAGACCTACTGGGGTTACACCGGCGCGATCGACGGCGACCCCGGCGTCAACACCATCAAGGCGCTCCAGCGGCTGCTGCAGAACTGGGGCTACACCGGCGCGATCGACGGCGACGCCGGCTCCGGCACCAAGGCCGCGTTCAAGAACTTCGCCAACGGCATCTGACACCAACGGCATCTGACACCAACGGCACCTGAAACAACCGCTGTTCATGCGTGTGGCCCGTCCTCCCGGGGGAGAGGACGGGCCACACGCGTCGATCGATACCCGCGGGAACCCTCAGAGCTTCCCGGGCGTCCTGATGCCCAGCAGCGCCATCCCCCGGTGCAGGGTGCGGGCCGTCAGGTCCACCAGGAACAGCCGGTTCTCCACGACCTCCGGCGAGTTGTCCGGCGACAGCACATGGCACTGGTCGTAGAACGTCGTGAGCGTGGACGCCAGTTGGTACAGGTACGCCGTCAGCTTGTGCGGGGCGTACTCCTTCGCGGCCTCCGCCACCACCTCGCTGAACTGGTCCAGGTGCAGGCCCAACGCCCGCTCCGCCGGGGCCAGTTCCAGCTCCGGGTGGGCCGACGGCCGGGCCTCGCCCGCCTTGCGGAGGATGGACTGGATACGGGCGTACGCGTACTGGAGGTACACCGACGTGTCGCCGTTGAGCGAGACCATCTGGTCCAGGTCGAACTTGTAGTCCCGTACGGCGGACGTGGACAGGTCGGCGTACTTCACCGCGCCGATGCCGACGTACCGGCCGTTGTCGACGATCTCCTGCTCGGTGAGGCCCACCTTCTCGGCCTTGTCCCGGACGACCGCGGTGGCGCGCTGGACCGCCTCGTCGAGGAGGTCCTCCAGCTTCACCGACACACCCTCACGCGTCTTGAACGGCTTGCCGTCCTTGCCGAGGATCGTGCCGAACGCCAACTGGTACGCCGTCACGTCGTCGTTGAGCCAGCCGGCCCGCCGCGCGGTCTCGAAGACCATCTTGAAGTGCAGGGCCTGGCGGACGTCGACCACATACAGGAGCGAGGTCGCCTTGAGGTTGAAGACACGGTCCCTGATCGCGGACAGATCCGTCGCCGCGTAGCCGTAGCCGCCGTCGGACTTGCGGACGATCAGCGGGACCCGGTTGCCGTCCGGGCCCTTGATGTCGTCGAAGAACACGCACAGCGCGCCGTCCGAGATCTCCGCGACCCCGGACTCCTCAAGGAGCCGGCACGTCTCGTCCAGCATGTCGTTGTAACCCGACTCGCCGACGATGTCCGCGTCCCGGATCTCCATGTCCAGCTTCTCGAACACGGAGAAGAAGTAGATCTTCGACTCGTCGACGAACTTCTGCCAGGCCGCCAGCGTCTTCGGCTCACCCGCCTGGAGGTCGACCACCCGGCGCCGGGCCCGCGTCTTGAACTCCTCGTCGGAGTCGAAGAGTTTGCGCGCCGCCTTGTAGAGCCGGTCGAGGTTCGACATCGCCTCCTCGCCGGTGATCTCCGCGTCGCCGTGGTCCAACTCGCCCGGGTGCTCGTCCAGATACTGGATGAGCATGCCGAACTGGGTGCCCCAGTCGCCGATGTGGTGCCGCCGGACCACCGACTCGCCGGTGAACTCCAGGAGTTGGACCAGCGCGTCACCGATCACCGCGGACCGCAGATGACCGACGTGCATCTCCTTCGCCACGTTCGGCTGCGCGTAGTCGATGACCGTCGTGCCAGGGTGCGGGGCGAGCGGCACACCGAGGCGGTCCGTGTCGTCGGCGTAGCGCGCGGCCAGGGTCTCGGTGATCGCCCTGTCGCTGATCGTGATGTTCAGGAAGCCGGGCCCGGAGACCTCGATGTCCTTGATCACCTCACCGGCGACCACCTGCGCCACGACCTGCGTCGCCAGCTCCCGCGGATTCGCCTTGGCCTTCTTCGCGAGGGCGAGGATGCCGTTCGCCTGGAAGTCCGCCCGGTCGCTACGTCGCAGCAGCGGGTCGACTCCGTCGGCCTCCGGGAGAGCGGAGGCGAGGGCGTCGGAGAGGCGCTGGTGGACGAGATCGGTGAGGGACGTGACCGGGGCCATGGGGTGGGAGCCGTTTCCTCGTGGGGATGGATATACCCCACCAGTATCCCACGGAGGGTAAAGCGGTTTTCTTCGGCCGGTCGCCGTCTGGGAGAATGAAACGTCAGTCGTGCGACCGTACCGACTGCCCGTGCAGAACTGTCAGAAAAAGAGGACGTGCCGATCGTGGCTCAGAGCACCGAGACCACCGACTGGGTCTCCCGTTTCGCGGATGAGGTCATCGAGGAGTCGGAGCGCCGAGCCCCGGGCAAACCCGTCGTCGTCGCGTCCGGGTTGTCCCCCTCGGGCCCCATCCACCTCGGCAACCTGCGCGAGGTCATGACCCCGCACCTCGTCGCCGACGAGATCCGCCGCCGCGGGCACGAGGTTCGGCACCTCATCTCGTGGGACGACTACGACCGCTACCGCAAGGTGCCGAACGGCGTCGAGGGCATCGACGCGAGCTGGGCCGAGCACATCGGCAAGCCGCTGACCTCGGTACCGGCCCCGGCCGGATCGTCGTACCCGAACTGGGCGGAGCACTTCAAGGCCGCGATGATCGCCTCGCTCGCCGAGCTGGGCGTGGAGTTCGACGGGATCAGCCAGACCGCGCAGTACACCTCCGGGGTGTACCGCGAGCAGATCCTGCACGCCATGAAGCACCGCGGCGACATCGACGCGATCCTCGACCAGTACCGCACCAAGAAGGCCCCGGCAAAGAAGCAGCAGCAGAAGCCCCTCGACGCGGCCGAGCTGGAGGCCGAGGAAGGGTCCGGCGCGGCCGAGGAGGACGACGGCAGCTCCGGCACTGCCGGCTACTTCCCGTACAAGCCCTACTGCGGCGACTGCGGCAAGGACCTCACCACAGTCACCGCGTACGACGACGACACCACCGAGCTGTCGTACACCTGCGACGCCTGCGGCTTCACCGAGACCGTCCGGCTGAGCGAGTTCAACCGCGGCAAGCTGGTCTGGAAGGTCGACTGGCCGATGCGCTGGGCCTACGAGGGCGTCGTCTTCGAGCCGAGCGGTGTCGACCACTCGTCCCCGGGATCGTCCTTCCAGGTCGGCGGGCAGATCGTCGGGATCTTCGGCGGCGAGCGTCCCATCGGCCCCATGTACGCCTTCGTCGGCATCAGCGGCATGGCCAAGATGTCCAGCAGCAAGGGCGGGGTCCCCACCCCGGCCGACGCGCTCCAGATCATGGAACCGCAGATCCTCCGCTGGCTCTACGCCCGCCGCCGCCCCAACCAGTCCTTCAAGATCGCCTTCGACCAGGAGATCCAGCGCCTCTACGACGAGTGGGACAAGCTGGATGGGAAGGTCGCCGACGGGTCCGCCCTCCCGGCCGACATCGCCGCGCACTCCCGCGCGGTGCGCACCGCCGACGGCG
The DNA here is from genome assembly GCF_040681835.1 of Streptomyces sp. NPDC051576. NCBI lineage: Bacteria > Bacillati > Actinomycetota > Actinomycetes > Kitasatosporales > Streptomycetaceae > Streptomyces > Streptomyces sp. NPDC051576. The sequence continues at coordinate 59,916 of NZ_JBFAZO010000001.1, forward strand.
AGCTGCCCCGCACACCCCGCCCGATGCCGTACCGGACCCTCGCGTCCGTCGCCGACATCACCGCCGGAGCCGAGGACCAGACGCTGCGCATCCTCAGCGAACTCGACCCGGCGAACCCCCTGTCCACCCTCGACGACGTACGGCCCCGGCTCGACAAGGCCGAGGCCTGGATCAACACGCACGTCCCCGCCGACCAGCGGACCGTCGTGCGCGACGAACCCGACGCCGAACTCCTCAAGTCCCTCGACGAGCCCGCCCAGCAGTCCCTACGACTGCTGACCGACGGACTCGCCGACCACTGGTCCCTGGACGGCCTCACCCACCTCGTCTACGGCGTCCCGAAGGTCCAGGCCGGCTTCCCCGCCGACGCCACCCCCAAGGAACTCCCGCCCGAGATCAAGGCCTCTCAGCGGACCTTCTTCGCGCTCCTCTACCACCTGCTGGTGGGACGCGACACCGGCCCGCGCCTGCCCACGCTGCTGCTCGCGGTCGGGCAGGAGCGGGTCAGGGCCCTGCTCGGGGAGTAGGCGGCACGAAAAAAGGGGCCCTCCGCGTGAGGGCCCCTTTCCCATGTCGTGACGCTATGCGCTGTGGTACTCCTGCAGCTCTTCGGTGTGGCGGGCCGTGAAGCGGTTGACCATGCGGTCGGCCTCGCGGGCCGGGAGCATGGTGCCGAAGGTGGCCTCCACGTCGCCCCGGAACTGACCGGCGCTCGGATAGCCACCGTCTATCGACTTCTTGAAGATCTGGTAGTAGTCGTCCTCGGTCGGCTCCGTGCCACCGCCCGCACCCAGCTCACGGGTACGTCCCGGACCGGACGGGATCGGGAAGGTACCGGTGTCCTCCGGCGAGGGTTCGGGCTCGGGCTCAGGAGCGGGCTGCTGCTCGTACCGCTGCTGCTCCTCGTACTGATCGGCCTGCTGCTGCTCGGCGTACCACTGCCGGTAGGCGGCATCCGGGTCGTACGTCGGGTCGTAGCCGCCCTGGTACTCGACGGCTTGGGGGTCGCGTGCCTGGAGCCACTGACTCTGCTGCTGGCCGTAGTCCGGCTCCGGCGGCTCGACGGGCTCAGGGGCCCGAAGCTGTTCCTGGACGGGCGCCGTGTTCTGCTGCGGCGCGGGTTCCGGCTCGCGCGCCGCCTCCAACTGCGGGACGGGCGGCAGCAGTACGGGTTCGATGCCCGCCGCCGCGAGACCCGAGGGGGCGGTCTCCGCGAGCGGGACGCCGTAGCGGGCCAGTCGCAGGGGCATCAGGGACTCCACCGGATCGGAGGCAGGTATGTCCTCGGGATCAGGTTTTGACATGGCGATCCGTCCGCCTTCAGTAGCACTGAAGGCGGTACTGCCCCTTGAAGTTTTGAGCAGTACGGTCTTTCCTGGAAGCCGCCAGGCTGGGGTCAGGGGGTACTGAAAGTGATCACCGAAGCCGTGGCTGCGTTAGCAGCTGCAGGTGGGACCGCCGTGGTGGGAGCCGCTGGCACAGACGCTTGGGCAGGGTTCAAGGAGCAGGTAGCCCGTCTCCTCGGCCGTGGAGATCCAATCCGAGAGAGAGCCGAGCTTGAGCGTCTGGATCAGACGGCAAATGCTCTGGAGTCAGCAACACCTCAAGACGCAGAACTGATTCGGACTCGCCAGGAGTCGTCCTGGCAAACGCGATTTGAGATTATGCTGGACAATCTGAGCGAGTCCGAGCAAACTCAGATGTGCCATCTTCTGCGCAAACTTATTGCCGAGACTCCGGTGAGTCCTGGAGGAGTTTCAGCGACGCTGGGTGGTGTGGCTTCGGCGGGCGATATCATCAACCGCGCTGACGGCGGATCCATTGCCGCCACGGTAATCGAAGGTGGCGCGCGAATTGGAAGCCCTCCTCCGCCGAATCCGTAGAGGGGATGATCGGATCGGCAGCCGGTGGGAATCCCCTTTTTGCACCGACGGGCGAGCGACATCACACGCCTGGCATCTTCAGCAGTAAAGCCAGCGAGCAAAGTTTAAGCGTCGGCCATATGGCACCCGGCGCTCAAGTAATTTACATTGGCCCATCGCGCCTTGAGGGCCGATGGCATCATCAAATTGGCTTCGTGCCGCGGCAGGCAGACTGTTTTCAGGTGCGCCATTACGCAGTCAATTTGTGGTTGTCGATGACCGATCGCAATTCGAAAATACGATGCCATATAATTTCCGGAACTGGCGGGGTCGGTAAAACACAACTTGCCGCCTATCTGGCTCGTCGGTCATGGCAACAAGGAAACCTTGATCTTCTTTTGTGGGTTACTGCAACCACCAGAGAGGCTATCGTCTCCGCCTACGCTCGCGCCGCAGTTAAATTGATCAAGGCCGATCCCGCGGATTCAGAATTTGCTGCCACTTCGCTGCTTGCGGAACTCGAGAGTAGCGACAGACGCTGGCTAATTGTTCTGGATGATCTAAGTGATCCACGAGATATGCACGGCCTCTGGCCTCCTGTGAATGGTGGAGGGGTCACGCTGGTCACCACTCGACGCCGCGATGCCGCTTTGAGCGGCGATTACCGCAAGAGGATAGATGTGGAGCCGTTCACGCGGGATGAAGCCATTGAATATCTGACCAGCCAGCTGGCGATTCACGGGCGCGAGGACAGCTGGGCGCAGATCGGAGAACTCGCAAAGAATCTTGGATATTTGCCCCTCGCCTTATCCCAGGCGGCAGCGTATGTGATCGACCTCAATATCGATTGCGGGGAATATAATAATCGCCTCGGAGATAGGGCCAGAACGCTTCATGACGTGGCGGTGGACATAAGCGGGCTCCCTGATGATCAATCTCATACGGTATGGGCGGTATGGGACCTGTCTATCGAGCGCGCTCAGCGCCTGCGCCCGCAAGGCATGGCTTTGCCTGAACTTCAACTCGCCAGCATGTTCGATCCGAATGGCGTTCCGCTGTCGATACTGACAAGCCCTCCGGCAATTGACTTTGTTATCCGACGCCGGTCTCGCGTTGCCGGGGACACGCCGGGTTCGGCGGAAGATACAATGCAATCGGTTCGCGAAGCTGAATGTGTTCGAGCCGCTATAAGTTGCCTGTATCGCCTCAGTCTCATCGAATACTATGGCGAAAACCCGCAGGCAGGAATCCGCGTCCATAATCTCATCCAGCGCGCCGTTCTAGACAAGCTATCCCTGGCAGAGCGAGACCAAATCGCATCCACCGCCGCTGAAGCTCTACTCTCTGCTTGGCCAAGAGTGGAGCCCGACCGCTCCACCGGTGCCTCACTCCGAGTCAACGCGGCGGCTCTCGAAGAAAAGGCAGGGGAGGCCCTTTGGCGCGATGGTGGATACGTCGTGTTGTATCGTGCCGGGAATAGCTTGGGCGAGGCGGGGCACGTCCGTGCTGCTGTGACCTACTGGGAGAATATGGCGCAACTTTCGGCGACTTATCTCGGCTCCGATCATCCTGGCACCCTAACGACCCGCCATCACTGGGGATACTGGCTCGGCGAGGAAGGGAACATAGAAGTATCGAAGGCCATGCTGACCGGACTTCTTGAGGATCGCAAAAGAATAATGGGTTTCTGTCACCCGGACACGCTGGACACTCGACATAATCTCGCCCGAAGGATCGGGGAAACGGGAGATGCGCACCAAGCCGCAGAACTCTTTTCGGGACTTCTGGTCGACTGCCTAAGAGTCCTTGGGCCTGATCACTACCGTACACTGTCGACACGCGGAAATCTGGCCCGCTGGCGTGGAGAAGCAGGCGACCCAGCAACTGCTGTCGATTCACTGCGGTCATTGTGCCGGGATCAGGAGCACGTCTTGGGAGCGGATCACCTGTACACCCTGACTACTCGTTTCAGCCTTGCGCGGTGGATCGGAGAGGCCGGCGATGCCGAAGCTGCTGCCGGTGCATTTGCCGAACTCGTAGCCGACCAAGAGCGGGTATTGGGAGTAGATCACCCCTTCCCGCTGTCCAACAGGGCAAATGTCGCGCATTGGCGCGGCATGGCAGGGGATCTGGACGGGGCCGTGCAAACTCTGGAGGAATTGCTCCGCGATCAAGTACAGATACTTGGTGCAGATCATCCTCGCACGGTCGCAACGCAAGCCATCTTGAGTCACTGGGTCAATCAAAACCACGCCGACAGCTGAGCTGTAAAGCGGCCTGTCTGGTGTAGCAGCGGCTCATCCCCTACCGGTGACACCTTCATCCGACGTCTACCTACTGCTGCGTTCCTCAAAGGAAGTACTTCTCGCCGCGGGCGATTGCCTGTTCGGACTCGGCCTCCTGGCGGAAGCCGGAGGCGGAGGTGCCTAACGGTGTAGTCGGGTATTGGAACTGTCTGAATACCTGTCGCATAGCGGGCTCTCCGCGAGGCTTGCTGGGCCCAGGTCGCTCTCTGGGTGCTGTCTCGTGAGTGTGGCGTTCGGAGTCTTCCGCGGGGGCGATGTCAGAGGCAGCGCCTATGGTCAGCGTCCATGGCTTCACAACTCGATACCGGTATGCCAGCCCCTGTCCGGCGGCCAGCACTTCCGCGAACGTATCTGCTTTGGCTCGCGGGAACCCGTGCGTCGCTCGTGGGTGATGCGGCCATGTACTTCGCCCTCGGTTGGGCGGCCACTGCTCATGGTGGTGCGATGGCCGCCTTGGTCCTCACCGCCATCACGCTTCCGCGCACGGTTCTGTTGCTGCTGGGTGGTGCCGTCGGTGATCGGTTCGGCGCCCGTCGGGTGATGATCGTCGGGGATTCCGTGATGTTCGCGGCCGCGCTTCTGCTCGCCGTAGTGAGCCTTCGCTTGGGGACATCGTCTTGGCTCCTTGTGGTGGTTGCGTCGGTGATCGGCACGGTTGACGCGTTTTATCTGCCCGCGACGGGGTCCATGCCCCGCCGGTTGGTGGGCAAGGAACAGCTCCCCCGGGCTCTCGCCATGCGGCAGGCCGGGGGGCAGATAGCCTCGTTGCTCGGGGCGCCGCTTGGCGGCGTACTCGTCGCAACGGGTGGACTGTCCTTCACTGCCGCTGTTGACGCGGTCACCTTTGCGGTCGTCCTGGTGGTACTCCTCCGAGTCAGGCCGACCTTCGATGTCGAGCGGTCCTCGCATCAAGAGAGTCTTCTGGCGGGGGCGGTGGGTGGGGTGCGGCTCGCCGTGAAGGATCCGGTGCTGCGGCCGGCATTGCTGCTGACGGGTGCTGCTGCGGGTTTTCTCCTGCCGGTGGTGTCGCTGCTGAACCCGCTGCTGGCCAGGGAGCACGGCTGGGGTGCTGGGGCGGCCGGTCTGGTGACCGGTGGCCAGGCTGTTGGCATGGTCGTCGTGTCGCTCCTGGTAACGCGGCGGGGTGCCATGCGGCGGATCGGCGTCGGGGCGGCGCTGGGTCTGTGTGGCGCGGCACTGGGGATTGCAGCGGTGGCCATAGCTCCGGCCACCGGCGTGGCAGTGGCCGGAGGGACTGTGGTTGGAGCGGGCTCGGGAATGTTTGCCTGCCATATCGGGCCATTGGTGCTGACGAGCATCCCGGAGACGCACCTGTCCAGGATGCAGGCACTGCTCACGCTCGTTCAGAGCCTGGCCCTGCTGGTGGCCAACAACGTCCTCGGCCTACTCGCTGATGCCGAGACGGCCACAATCGCCGCGGCAGTGTGTGCGGTGGCGGTCTGCGGCGCCGGGATCGTAGGCCTGGCCTCGAAGCCACTCCGTGGCCTGCAGCTGGACTGAGCGGGGCATGTACCTTGTTCGCTGCTCAACTCGGCGGCTGACATCAGCGGCGTAGGCAGCCCAGTCCCCACCAAACTCCGGTGTCGGCTCAGGCTGCACCCCACCAGTGTGGGCCCCGGCCGGGAGGGCGTAGCCGAAGACGAAGCCGACCAACCGTCCCCCGTCCCGTGCCGTCACCAGGGCAAAGCCGGGCCGCACCGTCGTGATGCGTCAGAGAAACGTTGTTGATCGTCATGCCGGTTAGGCAAGGCCGCCCCCGACATGCAGGACAGAGTCTCGCTCCACCCCCCTTTGATCACCCATCAGGGCTCGCCGATAATCGCACGGGTACTGACTGGCATCAACAGATCAATGGGGGATGACGTGGCGAGGGCCTGGATGGTTCGTGCCGGCTCTGACGGTGAAAGGGAGGACGCTTCGCTCGGCGAAGGCCTCACCATCGCGGGCTGGCCGGAACTCGGTGATCTTACGCAGTGTTCGTCTTGGGATGGTCTCCGGGCCGAGATAGCCAAGGCATACCCCCGCGAGAGCCCTCGGGTACTCAACAACTGGCAGGGCCAGCTCTGGCGCTTTCGATCCGTCCTCGTGCCCGGTGACATCGTGGTCCTCCCGCTGAAGGCCGGCAACGTCGCTATCGGGTACCTCACTGGGGACTACCGCTACCGGGCGGACGCCGCGCCGGGCCTTCGTCATGTCCGCAGTGTCAAATGGAACCGAAAGGACGTGCCTCGCTCCGAGATCCGAGCGGATTTGCGTGCCACGCTCGGTTCGCTCCTCACCGTGAGCGAACTACGCCGCTTCGACGCGGTGTCCCGGCTCGCGGCGCTGGCTGACGGCAACCCTGACCCGGGCAATCCCGATGCGCCCAAGGACCTCCGCCTGCTGGATGGTGCTGCAGCCTTGGCCGAGAAGGTTGCCGAAGCCCCCAAGGACCGACCTGTCGAACTCGCCGTGCGCGACTTCCTGAGCGTCTGGGATGTCGTAAGCCGTTCGTCCAAGGCAGTCACGGCCATCCGGAAAGACCTCGCGGAGTTCGGCCTCTCGACGGTTCCGCCGTTCACCGAGGTCCCGATCGATCGCACTATCCGCGTTATCCCCATCGGACAGGCACCGGAAGCCGAGCGGCAGTCCCTGGGACAAGAGACGGGCGCACTGGAACTGGAGAACGTAGAGCCAGACGATCCAGGACCGGAAATCCTTGACATCCAAGACGTACCAACTGGCGACGGGGCAGGGGCGGAGAGCGACAGCGAGGAGGAACAGGACGGAGAGGAGGCGGGGGCTCCGAGTGCAGCACCTGTGGTTGTCACGGTGGGGCGGCTGCCGTCGGCGCGTAGTGACCTGAAGTCGGTCCGCCTGTCCGATCCGCTCACTCGGGCTGTGGAGTTGATGTCGGAGCACTCGTTCGACCAACTCCCTGTGCTGGACGATGACGGGCATCTGCGCGGCTCCATCACTTGGCGGGAGATTGGCGCGACAAACCGTCCTGCGAATGCGCTTGTCCGGGACGCTGCCGTCTTGAAAGTCCGGGCAGTGAGAACTGACGAGCCCATGGTGGACTGCCTGGCCGACGTCGCGGACCACGGGTGCGTGTTCGTGGTGAATCCGGACGGGAGTCTGTCAGGCATCGTGACGGGCCATGACCTCGCGCACCGGTTCGAGCAGGAACTGCGCCCCTATGCCCTCCTTGAGGAACTGGAGCGTCGGCTGCGGCGGGCCCTTGCCGCCGCGCTGCGTCGCATAAAGGAGACGACTGGGGAATACGGTCTGCCGGGCGACCCGACAAAGATCCAGAAACTCGCGGATACAGGCATGAACTTCATCGACTACGTGAAGTTGCTGGAGCGCTCTGATGTGTGGGAGGCAACCGGCTGGCAGTTCCCGCAGCAGAGTTTCGCCGAACGGATGGACCGTGTGAGGACGATCCGAAACATGACGATGCACTTCCACGAACTCGACGATGATCGCGCGAGTGCGGTGGAAGAGATCAGAATTGCCTTGAAGATGCTGAAGACGGTGCAGCCTCAGGTCTGACAGGCCGGCAGTACTGCGCGAGGGGCTGCCAAGGCTGCCGCGCCAATCTGGGTACCCCGCTCAAAGTGCAGCAGGCAGGAGGCGATTCCTGATGACATCGTCGTTCGTCGGCCCTGGTCGATAACTCCACTGTTTGGCTGGCCTATGCGATGTGGTCTTCCTGGAGTTCCGCCGTGTGGCGGTTGGTGAAGCGGTTGACCATCCGTTCAGCCTCGCGCTGCGCGAGCGGGGTGCCGAACGTGGCTTCCACGTCACCCCTGAACTGACCGGCCGTCGGGTAGCTGCCGTCTATCGACTTCTTGAAGACCATGTAGTAGTCCTCCTCGGTCGGCTCGGTGCCGCCACCCTCACCCAGTTCACGGGTACGGCCGGGACCGGCTGGGATCGGGAAGGTGCCGGTGTCCTCCGGAGACGGCTCCGGGGCGGGCAGCGGCGGCTCCTCGTACTGCTGCGGGAACCCCTGCTCCTCGAACGCCGGCTGCTCCTCGAACTGTTGCTGCTCCTCGAACTGCCGCCGGGTCCGGAACTGCTGCTGGCCCCGGAACTGCTCCGGCGGCTGCTCCTCGTACCACTGGTTGTACGGGCTCTCCGGCTCGTACGTCGGGTCGTACCCGCCCTGATACGCGATCGACTGAGGGTCGCGCGCCTGGAGCCACTGACTCTGCGGCTCGGCGTAGTCCGGCTGCTCGGGCTGCCCGGGCTGCTCGGGGGGCTCGTTCGCCTCGGGAGCGGGAAGCTGTTCCCGGACGGGCGCCGTGTTCTGCTGCGGCGCGGGTTCCGGCTCGCGCGCCGCCTCCAACTGCGGGACGGGCGGCAGCAGTACGGGTTCGATGCCCGCCGCCGCGAGACCCGAGGGGGCGGTCTCCGCGAGCGGGACGCCGTAGCGGGCCAGTCGCAGGGGCATCAGGGACTCCACCGGAGCCTTGCGGCGCCATGCGCGCCCGAAGCGGGAGTGGAGGCGCGCCTGGTAGACGAGACGATCCTGCTCCAGCTTGATGACCTGCTCGTAGGAACGCAGCTCCCACAGCTTCATCCGCCGCCAGAGGAGGAAGGTCGGCACGGGGGAGAGCAGCCAGCGGGTGAGGCGGACGCCCTCCATGTGCTTGTCGGCCGTGATGTCGGCGATCCGGCCGATCGCGTGCCGGGCCGCCTCCACGGAGACCACGAACAGGATCGGGATCACCGCGTGCATACCCACGCCCAGCGGATCAGGCCAGGCCGCCGCGCCGTTGAACGCGATCGTCGCGACCGTCAGCAGCCACGCCGTCTGACGCAGCAGCGGGAAGGGGATCCTGATCCAGGTCAGCAGCAGGTCCAGGGCGAGCAGCACACAGATGCCCGCGTCGATACCGATCGGGAAGACATACGCGAAGTTCCCGAAGCCCTTCTTCAGGGCGAGTTCACGTACGGCGGCGTACGAACCGGCGAAGCCGATACCGGCGATGACCATCGCACCGGTGACGACCACGCCGATGAGCACGCGGTGCATACGTGTGAGCTGAATGGGCGCGGACACCCGGACTCCCCTCCCCTTACATGTTGTTGCGCGCAACAGGGTGGCACATGTGTGCGGCGCTCCGGGTGCCGGTCTGTCAGGAGCCCGGTCCGCGAGAGGACCGGGCTCCGTCAAAAAGCTCTGCTGACCTGCGAGTTGACGCCTGAGTCCGCCTCGATGTGACGGTCAGCTCTTCTTTGTCGCCGAGGGGGAGGGCGAGGCGCTCGCGGCCTTGGAGGGCGACTTGGACGCCGACTTGGTGGGGGACGCGGACGGCGAGCCCGCACCCGAACCGCTCCCGGTGCCGTTGGCCGTCGTGACCGCGGCCACGGCCTCCTTCACGGCCTTCTCCGCCGCCTTCGTCAGCGTGTCCGCGCTCGGCGCCTTGTCGCCCGCCAGACCCGCGCCGTTGTAGTCGATCGTGACGACCACGTTCTCGACCCGCGCCACCACCGTCTGCTGCTTGAAGGCGCCTTCCTTCTTCTTCAGGTCGTAGCGCACCGCCGTGGCCTCGTCACCCGCACCCGCGACCGGCTCCGACTTGGTGCTCTTCGCGCCGGTGACCGACTGCGCCTCCCGCACCTGCTTCGTGTAGTACGCCTGCGCCAGCTTGTCGCCCTCGCCCTGGGTCTGCGAGGAGTCGAACCGCAGCAACGACACGTTCAGCCAACGGAACTGCGAACCCTTGACCCCGTTGTTGTCCAGGCTCGTCCAGGAGCAACTGCCCCGCGACGCCGTGTCGCTCGACGAACCCTCCTTGCCCGACTTGGCCCCCTTCGGCACCAACTCGGTCAACGTCTTCGCCGACAGCACCGCACACGGCTCCGGCAACTTCTTGTACGCCGCCGCCTGCACCGTGGGAGCGGCGGTCGCGGCCGAGGTCGTGGCACCGGGGCCCGCCTCCTTGCTCGCCCCGTCGCCGGAGCCGGAGTCCGAGGAGCAGCCGGCGACGATCAGCATCACCGGGACGGCGGCCGCGCAGACAAGGGCGCGACTGACACGCTTCGCTCGCTGGGGGTCAAGCCGGTCTCGCTGTGCTGGTTGATGCATGGTTCCTTCACTCATGACGCTCGTGGTTCCTGCCGTCGGATCGGGTCCGAGGGGCCACGGTACGCGGTGAGCCGGCTGTGCGGTCTCCGTTCACCGCCTTTGCGCGGAGCCGCGACAGCCACCCGACAGTGCCCTATCCGTTCAGCGAATCGGCCAGCTGCGCGGCCAGTTTCCGGGCCCTGTCCTGCATCTTCTGGCTGTCCGGCACGACACCGACCGTCGCCGGCTGCTCCTCGTACTCGATGGTCACGATGACGTTGGACGTGCGAAACACCACAGTCACCGTCCGCTGCTTCGCCGTCGAACCCGAGCTGCTCAACGTGTCGTCGAGGAACGCGTCGTCACCGAGATCGGAGAGGGTGCGGGGCTGGAGCCCGGTGGGGGAGGCGGAGGGGGAAGCGCTGGCGCTGGCGGAGGAGGAGCCGGACGCGGAGGCGGAGGCGGAGGCGGACGACGAGGGAGTGGCGGACGTGGAGGGTGTCGCCGACTCCGACGCGGAGTCCGATGCCGTGGCGCTCGACGACGGCTCCGGAAGATCCGCCGCCGCCTCCTTCGTCCCGAAGATCGTCTGCGCCTGGTTGTCGTCGCTCACCGCGTTGTCGTACGACACCACCCGCTCGAAGTCGACCAGCAGATGGTCGGTCGCGTCCGTGGACTCCACCTTCCAACGGCAGCCCACCTTGCGGTCCGTGTCGTACGTCAGCGTCGCGTCGCCCTCGTACGCCGTCTCCCGCTGCTCCGCGTCCGTGATCTGCTTGATCCCGGGGAGCAGGGAGTCCAGCGTGCTCTGGCTGACGGCCCCGCAGGGCTCCGGAAGCGTGCGGTACTTGCCCGGCTGGGCCACCGCCGTCGCCGTACCGGCCTCGCCCGGGTTCGCGTCGTCCGTCGTACCGCTGTCGGCCGAGCCGCTCGTACAGCCTGCTGCCAGCAGCGCCACGAGGAGCGCGGCGGCGCCCGGTACGTACGCCTTCCGCTGCACGGTCGGGCTCCTCTCGACGGTGTGCCAGGTGTCTTCCGTGTCCCTCGACCCCTTGAACGATCGAGGCACAGCCAGTGTCCCCGCTGGTTAATCGCTTGCCGCGGGCGGGGACCCCCTGGAGACAATGTGTATCGCACGCACAGCCGTGGACGCCGGTCCGCTGTCCCTTTCGTTGACCTTGGCGCTGGTTTTGCGATGTATGACTTTTACTGTGATTTCGGGGGAATGAGGACGAGATGTCGTACGTGGAGATGCCGGGCGCGAAGGTCCCGATCCGCATGTGGACCGACCCGGCGACGGTCGAGGAAGGGGCGCTCCAGCAGCTCCGCAATGTCGCGACCCTGCCGTGGATCAAGGGCCTGGCGGTCATGCCGGACGTGCACTACGGCAAGGGGGCGACGGTCGGCTCGGTCATCGCGATGCAGGGCGCGGTGTGCCCGGCGGCGGTGGGGGTCGACATCGGCTGCGGCATGTCCGCGGTGAAGACGTCCCTCACGGCGAACGATCTTCCTGGCGACCTGTCCCGGCTGCGGTCGAAGATCGAGCAGGCGATTCCGGTGGGGCGGGGGATGCACGACAGTCCGGTCGAGCCGGGGGACTTCCATGGGCTGGCCACCAGTGGGTGGGATGAGTTCTGGGGGCGGTTCGACGGGGTCGCGGATGCGGTGAAGTTCCGGGAGGAGCGGGCTGTCAAGCAGATGGGGACGCTTGGCGGCGGGAATCACTTTTGCGAAGTTTGTGTAGATATGTCCGGTTCGGTGTGGCTCATGCTGCACTCCGGGTCCCGGAACATCGGCAAGGAACTGGCCGAGCATCACATCGGCACGGCCCAGAAACTCCCGCACAACCAGGGCTTGGTCGACCGTGACCTCGCTGTCTTCGTTGCGGACACCCCGCAGATGGCCGCGTACCGGAACGATCTCTACTGGGCTCAGGAGTACGCCAAGTACAACCGCACGCTCATGATGGCGCTCCTGAAGGACGTGGTCCGCAAGGAGTTCAAGAAGGCGAAGCCGACCTTCGAGCCGGAGATCTCCTGCCACCACAACTACGTGAGCGAGGAGCGGTACGAGGGCATGGACCTGCTGGTCACCCGTAAGGGAGCGATCCGCGCGGGCTCCGGCGAGTACGGGATCATCCCGGGCTCGATGGGCACGGGCTCGTACATCGTGAAGGGCCTCGGCAACGAGAAGGCCTTCAACTCCGCGTCGCACGGCGCCGGTCGGCGCATGAGCCGTAACGCGGCCAAGCGTCGCTTCTCGACGAGGGACCTGGAGGAGCAGACGCGGGGTGTGGAGTGCCGTAAGGACTCCGGCGTCGTGGACGAGATCCCGGGTGCGTACAAGTCGATCGACCAGGTCATCGATCAGCAGCGGGATCTTGTGGAGGTCGTGGCGAAGTTGAAGCAGGTTGTGTGCGTGAAGGGTTGAGCGACAAGTCAAGGCATCGGCCGCTCTGAGGTCTCTCTGGGAGCGCTGTGAATTCAGGGCCCATTCCTGTGGCTTTCCGTCGCCTTCGCACGTCAAATTGCCTGCGCAATTCGTGAAAGCTTTGTTTGCGCGCGACCCTTATTGCTGGCTCCGAAATTCACTGTGATGCTGCGCGGGTGTTGGCCTGACCCCACCCGCAGTGTCTTGGAGGACAGCAGATGATGGAGCGGCACCAGAACCAGAGCGAGATGAGCCGGCGGGCCGTGGTGGCCGTCGGTGCGGCCACCGCCCTTGCCGCGACCGTGGTGGGCGGGGCCGGCTCCGCGCAGGCCGCGACCAAGGCGACGGGCGGGCTGAAGGTCGGTGTCGGCAAGGCCGCGTTCACGCCGGCGGCCTCGTTGCTGCCGCTGGACAACTTCACCGCCGTGCACGACGACCTCAACGTCCGTGTGCTGCTGGTGGAGTCCGGCTCCCGCCGTATCGCCCTGGCCGTGCTGGACCTGACCTCGATCAGCGCCGAGGCGATCGCGCTGATGCGCGAGGCCATCACCGCGGCCAGTGGCGTGGCCGCCGCGAACATCATGGTCACCGTCACGCACTGCTTCTCGGCGCCGCATGTGCAGGCGAGTTCGTCCTCGGCCGCTGCCGCGACGTATGTGCAGAACATCGTGACCGCGACCAAGTCGGCCGTCGCCGACGCGGTGAAGAATCTGCAGGACGCCGAGGTCGGTTACGGCTCCGGTCGGTCCGACGTCAACGTCAACCGCAATGTGTCCACCGCGGACGGCTACTGGCTCGGTGTCAACGAGCAACTGCCTTCCGACAAGGGCGTGTACGTGGCCCGCTTCAACGACCTCGACGGCAACCCGATCGCCGTGCTGACCAACTACAACGTGCAGTCCTGCGTGATGCAGGACTCGGTCATGGCCGACGGCACCCTGCCGATCACCGCCGACCTCGCCGGCGCGGCCGTCGCGCACGTCGAGGCGCAGTACCCGGGCGCGGTCGGCTTCTGGCTGGTCGGGGCGTGCGGGGACCAGTTCCCGGCGTACCGCTCGAAGCGGTACACGATCGACAAGGACAAGGGCTGGACCTACGGCGTCGATCTGCACGACGCCGGCTTCGCGCTGCTGACCGCGCAGGGCGAGCGGCTCGGGAACGAGATCGTGCGGGTGGCGCAGGGGATCACCAAGTACGAGAGCGGGAAGTCGGTCGTGGTGCGGCTGGTCACCGACGACATCACCACGACCCAGGTGACGGGCCCCCAGGCCAGCGCGCCCACCAAGACCGTCACCTTCACCCCGACCGGCACCGCCCAGGTGCCGATCTGGGTCTTCCAGGTCGGCAAGGGCGTCTTCGCCGGCGTGGAACCGGAGCTGTCCACCAGTACCGCGACCGCGATCCGCGAGAACTCGTCGTTCTCCAGCACTTTCGTCATGTCGATGTTCGAGGGCGGCGCGAAGAACATGCCCGATAAATGGAACTTCGACCACGTGACCTACGAGGCGGTCGACGGCTTCTACATCAAGGGCACCGCCGAGAAGGCCGAGGCGCGCATCGGACGCATCATCAATTCGCTGAACTGAGGTGGGGAAAATGCCTACAAGGCGTGTTTTCCTGGCGCGGGCTCTGGGGATGGCCGCAATTGCCGCGCCGGCCCTCACCGCCTGCAGTTCCGGCTCTGGTTCCGGCGATTCCGGCAGCGGGAACGGCCACGTCAAGAGCGCCACCGCCATCACCAAGGTGTACGGCGAGGGCCAGAAGTTCATCGCCGTCGCCGTCGAGTACGACGCCGAGATCGCCACGGCCAAGCTGTCGACGTCGTCCTTCAAGGCCGAGGGCCGTACCGTCACCAAGGTCTACGCCAACACCAGCGCCGCGACGGCCGACCAGGGCACCGACGGCAGGTACGTCATCGTCGAGCTCTCCCCGGACGACGACAGCGCGCTGCTGTGGGGGATCTCCGGTCCCTACGGCAACGGGGGCGGCGGGGGCGGAAACGGCGGCGGACAGAGCAGTGCCGGCAGCTCGGCCCAGCCCTCGTCCGCGGCGCCCCAGGCGACGGGCACTCCCGGCGTCGTCCCCGGCCCGACCCTCGGCGCGACCGGCGGTGCGGCCAACCTCAAGAAGGCCAAGGGAACGGTCACCCAGGCCGGCTCCGTCACGACCGTCGACGGCGACACCTACGCGGCCGACAGCGCGAAGGTCACCACCACCGGGACCGTGAACCCGATCGTGGACGACTTCAAGCAGTTCACCTTCAAGGACCCGAAGACCGGCAAGTCCCTGCCGTACAACCTCTTCGTCCCCAAGAACTACGACAAGACCAAGTCGTATCCGCTGGTCCTCTTCATGCACGACGCGAGCGTGGTCAGTACGACTCCGACGGCGACGCTCGTGCAGGGGCTCGGTGCCGTGTGCTGGGCGAGTC
Organism: Streptomyces sp. NPDC051576; assembly: GCF_040681835.1. Lineage (NCBI taxonomy): Bacteria > Bacillati > Actinomycetota > Actinomycetes > Kitasatosporales > Streptomycetaceae > Streptomyces > Streptomyces sp. NPDC051576. Next base: position 75,024 of record NZ_JBFAZO010000001.1, read on the forward strand.
CCGAGGACCAGGCCAAGCGCGAGGCGTTCGTGCTGGCGCCGCAGTACCCGGCCGTGGTGGTCAGCGACGACTACAAGCCGACGGCGTACTTCGACGCGACGGCCAACCTGGTCGAGGACCTGACGACCCGGTACAGCATCGACAAGGACCGGCTGTACTCCACCGGCCAGTCCATGGGCGCGATGATGACCCTCGGTCTGAACATCAAGTACCCGGACCTGTTCGCGGCCTCGTTCGTCGTCGCCGGCCAGTGGCCCGACGCGCAGGCGAAGCCGCTGGCGAAGAAGAACCTTTGGATCACCGTCTCGCAGGGCGACACCAAGGCCTATCCCGGGATGAACGCCATCACCAAGGTCATCGAGGCGGCCGGTACGAAGGTCAGCCGCGCGACCTGGAACGGGAGGGCCGACGCCACCGCGTTCGCCGCCGACGTCAAGGCGATGCGGGCCAAGGGGACGACGGTCAACTACTCGACGTTCCTGAAGGGCACGACCCTCACGGCGGCGCAGGTCAAGCAGAACCCGAACGCCCTTGAGCACAACTCGACCTGGCCGATCGCCTACACCATCGACGGCATCAGGGAGTGGATCTTCGACCAGCGGAAGTGAGCGGCACCCCGGCCTGCTCCGCCGGGGTGCTACTTCTTCGGGGCGTGCGTCACCGCGTACATCATCACGAACGCGATGATGTGGATGCCGAAGAGGAAGTAGCCGAGGAAGTACCAGACCTTGCGTTCGTTCCTGGTCTCCTCGGCCAGCCGGCGCTTCTCCAGGGACCGGTCGTCCTCGTCGGGCGTCTCTGACATCACAGCTCCCGGTGCACCTTGGTGTTGGAGGCCTGGGCGCGGGGGCGGACGACGAGGAGGTCGATGTTGACGTGGCTGGGGCGGGTCACCGCCCAGGTGATCGTGTCGGCCACGTCGTCGGCGGTGAGGGGCTCCGCGACGCCCGCGTAGACCTTCGCCGCCTTCTCCGCGTCGCCGCCGAAGCGGGTCAGCGCGAACTCGTCCGTCCTGACCATGCCGGGCGCGACCTCGATGACCCGGACCGGGGTGCCGACGATCTCCAGGCGGAGCGTCTCGGCGAGGACGTGGGCGCCGTGCTTGGCGGCGACATAGCCCGCGCCGCCCTCGTAGGTGCCGTGGCCGGCGGTGGAGGAGACGACCACGACCGTGCCGTCGCCGCTGGCGGTGAGGGCGGGGAGGAGGGCCTGGGTGATGTTGAGGGTGCCGAGGACGTTCGTCTCGTACATCGTGCGCCAGTCGGCGGGGTCGCCGGTCGCGACGGGGTCGGCGCCGAGTGCGCCGCCCGCGTTGTTGACCAGGACGCCGACGGTCTTGAAGGCGGTGGCGAACTCGTCGACGGCGGCCCGGTCGGTGACGTCGAGTGCGTACGCCGTCGCCTTGTGGCCCGCCTTGTTGATCTCCTCGGCGAGCGCCTCGATGCGGTCCTTGCGGCGGGCGGTGAGGACGACGCGGTAACCGGCCGCCGCGAGCTGCCGGGCCGTGGCGGCGCCGATTCCACCGCTGGCCCCGGTGACGATCGCGATACGGGAGGCGGCGGACGGTGCGGCGGTGGCCATGGGCTGCTCCTCGGAACGAAACGTACGACTGACTGCTGCCAGGGTATAGAGCCGGGTCAGCCGCCGTTGCGGGGCGCCCACATGATCACGGCCATCCCGGCCAGGCAGATCAGGGCGCCGGTGATGTCCCAGCGGTCGGGCCGGTAGCCGTCCGCGACCGCGCCCCAGGCCAGTGAACCGGCGACGAAGATCCCGCCGTAGGCCGCGAGGATGCGGCCGAAGTGGGCGTCGGGCTGGAAGGTGGCGACGAAGCCGTAGACGCCGAGGGCCATGACCCCGCCGCTGATCCACAGCCAGCCGCGGTGTTCGCGGACCCCCTGCCAGACCAGCCAGGCGCCGCCGATCTCGAAGACGGCGGCGAGCACGAAGAGGGCCGCGGAGCGAAGAACGAGCATGGCCGCCACCCCATCACACGCGGTGTCACCTGATGGACGGCGCCTGTCGTGTGCCGTGCGTGGGATACATCCCTGCGACCGCGGTGGACGGCGTACTGAGGAGTGGATGGCACATGGGCGGTATGCGGGTGGTACGGGTGCTTCGGGCCGGCGTGGTGGCGGGTGCCGCGTTCGCGGTGCTGGGGGCGGCCCCGGGTGTGCCGGGTCCGGAGGCGGATCTCGCCTATCACGGCTCCGCGACCATGACCGGGGGCCGGTTCGACGTGCGGTTCACCCCGCGCAACCACGGTCCGTCGGCGGTCCCCGACGCGACCGTACGGCTGCGCTGGTCGAAGCCCCTCGCCGCGAGTCAGACGCTGCCGGAGGGGTGTGCCCGGTCGGGGGAGCGGGCGGTGGTGTGCCGGACGGGGGCGCTGGCCGCGGACGAGATCGGCGAGCGGATGGAGGTGCGGGTACGGCTGCGGGACGCGTCCTCCGAGGTGGTGCTGGAGCTGGACACGGTGTGGGGCGGCGGCGCGGTGGACGGCAACCGGGCCAACGACCAGCAGCGGGTGCTCGTCCTGGACACCGGGGACAGGTACTACTTCTGAGTCACGCCCCCGGTCTCGTCGTACGATCTCGATCTCCGTACGGCACGGACTACGAGACGACGAGACGACGAGGGGTGCGACATGTCCGGGAACGCGCGGGCGCGGCTGCTGGACGAGTTGTCCTCCGTATCGCGCCGGTACATGGCGTCGTACGCCCTGTTCAACCAGGCCGTCGCCGACAGCCTCGGGCTGCACCCCACCGATCTGCAGTGTCTGAACCTGCTCACGCTGGAGGCGGGGCCGGTGACCACGGGCCGGATCGCCGAGCTGACCGGGCTGACCACCGGGTCGGCGACGCGGCTCGTGGACCGGCTGGAGCGGGCGGGGTACGTCGTGCGGGAGCGGGACGCGGAGGACCGGCGGCGGGTGCTGGTGGCGACCGTCCCGGAGAAGATCACCGAGTTCGCCCGGATGTGGAACCGCCTCGGCGGCGGCTGGTTCACCCTCTTCGACGAACTGGGCGACGCCGAACTCGCCGTGATCGTCGGGCACATGAGGCGGACGGTGGAGTTCAGCGGCCGGCAGATCGCGCGGCTGCGGGCGGGGGACGTGTAGGGCCGCCCCCGCTCCTCACTCGTCCCCGTCGTAGCGCCCCCGCGCCTCGTGGACTTCCTCGATGTGGGTCTCCGCCCAGTCCTTCACGGCGAGCAGCAGCATGCTCAGGCTGCTGCCGAGCGGGGTGAGTTCGTAGTCGACGCGGACGGGCACGGACGGGGTGACCGTGCGGGAGAGGATGCCGTCGCGTTCCAGTGAACGGAGCGTCTGCGTCAGCATCTTGGGGCTGACGCCGGCGATCTTGCGGCCCAGGTCGCTGTAGCGCATCGGGCCCGGGGCCAGGGCGGCGACGACGAGACTGACCCACTTGTCGCTGATGCGGTCGAGGAGCTGGTTGGTGGGGCAGCTGCGGATGAACGCGTCGTACTCGACACGCGCCTGTTCGCGCCGCTGGGCCGCCGTCATGGTCGCCATGGGTCGTGGCCTCCGCTCACTTCCGGGATAGGTACGCACTCTCAGGTAACTACTTCCCGATGGATAGTAGCTCTTCCTAGGGTTGCGGTCAGCCGAGGAGGTATCCCGGCGAAACCCTTATAAGAGGAGCTGTCGGTCATGCGTGCTGCAGTGGTGACGACGTTCGGCGGGCCCGAGTCGGTTCGGGTCGTGGAGACGCAAATTCCCGAGCCGGGCGCCCGGCAGGTACGGATCAGGGTCGCGGCGGCCACGCTGAACCCGGTGGACGCCGGGGTGCGGGCCGGCGCGTTCGGGGGCGCGGGACAGTTCGGGTTCGGCTGGGACGTCGCCGGGACGGTGGACGCGACCGGCGCCGCCACCGCGTGGCACGTCGGCGACGAGGTGGTCGCCCTCTACCACGCCATGGGCAGGCCGCTGGGCACGCACGCCGAGTACGTCGTCGTGGACACGGACGCGGTGGCGAAGGCACCGGCGGGCGTCGACACCGTCCACGCCGCCACCCTCCCGCTGAACGCGCTGACCGCCGTACAGGCCCTGGATCTACTGGAGTTGACACCGGGTCAGTCGCTGCTGGTGACGGGGGCGGCGGGGGCCGTGGGCGGGTTCGCCGTCCAACTCGCCTCCCGCCGTGGGGTGTTGGTGACGGGGCTCGCGCGCGCGGACGACGAGGAGTTCGTACGGTCCCTGGGGGCCGCCGAGTTCACGAGTGAGGGCGTGCCGGCCGGGAGCGTGGACGCGGTGCTGGACGCGGCCGTCCTCGGGGAGCGGGCCCTGGAGTGGGTGCGCGACGGGGGCGTGTTCGCCGGGGTGATCCCGCGGGCCGCGCCGGCTTCGGTGCGCGGGGTACGGACCGGGGCGGTGGAGGTGGGCCCGGACGGGGCGCGGCTCGCCGAACTGGTCACGCTGGTGGAGGAGGGCGTACTGACGCTGCGGGTGGCGGAGGCGTACGCCCTGGAGGACGCGGCCAAGGCGCACGCCCGGCTGGCGGAGGGCGGGGTGCGGGGGCGGCTGGTGCTCGTGCCCTGAGGCTGTCCGGGCGTTTCCGGGGGGAGGCTCCACCCGGCCTCTCCACCCGGATTTCCACCCGTGGGTCCGGGAGCTTTTCCGGCCCCGGCGGGAGAGTCGCACTCAGGACAAGGGACGGCGGGCAGACCGCCGAAGACCGAGGAGTGCGACGTCATGACGGACATGGAGCAGGCGCTGACGATCAGCGGGGGCATCTTCGCGGTGATGATGCTGACGCAGTACGGACGCCGGAAGTACGACCTGCACAAGGTGCTGATGCCGATCGGCACGGTGTCCGTGGCCGGCTACTTCTATCTGAGGGGGATGCCCGGCCAGCAGGCCGACCTCGTCGTCTATCTGGTGGGCGCCGCGATCGGGTTGGCGTGCGGTGTCGTCGCCACGCTCACCACCGGCGTGGAGCGGGACCCGGACTCGGGCGTGGTCCACACCCGCTGCGGCGTGGGGTTCGTCGCGATCTGGACGGCGCTGGTCGCGCTGCGCGTCGCCTTCATCTATCTCGCCGAGCACAACACCGGGTTCCGCGACCACCTGGGCACGTTCATGGCGGAGCACCACATAGTCCAGGACGCCATCGCACCGTTCTTCGTCATCATGGCGCTGGCCATGGTCCTCACCCGGGTGTTCCTGCTGCTGGCCCGCGTGCGCCTGCTGGCGCCGGCCGGAACCCCGGGCGAGGCCCTCACCCGGGGGTCTTCACCAGTCCGTGGATGAACGCGTACTTCACGGCCTGCGCCCGGTCCCGCAGATGCGCCTTGGCGAAGAGGTTGTTGATATGGGTCTTCACCGTGGCCTCGCTGACCACCAGCCGCTCGGCGATCCCCCGGTTGGTGAGCCCCTCGCCGATCAGCGTGAGCACCTCCACCTCCCGGGGCGTGAGATCCGGGGCGAGTCCGGTGCCCGGCCGCTCGGCGGGGGTGCCGCCCCGCGCGGCGGCGGCGACCAGCCGGTCCCGTACGGCGGGGTCGAGCACGGACTGCCCGGCCGCCGCGGCCCGCACCGCGCGGGTGATGTCCTGCCGGCCGGACTCCTTGGTGAGGTAGCCGCGGGCACCGGCGCCGAGCGCGGCGAGGATGTACTCCTCGTCGGCGAAGGTGGTGAGCACGACGACGGCGACCTGGGGAAAGCGTTCGGTGAGCAGCCGAGTCGCCTCCACCCCGTCCATCCGCGGCATGTTGAGATCCATCAGGATCACATCGGGCGCGTGCTCCTCGGCGGCCCGCACTGCCTCTCCGCCGTCTCTGGCCGTCGCGACGACCTCCACACCCGGCTGGAGATCGAGCACGGTCGCCAGCGCCTCACGGACCGCCGTCTGATCGTCGGCGACAACCACCCTTACGCCGGGCTGCTGTTCGCCCTGCCGCTCGTCGCTCATCCCGGGATCACCACGCGCACCCGCCATCCTCCCGCATCATCGCCGTCCACGATCGGCCCGGCCGTCACCGTGCCGCCCACCAGGTCGAGCCGCTCGCGCATCCCGACAAGCCCCATCCCGCTCCCCGCACCGGCCAGGGGCCGAGGGCCCTGCGGCGGCGCCGGGTTGACCACCTCGAAGACAGTCTCCTGGGGCCGGTGCTCCAGGCGCATACGGACCGGGGCGCCGGGCGCGTACTTGTGCGCGTTGGTCAGGGCTTCCTGGGCGCAGCGCACGATCACCTGGGCGAGGCGGACGGGCAGTTCACGCGGCGGCCCGTCGACGGTCAGCGTACCGGCGTCGGACCCGGAGGCGAGCAGCGACCGCAGCGTCTCCACCAGCGGAAGCGCGTCCTCCCGCAGGTCCCCGACCGTGCGCTGCACCTCGGTCAGCCCCGAGCGCACCAGGCTCTGCGCCCGCTGGGCGGCCTCCCGGGCCCGGTCGACGTCACCGGCCTCCAACAGGGCGTCGGTGACCTCCAGTTGCATGTTCACCCCGGCCAGCGAGTGGGCCAGCACATCGTGCACGTCCCGGGCGATCCGGGCCCGCTCGGCGAGCGTCTCGGCCCGGGCCTCGGCGCGTGCGGCCAGCTCGGACTGCTCGGCGGCGGCCCGCGCGGAGCGCAGCGCGTCGGTGTGGGCGCGGTTGGAGATCCCGACCAGCACACTGGCACCGGTGAAGGCACCCACGATCCACGAGGTGTCATGGCCGCCCCACGGCAGCAGCAGCGCCCCCGCGCACAGGGCACTGGTGAGCGCGGCGAAGGGCAGCGCGCGCCGCGCTTCGAGGCGGTAACCGGCGTGCCCGGTCACGAAGTACGCGAACAGCGCCGACGCCCCCGAGTGCTCCAGGCTCATCAGCGCAGCCGCCCCGACCGCCCACACGCACACCACCGCGAGCTGTGTGCCGGCCGAGAACAGCCCCTCGGGAATCAGCCGCGTACACAGCAGCAGCGACTCCAGCACCAGCAGACACAACACCGCGAGCCCGGTACCGGACGTCCCGACCGGGCGCACGGTGAGCGCGGCGACGACGAGGGCGACGACGGTGCCGAAGACCTGGACGGGGTTGTTGTCCGCCGTGAACCAGCGGGTCACGGCCTGAGTTCGGTTCATCAGGTCCCACTCTCCGCTGCGGTCGGGCCGTTGCGAAAGCTATCAGCGGGGTGGCGCGACCGGCGGCGGTCAGTGACCGGGGTCCTCCTTCTCCGGCCGTGGAGCCGGGGTCCGAAGGCTTCGCGGGGCAGATCTCTCCAGGAGATTCCGGTGCGGTACCGGTAGACGTTCCCACTGCTTGTCGGTCAGCAGGCGCATGCGCCTGCTCGTGGTCATCGAGGCTGGTACGCGGTGATCAGCACAGAGACGGTTACCTGATCGGGCAGGAGGCCGTCATTGTTCAGGTGTGCACGGCTCACGTGCCGTGCGCTCGGCGTCATGGCCACCAGATCCAGGGCGTCCAGCCTGGTCAAGGGTGCGGTGTACTCCACTTGTTCGGTGACAGTGCCCTCGAAGAAGGGGGCCAGCGCCCGGTGCAGGCGCTGTTCCTTGGCCGGGTCGATCGTGACCATCGCAGGCAGCCGGTCGCGCAGCTCTGCCAGGTGCCGCCCGGTGGGACGGACCACGATCAACCGGCCGGTCGGGCGCAGTACGCGGTGGAACTCGGCCGGGTTGCGCGGGGCGAACACGTCCAGCACGACATCGGCCACCCTGTCGGCCAGAGGGAAGGGACGGAAGACGTCCCAGGCCACCGCGGCGGCTCGGTCGTGGGCTCGGGCTGCCGAGCGCAGTGCGCGCACCGACGTGTCCAGCCCCAGACCACGGGCACCGGGCAGGTGATCGAGTACGCCGGCCAGGTAGTAGCCCGTGCCGCATCCCACATCCACGACCGCGGCCTGTTCAGAGGTGGCGTCGGCCGCCAGGTGGGCCGCGGCTTTGCGGACGGGCGCGTAGGTACCGGTGGACAGGAACCGGTTCCGGGCCTGGACCATGGCCGCGTCGTCGCCGCTGGTGGCGCGGGTGCCGGTCAGCAGGCCGGCGTAGCCGTGGCGGGAGATGTCGAAGGTGTGGCCCACCGGGCAGCGCAGTGTGCCGCGGCTGGGGTTCAGGCGGCGCCTGCGGCACGTTGGGCAGCGCAGCAGGTCCAGGGACAGATCGAGGGCAGGGGGAAGCGACACAGGCACGAGGCACTCCGGGCATCGGTGAGAGGGAAGGGACCGTGCCTGCACGCGCTCGGAGCGTCACTGCCTCAGGAAGGAACGGGCAGCGTCGGAAGCGTGGTTCACACAGCAGGCACACCAAGGAGGGCGACGCCGTCCGGCATCGCCCTCAACGTCTTCCGATCACAGGAAGCAGCAGTGCGGGGTGCTCATGAATGCCACATCATGAGTCTACGAGCATTGGTGAAACCCCCGATACCACAACGAAGTTGTCTGCTGACCTCCAACATCCTCAGGTGGCGGACCGCTGGCGCGTTCGAAGGCGGAGCCGTGGGCCTGCTGGCGATGGTCCCCGTCGCTTCCTGTGCGACAAGTACGGGCTGCCGCTGCCGGTCGCACTGGCGACCGACCAGGACGACGGCCCCCAGACCGACGCCAGGTAAGTGATGGCTGCCGTGTCTACGACGCAGCCTCTGACGCCCCCCACTTGCGGCCGGCACCCGCGCTCCGTCAAGTAGTCCGGTCAACACTCGGTGCCGAGCGGGGCAGCAGCCGCACGAGACACAGGCACAGGGCGACGGCGGCGCCGACCACGCCGAGACTCACCAGCAGGGCGTGGGTCGTGCCACCGTCGGCCACCCGGAAATACACGGTGGTCACGGCCGCCGCCCCGATCGCGTTGGCCAGTTGCTGCACCGCGTTGAGCGAGCCGCTCGCGCTGCCCGCCTCGGCCGGTTCGATGTCGCCGATGGTGACGTCGTAGACCGTGCCGAAGCAGGTCCCCATACCGAGCCCGACCAGCAGAAGAGGCGCCACGAGCGCCCAACCGCCCACCCCCGTCCCGGAGTTGGCGACCAGTGCGGCGAGGAAGCCGCAGCCCGTCAGGATGATCAGCAGGCCCGCGGCGGCGAGCCGGCGGCCGAAGCGGTGGACGAGCCGGTAGCAGGCGATCGACGCGACGACGATTCCGGCGGAGAGCGGGATCAGGCCGAGCGCCGTGCTCGCGGGGGAGCGGCCGAGTCCTTGCTGGAAGTAGAGCGAGATGACGTAGAGGAGTCCGGCGACCGCGGCGAAGGCGACGACTCCGAGGAGCAGGCCCGCGGTGAAGCCCCGGTTGTGCAGGAGCGAGGGCCGGATGAGTGGGTCGGGGGCGGTGCGCTGACGGTGGCAGAACCCGGCGAACAGGGCGAGACCGAGCAGCAGGAGGGCGAGCGCGCGTCCCGTCCAGCCGTGCGCCGACCCGTCGATGAGCCCGCCGAGCAGACCGAGCATCGCGCCCGCGATCAGCGCCGAGCCCGGGCCGTCGACGACGGCGGTGCCATCGCCGGTGTCGTGCGGGAGGAGCCGTAGGGCGGCGAGCAGGGCGGCGCCGCCGAGCAGCAGGTTGATGAGGAACACGGTCCGCCAGCGGAGGCCGCCGAGATCGGCGTCCATGAGGAACCCGGCGAGGATCGGCCCGCCCACCGCGGACAGCCCCATCACCGGCCCGAACAGGCTGAACGCCTTGCCGATCTGGTCGCGCGGCCAGCTCGCGCCGAGGATGCCGAAGCCCTGCGGGATCACGAGCGCCCCGAAGCCGCCCTGCGCGAGCCGGGCGACGACCAGGAAGGCGGGGCCGGGGGCGAGCCCGCAGGCCAGGGAGGCGGCGACGAACCCGGCGAGCCCGACGAGGAAGAGCCGCCGCCGGCCGTACCGGTCGCCGAGCCGTCCGCCGGGGACGAGGAGCACACCGAGGGCGAGGGCGTAGGAGGCGCCGAGCCACTGGACGAGGCCGGGGCCGCCGCCGAGGTCCCGGGAGATGGTCGGGGCGGCGATGTTGGTGATCGTCGAGTCGAGGAGGTCGAGGACGTCGGCGGCGAGGACGACGGCGAGGATCGCCCAGCGGGTGCGGGCGGGGAGGGGAGAGGCTGCGCCCTTATTGCTTTCGTCATGCAGTGTCTGCGTCACGCAGATGAATATCCGTGAGCGCCCTCCGCCCGGTCAACCGGATTAAGGCGAGACGGCGGTCAGCGCACCCCCTGCGCATACGCCGTCGGCGTCACCCCGACCGTCGCCGTGAAGTCGCGGACCAGGTGGGCCTGGTCGGCATAGCCCAGGTCGGCGGCGAGGGCCGCCCAGTCGACCGGCTCCTCGGTGCTCGCGCGCTCCAGGGCCTCGTGGATGCGGTAGCGGAGGATGACCCACTTGGGCCCGACGCCGACGTACGCGGCGAAGAGGCGTTGCAGCAGTCGTACGGACAGGCCCTCGGTGCGGGCGAAGTCGGTGACGCGGCGGATGGTGCGGTCGGCGCGGATGCGGTCGACCAGGGCCGTCGCCAGTTCGGCCTGCGGGTCCGGGCGCGGGTCGAGGGTGAGCAGGAAGGCGTCGAGGGCGGCGACGCGGGCGCTGTCGTCGGCGTGGTCGAGGATCGTCGCGGGGTCGGTGTCCGGGAACACCTCGGGTTGCCGGACCCGCAGCCCCGTCCACTCCGACACCGGACGGGCCGGGGCGACGGCGCGGAAGGCGCCCGGTCGGAACTTGATCCCGCACACCTGCCCCCGCCCCTCCAGTTTCTGCGCGAAGAGGCCGCGCGGGATGCCCGCGACCTCGACGAAGGCGTCCTCGCCGGCCAGCCGCTGGAAGACGATGTGCACGGCCGGGTGCGGGACGACATGGGAGACGTAGGGCTCGGTGAGGTCCCAGTCGATCAGCCAGTACTGCTCGACGTACGGGCGCAGGGGTGCGGCGGGTCCGGGGCGGCGGAAGCGCACGCGGGCGAGGAGCTCGGCGGGGTCGACGATTCCTCGGGTGTCGCGGTGTGCGGCGGCCATGGGAGGAGCCTAGGACGGGCCACTGACATCGGCCGGTGGAGGGAAGGGAGGGCCGGTGGAATATGTGCGGCGGGGTGTCCGTTGGAGGGTATAGTTGAATCATCAACAACCTGGAGGGTGAACGACCATGCAGTTCGGGATCTTCAGCGTCGGCGACGTCACACCGGACCCGACCACCGGACGGACGCCGACCGAGCGTGAGCGCATCAAGGCCATGGTCGCCATCGCGCTGAAGGCCGAGGAGGTCGGCCTGGACGTCTTCGCGACCGGCGAGCACCACAACCCGCCCTTCGTGCCCTCGTCCCCGACGACGATGCTCGGCTACATCGCGGCCCGGACCGAGAAGCTGATCCTCTCCACCTCCACCACCCTCATCACCACCAACGACCCGGTGAAGATCGCCGAGGACTTCGCGATGCTCCAGCACCTGGCCGACGGCCGCGTCGACCTGATGATGGGCCGTGGCAACACCGGCCCGGTCTACCCGTGGTTCGGGCAGGACATCCGCCAGGGCATCAACCTCGCCATCGAGAACTACGCCCTGCTGCGCCGCCTGTGGCGCGAGGACGTCGTCAACTGGGAGGGCAAGTTCCGCACCGCGCTCCAGGGCTTCACCTCCACGCCCCGCCCGCTGGACGGCGTACCGCCGTTCGTCTGGCACGGCTCGATCCGCAGCCCCGAGATCGCCGAACAGGCCGCCTTCTACGGCGACGGCTTCTTCCACAACAACATCTTCTGGCCGGCCGACCACACCAAGCGGATGGTCGAGCTGTACCGGGAGCGGTACGCGCACTACGGCCACGGCACGCCGGAGCAGGCGATCGTCGGCCTCGGCGGCCAGGTCTTCATGCGCCGCAACTCCCAGGACGCGGTGAACGAGTTCCGCCCGTACTTCGACAACGCCCCGGTCTACGGCCACGGGCCCTCCCTGGAGGACTTCACCGACCAGACCCCGCTGACCGTCGGCTCCCCGCAGGAGGTCATCGAGAAGACCCTGGCCTTCCGCGACTACGCCGGTGACTACCAGCGCCAGCTCTTCCTGCTGGACCACGCCGGGCTGCCGCTGAAGACCGTCCTGGAGCAGCTCGACCTGCTGGGCGAGGAGGTCGTACCGGTCCTGCGCAAGGAGTTCGCGGTCAACCGCCCGGCGGACGCGCCGGAGGCGCCGACCCACGAGTCGCTGCGGGCCGCCGCATCGGAAGGGGTGACCGTCGCATGAAGCTCGTAGTCGTCTCGGCGGGGCTGAGCGTGCCCTCGTCCACCAGGCTGCTGGCCGACCGGCTGGCGGCGGCGGTGGACCGGCACACCCCCGTCGACATCCAGGTCGTAGAGCTGCGCGACCTGGCCGTCGAGATAGCGCACAACTTCACCAATGGCTTCCCGGGCCGTTCTCTCGCCGCCGCGCTGGACGCGGTGACGGAGGCGGACGGCCTGATCGTCGTCACCCCGGTGTTCTCGGCGTCGTACAGCGGACTCTTCAAGTCGTTCTTCGACGTCCTGGAGAAGGACGCCCTCGCCGGCAAGCCGGTCCTGATCGCGGCGACGGGCGGCACCGCCCGCCACTCACTGGTCCTGGACCACGCCCTGCGCCCGCTGTTCTCCTACCTGCGCGCCGTGGTCGTCCCGACCGGGGTCTACGCGGCTTCGGAGGACTGGGGCGCGGAGGGGCTGCCTGAGCGGATCGAGCGGGCGGCGGGGGAGCTGGGGGCGCTGATGAAGGGCCTGTCGACAGCACGGCCGAGGGGGAAGCAGACGGTCATACCGTTCGCGGAACAGCTCGCGGCACTCTCTCCCACACGTTCGGCATCACCCAGCCCGTCCGGCGTCTGAGGCCGCACCCCCCAACACCGGCCGGCATCACCCAGCCCGTCCGGCGTTTGAGGACGAGGCCCCTTCAGGGCCGAAGGGGGGTCTGGGGGCGCAGCCCCCAGGGGCAGCCGACCGTGAGAAGACGGTAGGAGGTACACCCGGGTTGCGCCCACCACGGTGAGAGCCAGGTAAAAAGGGTGATCGTAGACCCGCCCCCACCGCCCCACCGCCGGAGGCCTTGGCACACTGGGTGCCGTGCCCCAGACTGTGCTGCTCGCCGAAGACGACCGTGCCATCCGTCATGCCCTGGAGCGGGCCCTGACCCTGGAGGGCTACCAGGTGACCGCGGTCGCCGACGGTGTCGAGGCGCTCGCGCAGGCCCACCGCACCCCACCGGACGTGCTGCTTCTCGACGTGATGATGCCCGGCATCGACGGCCTCCAGGTCTGCCGGGTGCTGCGTGCCGAGGGCAACAGCACCCCGATCCTCATGCTGACCGCCCTCGTGGAGACCGCCGACCGCATCGCGGGCCTGGACGCGGGCGCCGACGACTACGTGGTGAAGCCCTTCGACGTCGAGGAGGTCTTCGCGAGGCTGCGCGCCCTGCTCCGCCGCACCAGCCCGGTGCCGGTGTTCGGCGGCGGCTCCGCTCCGGCCGCCGCGGACGTACTGAAGGAGGAGCCGCAGGCGTCCGACAAGCAGATCTCCGCGGCCGGCCTGCGCATGGACCTCCAGGCCCGCCGCGTCTGGCGCGCCGAGCGCGAACTGGAGCTGACCCGGACCGAGTTCGAACTCCTCGAACTGCTGGTGCGCAACGCGGGCATCGTCCTCGACCACTCCACCATCTACGACCGCATCTGGGGCTACGACTTCGGCCCGGGCTCCAAGAACCTCGCCGTCTACGTCGGCTATCTGCGCCGCAAGCTCGACGAGCCTGGCGCACCGCAGTTGATCCACACGGTGCGTGGCGTGGGTTACGTGCTGCGGGAGGACTGAGTGGGCCGCCTGCGGCGGCTGGTCGTCGCCCGGCGGCCGAGACTGGTCTCGCTCCGCACCACGTTCGTGGTGTCCTTCGCGGCCGTGACCGCGGTCGTCACCCTGCTCGTCGGTGTGCTGTCGTACGGCGCGGCGGCCCGGCTGGTCCGCGTCGACCAGGAGTCCGTGTTCGACCAGGTCGTCCAGGATCTCCAGGACGAGGTGCGGACGCACCAGATGACGCCCGACGACTTCTCCTCCTCCGCGCCCGGCCACGACATCGTGCGGCCGGCCCGTACGGACGTACAGGTGCTCGGGCCGGACGGCGGTGTCGTCGACAGCGGCAGCCCGGCGCTGCCCGTCACCGCCCGCGACCGGGCGGTCGCGGGCGCGAAGGTGGCGGGTACGACGGAGGAGCACAAGGACGTCGCCGTCGCCGAGGACGTGTACCGCATCGCGACCGTCTCGCTCGGCGACGGGCGGGGCGCGGTGCAGGTCGCGCAGGAGTTCAGCGACACGGAGGATCTGCTGCGGGCGTTGCAGCAGCGGACGTTCGTGCTGATGGCGGCGGTCGTGGTGCTCGCCGGGCTGTGCGGCTGGTGGCTGGCCCGGCGGATCACCCGGCGCCTGATCATTCTCACGGCGGCGGCCGAGGACGTGGCCCGTACCCGCCGGCTCGGCGTCGAGGTCCCGGTCACCGGCTACGACGAGGTGGGCCGGCTGGGCCGCGCCTTCGACCGGATGCTCGGCCGGCTCGCGCAGTCGGAGGAGGACCAGCGGCGGCTGATCCAGGACGCGGGCCACGAACTCCGTACCCCGCTCACGTCGTTGCGCACCAACATCTCGCTGCTCCGCCGCATGGACGAACTGCCGCCCGGCACCCGCGAGGAACTGGTCGCCGACCTCTCCCAGGAGGCCCGCGAACTCACCGACCTGGTCAACGAGTTGGTGGATCTGGCGGCCGGCCAGTCCGACACCGAGCCGCCCCAGCAGGTCGACCTCGCCGACATCGCCGAGGACGTGGCGGTCCTCGCCCGCCGCCGCACCGGACGCGACATCACCGTCCGCGCGAGCGGCGACACGACGACCGACGGCCGCCCCGGCATGCTCCAGCGCGCGATCTCCAACCTGGTCGAGAACGCGGCCAAGTTCGACCGCGCGGGCCAGACCCCCATCGAGATCGCGGTCTCCGGCCCCGCCCGCCCCGGCACGATCCGCGTAGAAGTCCTCGACCGAGGCCCCGGAGTCTCCGAAACCGACCTCTTCCGCATCTTCGACCGCTTCTACCGCGCGGCGGACGCCCGCTCCCTCCCCGGCTCGGGCCTCGGCCTCTCGATCGTCCGAGAGGTCTCCCTGGCCCACGGCGGAGCACCCTTCGCGCTACGGCGGGAGGGTGGGGGTTCGGTGATCGGGTTCACGGTGGGGGGTGTGGTCGACCCGCGTTCGGGGGCGGGTCCGCGTGGCCGAGGCTGACCGGCTCCACGTCGGCGGTGTCGGGCATCTGCTCTGGGCCGCGCGGCTGCGCGCCGACGGCCGCCTCGGGCCCGGTGTGCGCGTCTTCCGCCACGGTTCGGCGACCGCCGTGGTCAGCCCCGGTCTGTCCGGGCGGGACCGGATCGCGGTCCACGGGGAGGCGGACGACGTGCTCGTTCTCGTACGGGACGAGGTTCTCGCGGAGACCGGACCGGGCTACCGGCCGTTCGGGGACGCGGAGTTGATCGCCGCGCTGGTGCGCGGGACCCCCGAGCTGGTGGCCGCCGACGGTCCCGGATTCCTGTGGATGGAGACGATGGAACGGCCATCCGATGTCCCGCCGGGCGTGGTGTGGCTCGACGTCGAGGGGGAGCGGGAGGCGGCCGGTCTCTTCGGCGACGGCTTTCCCGACTCGTACGCCCGGCCCGGCCGCCCCGGAGTGCGGCGCTGGGCGGGTTGCTACGGCCTGGACGGCGGCGGCGCGCTGCTCGCGGTGGCCGCGGACGCGTGGTCCGGGGCCGGGTGCGGCTTCCTGGCCGGGGTCGTGACCCGACCGGAGGCCCGGGGGCGGGGCCTTGGCGCGGCCGTCTCACGGTTCGTCGTCGACGCGCTCGTGCGGGAGCACGGGCGTGCCGCGCTGATGGTGGACTCGGACAACACGGCCGCGATCGGCGCGTACCGGCGGGCCGGGATGAGCGGGCGGATGTTCGCGGCGGCGGCCCGCGCCTGGGGGAGCGCGGGGCCCCGGCGTTGATCAGCCGTTCGAGCCGGTGCGGCCGAAGCAGCGCTCCAGCTCGTCGAGGTCGTAGAACTTGCTGCCCTTCGAGACGGGACGGCAGCCCGCCTTGAACGCCGTCTCCTTCTCGTTGTAGAGCATGCGCACGAGGTATGTGCTGCCCTTGCGGTAGACGTCCCACTGGATGTTGGAGCCCAGCGGCGCCACCGCCGCGCCGCGCCACGCGTTGCTCGCGTAGGTGTACGGCCGCTCGACCGTGACCCCCTGCGTACTGCCCGGCAGGCCCATCAGCGCGGCCAGCGGGATGATCTCCTCGGCGTGCGTGAACCGGAGTTCGGCGCCCAGGTCGCTGGTGCCGTCCCGCTTGGCCTCGACCTTCTTGAAGAAGTCGTCGAGCAGGACGTCCGCCATCTTGTACGTGATGTCGCTGTCCGCGAAGCCCGGCCCCTTCTCGTAGAAGTCCTCCGCGTCGGACAGGTACCCGAACCAGTCGGCGTCCCGCGCCGAGATGTACCGGTCCATGCCCCAGCCCTTGCCGCCCGGGCTCTCCTCGCTCATCGCGGGGGCGATGGCGTACAGGTTGTAGACGGCGGTGGCGGCCTCGACGTCCGTACCGATCGACGCGAACTCGCCCGCCGTGATCCGGTCCACGAACGCCGGCTTGAAGAGCTTCTTCAGTACGTCGCGGGCGGCGCTGTGGGTCCTCGGCTGGTCCGTGATGGTCTTGAGGGTCGTCGCGAGCCGCTGGTCGCCCGCGATGTAGTCGCGGTACGCGGCGCCGCCGTCGGCCTTGTGGAAGTAGAGCAGGTCCTTGTCGGTCCGGGTCGCACCGATCAGCGAGGTGAGGTCGGGGTCGGTCTGCGCGAGCGCGGCGCCGTAGAGGTTGGCGCTGTCGACGGCACGCCCCTGACCCGAACTGACGACGTCGATGGGCTCCTTGTTCTTCGCGATCGACGCGAAGAGAGTGGGCAGCCGCTTCGCCATCCGGGTGGCGGTGCTCTGGATCTCTGTCTTGCCGCGCGCGCTGAGGTTGCCGTACCCGATCGTGCTCATGGCGGCTTCGAGGGCCTGTGCCTTTGGCCCGAACTCCCGCCCCTTCGCGGTGAGTTGACCCTCGGCCTGCGCCTTGGTCCACAGCGCGAGGATCAGGTCGCCGTCCGAATCGTCGGTCGCGGAACGCGATCCGTGCCGGGACACGTTCTCGGTGAAGACGGGGGTGAACCCGGCTGGGGCCTTCTGGTACGAGCGGGAGTTCTGCTCCGGCTGGTACACGGCCTTCGTGCCGTAACTGTCGGTGTGGGAGCTGCTGTTGCCGGCTGCGGCCTGGGCGGAGAACGGCGTGGCCAGCAGGCCGGCCATGCCGAGGACCAGGGCGGGGGCGGTGACACGTCTCATGAGGCGCATGGTTCGCGGAGGACGTGAACACCGGGTGCACTGACGCTTTCGGCCGGCCGTACGGTCGTCAGGCCACAACAGCCCTACGGCCGTACCGCGCTCTCGTCCGGGGCGAACAGGTGGGCCATCGCCTGCCAGAGGGGGATGACGCGGGGGGTGGTGCTCGGGGCTCGGCGGGCGGCGCCGGGAGTGGACACCTTGGCGGTACGGGCTTCCTTGGTGAGGGAGACGGCGCTGTGCTGCATGTCGGTCCCACGCTTCCTTTGGGCCAGTCGGTGACGGCGGATCGTCGACCTTGTGAGATCAACGATCCCGCCGGCGACCCGCCGTCACGAGGGGGTGCGCTGCCCGATCAGGGGTGTAGCGGGCTCCACCGTCGCGGACGGGCGGCAAGATTCCGGCAAGGTTCGAACAAGGTGCCCTGCCCATCGTCGTCTGGACCGAACAGCACATCCGCGCACAGGGGAGGAAACATGAACAGGAACTTCAGCTCCAGGCTGGCGAGGTACGGTCTCGCGTCCGCCGCGGTGGCCGCACTCGCCGTTCCGGCGGCCGTGCTCGGAACGGCCGCGCCCGCGTCCGCGGCGGCGGCCTGCGGCACGACCGGCCCCAACCTCGACCCGAGCGCCCTTGTGAGGCAGACGGCGGGCGTCTCCGCGAACATGCGTACAGGGTCCACCACCGCCTGCCCCTACAACAACCACTACGCGAACAACCAGGACGTCCTGAACTACTACTGCTACACCGTCAACGCCGCTGGAGCCACCTGGACGTACCTGTACAACGTCACCGACCAGACGTACGGATGGGTGAGCGATTCCCTGCTGCCCAACAACGGCTCCAACTACTACTGCGGCTTCTGACCCGGAGCGGCTGACAGGCCGAGGCGGCGCAGCCGGGCGCGGACGCCGTCCGTGTCCGGCACGCCGAGTTCGTCGAGGATGTCCGCCGCGCGCCGGGCGGCCCGCCGGGCCGCTCGGGCCTCGCCGGCGGCCAGGTGGCTCTCGCCGAGGTGGGCCAGCACGTCGGCCTCGAAGTAGCGGTCCCCGAGACCGTGGAACAGCGCGACGGCGTTGCCGTAGCAGTCCGCGGCCCGGCGGTGGTCGCCGAGGTGCTGGTGCGCGTAGCCGAGGCTGTCCCAGGTGTCCGCCTGCCCGTCGCGGACGCCGAGTTGGGTGAAGAGTTCCAGCGCCTGCCCGCACAACGCCACGCACCGGCGGTGGTCGCCGAGCTGCGCGTGATACCAGCCGACCGAGTTCAGGGCGCGGGCCTGTCCGGCCCGGTGGCCTGACGCGGTGTACTGGTCGAGCGCCTCCTGGGCACAGACCAGGGCTTCGGGGTAGGCGTCCCGCCGGGCGTGCAGGCGGGCCAGGTCGAGATGGGTGTGGGCCAACTCGGTACCGTCGCCGAGGGCTTTGTGCAGATCCAGGGCGCGGGTGAGATGGGTGAGCGCCTCGTCCAGTCGCATCAGGCGGGTGCAGGCCCGGCCCAGGCCGCTGTGGGCCTCGGCTTCCCCGGCGGGGGAGGCCGAGCGCAGAGCGGCGTCCAGCGCGGCCTCTTGTGCCGCGGCCCAGTCGGACCAGTGGCCGCGGCGCTGCAGGAACGTGCTCAGGGCGCGGGTCAGCTGCCAGATCGGGGCATCCGGTGCCCGCGTGGCGGTGCCCGACCGGTGCACCACCGCGAGGAGTACCGGATGTTCGGCAGTGCACCAGGCAAGGGCCGCTCCGTGGTCCGCGGCGTGCTCGGGGGAGACGCCGGGGACCACGGGCGGCAGTGCGATCGGGTCGCGGTGCGGATCCAGCATGCGGTCGGCGGCGTGGGCCGAGTGCAGGTAGTGGCCGAATACCCGGTCCCCGGCCGCTCGCGACTCGTCGATGGCGTCCGCACTGCCGGCGAGTTCGGCGGCGTACATCCGCAGCAGGTCGTGGAGCACGTATCTGCCGCGCGAGTACTCGGTGACCAGGTTGCTGTCGGCCAGCATCGTCAGCAGCCGGCCTGCCTGCTCGACGGGGAGCCCGGCCAGGCTCGCGGCGGCGGCCACGCTGATGTCCGGGCCGGGGTGCACGCCGAGCAGCCGGAACATCCGGGCGGCCTGAGGGCTCAGGGTGCCGTACGACCAGGAGAACACGGCCCGTATGTCCGCCCGGGTGTCCTCGTCGCCGAAAGTGTCCAGCCCGTCGGGGGAGTCCTGGGCGTCGCGGAGTTCTGCGGCGAGCCGGGCCAGGCCGAGCTGTGGCTCGATCGCCGCGCGGGCCGCCACGATCACGAGGGCCAGCGGCAGCCGCGCGCAGCGGCTCACGATCTCGTCCACCGCCAGCGGTTCGGCCATCACACGCTCGGCCCCTAATCGGCGGGCGAGCAGTCGCCGGCACTCCGCCGCGGGCAGCACATCCAGGACAAGGCTCCGGGCGCCTTCCAGGGCGATCAGGCCGGAGAGCCGGTTCCGGCTGGTCACCAGGGTGAAGCACCCTGGACTGCCGGGCAGGAACGCCCGCACCTGTTCGGCGTCGCGGGCGTTGTCGAGCACCACCAGCATCCGCCGCCCCGCCAGCATGCCCCGGTACAGCCCGGCCTGCGCCTCCGGGCTCACCGGCATGTGCTGGGGGAGCACGCCCAGCGCCTCCAGCAGCCGGGGCAGTGCTTCCGCCGGGGTCACGGGCGGCCGCGAAGGCTCGAACCCATGGAGGTTCAGATAGATCTGGCCGTCCTCGAACCAGTCGGCCACCCGGTGCGCCCAGTGGACGGCCACAGCGGTCTTCCCTACGCCCGCGGTCCCGGAGAGGGTCGAGACCACTGCCACCGTGGGGCCGCCGATACCCTCCGCGAGGAACTTGTCGAGCTGGGCCAGATCCTCCTCGCGGCCGGTGAAAGCCGGTACGTCCAGGGGCAGACGCGCCGGCATCGGCGTGGGCCGGGGCCTCATGGAAAGCGCGGCAGGCGGCGGATCCGTGGCCTCGGCCGGTTCCAGGGTCCCTTGCAGGATCGCCTGGTGGATTCGCCGGAGCTCGGCCCCCGGATCGGCGCCCAGCTCATCGGCCAGCCGTTTGCGGGCCTCGGCGAAGCACTCCAAAGCCTCGGAACCGCGCCCCGCCTCGTACAGCGCCCGCATCAGCACGGCCACCAGCGGCTCGACGAGCGGGTGTTCGCCGATCAGCTCGGGCAGTCGGCCGATCACCACCGCGTGGTTGCCCACCGCCGTCTCCGCATCGGCCCACGCCGTGACCGCGTCCAGCCGTTGCCGCTGCCAGGTGTCGCGCATCCGCGACGCCCACTCCCCGGACAGTCCGGCGAGCGGCTCGCCGCGCCACAGGTCCAGAGCCTCACGGAGGATCGTCACCTGTTCGGCGACGCCCCGGCCGGCCCTGCGGGCGTCGGCGACCAGGCGATGAAACCGGTGGAGGTCCACGTCCTCGGAGTCGGCGTTCAGTACGTAGCCACCGTCCCGCCGAATCAGGACCGGCCCGCGGACCGCCCCAGCGGCTGCCAACACCTGCCGGATCCGGGCCACATGCGCGTACAGCGCCTGACGCGCGCCCTCCGGTGGATCCTCGCCCCACACACGGCTCATCAATGTCTCGAGCGGCACTGCCCGCCCGGCGTCCACCGCGAGCGCCGCCATCACGCTCCGCCGCTGCGGAGGACCCACGTCGACCGGGCCGCGGCCCACCACCTCGACGGGCCCGAGAAGTCTGAACGTCACCACGGCAACCCCCGGCGATCAGACGCGCACACAGTCGGCACTTCCCCCCTGACCGGCCAGCCCCTTCGTCCGCGCCGCCCTGGCGACACCTCCCAGGCACCAGGCCATGACAGACGCTACGCGCGCGCGGGACGGCCCGACAAGGTTCCGGCAGGCCAGGTGCGGCCCAATTCGCGTCCACCGCACATCAGTTGACGGCCAACCCGGACCAACGAAACGACCGACTGATCCAGACGAACCACGAAACTCCTAGCCGTCCTTCCGTGCCACCCCGCCGTAGATGCCGATCGGCGCGGCGTCCGGGTCGGGAGTCTCCTCGGGGCGCCAGTGGGTGACGCGGACCAGGCCCGGGTCGACGAGGGTGAAGTCGCCGAAGAAGTCCAGGACTTGGGCGTGTGTGCGGAGGTTCAGGGTGGCGCTGGCCCGGTTGTAGACGGACGCCGCCTCCTCGCGGTGGTCCTCGTGGACGTCACCCGTGGCGTGCGACAGGACGAGATAGGAACCGGCGGGCAGCGCGTCGCGCAGGGTGGCGACGATGCCGTACGGCTCCCCGTCGTCGGACAGGAAGTGCACGACGGCCACCAGGAGTACCGCGACCGGCCGGTCGAAGTCGATGGCCTTGCGGACCTCGGGATGGTCGAGGATGGCGCGGGGATCGCGCAGGTCGGCCAGGATGACGGAGGTGTCGGTGTCCTCCATGAGGGCCATCGAGTGGGTGCTGACGATCGGGTCGTTGTCGACGTAGACGATCCGGGTGTCCGGGGCGATGGCGTGCGCGATCTGGTGCACGTTCGGCTCGGTGGGCAGCCCGGTGCCGATGTCGAGGATCTGCCGCACCCCGCCCTCCTCGACGACATGCCGGACGGCCCGGTGCATGAAGCGCCGGTTGGCCCGGACCCCCTCCCGCACCTCCGGCGCCGCCTTGATGAACTGCTCGCCGGCCTCCCGGTCGACCTCGTAGTTGTCCTTGCCGCCGAGGAAGTAGTCGTACATCCGGGCAGGGTGGGGCTTGCTGGTGTCGATGATCAGTGGCTGGGCGCCACTGCCGTCCCCGCTGGGAGAGGTCATGAGGCCGGGCTCCGTCTTGGTGAGTGGCTGTCAGATCATCATCCTGACATGCCCGTCACCGGCTCGGGGGCCTTCCGCACGGGGATGTGCCGCCCGGCGTCGCGGATGTACCGGCGCACGGCGAACGCGGTGTAGGCCAGGCCCACGAACCAGGTGATCGGCACCGCCCAGATGATGGAAGAAGGGGTACGTCATGAGGACGTAGGAGCCGACGATCGCGCGCACGGAGGCGTGGCGGTGAAGGCGGCCAGGCCGATCACCGCGTCCTGCCGCTGTTCGGCCCGGCCGGATCCGGTCATCCTCGCGAACCGGATGGCGAAGCCGCTGACCAGCCCGAGGAAGACGGCGTTGACCAGGTAGAAGCTCGGCTGAGCGGCACCGACGGCGGCGAGGCCGCCGATGCCGACGTAGTGGCCGACGATGACGCTGTCGGCCAACAGGTAGGCGGGCGACAGATGGTGTCGATATTTGGCCGAGTTCGACTGGTTGAGTGCACGGCACATGCAGATGCGCGGTGTCATGGGCGGGCGTCGGTGCCAAGTCATCAGCGGAGGTGGCCGCATGCCAGGTCCAGGTCCAGGTCCGGGTGCAGGTACAAGTCCAGGTCCCATCCAGTCCGTGTCCCGAGCCGCGGCCGTACTGCGGCTCTTCGCCACGGGCCCCTGCGAGTTCGGCCTCTCCGACACCGCCGCGTCCCTCGGCCTGCCGAAGGCCACGGTCCACGGAATCCTGCGCACACTCCAGGTCGAGGGCCTCGTGGAGCAGGACGCGACATCCGGCCGGTACCGCCTGGGCGCCGAACTGGCGAGGCTGGGAGGCAGCTACCTCCAGCGCCACGAGCTACGCGCCCGCGCCCTCCCCTGGGCCGACGACCTGGCCCGCACCACGGGCGAAACGGTCCGCGTGGGCGTCCCGCACAGCTCCGGGGTCCTGATCGTCCACCACGCCCTCCGCCCCGACGACACACGGCAGTTGCTCCAGACCGGCACGGTGGTGCCGGTGGAGGGAACGGCGCTCGGCTCGGCCCTGGCTCCCCGGGAACGGGCCTGGACCTGCGCCCCGGAACCGGCGTGGTCCGGCTTGTTCTCCCTGGCCGCGCCGATCCATGACAGCCGGACGGCCGTCGCCGCGGTGAGCATCACGGGGGCCGCGGAGCGCATCTGCGTGGATGGTGAAGTGTGCGGGGCGCTGGTCTCGGCCGTCCGGAACTGTGCTCAGGCCATCTCGCGAGAACTGGGGGCTGCCCGCCCGGCAGCACCCTTCGCCCAGAGATAGGTCGCGGCCCTGTCGCAACGGGCGTTGGGGACTTCCTCGACAGGATCGTCCGGCAGCCGTCATTCAGGTGTGGCGTGGCCTGCCGCGTGCCGGGAGGAATCCGGGGTCTCCCCCGGGGACGAGTCGCGGGCGGCTGCGCCGAGCACCCGCCGGGCCCGGCGTTCGACCAGGATCGGAACGTAGGCCCTGACCCTGGCCCGGCGGAACGACTCGTACGCGGACCTGACCGTGGCCTCGACCACGGGCTCGGCGACCATGGGCCACGCGCCCCGCAGCCGCGCCACGATGTCCCGGACGGCCAGGACTTCCTCCTGAAGGCTGAGGGGCGGTGGATCGGGCGGCGCTTCGGGCTCCGCGCGCGCCACGGGACCGGGCGCGCGGTGGACGACTTCGACGGGACGCGACGCGCCGAGGGGCCGCAGCTCCTCATCGACGGTCATGGCCGTGCGGCTCTGCCGCAGCCGGGCCGGAGCGCCCGGCTCTCCCTGCCCTCCGCTCTTCCGGCTCGCCGTGCGGGGCGGGCCTCCTGCTCCGTTCCGGGACGTCACGCCTTCCATGTCCGACGACCTCCAGACCGCGCTGTCCGATCTCGCGTCGCGGGCCGTGAGCGGGCCCTCTCACTCGATTCTCTGGCCGACGCGACAAGACCGCCTCCTGAGGCCGGCCCGCGACGTGCGAGTCCGGAACGGGTACGCATGGTTTGCCTGTTCGGATGGCCACCGTGGCGTCGTGGTCGGTGATGAGTTCGCCTGCCCGGTCAGCGCCCGCGGCGTCGCCGGTGCCGTCAGCCCCCGTGATGTTCCGGCGTGCTCCGTCCCCTCGTCCAGGCCAGCCGTCCCACCCGGCGCCAGTCCATGGGGCGCTCGCGCGGGACACCGGGACGGTGGCGGGGCACGCGTACGCGGAGGGCTCCCGGCTCGCTCCGGCAGTGGACGGGCGTGGGCAGGACGAGAGCCTCGCCGTCGACGCCCACGGCGACAGCGGGAGCATCGGCGTCCACGACGACGTCACGGGCGGTCAGCGAGACGAGGACGCGTGAGTGTCCGCCGCGGATCATCTCCGCTGCCTGTGCCGCGTTGTCGACCCTGATGCCGAGCACCCCGAGGGCACCGGAGTCCAGCCGGGCACGACGGCCCAGCCCTGCCGGGTCGCCCGTCAGGTAGGGGTTGTTGCTCACCAGCACGGCCTGCGGAGCCTCGATGTCCGCAGCACCCGGAGTGTGCACGAGGAGTCGTGGACCGGTGTGGTGGGTCAGCAGGTCCGGGAGGAGCTGGAGGGCGGTACCGGCTTTGTCGTCGCGGTAGGCGGGACTCTGGACGACGGCCGCGTAGGCGCCGAAAGAGGCGTTGTTCACGAAGACGCGGTCGCCGACGCGGCCCAGGTCGACGCGGAGTTCGACGCCGTCGGTGAGCGCGTCCAGACATCGCGAGGGGTCCGCCCTCTCCAGGCCGAGGTCCAGGGCGAAGTGGTTGCGGGTCCCGGCGCAGACGACCATGAACGGAAGCCCGCGCTCGGCCGCCACTCCCGCGACCAGGGCCTGGGTCCCGTCGCCCCCGGCGACGCCGAGCAGATCGGCACCCTCGTCCGCGGCCTGCCGGGCGAGCGCGGCCACGTCCTGCCGGTGGGCCGGGTCCAGGACGGCGACCTGAGCGCCGAGCGCCGTCGCCTTCTCCACCAGGTGGAACCTACCGACCTTTCCGCCGCCCGAGGACGGGTTCATGATCAGGAAGGGCCGTCGGGGCGGGGCGACCGTGTGCTCCGCGCCCACCGCCTGTCCGCGATCGGCAGCCGCCATCGCACCTCTGCCGCAGCTGACGGCCAGCACCCACAGGGCGAGCGAGACGAGCGCGACCCACAACAGTCCGGCCAGTGCGTAGAGCACCACGACGGTGAGGGGCGCGGCGCACGCCAGTACGGCGCCCAGCGCCCGGGCCGGGCCTCTGCGCGACAACGCCCACCACAGGCCCACGACCGTGACCACGGTCCCTGCCAGTCCCAGCCCCAACAGCAGGACGCTCCGGAGCCCGGCGAACAGCAGCAGGACCGCGGCGGCCGCCGTTCCCTCGGCGAGGGCCAGCCGAGCTGCCCAGCGTGGAGCGAGGCGTCTCCTCGTTCGTGCGGCCGTGTCCATGCGACCTCCCAAGCGCGGGCCTCGCCTGCCCCGTCGAACGGGAGCCGCCCGTCATCCGCTCGGCGGAGGTGACGAAACACGGAGGGGGCCGACAGCAGGAGGTTCAGCCGGTGGTGCGGCTGTCGGCCTCGGCTCGGGCGATGGCTTCGGCCTCGCTGTCGGCCAGGGCGATCGCGACACCGAAGGCCTCGGCGATGTGGCCGGCCGCGGACATGACGCGCGCCGTTCCCACCACGGGTGCGATCGCGACGAGGAGGTCCTGCAGCTGCTCGACGGTGAACTGGGCTTTGATCGCCGGATTGATGTGGGCCAGGTAGGAGATCGCGGGTGCGTCCATGGCCACGAGTGCGGCGATGCGGCTGAGGATGAGCGTGCGCTCGTCCATCCGGCAATGCTCGATGGAGTCGATCGTCATCGCGGCGATCGTGTCGAGAACGGGAGTGTCGAACTCAGGTGCAGTAGCCATGAGAGGACTGCCTTCCGGTTCGGTTGTGGTGACCCGTCAAGCCTAGGCATCATCGAGCGGTGACGCGCGTCGGAAGGCGGCGACGGCGGCCTCCACGGTGGGGAAGAAATGGCGTGGGTCGATGGTGCGGGTGAGTTCGTACCGTTCGATCTTGCGGCGCACGGGGTCCTTGAGTTCGGCGAACACGAGGTGGATGTGTTCGGCGTTGAGTTCCAGGTCAAGTTCCTCCAGGACGTCCGAGGCGGTGGTGTCCACGTCGGTCATCGGCTCCGCGGCTATCACGATCCAGCGCGGCTTCGGCGTGGTGCGGGCCAGCCGTCTGATCTCGTCCCGGAAAGCCTTGGCGTTGGCGAAGAAAAGGGGTGCGTCGAACCGGTGGATCACCAGGCCCGGCAGCTGTTCGGCCTGCGGATGGGAACGGATGTCGTGGTATCCCTCCAGGCCCTGCACCCGCCCCAGCACCGTGTTGTACGGCCACCAGGCGCGCCGGAAGACGTTGAGGACGGACAGGGCCACGGCGATGGCGATCCCCTCCAGGACACCGAGCAGGGCCACCCCCAGGAACGCGGCGACCGACAGCAGGAACTCCGTCCGGCGCTGCCGCCAGAGCCGTACCGTCCCCGGCAGGTCGGCCAGGGACAGCGAGGCGGTGATGACGACGGCGGCGAGGGCAGGCTGGGGCAGGTTGCGGAAGATTCCCGGAGCCAGCACCAGCATGAGGACGATGAGCGCGGCCCCGACGACTCCGGTGAGCTGGCTCCTGGCGCCGGCCCGCTCCGCCACCGCCGTACGGGATCCACTGGCGCTGACCGGGAAGCCCTGGAACAGACCGGCCGCCAGGTTCGCCGCACCGACCGCGGCCATCTCCTGATTGCCCTGGACCTCCTGTCCGCCACGTGCCGCGAACGCCGACGCGTTGGAGATCGTGTCGGCGAGGGACACCAGGGCGATGCCGAGCGCACCGCCGAACAGCGGCACCAGGTCGGAGGCACGGATGTCGGGGACTGTGAACGGCGGGAAGCCCTCGGGCAGTTCGCCGACCAGGTCGACGCCGTGCCCGCCGAGATCGAGGACGGCGACCGCGGTGATCGCCAGGACCACCATCACGAGCACCGCGGGGACCTTCGGCAGCCACCGCTGGACCACCAGGACCAGCAGGATCCCGCCGACGCCGACCGCGGCTGCGGCCGGCACCACGGCCCCGTCGGCGATCTTCTCCACGAGGCCGACGCATTCCCCGATCAGGTTGTCCGCGTCGACCTTGAAGCCGAGCAGTTTGGGCAGTTGGCCGATCAGGATGGTGAGGGCCAGCCCGTTCATGTAGCCGATCATCGTCGGTTTGGAGATCAGGTCGGCGATGAAGCCGAGCTTCGCCACCGACGCCAGGATCATGATCGCCGCCACCATCAGCGCGAGCATCGAGGCGAGCGCGACCGCCCGGTCGGCGTCCCCGCCCGACGCGACCAGGGGGAGCACGGTGGCGGCGATCATCGGCCCCAGTGAGGAGTCCGGGCCCAGCACCAGGATGCGGGACGGCCCGCACACGGCGTAGCCGAGCAGACAGAGGATCGTCGTGTACAGGCCGGTGATGGCCGGCAGCCCCGCCAGTTCGGCGTACGCCATGCCCTGGGGCACCAGCAGGGTGGTCAGGACGACCCCTGCCGTCAGATCCCTGACCAGCCATGCGCGCCGGTAGGCCGACAGCGCGCGGATTCCCGGAACGGCCCGGAGCCGGGACAGCACCGCGTGCCGGCCCCGCGCCTCATCCGGCACTCACGCTCACCCCACCCGCCCGCGACCGTCGGACCAGCAGCTTGCCCAGTTCCCAGACGAGCAGCAGTGCCACGGCGGCCAGCAGGGCCCAGCCGAACTCCCGCGCGTTGATCTCGGTCGTGCCCAACATGCGGCGGAATCCGTCCAGTTGGGTCACCGCCACCGCGAGGACCAGCTGGGCCAGGGCCACCCAGTTCATCTGCCTGCTGTCGAAGGTGGCGAGCACCAGCACCGAGTCCGTTTCGCTGCGGCATTCGAACGCGGCCACGATCAGGCAGAGCGCGAAGGCGGTGAAGGCGATCGACTGACCGGTCTCGACACTGCCGAAGTGGGCCTGGCCGAGCTTGATCAGGCCGAGCAGTCCGCAGGTGATCGCGAGGCCGCCGAGCCCGACCGTGACCAGCACGGGCCGGGTGAGCACCGATTCTCCGCGAGGACGCGGCGTGCGGCTCATGAGCCCCGGGTTCTCCTGGTCGAAGCCGAGTGCGAAGCCGAAGGACGCGTTGACCACGAAGTGGATCCACAGCACCTGCGGCGGCGTGAACGGCTCGCCCGCCGCGATGTTCAGGACGGTGGCCCCGAGGAACGTCAGGACGAAGGTGACCAGCAGAAGCAGGACGAACCGGATGTACTTGGTGAGGTTGTCGTAGATCGTCCGCCCCTGCTCGACGGCGTAGACGATGGTGGCGAAGTCGTCGTCGGAGAGGATCATGCGGCCGGCGTTCTTCGCCACGTCCGTGCCGCTGCCCATGGCGATGCCGATGTCGGCGGCCTTGATGGCGGGTGCGTCGTTGACGCCGTCCCCGGTCATCGCCACGACGTCGCCCTTCTTCTTGAGCGTGTCGGCCAGCAGCACCTTGTGCTCCGGCGCGACCCGTCCCACGACCCCGATGTCGTCGATGCGGGCCAGCCGCTCCGGCTCCCCCATCGCGGCGAAGTCGGCGCCGAGGACGGCCTCGCCGGGGATGCCGATCTGCCGGGCGATCGCCGCCCCGGTGGTGATGTCGTCGCCCGTCACGAGGCGGACCCGGATGTGCGCCGCCCGCGCGGCGGCCACGGCGGCCTTCGACTCCGCGCGGGGCGGGTCGACCATGCCGACGAGACTGGTCAGCCGCAACTCGGTGACGTACGCGAGCAGGTCGCCGTCCGCGTCGAAGCCGGCCGGGTCGAGGTCCCGGGTGGCCGCGGCCATCACCCGGCGCCCCTCGCCGCCCATCCGCTCGGCCGCCGCCTCGGCCCGGTGCCGCAGACCGGTGTCCCAGGGCACGGTCGCACCCGCCGCGAGCGCGGTGGCGGCCCGCGCCAGTACCGCCGGCGCCGCGCCCTTGACGAAACACCGCACGGCCGGCCGGCCGTCGGCGTCGGCCGCCGAGTGGAAGGTGGCCATCAGCTTGTACGCCGGGTCGAACGGCAGGGTCGCGAGCCGCGGGAGACGCTCCCTGGTGGCGTCCGTGTCGAGTCCCGCCTTGTGGCCGAGCACCAGCAGCGCGCCCTCCGTGGGGTCGCCCACCACCTCGCCGTCCACCAACTTGGCGTCACAGGCCACGACATACGGCAGGATCGCGTCCTCGATGCCCGCGGCGGACCCGGCCGCGTGGTGGACCTTCCCCTCCAGGCCGTAGCCCGTGCCGGAGACGGTGTACTTGTCGGTGGGCGTGAGCACTTCTACGGCCGTCATCTGGTTCATCGTCAGCGTGCCGGTCTTGTCCGAGTTGATCGCCGAGGTGAACGCGAGGGTCTCGACCGACGGGAGTTCCTTCACGATGGCGTTCCGTTTCGCCAGGTTGAGGCTCCCGACGGAGAGGATCGCCTGCGTCACGGTCGGCAGGGCCTCGGGAATGGCCGCGATGGCCAGGGAGACCGCGCTGACGAACAGCACGTCCCATGCCTGGTCCCGGCCGCGGCCCAGGACGAACATCACGATCATGGTGAGGGCGGCCGCCCCCGTGATCCACAGCGTCAGCCTGTCGAGTTCCCGCGTGAGCGGCGGCACTTCCTTCTCGGTGGCCGCCAGCATCCCGGAGATCTTCCCCAGCTCGGTGTCCGCCCCGATGGCGGTCACCACGAGAACACCGCTGCCGTGGGTGACCGGCGTGTTCATGAACGCCGTGTTGGTCCGGTCGCCCGGCGGCGGCCGGCGCCCGCCGGGCAGCGCGCCGGTGTCCTTCGCCGCGGGCACGCTCTCACCGGTGAGCGCCGACTCGTCGATCTGCAGCGCGCTGGCCTCGATGATGCGCCCGTCCGCGGGCACCTGGTCACCGGCCGAGACGAGCACGATGTCGCCGACGACGAGCTGCTCCGCGGGGATCTCGGCCTCCGTACCGTCCCTGCGCACCCGCGCCGTGGCCTCCATCATCGACTTCAGCGCGTTCATCGCGCTCTCCGCCTTGCCCTCCTGACGCAGGCCCACCACCGCGTTGAGCAGGGTCAGTACGAGCAGCAGGATCGCGGTGGTCCACTCCCGGATGAGCAGCGAGACCACCGCCGCGGCCACCAGGACGAGCTGCATGTAGCTGCGGTACTGACCGAGGAACCTGCGCCAGGCCGGAGTCCGGCTCTCCTCGGGCAGTGCGTTCGGCCCGTGTGCGGCCCGCAGTTCGGCGGCCCGCTCGGCGCCGAGCCCGATCGCCGGGTCGACGCCGAGGGCGGTCACGACCTCGCCCGGTGGCCGCGCGTACCAGTCGTCGCCCTCCGCGGCCTCCGGCTGTGTGCTCACGGAATCCGGCTGCACCGTCATCGCTCCTGCCTCCGATCCTGGCCGCTCCTCGCACCTCGCCCGCTGCCTGACCGGCCTAACGGCGCTTCTTGCCGGCCGCCGAAGGATGCCGGGCCGCGTAGGGGTCGGCGGGCAGACCCTCGGGGGCCTCCTGCTCCAACTCCCGCCGGGCGGTGAGCAGATCCTTCCGCGCCGCGTCGCCGACCTCCGGGTACCGGGGATCGATGCCGATCAGGGTGTGCGCCAGGATCGCCGCCGTACAGATCCGCGCGAACCACTTCCGGTCCGCCGGCACCACGTACCAGGGGGCCCACGCCGTGCTCGTCGCCGACAGCATGTGGGAGAAGGCCCGCTGGTACTCGTCCCAGTGGCGTCGCTCCCGGACGTCGGCCGCGGAGAACTTCCAGTTCTTCTCCGGCAGGTCGAGCCGCTTCAGGAAGCGGGTGCGCTGCTCCTCCTTCGACAGGTTCAGGAAGATCTTCACCACCTTGAACCCGTTGTCCGTGAGATACCGCTCCCAGTCGTTGATCTCGCGGTAGCGCCGCTTCCACACACCCCGTCCGCGCGCGTGGTCCGGCAGCTTCTGCCGCAGGAGGAGTTCGGGGTGCACACGGACGACGAGGACCTCCTCGTAGTGCGAGCGGTTGAAGATGGCGATCCCGCCGCGCTCGGGCAGCCGCTGCGCGTAACGCCACAGGTAGTCGTGGTCCAGTTCCTCGGCGGACGGCACCTTGAAGCTGCTCACCCGCACGCCCTGCGGATTGACGCCGCTCATCACATGCCGGATCGTGCCGTCCTTGCCGCCGGCGTCGAGCGCCTGAAGGCACAGCAGCACGCCGTGCGTGTCCTGGGCGGCGAGCCGTTCCTGGTACTCCGCCAGCAGTTCGACTCCGGTCCGCAGCAGCGCGGCCCCGTCCCGCTTCTTCAGACCGGCCTTGTCCCGAGGGTCGAAGTCCCGGCGCAGCCGCACCTTCGCCCCCGGTTCCACCCGCAGTGGCTCGATGAACTCCGCGATGCGCCTGGCCCGTTCGTCCGACATCACTGATCAGTGGGCCGGGCCACGCACAGCGCCCAGATGATGAACCCGGAGAAGGCGATCATCACGACCGACCACACCGGGTAGTACGGCAGGGAGAGGAAGTTGGCGATGATGATGAACCCGGCGACGGCCACGCCGGCGACCCGGGCCCAGAGCGCGGACTGGAACAGCCCCAGGCTGACGATGACCGCGACCGCGCCGAGGGCCAGGTGGATCCAGCCCCAGCCGGTGAGGTCGAACTCGAAGACGTAACTGCGTGTCGTGAGGAAGACGTCGTCCTTGGCGATCCCCATGATCCCGCGGAAGATGTCGAGCACCCCGGCGATCATGAGCGTGACGGCGGCGAAGGCCGTGAGTCCCTCGGCCCAGTGCCGCTTGGCGGTACCCGGGTGAGCGTGTACGTGAGAAGCGTGCGACGTGGTCATGGCTTCGGTGTCCTTCGGTGTCGGGGAACCGGCTCAGCGGCGGACCGGGGGGCCGTAGTCGCTCAGGACCAGCTGCTTGGCCCGCTGGAACTCCTCCTCGGTGATGTCGCCGTGGGCCTTGATCTCGGACAGCCTGAGGAGTTCGTCCGCACTGCTGGAGGAGCCACCGGAACTCTGCGCGGTCTCGCGGACGTAGTCCTCGAACTGTTTCTGCTGTGCCCGCGCCTGCGCGGTCTCCCGGCGGCCCATGTTCTTCCCCCGGGCGATCACGTAGACGAACACACCCAGGAACGGCAGAACGAGGCAGAACACCAGCCAGCCCGCCTTGGCCCAGCCGCCGAGGCCGTCGTCGCGGAAGATGTCGACGACGATTCGGAACAGCAGGACGAACCACATGATCCACAGGAAGAACACCAGCATGGTCCAGAAGACGTCCAGCAGTGGATAGTCGTACGCGAGATACGTCTGACCGCTCATCTCTCCTCCGTTCCCTGCCCCCACCCGAAGTCGGTCCCGGGCGACGCCCGTTCCATGTCGTCTTCGGTGTGCACAGGAATCTGAGGCCGCCTCACATGTGAAAGGGGGCGGGCCCGGGGGCGCTCCGCGGTGCCAACCGCGATAGCGCGGCGGTGCGGTGACCGCCTGGCAGCAGATGGCCGGCGACCACAGGCTGGGGCCGATACGACCAAGTGCCCCATCGCGCAGCCGTCCGGGCTGTCACACCCGTGGCTGACGCGGTCATTTGTACAAAGAGAATACCGCTGATGCCTCTGGTCCACCTGGCCAGAACAATCCCGCCGGGGGACCCGAAGTCACGGCCCCGTGACCCCCGCCCGATGCAGCGCGGCCCGCCAGGCGAAGGCGACCGCCGTCTCGGCCAGGCCCAGCAGGACGAGCCACAGGCCGAGCAGCCGGGTCAGGGCCAGGGCCGACTCGGTGGGCAGGGCGAGCACGACGATTCCCGCGACGATACCGAGCAGTGCGGCGGCGAGGACGAACCCGCGGTGCGGCAGGTCCCTGGCGGCGATGACCGGGTAGAGCATGAGGATGCCGGACACCAGCCACAGCACGCCGACGATCAGCGAGAGCGCGGCGATCGTCTGCAGCGGATTGCGCAGGCACAGCACCCCGGCGAGGACGTAGAGCACCGCCAGGAAGAGCCCGGCCAGCCGTTCGCCGTGGTCCTCGCGGGCGAAGAGGGCGACGAACCGGAACACACCGGTCACGAGCAGATACAGGCCGATGAGAACCGCAAGAACGTGCAGCGTCTCGTCCGGCCAGACCAGCACCAGGATGCCGGGCACGAGCGTGGCGACGGCGGAACCGAGGATCCACGTCCAAGAGCGTCCCAGGGCGGTCAGGACATCGGCGGCGTCGCCTGTCGTTCCCGGGATCGCCCCGCCGGGTTGCGACTCCGGTCCGGAATGCGGTGCCGGACCACGCGAAACGGTCATGGCTCCTCCTCGCACGGTCCACCGGGCCGCCCACTGCCGACGAGGCGGCGTGCGGTGACCTCACACAGCCAGTATCCCGCCGATCACCGGTTCATCCACTGGGGGCGAATCGGTGCGAGAGGGCGCTCATGGCGAGCGCAGGAGCAGTCCGAAACGGAGCCGCTCCGGACACATGACAAAGGCGGGACCCGAAAGCCCCCGCCCGCACCAAGCGAATCCCCTTGGTGGGATGCGCCCCGACCAGAGGAAACTCCTCTCCGTAGTTCTCACTGGCCGACGCCGTTTCCCAAGCTCGTGTGCCCTGCATGTGCCCTCGCAGGGTGGGGCGGAGGGCCAGTCATCTTCGATGCAGGTGGAAATGGTCAGGGGTGTGGAAGCCGCCACAGATGCGTCGCTGCCCGGGCTCGGTCCGCAGGAGTCTCGCGGACGAGGTGGTACAGGTTCTCGAAGTACTCCTGCCAGCGGTTCGGATCTGGCATGGCGTTCTGGGCGCGCTTCGCACGCTCCGCCTGCACCAGCGGTTGCATGCCCTCCCAGACGGAGATGACGGAACCTCCGAGGTATCCGGAGACCGGTTCGATGTCCACCACTCCGTGAGCGACGAGAGCCCCGAGATTGTCGTAGAACCAGGCCAGTTCACGGACCAGATCCCGGTCATCGTCCGGTAACCCGGCCAGTCCGGCTGACAGGTCACAGGCCGGCAGCCGTTCGTGCACGACCTGCCGTGCCTGCGCCAGCCGCACACTTCGATGCTCGCGGAAGAGATCCACAAGAACCGGCAGCGTGTTGGCATGCTCGGTCAGCCGCAATTGTCGAAGCGAGACGACTCCGCTTACCGTCAGTGCAACCAGCGATACCATCAGTGCCGCGATCTCCAACTTTGCCTCCGCTAGCAGCTGTTGATGCAGCGTGGCAACTTTCCGATCCGCACTGCCAGGTCAGGGCGTATCCGGTGCGCTGTGATGGCCACCTCGGCATGGAGGACGGCCTTTAATCCCCATACCCCTGCCGCGTCGACCAGAAGGGTTTCTACTGCCCGGCGGATCGCGGCTTGCTTCTGCCCGTGCAGCAGTGCCTGTTTACACGTCGCACCGAAGTCGCTGACGATGCTCCGAAACTGGTCCTTGCGCTGCATCCTGCCCCCCCGAGGCCAGCACACCCCCCGCATGTTCCTCAACTCACAGTAAACACAACGTCACTCCTCGTCGAGAGTGCGTCCAAGGTGCCGAATGCGAGTGCTCGTTCAGTGGCAGCCACACCGACGGTGAGTGTCTGCTGTGTAGGTGGTGGTGCTGGGCGGAAGGAGCGGGGCTGTGGCCCGCCAAGGGGCTGGTCGAAGTGCGTTAGCCGATGAGCTCTATCCGGATAGCAAGGGCACCGAGAGCCTCCTTCTCGGGCGGGTAGATGGCCCGGATGTTGGCGAGTTGTTCGTCGCGGGTGGCGGTGGGGTTGACGTTGGCTGGCCCCTCGCCGGCGAGTAGGGCCTCGAAGTCGGTGTACTCGGTCACGCGCTTGACCTCGACCTCACAGGTCTCGTCCGTGCCCTTGATGTGGAACCGGATGATGTCACCAGCAACGAGGTCGGCGAGGTGTGGGTATTTGACCCGTACCTCGATGGTCTTGGTGCCGGTGGCGACGAGGTCGAAGTACTGGCGGTAGAGATTGAGTTCGCGGACGCGCGGAGTGGTGTTGCTCATGGGGCGGGAATGCTCCTGAGTGCTGGTGCGGTGATCAGGCGGCCGACCTCGGCTGCGGAGTACGAGCGGAAGAAGTGGCGGGGGTCGGACAGCATCGTCTCGGCTATGGCCAGCAGTTGGTCGGCGTACTCGGTGACAGTGCCAGGCCATTGTCGGGTGTCGAGCATCCAGTCGGCGGCGCCTTCGGGCAAAGGGGCGTGGCCGTCGCGGATGAGGGACTTGGAGAGTTTCGCGCCGGTGTCGGTGACGACTTGCGGGCAGAACAGGCGGGCGGGGAGTTGGGCACGGGTGAGGCCGACGGCTTGGAGGGCTTCGTCGACGAGGAGGGAGCCGAAGACCCAGTCGCCGCCCTTGACCATGACGTGCAGAGTTCCACCCGCCCCCGTGCTGGTGAGGGCGAGTTCCTTGACGAGGTTGCGGTACAGGGTGGCCAAGTCGAGGTAGGCGCCGGCGGTAGGCGTGATGGTGACCTGGTAAGGGCCGTGGTGGAGGCAGACGGCATCGACCTCGGCACCTTCTCGGTCGATGAGGTGCACGCGCGTGCGTTCGGCGTGCTTCTCGGACCAGCCGCAGCCGGGGTGCGGGCAGGGGATTCGAAGATGTGGGGTGCCGGTGGAGGGGGCGAGCCACCAGCGGGCGGAGTCGAGTCGGGGCAGTAGCCGCAGCCAGGTGCGGCGGAAGTGTTCGCCAGCTTGCTGCTGGGTGTAGGTCTCGACGAGGTGGGGAATGCCCAGGCGCCGGGAGAGAGCCGTGAACAGGGGTTGGTGCAGGGCGGCGACGAGGTCGGTCAGGGCCTGGTTGCCGAGGGCCTGGGCGTAGGCGCGTTGGTAGCGGTGGCCGCTGGCCGGGTCTGTGGACAGTTCGTACGGGGCGTTGTCGAGGGCGCTGAAGAGGACCTCGGTGGGGATGCCGAAGCGGTCTCGCAGGCGGGCGGCCATGGCGAAGGAGAGTGCCTGGACGAGCGAGGTGCCGATATGCGGAGCGCCGTTGATCTGGGTGCCGACGACCAGCACGATCCGCTCGGGCGGAGCGGCCAGGATGCGTGGTGTCAGGACGTCCTCGGCGCGCAGAAGGGCGTTGGCGAGGACGGTGTTCGGTGATACGAGGTGGGGCGTCACGGATGTCCCCTTGCGGTCAGGTCGGACGGAGGTAGGTGTTGCCGTGGCTTGGTGGGAGGTGCCCGGCCCTAGATACCGGCGTCAGAGCGCGCTTCATCCTGGGCACCGGCGACGTACGGGTGTTGGAGTGCGGTGCGGAGGGCGTCTGGGTCGGTGAGGGTGTTGTCGTCGGGTAGTTCGCACCAGCCGCCGAACCAGTCGTCGAGCCGCTCCACGCCGGGTGCGACGAGCCAGGAGTTGGTGGAGAGGTGCCGTACCGGCAGGTCGTCCCAGCGGTCGGCGGTGCCGGTCGCGATGGCGTAGTAGAGGCGCTCGTTGGGCCCGTCGTAGAGCACGGGGCCGATCGACGCACCGGTGCCGCGCAGGTGGGCCAGGGCCAGGAGACCGGTCTTGGCAGAGGTGCGCACGAGGTCCCAGCCGTTGCCGACCTTCAGCAGACGCAGTCCGGGCACGTCGCTGACCATGGGTGCGCTGCGCAGCGCGTCGCGCACGGACATCATGTGTCCCCCTGGGGCTGGAGGTTGGGGCTCGTGCTGCGGGAAGGCCCGGACTCCGTGGTCGACTTGAGGGAGCGGACCACGATCAGACGGGTGCCCGTTGCCGTTATCTGTCGCTTCCGTTCGTTGCCGATGCTCCTGGGGCCCAGGTGGCTGAGGGCGGGGACCACGGCGCCGTAGGTGTCGGGTAGTTCGAGGGTGTCGACCAGCCCGATGAAGGCGGGGGAGCGGATGGCCAGCGTGGCGTCGCGGTCGGTGAAGACGCCGCAGAGGTCCAGTTCGTGCCGACGGCAGTAATCGGTCAGGCAGTCGACTAGCGCCGCATGGCGGACCAGGCCGCCGGTGACGTGTCGTAGGTAGCCGAGGACCTGAGGGAAGGCGACGCGTCGGCGTTCCGTGATGAGTTCGTCGTCCATGTCCACAGCGTCGGCTGGCGTGAACGGCCTTGAAATGACCTGCTGTTGTACTTCCGTTGCACTTCCCGCCCCACGTCGTCACCGAGAGTGCTTCCATACGTGACGGAGGGAGGTAATCCGTGGTCAGCGTGCGGCAGTGGACGGGCCGGGAAGCGAGCGTTCTGCGCGCTGCTCTGCGAATGAGCATGCGGGCCTTCGCCGAGCACCTGGGTGTCGCGCTGCGTACGGTGGCCAAGTGGGAGAGTCTGGGAGCCGAAACCCAGCCCCGACCTGATACCCAGGCGATCCTCGACACCGCGCTCGCTCGTGCCGACGCTGCCGCCCATGCCCGGTTCGAGGCGGTGTTGTTCCCGGATCGGAAGAGCGTGCGGCCGGCGGACTACGAGACCTGGACCGAGGACATCGAGCGCGCCGTAGTCTGCGTCAGCCGCCAGGACTTCCCCTTCGCCGCGACCTTGTTGAACCGCTGGTTGGCGAGCCGTGACGCGCACGGCCTGGATGACAAGGGCCTTTATCTGTACGGGCGTTCGCTTGTCCTGCTCGGTGATGTGCAACGAGACCAGGGCGCGATCCTCGGCCCGCTGTCCGCCCGGCAGTCCTACCTGACCGCGCGCGACATGTTCTCCCAACTCGCCATCCCGCGCCGGGTCGCCCAGATCGAGCTGTCCCTCGCCGTCGTGCAGGAGATGTCAGGTCAGCTGGACGCCTCCGCCCGATGGTACGAGCAACTCGCTGCCGACCAGCGGCTCTGCCGACGGGACCGAGCCCGGGCCCGGTTGTGGATCGGCACGGCTCTGAGCAAGGAGGGCAACAACGAGTACGCCACCGACGTCATGGCTGCTGCCACCCGCGAGTTCGAGGAACTCGGTGAGCCGGAGGACTGGTCCGTGGCACACCAGAAACTCGCCCTGGCCCACCGCGGCGTCGGCGACCTGAAACAGGCCCTGCACTACATCGACATCGCGCGTACCACCGGCACTGTCGACTCCCCGATGCAGCGAGTGCGGTTGGACACCGCGTACGGGCACATCCTTCTGTCGGACGCGGCGACCCGGAATGATGGGCTGTCCGTCCTCGACCAGGCGGCACAGGTGGCCCAGCAGTTCGGGCTGAGCCACCAGTTGCGCAGCATCGAGGGCATCCGAAAGGGCCAGCAGGGATGAGTCAGGGAGTGCCAGTGCCGGAGCATCAGCAGCGTCAGATCACCAACGAGCAGTTCGACGACGCGACGTTGATCTGGAGCTACCACCAGATGGGCCACGAGGCGCGCCCCTGCTCAGCGGCGATCGGCTTGGGCAGCCACGACCTGGGTGTCGCTACGACAGCCGCAGATCTCTACCGCGCCGGCCTCTTCCCCGTCGTCGTGTTCAGCGGCGGCAACAGCCCCACCACCCGCGCCCGCTTCCCGCGCGGCGAGGCCGTCCACTACCGCGAGCACGCCCTGAGCCTGGGTGTGCCGGACGAGGCGATCCTGGTCGAGTCGAAGGCGGCGAACACCGGCCAGAACATCACCTTCTCCCGGGAGTTGCTGGCGGAAGCGGGCGTGGAGGTGGAGTCGCTGCTACTGATCTCCAAGCCGTACATGGAACGCCGCTCGTACGCGACCTGCCGCAAGCTGTGGCCCGAGGTAGAGGTCATCTGCGCCTCCGAGCCTCTGGAGTTGGACGACTACATTAAATCGATCGGTGACGAGAAGCTCGTCGTCGACATGCTCGTCGGCGACCTGCAACGGGTGATCGAGTACCCGAAGTTCGGCTTCGCCGTCGAGCAGAACGTACCGGGGGATGTGCATGACGCCTACGAGCGCCTCCTGGGTGCCGGCTTCGACAGCCGCCTCATCAACAGCTGACACACGCCGACTCGGGGCGAGCGGTGCGGTGTGTGCGATCCACCAGCCGAACCTGTTTCCCCGGCTGTCCACGCTGGCCAAACTGTTCGCCGCCGACCGGTGGATCGTCCTCGACGATGTTCAGTTCGCGCGCCGCGACTACCAGCACCGCGCCCGGCTCGCGGTTCCCGACGACCCGAGCAGGCAGCAGTGGCTCACGCTCCCCACGCACCTGCCCAACGGGCGCCCGACGCTCATCAACCAGGCAATGCTCGTCGAGCCGCGCCGATCCCGTAGAACTGTCAGTCTCCTCGTTCGCCAGTACTACGGCCGCAGCCGCTACTGGCCTGTCGTGCGTGAGGTCTTGGACGTGGTCCTCGACCGGTTCGAGGACACGGAACGCGTGGCGGACCTCGCGGGGACATCGACCCTTGCCCTGCTCACCGCTCTCGGCTGGAATGGTGAAGCGTTGGAAAGCAGCGCCATCCCGACCCGCCAGGGTCGGTCCGAGCGGCTGGCCGACCTCGCCGTGGCCACCGGCAGCAGCTACTACCTGTGTGGCACCGGTGGCTTGCGCTATCTCGACTACCAGCCGTTCGCCGCCCATGACATCACCGTTGTGCCCTTCCACACCGCTGTGGAGGTAGGTGACCGGCTCTGGCAGCGGGCCCGACGGGTCAGCAGCCTCTGGGCGTTGAGCGCGACCGGCCCGCGTGAACTGGCGACCGGACTGACGGCCGAACGAGAAGCCCACCTCCTTGGAGACCACGAGGGAGACGGGGCGTCGTTGTCGGTAGCGTCCTGTTTCAATCGGCGTGGAAACGATCAATGATCGTGGGAGTCGGATCACGGGGGTGGAATCACATGACGAACCAGCCGGTGTTCGTCCTGGGCAAGGAACTACAGGCCCTGGAGCGGGCCGAGTTCGAGACCGAGGCGGAGTTCCAGGAGCTGCTCGCGCGTCATCCTCGGGTGCTGGACTTCGGCTCGCTGGCCGATGGGCGACCGCTGCGGCTGGTGCTGGTGGCCCGGGAGATGGGGGTGCCGACGAGCACGGAGAGTGCTCCGGCGTACTGGCTGGACCATCTCTTCGTCGACGCCGACGGCGTGCCGACCCTGGTTGAGGTCAAGCGGGCCACGGACACCCGGATCCGGCGTGAGGTCGTCGGCCAGATGCTGGACTATGCGGCGAACGCCGCTCGTTACTGGCCGGCCGCACTCCTGCGGCGCTCCTTCGAGGACACGTGTGTCAAGGACGGCCGGTCGCTGGAGGAGGGGTATGGGGAACTGCTCGGTGACCAGGGCGAGCGGTCCGCGGAGGAGTTCTGGACGACGGTCGAGGAGCGGTTGGCCGCCGGCCAGATGCGGCTGCTGTTCGTCGCCGACCAGATTCCGCTTGAACTGCGGGCGATCGTCGAGTTCCTGAACGGGCAGTTGCGGCAGACCGATGTGTACGCGGTCGAGTTGACCCAGTACCGAGGTGGCGGTGACCTCCGCGTCCTGGTCCCCCGCGTGCACGGCGAGGTCGCCACCGCGGCCAAGTCCCCCTCGGGCCACCGCACTGCACAGCGGACCACTCGGGCCGACATGGACGCGGCGATCGCATCGCGCCCCGACCCGGACGTACGGCGGGCCGCGACGGTCCTGCTCGATCACGCGGTGGCCGAGGGGCGGCTGGAGTGCGGTACGGCCAAGTACCGGAGCATGCGCATCTACTACCGAGTCTCCGGACGGGACGTACCGATCGCGACGCTCTCCCTGCGCGACGACCCGGCGAAGGACGACCTCTCCTTCGCCTTCGGCTCGATCACCTATCACCTCGGCCACGAGCGGGCAGCGGCGTTCGCGGCTCTGCTGCCGACTCTCCCCGGCCTCGCGGAAAAGCTGGAGGCTCTGCCGGCGAAGGGCTACAACGGCTGGCCGTCCGTCTCCCTGACAGTCCTCGCGTCCGAGCCCGCTGCTGTGGAGGGGATTCTGTCCGCGATTCAGCAGCTCATCGACGGTCAGGAGGCACGTTAGCTTCCTCGCCGAGACTCATGTGCCCTGGCCGCTCAGGGCCAGACCAAGCAATAAGGCTGATGCCCCGCCTCATGCAACCGATGGCTGAAGTCCTGCCACTCGTGCAGCAGTTGATACACATTGAACGCATCCCGAGGCCCGCCCCGATCCGGCACGGTCGACCAGATGAACGCCGCCGCCCCCACCGCCTCCTCGCCGATTCCGCGCAGGGGGTCGACGACCGTCATCGGGAGTTTGACGACTGCGTAGTCGGGGTGGAGGACGACCAGTTCCAGCGGGGGGACCTTGTTGAGGGGGACGCCCTCGATGCCGGTGAGGACCATCGCGGCCATCGTCTCCGGCTTGATCTTGGTGAACATGCCGTTCATCCCGAGCTCGTCGCCGCCGAGTTCCTCGGGGCGCATCGAGATCGGGACGCGGGCCGCCGTCGCGCCGTCGGGCGCGCCGAAGTATTTGTACGTCACCCCCACCCGACCACCATTCCTGCTCCCCGCCCGCAACTGATCGATCCGACGTTCGATACGTCGCTCGTCCCGCTCCGACTCACCCGAGACCGAACCAGGTCCCGAACCACCCTGCTGCCCCTGCTGCGCCTGCCGTGCCTCGGCGGCTTCCTCCGCCTCGCGTCGGTGCTTCCCCCGCCGGGCACGCCGAGGACCCAGGTCGTCAGTCCCCTCGCCCAGTCCGCCACCGCGATGCATATCTCCACCCGACTGCTTTTCTAGGACGCGTGGCCCCAGCCGCGCAACCCGATCATCGTGTCAGTGACCTCCCCCACGGCCGCCCGCCGAAACGTGCGCTGAAACACCTGTCCGCAAGATATTCGCAAGCCCTGAACACCGGTGCCCGCACGAGCTGTGTGTACCTGTGTGTATCACCTCCCAGTCTCGCAGATGGGTGGGGGCCCGTGTCCGCCGTCCCGCCGCCTACCCTGAGGAGGTAACTGAGATCCCGGAGTCCGAGAAGTCGGAGAAGTCGCAGGTCATGAGCCAAACGCCCAGCGAAACGCCACCCGAACTGCCCTATTCATACGAAGCGCCCGTCTCGCAGGCTCTTTTCGACCGTGCCGCGGTCGTCACACCGGGCGGCGTGAACTCCCCGGTGCGCGCCTTCCGCGCCGTCGGCGGTACGCCCCGGTTCATGGTGTCCGGCGACGGCCCGTATCTGACGGACGCGGACGGACGCGAGTACGTCGACCTCGTGTGTTCCTGGGGGCCGATGATCCTCGGGCACTCGCAGCCCGAGGTGATCGCCGCCGTCCAGGACGCCGTCTCGCGCGGGACCTCCTTCGGCACCCCCGGTGAGGGCGAGGTCGCGCTCGCCGAGGAGATCGTCGCCCGGGTCGAGCCGGTGCAGCAGGTGCGGCTGGTCAGCAGCGGCACCGAGGCGACCATGTCCGCGATCCGGCTCGCTCGCGGGTTCACCGGCCGGCCCAAGGTGATCAAGTTCGCCGGGTGTTACCACGGTCACGTCGACGCGCTGCTCGCCGCCGCCGGTTCCGGGGTCGCCACCTTCGCGCTGCCCGACACCCCCGGTGTCACCGGCGCCCAGGCCGGCGACACGATCGTGCTGCCGTACAACGATCTCGAAGCCGTGAACGAGGCCTTCCACCGGCATCCCGGTGAGATCGCCTGCGTTATTACCGAGGCCTCGCCCGGGAACATGGGGGTCGTGCCGCCCGTCGCCGGGTTCAACCAGGGGCTCAAGGACGCCTGCGGGAAGAACGGGGCGCTGTTCATCTCCGACGAGGTCATGACCGGGTTCCGGACCAGCCGGGC
Organism: Streptomyces sp. NPDC051576; assembly: GCF_040681835.1. Classification (NCBI taxonomy): domain Bacteria; kingdom Bacillati; phylum Actinomycetota; class Actinomycetes; order Kitasatosporales; family Streptomycetaceae; genus Streptomyces; species Streptomyces sp. NPDC051576. The sequence continues at coordinate 117,749 of NZ_JBFAZO010000001.1, forward strand.
CGGGTGGTTCGGAATCGACGGGGTCACTCCCGATCTCATGACCTTCGGCAAGGTGATGGGCGGCGGTTTCCCCGCCGCCGCGTTCGGCGGGCGCGCCGACATCATGGCGCACCTCGCTCCGGCCGGACCCGTCTACCAGGCCGGCACCCTCTCCGGGAACCCGGTCGCCACCGCCGCCGGTCTCGCCCAGCTGCGGCTCCTCGACGACGCGGCCTACGACACGGTGAACGCCGTATCGGCGCAGATCCAGGCGCTCGTCACCGAGGCGCTCGGCAAGGAGGGCGTCGCGCACCGGGTGCAGAACGCCTCCAACATGTTCTCCGTGTTCTTCACCGACCGGAGCGTGCGCAACTACGAGGACGCCAAGGCGCAGGAGTCGTACCGCTTCACCGCCTTCTTCCACTCGATGCTGGCGAGCGGGGTCTATCTGCCTCCCTCGTCCTTCGAGTCCTGGTTCGTGTCCACGGCCCACGACGAACGGGCCATCCAGCGGATCGCCGACGCCCTCCCGGCGGCGGCCAAAGCGGCGGCGGAGGCCACCCGATGAGCAGCAGTGACAGCGACATCACCGTCGTCCATGTGATGCGGCACGGTGAAGTCGCCAACCCGGACGGGGTGTTGTACGGCCGTCTGCCCGACTACCACCTCTCCGAGCTGGGCCGGCAGATGGCCGACCGGGTCGCCGAGCACCTCTCCTCCCGCGATGTCACCCACGTCGTCGCCTCCCCGCTGGAGCGGGCGCAGGAGACGGCCACGCCGATCGCCAAGGCGCACGGGCTCGACCTCGCGACCGACGGGCGGCTCATCGAGGCCGACAACGTCTTCCAGGGCAAGACCTTCGGGGTCGGCGACGGGGCGCTGAAGAAGCCGGCGAACTGGAAGTACCTGGTCAACCCGTTCAAGCCGTCCTGGGGCGAGCCCTACGTCGACCAGGTCGTCCGCATGATGGCCGCGCTGGACGCCGCCAAGGACGCCGCCCGCGGCCACGAGGCGGTGCTGGTCAGCCATCAACTGCCGATCTGGATCGTGCGGTCCTATGTCGAAAAGCGGCGGCTGTGGCACGACCCGCGCAAGCGGCAGTGCACGCTCGCGTCCCTGACGTCCTTCACCTACCGGGGCGACAAGATCGTGTCCGTCGGCTACACCGAGCCGGCCCGCGATCTCGTACCGGCCCATCTCCTCGCGGGCGCGAAGCCCGTGAAGGGACAGGGCAAGGCGTTCGGAGCCTGAGACCGGCCCAGGTCGACCGAGGGCACCTGACATCGCCCTCACACCTGTCGCTGTTCCGTGACATTTGTTTCGCAACACACACCGTTCCCGGTGAACTTTCCCGTCCGCCGCGTCCTCTCACAGATTGACCACAGAGGACGCGATGGATGGGGAAGCGATGCGGAGTCTCACGCGACGGGGAGCGCTCGGAGTCGGTGCGGGCGCCGCGGCGGCCGTAGGACTGGCGGGGTGCGGCACGCTCGGTACGGGGTCCGACACCTCCGGCAGTTCAGGGAAGGGGTCGGGCTCCTCCGGCGGTCCCGCCAAGTCGATGGAGCCGCGGGCCAAGCCCATCGGTGACGGCTCCACGTCCTTCACCGGCGCGCAGCCCAAGCAGCCCGCGAAGCCCGTGCCGTTGGAGGCCGGGCAGACTCCGCCGCAGTTCGTGATCTTCTCCTGGGACGGTGCGGGCGAGGTCGGCAACGGACTGTTCCCCCGCTTCCTCGACCTCGCCAAGCAGCACGGCGCGTCCATGACCTTCTTCCTCTCCGGCCTCTATCTGCTGCCCGAGTCGAAGAAGCGCCTGTACAACCCGCCGAACAACGCGCGCGGCGCCTCCGACATCGGCTACCTCACCGACGAGCACGTCAAGGCCACGCTCACCAACGTCCGGCGCGCCTGGCTCGAAGGCCACGAGATAGGCACCCACTTCAACGGCCACTTCTGCTCCGGCTACGGCACGGTCGCCAACTGGACGCCGCAGCAGTGGCGCAGCGAGATCGACCAGGCCAAGTCCTTCGTGAAGGAGTGGCGGACGAACACCGGGTGGACGAACCTGCCGTCGCTGCCCTTCGACTACGAGAAGGAGCTCGTCGGCGGCCGTACGCCCTGCCTCCTCGGCCAGGACAACCTGCTGCCCACCGCCCGCTCGCTCGGCTGGCGCTACGACGCCTCCTCGCCCGGCGGCCGCCAGGTCTGGCCCGTGAAGCGCAACGGGGTGTGGGACTACCCGCTCCAGGCGGTTCCCTTCCCCGGGCACAGCTTCGAGGTCCTCTCGATGGACTACAACATGCTGGCCAACCAGTCGGTCAACTCCACCAACGCACCCGCCTACAACTACCCGGGCTGGCGTACCCAGGCCGCGCAGGCCTACATATCCGGCTTCCAGCGGGCGTACGAGACCAACCGTGCCCCCTTCTTCATCGGCAACCACTTCGAGCACTGGAACGGCGGCATCTACATGGACGCCGTCGAGAAGGCGTTCAAGCACATAGCCCAGGAGAAGGAGAAGGGCGCGGACGTACGGCTCGTCTCCTTCAAGCAGTTCACCGACTGGATCGATGTGCAGAAGCCCGAGGTGCTCGCCAAGCTGCGCACCCTCGACGTCGGCCAGGCCCCGGCGGGTGGCTGGAAGTCCTTCCTGGCCGCGAGCCCGAGCGCCTCCTCGTCCGACGCCGCCTGAAAAGCCGCCTGAGAAGCGGGCCTGAAATGCGGGCCTGAAATGCGGGTTTCCGCCCGCAAGACGCCGTTGAGGGGGGCGCGCAAGATCCTCAGAACGGGCATGCGAAACTTTTCACATGAGTGCCGCCAGTCGCGCCCGTAGCCGCGCCGTCCTGTCGACCGCCGGCGTTGCCGCCGCCGCGTTGGTGCTTTCCGCGTGCAGCTCCGGAGGTACCTCCGGAGGCTCGGGCAACACCAACTTCATCACCGGCTCCGACGGCATCGCGACCGTCAAGAAGGGCGACCGCCAGGCCGCCCCCGACCTGTCCGGCAAGACCATCGACGGCAAGACGCTCGACACCGCCGACTACAAGGGCAAGGTCCTCGTCGTCAACGTGTGGGGCTCCTGGTGCTCCCCGTGCCGCGCCGAGGCGGACAACCTGGTCCAGGTCGCCAAGGCCACCGCGAACAAGGACGTCCAGTTCGTCGGCCTCAACACCCGTGACACCAGCACCGAACCGGCCGTCGCCTTCGAGAAGAAGTACGACGTCCCCTACCCGAGCCTGTACGACCCGACGGGCAAGCTGATGCTCCGGTTCAAGAAGGGCACGCTCAACCCGCAGGCCATCCCCTCCACGATCGTCATCGACCGGGACGGGAAGATCGCGGCCCGCGCGCTCCAGGCGCTCAGCGAGGACAAGCTGCGCGAGATGCTCGACCCGGTCATCGCGGAGAAGTGAGCTGACGTGCTGCTCGCCGCAGTAACCGACCCGAACCAGACGGTCCGCAGCGGGGCGCTGGTGCTCGCGCTGCCGATCGCCGTGCTCGGCGGACTCGTCTCCTTCTTCTCCCCTTGCGTCCTGCCGCTGGTCCCCGGCTATCTGTCCTATGTGACCGGAGTCACCGGCACCGACCTCGGGGATGCCCGGCGCGGCCGGATGGTCGTGGGTGCCTCCCTCTTCGTCCTCGGCTTCACCGTCGTGTTCGTCTCCGGCGGGGCCCTGTTCGGCTACTTCGGGCAGACGCTCCAGGAGAACAAGGACGTCCTGTCCAAGGTGCTGGGCGTGCTCATGATCCTCATGGGCGTGTTCTTCATGGGGCTGATGCCCTGGCTGACGCAGCGTGAGTTCCGCTTCCACAAGCGGCCGACCACCGGGTTGATAGGGGCACCACTGCTGGGCGCGCTGTTCGGCATCGGCTGGACCCCTTGCATCGGTCCTACCCTCGCGTCCGTGCAAGTGCTCTCCATGGACCAGGCCAGTGCCGGTCGCGGCGCCATCCTCACCGTCGCGTACTGTCTCGGCCTGGGTGTCCCCTTCGTCCTCACCGCGGTCGCCTTCCGCAAGGCCCTCGGTGCCTTCGGCTGGGTCAAGCGGCACTACGTCTGGGTGATGCGCGTCGGCGGCACCATGATGATCGTGACCGGCGTGCTGCTGCTCACCGGCGCCTGGGACGCGCTGGTGCAGGACATGCAGAGCTGGTCCGACGGCTTCACTGTAGGGATCTGATCGATGAGCAAGACGTCCACGGAAGCGCCCGAGAACCCGGCAGGCGAGGACCAGGACCTCGGTGCCGCCGGCTCCCAGCTCTCCACGGCCCCCGTCGAGACGGCCATGCCCGGCTCCTTCGGCGGCAACCGGAGGCCCGGCCTGACCGGCTGGCTCGCCTGGACCGGCCGTGAAGCGCTCGGCTGGGCGCGCTGGATGTGGCGGCAGCTGACCTCGATGCGGGTCGCGCTGATGCTGCTGTTCCTGCTGTCGCTCGGCGCGGTCCCCGGCTCGCTGATCCCGCAGACCGGCACCGACGCGCTGAAGGTCTCCGAGTTCCAGTCCGCGCACAAGACGCTCGCGCCGATCTACGACAAGCTCGGCCTCTTCCATGTCTACGGCTCGGCCTGGTTCGGCGCGATCTACGTGCTGCTCTTCGTCTCCCTCATCGGCTGCATCATCCCGCGCACCTGGCAGTTCGTCGGCCAGCTCCGCGGCCGGCCGCCGGGCGCTCCCAAGCGGCTCGACAGGCTGCCCGCCTTCGCCACCTGGCGCACCGCCGCCGAACCCGAACTGGTCCGCGAGACCGCCCTCCAGGTCCTGAAGAAGCGTCGCTTCCGCGCCCATGTCGCCGGTGACGCCGTCGCCGCCGAGAAGGGCTATCTGCGGGAGACCGGCAACCTGCTCTTCCACCTCGCGCTGATCGTGATGCTGATCGCCTTCGCCTGGGGCCAGCTCTTCAAGTCCGAGGGCGACAAGCTGATCGTCGAGGGCGACGGCTTCTCCAACACCCTCACCCAGTACGACGACTTCAAGTCCGGCAACCTCTTCAGCGACGACGACCTGGTGCCCTTCAGCTTCAACCTGAAGAACTTCGTCGGCACCTACGAGCGCACCGGCCCCAACCGCGGCACCCCGCGCACCTACCAGGCCGACATCACCTACAGCCTCGGCGCCTACGGCAAGGCGGAGAAGCACACCATCAAGGTCAACGAGCCGCTGGAGATCGGCGACTCGAAGGTCTACCTCGTCAGCCACGGCTACGCCCCCGTCGTCACCGTCCGGGACGGCAAGGGCAACGTGGTCTTCCACCAGGCCGTGCCGATGCTGCCGATCGACTCCAACGTCACCTCGCAGGGCGCGATCAAGGTCCTCGACGGCTACAAGAACGCCCAGGGCGTCGCCGAACAGCTCGGCTTCGCGGCCCTGTTCGTGCCGACGTACGCCAAGGGCAGCGGCACGATGTTCTCCCAGTACCCGGGCCTCGACTACCCGGTGCTCAACGTGACCGGCTACCACGGTGACCTGGGCGTCAACTCGGGCATCCCGCAGAACGTGTACCAGTTGGACACCAAGAACCTGAAGCAGTTCAAGGACTCCAAGGGCGACATCCTCAAGGCCCAACTGCTGCCCGGCGAGACGATGAAGCTGCCGAACGGCGCCGGGTCGATCACCTTCGACAAGCAGATCAAGGAGTGGGCGGGCTTCCAGGTCGTCCAGCAGCCCGGCACCACCTGGGCACTGGGCGGCGCGCTCACCGCGATCCTCGGTCTGGCCGGCTCCCTGTTCATCCAGCGCCGCCGCGTCTGGGTGCGGGCCACCACCGGTGACGACGGCATCACCGTCGTCGAGATGGCCGGGCTCGGCCGCAGCGAGTCCGCGAAACTCCCCGAGGAACTCGGCGACCTGGCCGCACTCGTGCACGACCGGGCCCCGACGAAGACCGACGACGAACACACCCCCGACTCCGACGACTCCGACGTCGAACCCCCCGTACCCGCCGAAGGGGCTGAGCAGCAGTGAATCTCGCCGCCGCCACCAACGAACACCTCGCCAACATCAGCAACACGCTGATCTACTCCTCGATGGCCGTCTACACCCTGGCCTTCCTGGCGTACATCGCCGAATGGACCTTCGGCAGCCGCAGCAAGATCGGCCGTACGGCCGCCGCGCTGACCGGTGCCGAGAAGGCGGCCGCACCCGCCGTCGCCGTCAAGAAGGCCGGCGGCACCACCGTGCTGGAGCGGCCGCAGGTCGTCGTACGGGCCGCGTCCGGTTCGCGCGATGTGCCGGACGGGCCCGGGGCGCACGGCGGGGACGAACAGGGCGACCTCTACGGGCGTATCGCCGTGTCCCTCACCGTGCTCGCGTTCCTCGTCGAGCTGAGCGGTGTCATCGCTCGCGCGGCCTCGGTGCAGCGGGCGCCCTGGGGCAACATGTACGAGTTCAACATCACCTTCTCCACGGTCGCCGTCGGTGTGTACCTCACACTGCTGCTGCTCAGGAAGAACGTGCGCTGGCTCGGCCTGTTCCTGGTCACGACGGTCCTCCTCGATCTCGGCATCGCCGTCACCGTCTTGTACACCGCCAGCGACCAGTTGGTTCCCGCCCTCCACTCGTACTGGCTGTACATCCACGTCTCGACCGCGATCATCTGCGGCGCGGTCTTCTACGTGGGAGCGGTCGGCACGCTGCTCTACCTGTTCAAGGACAGCTACGAGAACAAGCTGGCCAATGGCGGCAAGCCCGGCGCCTTCGCCACCTCGGTGCTGGAGCGGCTGCCCGCCTCGGCCAGCCTCGACAAGTTCTCCTACCGGGTGAACGCCGCCGTCTTCCCGCTCTGGACCTTCACGATCATCGCGGGGTCGATCTGGGCGGAGTCCGCCTGGGGCCGCTACTGGGGCTGGGACCCCAAGGAGACCTGGGCGTTCATCACCTGGGTCGCCTACGCCTGCTACCTGCACGCCCGCGCCACGGCCGGCTGGAAGGGCCGCAAGGCCGCCTACCTGGCCATGATCGCCTTCGGCTGCTGGCTGTTCAACTACTACGGCGTCAACATCTTCGTCAGCGGCAAGCACTCCTACGCGGGCGTGTAGGCCGTAACTCCCTTTCGGCGCAGGCCGGTTCCGTGTGACATGGGTCACCGGAACCGGCCTTCGTCGTGCGGACAGGTGCAAGGGTGTGGATACGAATCTGAGGAAGCGCATCCGCGCGGGGGACCACGACGCCTTCGGTCAGCTCTTCGACGCGTACGCACGCTCCGTCTACAACCACGCCTTCCGGCTCACCGGGGACTGGGCGCAGGCCGAGGACATCGTCTCGCTGACCTTCCTGGACGCCTGGCGGCTGCGCGGCAGGCTCGACGAGGAGGGCGGTTCGCTACGGCCCTGGCTGCTGGGCATCGCCACCAACGTCACGCGCAACACCCGCCGAGCGGCCCGAAGACACGCGGCGGCCGTCTCCCGGCTGCCCCGCGACGAGGTCGAGCGCGACTTCGCCGACGAGGTCGCCGCCCGCCTCGACGACACGGCCGAACTCGCCCTCGTACGAACGGCGTCGGCCACGCTCCGCCGTGCCGAGCGCGAGGTGCTGGCCCTGTGCGTGTGGTCCGGGCTCGACTACCGGGCCGCCGCCGAGGCGCTCGGGGTGCCCGTCGGGACCGTACGGTCGCGGCTCTCGCGCGCTCGCGCAAAACTCGCGAAACATGTCAAAAGCATGGAACTCCCCACCGGGGACGGACAGATGAACGGTGACCGCGGCAGTGCGGTCGGGCCCCTGAGGGAGGACAAGCGATGAACGGACTCCCGGAACTTCCCGAGAGAGACCTTCCGCCGGGCCGTCACCGACTCCTCAAGGAGCATCTGATGACCGAGATCCGGCACGAGCAACCCGCCCCGAAGCGCGGCAGGTTGCTGCGCCCCGCGCTCGCGGCGGCGGCCGTCGCCACCGCCGCGGCCGTCACCTTCGTCCTCCTGCCGTCGTCCGGCGGCGCGCGGCCGGACGTACAGCAGCCGACCCGCAGGTCGACCGCCGCGCTCCTGGAGGACATCGCGCTGGCGGCCGAGCACGAGAAGTCCTACGGCACGGTCCGCGACGACCAGTTCGTGTACGTGGACAGCGAGGTGTCCTACGCGCAGTCGGGGAACGGCCGGAAGACCACGATCGAACCGGCGCACCGGCAGGAGGTGTGGATGTCGGTGGACGGACTGCACACCGGTCTGGTGCGGGAGGCCGGCACGCCGGGGCACTCCGTCCCGCCCGACGTCAAGCCCGGCCAGGTCGGCTGGGACGCGTCGTCCTTCTACAACCACGTGAAGACACTGCCCGCCGACGCCGACGCGATGTACGCCTATCTGGCCAGGACCGCCACGAAGTACAGCGATCAGGAGAAGAGCCAGGCCATGTTCGTGCTCGTCGGCGATCTCCTCCGCGACTCGATCATGCCGCCGCGGCAGAGTGCCGCGCTCTTCCGGGCGGTCGCGAGGATTCCCGGCATCACGACGGTCGAGCACGTGAAGGACGCGGCCGGCCGGCCCGGCATCGGCATCGCCCGCACCGACCCCGACAACCCGCTCCGGAACGAGTGGATCTTCGACGCGAAGACCTACGAGTTCCTCGGCGAACGCGAGGTGGCGACCAAGGACAACGCGGGTGTGAAGAAGGGGGAGATCACCGCCGACACCGCAGTCCTGCGCCGGGCCGTCGTCGACAAGGCGGGCCAACGCCCGTAGGGAGTAAGGCTGTTCAGGCCGGGGGCAGGCACTCCTTCGACGGTGGCTTGCCTTCCGGCCAGGCGATCTTCACGAAGCGCGAGCCGCCCTGCGGGGTCAGTTCCACGATCGGTACGGCCTTGTCGTACGGGTTGCCGTGTGCGTCGAGGCAGATCCAGCCGCTCGCCCCCTGCACCTTCTGTGTGCCCTTCATCAGCGACCACTCGTTGACCACGTCCGCGATCCGGGGCGTCGTCTGGTCGCCGCTCGTCGCCTCCCGGATCCCCGCCACCGCCAGCCGCATCGCGTCGTAGGCGATGATCAGTTGCCCGTCCTGGAGGTCGACCGGGCCGATCGGGCCGACCGGCTGTTTCGTGCTCTGGCCGAGCAGTCCGTCGAGGACGGCCGCGTCCGCCGCGCTGCCGCCGGTCTTCGTCTTGTCCTGCTTCCACGCGTCCGGGTGGGCGAGCGCGGTGTAGCGGACGGTGAGGTTGCGGGTGAGCGCCTTGTGGTCGAGCTGTGTGTCGGTCGTGAGATACGAGCCCTCGTCACCGGTCAGCACGGTGAAGTGCCGGTCCATGCAGCCGCGTTGCCCGAGCACGTTGATGAACTGCCGCAGGGGGACGTGCCGTCCGGCGAACAGGATCGTGTTCGTGGTCCGCGGGGTGCCGCACAGGATGCTGGTGATCTGCCGGAAGGTGTTGGGGGTGCCGGGTCCGGTCGTGTACGGCTGCGGCTGGTACGGCGAGCCGGCCGTCAGCTTCGCGAACGCCTGTTGCAGGGTCTGCGTGTACGGGTCGCCCGGTTTGTCGTAGACCAGGATGGAACTGCTCGCCGAGAAGCCGGCGAACGAGGCGAGGGCGCGGGCCGAGTCGCTGTTGGTGGGGGCGACCCGGGCGAGCCCCGGGAAGGTGTCCTGGCCGTTTTGGCCGTTGGCGAAGCTGTCGGCGGTGATGGAGGAGCCGACGACCGGGACGCCGTGCTGTGTCAGCCGTTTGACGGCGGCCTCGTTGTTGTCGGTGCTCAGCCCTATCCCGGTGACCGCTCGCAGCCGGTCGGGCCCCTTGACCATCCCGATCAGCTGGTCCGCCACCTGCGGCCAGTACCTGCCGTCGGCACCGGTGTTGGCCAGCACGAGCCGGATGTCGGGGGTCTCACCGGTGGTGTTGTGGTTGGCCTGGTACTGGGCGAGGTAGGCGCCCTGCAGTTCGTGCAGGGTGTCGTCGACGCTGTCCTGGTCGCCCGCGGTGAACGGTTCGAAGAGCGCGACGGTGACGTAACCGCCGGGCTTCAGACGGTGGTTCTCCCGGTTGATCGCCCGCACGGTGGCGGCGAACGGCGTCACCCCGAAGTCGTACGCCGTCGCCGAGACGCCCACGCACTCGGCGGCACCCTTGGGGCGGGTGACGCCGGGTGCGCACTTGTGAGCGGGTGTGGGAACGGCGATCCAGTACCCGAGGCCGGCCAGCAGGACGGCCACCGCCGCGAGGGTCAGGTACCGGTGGAACGGCGGATTCCAGAGCCGTTCGAGCAAATCCCTCACTGCCCGTCCCTCCTCGCGTCTGCGGTGCCGTCCTGGCAGGGTGCCCGTAGGGGGCGGCAGGCCCGGGCGTCCTCGTGCCAATCCCGTGCGGTCTGCCACAGCGCCGCGTTGCCCGCGGCCCACAGGCCCGACAGCTGCTCCAGGTCCCACTGCATCCGCCGGGCGACCTCCGGGTCGGGCAGCACCAACGGATCGTTCAGTTGCCACACGGCGTGCAGGACCCGGCGCACGGTCAGATGCAGGGTGGCGTCCACACTGTCCGGCGGGACCTCGCTGTCGTCGGTGCGGGCGCGCGCGACGGCCGCCCGGTGGTCGGCGGCGCCCATGTCGCGACCGCGTGGATCGTGTGCGTGGTAGTACGGCGCGGAGGCGACGAAGAGCAGCGTCTTCAGCCAGCCGCACGGCTCGGTACGGCGAAAGGTGTCCCGCAGGTACGCCACCGCGTTCCCGGTCTCGCCGAGGGCGAGTTCGTGGTGCAGGCGGAACCGGCTGCGGGCCGGGTCGTCCGGGGCGCCGGGCACCTCCGCGTAGTGCCGGATGAGGGTGTGGTGCACGGCCTGCCAGCGCTGGTGGTCACGGTGCGGGTCCTCGTCGAGGTGCAACCGCAGCAGGAGCAGCGAGCGCAGGAACGGGTCGCCGACGAAGTACCCGTCGACGGGCGGCAGGCCCTCCTCGGCCAGTGCCGTCCGCAGCCGGTTCAGACCGCCCGCGCCGAAGGTGACGGGCAGCCGCTCCTGGGCCACGGCCAGTGCGGACGCACCGTCGTGGGCGGCGGCGAGCAGGGTCAGCTCCTCCAGGTGGTCCGTCGGCGCGAGCCGGATCAGGAGCTGCTGGTAGGCCGTGGGGTCCTCGCCGCCGGCGCGCTCGTCGAGCCGCAGGCCGGAAGTGAGCAGGGTGCCGGGGTCGACGGGGTCCTTCGGCTCCAGCTGCCGCAGCGTGCGGGCGAGCAGGGCGACGCCGAGCGGATTGCCGAAGGTCAACCGATGTATGGCGTACTGCAGTTGGGGTGCCACCTCCAGTCGGCGGCGTTCGCCGTCCACCTCGTAGGTGGCGCCCGCGCAGACGTCGCCGATGACCTGTCGTGCTTCCTCCCGTGTCAGCGGCGGCAGCGACACCAGAAGGGCGCCGGAAGACGAGGGGACGTCGCGGGTCCAGCCGCTGGAACGGGCCGTCTCCGGGAGCGTACGGACGATCGCGTGGTGCAGGGCCGGGTGGCTGTGCCCGCGCAGGGAGGCGAAGAACGCGGCCTCGTCGGTGAGTTGCGTGCGTTCGTCCAGCACCGCCTTCATCAGCCCCGGCCCCGGACCGGACTGCACGTTGTCGACGAGGACGACCGGCCGGCCGAGCCGGTGCGACCTCTGCCACCACCCGCGGTAGCCGGCCGTCAGGTCGGCCAGCAGGGCGCGTACGAGCCACTGCTCGGCGTTGACGCGGGAGTTCTCCGCCGCGGCGAAGTCCTCGGCGATCGCGGTCAGGGCGAACCGGCGGTCTCCGGCGCCGCCGGGATAGTTCCGGTACCAGCCGGCGGCCTTCGCCAGGCGCCGGCGGGGAGACCAGACGACCTCGAAGAGCGTTTCCAGGGTGGCCTCGACGACCGCCTGGGGCGCCGGCCCGGTCAACTGGCTGATCAGCTTGGCCGCGACCCGGGTCGCCCACTTCCGCAGGACCCAGGACCAGGGGCGGCGGGGTTCGTCCAGCAGCAGGATCCGCCGTGCGGTCTCCTCGCGCGAGCCGTCGGCGTCCCCGCCCCGCCATCCGGTGGCGGACACGGCCAGCAGCCCGGCCTGCAGCCGGGGGAAGCGGAGCACTCCGGCGCCCTGGACCACCGGCTCCCGCAGCTGTTCCGCGATGTCGGTCAGCGCCTGCGCCACCGGTGACCAGGTGGTGGCCGGCCGGCCTGCGGGAGGTGCCGCGTACCGGGCGGACTCGCAGTCGATCAGCGCGACCGGCGTATGCGTCCGGTAGGCGGCACGCAGCCTGTCGAGCATCAGGCTCTTGCCCAGGCCGCGCGCGCCCGCCAGCACCACGAAGGGGACGTCGCCCTGGTGCTCGTACGGGGAGGGCCGGTGCCGGTACGGCCGTACCCCCACCACGCGCGAAGCGAGACCGGGCGGATCCTCGTCGAAGAGCGCTCCGCGCCCGTGCACCCCGTTGGCCACCGAACCTCCCCCTTGGTACGGTCGTGAGTCTTATCAACACCAGGGTAAATAGGGGGAGTTGGTTCGGACTAGGTTGTGCGATGTCCGTTGGGTTACGAAAACTGTCGGAACGGTGACCTCAGTTGACGGTGATGGAGTCCAGTTTTTCCCGCAGATAGTCATGCGAGTCGACGGCCTCGTACGCCACCCGTCCGACCGGCGCGGGCACGGACTCCACGCGTGTACCGGGCGTGCACTCGCCGAAGTAGACGAGCGACATCAGCTCCTCGGCGGGCGCGTCCGCGGGCGGCGGCAGCACCCGGTGCCGCCCCGACCGCCACCGGTCCCCGGTCCAACGGGCCATCAGATCACCGATGTTGATGGTGAAGGCGTCCGGGTCGAACGGCGCGTCCTCCCACCCGCCCTCATCGGTGAAGACCTGCAATCCCCCCTTCCCGGCCTGCCGGTCGAGGATCGTCACCGTCCCGAAGTCGGTGTGCGGCCCGATCCGGAACTGCCCCGGCTCCGGCTCCCCGACAACTTCCGTCCCCGGATACCAGTTGATGTTGAACCCGTACGTCGGATGGTCCATGTGCCGGGAGAAGAAGTCGGGTTCGAGCCCGAGAGCGGACCCCAGGAGCGAGAGGAGCTGCTTCTCCAACTCGCCCATCCGGTCGAGGTACTCCTCGCAGAGCGACCGCAGTTCGGGGATCTCCGCCGGCCACACGTTGGGCGCGTACCACTCCGCGTTGACCACCGGGTCCGCGAAGGGCTCGTGCGTGGCGAAGGTCAGCGACTCCTTCAGATCGGGCGGGGTCTCGGTCCCCTCCGAGTACCCGTTGGCCTCGGCCCCCGGCCCGAGCCAGCCACGCCCGCCGACCTTGACGCCGTACGGCTCCTTCACCTCGACGGGCAGCCGGAAGAACGCGCGCGCGGCGTCGCGGATACGGGACCGCAGGTCCGGGTCGACCCCGTGCCCGGTGACCAGCAGGAACCCGGCGGTCTGGAGGGCCTCGTCGACGGTGCGGGCGATCTCGGCGCGGGTGGCGGGGTCGCCGCCGACCCAGGGCCGTAGGTCGATGGTCGGAATACGCGGGTTACTCACCGATGTCCTCGTTCCAGAGTGCCGGGTTGTCCGTGATGAAGTCGCGCATCAGCGTGGTGCACTCGGGATCGTCGAGGAGGACGATCTCCACACCATGCTCGGCCAGCCAGTCGTGCCCGCCGTGGAAGGTGACCGCCTCGCCGACCACGACCCGCGAGATACCGAACTGCCGTACCAGCCCCGAGCAGTACCAGCACGGCGAAAGGGTGGTCACCATGGTCGTCCCGCGATACGACCGCTGCCGTCCCGCCGCGCGGAACGCGGCCGTCTCCGCGTGCATCGAGGGGTCGTCGTCCTGGACGCGCCGGTTGTGGCCGCGCCCCAGCAGGGTGCCGTCGGCGCTGTAGAGCGCGGCCCCGATCGGGATGCCGCCCTCGGCGAGCCCGGCGCGGGCCTCCTCGACGGCCGTGGCGAGCCACGTGTGTGCCTGTGCCTGATCCATACGTCCCACTCTCCTGTGGCCGAAACACGAGGGCAACGTGCGGAAAGTACTCTCCGGGCATCCCGCCGCCGGACGAAGTGTCCACGCGCTGTCCCTGGAGGTGCCCGTGGCCGCCCTCACCCTCCGCGAAGTCCTGGACCTCGACCCCGTAAGGGCCGCCGAGCCCGCCCTGCTGGCCGGCGAGGCCGCCCTCGACCGCCCCGTGCGCTGGGTCCACTCCAGCGAGGTCTACGAGGGCGCGAACTTCCTGGACGGCGGCGAACTCCTTCTCACCAACGGCTTCGGCCTCACCGACACGGACGCCGAGATCCGCCGCCGCTACGTCCGTGAGCTGGCCGCCCGGGGTGCCTCCGGCCTGGCGGTCGAGATCGGCCGTTCCCTCCCGACCATGCCGGCGGAGGTCACGGACGAGGCCCGCCGCCTGGGCCTCCCCCTCCTGGCCCTGCACCGGGTCGTCCCCTTCGTACGGATCACCGAGGCGGCCAACCGGGCGATCGTGGCCCGGGGCCTGTCCGGCCGTTCGGTGGTACGGCCGTGGGGCGACGACCACACGGCGGCCCTGCTGGCCGACCTCGCGGACCGGGCCGCGCTGAACCAGCCGGAGGTCGAGGCACGCTCGGCGCTGGCCGGCTTCCACCCCGGCCCCGGCGCCCGGCTGATCGGCGTCTCGGTGCACGGCACGCGCGAGGTGGCCTCCGTCGACCGGGCGGTACGGCTGCTGGGCGGGGCGAGTGTGCTGCGGGCGGCGTTTCCGGGCGACGTACTGGCGCTGCTGGCCCTCCCCGCCTCCGTCCCCGGCGACCCGATCCGCGCCGTCCAGGAGGCCTTCCGTACGGCCGCCGATCCCGGGCTGACCGTGGCGGTCGGGCACGCGGTGGAGGCGGGCAGCGGCTGGCTCCGGTGGAGCGACACGTTGCGGGCGGCCCGTACGACCCTGGAGCTGGCCCTGACGGTCCCGGCCGCCGAACCCGCCGTACCGGAGGGCCCGTTGGTGACATCGGCCCGAGCGCTCGCGCTGGAACGGGAGCTGACCCGCGGGGGCGTGGACGCCAACCGCGACCGCCTCGCCCGCCTGGTGCAGCACGCGCTGGGCCCCCTGCTGGCCTGGGAGTCGGCCCACCCGAGCGACCTGGTGCGCACGCTGGAAGTCCACCTGCGCCACGGCTGCTCCCCGACCCGCACGGCGGCCCTGCTGCACATCGGCCGCCAGTCCCTCTACCAACGCCTTGAGCGCATCGAGTCGTTGCTCGGCCTGGAGATCGACGACCCGGATCTGCTGGGGGAGTTGCTGGCGGCGGTGTGCGCGCATCGGGTGGTGCGGGGGATGGGGGCGGTCGCCCGGGGGCGGGGGTTGCGGACGGTGGCTTAGAAGTCGTTCTGGCGCAGGGTGACGAGGCCGGGTCCGTTGAAGGGGGCGTAGCACGTCACTGTCGGCGGGGTGCGCAGGATGTCGTCATCGGCGAAGAGTTTCCGGGCCGCCTCGAAGGAGACCTCGCCGCTGACGACGGGGGCGACACGGTCGTAGAAGAGGCGGGACGGCTCGGGGAGGGGCTCGCCGGGGTTGCCCTCGTCCTCGCTCCAGACGTCCCAGAGCAGGGTCTCCACCTTGTTGAGCGAGGCCAGGTCGAGGCGGATGCTGCCCGCGACGAACCGTTCGCCCCAGAACGGGCCTTCGTTCGGGGGGTGCAGTCCGAAGGTCTCCGGGTCCGCGCCGTCCTCGCGGATCGCCCGCCAGGCCTCGCCGGAGACGAGGAAGCGGTCGCGGGGGACGTCCATCGGGTCGAAGCCGATGTTCCACTGGGCCATGATGACCGGGTCGGTGAGCTGGGAGTCGGCGAGGAGCCAGCCGCGGTCGTCGTGCCAGTACTCGGTGACGACGTGATCGCCGTGGAAGCGGTCGGAGTCCTCGGAGCCGAAGTAGTCGGCGAAGCCCGTGCGGATGCGGGCCGGGATGCCGGCGTGCCGCAGGAACGAGCAGTGCAGCAGCGCGAAGTCCCGGCACACGCCGACGAATCGGTCGCCGGTCGCGCGTCGCCGGTCGAGCGGGGCGGGGTCGCGCTCGACGAGGATGCGCAGGACGTCGTCGATGTAGCGGGTCTCGGCGTCGTTGTGCAGGCGGTCGGTGGCATGGGTGTGGTCGAAGAACTCGTCTTCCAGGCGGTGGATGAGCAAGTCGCGGGTGATGCGGGCGAGTTGGGCGGGGTCGCGGGGGAGGTCGGCGTAGCGGTGGGCGAGGGCGCCGGGGTCGGAGAACGTGCTGTGGATGGTGTAGAAGGCGAGGGACAAGGCGGGTCTCCCGGGTGATTCAATCGACAGTGCGTTCGAATTCGGGCTGATGTGCTCACCGTGTCAAAATTCGCCCGGGTTTGTCCAGGGGGGCGAGATGATGCCGGTCGGGGTCGGCGTCCGGCACCACGTAAGCGGATCCCCGCCCCACGGCGTATAGGGGGTGTGAAGGAGCTGGAGTTCGCGGAGTTCTACAGCAGCAGCCGGGACGTGTGCCTGAGGGCCGTGCTCGCCGGTGTGGGTGAGCGGCAGCTTGCCGAGGATCTGGTGGCCGAGGCGTTCACCCGGGCGTGGATGGGGTGGGCGAAGGTCGGCCGGCATCCGGCGCCCCGGGCGTGGGTCGTGCGGACGGCGTTCAACACGCGTGTCTCGTGGTGGCGGCGGAGGCGGCGCGAGGTCGCCCTCGACGACGCCGGGCACGACCGGGCCGCCCCCGCGGTCGCCGACGCCGGACTCGATCCGGCGCTGCTCGTCCTGTTGCGCCGACTGCCGCGCCGCCAGCGGGAGGTGATCGCCTTCCGGGTCTTCCTGGACCTCGACACCGAGGCCACCGCGAAGGCGCTGGGGATCGCACCCGGCACCGTCACCGCCCACCTGTCACGGGCCGTCGCGACCCTGCGCGGCCACCTCGTCACCCCGGAGGCCGGACCATGACCGAACTCGACACGAACGCACCCGACCTGGACGTACTGAACGCGTTGCGGGCCTCGCTCGCCGACGTCGCCCTCGACACCCCCGTCGAGCGGATCGTCGCCACCGGACGCGCCCGGCGCCGCACGCGCCGCCTGGGACTGACCGCCGGTGCCGGCGTCGCCGCAGCCGCGTTGGCGCTGGGTGTGTCGACCTACGGCAACCCGTCCACCGCGCCGCCTTCGGACGAGATCGCCACCGGGGCCGGAACCATCCACATCCGTACCGCGGCCTACACGGTGGACAGCCTCAAAAACGGCTCGGTCAGGGTGAGTTGGGACAAGCAGGCCTACTTCGACGACCACGCGGGGCTGGCGAAGGCCCTGCACGACGCCGGGTTCCCGGTGCTCATCAAGGTCGGCGAGTTCTGCAAGGGGACCGACGACCCCGGCACGCTCGACCGCAGCGGCACCGGGCCCGGCGTGAACGACGTGCGTACGGCCCACCGGGAGGGCGACGACAAGGTGGTCTTCGACTTCGACCCCGCCGCGATGCCGGCCGGGAAGCAGATGTTCATCGGCTACCTGACGGCCGACCAGCAGAAGGCCGGTTCCGGCGGCAGGGTCGTCGGCTCGGTCGAGCGGATCGTGCCCACGGACACAAGCCAGTTGACCTGCTCAGGCGACGTGCCGACGTTCGGCTGACCGGGGGAGAGCCCGGGGGAGGGGGCTCGGTGCGGAGCCGGCGCGGTGGTGTTCAGGTTTCATCTTCACCTGCACCTTCGCGTCGGCTCCGCGTCCACGGCGTACAGGTATCCGTCCCGGTCGCCGACGTAGACGACACCGTCGTCGACGGCAGGGGTTCCCGGCCGCCCGCCGGTCCGCACCGTCCAGCTGGTACCGAACCCGTGTGCGCATGAGCCCATAGTGCGGCAGGGGTGGCGTGGCGCGCGCGGTGCTCAGTTCGGCTCCGCGCCGACCGATCGCCAGATCCGGTCCGGCAGGACGCGCGCGGCCTCGTCGAGGTCGAGTTCGGTGTCGTCGACGCCGGAGAGCCAGCGGCGGACCACGCCGATCAGCGGGCCCAGGACGAGGGACTCGATCAGCGCGGGGGGAAGTGGCGCCAACTCCCCCGAATCCACGTGGGACTGGATCCAGAGGGCCAACACCGACAGCCTGGCCTCCTGGGAGTCGCGCAGTTCTCGGGCCCGGGTCATGCTCCGCTGGTCGGTCCTGGCGGAGTGCAACAGCATGGCGGCGTCCCGGTGTTCACGGACGAAGGCGAGATACGTCCTTACGATCGCGCGGATGCCGGTACGGGCGGTACGGGTGGACCGGAGCGCGATGACCAGCTCGCCCAGCAGCCGGCTCAGCCAGCGCTGCGTCAGGGCGTCGTACAGCCCGTCCAGACTGCCGAAGTGGTGGTACATGCTGCCGAGGCTGACCCCGCTGGCCTTGGTCACGGCGTTGACGGTGAGGCCCTGTTCACCCTGTTCCGTGAAGACGCGCAGCGCGGCGTCGAGGAGGAGGTCGGCCGTGACCTCTCCGCGCTGTTGCTTTCGGCTCATGCCGGACAGGGTATTGGGGATCAGTTCTAGAGTGAATTTCTAGAGCAGATTTCTGGAACCCTCTTCCGGTCTGGCCACCCGTAGATCCAGACTTGGCGGTATCCGGGCCCGCGTCCGCCCGTTTCGGGGGATACGGACGGCCGCGGTCCCGGCCTTCTTGTTCAGTGCGTGGCCTGCGGCTCGTCAGTGGTCCCGGCGCTGATGCCGGCGCAGCAGGACGTTCGCGTCGGTCTCGGCCGCACCGTCGCCGCGAACGAGTGCCTCGTGCCGGAGCGCGGCGAGGTCGGAGCAGGCGGGGCAGTCGGGGACGGGGGTGGGCGGCGTACTGATGTCGAACGGCGGCTCGGCCGTCGAATTCCCTTCCCCCGAGCGCTGGTTGGCCGCTTTTACGCTCGCGCTCACCCGCTCCGCCTGGTCGGTGTTTACGGCGGCTCTTCGCTGACAGCGTTACCAGCGCACCGCGTCGAAATCGATGGCGCGGGGCCGCAGTTGGCCGGTGTGTGCCGTCAGTCGCCGTAGTCGTCGAGCCATGTCGTCGGCGGGGAGGTGGCGGCGGTCGCCGTGGCCCGGCAGGAGCCACTCGAAGTGCAGCCGGTCGACGGTTCGGGCCAGGGACGCGGCCAGTTCGGTGATGGAGTACCAGGTGACGGTCTCGGCCACCTCGATGTCCCCGGTGCCGCGCGACCAGTAGAAGCTGTCGCCGCTGAAGCAGTACCGCTCGTCCGCGAGGAACAGCACGCTGCCCCGGGTGTGCCCGGGTAAGGGGAAGGCGACCACGCCGTCGGCGATCCGCGTCGGGTCGGTGCCGCGGAGTACGCGGTCGGCGTCCGGGGCGGCGTCGAGGTCGCCCTCGTGGATCCACAGCCGGGCGCCGAAGTGGTCGGCGTAGCTCCGGCCGTGCGCGGCGTGGTCGCGGTGGGTGAGGAGGACGTCGGTGACCGGGCTCAGCGACTCGTAGCGCGCGGCCAGTGAGGGGCTCCAGCGGGGCGTGTCCACCATCATCGCCGTGCCGTCGGGGCGGCGCAGGAGGTAGGAGTTGGCCCCTGCGGTGTGCGGGGAGTTGTGCCCGCACAGGTGCACGGTGTCGTCCAGGGCGAGCGGGAAGGGGTCCTGGTCCGCGTCCAGTTGACCGGTCGGGGGGCGGATCGACCTCGGGGGACAGGCGTGCGCGGCGGCGTTCAGCTGCCGGACCTCGGTACGGTCGCGGGGCTGGCGCAGTACGACCGAGCGGCCGTCGACCTCGCCGATCAGACCGGGGGCGAGCTGGCGGGCCACGTCGCAGTTCGTGCACCGCTCGTCCACCCGCCAGCCGCCCTCGAACCGTTCCTCACCCATGGCCATTCCCTTCCGTACCGGCGGTCCGCCGAGCGGCGGCTCACCTTCAGGGGTATCCCGCACCGGGTGGATAGAGGAAGGGGGTCCGGACCTTGTGCTTACGGCGAGGGGCCGCTCTGCCGAAGGCCAACTCGCCTACATGCGGCTGACGTTGGCCTCTGTCAGCCGGTCACCCGCAACAGCAACTTCCCGGTACTCGTCCGCGCCCCCATCAACCGGTGCGCCTCCGCCGCCTCCGCCAACTCGAACTCGGCTGTGACCGGCAGAGCCACCGTCCCGTCCGCCGCCTTGGTGAACGCCCGCTCGGCCAGGGCCCGGAACGCTGCCGGGTCGTTCTGGGCCAGGGTCAGGATCGAGAAACCGGAGACGGAACGGGCGCCGGGGTACAGCTCGGGCTGGCCCACCTGCCAGGGTTCCGCCGAACTCGCGTTGCCGAAGGAGACCAGGCGGCCGAAGGTGGCGAGGGAGGCCAACCCGGCGCGGAACGTGTCGCCGCCGACCGGATCCAGCACCAGGTCGACCCCGCGCCCACCGGTCGCCGCCCGCACCGGCGCCTCGAACTCGCCGACGAACACGTCGTCGTAGCCGTACCGGCGCGCGAACTCCGCCTTCCCCGCGCCCGATACGACTCCGTACACCGCACCGGCCCCCGCCGCCTTCGCCAACTGCCCCACCGCCGTGCCGACTCCGCCCGCCGCGCCCTGCACGAGCAGTGTCTCGCCGGGTTGCAGTCGGCCGACCGTGTGGACGAGGGCGTAGGCGGTCGGGAGGACGGTGGGGAGGGTGGCGGCCGTGCGCAGGTCGATGCCGGGCGGGAGCGGGAAGACGGTCACCGCGTCGGTGACGACCACGTCCGCGTACGCGCCGCCCGCCGTCAGCGCCGCGACCTCCTGGCCTACGGCGAGGCCCTCGACGTCGGCGCCGAGCTCCCGTACCCGCCCCGAGACCTCAAGTCCGGGCACGAAGGGGAGACTTGGCACCCGGTACCCCTCGGCCCGCGCCTTGAGGTCCGCGAAGTTGACCCCGGTGTACGACACGTCGACGCTCACCTGCCCGGGGCCGGGCCGCGGGACGTCCGTCTCCACGACCTTCAGGACCTCGGGACCGCCGTACTCCCGCACTTCGACCGCGCGCATGCCAGACATGCCAGACTCCCGCTCAACTGTTCAATGAAAAGCGAACACTCGTGAGTGTATGGTTTTCATCGAACACTCGGCAAGCGGGAGGGAGCGTGAGGTGGCCATGACGCAGCGAAACGGCACCACCGGGAGTCACCGGACCGCCCCCGAACACGCCCACCCCGACGAGGTCCCGATCCAGACGGCCCTCGCCGCACTCGCCGACCCCGTACGCCTCACCCTCGTAAGGGAGTTGGCGGGCTCGGCCGACTGGTCCCGCTCCTGCGGCAGTTTCGACGTACCCGTCGGCAAGGCGGCCCTCAGCCACCACTTCGCGGTCCTGCGCGGCGCGGGCCTCGTCGAACAGCGAGACGAGGGCCCCAAGCGTGTCAACCGACTCCGCCGGGAGGAGTTCGAGGCGAGCTTTCCGGGGCTTCTGGCGCTTGTCCTGAGGCGGGCCGACCGAGCCGCTTGATTGGATGCCGGTATGGACGAGGCGATCGAGTGGACCGACCGTCGGGTAGCGGACGACGGTGTCGTCGAGCGGGGTTTTCGTCTGGGCCGCGCGACCGGTGCCGTTCCGGGCGTGCTCTGGCTGCCGCCGTCGCCGAGCGCGTCACCCCCTCCTCTCGTCCTGCTGGGACATGGGGGCAGCGGGCACAAGAGGAGCGAGCGGGTCGTCGCGCTGGCCGACTGGTTCGCGTCCCGGGCCGGGTTCGCCGCGCTCGCGGTCGACGGGCCGTATCACGGCGAGCGAGTCGCCCACCCCCAACCTGCCGTGGAGTACCAGGCCCGTATCGCCGCGGAGGGGATCGAAGTCGTCCTCGACCGGATGACGGACGACTGGCGGGCGGTGGTGGGCGCCCTCGGTGCCTTGGGCCTTGTGGACCCCGACCGCCTCGCCTACCTGGGAATGTCCATGGCGGCACGGTTCGGTGTCCCGCTGGCGGCCGCCCTGGGTGACCGGCTCCGCTGCGTCGTCCTCGGCAAGTTCGGCCTCGTGCAAGGGTCACGCCTGCACGAGGGCCTGAACGTGCCGGAGCGGGTCGCGTCGGACGCCCGCCGGATCACCGTCCCGACGCTGTTCCACGTCCAATGGCACGACGCGATCTTCCCCAGGGCCGGCCAACTCGCCCTCTTCGACGCCCTGGGGTCAGAACACGACAAGCACCTGCTCGGCTATCCCGGCCCCCACACCACGACAGAGCCTGGCGCGGTGACCCTCTGGTGCGACTTCGTGACCTGCCATCTGACAGCTCGGGTGTCACGCAGCGTGCGGAGTGAACGTGACGTGTGAGTCACCCTCGTCGATGGCGACGGGACAGCCGCGCGTCGACGCACTCCTCGTCATCAAGTCTCCCCGCGCAGGTCGCAGGCGTCAGGCGGAAGTGCCGGTCGGCTGAGTCTCACCCAGCGTCCCCGCAGTTTCCCCCTTCTTCCCCAGCACCGTCCGCAACCCCACATAAACCCCCGCACTCACCACAAACCCCACAATCGGCGTGCTGTCCCCGAACGACGGCCAGTGCTTCGGGACGTAGCCGACGTAGTCCTCCTGGTTGGAGAAGAGGGGGACCGAGATCGCGATGCCGGTCAACAGGGCTGTCAGGCCGGGCCAGTTGGTGAAGGTGGGGTCGGTCAGGCGGGGGGACAGGTCGGCGGTGGGGATGCGGGACTGGTACCAGCGTTCGACCAGGACCACGCCCAGCCACGGTGCCACCCAGTACGCGATGACCAGAAGGAACGCCTCGTATGCCGAGCCCGCGTCGGACAGTGACGCCCAGGCCGCCGCCGTGCCGGCCACGCCCGACACCACGACCAGGACGCCGCGGTTCAGCCAGGCGGGGAGTTTCAGGCCGAGCGCGGTGAGGGAGATCGCGCCTGAGTAGACGTTGAGGGCGTTCGCCGAGACCGCGCCGAGGATGATCGCGATCAGCACCAAGTTGCCCAGCCAGGAGGGGAGATGGCCGGTGAAGGCCGCCGTGGGGGTCGCGTTCTTGGGGGCGAGGAGGGTTGCCGAGGCCGCGCCCATCACCGCTACGAACGTGACGGACACGAACAGGCCGACCGCCGGGTAGAGGATCGTCCTGAACTTGTTCGCCGTACGGGGGAGGTAGCGCGCGTAGTCCGTCGCGTACGGGTTCCAGCCGGCCGCGTAACCCCAGGCCGCGCTCAACGCGAGCAGGAAGCCGCCGACCCCGCCGCCCGTGCCGCCCCCGCCGAGGTGCGCGTCCTTGAAGGTCCACACGCCGGCCAGCAGGAAGATCACCGCGAGGGCCGGGAAGGCGTACTTCTCGAAGGTGTGCACGAAGTTGTGGCCGATGAAGCCGATCAGGATCTCGGCGACCACCACGAGCAGCAGCGACGGCAGGGGGCGTAGGCCCGTCAGTGTGTTGAGGGCGAAGGCCGCGCTCACGCTGTTCACCGCGAACCAGCCCACGCCCGCCACCAGACCGTTCGCCGCCGACGGCAGGATGTTGCCGCGGAAGCCGAAGGAGAAGCGGCCGATCACCATCTGCGGGACGCCGAAGCGCGGGCCGTCCAGGGAGAGGAAACCCTGTGTGATCGCGCCGAGGCCGGTGCCCAGGACGATCGCGGCGGTCGCCTGCCAGAAACTCAGGCCGAAGAAGAGGACCGAGATCACGCCGATGTAGACGGTCGCGAACTCGATGTTCGGGGAGGCCCAGGTCCACAGGAGCTGGAGCGGGCTGCCATGGCGTTCGGCGTCGGGGATGGGCTCGGCGCCCGCCGTCTCGACGGCGATGACCTTGTCACCGTATGCGGGGGCGAGGGTGCCGGTGGAGTCGGCGGGAGCAGTCGTCATGCGAGGTAAGTGTCCGGCTCCGGGGGCCACAGGCCCAGGGGCGCATTGTCCGCTTCGGGGGGCTCGGTGACGTACAACCTGTCGGGGACGGTCGCCGGACCGGTTTCCCGGCCGCGGGATTGATTGGCGTGGTGGGAGGGGGGTGCCTTTCAATTCCAGGGGTTCGAGTCTCGTGCCATGTCCCATCGCACACACACCATCACGGGCACGGTGAGCGCGGTTCTGCTGGCCGTGCTCGCCACCCTCTTCGGCCCGCTGTCCACCGCCCAGGCCGCGACCTACCCCTGCGCGGGCGGCCCCTCGTCGGGCGCCTCGTCGTCCGGTCAGGGCACCTGTCCCTCCCTGCACAACCGCGACCTCGTCGCCGAGCGGGCGTTCCCCTCGGTCGTGTACCGCGGCGACGCCCGCCCGCCGGTCGCGCCCAACGGGCAGGGCATCTTCGACGCCGGATTCTGGTCCCGTGGCACCAACTCCGACATCCGCTCGCACGTCCAGGGCGACCGCTCCCTCAACAGCGAGTACATCTCGACGTCGGGGAACATGAACGTGGCCGTGCAGTTCGCGCGCAGTCAGGGCGCCAACACCATGGCCAACCTGGCCCTGAACAGCCAGTGCTCCACGTCTCGTCTGGTCACCTACGCCATCCTTCCCGGGATCGGGCCGTACCTCATGGACCGGTGCCTGCACGGCACCGTCACCGCACGCACCTTCGTCTACCTGATCGACCCCACCTGGGCGTCGAACGCGATGTACGTCCCCGACCAGATCCGGGGCAACCAGGACCTCTACAACCACTACCACTCGCAGGACGAGTGGGCGTACGTCCGGCACATCCCGAACTACGCGATCACCGGCGTGCGGATCTACACGATGACGGCCAGCTACAACGAGGGCTTCATCCGGCCGAGCACCATCACCTTCAACTACGACCAGTTCGTGGCCAACCCGCACCACGTCGCCGCCCGCGTCACCTACGACCCGGCCCGGGACGGCAGCGCCAACTGGGGCTACAACACGGACATCGACTCCCCGAGCGCGAACTCCTACACCCGGAGCTGCAGTTCGGTCAGCCAGTGCCGGAGCGGCAGCTGATCCGCGGCTGTCCCGGGATCACTCCCCGTCCCGCTCCTCGCTCTCCGGCCTGAGGGACTTGAGGAACTCGGGGTTGTCGTCGGGCGCGATCCACCGGCCCTCGGCCTGGGTCGCGCCCGGCCCCGTCTCCCGGCGCTTCTTCCCGGCGATCAGCCAGCCGATCGGCCCGACCAGGACCTCGCCGAAGAGCAGGATGACGAACACCCACGCCACCTTGGGCATGCCCCGCACATCCTCCTCGGGCGTGTTCAGGCAGTCCACGAAGGCGTAGATCCACAGCGCCAGGACCAGCAGGAAGGGCAGATACCTGAGCATGGTGGTGAGTTTCTCCAGAGTGGTGAGAAGAGAGGTGAGGCGGCCCCGGTGACGGGGTCAGGTTAGCCGGTGGCCGATACTTGGACACATGGCTTACGACGATCTTCGCTCCCTGCTCAGGGCACTGGAGCGCGAAGGCGACCTCAAGCGCATCAAGGCCGAGGTGGACCCCTATCTGGAGGTCGGGGAGATCGTCGACCGGGTCCAGAAGGCCGGTGGCCCCGCGCTTCTCTTCGAGAACGTGAAGGGGTCCTCCATGCCCCTCGCCATGAACGTCTTCGGGACCGACCGGCGGCTGTTGAAGGCGCTCGGGCTGAAGTCGTACGGCGAGATCTCCGAGAAGATCGGCGGGCTGCTGCGGCCCGAGCTGCCGCAGGGGTTCGTGGGGGTGCGGGACGCCTTCGGCAAGCTCGGCTCGATGACCCATGTGCCGCCGAAGAAGGTGAAATCCGACAACGCTCCCGTGCAGGAGGTCGTGCTGCACGGCGACGACGTCGACCTCGACGAGCTGCCGGCCCTCTTCACCTGGCCGCAGGACGGCGGGTCCTTCTTCAACCTGGGGCTCACGCACACGAAGGACCCGGAGAGCGGGATCCGCAACCTCGGGCTCTACCGGCTCCAGCGCCACGACAAGCGCACCATCGGCATGCACTGGCAGATCCACAAGGACAGCCGGAACCACTACCAGGTCGCGGCCCGGCGGGGTGAGCGGCTGCCGGTCGCCATCGCCTTCGGGTGTCCGCCCGCCGTGACGTACGCCTCCACCGCGCCGCTGCCCGGTGACATCGACGAGTACCTCTTCGCCGGGTTCATCGCGGGCAAGCGGATCGAGATGGTCGACTGCAAGACCGTGCCGTTGCAGGTGCCGGCGCAGGCGGAGGTGGTGATCGAGGGCTGGCTGGAGCCGGGCGAGATGCTCCCGGAAGGTCCCTTCGGCGACCACACCGGGTTCTACACCCCGCAGGAACCCTTCCCGGCGCTGACCATCGACTGCGTGACGATGCGGAAGCGGCCGTTGCTTCAGTCGATCGTCGTAGGCCGGCCTCCGACGGAGGACGGACCGCTGGGGCGCGCCACGGAGCGCTTCTTCCTCCCCCTGCTGAAGATCATCGTGCCGGACATCGTGGACTACCACCTGCCCGAAGCGGGCGGATTCCACAACTGCGCGATCGTCTCCATCGACAAGAAGTATCCGAAGCACGCGCAGAAGGTGATGCACGCGGTCTGGGGGGCACACATGATGTCCCTGACCAAGCTGATCGTGGTCGTCGACTCCGACTGCGACGTCCACGATCTGCACGAGGTCGCGTGGCGGGCCCTCGGCAACACGGACTACGCCCGTGACCTCTCGGTCGTGGAAGGACCCGTCGATCATCTCGACCACGCCTCCTACCAGCAGTTCTGGGGCGGCAAGGCGGGGATCGACGCGACGAGGAAGTGGCCCGAGGAGGGCTACACGCGGGACGGCGGCTGGCCCGAGATGGTGCTGTCCGACCCGGAGACGGCGGCGAAGGTCGACCGCCGGTGGAAGGAGTACGGACTTTCGTGAGCAGCGCATCAGCCGCGATCCCGCAGCCGGGGCGCACCAAGGCGTTCCTACGCCTCGTCATGATCGAGCACTCCGTCTTCGCCCTGCCCTTCGCCTACATCGCCGCGCTGACCGCGATGTTCCAGTGGGACAAGAACATCCACTGGGGGCGGCTGCTGCTGGTCACCATCTGCATGGTGGGGCTGCGGACCTTCGCGATGGCGGTCAACCGGATCATCGACCGGGAGATCGACGCCCGGAACCCGCGCACCGCGCACCGCGAGCTGGTGACCGGCGCGATGACGGTGAAGCACGCGTGGACGGGCGCGCTCGTCGCGCTCGTCGTCTTCCTGGGCTCGGCGGCCCTCCTCAACCCCCTCTGTCTGGCCCTTGCCCCCATCGCGGTCGTGCCGATGGTGATCTACCCCTACGGCAAGCGGTTCACGAACTTCCCGCAGGCCATCCTCGGTCTCGCCCAGGCGATGGGGCCGGTCGGCGGCTGGCTCGCGATCACCGGTGAGTGGTCCTGGGACGCGGTGATCCTCGGCCTCGCCGTCGGCATCTGGATCGGCGGCTTCGACCTGATCTACGCCTGCCAGGACATCGAGACCGACCGCGAGATCGGCGTCATGTCGGTCCCGGCCCGCTTCGGCATCCCGGCGTCCATCCGGGGCGCCCGCGTCTGCCACGCCATCACCACGGCCCTCCTCGCCTGGTACGGCGCGACGACCGGCGCCGGCGCCTTCTACTGGTTCGGCCTGCTGATCGTCGCGGGCGCCTTCGTGTACGAGCACTCGATCGTCCGGCCCCATGATCTTTCGCGGTTGAACAGGGCGTTCTTCAGCGTCAACGGGTTCATCGGGATCGCGTTGTTCCTGTGCGCGCTGCTGGATCTGCTGGTGCGGGGGCTCACGGTGTAAGCGCGGCGGGCCGCTGCGCCGGCCCCCGCCGGAACGCGAACGCCGCCCCCACCCCCGCCGCCAGGCCGATCAGGTGGGCCTGCCAGCTCACGCCCGACTGGGTCGGGGCCAGGCCGAGCAGGATCGAGGTGCCCCAGACCGCGCCGATGAGGAGGCCGACGGCTATGCCGAGGGGGCGGCGCTCGGCGAAGCCGCTGACGAGGAGGAAGCCGAAGAGGCCGAAGATCAGGCCGGAGGCGCCGGCCGTGTTGGTGTGGGCGGGGGAGATCAGCCAGACGCCCAGGCCGTCCGCGACGATGATCAGCGCGGAGACCGCGGCGAAGCGGCGGATGCCGCCCAGGGCCGCGAGGAAGCCGAACACCAACAGCGGCACGCTGTTCGCCGCCACGTGGGCGAAGCCGAAGTGGATGAACGCGGCCGGGATGATGTCGACCAGCTCGGAGGGCTCGCGCGGGACGATGCCGAGGCCGTCCAGGGCGTGGCCGCTGATCACGTCGACCACTTCGAGCAGCCACAACAGCGCGACCCAGCCCACCATCAGCTTCGCCGCGGCCTTCGCGCGGTCGCCCCGCGACCACTCCAACTCCGTACCGAACCTCGTACCGGACATGGCACCCCCCACGGTCCACTCGTCCCCACCACACAACGCCCGGCACCCTTGGCCGGTTCCCGCTCCGCCACGCCAGCTAGGCTCGGTGTCGTGAACCCAGTCAAGCCAGGAGAGACGCCGCGTACGCCTTGGATCGTAGGGGTGTCCGGCGCTTCCGGCACCCCATACGCGGCTGCGGTCCTGCGCGGGCTCCTCGACGCGGGCGAGAGCGTCGACCTCGTCGTGTCCCGGGCCTCCCGGCTCACCCTCCTCGACGAGACGGGGATCGCCTTCAGGGACGCGCACTGGCAGGACGACCTGCGGGAATGGCTGGCCCGCGGGGCCGACGGCAAGCCCGGCACCTTCCAGCCCGCCATCGACACCGACGCCGTACGGCACTGGAGCGCGGGCGACCTCGCGGCTGGTCCGTCCTCGGGGTCGTATCCCGCGAAGGGGATGCTCATCGTGCCCGCGTCAACCGCCTGTGTCGCCGGGGTCGCCCTCGGCCTCAGCAAGGACCTGTTGCAGCGGGCGGCGAGCGTGACCCTCAAGGAGCGGCGCAGGCTGGTGGTCTCCGTGCGCGAGACCCCGTTGAACGGACAGACGCTGCGCCACCTCGTGACCCTGGACGACCTGGGCGCGGCCGTGGTGCCGGCCTCGCCCGGTTTCTACGCGGGCGCCACCCACATCCAGGACCTGGTGGACTTCGTTGCCGGGCGGGTCCTGGACGCGGCGGGCGTCGAGCACGATCTGTACCGCCGGTGGAAGGGCGACCTCGGGGGCTCCCGCACCACCGGCAACTGACGTACGGCACCCACGAATTCATCCTCATCACCGGAAGGCAATCGATCGCATGGACGCGGTGGACAGGCAGCTCATCCAGGCCCTGAGAGAGAACGGCCGGGCTTCCTACGCGGAGCTGGGGCGCCTCGTCGGCCTGTCGGGACCCAGCGTCACCGACCGCATCAACCGGCTGGAGGCGGCCGGTGTCATCACCGGCTACCGCGCGACCGTCGACTCGGCCTCCCTCGGCCTCGGCGTCATCGCCCTGATCGGCATCTCGCTCTCCGACGCCGCCGACCACGAGGACGTGGCACGCCGGCTGAAGGACCTCAGCGAGATCGAGGACTGCTGGTTCATCGCGGGCGAGGACTCGTTCATGCTCAAGGTGCGGGCACCGGACGTGGACGGCCTGGAGAAGACCATCCGGCGGCTCAGCGGGACGAAGGGGGTCTCCAGGACCCGTACCACGATCGTGCTCTCCACGAAGTGGGAGAACCGGGTCGGAGAGCTGCCCGAAGAAGCCTAGAGGTCTAGGCGTACCGTTTAACAAGCTGTCTCAGGAAGAGGTAAGGGCATGGATGTCGGGCTCAAGCGCGAGCTGGAGCAGAAGGTCCGCTCCGGTGAGCGGCTGTCCCGTGAGGACGGCGTCGCGCTGTACGAGTCGGACGACCTGGCCTGGCTGGGCGGGCTGGCGCACGAGGTGCGGACGCGGAAGAACGGCGATGTCGTCCACTTCAACGTCAACCGGCACCTCAACATGACCAACGTGTGCACCGCGTCCTGCGCCTACTGCTCGTTCCAGCGCAAGCCGGGCGAGAAGGACGCGTACACGATGCGCATCGAGGAGGCCGTCCGCCTCGCCAAGGCGATGGAGGGCGAGAACCTCACCGAGCTGCACATCGTCAACGGGCTGCACCCGAACCTCCCCTGGCGCTACTACCCGCGCTCCCTGAGCGAGCTGAAGAAGGCCCTCCCGAACGTCTCGCTGAAGGCGTTCACGGCGACCGAGATCCATCACTTCGAGACCATCTCCGGGCTCTCCGCCTCAGAGATCCTCGACGAGCTGATCGAGGCCGGCCTCGAATCCCTCACCGGCGGCGGCGCGGAGATCTTCGACTGGGAGGTCCGCCAGCACATCGTGGACCACCGCACCCACTGGGAGGACTGGTCCCGGATCCACCGGCTGGCGCACGAGAAGGGGCTCAAGACCCCGTGCACCATGCTGTACGGCCATATCGAGGAGCCGAAGCACAGGGTCGACCACGTACTGCGGCTGCGGGAACTCCAGGACGAGACCGGCGGGTTCCAGGTCTTCATCCCGCTCCGCTACCAGCACGACTTCGTGGACATGAAGGACGGGAAGGTCCGCAACCGCCTCCAGGCCCGCACCCAGATGGCGACCGGCGCCGAGGCGCTCAAGACCTTCGCGGTCTCGCGGCTGCTCTTCGACAACGTCCCGCACGTCAAGGTCTTCTGGGTCATGCACGGCGTCCAGACCGCCCAACTCGCCCTCCAGCACGGCGCGGACGACATGGACGGCTCGGTCGTCGAGTACAAGATCACGCATGACGCCGACAACTACGGCACCCCGAACAAGCTCACCCGCGACGACCTCCTCGACCTGATCCGCGACGCCGGTTTCCAGCCGGTCGAGCGGAACACGCGCTACGAGATCATCCGCGAGTACGACGGCCCGGACCCGGCGCGGCGCGAGTCCCCGCAGCCGATGCGAGTGTGACCACGGCACGATGGCGCTCACTTTCGAACTGGACCCCGCGATAACCCCTGCCCTGCGCGAGGAGATCCTCACCCTGTGGGCGGACGTCTCCAACGCGGGCGGCTCCGTCGGGTTCGTCCCACCGGTGGCGGTGGACGAGATACGGCCCGAACTGGTCCGGCACTTCGTCGCCATGGCCGAGGGCCGCACCCGGCTGCTGGTCGGCCGGGACGAGTCGGGCACGGTCGCCGCGACCGTGTTCCTCGCGTTCAACACCCACCGGCTGATGCTGCACTGGGTGTGGCTCTACACGGTGATGGTCCACCCCCGCCACCAGGGCAAGGGCTACGGCCGCGACCTGCTCGCCGCCGCAGAGGAGGCCGCCCGCGGCCTCGACGGCATCGAGGCGATCCGCCTGACCTGCCGGGGCGGCCACGGCCTGGAGCGGTTCTACGGCTCCTGCGGCTACAAGGAGGTCGGCCGGGTGCCCGGCGCGATCCGTGTCGCCCCCGGTGACGACCGGGACGACATCTTCATGCTGCTGCCCCTGATGTGAGCCGCGCACCCCGCCCGAAGATCGGCGGGGGCGCGTGCTTCACTGAGTAGGACTGTTCGTCATGGTTTCGGAAGCTCACGGAAGAGTGGATTGAGATGTTCCGCTACACACTGATGCGCCTCGGGGTCTTCGCGGGCTGCCTCGGAGTCGTCTGGGGCCTCGTCTACCTCGGCGTCTTCCCGCGCGGCTTCGGTGAGTCCAACGGCATGTGGATCGTGCTGCTGGCGCTGGTGATCTCGGCGCCGATCAGCTTCGTGGCGCTGCGCGGGGTGCGGGACCGGGCCTCCGTGCAGATCGTCGAGCGGGTCGACCGGATGAAGGCGAACCTGGACGCCAACCGCAACCAGGAGGACGAGGCGGTCGACGCCGCCGGTCCGCAGGGCCAGGCCTCCTAGTACCGCTGCTGTACGTTCTGTCGGCAGGCCGGGTGCCCGGGTCGAACTACCCTTGCCCCCATGGGTGCCGTGAAGACCAAGCGGATGCCGCGGGCGGTCCGTGAGCAGCAGATGCTCGACGCCGCCGTGCGGACCTTCGGACAGCGCGGCTACATGGCCGCGTCGATGGACGAGATCGCCGAACTCGCGGGCGTCTCCAAGCCGTTGGTGTATCTCTACCTGAACTCGAAGGAAGACCTCTTCACCGCGTGCATCCGGCGCGAGGGCCAGGCGCTCACCGAGACGGTCCGGGCCGGGGTGGACACCGCCTCGCCCGCCGACAGCCAACTCTGGGACGGGCTGCGGGCGTTCTTCACCCACACCGCCCAGCACCCGGACGGCTGGTCCGTGCTGCACCTCCAGGCCCGCACCCACGGCGAGCCCTTCGCGGCCGAGGTGGCCGCGATGCGCGCCGAACTCGTCGCGTTCGTCACCCAGTTGATAGCGGCCGCCGCCCGCGAGGCGCACCGCAACCCCGACCTTCCCGAGCGCGAGGTGGCCGGCCTCGCCGAGGCGCTGGTCGGCGCCGCCGAGTCCCTGGCCGCCTGGTCGAACTCGACCCCGGGCGTCACCGCCAAGCAGGCGGCGGCGACCCTGATGAACTTCGCGTGGGCGGGCCTTGGCGGCCTGATGGAGGGACGGCCCTGGACTCCGCCCGTGATCGCGGACGCCGAGCGCTCATGACGCTCAGGACGTGAGCGGCCGTACGACCCCGTCCAGATGCGTGCGCTCCCCGCTCCGCAACTGGAAACGGCCGCCCTCCGCCGCGTACTCCACCACTCCCGGCAGCAGCACCGGCGCCTTGAACTTGGCCTGCACATAAGCCGATTCGGGCGTGCCGTGCGCGGCCAGGCACCGGGCCGCCGTCCACATGCCGTGCGCGATGGTCCGGGGGAAGCCGAAGAGGCGGGCGGTGAGCGGGTGGAGGTGGATGGGGTTGCGGTCGCCGGACGCGGCGCCGTAGCGACGGCCGACGTCCTCGGCGAGGTGCCATTCGGCGACGGTGGGCAACGGGGCCCGATCGTCCGGGACTTCGGGCGCGGCCGTGCCGGTGCGACGGTGCCGGGCGAGATAGGTGCTCCGCGACTCCCAGACGACCCGGCCCCCGCCCGTACCCCCGTCACCGCTCCGCATCTCCGTGCTGACCGTCGCCTCGGTGCCGCGTCGGTGCGGGGCCAACTCGTCGATGCGCACCGCGAGTTCGTACTCACCGGTGGCCGGTACGGCCGTGTGCCGGGTGATCTCCACGGAGGTGTGGACGAGGCCGAGCAGGGGGAGCGGGAAGGCCCGGCAGCTCATCAGCCGCATGGCCAGCGGGAAGCCGAGGACGTGCGGATAGGTGACGGGGAGGGCGTCCTCGCCGGTGGCGAAGCCGCAGACCCGCTCGTAGGCCGCGAGTCTGGCCAGGTCGACGCGGACGCCGGGCAGCACGAGCCCGGTGCGGGCGAACTCGGCGTCGGGGCGCGGTCTCTTGAACGGAGAGAGCAGGGCACCGCGGAGGAGGAGCGGGGTGAGCGCGGGGGTGTCGGTGAGGGTCGGATAGGGGTTGGCCATGTCCCACTCCCGAGTGGCGTCCTGGGCGGCTCTTTTCGGCTTACTTCGGAGTAAGGTTACCGCAGGTAAGGCCAAGTGGGGCGAGCCGGACGGTTCATGGGGCACGCATGGGTGACGCAGGGGCCGCACAAGGCCGACATATAACTGACGTATGGCTGACAGAGCCCCTTGAACCCGCCGAGGCTGCACAGGCCCGGCTCCGTACCACCCCCGAACCCGCACAAAGTCACCACGCGGGCCCCGTACGATCTGCGACCTGACCCGAGGTAACCCCGGCCGAGGGCCGCGGATGAACACCTCGGTACGCGCCATGCGTACCTAATGCAGCAGAGCGGTACAAGCTGCACGCCTCAGGAGCCGCCATGTCCCTCGCCTACCCGTCCGGCTACGACTACGACGGCGCGCCCGTACTCGTCGAGCCAGAGATACGGCGGCTGGACGGCGTGGTGCGCGAGGTGTCCGTACCGCCGCTGGTGCCGCCGGCCACCCACGGCTCGCTCGCCGACATACCCTTCGAGAACGCGACGGCGGCCCCGGAACACCTGGTCCTCAGCAGGCAGACGGAGGACGGGGGGTGGACCGACGTGACGGCGGCCGAGTTCGCCGAGCAGGTGCGGGCCGTCGCCAAGGGGCTGATCGCGGAGGGCCTCGCGCCGGGCGACCGGATCGCGGTCATGGCCCGGACGTCGTACGAGTGGACGCTCCTCGACTTCGCCGCGTGGGCGGCGGGCCTGGTCACCGTCCCGATCTATCCGACCTCCTCCCTCTTCCAGACCCGGTGGATCCTCCAGGACTCGGGCGCGGTGGCGATGGCCGCCGAGACGGTCGCGCAGGCCGCCGCCCTCGGCCCGGAGACGCCCCGGCTCCCCGACCTGCGCCACATGTGGGTCTTCGAGAAGGGTCATCTGGACCGGCTGGCCGAGCTGGGCCGGGCCCTCCCGGACCAGGAAGTCGCCGTACGGCGTGGGGTGTTGCTGCCCGACACGCTCGCCACCGTCATCTACACCTCGGGCACCACCGGCCGCCCCAAGGGCTGCGCGATCACGCACGGCAACTTCCTCGCCGAGGTCGACAACGCGATCGAACTGCTCTATCCGGTCTTCAAGAACAAGCCGAACGAAGAGCCCTCCACCCTCCTCTTCCTGCCCTACTCCCATGTCTTCGGCCGGATGGTCGCCGTCGCCTGCGTCCGCGCCCGGGTCCGCCTCGGGCATGCGGCGAGCCTCAAGTCCGAGGATCTGCTGGCCGATCTGGCGAGCTTCCAGCCGACCTTCCTGCTGGCCATCCCGTACATGCTGGAGAAGGTCTTCAACAACGCGCGGGCGAAGGCGGAGAAGGGTGGCCGGGGCAGGGTCTTCGACCGCGCGACCAACGTGGCCCGTCGCTACGGCGAGGCCCTGGAGGCCCGTCAGTCAGGCAAGAGCTCGGGCCCGAGCCGCCCGCTGAGGACGGCCCGCGCCTTCTACGACCCGCTGGTCTACCGCAAGATCCGCAACGCCCTTGGCGGCAAGCTCCGTTACGTCATCTGCGGCGGCTCCCCGCTCGGCCGCCGCCTCGCCGCGTTCTACGCCGGCGCGGGCATCGAGATCTTCGAGGGCTACGGCCTGACCGAGACCACGGCGGCGGCGACGTGCACCCCACCGCTCAAACCCCGCCTGGGGACGGTCGGTTGGCCGATGCCCGGCACCAAGGTGCGGATCGCCTCGGACGGCGAGATCCTGCTCGCCGGCGGCCAGGTCTTCCGGGGCTACTGGGACCCGCACGGGGACGGCGTGATCCCCGCGTCCCCCGACGGCTGGCTGGCGACCGGCGACATCGGCAGCCTCGACGACGACGGCTATCTGACCATCACCGGCCGCAAGAAGGAGATCCTGATCACGGCCGGCGGCAAGAACGTGGCCCCGGCCCCGCTGGAGAACTGGCTGCGCTCCCACCCCCTCATCGCCCAGTGCATGGTCGTCGGCGACCGCCGCCCCTACGTCGCCGCCCTCATCACCCTCGACCTCGAAGGCATCACCCACTGGCGCCAGATGAACGGCAAGCACCCGGTGCCGGCCGAACTCCTCGTCAACGACGAGGAGTTGAGGAGAGTCCTGCAACGGGCCGTCGACGACGCCAACAAGCTGGTCTCCCGCCCCGAGTCCATCCGCCGCTTCAGCATCCTGCCGGTCGACTTCACGGAGGCGGCCGGCCACCTCACCCCGTCGATGAAACTCCGGCGCGAGGTCGTCATGGGGGACTTCGCGAAGGAGATCGAGGAACTGTACGCGCAGGAGCGATAGCCCCCGTCCCGTATCCCCCTCCCATCCAGGCACCACCAAGGTCCATCCGTACGTCACGACACCGGGTTGCTCAAGTGAACGTTCGTACCACCCGCGGGACCGCTGTGCGCCGTACCGCCACCGTCCTGACGGCTCTCTCCTCCGCCCTCTCGCTCGCCGCGTGCGGGGTCATCGACGGCTCCTCCGGGAGCGACTCCGCCACCCCGGAGAAGGGCGACGACATCACGGTGGGGCTGCTGCTGCCGGACCGGGACACCGCCCGCTTCGAGAAGTTCGACCGCCCCATCATCGAGAAGGAGGTGGCCACCCTCACCCACGGCAAGGGCAAGGTCCGCTACGCCAACGCCGGGGCGAGCGAGGCCAAGCAGAGCGAGCAGTTCGGGCAGATGATCGACGCCAAGGTGGACGTGGTGCTGGTCGACGCGCTGAACGCCAAGGGCATCGCGCCGGACGTCCAGAAGGCCAAGGACGCGGGCATACCGGTCATCGCCTACGACCGGCTCGCGCAGGGCCCGATCACCGCGTACATCTCCCACGACAACGAACTCGTCGGCCAGGTACAGGCCCGCGCCGTCATCGAGGCGCTCGGCTCGAAGGCGAAGACGAGCAAGGTCGTCATGATGAACGGCGACCCCGCCGACCCGAACACGGCCCTGCTGGAGGAAGGCGCGCTCAGCGAACTCAAGGGCAGCGTCGACATCGTGAAGCAGTACAACACCGACAAGTGGTCGCCCGCGGTCGCCAAGGCGAACATGAAGAAGGCGATCCAGTCGGTCGGCCTGAGCAACATCGCGGCCGTCTACTCCGCGAACGACGGCATGGCCGGCGCCGTCATCGACGAGCTGAAGGCGGCGGGGGCGACCACGATGCCGCCGGTCACCGGGCAGGACGCGAACCTCGACGCGGTGCAGCGGGTCATCTCGGGGGAGCAGTACATGACCGTGTACAAGTCCTTCCTGGACGAGGCGACCTACGCGGCGAAGATGGCGGTGGCCGAAGTCCAGGGCCAGGACATCGAGTTCGACGCGCTGACCCGCGACAAGGTCGACAGCCCGACGAAGAAGGACATCCCTTCCATGCTCGTCCCGGTGGTCGCCCTCACCCGCGACAACATCAAGGACACGGTGATCGCGGACGGCGTCTACACCGTCAAGGACATCTGCACGGCGGCGTATGCGGCGGACTGCGCGGCGATCGGACTGACGTAGTTCCGCTTCGGCCCCGCTCATTGACTTCACAAGACCCCCGCGCGACATTCCCAGCCCATTTCCTTGTCGGGCTGGAGCGGCCATGACCCCGAGCACGGACGCACATCAGGAACTCCCCGGTAGAAGACGTGTGTTGGCCGGTGGTGCGGCCGCCGCGCTCACCGTCGCCACCGGAGCCCGGCAGTCGGCCCACGCCGCCGACCTCCCCCTCCTCGGCACCTACGACGTCGTCGTGATCGGCTCGGGCGCGGCCGGCATGACCGCCGCGCTGACCGCCGCCAAACAGGGCCTGAGCTGTGTGGTGGTGGAGAAGGCACCGACGTTCGGCGGCTCGGCGGCCCGCTCGGGAGCCGGGATCTGGATCCCCAACAACCCCGTGATCCTGGCGGCCGGAGTCCCGGACACCCCCGCGAAGGCCGCCGGCTATCTGGCCGCGGTCGTCGGCTCCGACGTCCCCGCCGACCGCCAGCAGTCCTTCCTCTCCCACGGCCCCGCCATGATCTCCTTCGTCATGGCGAACAGCCCGCTGCGCTTCCGCTGGATGGAGGGATACAGCGACTACTACCCGGAGTTGCCGGGCGGTCTGCCGGGCGGCCGTTCCATAGAACCCGATCAATTCGACGGCAACATCCTCGGCGCCGAACTCGCCCACCTCAACCCGCCGTACCTGGCCGTCCCGACCGGCATGGTCGTCTTCAGCGCCGACTACAAGTGGCTCGCCCTGTCCGCGGTGAGCGTCAAGGGCGCGGCCGTAGCGACGGAATGTCTGTCCCGGGGGACGAAGGCGGCCCTGCTCGGCCAGAAACCCCTCACCATGGGCCAGTCACTGGCCGCCGGCCTGCGCGCGGGGCTGCTGAGCGCCCAGGTGCCGGTGTGGCTCAACACCCCGCTCACCGACCTGTACTTGGAGGGCGGCGCCGTCACCGGAGCCGTCGTCACCCGCGCCGGAGCCGCCGGACTGGTCCGGGCCCGGCGCGGGGTGGTGGTCGGCTCCGGCGGCTTCGAGCACAACGCGGCGATGCGCGCGCAGTACCAGCGTCAACCGATCGGCACGGACTGGACGGTCGGCGCGAAGGAGAACACCGGCGACGGCATCCAGGCGGGCCAACGCGTGGGCGCGGCACTGGCGTTGATGGACGACGCGTGGTGGGGCCCCACCATCCCGCTCCCCGGCGACCCGTACTTCTGCCTCGCCGAACGCACCCTCCCCGGCGGCCTGTTGATCAACCAGGCGGGTTCCCGCTTCGTCAACGAGGCGGCGCCGTACAGCGACGTAGTCCACACCATGTACGACCGCAACACGGCCGCCCCCGACATCCCGGCCTGGCTGATCGTCGACCAGAACTACCGCAACCGCTACCTCTTCAAGGACGTGGCACCGACGTTCACGTTCCCCGACGACTGGTACAGCTCGGGCGCGGCGTACAAGGCGTGGACTCTCGACGCGCTGGCCTCGTCGACAGGGGTCCCGGCGGCAGCCCTCCGCTCGACCGTCAACCGCTTCAACTCCCTTGCGGGCAGCGGCAAGGACACCGACTTCGGGCGCGGCGACAGCGCCTACGACCACTACTACACGGACCCGTCGATACTCCCCAACTCCTGCCTGGCCCCGCTCTGGCTGCCCCCGTACTACGCCTTCCGCATCGTCCCCGGCGACCTCGGCACCAAGGGCGGCATGCGCACGGACGCACGGGCACGGGTGCTGCGGGCGGACGGTTCGGTGATCCCCGGCCTGTACGCGGCGGGCAACGCGAGCGCCGCCGTGATGGGGCACAGCTACGCGGGCGCGGGCTCGACGATCGGCCCGGCGATGACGTTCGGGTATGTGGCGGCGCTGGATCTGGCGGGAGCGCTGTAGCGGTTGTGGAGCCGCCGTCCCGGCCTGGTCATTACGGGGTCAAGAGATGACCAGGCCGGGGCCAAGCGGCCGTATGCATTGCGCATGCAACGGGTTCGCAGACGGGACATAGCCGGATATGGGCGTTGATCCGGTGGCTACTGTGATGGCGCGAATACGTCCACAGCGACCACAGCGACCACGACGACCTACGGGGAAGAGGAGACGGCGGTGGGGGAGCCGAACCGTTCACGCCTTCTTGACTACACACAGGGTCCGCCCACGGGGAAGTCGGAGGAGCGTCGCCGGTCGAGCCTGCTCGACTACGCGGACGCGGAGCCGCCGCGCGGCCCGGAGCCGGACGGCCGACCGGGGCCCAGGCCGGGCGTGCCGCCGTACGAGACGGCGGTGTTCGTGCCGGCGCACCCCCGGTCCATCGAGGCCGTGAACGGGGACGGGCGTCCGGTCCGGATGCCGTTCGTCGTCTACGAACTCTTCGAACACCCCGCCGCCCACTCCGCGGCCTTCGCCTTCAGCACGCTGGACAAGCTCGTCGCCGCGTTCGGCGA
Organism: Streptomyces sp. NPDC051576; assembly: GCF_040681835.1. Taxonomy (NCBI): domain Bacteria; kingdom Bacillati; phylum Actinomycetota; class Actinomycetes; order Kitasatosporales; family Streptomycetaceae; genus Streptomyces; species Streptomyces sp. NPDC051576. The sequence continues at coordinate 156,744 of NZ_JBFAZO010000001.1, forward strand.
GGCCCAGCCCTGGGTCCTCACGTCGATCGGACCGCTCGCCGAGGCGATGGGGGAGCGGGGAGCGACCGTCGTCCTCGACCCGAAGGTCGCCCCGGGGCGGCCCAACTGGCGGCCGGCCGACCTGGCCGCCCTCGCACGGGAGGTGCGCTGATGTCGGCCGACTTCAAGGCGGTGCTGAGCGATCTCACCTCGATGACCAAGACCTTCCACGACCAGGCCACCGACTACCGGGGACTCGCCACCGACGTCTCCCCGCCCGTGGTGAGCGGAGGGGACGCGGGGCTCGACGACGCCATCAAGGAGGTCGCGAACCTCATCCTCGGCCTGCACACCGGCTTCGCCGACCGGCTGGACGACCACGGCGACAAGGTCGCGTACGCGCGTGACTCGTTCCACCGGCACGACGTGGACGTCCACGGCGTGTTCGAGGACCTGATGGTGGAGGGCTGATGGGCGACAGTTGGGTCGGCGGTGACATCGGCGGGCTGCGCACGATGGCCACCACGTACAAGAACGCCAAGGACAAACTCGACGACGTCGTCCGCCCGGTCACCGGCGCCGTCGAGAAGCTGGTCGGCGACGCGGGCTGGAAGGGCGACGCAGCCGAGGAGTTCCGCGCCAAGTGGAGCGAGGACGCGCTGACGGCGGGCGCTTTCGCCAGCATGGTGAGCGACGTGGGCGACATCCTCAGCACCCTCGCCGACGCGCTGTCCACCTGCGAGACGGCCCTGCAGAACGCCGAGCACGTCGCCACGACCAAGGGCGTGCCCATGGGGGACAAGGGTGTGCCCCTGCCGATGGTCACGGCGAATCCGCCCAGCGGGGCGGACCAGAAGACCATCTCCGCGATGACCGAGTACGACACCGTCCGCAAGCAGGTCATGCACACCGCCCAGCACGCCCGGCTGGTCGCCGCCGACAAGCTGAACGGCCTGTACGCGCAGGTCACCGACAAGGTGTCGACCGGCGACAAGATCACCATCGCCGACGCGCTGCGCACCCTGTACGCCTACGACGCCGAGGACGCCCGGGCCGGCGGCATCAAGGCGCGCGCCCAGCTCGACGACGCCAAGGCCGAGGCACAGGCGGCGAAGAAGGAGATGCGGGCGGAGCGCAAGGCATACCAGAAGGCGGGCCGCGGCCTCCCCAAGGACCTGCCCGCCAAGGGCGCCTACGGCGACGCGGTCATGAAGGTCGACTCCCTGGAGGAGGCCATCGCCCGCGCCGACGTCGGCAGCAGCAAGTTGCCGTACGACCGGGTCCTGAACGTCAAGCTCGCCGACGCGGCGGACGCGTTGCGGCTGGGCAAGGGTCTTGAGGCGCTGCCGGAGTTCCTCAAGGAGGTTCCGGTCATCGATGTCGCCGCGGCCGCCGCGTGCGGGCTGGTGGAGGCGAAGGACGACCATGACAAGGGATGGTCGTGGCAGAAGTCGGTGACGGTGGACGTCGGGGTGGCTGTCGGGGGTGTGGCTGCGGGTGCGCTGGCGGTGGTTGCACTGCCGGTCGAGGGCGCGGTGGCGGTGGCGGCGGTCGGCGTCGGTGCGACCATCGCCGCGACCAGCGTCATCGACCACGCCGTCCACGAGCACTGGAGCGAGGACATCCACGACCACGGTGTGGTCGGCGGTGTGCTGCACGGCGTGGGTGATGTCGGCTCCGAGACCTTGGACGACGGGAAACGACTGGTGAAGGACGTGTGGCATGGCGTCACGAGCATCTTCTGAGGCCGCCGCCACGGCGCACGTGGAGATCCCGAAGCTGCCGAAACTCGGCAGGACCTGGTACGAGCGCGGCACGCTCTACTGGCTGTGCCGTGCGCGTACGACGGTCTTCCTGCTCGTCTTCATGACCCTCTACTGCCTGTTCACCTTCGGCCTCTTCCAGGGAGTCCGCGACCTGCTGCCGTCCAACGCCCGCACCGCGTACGACTGGGCACAGGTCGTCCTGTGCTGCGCGGCCCTCGTCTGGGGCTGGATCAAGCAGCGCCAAGGTCATCGCAAGGCGCTCCTGAACCCGCCCAGCCCGAAGGAGACCTGGATCGCCAAGCGCGACCACAACCGGCAGGCCGGCAGGTCGGCCGGCTTCGGTGCCGCGGGCGGGCGGGTGCTCATCGCCCTGGCGGCACCCGTCATGCCGGCCTTTGCCGCGTACCTCGTCGGCTGGCTCGCCGCCTGGACCACGGTCCGCGAATACCCCAGCGAGGTCGGCGCCCGTCGCTGGCTCCAGGAGCACCCCTCCGGAACATGACCCCGTCCGACATCCCGAAACTGCCCGGCCTCGGCAGAACCTGGTACAAGCGCGGCGCCCGCTACTGGCTGCGCCGCGCCTCCGGCGCACTCCTCTGGTTCGTGATTCTGGCCTTCATGTGCTTCATCGTCCTCGGGCTCTACCAGTCGTTCCGCCCTCACCTGCCCGCGCCCCTGCGCACGGTGTGGGACTGGACGCAGGCGCTCGCAGCATGCGGGGCCTTTGTCTGGGGCTGGGTGAAGCAGCGCCGGGACATCCGCGAGAAGATGCTGAACCCGCCGACTCCCACCCAGGCCTGGCTGGACAAGCGGTACGCGACGCAACGCGGCCAGGGGCTGGGCCGCGCCGCCGTCCTCCCCGCGTTGCTCGTGCTCCCCGTCGTGCCGGCCCTCTTCGCGTGGTGCGTCGGCACGATCGCGGCCGTGTTCTCAGTCCGCGAGTACCCCAGCGAGGTCGGCGCCCGCCGAGCCCTGGAGCACAGCCGAAGCCTTGCGGGCGAGCAAGAACGCCTGCGCTGAAGACTCCCCGAGTTCCTCGTCCGCCTCCCGCACCGTCCGCGACCGCAGCACGAACCCCGCCGCCTCCAGCAGCCCAGCCATCGCGTCCGGTCGCCGTCGTTCGAAGTCCAGGCGTACCGGGTGGCCGAAGGGCCGGTCGAGGGTGAGGGGTCGGTCGCCCGCCTGGAAGGCGAGCAGGAGGTGGGCGCCCGGGGCCAGGACGCGGTGGAACTCCGCGAAGAGGGACGGGAGTCGGTCCACAGGGGTGTGGATGGACGAGTACCAGGAGACGGCTCCCGCGAGTGTCCCGGCGGGGATGTCCAGGTCCAGCATCGAGCCCTGACGGAAGACCAGTCCCGGGTTCTCGCGCCGGGCGATCGTGAGCATGGACGCGGACAGGTCGAGCCCGAAGACGTCCAGGCCGAGGGAGGCGAGGTGCGCGGTGGTCCGCCCCGGGCCGCAGCCGAGGTCGGCCACCTGGCCGCCCCCGCCACGGTTCACCAGCTCGGCGAAGGCGGCCTGCACCGTCCAGTCGCGCGGCCTGCCGCCGGGCTCACCCGCGAACATGTCCGCGTAGTCCTCGGCGATGGCGTCGTAGAAGGTCCGGGTGGTGGTCACGAAGCCGGCTTCGGCGGATGGCGTCGATGTCATGGCCGGGGACCCTACCGACCCCCACCGACAGCCCGCCCGCCCGACCGCCGGAGGCAAAGGCAGGAGCCCCGTCGCCTTGCGGCGCGGGGCTCCTTGGGTACTGCTATCTGTTCCGGATCAAAGCACCAGGCAAAACACCAGGCTCCGAGACCGAATGACTGCTATCGATCAAGTGACTCAGACGGGGGTTACGTTCTCCGCCTGCGGGCCCTTCGGGCCCTGGGTCACGTCGAAGGAGACCTGCTGGTTCTCCTCCAGCGAACGGAAGCCGCTCGCGTTGATCGCGGAGTAGTGAACGAAGACGTCGGGGCCGCCGCCTTCTTGGGCGATGAAGCCAAAGCCCTTTTCGGCGTTGAACCACTTCACGGTTCCGGTAGCCATAAGCCCTCCTTGGGCCCAAAGGGTTGCCCTGCTCCAGAACCCTGCAAGTGTGAAAACAAGTCCCGCACTACTGCATACGTCTGAAAACGACTAGAGCCTGCGGTTACATGCTCCGCAGGCTCTGTACTGCAAGGGAAACCAAACTGCAACTTGCGGCGAGCCTAGCATGCGGGCAGCCGAAAGCAATAGAGGCCAAGATCACATCACCCGGACGTTTGAAGATCGCCAAAGGCTTGACTGTGGGGCCGAAGTATGGAGCGTACCTCATGAGGTCTAGCCTCACGTTGTGGACAATTCTCGCACCCGGCCGCGCGTCGGCCACATCCAGTTCCTGAACTGCCTGCCCCTGTACTGGGGGCTCGCGAGAACAGGCACGCTTCTCGACTTCGAGCTCACCAAGGACACCCCGGAGAAGCTCAGCGAGCAGTTGGTGCAGGGGGACCTCGACATCGGGCCCATCACGCTCGTCGAATTCCTCCGCAACGCGGACGACCTGGTCGCCTTCCCCGACATCGCCGTCGGCTGCGACGGCCCGGTGATGTCCTGCGTGATCGTCTCGCAGGTCCCGCTGGACCAGCTCGACGGCCGCCGCGTCGCCCTCGGCTCGACCTCGCGGACCTCCGTCCGGCTCGCCCAGCTCCTCCTCGCCGAGCGCTACGGCGTCCAGCCCGACTACTACACCTGCCCGCCCGACCTGAGCCTGATGATGCAGGAGGCGGAGGCGGCCGTACTCATCGGTGACGCCGCGCTGCGCGCCAACCTCCTCGACGGGCCGCGCTTCGGGCTTGAGGTGCACGACCTCGGCTCGCTCTGGAAGGAGTGGACCGGGCTGCCGTTCGTCTTCGCCGTCTGGGCCGCCCGCCGCGACTACCTGGAGCGCGAACCGGTCATCACCCGCAAGGTCCACGAGGCCTTCCTCGCCTCCCGCAACCTCTCCCTCGAAGAGGTCGGCAAGGTCGCCGAACAGGCCGCCCGCTGGGAGGAGTTCGACGAGGAGGTCCTGGAGCGGTACTTCACCACCCTCGACTTCCGCTTCGGCGGCCCCCAGCTCGCCGCGGTCGCCGAGTTCGCCCGCCGGGTGGGACCCACGACCGGCTTCCCGGCCGACGTGAACGTGGATCTGCTCCAGCCGTAATCACGGGAGGGGCGCTCCACTACCCTGCTGGAAGTCGTACGGGGGAGGGGTGGACGGCATGCAGCCGCTCGGAGACGACGAACCCGCGGTCGTGGGGCCCTACCGGCTGCTCGGCCGGCTCGGTTCCGGCGGGATGGGCCGGGTCTATCTCGGGCGCAGCGCGGGTGGCCGTACGGTCGCGGTCAAGATCGTGCATCCGCACTTCGCGCTCGACGAGGAGTTCCGGGCCCGCTTCCGCCGTGAGGTCGACGCCGCGCGCCGGGTGGGCGGCGCCTGGACCGCGCCCGTCCTGGACGCCGACCCGGAGGCCGCGGTGCCGTGGGTTGCCACGGCGTACGCGGCCGGTCCGTCCCTCTCCGCCGCCGTCGTGGACGGCGGGCCGCTGCCGATTCCTTCCGTACGGGCGCTGGGCGCGGGCCTCGCCGAAGCACTGGTCGCCGTCCACGAACTGGGGCTCGTGCACCGGGACGTGAAGCCGTCCAACGTGCTGCTGACCCTGGACGGTCCGCTCCTCATCGACTTCGGGATCGCCCGCGCCACGGACGGCACCGCCTCCCTCACCTCCACCGGCGTCTCCGTCGGCTCGCCCGGCTACATGGCCCCCGAGCAGATCCTCGGGAAAGGGGCGACCGGCGCCTCGGACGTCTTCTCCCTGGGCGCGGTGCTCGCCTACGCGGCCATCGGTGAGTCGCCCTTCCCCGGTGACTCCTCGGCCGCCCTCCTCTACAAGGTCGTCCACGAGGAGCCCCAACTGGGGGAGATGGGTGGTGAGTTGCGGGAGCTGGTGAGTGCCTGTCTGGCGAAGGACCCGGTCGTCCGGCCCACCCCCGGTGAGGTGGGCCGGTTGCTCGCCCCGGAGGGGGCCGCCCGGCTGGTGGCCGGTGGGTGGCTGCCGGGGGCGCTGGTCGAGCAGGTCAGCCGAAGTGCCGTACAACTGCTGAACCTTGAGGCGGCGGGGGTGGCCGAGGGGGTGCCTTCGGGGTCCTCCGGGCCGGTGGGGTTCAGCAGCCCCTCGTCGGGGGCGGGTGCGTTCGGGCCGCCGCCGGTGATGCCCATGGCACCCATGACACCCATGACTCCGACCGTCACGCCCGGTCTCGTGCCCGAGCCCCGTGACGCGGCCCCGCACGACACCCTTCCCCCTGATGCCGGCCATCGCCCCGGGAAGGTCTCCGTCTCCCTTGCCGCCACGGCCGCTCCGGGGGTCAACGGGCGTGGGCGCAAGGTCAGTTGCTCGGTCGTGCTCGCCGTCGCCGGGGCGCTCGCGGCGGTGACCGTGGGGTCGGTCCTCCTGTTCCGGATGCTGCCGGGCGACGGGGGTACGGACACCTCCGCGGGCTCCGCGAAGGAACCGACGGCAGGGAGCACGCCGAGCAGTAGCGCAACTGGCGGCAGCAGTACGCCGAGCGCGCCCGCGGCCACCCCGGCCGGGACCGTCCCCGCCGTCTACCTCGGCACCTGGCAGGGCGACGGCACCGCCCTCGGCGGCACCCTCCCGGACGGGACCTTCCGGCTCACGGTGCGCAAGGCGGCCGTAGGGCAGCAGTTGGGCGTTCTGCGGCAGACCGACACGCTCGGCGGTGTCTGCGACGACGTACTGACCCTGAAGCAGGTGACGAAGACCCGGCTCGTCGCCACGGCTGCGGGCGCGAAGACGAACCGTGACGTGTGCAACCAGGCCGCACACACCGTCACCCTCACCCCCACCGGAGACGACCTCACCTACGCGTCGGACAGCTCGGCCGAGGGTTCGCCGACCGCGCGGATGTCCAAGGTCGGGTAGTCGCGCAGTGGACTACGACCATCTGCTGATCGCCCTCGCGGGGGTGTGGGGCGCGGGTGCGGGGGCGGTGGTGGCGCGGGCCGGCCGGCGCGGTGCCGGTACCGCGCTCCTCGTCACGCTGGTGTGCGTCGCCCTCGCCGTGGCCACCGGGATCAGGCCCGAGCTGGTGGTGTGGCTGCTGCTCGCGCCCGCCGTCCTGCTGCCCGCACCCGCCGACCGAGCGCTTCCCCTCGCCGGTGGTGCTCTCTTCCTTCTCGGTCTCGTCGTCCTCCTGCCCGAGCACGCCGGTCACTGGACGGGCGCGCTGCTCGGAGGCCTGGGGCTGGGGGCGGGCTACTTCGGTCTGTCCCGTCTCGATCCCGGTGGCGGTCTGGGCCTGGGGGAGGTGCGGCTCGCGGTCGGGGCGGGGGTCGTGCTCGGGTGGTACGGGTGGCCGACGGTGATGCTGGGCGCCTTGGCGGGGTTTCTGCTCCGGGCGTTGTACGGGGGTGTCCTTGCCGGGAGGGGGACGCGTGCCGTCCCTTTTGGGCCGTTTCTGCTCGCCGGTGCCTTTCTCGGGCTGCTGGTCGGTGCCTTCACGGCCTGAGGTCGGGACGCGATATGCGCTGGCGTAGGCTGGCTGAGTCCGTCCACAACCCTTGACGAAAGGGACGCCCCGGTGACCGAGAAGGCCGAGCTTCAGTCCGTCCTCGACCGTGCCGCCGAGGGCGGGCGCATCACCCCCGAAGAGGCCCTCGACCTCTACCGCGACGCCCCGCTGCACGCGCTCGGCGCCGCCGCCGACGCCGTACGCAAGCGTCGGTACGCGGGGACCGAGCACATCGCGACGTACATCATCGAGCGGAACATCAACTACACGAACGTGTGCGTCACGGCGTGCAAGTTCTGTGCCTTCTACGCCGCGCCCAAGGACACCGCCAAGGGCTGGACGCGTGACCTCGACGACATTCTGCGGCGCTGCGCCGAGACCGTCGAACTCGGCGGCACGCAGATCATGTTCCAGGGCGGGCACCACCCGGACTACGGCGTCGAGTACTACGAGAAGCACTTCGCCGCGATCAAGGGCGCGTACCCCGAACTGGTCATCCACTCCCTCGGCGCGTCCGAGGTCGAGCACATGGCCCGGATCAGCGGGGTGTCGGTCGAGGAGGCCATCACCCGCATCCACGCGGCCGGTCTCGACTCCTTCGCCGGGGCCGGCGCGGAGTTGCTGCCCGCGCGCCCCCGCAAGGCGATCGCCCCGCTCAAGGAGTCCGGCGAGCGCTGGCTGGAGATCATGGAGGCGGCGCACAACCTGGGCGTCGAGTCGACGTCGACCATGCTCATGGGCACCGGCGAGACCAACGCCGAGCGCATCGAGCACCTGCGGATGATCCGCGACGTACAGGACCGGACCGGCGGCTTCCGCGCCTTCATCCCGTACACCTACCAGCCCGAGAACAACCACCTGAAGGGCCGCACGCAGGCCACGCTCTTCGAGTACCTGCGCATGATCGCCATCGCGCGCCTCTTCATGGACAACATCGCCCACATCCAGGGCAGTTGGCTGACCACCGGCAAGGAGGTCGGCCAACTCTCCCTGCACTACGGCGCGGACGACCTCGGCTCGATCATGCTGGAGGAGAACGTCGTCTCCTCGGCCGGTGCCAAGCACCGCTCCAACCGTATGGAGATCATCGACCTCATCCGCAAGGCGGGGCGCGTCCCGGCCCAGCGGACCACGACGTACGAGCACATCGTCGTCCACGACGACCCGGCGAACGACCCCGTCGACGAGCGGGTCATGTCGCACATCTCGTCCACGGCGATCGAAGGCGGCACCGCTCACCCCGAGTTGAAGCTGCTCTCCGCCAACTAGGGCCGCCGTGCTGACGATTCACACGGCGGACGAGGGTGGGGCCGTCGCCGTCGAGGGCGCCCGGATCGCGGGTGTGGGGACGCTGGCGGAGGTCCAGGCGCGGTTTCCGGGTGCGAGGGTGCGGAGTTGGCCCGGTGTGCTGGGGCCCGCCCGCGTCCACGAGGGGCCGCTCCCGGACGCGCCGAGCCCGCGGGAACGTATCCACGCCGTACTGAAGACCGGGGCTACGGCTGTCCTGGCGGAACACGTCGACTCACCCGAACTCCGGGCCGCCGCAGAGCGGAACGACGTCGTGATCCTCGCCCGCCCACGTCCCGTGGCCCTTGTCGTCCTGGGCCGCGCCGACCTCGCCGTCCTCGACGGGACCGGCGCGTGCATCGCCACCGTGTGCGCAGGGCGACTGGTGCACCGGCGCCGCTAGGGCCTGTTGCGAAAGTCCCGCCTGCCCGGCGACGCCCGGCACGCCGAGAGCACACACCGACTGCGACACCGGCCGCTTCCGCGGCGGGCGCGAGGCCCGCCCTGCTGGCGAACGGCGGGACTTCGCGGACACGGTCTGACCCCCGGAGGGGACCTCAGCCCGCGAACGCCTTCGCGAAGGCGCCCGAGCTCTGGGTCACTCCACTGCAGTCAGTAGCCGCGTCGTCGTTGGACGAACCGCTCTCGCACTGCTGGTCGCGGAAGGTCGACCACATCGACACCCAGGCGATCTGCTTCTCCTCGGCGAACGTCCGTACCTGTGCCGCGTCCGCGAGGGAGAACGTCTCGCCCGACACGTCGTTCACGCCGATCATCGAGGTGAGCGCCATGCCCTGCCAGGCGCCGGCGTCCGAGAGCCCGAAGACCTTCTTGAGCTGGGTGTGCGTGGCCGTGGCCGAGGTGATCGCGTAGTCGCCCATGTCGGCGGTGTACGACTCGCCGTAGTTCATCGTCATGATGTTGACGGTGGAGACCTCGACCGCGTTGTCGTTGGCGGACTCCAGCAGCGCCAGGCTGTCGGAGTCGAGGCCGCTGGGCATCACCGGGAGCGTGAACGAGACCTTGAGATCGGTGCGTTCCTTCTGGAGCAGGGCTATCGCCTTGGAGCGCAGGGCGACCGAGGTGGAGTCGGTCAGGGTGTCGCCCTCGATGTCGAAGTCGGCCTGAGTCGAGCCGGCCGCGTCCAGCGCCTCGCCGTAGGCCTTCGCGAGCGCGGTCGCGCTGGTGCAGGTCGTGGCCAGCTCCTTGCCGGAGGCCCCGCCGAAGGAGACGCGGACGGTGGCGCCGGAGGTCTTCAGCGCCGCGATCCTGGATTTCACGGCCGCGTTGTCGATGGCGGTCGTGCCGTTCCACTCCGGCGTGCAGGTGCTGCCTTTGGCGATGGCGAAGGCGAGGTTGTACGTCGTCGGGGCCCCGGTGGCGTCCATGTCGGCGGCGGTGGTGACGCTGACGTACGGGGCGTAGGACGTGGTCGACGACGGTGTCGACGAGGCGCTTTCGGAGGGCGCCGTACTGGTCTGCCGGGTCGCTTCGGGTGCCGCGTCCGACGTGTCGTCGGAGCTTGAGGAGCACCCGGTGACCGTCAGGGCAAACAAGCAGGTGAGCCCGGCCGCCGGTTTCAGGAAACTCCTCATTGAGCATGCACCCTTTCCGCGTGGGGACGGTGATTTCTGTCTCAGGATGGAAACAGAGTCGGTTTCCGAAGCCTAAATGAAGCACATGGGGCTGTGTCTTACGAAGACAGATAAAACATAGGAAACCCACGGGTGTCGATGCGCGAAACGGTCAAGTCGGGCGACAAGGCGGAAAATTGGGGACACTACTGACACTGGCTGTTCATAAGGCGTTTCCTGGTTTCTCTAAGGGAAGAGACAGGTTCCGTCGATTTTCTTGGCAGGCTCACAAGTGATTCCGAGTTTTGGTCACATAAAGCCCGCCTAATATCTGGGGAATGCAATCCGAGTCCGCCATCGAAAACCCCGCCTCCGAGCGGGGTCGCCGCCGTAAACGCGGCAACGGGTCCGCAGAAGGCCCCGTGTTCGTTGACAACTCCGGCCGCCGGTCAAAGGTGCTGCGCCGGATCGGCCTCCTCATGGGTGTCGTCTGCCTGGGGTACGCGTTCGTACTCGGCATGGCGTTCATGGGCTGGGGCATCTCCGTCAACCCCTCCTCGCTGCTGCCCTTCGGCGGCGGCCAGGCCGGGTCGGCTCCGGGCGGTGGCTACGGCCCCGACGGCGGCAGAGGCGGTGTGGCGCCCTCCGGCGTTCCGACCGGCGCGCCGACCGACATCCCCTCGGGCGCCCCCACGGGTGCGGCCCCGTCCGCCTCAGCCACCGCACAGTAACCGGAGCGCGACCGCAGCCATGACTACGACGACTCCCTCGCGCGGGCGCCGCCGCGCCCCCACCCGGATGGAGCGCGCGGCCGGCAAGGCCGCCGCCCTCCAGCGGCCCCGGGTGATTCTCGCCCTGCTGCTTCTCCTCGGCCTCACCTGCGTGATGCTGCTCGACGGCTACCTGCGCGCGGAAGTCGGCGGCGACCAGCGCGTCCGGGACGGCGCGAGCGCCAGCAAGGTCCCCGACAAGGTGCTCAACGGCGGCCCGATCCTGACTTTCCGCAATGGTCAGCCGGTCACGCAGACCATTCCGAAGAAGACCATCGTCCTCACCTTCGACGACGGCCCGAACCCCACCTACACACCGACAGTTCTGAAGATCCTCAAGAAGTACGACGTCCCCGCCACGTTCTTCCTGGTGGGCTCGATGGTCTCGCGCTACCCGGACATCGTGAAGCAGATGGTCTCGCAGGGGAACGAGGTGGGCATCCACACCTTCACCCACGTCGACCTCTCCTACCAGAGCGACGCCCGTATCAAGCGGGAGATGGAACAGACGCAGCTCGCGCTGGCGGGCGCCGCCGGCATCACGACGACGCTGTTCCGCGCGCCGTACTCCTCGGAGACGGACGCCATCGACAACTACAGCTACCCCGTCTACAAGAAGCTCGGCGCCGACGGCTACACCAGCGTCTTCGTCGACACCGACAGCGACGACTGGAAGCAGCCCGGCGTCGCGAAGATCATCAAGTGGGCGACTCCGTCCGGGACTTCGGGCTCCTCGGTGCTGTTCCACGACGCCGGTGGGGTGCGCTCGCAGACCATGAAGGCGCTGCCCACGTACATCGCGAAGATGAAGGCGAAGGGCTACACGTTCACCACCGTGAGCGGCGCCATCGCCAAGAACACCGCCGCCCAGCGCCCCGTCACGAGCACGGGTGCCGCCGCGGGTACCAGCTCCGGCACGGTCACCGCCGGCGCGCAGCCCTCCGCCGCGCCCACCGCGGGCGCCCCCGCCGGCACCGCGCCCGGCAGCGGCCAGACGACGACCGGTTCGGCCGTCGGCGGCAACGGCAACAGCAATGGGAACGGGAACGGCAACGGCAACGGCCGGATCTCGGCCCTCCAGGCCGCCCACCGCGAGGCCACCGGCATGACCCTCTACGAGGGCAAGTCGCTGATCTGGGCGGTCAGAGTCGCCGAGTGGGTGGTGCCGGGACTCGCGGCGGGCCTGACCGTCGTCGGCGTCGCCGTCATGAGCCGGTTCGGGATGATGCTGATCCTCGCCCGGCGCCACTACAGACAGCGCAACAAACGCCGATTCAGCTGGGGAGCGACCGTCACCCGCCCGGTGTCGGTGATCGTCCCGGCGTACAACGAGAAGGAGTGCATCGCCAACACCCTTGAGTCGCTGGCGAAGAGCACCCATCCGATCGAGATCATCGTCGTCGACGACGGCTCCTCGGACGGCACCTCCGAGATCGCCCGCGAGGCGGCCCGCTCGTTCGGCATGAACAACGTCCGGGTCATCCGCCAGGAGAACGCGGGCAAGCCGGCCGCCCTCAACAACGGTGTGCGCAACGCCAGTTACGACATCGTCATCATGATGGACGGCGACACCGTCTTCGAGCCGGACGCCGTGCACCAGCTGGTGCAGCCCTTCGCCGACCCCGAGGTCGGCGCGGTCGCGGGCAACGCCAAGGTCGGCAACCGCAACACGATCATCGGCGCCTGGCAGCACATCGAGTACGTGATGGGCTTCAACCTCGACCGCCGTATGTACGACCTGCTGCGCTGCATGCCCACCATCCCGGGCGCGATCGGCGCCTTCCGCCGCGAGGCGGTGCTCGCCGTCGGCGGCATGAGCGAGGACACCCTCGCCGAGGACACCGACATCACCATCGCCCTGCACCGCGAGGGCTGGCGGGTCGTCTACCAGGAGCACGCCAGGGCCTGGACCGAGGCCCCGGCCTCGCTGAAGCAGCTCTGGTCGCAGCGCTACCGCTGGTCCTACGGCACCATGCAGGCCCTGTGGAAGCACCGCAAGTCCCTTACGGACAAGGGTCCTTCGGGCCGCTTCGGCCGGGTCGGGATGCCCCTCGTGGTGATCTTCCAGATCATCACGCCGGTCTTCGCCCCGCTGATCGACGTCTTCACCGTCTACTCGATGATCTTCGTCGACTTCTGGGCGTCCCTCGCGATGTGGTTCGCGGTGCTCGGCATCCAGCTCTTCTGCGCGGCCTACGCCTTCCGGCTCGACCGGGAGAAGTACCGCTACCTGATGATGCTGCCGCTCCAGCAGCTCGCCTATCGCCAGATGATGTACCTCGTCCTCATCCACTCCTGCATCACCGCCCTGACGGGCGGCCGGCTGCGCTGGCAGAAACTCAAGCGCACCGGCGAGGTCGGCACACCGGCGGGAGCGAGCTGATGACCTGGGAGCAGCAGGGGTACGGCGGCTACGGGCAGCCCCAGCAGCCCCAACAGCCCTACGGCTACGAGGGGTACGGCCAGCCTCAGCCGTACGGCCAGCCCCCGCAGCCGTACCAGCAGCAGCCGTATCAACAACAGCCGTACCAGCAGCAGTCGCCGTATCCGCAGCAGTACGCGGCGACGGACCACGGGCAGGGAGCTGCGCCGGTCGCCGTGGACGAGACGGCGACCCTGCCCCCGATCGAGGCGGAACCGGAGCCCGCAGCGGAGCCGGTGGCCGAGGAGGTCGTAGCAGAGCGGGAGTCCGCGCCCGCGCCCAAACCGGCGGGCCGGGACCGGTACTTCGACACCCTGCGGGCCGTCGCGCTGATCCGGGTCGTGACCTACCACACCTTCGGGTGGGCCTGGTGCGGGATGGTGTTCCCCTCCATGGGGATCATGTTCGGCCTGGCCGGGACGCTGATGGCGAAGTCGCTTGAGCGGCCCGCGTTCAAGGTGGTCAAGAGCCGGATGCGGAGGCTGCTGCCGCCGTTCTGGTTCTGGGGCTTCTTCGTGGTCCTGGCGATGCTCATCCACGACTGGATGCCGGGCTGGCAGATCGTCTTCTGGGTGGTGCCGGTCGGCGACCCGCCGGGCAACGCCTGGGGCACGCAGGCCTGGGAGATCCTCTGGTACCTGCGGACCTACCTCTGGTTCGTCCTGCTCTCGCCGGCCCTGCTGTGGATCTTCCGCAAGGCGCCGATCCCGGTGCTGCTGCTGACCCTGGTGCCGATCGTCGTCCTCAAGTTCGTGTGGGCGGGGCCGGACAACCGCTTCGGCAACGCGCTCTGGGACCTCTCGACGTACCTCTTCTGCTGGATCCTCGGCTTCGCCCACCGCGACGGGGTGCTCCAGAAACTGAAGCCCTTCCTGGTGGTCACGCTCTCGATCGCCGCGATCGCCTTCGGCGGCTGGTACGCCTTCACGCACCAGGCCGAGGCCGGCACCTACGACCTGGACGAGAACCCGCTCGCCCAGACCTACTGGTCGGCCGGTTACGTCATGCTGCTGATGTGGGCCAAGTCCTACTTCAACATCGACTTCGCCTGGCTGACCCGCTTCAAGAAGCTGGACCGGACCGTCACGATCTTCAACGCGCGGGCCGTGACGATCTACCTCTGGCACGAGATCGCGCTGGTCCTGGCGGTACCGCTGATCGACCAGTTCTGGAACGTGCCCGCCTTCGAGAAGTGGCTGCCGCTGGAGAGCCAGTGGTTCATGTTCGGCATCGGCTGGATCCTCATCGCCGTCTTCATCCTGCTCTGCGGCTGGGTGGAGGACGTGGCGGCGAAGAAGAAACCGAGACTGCTGCCGTCGTGAGATTCCCTTTCGACGCGTGTGCTTCGGGCCGGGCGCCTTCGGGCTGCCCGGCCCGTACTGCCACAATGGGCCCGTGACCCGCGCATCCCTGGACAAGCAGCCGCACGAAGTCGCCTCGATGTTCGACGACGTGGCGGAACGGTACGACCTCACCAACGACGTGCTGTCGCTCGGCCAGGACCGCCGATGGCGCAAGGAGGTCACGAAGGCGGTCGACGCCCGCCCCGCGCAGAAGATCCTGGACCTGGCCGCCGGTACGGCCACCTCCTCGCTCCCCTTCGCCCGCAGCGGTGCCTATGTCGTCCCCTGCGACTTCTCCCTCGGCATGCTCCAGGTCGGCAAGAAGCGTCACCCCTGGCTGCCGCTCACGGCCGGCGACGCCACGAAGCTGCCGTTCAAGGACGACACCTTCGACGCCGTGACCATCTCCTTCGGGCTGCGCAACGTGCAGGACACGGACACCGCGCTGCGCGAGCTGTACCGGGTGACCAAGCCCGGCGGCCGGGTCGTCATCTGCGAGTTCTCGCACCCGACCTGGGCGCCCTTCCGCACGGTCTACACCGAGTACCTGATGCGCGCGCTGCCGCCGGTCGCCCGCGCGGTCTCCTCGAACCCCGACGCGTACGTCTACCTCGCCGAGTCCATCCGCGCCTGGCCCGACCAGCCCGCCCTGGCCGAGCGGCTGCGCAAGGCCGGCTGGTCCAAGGTCGCCTATCGCAACCTCAGCGGCGGGATCGTCGCCCTGCACCGCGGCTTCAAGGACCGCGTGGGCTGCTAGCTGATCACCGTCGAGATGAACGCGTCGCCCGGCGGCTCGTCCAGCTCGCGCTGCATTCCGCCCCTCGGCGGCCTCGGCATGCGCGGCTCACGCATCCCGCCCCCGCCGTCCCCGTCGCCGAAGTCGAACCACACGTAGACGATGGAGTCCCGCGGCACCTCGGCATCGGGCTGCGGATACTGCCGTACGACGTAGTCGACGACGGCGAGATGGAAGTCGGGCCGGTCCGGCGAGTTGATGAACAGCCCGCGTGACTGGGCCGTCTCGCGCGCGTCCACGGCCATCAGGCCGACGAGCCGTGGCACGCGCACTTCGGGTGTTTTGGGTGTTAAGCGCACAGATGTCACCCCCAGCGGTACCGGAAGGGTAACCCCGGTCCGGTCCCGACCGGAAGCGTCAAGTGTCGTTCTGTAGCCGATAGTTACTCTGAGTTACAGAGTTACAGGGTGAGACGGTAGCAGTGGCCCTCCTCCTCGCGCGTGGGCGTGGTGAAGACCTCGGCGAGTTCCATCCCCAGTCGCCGGGTCACCGCGATCGACCGGGTGTTGCGGGCCAGCACCATCGCCACCACGCTGGGCACCCCCGCCGCCCGCACCCGCTCCAGGGTCGTCTCCGCCGCCGCCGTGGCGTACCCCCGGCCCCAGAACTCCCGCCCCAGCCGCCAGCCGATCTCGATCTCGCCCTTGGGTCCCCAGTCCTGCGGCCACGGCTGGGCACCGGTGAAACCGATGACCCGGTCCTTCTCGTCGAGCATGGTCCACAGACAGAAACCGCGCTCCGCGTCGTGCCGGCGCTGGCGGGCGGTCAACTCCTCGTAGACGGACAGCTCCGCGGACCGGCCGCCGTGGAACTCCATGACGTCGGGGTCGTCGAAGACCCGGTGCCAGGCGACGGCGTCCTCGTCGGTGGGGACACGCAGCCGTACTGCGGGGAGAGCTCGGTTCACGGGGCAGCCCTTCAGCCGGGTGATCAGCGACGCTGAATAGACTGCCCATGTCCAGTGCCCGTCGGCACGCAGATTCCGAACTTGGGGAGATCCCGCCGTGACCGAGCCCCTCTCCGAAAACACCGCCGATGTGATCGTCGTCGGCGCGGGGCCAGCCGGCTCCGCCACCGCCTACCACCTCGCCAAGTCCGGACTCGACGTCCTCCTGCTGGAGAAGACCGAGTTCCCGCGCGAGAAGGTCTGCGGCGACGGCCTCACCCCGCGTGCCACCAAGCAGCTCGTGGCCATGGGCATCGACATCTCCGAGGAGGCCGGCTGGCTGCGCAACAAGGGCCTGCGCATCATCGGCGGAGGCGTGCGCCTCCAGTTGGACTGGCCGGAACTCGCCTCCTTCCCGGACTACGGCCTCGTCCGCAAGCGCGACGACTTCGACGAGCAGCTCGCCCGCAACGCCCAGAAGGCGGGCGCCCGCCTCTACGAGCGCTGCAACGTCGGCGCCCCGATCACCGACGAGCGCACCGGCCGTATCACCGGCGTGCACGCCAAGCTCGGCGAGGAGAAACGCGAAGTCACCTTCCACGCGCCCCTGGTGGTCGCCGCCGACGGCAACTCCACCCGCCTCTCCCTCGCGATGGGCCTGCACCGCCGCGAGGACCGCCCGATGGGCGTCGCGGTCCGCACGTACTTCACTTCGCCCCGCCACGAGGACGACTACCTGGAGTCCTGGCTGGAACTGTGGGACCGCCGAGGCGCCGAGGACCGTCTCCTGCCCGGCTACGGCTGGATCTTCGGCATGGGCGACGGCACCTCCAACGTCGGCCTCGGCGTGCTCAACACCTCCGACTCCTTCAAGGAGTTGGACTGGCGCGAGGTGCTGAAGGCCTGGTGCGCGTCCATGCCCGAGGACTGGGGTTACACCCCCGAGAACATGACCGGCCCGATCCGCGGCGCCGCCCTCCCGATGGCCTTCAACCGCCAGCCCCACTACACGAAGGGGCTGTTGCTGGTCGGCGACGCCGGCGGCCTGGTGAACCCCTTCAACGGCGAGGGCATCGCCTACGCCATGGAGTCGGGCCAGATCGCCGCCGACGTCATCGTCCAGGCCCACGCCCGCCCCACCCCCGCGAGCCGCGAACTCGCCCTCCAGCGCTATCCGCGCGTCCTCAAGGACACCTACGGCGGCTACTACACGCTGGGCCGCGCCTTCGTGAAGCTCATCGGCAATCCGAAGGTCATGAAGATCGCGGCCCAGCGTGGCCTCACCCACCCCCTGCTGATGAAGTTCACCCTGAAGATGCTGGCCAACCTCACCGACCCCACGGGCGGCGACGCGATGGACCGCATCATCAACGGGCTGAGCAAGGTGGCTCCGAAGGCCTGATCAGGCGGTCAGAGCCTGCGCTTTGGCGGCCCGGCGGGCGAACACCTCGTCCCGTCGGTCCGCCACCTGCCGCAGCGCCTCCTTGCGGTCCCGCTTGGAGAGCCGGTCCAGATAGACCTGGCCGTTGACGTGGTCGGTCTCGTGGGCGAGGCAGCGCGCGAAGTACCCCGTGCCCTCGATCACCAGCGCCCGGCCGTCCTTGTCGAGCCCGCGCACCACGGCCCGGTCCGGACGCGGTACGTCCATCACCGCACCCGGCACCGACAGACAGCCCTCGCCCTCGTCGAGCAGCCGGCGCCCGGCCGGGTCGAGCGGGTCCAGCACCGGGTTGACGATGTGTCCGACATGTCGGACACCGTCGTCGTCGAGGCAGTCGTACACGAACAGGCGCAGATCCACGCCCACTTGATTGGCCGCGAGGCCGGCTCCTTCGGCGACGTACATGGTGAGGAACATGTCGTCGATGAGCGCCGCGAGGTCGGGCCCGAACTCGGTGACGTCCCGGCTCGGCCGGTGCAGGACCTCTTCGCCGACCTCGGTGACACGGCGCACGGAACCGCGCCGGGACTCGGGTGCGTGGCGCGGATAGGAGTCGACGGGGCTGCCCTGGACGAAGACACGTGGCATGGATGACTCTCCTCGGGTTTGGCGTCCGGCCTTCTGGCTGGCCGCACTTGAGAAGAGAGCTTTGCAGGAGAGCCGCGGACTCCGGTAGAGGGAACGCCGAGGGGACCGCTGCCCCCGAGCGGCAGCGGCCCCATGCTCACGGCGTCGGACGGGGGCTCAGAGCACCCGCACCGCGCCGGTCGGCGGGTCGTACGACAGCGGCTTCTCCACGATTCCGGTGGAGGGGTTCTGCGCGCCGACGAACATGCCGTCGCCCACGTACACCGCCACGTGGTACGCGCTGCCGGCGCTGCCCCAGTACAGGATGTCGCCGGCCTGCAGGTTGCTCAGGGACACCTGAGTACCGGCGGTCGACTGGTCCTGGGAGACGCGCGGCAGGCTGACGCCGACCTGCTTGAAGGCGGCCTGCACGAGACCGGAGCAGTCGTACGCGCTGGGGCCGGTGGCGCCCAGGACATAGGACTTGCCGATCTGGGCCTTCACGAAGGAGACGATCGCGGCGGCCGAACCGGTGGCCGTGGACGTGCTCGTCGTCGTGCTCGTGGAGGCGCTGGTGGACGCCGAGGCGGACAGGGTGGTCCGCTCCGAGCTGCGGGACGCTGCCTGGGCGGCAGCGGCCTTGCGGGCGGCCTCCTGGGCCTTCTTCTTCGCCTCCGCCTTCTTCTTGGCGACCGCGAGGTCCGCCTTGGCCTGCTTTGCGGCGTTCGCGGCGGCCTCGTCGCGCTCGGCGCGCAGTTGGTAGTTCGCCGCGGCCTGTTGGGTGGCCTCGGCGGACTGTGCGACCTGGGTGGACAGATCGGCCGTCAGGGTGGGCAGTTGCAGGGTCTGCGTCGTCTCGGCCGCGTTGGCCGATGCCGCGCCCGCCGCCGCCATGCTGAGAACGCCACCGGCAACTCCGGCACGCACGGCGATGTTCGTCGTCGCGCTGCGGCGGGGTTTCCGGTGGCTGCGTATGTGAGCGGTGTGGGACATGAGACCAACCGGTATCAGGGGCTCCTCCATACCTTCAAGAAACGTGTGCTGCGCCACAATTGTTCAACGGGCACCACGAAACCCCCTTGTGCCGTTCCTTATTGACGCCGTAACGGACATTGCGGACCTGACCGATCAGGCCCGTGATCACGGTCTTTCGTCGGTACGCCCGAATTGCCCGCCGCCTACCACCTGTTGGGACGGGTGGCCAAGCCCCGTTCTCATCCGCCTCTCATGAGTGTGGTGGAGGTCACGGAACGGTTACCGGAATGCATGCGTCTCGTGCGGGTACCGCGAGCGGGTCGTCGGACGGGTGACTTCGTGAACGCGTGCACGCGTCCACACCCCTCCTCGTGACTCCCTCTGGCGTGTGAACGGGCTCCCACTATCAAGCCGTCGCGTCCAACTCCAATTTGCATGCAAGGGAAGCCTCTTGATATTGAGACGCTGCCCTTCGCCCGTGGTGACGAGCGGAAATGTCACCTCTGGTGATCGCTCGGGCGCTTCGTGTGCGAAGATCACCGCCCGCTCGACGCCGTGATCCTTCGCCGGGTGGTGGAGATCACAAAGCTTGTGTAATACCCCGTGTCGCAGATCACAGAGCGACGGGCATAAGATGCGGAGCGGTTGGGCTTGTGACCTGCTTCACATGTTCGCGATCTTCGCCGGGACGGGCGGGAGTTGTGGGGTGTGTGAGGCGGGTGTGAGTCCGACGCCATCGCCAGCAGTCAGTGCCGACTGAGAGGAGCGAGGAGCGGTGAACGCGTATGCGCCCATCCTCGTACTGGGAGCCCTCGGGGCAGGCTTTGCGATCTTCTCCGTGGTCATGGCCACGCTGATCGGTCCGAAGCGGTACAACCGGGCCAAGCTCGAAGCGTACGAGTGCGGCATCGAGCCGACCCCCACGCCGGCCGGCGGCGGGCGCTTCCCCATCAAGTACTACCTGACGGCGATGCTCTTCATCGTCTTCGACATCGAGATCGTCTTCCTCTACCCCTGGGCCGTCACCTTCGACGCCCTGGGTGTTTTCGGGCTCGTGGAGATGCTGCTCTTCGTGCTCACCGTCTTCGTCGCGTACGCGTACGTATGGCGGCGCGGCGGCCTGGAATGGGACTGAGGGGCCTTAGAACATGGGACTCGAAGAAAAACTGCCGAGCGGATTCCTGCTGACCACCGTCGAGCAGGCCGCGGGCTGGGTGCGCAAGGCGTCCGTCTTCCCGGCCACGTTCGGCCTCGCCTGCTGCGCCATCGAGATGATGACGACCGGCGCCGGCCGTTACGACCTGGCGCGCTTCGGTATGGAGGTCTTCCGCGGATCTCCCCGCCAGGCGGACCTGATGATCGTCGCGGGCCGGGTCAGCCAGAAGATGGCGCCGGTCCTCAGGCAGGTCTATGACCAGATGCCGAACCCCAAGTGGGTGATCTCCATGGGGGTCTGTGCCTCGTCGGGCGGCATGTTCAACAACTACGCGATCGTGCAGGGCGTCGACCACATCGTCCCGGTCGACATCTATCTCCCGGGCTGCCCGCCACGGCCCGAGATGCTGATGGACGCGATCCTCAAGCTCCACCAGAAGATCCAGTCCTCCAAGCTCGGTGTGAACGCCCAGGAGGCGGCCCGCGAGGCGGAGGAGGCGGCGCTCAAGGCCCTGCCCACCATCGAGATGAAGGGCCTGCTGCGGTGAGCGACGCGAACGGCATCAACGGAGCCAATCCGGAGAAGGACCTGAGTGCCTCCAACCTCCCCGGCCAGCGCGGCGAGGGCGGTGAGGAGATCCGCGTCCAGCGCGGGATGTTCGGCGCCAGCAACGGCGGCGACACATCCGGTTACGGCGGCCTGGTCCGCTCGGTCCGCCTCCCAGGAGCGGCGAGCCGGCCCTACGGCGGTTGGTTCGACGAGGTCGCCGACGAACTGGAGGGCGCCCTGGAGGAACAGGGCCTGCTGCCCGGCAACGCGATCGAGAAGACGGTCGTCGACCGCGACGAACTCACCTTCCACGTCGAACGCGAGCATCTGCTCCGCGTCGCCCGCACCCTGCGCGACGACCCGGCCCTGCGCTTCGAACTCTGCACCGGCGTCAGCGCGGTCCACTACCTGCACGACAAGGGCCGTGAGCTGCACGCCGTCTACCACCTGCGCTCGATCACCCACAACCGGCTGATCCGCCTCGAAGTCAGTGCCCCGAACGCCGACCCGCACATCCCGTCCCTGGTCTCCGTCTATCCGACCAACGACTGGCACGAACGCGAGACCTATGACTTCTTCGGGATCGTCTTCGACGGTCACCCGGCCCTGACGCGGATCATGATGCCGGACGACTGGCAGGGCCACCCGCAGCGCAAGGACTACCCCCTCGGCGGCATCCCCGTCGAGTACAAGGGCGCCCAGATCCCGGCTCCGGACCAGCGGAGGTCGTACTCATGAGCACGCAGTCAGCATCCGCCGCTTCGGCCCGTGAGACCACCGAGGGCACCGTCTACACGGTCACCGGTGGCGACTGGGACGAGGTCGTCCAGTCCGCGGACCGGGCCGACGACGAGCGCATCGTCGTCAACATGGGGCCCCAGCACCCCTCCACGCACGGTGTGCTCCGTCTGATCCTGGAGATCGACGGCGAGACGGTCACCGAGGCCCGCTGCGGCATCGGCTACCTCCACACCGGTATCGAGAAGAACCTCGAATACCGCACGTGGACGCAGGGCACCACGTTCGTGACGCGCATGGACTACCTGACGTCCTTCTTCAACGAGACGGCCTACTGTCTCGCCGTCGAGAAACTCCTCGGCGTGGAGGACCAGATCACCGAGCGGGCGAAGATCATCCGGGTGCTCCTGATGGAGCTGAACCGGATGTCCTCCCACCTGGTGTGCATCGCCACCGGCGGTATGGAACTCGGCGCCACCACGATCATGATCTACGGATTCCGCGATCGTGAAATGATTCTCGACATCTACGAGCTGGTCACCGGCCTGCGGATGAACCACGCGTACATCCGCCCCGGCGGACTCGCCCAGGACCTGCCGCCCGGCGCGGTGGACCAGATCCGCGAGTTCGTGAAGAAGATGAAGAAGAACCTCCCGGAGTACGACAAGCTCGCCACCGGGAACCCCATCTTCAAGGCCCGTATGCAGGACGTCGGTTACCTCGACCTGGCCGGCTGCATGGCCCTCGGCGCCACCGGCCCGATCCTGCGCTCCACCGGCCTGCCGCACGACCTGCGCAAGGCGCAGCCCTACTGCGACTACGAGACCTACGACTTCGACATCCCGACCGCCGACACCTGTGACTCCTACGGCCGCTTCCTCGTCCGCCTGGAGGAGATGCGCCAGTCCCTCAGGATCGTCGAGCAGTGCCTGGACCGGCTGCAGCCCGGTCCGGTCATGGTCGCCGACAAGAAGATCGCCTGGCCCGCCCAACTCGCCCTGGGGCCGGACGGGTTGGGCAACTCGCTCGACCACATCAAGAAGATCATGGGCACCTCCATGGAGGCCCTGATCCACCACTTCAAGCTGGTGACCGAAGGCTTCCGCGTGCCGCCGGGACAGGCGTACGCGGCGGTCGAGTCGCCCAAGGGCGAACTCGGGGTGCACGCCGTGTCCGACGGAGGCACCCGCCCCTACCGGGTCCACTTCAGGGACCCGTCCTTCACCAACCTTCAGGCCATGGCGGCGATGTGCGAGGGCGGCCAGGTCGCCGACGTCATCGTCGCCGTCGCGTCCATCGACCCCGTGATGGGAGGCGTCGACCGGTGACCACCAGTTCTTCGGAGCAGGGCGTCAGTCTGGGCATGCCCCAACTGCCCGCGCCCGCCTACCCGGACGACGTCCGGGCCCGGCTGGAGGCCGACGGGCGGGAGATCATCGCCCGCTACCCGGACTCCCGCTCGGCCCTCCTGCCGTTGCTGCATCTCGTGCAGGCGGAGGAGGGTCATGTCACGCGCACCGGACAGCAGTTCTGCGCGGACCTGCTGGAGCTGACCACCGCCGAGGTCGCGGCCGTGGCGACCTTCTACTCCATGTACCGGCGCCGGCCGAGCGGCGACTACCAGGTCGGGGTCTGCACCAACACGCTGTGCGCGGTGATGGGCGGCGACGCGATCTTCGAGTCCCTCCAGGAACACCTGGGCGTCGGCAACGGTGAGACCACCGACGACGGCAAGGTCACCCTGGAGCACATCGAGTGCAACGCGGCCTGCGACTTCGCGCCCGTCGTGATGGTCAACTGGGAGTTCTTCGACAACCAGACCCCCGCCAGCGCCCGGCGTCTCGTCGACGACCTGCGTGAGGGCGCACCCGTGGCACCCACGCGCGGGGCACCGATGTGCACGTTCAAGGAGACCGCGCGGATCCTGGCCGGCTTCCCCGACGAGCGGCCCGGGGCCGTCGAGGCGAGCGGCGGTGCGGGACCCGCGTCGCTGGTGGGCCTCCGCCTGGCCAGGGGAGAGGCCGCACCCGCGCGCGTGGTCCATCCGCGCGGCTCCGGCGCACCGCAGAACGAGCCGCCGACCGAACACCTCAGTTCGCACGACGCGCCGCAGGACACGTCGGCCTCCGACCCCGCCCACCCGGCGGGGCCCGTAGCCGAGGAGGGGGAGTGATGACCTTGGCACCCGAACTGAAAGACCACAGCCCCGAGAAGCTGCTCGCACCCGTGCTGTCGGCCTTCTGGGACGAGGACGAGTCCTGGACTCTCGACGTCTACCGGAGGCACGAGGGATACGAGGGGCTCCGCAAGGCGCTCGCCATGTCGCCGGACGACCTCATCGCGTATGTGAAGGACTCCGGTCTGCGCGGTCGCGGTGGCGCGGGCTTCCCCACCGGAATGAAATGGCAATTCATTCCTCAAGGGGATGGAAAACCGCACTATCTAGTTGTCAACGCCGACGAATCGGAGCCCGGGACCTGTAAGGACATCCCGCTCCTCTTCGCGAACCCGCACAGCCTCATCGAGGGCATTGTCATCGCGTGTTATGCCATCAGGTCTTCGCATGCCTTCATCTATCTGCGGGGTGAAGTCGTCCCAGTACTGCGGCGGTTGCACGAGGCCGTGCGTGAGGCCTACGAGGCGGGCTTCCTCGGCGAGAACATCCTGGGCAGCGGACTCGACCTCCAGCTCACCGTGCACGCGGGCGCGGGCGCGTACATCTGCGGTGAGGAGACCGCACTGCTCGACTCGCTCGAAGGCCGCCGTGGTCAACCGCGGCTCCGTCCCCCTTTCCCTGCCGTCGCGGGCCTCTATGCGTGCCCAACTGTTGTCAATAACGTCGAGTCGATCGCGTCAGTTCCCGCGATTCTGCAAAAGGGCAAGGAATGGTTCAGGTCGATGGGCAGCGAGAAGTCTCCGGGCTTCACGCTCTACTCGCTCAGCGGCCATGTCACCAGTCCCGGTCAGTACGAGGCGCCGCTCGGCATCACACTCCGTCAACTGCTCGACATGAGCGGCGGGATGCGCGCCGGGCATCGCCTCAAGTTCTGGACGCCGGGCGGGTCCTCCACGCCGATGTTCACCGACGAGCACCTCGACGTCCCTCTTGACTACGAAGGAGTGGGTGCCGCGGGTTCCATGCTCGGCACAAAAGCTCTGCAGTGTTTCGACGAGACGACCTGCGTCGTGCGTGCCGTCACCCGCTGGACCGAGTTCTACGCCCACGAGTCCTGCGGCAAGTGCACACCGTGCCGCGAAGGGACGTACTGGCTCGTGCAGTTGCTGCGCGACATCGAGGCCGGCAAGGGCTCGATGTCCGACCTCGACAAGCTGAACGACATCGCCGACAACATCAACGGCAAGTCCTTCTGCGCCCTCGGCGACGGCGCCGCCTCGCCGATCTTCTCCTCGCTCAAGTACTTCCGCGAGGAGTACGAGGAGCACATCACGGGCCGGGGCTGCCCCTTCGACCCGGCCAAGTCCACGGCCTGGGCCGACCGCACGGAGGTGAACGCATGACGGTGACCACGAGCGCTCCCTCGGGTGGGGGAGAGGCGGCGGTCCCGCCGGAGGATCTCGTCTCGCTGACGATCGACGGCGCCGAGATCAGCGTGCCCAAGGGCACCCTGGTCATCCGCGCCGCCGAGCAACTCGGCATCGAGATCCCCAGGTTCTGCGACCATCCCCTCCTCGACCCGGTCGGCGCCTGCCGTCAGTGCATCGTCGAGGTCGAGGGACAGCGCAAACCGATGGCGTCCTGCACGATCACGTGCACGGACGGCATGGTCGTCAAGACCCAGCTCAGCTCGCCCGTGGCCGAGAAGGCCCAGCACGGTGTGATGGAACTGCTCCTGATCAACCACCCGCTGGACTGCCCGGTCTGCGACAAGGGCGGCGAGTGCCCGCTGCAGAACCAGGCGATGTCGCACGGCCAGTCCGAGTCCCGCTTCGAGGGGAAGAAGCGGACCTACGAGAAGCCGGTCCCGATCTCCACCCAGGTGCTGCTCGACCGCGAGCGGTGCGTGCTGTGCGCCCGCTGCACCCGGTTCTCCAACCAGATCGCGGGTGACCCGATGATCGAGCTGCTGGAGCGGGGCGCGCTGCAGCAGGTCGGCACCGGTGAGGGCGACCCCTTCGAGTCGTACTTCTCCGGGAACACCATCCAGATCTGCCCGGTGGGCGCGCTGACCTCGGCGGCGTACCGATTCCGCTCCCGCCCCTTCGACCTGGTCTCCACGCCCTCCGTGTGCGAGCACTGCTCCGGAGGCTGCGCGACCCGCACCGACCACCGGCGCGGCAAGGTCATGCGGCGCCTGGCGGCCGTGGACCCCGAGGTCAACGAGGAGTGGATCTGCGACAAGGGGCGCTTCGCCTTCCGGTACGCGCAGCAGCGCGACCGGCTGGAGACGCCGCTGATCCGCAACCCCGAGGGCGAGCTCGTCCCGGCCTCCTGGCCGGAGGCGCTGCAGATCGCCGCCCAGGGACTGCTCGCCTCGCGCGGCCGCACCGGTGTCCTGACCGGCGGCCGGCTCACCATCGAGGACGCCTACGCGTACAGCAAGTTCGCGCGCGTGGCGCTCGACACCAACGACATCGACTTCCGCGCGCGCGTGCACAGCAGCGAGGAGGCCGACTTCCTGGCCGCCCGGGTCGCAGGCCACGGCCGGGACCTCGACGGCGAGGGCGTCACCTACACCTCCCTGGAGAAGGCGCCCGCCGTCCTGCTGGTCGGGTTCGAGTCCGAGGAGGAGGCGCCCGGCGTCTTCCTGCGGCTGCGCAAGGCCTCGCGTAAACACGGGCAGCGAGTGTTCTCGCTCGCCACCCACGCCACACGCGGACTGCAGAAGGCGGGCGGCGTCCTGCTGCCGGCCGCTCCCGGCACCGAGACCGAGTGGCTGGACGCGCTCACCAGCGGGTTCGGCCTGGAGGACGACGGCGCCAGCGCCTCCGAGGCGCTGCGCGCCGAGGGTGCGGTCATCGTCGTCGGCGAGCGGCTGGCCGCCGTCGCCGGAGGCCTCACCGCCGCCGTACGGGCCGCGTCCGCGACCGGTGCCCACCTGGTGTGGATCCCGCGCCGGGCCGGGGAGCGGGGCGCGATCGAGGCGGGTGCGCTGCCGTCGCTGCTGCCTGGCGGACGCCCGGCCACCGATCCACGCGCGCGTGAGGAGGTCTCCGCCGCCTGGGGCGTCGCCGAACTCCCGCACCGCTACGGCCGCGACGCCGGCCAGATCGTCGAGGCCGCCGCCGGTGGTGAGCTGCGGGCGCTGCTCGTCGCGGGCGTGGACCCGGGCGACCTGCCCGATCCGGCACGCACGCGTGCGGCACTGCACGAAGTGGGCTTCCTGGTCTCGCTCGAACTGCGGCCCAGCGAGGTCACCGAACACGCCGACGTCGTCCTCCCGGTCGCGGCGGTCGCCGAGAAGGCGGGTGCCTTCCTCAACTGGGAGGGCAGGGTCCGCTTCTTCGACGCCGCGCTCAAGCCCGACCAGATGACCCGGCGCCTCGCGCCCACCGACGGGCGCGTCCTGCAGATGCTGGCCGACGCCATGGACGTACACCTGGGACTGCCCGATCTGCGCACCACGCGCGCGGAGTTGGACCGGTTGGGCGCCTGGAGCGGCCCGCGGGCCACCGAACCGCTGGAGACCGCGGGCGTGCTGCCCCGGCCGGCCGCCGGGGAGGCCGTGCTCGCCGGGCACCGCCTGCTGCTCGACCAGGGGACCCTCCAGGAGGGCGACGAAGCACTCGCCGGTACCCGGCACGCCGCTCACGCGCGCGTGTCGCCCGCGACGGCCGCCGAGGCGGGCATCAAGGACGGCGACGCCCTCGCCGTGACCGGCAGCTCCGGAACCGTCGAACTCCCGCTGCTGATCACCGAGATGCCCGACCGCGTGGTCTGGCTCCCGCTGAACTCCACCGGCGGGGGCGTCGCCTCCGACACCGGGGCGCTGCCCGGCGCACTCGTCCGCATCGGCCCGGCCACGCCCGCGAGCGAGGCCCCCAAGGAGGTGGAGGCATGAGCCCGTACCCGTACCTCGCTGCCGAAGACCTCTCCATGTTCGGCCGCGACCCCTGGTGGCTGGTCGTCGTCAAGGCGGTGTTCTGCTTCGCCTTCCTGATGATCACCGTGCTGTTCTCGATCGTCTGGGAACGCAAGGTCGTCGCCTGGATGCAACTGCGCATCGGCCCCAACCGGCACGGCCCCTGGGGCATGCTCCAGTCGCTCGCCGACGGCGTGAAACTGATGCTCAAGGAAGACCTGATCGTCAAGCGCGCGGACAAGGTGGTCTACATCCTCGCGCCGGTCGTCGCGGCCATCCCGGCCTTCATGGCGATCGCGGTCATCCCCTTCGGACCGGCCGACAACGAGGTCTCGATCTTCGGCCACCGCACCACGATGCAGCTCACCGACCTGCCGATCGCGATGCTCTACATCCTCGCGGTCGCCTCGGTCGGCATCTACGGCATCGTCCTGGCGGGCTGGAGCTCCGGATCCACCTACCCGCTGCTGGGCGGCCTGCGGTCCTGCGCGCAGATGATCTCCTACGAGATCGCCATGGGCGCCGCGTTCGCCTCGGTGTTCCTCTACTCCGGGTCGATGTCCACATCGGCGATCGTTGAACAACAGCACGACCGCTGGTACATCATCCTGCTGCCGGTCTCCTTCATCATCTACATCATCACGATGGTCGGCGAGACCAACCGCGCCCCCTTCGACATGCCGGAGTCCGAGGGCGACCTGGTCGGCGGCTTCAACACCGAGTACTCGTCCATCAAGTTCGCGCTCTTCATGCTCGCCGAGTACGTGAACATGGTGACGGTCTCCGCGGTGTCGACCACGCTCTTCCTGGGCGGCTGGCGGGCCCCGTGGCCGATCAGCTCCTTCTGGGAGGGCGCGAACCACGGCTGGTGGCCGATGCTCTGGTTCGTCATCAAGGTCCAACTGCTGCTGTTCTTCTTCATCTGGCTGCGCGGCACCCTCCCGCGCGTGCGCTACGACCAGTTGATGAAGCTCGGCTGGAAGGTCCTCATCCCGGTCTCCGTGGTCTGGCTGATGCTCGTCGCGACCGTACGGACCCTCAAGAACGAGAACTACGACTTCGCCGACATCACCCTCTACGTCGTCGGCGGTGTGCTCGTCCTGCTGTTGCTGTCCTTCGTCGCGGACATGTTCCGCCAGAAGGCGAACGAGACCGCTCAGTCGGCCGAGGAACCCGCCGGGTTCGACGCGATGGCG
This sequence comes from Streptomyces sp. NPDC051576, assembly GCF_040681835.1. Lineage (NCBI taxonomy): Bacteria > Bacillati > Actinomycetota > Actinomycetes > Kitasatosporales > Streptomycetaceae > Streptomyces > Streptomyces sp. NPDC051576. The sequence continues at coordinate 185,768 of NZ_JBFAZO010000001.1, forward strand.
GGCGGATTCCCCGTACCGCCGCTGCCGGGACAGGAGTTGCCACCGGTGCCGCGGCGCCCCTCGCGACGCGAGCGGGAGCTGATTGTCAGTGGTGGCTCGGATACTGGCAGTGACGGATCTCTGGATGGAAAGGAGGCGTCCGATGGCTGAGGAGCCCAAGGAGACCAAACCCGGTTTCCAGAACCCGGTGGCCGGCTTCGGCGTGACCTTCAAGGCCATGTTCAAGAAGCGGCTGACCGAGCAGTACCCGGAGCAGCAGAAGACCACCGCCCCCCGGTTCCACGGACGGCACCAGCTCAACCGCCATCCGGACGGCCTGGAGAAGTGCGTCGGCTGCGAGCTGTGCGCCTGGGCCTGCCCCGCCGACGCCATCTATGTGGAGGGCGCCGACAACACCGACGAGGAGCGCTACTCGCCGGGCGAGCGGTACGGCCGCGTCTACCAGATCAACTACGCCCGCTGCATCCTGTGCGGCCTGTGCATCGAGGCGTGCCCCACGCGCGCGTTGACGATGACCAACGAGTTCGAGCTGGCCGACAGCAGCCGCGCCAACCTCATCTACACCAAGGAACAGCTGCTGGCCGGCCTCGAAGACACGATGGTCGACACCCCGCACGCCATCTACCCGGGGATGGACGAACAGGACTACTACCGGGGCCTGGTGACGGAGGCCGCACCCGGCACGGTGCCCCAAGTCGCCGTCTCCAAGGGCGAGAAGCCAGAGGAAGAGGGGGTGGAGGCATGAGCGCGCAGTTCGCCGCCGCCTACTCCACCTCCACCGGGGAGGCCTTCCAGTTCTGGGTCCTCGGCACGGTCGCGGTGATCGGCGCCCTGTCCACCGTCCTCATGAAGAGGGCCGTGCACAGCGCCCTCTCCCTCGCCGGGACCATGATCATCCTGGCGGTGTTCTACCTCGCCAACGGCGCCTACTTCCTGGGCGTCGTACAGATCGTCGTCTACACCGGCGCGATCATGATGCTGTTCCTGTTCGTGGTGATGCTGGTCGGCGTCACGGCGGCGGACTCCCTGACCGAGACCATCAAGGGCCAGCGCTGGCTTGCCCTTCTCTGCGGGCTCGGCTTCGGCATCCTGCTGTTCGCGGGCATCGGCAACGCCTCCCTCAACCAGTTCGACGGCCTGGGCACGGCCAACGCGAACGGCAACGTGGAGGGCCTCGCAGCCCTCATCTTCACCAAGTACGTCTTCGCCTTCGAGATCACCGGCGCCCTGCTGATCACGGCCGCCGTCGGCGCCATGGTGCTCACCCACCGCGAGCGCACCGAGCGGGCCAAGACGCAGCGCGAGCTGTCCGAACAGCGCGTCCGCGAGGGCAAGCACGTCCCGCCGCTCCCCGCCCCCGGCGTCTACGCCCGGCACAACGCGGTGGACGTCCAGGGCCTGCTCCCGGACGGCACCCCGTCCGAGCTGACGGTCAGCAAGACGCTCCGCGACCGCGGCCAGATCCGTGACGTGTCCAGCCAGGCGCTGAACGACCTGCGGGCCCTGGAGCAGCGCGCCGAGGAGCGCCTGGAGCGCACCGAGATCGAACCGGCGAACCTCAAGCGGACCGAGGAGGCGTCGAAGTGAACCCCGTCAACTACCTCTATCTCTCCGCCCTGTTGTTCACGATCGGCGCCACCGGCGTACTGATCAGGCGGAACGCGATCGTCGTCTTCATGTGCGTCGAGCTGATGCTCAACGCCTGCAACCTCGCGTTCGTCACCTTCTCCCGGATGCACGGCAACCTCGACGGTCAGGTCATCGCCTTCTTCACGATGGTCGTCGCCGCCGCGGAGGTCGTGGTCGGGCTCGCGATCATCGTGTCGCTGTTCCGTTCCCGCCACTCGGCCTCGGTCGACGACGCCAGCCTGATGAAGCTCTGAGGGGTCGCTGAATCGTGGAGAACCTGATTGCGCTGCTGGTAGCGGCGCCTCTGCTCGGAGCGGCCGTACTGCTGTGCGGCGGCCGGCGGCTCGACGCCGTCGGCCACTGGATCGGCACGCTCCTGTCGTCCGCCTCCTTCGTGATCGGTGTCGTCCTCTTCACCGACCTGCTGGGGAAGAACGCCGAGCACCGGACGCTCATGCAGCACCTGTGGACCTGGGTCCCCGTCGAGGGCTTCCAGGCGGACGTCACCTTCCGCCTCGACCAGCTGTCGATGACCTTCGTCCTGCTGATCACCGGTGTCGGCTCGCTGATCCACCTGTACTCGGTCGGGTACATGGAGCACGACGAGCGCCGCCGCCGCTTCTTCGGCTATCTGAACCTGTTCCTCGCGGCGATGCTGATCCTCGTACTCGCCGACAACTACCTTCTGCTGTACGTCGGCTGGGAGGGCGTCGGTCTCGCCTCCTACCTGCTGATCGGCTTCTGGCAGCACAAGCCCAGCGCGGCCACCGCCGCGAAGAAGGCCTTCCTGGTCAACCGGGTCGGCGACATGGGCCTGTCGATCGCCATCATGCTGATGTTCACGACGTTCGGGACCTTCGCCTTCGGCCCGGTCCTCAGCCACGTCGGTGACGCCTCCGAGGGCAAGCTCACCGGCATCGCCCTGATGCTGCTGCTCGCCGCCTGTGGCAAGTCCGCCCAGGTGCCCCTCCAGTCCTGGCTCGGCGACGCGATGGAGGGCCCGACCCCGGTCTCCGCCCTCATCCACGCGGCGACCATGGTGACCGCGGGCGTGTACCTGATCGTCCGCTCCGGAGCGATCTTCAACGCGGCGCCCGACGCACAGCTCGTCGTCACCGTCGTCGGCGCCGTCACGCTCCTGTTCGGTGCGATCGTCGGTTGCGCGAAGGACGACATCAAGAAGGCCCTCGCGGGCTCGACCATGTCGCAGATCGGCTACATGGTGCTCGCCGCCGGCCTCGGCCCCATCGGCTACGTCTTCGCGATCATGCACCTGGTGACGCACGGCTTCTTCAAGGCCGGGCTCTTCCTCGGCGCCGGCTCCGTCATGCACGGGATGAACGACGAGGTCGACATGCGCAAGTACGGCGGCCTCCGCTCGTACATGCCGATCACGTTCATCACCTTCGGCCTCGGCTACCTCGCCATCATCGGCTTCCCGGGCCTGTCCGGCTTCTTCTCCAAGGACAAGATCATCGAGGCGGCCTTCGCCAAGGGCGGCACCGAGGGCTGGATCCTCGGCGGCGCGGCCCTGCTGGGCGCGGCCATCACGGCGTACTACATGACGCGCGTGATGCTGATGACGTTCTTCGGAGAGAAGCGCTGGCAGCCCGACGAGAACGGCAACGAGCCGCACCCGCACGAGTCCCCGAGGACCATGACCATCCCCATGATGGTGCTGGCGATCGGCTCGGTCGGCGCGGGCGCCTTCTTCGGGATCGGGAACCGCTTCCTGCACTGGCTGGAGCCCATCACCGGCCACGAGGAGGGCAACTCCCCGGTCAGCGCCCTGACGGTCACCCTGGCCACCATGGCGGTCCTGATCGTCGGTGTCGCGATCGCCTGGGCGCAGTACGGCCGCCGCCCGGTCCCGGCCGTCGCCCCGCGCGGGTCGCTGCTCACCCGGGCAGCCCGCCGCGACCTCCTCCAGGACGACTTCAACCACGTCGTCCTGGTGCGCGGCGGAGAACACCTCACCCGATCCCTGGTCTACGTCGACCACACCCTGGTCGACGGCGTCGTCAACGGCACGGCGGCCTCCATGGGCGGCCTCTCCGGAAGGCTGCGCAAGCTGCAGAACGGCTACGCGCGGTCGTACGCGGTCTCGATGTTCGGCGGTGCGGCCATCCTCGTCGCCGCGACCCTGCTGATGAGGGCGGTCTGATACCGATGTCCTTTCCTCTCCTGACAGCGACGGCGGCGCTCCCGGCGCTCGGGGCGGTCGCCACGGCCGCCGTCCCGGCCGCGCGGCGCACCGCCGCCAAATGGCTGGCGCTGCTCGTCTCACTGGCGACGCTCGCGCTGGGCATCACCGTCCTGGTGCGCTTCGACCCGGACGGCGACCGCTACCAACTCACCGAGTCCCACGCCTGGATCAAGGCCTTCGGCGTCCGCTACGAACTGGGCGTGGACGGCATCGCGGTGGCGCTCATCGCGCTCACCGCCCTGCTGATCCCCTTCGTGATCCTGGCCGGCTGGCACGACGCCGACCCGCTGGAGACCGGCAGCAAGCGCTGGCGGCCCACCCAGGGCTTCTTCGCGCTCATCCTGGCGGTGGAGGCGATGGTGATCATCTCCTTCGAGGCCACCGACGTCTTCCTCTTCTACATCTTCTTCGAAGCCATGCTGATCCCGATGTACTTCCTCATCGGCGGCTTCGGGGACCGGGCCCACCAGCACGGCGACGAGGCGGCGGCCACCCAACGGTCGTACGCCGCCGTCAAGTTCCTGCTCTACAACCTGGTCGGCGGGCTCATCATGCTGGCGGCCGTGATCGGCCTCTACGTGGTGGCCGGGAACTTCTCGCTCGCGGAGATCGCGCAGGCGCGTGCCAACGGCTCGCTGCACATGGCGACCAACACCGAACGCTGGCTGTTCCTGGGCTTCTTCTTCGCCTTCGCGGTGAAGGCGCCCCTTTGGCCGCTGCACACCTGGCTGCCCAACGCGATGCAGGAGTCCACCGCGCCGGTCGCCGTGCTCATCACGGCGGTCGTCGACAAGGTCGGCACCTTCGCGATGCTCCGCTTCTGCCTCCAGCTGTTCCCGGAGGCCAGCAAGTGGGCGACGCCCGTCATCCTCGTCCTCGCCCTGATCAGCATCATCTACGGGGCGTTGCTCGCGGTCGGCCAGCGGGACATCAAGCGGCTGGTGGCGTACGCGTCGATCTCGCACTTCGGGTTCATCATCCTGGGCATCTTCGCGATGACCAGCCAGGGCCAGTCCGGGGCGACGCTCTACATGGTCAACCACGGTATTTCCACGGCCGCGTTGATGCTCGTCGCCGGATTCCTGATCTCGCGGCGCGGCTCGCGTCTGATCGCCGACTACGGAGGGGTGCAGAAAGTGGCCCCGGTGCTCGCCGGCACCTTCCTGATCGGCAGCCTGGCCACCCTGTCGCTGCCGGGACTCGCGCCCTTCGTGAGTGAATTCCTGGTCCTGGTCGGCACGTTCACGCGCTACCCGGCGATCGGCATCATCGCCACCTTCGGCATCGTCCTCGCCGCGCTCTACACCCTCGTCCTCTACCAGCGGACGATGACCGGCCCGGTGAAGCCCGAGGTCGCCGCGATGCCGGACCTGCGACCACGTGAACTCCTGGTCGTCGCCCCGCTGATCGTGCTGCTGATCTTCCTGGGCGTCTACCCGAAGCCCGTCACGGACATCGTGAACCCGTCGGTCAAGCAGACCCTGTCCGACGTACACAAGAAGGATCCCAAGCCCTCGGTGGAGGCGGCCAAGTGAGCGCAACAGCCGTCCACAGCCTGTGGACAACGGCGGCAACCGCGGCCGACCCGATCTCGAAGATCGACGCGCCGAAGATCGAGTACGGGCAATTGTCGCCCACCTTGATCATCCTCGGCGCGGCCCTCATCGGGGTGCTGGTCGAGGCGTTCGTCCCGCGCAAGTCCCGTTACTACGCCCAGGTGTTCGTGTCCGCCGTAGCACTCTGCGCCGCCTTCGCGGCGGTCGTGGCGCTCGCGGCGGACGGGTACGGCACCACCAAGGCGCACATCGCCGCGATGGGCGCGATCGCGGTCGACGGACCGTCCCTGTTCCTCCAGGGCGTGATCCTGCTGTCCGGACTGGTCGGCCTGTTCACCTTCGCGGAGCGGCGCCTCGACCCGGAGGCGCACGGCAACCGGGTCGACTCCTTCGCCGCGCAGGGCGCCTCCGTGCCCGGCAGCGACAGCGAGAAGGCCGCCGTCAAGGCCGGGTTCACCACCACCGAGGTCTTCCCGCTGCTGCTCTTCGCGGTCTCCGGCATGCTGGTCTTCCCGTCGGCCAACGACCTGTTGACCCTGTTCGTGGCCCTGGAAGTCTTCTCGCTCCCGCTCTACCTCCTGTGCGCCCTGGCCCGCCGCAAGCGGCTCCTGTCGCAGGAGGCAGCGGTCAAGTACTTCCTGCTCGGCGCCTTCGCCTCCGCGTTCACCCTGTTCGGCATCGCGCTGCTCTACGGCTACGCGGGCTCGATGTCGTACGGCACGATCGCGCAGGTCGTCGACGGCTCCATCACCAACGTCGACCCGGCCCTCGCGGACACCATGGGCAACGACGCGCTGCTGCTCATCGGCGGCGCGATGATCGTCATGGGGCTGCTGTTCAAGGTGGGCGCGGTGCCGTTCCACATGTGGACGCCCGACGTCTACCAGGGCGCGCCGACCCCGGTCACCGGCTTCATGGCCGCAGCGACCAAGGTGGCCGCCTTCGGAGCGCTGCTCCGGCTCCTCTACGTCGTGCTGCCGGGCCTGCGCTGGGACTGGCGGCCGGTCATGTGGGCGGTGGCCATCATCACGATGCTGGGCGGCGCGATCGTCGCGATCACCCAGACCGACATCAAGCGGCTGCTGGCGTACTCGTCGATCGCGCACGCGGGCTTCATCCTCGCCGGTGTCATCGCGACCACCCGGGACGGCGTCTCGTCGGTCCTGTTCTACCTGGGCGCGTACTCGTTCGTGACGATCGGCGCCTTCGCGGTCGTCACCCTCGTGCGGGACGCCGGCGGCGAGGCGACGCACCTGTCCAAGTGGGCGGGGCTCGGGCGGCGTTCGCCGCTGGTCGCGGCGGTCTTCGCGGTGTTCCTGCTGTCCTTCGCGGGCATCCCGCTGACGGCCGGCTTCGCCGGGAAGTTCGCCGTGTTCAAGGCGGCTGCGGCGGGCGGAGCGGCCCCGCTGGTCGTGGTCGGTGTGCTCTCCTCCGCTATCGCGGCGTTCTTCTACATCCGAGTGATCGTGCTCATGTTCTTCAGCGAGCCGAGGCCGGACGGACCCACCGTCGCGGTGCCGTCCCCGCTGACCATGGCGACGATCGGGGTGGCCGTGGCGGCCACGCTCGTCCTCGGTGTGGCCCCGCAGTACTTCCTGGACCTGGCCAACCAGGCGGGGATCTTCGTCCGCTGAGCGCAAGGTGAAGGCCCCGGCCCCCCATGAAGGGAGCCGGGGCCTTCGCGTATGCGCGGTCAGGCCTTCGGGCAGGTCACCTCGGGGTTCCAGGCCGCGAACAGACCCGAGGGGTTGGGCTTGTAGATCCAGGCGTGGAGCGTGAAGTAGCCGGGGAGCTGGTTCTTCTGGAAGGTCTGCCCGAACAACGTCGGCGCGGCCTGCCCCGTGTCCTTCACCACCCATTCCACCGCGACCAGCCTGCGGCCCTCGACGAAGTCGGACCCGTCCGCGTACACCAGGGCCGCGGGCTTCGCCGGATCGAGTGAGCCGATGTTCGCCGGGTTGACGTAGTGGTAGCCCATGCCGCCCTCGGTCGGGTCGGCGACACAGACGTCGGTGCGTGCATAGCCGCCGGCCTTGGCGAACCCCTCGTACCCGTACTTCGAGGTGGCCTGGTACGTCTTGCTCAGCGTGGTCCACACCGACGGGTCGGGATCGGACGCGGCGTGGGCCGGGGCGGCGGTCAGCGCGAAGGCCGCGGCCGTCGCCACCGCGCCGGCGGCCTTGACGGCGTTCTGCAGGGGCCGAGGGGACATGGTGAGGCTCCTTGGACTTTCGGGAGGCGGCCGCACACACGGCGCGCCGTCCCTTCGGGGGCATGGCGGGCCTCCGCGGTCCCGCCCGAGCAGCATGTTCCGGCCGTACCGGTCGCGCCATGTGACGGGAGCCATTCGACTGACCACACCCGGTCACCGAACCATCGTCGCCACCGGCCTGTGGATAACTCCGACGCTGTCAGTCCGGACGCCTATCGTGGACGCAGTGGTCGAGGGACGACGTATGGGGGACGAGCGATGCACGGGATGGGCGGGACGGTTGTGACGACCGAAGTACGGACGCCGGCGGCACACGGCGAGAGCGAGGCGCTGGCCACGCTCCACCGCGTCTTCGGATACGACAGCTTCCGCGGCGCGCAGGAGGAGGTCATCGAGCATGTGGTGGCCGGCGGCGACGCCGTGGTCCTCATGCCGACCGGCGGCGGCAAGTCGCTGTGCTACCAGATTCCGTCCCTGGTCAGAGCTGGTACGGGTGTCGTCGTCTCCCCGCTGATCGCGCTGATGCAGGACCAGGTGGACGCGCTGCGGGCGCTGGGCGTGCGCGCCGGGTTCATGAACTCCACGCAGGACTTCGAGGAGCGGCGCCTGGTCGAGGCCGAGTTCCTGGCCGGTGAGCTGGATCTGATCTATCTGGCGCCGGAGCGGCTGCGCCTCGATTCCACCCTGGACCTGCTCTCGCGCGGCAAGATCTCGGTGTTCGCGATCGACGAGGCGCACTGCGTGTCCTCGTGGGGCCACGACTTCCGGCCCGACTACCTCTCCCTCTCCCTGCTGGGCGAGCGCTGGCCGGACGTCCCGCGGATCGCGCTCACGGCGACGGCCACGGACGCGACGCACCAGGAGATCACCCAGCGGCTGAAGATGCCGGACGCCCGGCACTTCGTGGCGAGCTTCGACCGGCCCAACATCCAGTACCGGATCGTGCCGAAGGCCGACCCCAAGAAGCAGTTGCTGAGCTTCCTGCGCGAGGAGCACGCGGGCGACGCGGGCATCGTGTACTGCCTGTCCCGCAAGTCCGTCGAGGCCACCGCCGAGTTCCTGTCGCGCAACGGCATCGAGGCGGTGCCGTACCACGCGGGCCTCGACTCGGGCACACGCGCGGCGCACCAGTCCCGGTTCCTGCGCGAGGACGGCCTGATCGTCGTCGCGACCATCGCCTTCGGCATGGGCATCGACAAGCCGGACGTACGGTTCGTCGCCCACCTCGACCTGCCCAAGTCCGTCGAGGGCTACTACCAGGAGACGGGCCGCGCCGGCCGCGACGGCATGCCCTCCACGGCCTGGATGGCGTACGGCCTCAACGACGTCATACAGCAGCGCAAGATGATCCAGTCCAGCGAGGGTGACGAGGCGTTCCGCCGCCGGGCCGCCGCCCACCTGGAGGCCATGCTCGCGCTGTGCGAGACGGCGCAGTGCCGGCGCGGCCAACTGCTCGCCTACTTCGGGCAGGACCCGGACGCGGCGGCCTGCGGCAACTGCGACACCTGCCTCGTCCCGCCGGAGACCTGGGACGGCACGGTCGCGGCGCAGAAGGTGCTGTCGACGGTGGTGCGGCTGCAGCGGGAGCGGGGCCAGAAGTTCGGCGCCGTGCAGATCGTCGACATCCTCATGGGACGCCGGACGGCCAAGGTGATCCAGTTCGACCACGACCAGCTCTCCGTGTTCGGCATCGGCGAGGACCTGGGCGAGGGCGAATGGCGGGGTGTCGTACGGCAGTTGCTCGCGCAGGGGCTGCTCGCGGTCGAGGGGGAGTACGGCACGCTGGTGCTCACCGAGGCGAGCGGGACGGTGCTGCGGCGCGAGCGGGAGGTGCCGCTGCGCAAGGAGCCGAAGAAACCGGCGAGTTCGCGGTCGGGTTCCTCCGGCAGGGGCGAGCGCAAGGCGAAGGCCGCGGCGGTCGAACTGCCCGAGTCCCTGCGGCCCGCCTTCGAGGCCCTGCGCGCCTGGCGTGCGGAACAGGCCCGTGAGCAGGGCGTCCCGGCGTACGTCATCTTCCATGACGCCACGCTCCGGGAGATCGCGACGGTATGGCCCACGTCGGTGGGGCAGTTGGGGGAGATCAGTGGGGTCGGCGAGAAGAAGCTGGCGACGTACGGGGAGGGCGTGATCGGGGTGCTGGCCTCGCTGGGCGGGGCGCCCGGCGCGGGCCCGGCGCAGGGTTCGGTACCCGCACCGGCCCGGGCGGCGGATGACCGTGATCCCGGTCCGGACTACTGGCCGGAGATGGATGAGGAGCCGGAGCCCGAGGACTGGATGTAGCCGGTCGGGGTTGAGGCTCCCCGCTGCAGCGCACGGGTCGCGTACGCCCTGACGTCCACGTCCGCGTCCGCGTCCGCGTCCGAGTCGGTGGTCGCCGTGGCGAGGGGCGCGCGGACACTCTCGGGTGGGTGTCGAGTGTCGGGTGCCGTCTGGCGTGTCCCGCAAGCCGCCGGCCTCAGCTCAACGCCGTCAACCCCGGTGCGAACACGATCAGCAGCGGAAGCAGGGGGACCAGGGACGCCACCGTTGTCGTCAGGGCGCGGCGGCGGCGGTCCAGGCGGGGGCGGGGGGTCAGGAGGCGGTCGACGCGTTCGCCGAGGAGGCGGTGGCTGGAGGCGCAGGAGAGGACGCCGCGGTGGTTGTTGAGTTCGATCAGGGCCAACGCCGTGGTCAGGTGGCCGCATTGGCGGGACGCGGCGTCGTCGGCGGCGAGTTCCACCAGGCGGTGGGTCTGGTCGCAGAAGTGGGCGAACAGCGGGACGTGCGGGAAACCGGAGGCCAGCGCGGTCGACAGATGCAGCAGCCAGTCGTGGTGGGCGCGGGCGTGACCGCGTTCGTGGGTGAGGACCGCGTCGAGCTGGTGGCCGGTGAGCCGGTGCAACGCGCCCGTGGTGACGACGAGTTGGGGCGGATGGCCGGGCATCCACCAGGCGTCCGGGTACTCGTCCTCCAGGACGAGGAGCGGACCGCGCGCCGGGGGCAGTCCGGCGGGCAGGTCGGGGGCGCGCTCCCGAAGATGCGCGCGGGCCTGGCCGCGCCGGCGCCGGGCCTCGGCGAGTTCGCGGGCCAGCATCGCGGTCGTCCAGGCGGCGCCGCACGCCAGCGACAGGGTCAGCGCGACGGCCCAGGCGGGGGCGGCGGAGAGGTCGTAGGCCGCGGTGACGGCGGGCGGAGCGGGGGCGAAGACATGGTCGCGGACCGTGTGGAAGACGGCCGCGGCGCCCAGCACGAGGGCGGCCAGACAGCACAGCAGGACCGTCGCGACCAGGCACTGCCACGCCCACAGGCCGACCACGGGTTCCCGCTCGGGCCACACGGCACGGGTCAGCGCACGCGGAGCCGGCACGGCGGCCGCGAGGGCGACGACGCTCAGCAGGAGCAGGCAGACAGTCATGCCACGGGCTCCGGATCCTGGTCAGCAGAGGAAACAGACGGAGGAACAGGGACAGAGAAAACAACAGAAAATGCGGGTGCGGCTGTACCCGAGGGCCGGCGCACGACCTGTGTGCCGCCCGCCGTCAGTATGACTGCACGGGCGGCCGGAGTCAGGTGTACGGGGAGCACCGGACCAGCCGCCCCGCCCGCCGAGCCCGCCGCGCACTCCCCCTCAGTCCCGTGCCACGATCCGTCCGGTGACCTCGCCCAGACCCACCCGCGTCCCGTTCGCGCCCGGGGCCCACGCCGACAGGGTCACGACATCGCCGTCCTCCAGGAACGTCCGCTTGCCGTCCGGGAGTTCGAGGGTGTCCCGGCCGTTCCAGGTCAGCTCCAGCAGTGAACCGCGCTCGCGTTCGGCCGGCCCGCTGACCGTGCCCGAGCCGTACAGGTCGCCGGTGCGCAGGGAGGCGCCGTTGGCCGTCATCTGGGCGAGCTGCTGGGCGGCCGTCCAGTACATGGTGGAGAAGGGCGGCTCGGACACCGGGTGACCGTTGATCGCGACGGAGATACGGAGGTCGTAGCCGCCGGGTTCGTCCTCGCTGTCGTCCAGGTAAGGCAGCAGCGGCTCCGTGCGCTCCGGCGGCGCCACCCGCGCCTCCTCCAGCGCGTCCAGCGGGGTGATCCACGCCGACACCGACGTGGCGAAGGACTTCCCGAGGAACGGGCCGAGGGGGACGTACTCCCAGGCCTGGATGTCGCGTGCCGACCAGTCGTTGAGGAGGCAGAGACCGAACACGTGCTCGCGGAAGTCGGCGAGGCCCACCGGCTCGCCCATCGTCGACGGCACTCCCACCACGAAGCCGACCTCCGCCTCGATGTCCAGGCGGACGGACGGACCGAAGACGGGCGCGGGGTCGGCCGGGGCCTTGCGCTGCCCGGACGGTCGTACGACATCCGTGCCCGAGACCACGACCGTGCCGGAGCGGCCGTGGTAACCGATCGGCAGGTGCTTCCAGTTGGGGGTCAGGGAGTCCGGCGCGTCGGGGCGGAAGATGCGGCCGACGTTCCGGGCGTGGTTCTCGGAGGCGTAGAAGTCGACGTAGTCCGCGACCTCGAAGGGCAGATGCAGGGTCACCGCGGAGAGCGGGTGGAGGTGCGGGGCGATCGTCTCCTGGTGGGAGGGCACCGTCACCCACGCGGTCAGCGCGCGCCGGACGTCCGACCAGGCCGTGCGGCCCGCGGCGAGCAGCGGGCCCAGCGTGGGGTGTGCGAGGAGCGAGACGTAGGGCGAACCGAGCGCCTGTGCCGCCGCGCCCGCGTCGAGCACCTGGTCGCCGAACCGGACGCCCACGGTCCGCCGGTCCGAGCCGACCGGAGAGAAGACGCCGTACGGAAGGTTGTGCGGACCGAAGGGGTCGCCCTCGGGAAGATCGAAGGGGGGCATGGGTGCTGCCTCGCTCTCGTGACTGCTTTCCTGCGAACTCGCATGTGGCCGCGCCACACGTTACGGGTGCGTTGCCCGGACCGGCAGCGATCAGCGGTGATCGGCGGTGACCGACAGTGCATAAAGAGTTCGCAATGTCCGAATAGGTCTTGTCGGAGGCGGCAATTCCGGCTTAGCGTCCTTTGGGGGACACGGACGGGGTGGGTCCGGTCCGTAGGGGGGACACGTGGGGGGACCCGTGGCCGACAGCACCAGCGGTGTGCCTTTCGAGGCCGATCGCGAGGTGCCGGGCCTGATCGTGAAATTCGGCGACTATCCGCTGCATCACGGCGGGGTGGGCGCGATCCGCAGTCTGGGCCGCCTCGGCGTGCCGATGTATGCGATCACGGAGGACCGTTACACGCCGGCGGCCGCGTCCCGTTATCTGGAGCGCGCGTTCGTCTGGCCGACGACCGGCACCGAGGAACCCGAGCGACTGGTGGAGGGCCTGCTGCGCATCGGGCGCCGCATCGGCCGTCCCGCCGTCCTCATACCCACCGACGAGGAGGCCGCGGTCCTGATCGCCGAGCACCAGGACGCGCTCGGCCACCGCTTCCTCTTCCCGCGCGTGGAACCGAAGCTGCCCCGACACCTCGCCAGCAAGCAGGGGCTGCACGAACTCTGCGTGGAACACGGCATACCCAGCCCCTCGGCCGCCTTCCCGCAGTCCTACGACGACATCGTGGACTTCGCGGAGAAGGCCCGCTTCCCGATCGTGGCCAAGAACAGGGAGGCGTTCGTACGACGCTCCCGGCCCGCGGTGAACGGCACGACCAGGATCCCGACCCGCGAGGGACTGCTCGCGCTCGCCCGCGACTGGGGCGAGCACCCCGGCGTGATCCTCCAGGAGTACCTGCCGAGAGAGGAGGCCGAGGACTGGATCGTGCACGCCTACTTCGACCAGGACTCCACCCCGCTCGCCCTGTTCACCGGCGTCAAGGTCCGCTCCTGGCCGCCGCACGCGGGGATGACGGCAAACGCGTACGTGGTCGACAATCCGGAACTCGCGGACATCGCCGCACGTTTCATCAAGCAGATCGGCTTCACCGGAATCATCGACCTCGACCTGCGCTTCGACCGGCGCGACGGCCGGTACAAGCTGCTCGACTTCAACCCCCGCATGGGCGCCCAGTTCCGGCTCTTCGAGAACGAGTCGGGGGTGGACGTCGTCCGCGCCATGCACCTCGACCTGACCGGCCGCTCCGTCCCGGAGGGGGAACAGCGCGCCGGCCATCGGTACATCGTGGAGAACATCGACCTGCCCGCCCTCCTCGCCTACCGCCGCAGTGGCTATACGACGCCGCACGCGCCGGCGAAGGCGAGCGGGACCGAGCTGGCCTGGCTCGCGGGTGACGACCTGCGGCCGTTCTTCACGATGCTCGCCCGCTTCGTGCGGCCAGGCGCGAAGCACCTGTATCAGCTGTGGCGCTCCAATCGCCGCGGCAACGGCACCAACAGCGGCTGAGGCAAAGGCTCCAGCGGCAGCACCATCAGCACCATCAGTTCCAGCACGAAGTGACGAATTGACGTCCTGGGGAGGGACTTCGTGATTCAACCGGTAGCAGTCATCGGCGCCGGGCCGTTCGGCCTGTCCACCGCCGCGCATCTGAAGGCGCGCGGCATCCCGGTCCGTGTCTTCGGCGAGCCCATGGTCAGTTGGCGTGACCACATGCCCGCCGGGATGCTCCTGAAGTCGACCCCCGTCGCCTCCAACCTCGACGCCCCGCAGCCCGGCCACAACCTCGTCGACTACTGCGACGCGGCCGGCATCCCCCGCCTGGTCACCGACGAGGACATCATCCCGGTGGAGACCTTCATCGGCTACGGCGAGTGGTTCCAGCGGAAACTGGTGCCCGAGCTGGAGCGGGTCCGGGTGGTGTCCGTGGACCGCAACAAGGGCGGAGGCTTCGAACTCAAGCTGGACTCGGGGGAGTTGTTCACCGCCCGGGCGGTCGTCGTCGCGACCGGCCTCTACGGCCTGGCCCACCTGCCGCCGGAGCTGGCGGCAGCGGCGGCCGACGGCCCCGCACCCACCGGACCCGTCTCGCACAGTTCCCAGCACCACGACCTCAGCGGCTTCAAGGGCAAGGAGCTGATCGTCGTCGGCGCCGGCCAGTCCGCGCTGGAGACGGCGGCGCTGGCGGCGGAGGCCGGCGCACAGGTCCGTATCGTCTCGCGCGGACGCGGCCGGGTCGCGTTCGGCGCACCGCCCTGGGACCAGCCCAGGCTGCGCCCCGAGTCCCCGTTCGGCCGCGCCTGGTCGCTCTGGGCCCTCAGCTACTACCCCCACCCGTACCGCTATCTGCCCGAGGAGACCCGCCACTACCTGGTCCGCCGGGTGCTGGGCCCGCTCGGCGCCTGGTGGCTGAAGGACCGGTTCGAGGGCAAGGTGCAGGTCAGCGAGGTCGACCGGATCATCCGGGCGGACGCGACGACCGGCACCCCCGAGCTGACCGTCGCCACCCCCGGCGGCGGCACGCAGCAATTCACCGCCGACCATGTCATCGCGGCCACGGGCTACCGCGTCGACATCGCCGCGATGGACTTCCTGGGCCACGAGTTGCGCACCCAACTCGCGGTCAGCCGCGGCACACCGAAGCTCGGCGCCGGGTATGTGTCCTCCGTGCCGGGGGTCTACTTCACCGGTCTCCCGGCCGCGTCGTCGTACGGCCCGGTGATGCGGTTCGTGTGCGGCACGGAGTTCGCTTCACCGCGACTGGCCAGGCATCTGGCGGCGGCGCACGGGTAGTTGGGGCGACGGGCTCTCAACTCGTCATGGGCGACCGGGCGACGCGGAAGCCCACGTCGTCGACGCGGAAGGTCGGATGGCTTCGGCGCCGTACCGAAGCACGGCAACTCCAGTGCTCGTCGAACCATCCGCCACCGCGCAGTACTCGGTAGGTGCCGTAGACCTCGGGGTCGTAGAGGTCCCAGCACCACTCCCACACATTGCCCAGCATGTCGTGCAGGCCCCACGGGTTGGGCAGTCGGCCGCCCGGTTCGTGGGGTCGCTCCCCGGAGTTGCCGCGGTGCCAGGCGATGTCGTCGAGCGGTCCGTACCGGGGGCCGCTCGTCCCGGCCCGGCACGCGTACTCCCATTCGGCCTCGGTCGGGAGGCGGTAACCATCGGCGGCGGTCTCCCGTACGACGGCCTCCCCGTCGACGCCGTACACGGGCGTCAAGCCCTCTTCCCGTGACAGGGCGTTGCAGAAGAGCACCGCGTCCTGCCACGACACGGTCTCCACGGGGAGCCGGTCGCCCCGCGCGGAGCTGGGCCGCTCGCCGGTGACCCGGGCGTACTGCTCCTGTGTGACCGGGAGAAGGGCGAGTGCGAACGGCGCGAGTTCGACCGTCCAACTGCGCTGGCTGCGACGGTCGGAGAGGGTGACGTGCCCGGACGGGACGGGGACGAGTTCGATGTGCGCGGTCGTGGCCATGGGCTACGTCAACTCCGTGAGCATCGGCCGCAGACGGGCCGCGAGTTCGGGGTCGGAGCGGTCCAGTTCCGCCGTCACCACGGCGACGGTGGCGGCCAGCGCGCGCCGGAGTTCCCCTTCCGTGAGTGAGCGGACCAGTGTCGCATCCAGTGGGGCCGTCACCTCGTCCGGCAGCAGATGGGCGCCCTTTGCGTACGCCGTGGGGAGGCCAAGTCGTAGGCAGGCGAGGGAGATCGCCTGGTCGCGCAGGGCGCTGATCCAGTGTTCGGCCTGCCACCAGCGGGCCCGTTCGATACAGATGCGGGCGTGCAGGGCGTGGTGCCAGGCGAAGCCGATCAGGGTGTCGCGATCGGGTGGCGGGAAGTGCTCCCGTGCCCGCGGGGTACCGAACACCGTCCGCCACTGCGGGCCCCGCGCACCGAACTCCGGCTCCGGGGCGAAGGTGATGTCCAGCTCCACCCACCCCGGCAGCAGGAACACCCGGACGACGCTCGCGCCACCGACGCCGAGATCCCAGTGGTGCCGGGCGTCGAACTCGTCGTAGAGCCAGGCGGTCCAGCGGTTCACCGTGTCGGAGACCGTGCCCCGTACCGCGAGCACGAGGTCCGTGTCCGACCAGCGGTCGCCGGTACCGGTGGCGTGCGAGCCGGTGAAGGCGAGGCCGACGATCGAGTCGTCGGCCTCGGCGTGGGCGAGGAGCCGGGCGCGGATGCGGTCGCGTTCCTCAGGGGTGAACACGCTTGATCACTCCGGGAGTTGGTGGGCGGGTGGCGCGGTGGCAAAGCCGTCGAAATCCTTCGGGGGGTTGACTTCGGGTCTCAGCCAGAGGCGGCTTCGAGGAGGGATTCGGCGGTGGTGGTTCGGGCGTAGAGGACGGAGCGGCCGACGCGGTGGGCGCTGACCAGGCCCGCGTTGCGTAGTGCCGTCAGGTACTGGGAGACGCCGGCTGTGGAGAGACCGGTGCGGTGTGCCAATTCGGTGGTGGAAGCGGGGGTGTCCAGTTCGGTCAGAAGCAGGGCGCGTGAGCGGCCGAGTACGGCGGCCAGGGCGCCGGTCCTGGTGGTGGGCCTAGATTCCCAGAGCAGGCCGGTGCCCCGGGCCGGATAGGCGAGCTGCGGCGGGTCGGGCAGCGATGTCCGGCTGCGCAGTCCGGGTCCGGTGAAGGCGGAGGGGATCAGTATCAGCCCCGGGCCTGCGGTCGGCCGGGTCAGGGGTTGCTTGCGGCCGGCCAGCCGCAGCGCGTTGTCGTCCCAGCTGACTGAAGTGTGCAGGTCGTTGAAGAGGTGGGTTGTGCCGCGTTCGGCGACTTGCCGGGCCCGGTGGAGGATATCGGCGTCGAGCAGGGTGCGGATACGGGCCCAGTAGGGGGCGAGTGCCAGTTCCCAGTAGGTCTCGATCGCCTCGGTGACCTTCGGTAGGCGGCTCTGCGGATCGGCGTACAGGGCCCGTGTTCTGAGGCCGAGTCGGCCCTGGTGGCGGGCGAGGTGGTCGAGGTCGCGCCGGATCCGGTCGGCGGGTGCGGCCCGGATCGCCGCCAGCTCCGAGGCCGGCGTGGGGGCCGGCCCGGCGGGGGCGGGGTTGAGGAAGTCCGGGACGTAGCCCGAGGGCGGGATCAGCTCGGCGAGCCAGCCCCGGTCCAGCCCGGCGGCTGCCATCCGTGGCCGTACCTGGTCCACCCAGGGGTGGTGCACGGGATGCGCGGCGGCCGACGTCAGCAGCCGGAAGCTGGGCGTGATCTCCCACATCGGCGAGACGGCGAATCGCATCTGCGCCAGGTCGCCCGCCGAGAACGTCAGCCCTTCCATCACATCCACTCCAAAGATTCAGGCATACCTGAATCAATAGCGCACCGGCTCACGGCGCGGGGATCATCCCGGCATGACAGCAGAGACGATCACTGCGGTGGCATCGGGGACCTGGACGCTCGGCGACCTGGTGGTCAACCGAATGGGCTTCGGCGCGATGCGCCTGACGCAGAACGGCGAGGCGTTCGCCGCCGACGCCGTCCCGAGCGACCGCGCGCGGGCGATCACGGTGTTGCGGCACGCGGTCGAGCTCGGGGTGAACCACATCGACACCGCCGCGTTCTACTTCTCGCCGCTGCGGTCGGCCAACGAACTGATCAACCAGGCATTCGCCCCTTACCGTGATGAGCTGGTCATCGCCACCAAGGTCGGACCGGGACGGGACCCCTCGGGGCACTGGCTGCCCCACGCCACCCCCCGGGAGTTGCGCGGCCAGGTGGAGGAGAACCTGCGCCAGCTCGGCCGCGACCACCTCGACGTGGTGAACCTGCGCATCGTGGGAACCGATTCGATCGCCGAGCGCTTCGGCGCTCTGGCCGAACTGCGCGAGGCCGGGCTCATCCGCCATCTGGGGCTTTCCAACATCCGGCCCCACCACCTCGCCGAGGCCCAGGCCATCGCCCCGGTGGTGTGCGTGCAGAACATGCACGGCATCGGCGCCTCGGCCGAGCAGAAGACGTTCCTGCGCAGCTGCGGTGAGCAGGGCGTCGCCTTCGTGCCGTTCTACTCGATCGCCGGCATCGGGCGCACGGCCGGCGCGAGCACTGGCGACAGTGCCGAGGTGAACGCCGTCGCCCGCGCTCACGCGGTGAGCACAGCGCAGGTCCGGCTGGCGTGGACCCTGCACCAGGGCCCCCACGTCCTGGCCATCCCCGGCACCGGCAATCCCGACCACCTCGCCCAGAACGTCGACGCCGGCGCCCTGCGCCTGTCCGGGGACGAACTCGCCACCCTGGACTCCGTCCACGACGAAGCGGCATGACCGAGACCCACCGACGCCCGCACGCGATCCTGCTGTCCGGACGAAGTGGTCACCCTCACCTGACGCCCCGACGAACAGGCGCTACGACCGGTACCGCCCCAGCGTCCGCAACCCCGGCAACTCCTTGTCCGCGAAGTCGAACAGCGCCAGGTTCTCCCACGCGTTGCCCGACGTCGGGTCGGCCGGGTCCCAGCCGTCGCCCTTGCGGTAGGTCCACACGCCCTCCCAGTAGCAGTAGCCGAGGCCCTTGCCGCCGGGGACGTCCGCCATCAGGTCGGCCACCGTGCGCAGCCAGGCCGCCTGGCCCGCCGGGGTCGCCGGATAGCCCTCGGTGAGCTGCGAGGCGTCGTACATGATGTCGTTCGTCGCGTCCTCGCTCTCCAGCGTGAACGGGTACGCGGTCTCGGCGATCAGCACCGGCTTGTCGTAACGCGCCGCGAGATCGGCCAGGTTGGCCGCAGCTGCCGCCGGGGCGCCGTGCCAGAACGGGTAGTACGACTGGGCGATGATGTCGAAGTCGAGGCCGTAGGAGACGGCGTTGTCGTACCACCAGCGGGACGTGCCGTTGTCGCCGCCCGAGGCGATGTGGAGCATCGTGCGGATGCGCGGGGTCGTGTCGCGGGCCGCGGTGAGGCCGGCCTTGAGGAAGGCGGTCAGGTTGCCCCAACCGCCGCCGTCGTCACCCCAGTTCTTGCCGGTGGGCCACAGGACACCGCCGTTGATCTCGTTGCCGATCTGCACCAGGTCGGCCGGGGTGCCCTGGCGGCGCAGCGAACCCAGTACGTCCGCCGTGTGGTCGTAGACCGCCCTGGTCAGGCCCGCCACGTCCAGGTCGGCCCAGGCCGCAGGCTTGGTCTGGTGGGACGGGTCGGCCCAGGTGTCGGAGTAGTGGAAGTCGACCCAGATGCCGATGCCGGCCCGCTTCAGCCGCTTGGCCAGCGGCAGGATGTGCCGCTTGTCGTTGTAGCCGTCGGCCGGGTTCACCCAGACCTTGAGGCGGGCGTGGGTGATGCCCGCGTCGGCGAGGATGCGGATCGGGTCGTCCCGGCGGCCGTCCGCCCGGCGGTACACCGCGCCGAAGGCCTCGTCCTTGGGGAGGGAGGAGATGTCCATGCCCCGGATCTCGAGGCGGCGCCGGTCGGCGGCGACCGCGGGCACCGCGCCCAGCACCGGCACCGCGAGCGCGGCGGCACCGGCCGCCGTAAGAACACTGCGTCTGCGCATTACGAAGTTCTCCTTCAGCAAGTGACAAAAGAAACAAGCAAGTCGAGCGGAGGACCGGTGGCCGAGGTCAGCGCGGGTCCCGGAAGACCTCCACCCCGCCCGCCGGCACCGCCGCCCGGCTTCCGTCCGGCAGCACCACCTTCACCTCGCTCCCGGTGTGGTTCACCGCGAAGCGGAACGTCCCCGACTCGCCCTCCCGTACGACGAGTTCGACATCGCGCGGCAGACCGACCGGCGTGATGCCCGCGTCCGCGAGGGCGAGGTCCACGACGGCGGCCAGATCGGCACCGGAGAGACGCGTGGCCAGGTACCACGCCGATCCCGACCCCACCGCGTGCCGGGTCAACGCCGCCCGTCCCGCCGTACGCCCGTCCGCGAAGACCGCGACCGTCTCGCAGCCGGCCCCCGGCACCACGACCTCCGACCAGAGATCGGCCGTGTACGACGACCCCTCCGGCCCCCGCACCGACACCGTCTCGCCCGGCAGCAGCGGGTCGAACTCCTCGACGGTCAGGCCGAGTACGTCCCGCAGCGCCCCCGGATACGCGCCCGGATGGAGTGTGTCGTTCTCGTCGACGATTCCCGAGAAGAACGACACCAGCAGGGTTCCGCCCCGCGACACGTACCGCTCCAGATCCGCGCCCACCCCCACCGGCGCCGCGTACAACTGCGGTACCACCAGCAGCGGATACCGCTCCGGGTCCAGTTCGGCCAAGCCCGTCGGCGGCAGGAAGTCCACCGTCAAGTGCCGGTCGTACAAGGTCTCGTAGAACGCGTCCAGGCGTTCCCGTGCGTCCAGGTCCTGGCTCGGGCGCCACTCCAGGCTCTGCGCCCACCAGGAGTCCCAGGACCACACCATCGCCACGTCGGCGCGCGTCCGCGTGCCCCGCAGGCCGGACGAGCTCAAGTCCGCTACGCGGCGGCCGAGTTCGGTCACCTCGCGCCAGCCCCGGTTGTCCGTCCCGGAGTGCGCCAGCATCGCGGTGTGGAACTTCTCCGCGCCGGACCGCGACTGCCGCCACTGGAAGAACATCGCGCCCTCGGAGCCCCGGGCCACGTGCCCGAGTGAGTTGCGCGCCATCTCACCGGGACGCTTCGCCGGGTTGTACGGCTGCCAGTTGACCCCGGACGTGGCGTGTTCCAGGAGGAGCCAGGGGGCGCCGCCCGCCACCGAGCGCGTCAAGTCGGCGGCCAGGGCGAGATTTACGTGGGTGCGGCGGCCGTCCGTCATCAGGTAGTGGTCGTTGGTGACGAGGTCGACCTCCTTCGCCCAGGCCCAGTAGTCGACGGTCCGGCCCTGGCTCGGCGCGACCATGAAGTTGGTGGTGACGGGCACACCGGGGGAGAGCCGGTGCAGGATGTCGCGCTCGGCGACGAAGTTGGCGCGGGCCTGGGCGTCGGCGAAGCGGTGGTAGTCGAGTTGCTGGGTGGGGTTGCACACGGACGGGGTCGCGCGGGGCGGGGTGATCTCCTCCCAGTCGCCGTACTGCTGGCCCCAAAAAGCCGTTCCCCAGGCCTCGTTGAGTGCGTCGAGCGTGCCGTGGCGGTCCCGCAGCCAGCCCCGGAAGGCTGCCGCGCAGGTGTCGCAGTAGCAGGCGAGGACGGGGGCGCCGTACTCGTTGTGGACGTGCCACAGGACGACGGCGGGGTGGCTGCCGTAGCGCTCGGCGAGGGCCCGTGTGATGCCGGCCGCGGCCGCCCGGTAGTCGGGGTTCGAGTGGCAGATCGCGCCGCGTGAGCCGAAGGCGAGGCGGACGCCGTCGCGGGTCACGGGCAGGGCGTCGGGGTGGGCGCGGTAGAACCAGGCCGGCGGGACCACGGTCGGTGTGCCGAGGTTCACGGAGATCCCGGCCGTGTGCAGCAGGCCGATCACCGTGTCCAGCCACTCCCAGTCGTACGCGCCCGGCCGCGGCTCCAGCTTGGCCCAGGAGAAGACGCCGAGGGAGACCGCCGTGACACCGGCCTCCCGCATCAGCCGTACGTCCTCCTCCCAGACCTCCGGCGGCCACTGCTCGGGGTTGTAGTCACCTCCGAAGGCGAGCGGCAGACGGTCGTGCGGGGCGGGGGACGGCATGGGTTCACTCCCGGGTGATCGGCGAATGAGACGGGTGAAACTCGGCTGTTTCTGTGATCGTGCACATGGATGGTTACGGCCGCCATCCGTCAGCAACAAGTAGGTAACCCCAGGCTTCATCCATTGACAAGGGTCCGAAACAATTCTCTACTGTGCACGATCACAGAGCCGCTGACCGGCTCGCACTCAGTCAGGGGAGATGAAGATGTCGATCCACCGCCACCAGTTCAGCAGGCGCAGCATCCTTGCCGGGGCAGCAGCCGTCGGCCTGACGGGCACCCTCGCCGCCTGCGGCGGTTCCGACGACGACTCCGGCAAGAGCAGCGGTCCCGTCAAGCTGACCTACTGGTCCTGGGCGCCGAACATGGACAAGGTCGCCGCGATCTGGAACAAGAAGAACCCGGACATCACGGTCACCGTCTCCAAGCAGGCGGCCGGCAAGGACATCGTCTCCAAGCTGATCACCGCGAAGAAGGCGGGCAACGCCCCCGACCTGATCCAGGTCGAGTACCAGTCGCTGCCGACGCTGGTGTCGAACGACGTCCTCGCGGACATCTCGAAGTACGCGAAGTCCGCCAAGTCCGAGTTCGCCGAGGGGCTTTGGGGCATGGTCACGCTCGGCACCGACGCCGTGTACGCGATACCGCAGGACTCCGGGCCGCTGATGTTCTTCTACCGCGAGGACCTGTTCAAGCAGCACAAGCTGACCGTCCCGACCACCTGGGACGAGTTCGCCGCGACCGCCCGCGCCGCCAAGAAGGCCGTCCCGAACGCCTACTTGACGACGTTCTCGTCCAACGACCCCGGTCTGTTCGCCGGGTTGGCGCAGCAGGCCGGTGCCAAGTGGTGGACCGTGGGCAGCGGCGGCAAGTGGACCGTGGGCATCGACGACGCGGCCACCAAGAAGGTCACCGACTTCTGGGGCGGCCTGGTCGCGGAGGGCGCGATCGACAACCAGCCGATGTACACGCCGGCCTGGAACAACGCCCTGAACAAGGGCACCCACCTCGGCTGGGTCTCCGCCGTGTGGGCGCCCGGAGTGCTGGTCAGCTCGGCCCCCGACACCAAGGGCAAGTGGCGCATGGCACCGCTGCCGCAGTGGAGCGCGGGCGAGAGCGTCACCGGCAGCTGGGGCGGCTCCTCCACCGGCGTCTCCACCGACTCCAAGCACGCCGAGGCCGCGACCAAGTTCGCCAACTGGCTGAACACCGACCCGGAGGCCCTCGCGGCCCTGGTCAAGGAGGTCGGTATCTACCCGGCGGCCACCAAGGGCCAGTCCGGCTCGGTGCTCACCCCGCCCGCGTTCTTCCCGAACCAGACCGACTTCTACGACACGGCCGCCAAGATCGCCGCGACCACGGCCGCCTCCGCCTGGGGCCCGAACGTCCAGGTCGCCTACGACACCTTCAGCGACGCGTTCGGCAAGGCCACCAAGGCGAAGAAGGCGGCCCAGTTCGACACCGCGCTCACCACCATGCAGGCGTCGACCTTCGCCGACATGAAGAAGCAGGGCTTCAAGGTGACCGAGGCATGACCAGCACTCCGCTCAAGGGCTCCGACCGGCTGACGGCCGGGCCCTTGGCGGACGGCACCGCCACCTCCGTCCGCCCCCGCCTCCGTCGCCGTGGCCGCAGCGCGCCGTACTGGTTCCTCGTACCGGCCGTGCTCCTGTTCGCCGCCTTCACCGTCGTGCCCATCGGGTACGCGGTGTGGCTCAGTCTCCACAAGGTCCAGGTCAAGGGCATCGGCCTCGGCAAGGGCGCCCGCCAGCAGGTGTGGAACGGCATCGGCAACTACACCGACGTCCTGCACGACTCCGAGTTCGGCCACAGCGTCCTGCGCGCCTTCGGCTACGGCCTGATCGTCATCCCCACGATGCTCGGTCTGGCGCTGGTCTTCGCGCTGATGCTGGACACCCCGCAGGCGCGCAGCGCCAAGTTCGCCCGGCTGGCGATCTTCCTGCCGTACGCCGTGCCCGGCATCATCGCCGCACTGATGTGGGGCTTCCTCTACCTGCCGACGGTCAGCCCCTTCTACTACATCCTGCGCGAGTTCCACCTGCCGCAGCCCGACCTGTTCGACGGCGGCAACCTGTACCTGTCCTTCGCGAACATCGCGGTGTGGGGCGGCACGGGCTTCAACATGATCGTGATCTACACCGCGCTGCGCGCGATCCCGCAGGAGATCTACGAGGCCGCCCGCATCGACGGCGCGTCCGACCTGAAGATCGCCCTGCGCATCAAGATCCCGATCGTGCTGCCCTCCCTGGTGCTGACGTTCTTCTTCTCTGTCATCGCCACCCTCCAGGTCTTCACGGAACCCATGACGCTGAGGCCGCTGACCAACGGCCTGTCCACGTCCTGGAGTCCGCTGATGGCCATCTACGACAGCGCCTTCCTCAGGTCCGACATCTACGGCGCCTCCGCCACCGCGGTGGTGCTGGCCCTGGCGACCTTCGTGGTCTCCTTCGCGCTGCTGCGCGTCTCCGACCGCTACACCCGGGAGGACCGGGCATGACCCCCCTCACCCTGACCGCCACCGACACCCGGCCGGGCCCCGCGAAGCCGAGGCGCACCGCCTGGGTGCCCACCCTGGTGCTGGTCCTCGGCTCGCTGTACTGCCTGATCCCCGTGGTCTGGGTGGTCATCGCGGCGAGCAAGGGCCGCGGCGAACTGTTCTCCACGTTCACCTTCGCCCCCGGCACCGGCTTCCTCGACAACCTGAAGGAACTCAGCTCCTACCGGGACGGCATCTACTGGCAGTGGATGGCCAACTCCCTCCTGTACGCGGGCGGCGGCGCCCTGCTCTCCGCCGCGGTCTCGGCCGCCGGCGGCTACGCGCTCGGCCGGTTCGCCTTCAGGGGACGGGAGTTCCTCTTCAAGCTGATGCTGGCGGGCGTACTGGTCCCGAGCATCGTGCTGACCGTCCCCCAGTACCTGCTGCTGTCGAAGCTGGGCCTGGCCGACTCGTACTGGTCGATGCTGCTGCCGTCGATCCTCTCGCCCTACGGCGTCTATCTCGTCCGGATCTACGCGGCGGCCTCGGTCCCCGCCGAACTCCTCGAAGCGGCCCGCATGGACGGCGCGAGCGAGTGGCGGATCTTCTCGCGGATCGCGGTGCCGATGATGATGCCGGGGCTCATCACGGTGTTCCTGTTCCAGTTCGTCGCCATCTGGAACAACTTCCTGCTGCCGTACGTGATGCTCGCGGACGACAACAAGTTCCCGATCACACTGGGCCTTTACACCCTGCTCTCCCAGGGCGCCTCCCAACCGGCCCTCTACACGCTGGTCATCATGGGCTGCTTCCTCGCGATCCTCCCGCTGATCGGGCTGTTCCTGGTGATCCAGCGGTTCTGGTCCCTGGACCTGCTGAGCGGCTCGGTCAAGGCCTGAGGCACGTACGGAGCCGAACCTCCCCCCACCGCACCCGAACGGGCAGAACGAGGACCATGACCACCAGTCCGAACGGACGCCGCAAACCGCCCACCATCCACGACGTGGCCCGGGAGGCAGGGGTCTCCCGGGGCACCGTCTCCCGGTTCCTCAACGGCGGCCACTACGTCTCGCCCGCCGCGCGCAACGCGGTGGAGACGGCGATCAGGAAGACGGGCTACGTCGTCAACCGGCACGCCCGCTCCCTGAGCACCGGACGCTCGGACTCGGTGGCGTTCCTCCTCACCGAGCCGCAGGAGAAGTTCTTCGAGGACCCCAACTTCAATGTCCTGCTGAGGGGTTGCACCGAACACCTGGCCCGCCACGACATCCCCCTGCTGTTGATGCTGGCCTCCTCGCGCGACGAGCGCCGCCGCCTGACCCGGTACATCACCTCGGGCCACGTGGACGGCGTGCTGCTCGTCTCCAACCACAGTGGAGACCCGGTCGCGGCCGAACTCCGGGACGCGGGCATCCCGTTGGTGGCCTGCGGCAAGCCGCTCGGGACCGCCTCCAAGTACAGCTATGTGGCCGCCGCCGACCGTGACGGCGCCCAGGAGATGGTCCGCCATCTCATCGCCCGCGGCCGGCGCCGCATCGGCATGGTCACCGGGCCGCTCGACGCCCCCGGCGGCCCGGACCGTCTCGCGGGCTACCGAGACGTCCTCACCGAAGCGGGTCTGCCCCACGACCCGGCCCTCGTCGTCGAGGGCGACTACCGCCGCACCGGCGGCGAAGAGGCCGCCCGCCGACTCCTCACCCAGGCCCCCGACATCGACGCGGTGTTCGTGGCCTCCGACCTCATGGCCCTCGGAGTCGTCAACACCCTTCAGCAGTCCGGCCGTTCGGTCCCCGATGACATCGCTGTCGGAGGCTTCGACGACTCGGCGGCGGCCACCTCCATCACCCCGGCCCTCACCACCATGCGCCAGCCCTACGACCGCATCAGCGCCGAGATGGTCCGGATGCTGCTGGCCCAGATCGCCGGCGAGGACACGGCGGGCGTCATCCTGCCGACGGAACTGGTCGTCCGGGAGTCGGCATAACGGTCTTCGCTGTAAAACCAACCGGAACACGGGTCAACGGATGTGAAGGCAGCAGCCGTCCGGTTCGTGTCGAGTCGGTGGGGCTTTCCATCCGTATTCTCTGATCATGGCCGCACCCCTCGCATATGCACTGATCGCCACCGACCTGGACGGGACGCTGCTGCGCGGCGACGACACGCTCTCCGACCGGTCCCTCGCCGCGCTGCGGCGGGCGGCGGCGGCCGGTGCCCGGCATCTCGTCGTCACCGGCCGGCCCGCCCCGAGAGTGCGGCCGCTCCTCGACGACCTCGGCTCCAGGGGGCTCGCGGTGTGCGGACAGGGCGCGCAGTTGTACGACGCCGGCGCGGACCGTCTGCTCTGGTCGGTCACCCTGGACCGGGAGTTGGCGGAGACCGCGCTCGGCAAGATCGAGGCCGAGGTGGGCCAGGTGTACGCGGCCGTGGACCAGGACGGGGTGGACGGCCTCACCCTCATCGAGCCCGGCTACCTCATGCCGCACCCCACGCTCCCCGCCGTACGGGTCGAGCGGCGGGACGACCTGTGGGCCGAGCCGATCAGCAAGGTGCTGCTGCGTCATCCCGCCCTGGCGGACGACGAGTTGGCGTGCACGGCGCGCTCGGTGGTGGGTTCGCTGGCCTCGGTCACCATGTCGGGCCCCGGCACCGTCGAACTCCAGCCACTCGGCATCACCAAGGCGACCGGCCTCGCCCTCGCCGCCCGGCACTTGGGCCTGACCCCGGCCGACACCATCGCCTTCGGCGACATGCCGAACGACATCCCGATGTTCGACTGGGCGGCCCACGGCGTGGCGATGGCCAACGCCCATCCCGAACTCAAGGCGGTGGCCGACGAGGTGACGACGTCGAACGAGGACGACGGCATCGCCGTCGTCCTCGAAAGACTGCTGCTGGACGCCGGTTTCTAGTAGGCGCCGTACACGTTGTCGATGGAGCCGTAGACCGCCGCCGCGTAGTTGCAGGCGGCGGTGATGTTCGCGACCGGGTCGTACGGGTCGTACGCCGTACCCGCCACGTGGTAGGCGTTGAACGTCGGGTCGATGACCTGGAGCAGGCCCTTCGACGGGGTGCCCGCCGCCGCGTTGGAGTCCCAGTTGTTGATGGCCCACGGGTTGCCGGAGGACTCACGGATCACGTTGCGGTAGATGCCGTTGTACGTGCCCGGAATCCCCTTCTGCGCCATGATCGCGAGGGACTCGCGGATCCAGCCGTCGAGGTTGTTGGTGTAGCCGGCGGCCGTGGTCGAGGTGGTCGTGGCGGCCGAGGCGGAGGTCGCGCCGACGATCGGCAGGGCGAGGATCGCGGCACCGGTGCCGAGGACGGCGAGGTTGCGGCCGAGGCGGGCGCGGCGGGACTGAGCGGTTGCAGGCATGACGAGGTTCCTCTCCGTCGCCTGCGAGGTGAGCTGTCGGGTTCGGGCTGGGAGGTGCCCGGCCGCGCCCTTGCGGACGTGACTTAACCCCAAGCCGTGCCGGTCGTGCCGACCGGTCCGGCGACTTACCTGGGTCCCCCGCTCCTGCCGTGCGAGATGTTCGTGACTGGGATACCGGACGGCGGCAGGATTCGGCGTTCCGCCCGACAGGCCGGGAACGTATGCGAGAGCACATGTCCGGAACAAGTGGCGGAATCACACCTAACCCCTATTGACCTTGGTCTGAGACGTATGGGGCACTTGATCCTTTGCGCGAGCCAAGGGTCAACTGTCAAACGCCGTAAGGGGAAACGCGGACAGAGCGGGACACAGGTCATCCACAGAAAAGCGTGACCCAACTCACGGGAGGATTAAGAACGGCAAATCGGGCATTCATCCTCAACTGGCAGTTCTCGGAATCCTTTTCTCCCAGGTTCGGTGAAAGATCACCTCTTCGCCTTCGGTGCAGATAACCTCATTCGAGGTAATAAAGTCCGTTTCGTCGCACGTGATCTCCGACCGTGTGCGCACGGTCGTGTCCCAGGCCGACTCCGGCCGGTGCAGCCGGATCGACCAGTCCGAGCGGGTGCGCGCCGACAGCGGATCCGACTCGTCGATCGTGTACGTCTCCAGCGCGTCCTCGGTGAACTCCAGGCCGTCGGGATACACGCGCGTCCCGCCGTAGCGCGGGTCGACCTCCAGCCGCCACTCGCCCTTCGCGACATCCCGCACGACCAGCCGCTCGGGCCGCGGCTCGTCCAGGGTGACCGGCTGGCTCACCCCGAGCGGCTCGGCCTCCTCGGGCTCCTCGAAACGGATGTCGTCGGTGCGAAGGTCATCCGTCAACTCCCGCTCCCGCACGGGGAGTTCGAGCGCGCTGCCCTCCGGGTCCAGGGTGAAGCCGGCCGCCGACTCCGGCTGGGGCCAGATCCACGGCCAGTACGCCGACGACACCGCGAGGCGGATGCGATGGCCGGGCGGGACGGCGTACCCGATGCCGTTCAGCTCGAAGGTCACGTCCTCGGTGGCACCCGGCGTCCACGGCACCGCCCGGTCCCGCCCGTGCCGCGCCGACAGGTTGAGCACGCCCCGGGTGACCAGGGTCGAGGAGCCGTCCGGGGCGACGTCGCACAGCCGGGCGATCACCTGCCCGCGCGGCACCGGGCAGGTCAGCCGCAGCCGCACCCTGGGCCGCCCCAGCACCCAGGTCTCGTCCGGCACCTCGAACTGGAAGCACGCCGACCGCGCGTCCTCGTCCCGCTGGTCCGGCGGCAGATCGGCGTCGTTCCCGAAGGGGAAGAACCGGCCCGCGTCCACACCGGTGTGCATGGGGGAGCGGACGATCACGGGCGCGCCGCGCAGACCGTACGTCGTCGTCTTGACGTGCGGCGAGGGCCAGGACGGCTCGCCGACCCAGCGGCCCGGCAGGGTGTCGTAGACCGTGGCCGGAGGGTGCGAGTCGCTGACGTAGGCGCGTAGTCGGGGGTCGTCGGTGACGCCGGTGTCCTCGCCCTTGAGCCAGTGGTCCCACCAGCGCAGGGTCTCCTGGAGGAAGCCGATCGCGGGGCCCGGCGGCAGACCCCGGTCGGGGTACTGGTGGGACCAGGGGCCGATCAGGCCGCGCACCCGGTCGGGCGGGAGGTGTTCGACGAGCCGTAGGACCGTGTCCCGGTACGGGTCGTGCCAGCCGCCCACCGCGAGGACCGCCGCGCTGATCGCGCCGTAGTCCTCGCAGACGCTGCCGTGCTTCCAGTAGTCGTCCCGGATCTGGTGGGCCAGCCAGGTGTGGATGAACGGGTCGATCTGTTCGAGGCGTTTGAGCCACAGGTCCCGCCAGACGAGGCCCGCGTACTCGGGGTCCGGCGGGCGCGCGACGAAGGCGAGCATGGTGGCCGCCCAGGCGTGCAGGTCGACGGCGAGGGCCGAACCGCCCATGTAGTGCACGTCGTTGTCGTAACGGTCGTCGGTCGAGCAGACCGTGACGATCGCCTTCAACGGCTCCGGCGCGAGGGCCGCGATCTGGAGCGAGTTGAAACCGCCCCAGGAGATGCCGAACATGCCGACCTTGCCGGTGCACCAGGGCTGCGCGGCAAGCCAGTTGACGACCTCGACCCCGTCGGCCAGCTCGACGGCCGAGTACTCGTCCGTGGGCATGCCCTCGCTGTTGCCGTGCCCGCGCACGTCGACCCGGACGGAGGCGTAGCCGTGGCCCGCGTACCAGGGGTGGCGCTGGGCGTCGCGGGGCGCGGTCCAGTCGGTCAGGCGGTACGGGAGGTATTCGAGGAGGGCCGGCACCGGCTCGTCCGTCACCGGGCGCCACACGCGGGCGTAGAGGAGGGTTCCGTCCGGGAGGGGGATGCGGAGGTCCTCATGGGTGCTCTCGTGGGGGAAGGTCGTACGGATGCGCATGAGGGACCCCGCAGGTTCAGTGGACCGGGTGCATGGTGCGGCGCAGCCAGGGCGCGGCGGCCATCACCGCGAGGCCGGCGGCCACCGCGATGGCGCCGTTGACGCCGAAGTAGGCCGGCTTGGAGACGTCGTCGTAGAGCTTCACCGTCTGGGCCTGGATGCCGTTGGCGAGGGCGAGGGACAGGAACCAGAGGGACATGGTCTGGCTGGAGAACGCGGCCGGGGCGAGCTTGGTGGTGGCCGACATGCCGGAGGTCTCCAGCAGGATGTCGCCGAGGCCGAGCAGGAAGTACGAGCCGACGATCCACCAGGCCGACATCAGGTAGGCGTCGTTCGCGTGGCCGGAGGTCGGCACAGCCATCAGCAGGAACGACAGGCCGCCCAGGACGACCCCGATGGCGATCTTGTTGGAGGCGTGCGGCTGGCCGCGGCCCATGCGGACCCAGAGCGCGGCGACCACGGGCGCGAGCCCCACCTCGAAGGCGCCGAGCGCGCTTGCGTACCAGCTCGCGGGGAAGTCGAACCCCAGGATGGTCGTCTCGGCGTTCGAGGCGGCCAGCAGCATCATCGTCGAATAGGCCTGGAAGAGGATGAAGTTGAAGACCGTGGAGGCCAGGAACAGCACGATGTACGGGCGCAGCCGGCCGCGTTCCCCGGCGGTCACCCGGGGGCTCATGAACATCACCGCGAAGTACACGGCCGGGGCGATGACCGAGACCACGGTGAGCAGGTCGACGAAGCGGCCCATGGTCAGCCGGCCGGCGAAGGCCAGCATCACCGCGAGCACGGCGGCGACCGCGACCCCCGCGACGATCAGCCGGACCGCGCGGCGCAGCGCGTCCGGTGCGAGCGCGAACTCCGCGCTGTTCCTGCGCCCGGCCAGGTGACGGCGTCCGGCGACGTACTGGATCAGGCCGAAGGTCATGCCGATCGCGGCGGCCGAGAAGCCCCAGTGCCAGCCCTGGTGGTCGCCGAGCCAGCCCGTGATCAGCGGGCCCGCGAAGGCGCCGATGTTGATGGCCATGTAGTACAGCGCGAAACCGGCGTCCCGGCGCTCGTCGTCCGTGCGGTAGAGCTTGCCGACCATGGTGGCCACGTTGGGCTTGAGCAGGCCGGTCCCGGCGCTGATGAGGCCGAGGCCGACCCAGGTCATCGTCGGCGTCGGGACGGCCATCGCGTAGTGCCCGCAGGCGATCAGGATCCCGCCCCACAGCACCGCGCGGAACGAGCCGAGGATGCGGTCGGCGAGCCAACCGCCCGCGACCGAGACGAGATAGACCAGGGTTCCGTAGGCTGCGGATACGGACGCGGCCGTTCCGGACGACATGCCCATGCCGCCGTGCGCGAGCGAATCCGCGAAGTAGAGGACGAGGATGGCCTGCATGCCCAGGAACGAGAAGCGCTCCCAGACCTCCAGGCCCGAGAGCGTGAGCAGACCCCTGGGCTGGCCGAAGAAGGCGTGGTCGTCCCCGGGTGGTGGCGGGCTGTCGGGCTCTGCTTCAAGCGCGGTTCGAGACACCATCCACTGCTTCCGCCTAAATCTATAGTTATCCGTTCATATCAGGTGATCAAAAACATACCGGTCGTGATCCGATACCGCCCGCCATGGACTGGGGTGGGTGGCACCTGTGATCGAAAGCCGACCGGATACGCTGACTTGAGTGATGGCAGCGACCTATCGACAAACCGTGTGACCGCCCAGGGACACCAGCAGACAGGAGACCCCTCGTGACCGTCGTCGGGCCGTTCGGGCTGAGCGTGCGGGACCAGGCTCTGGAAGCCGATGTCCAGGCCGGAATGACGGCCGT
Source organism: Streptomyces sp. NPDC051576 (assembly GCF_040681835.1). NCBI lineage: Bacteria > Bacillati > Actinomycetota > Actinomycetes > Kitasatosporales > Streptomycetaceae > Streptomyces > Streptomyces sp. NPDC051576. Next base: position 217,879 of record NZ_JBFAZO010000001.1, read on the forward strand.
CGAGGAGGGTCTGCTCGAAGCCACCAAGAGCGAGGTCCCCTTCATCACGGAGGCCGCCCAGCACCTCGTGCGCGCGGGCGGGAAGCGGTTCAGGCCGCTCCTCGTGATGCTCGCCGCGCAGTTCGGCGACCCGTACGCGCCGGGTGTCGTGCCCTCGGCCGTCGTGGTCGAGCTGACCCACCTCGCCACGCTGTACCACGACGACGTGATGGACGAGGCGGCCGTGCGGCGCGGTGTGGAGAGCGCCAACACCCGCTGGGGCAACTCGGTCGCGGTCCTCACCGGCGACTTCCTCTTCGCGCGCGCCTCGCACACCCTGGCCGACCTCGGTCCCGAGGCGGTGCGGGTGCAGGCCGAGGCGTTCGAACGCCTGGTCACCGGCCAGATCCTGGAGACGGCGGGGCCGTCCGACGGACGCGACCCGGTCGAGCACTACCTCGACGTGCTGGCCGGCAAGACCGGTTCGCTCGTCGCGGTCGCCTGCCGCTTCGGCGCGATGATGTCCGGCTGCGACGACACGATCGTGGACGTCCTCACCCAGTACGGCGAGCGGCTCGGTGTCGCCTTCCAACTCGCCGACGACGTCCTGGACATCGCCTCCGACGGCCACGAGTCCGGCAAGACCCCGGGCACGGACCTGCGCGAGGGCATTCCCACCCTGCCGGTGCTCCGGCTCCGCGAGCGGGCCGACCGCCTCGGCCTCGCCGAGGACATCGCCCTGTGCGAGCTGCTCGACTCCGACCTCACGGACGACGCCCGCCTCGCCGAGGCCCTCTCCCGGCTCCGCACCCACCCGGCCCTGGAGCACGCCCGCCGGGACACCGTCCGCTACGCCGAGGACGCCCGCGCGGCCCTCGCCCCCCTCCCCGAGTGCGACGCGAAGGTCGCCCTCCTGGAGATGTGCGACGCGGTGGTGCACCGGGCGGGTTGAGGCCGCTCAGTAGCCGCCGCCTCCCGTACCGGAGGTACTGGCGGTCGTGGCCTTCGCCCCGGTGGCTGTCACCGCCCACCAGGTGCCGTCCACGCCCTGGCCGTGGGCCTGCTTGGGCCCGTGGTCCTCGGCATACCGGTACAGGGGCCAGCCCGCCAGCGTGAGCTGCGAGGTCCCGCCGGAGCGCTTCACCGTGGAGACAAGGTTCCTGTCGATGCCCTTGACGGTCACGGAGCCCTTGACGGTCGCGGCCGGCCAGACCACCGCGCAGGTGCCGTAGCAGGTGACCTTGGTCGGGTGGACCGAGTCCGCGTCGAAGCGGTAGAGGACGTACCCCTTGCCGTCGGTGACGACGGTGCCCACCTTGCCGACCTTGGCGGTCATGAGCGTCGTCGCCGTGGTGGCCCCGGCCGGTGTGCCGGCCGCGGACCCGTTGCCGCCGCCGCTTCCGCAGCCGGCGAGCGTGAGGGTCAGGATCGCGGCGCCCGTGGCCGCGTACCCGGTGAGGTGGTGGGTGGCGTGCATGGCGACCCCTTTGGTCGATGCTGGGCAGTGCCACCCATAGGTACGTATTCGGGCTGTTTGTTACTCGATGTGCCGCGCGGCGCCTTCCCCTAGGGGTTTCGGGGAGGCGCCGCGGCCGTGTGTCATACCGCAGGAGTACGCGGAGTTGCCTCCCGGGTCTGACGCTTATCCCCGGCGGATTTGGTCAGATGGAGAACACGGAAAACACCACTCCTCACCGATTCGGGTGAGAATGGCGGCTGAGAGTGGGACCAGTACAGGGGGCAGGCCGCCGCCGACGACGGAGGTAAGGCAGACATGGCACCGTACGAAACCGACGACAGCACGGACACCGGAGAGGCCGACGAGCTCCGGTCCGGGCGGCGCAGGGCGGCGCGGTACATCGTCCCGGTCACCGTGGTGGGGGTGGCGGCCGCGACGATCGGACTGGTCCCGGCGCTCGCCGACTCCGGCGACCCGAACCTGCCGAAGATCACCGCGCAGCAACTCCTCGACAAGGTCGCCAAGTCGGACGTCCAGCAGCTCTCCGGCACGGTGAAGATCAGCACGGACCTGGGCCTGCCCGACCTCGGCGGCCTGGAGAGCAGCGTGATGTCCGGCGCCACCAAGTCCGGCGACGGCTCCTCCGCCGACCCCACCAGCAAGCTCACCGAGCTGGCCACCGGCACCCACACCCTGCGCGTCGCGGCCGACGGCCCCGACAAGCAGAAGGTCTCCCTGCTGGAGAACGCGGCGGAGTACAGCCTCATCCACAACGGCAAGGACATCTGGGGCTACGACAGCCAGTCGAACGAGGTCTTCCACGGCACGGCCGCCGACGACGCCTCGAAGAACGACGAGACCCGGGCCACGCCCAAGGGCCTCACCGACGAGGCGCTGAAGTCGATCGACGACACCACGTCCGTCACGGTCGACGGCACCGAGCACGTCGCGGGCCGCGACGCCTACAAGCTGCTGATCAAGCCGAAGCAGTCCGGCACCACGGTCGGCGCGATCAGCATCGCGGTGGACTCGAAGACGGGCCTGCCGCTCAAGTTCACGCTCACCCCGGCGAGCGGCGGCGCGGCCGTGGTCGACGTCGGCTTCACCCAGCTCAGCCTCAGCAAGCCGGCCGCGTCGACCTTCGACTTCAAGACGCCCAAGGGCGCGAAGGTCACCACGGAGGACAGCGCCACCAAGGCGGCCCCGGACCACTCCGCCAAGTCCGACGAGGACCTCGGCAAGGGCCTCGACGACCTCACGGTCCTCGGCAAGGGCTGGAACTCCATCGCCACCTTCGACACCGGCGGCCAGGGCGTCCCGACCGGCTCCTCGGCCGGCGGCGGCGACCTCGGCGGCTTCCTCGGCTCGCTCGGCGACCAGGTCAAGGGCGACTTCGGCTCGGGCACGGTCTTCTCGACCCGCCTGGTCAACGCCCTGGTCACCGACGACGGCAAGGTCTACGTCGGTGCGGTGAACAAGAGCGCGCTGGTGAAGGCGGCGAACGCGGCGAAGTAGGCAACTACCGTACGGAGCCCGGGAAGTAACCCGGGAGGTAAGCAACTACCGTACGGAGACAGGGAAATTGAGGGAGCCGATGGACGAACGGTCCGCCACGGAGCCGGAATCAGGGCAAGTGGTGGACGCGGGTGACGGCATCATCGCCACCCGCGGTCTCACCAAGCGCTTCCGCGGCGGGCAGCTCGCCGTGGACGGTCTCGACCTGACCGTCCCGACGGGCAGCGTCTTCGGCTTCCTCGGCCCGAACGGCTCGGGCAAGACCACCACCATCCGCATGCTGATGGGCCTGATCGAACCCACCTCCGGCACGGCCCGCGTCCTGGGCCGCCCCATGCCGAGATCCGTCCGCTCGGTCCTGCCGCACGTCGGCGCCCTGATCGAGGGCCCCGCCCTGTACGGCTTCCTCTCCGGCCGCGACAACCTCCTGCGCTACGACGCCGCCGACCCGACCGCCGACCCGCGGACCCGGCACACCCGCGTCGCCGCCGCCCTCGACCGGGTGGGCCTGACGGCGGCCTCGGCGAAGAAGGCCAAGGCGTACTCCCTGGGCATGAAGCAGCGGCTGGGCCTCGCCTCCGCCCTGCTCCAGCCCCGGAAACTGCTCGTCCTGGACGAGCCGACCAACGGCCTCGACCCCCAGGGCATGCGCGAAATCCGTTCCCTGATCCGGGAGTTGGCCTCGGAGAACACCACCGTCTTCCTCTCCTCCCACCTCCTCGACGAGATCGAGCAGGTCTGCACCCACGCGGCCGTCATGGCCCAGGGCAGGCTGATCACCCAGGGCTCGGTGGCCGAGCTGGCGGCGGGCACCAGAGGCCGGCTGTTCGTGACGACACCCGACACCGGGGACGCGGCACGGGTGCTGAAGGAACAGGGGCTGGCGGACGTGGTCGTAGCGGAGGAACGGGTGACGGCCGAGCCGCCCGAGCGTGAACTCGCCGAGGTGAACCAGGCGTTGGTGACGGCCGGGGTCCGCGTCCGCGGCTTCGGGGTCGAACGGGCTTCCCTGGAGGACGCGTTCGTGGCGCTCACGGGGGAGGGCTTCGATGTCGCAGGCTGAAGTCGCGCTGCGGGCGCCCCAGTTCACATGGACCTTCGGGCTGCTGCGCAGCGAGCTGGTGACCACGTTCCGCCGCTGGCGCACGCTCGCGCTGCTCGGGGTGCTGGCCGCCGTGCCGATCCTGGTCGGTATCGCGGTCAAGCTGGAGACGCAGGACGGGTCCTCGCCCGGGCGCGGGGACGGCGGCGGGGGACCGGCGTTCATCGCGCAGATCACCAACAACGGCCTGTTCCTGGTGTTCACGGCCCTGGCCGCGACCCTCCCGTTCTTCCTGCCCATGGCCATCGGAGTCGTCGCCGGTGACGCCATCGCGGGCGAGGCGAGCGGCGGCACCCTGCGTTACCTCCTGGTGGCCCCGGCCGGCCGCACCCGCCTGCTGCTCACCAAGTACGTGACGGTGATGACGTTCTGCCTGGTGGCGACCCTGGTGGTGGCGCTCTCGGCACTGACCGTCGGGGCGTTGCTCTTCCCACTGGGCGACCTGACGACGATCTCCGGCACTCAGATCAGCTTCACCGAGGGACTCGGCCGGGCCCTGCTGATCGCGCTGGTGGTCGCCGCGTCCCTCATCGGCATCGCGGCCCTGGGCCTGTTCATCTCGACGATGACGAGCAGCGGCATCGCGGCGATGGCGACCACCGTCGGCCTGCTGATCACCGTCCAGATCCTCGACCAGATCCCCCAACTGCACGCGCTCCAGCCGTACTTCTTCTCCCACTACTGGCTGTCCTTCGCCGACCTCATGCGCGAACCGGTCTACTGGGACGACCTGGTGAAGAACCTCGGCCTCCAGGCCCTGTACGCGGCGGTGTTCGGCTCGGCGGCCTGGGCGAGGTTCACGGCGAAGGACATCACGGCGTAAGGCCTACGCGGCGGTGTCCTCGTAGGGGAAGCGGGCCAGGGCCGCGTCCCGCCCGAAGAACGTCTTGGCGCGGGCCAGCGCACGGGTGTCCTTCAGTACGTCGCCGCGGGCGCTGCCGTTGCCGAGCAGGACCCCGCCGAAGCGCATCTTCAGGTACGCGGCCGAGTTGTTGAGCGTGCCGGTCAGCGGGTCGGCGACCACCTCCTCCTCGTCGGCGAGGACGGAGACGCCCCAGAGGGTGCGGCCGGCCATCGTCGCCCTGAAGTCGGCGCCGGGGACGCGCAGCCAGTCGGACCAGTAGTCCAGGTAGCGCTTGGTGAGGCCGGACAGGGAGTACCAGTAGACCGGCGAGGCGATCACGATGTCCGTCGCCCGGAGGGTGGCGTCGAGGAGCCGGCGCACATTGTCGTCGGAGGGCGGCTGGACGGGACCGTCGTGCCGGATGTCCACGAAGTCGGGGAGCGGGTGCTCGGCGAGGCGTATCCACTGCTGCTCGACGTCCGGGGGCAGTTGCTCGGCGGCCCGGCGGGCGAGCAGTTCGGTGTTGCCCTCGGCGCGGGCGCTGCCCAGCACGAAGAGGAATCGGCGGGTCATGGGTCCCCCAGGGGTAGTGGGCGCGCGACGATTACATCTGCGTGCATTATATGCGCACGCAATTACTTGTCCAAGGGGTGCTTGTTGGCTGATGGACTGCCGCTGTACGTCAGCGAGTGCGTCGGGCCGGTGTCCCCGTGAGCCGGGCCAGCGTCTCCGACTCGCGGGGCGGCGCACCGCTGAGGTCGCCGACGCGCCAGGCCGGTACCCACGGCACGCGGTAGACGTCGATCACCGACTCGATGGCCTTGAGGTGAGGGGCGAGTTGTCGGGGCAGCCGCCCCGGTGCGTCCGCGACGAGGACGACCGCGTCGAGGTCGAGCCCCGCGGGTGCCTCACCGCGCCGGAAGACCTCCACCGCGCGGGAGACGGCGGCCAGCCCGGAGGCGTGGGTGCGGGCGACGAGCAGTACGGACGGCGGGTCCTGCGGCCCGGGCCAGTCGCGTCCGCAGTCCTGACCGCCGTAGACGGCGGCGAGGGTGGTGACGCCGGCGCCGCCGTGGGTGGCGACCCAGGAGAAGCGGCGCGCGGTGGCGGGGATGCCGGAGGGGCGTTCGGGCGCGTCGTCCACCGGTCCGCGGAGCCAGATCTCCGGCCCCTGCCGTCCACCCGTCTGCATGACCGCACTCCTCCCTCGTGGCCCCGCCGAATCCTGGCCTCCGACCGGGCGCGCGAGTGGCCGCGAACTCCTGGGACGAGGCTGTGACGTCGCGGTGACCGGAGAACCGGAAGGAAACGGCGAGACTCAACAGTACGCGTACGAACGGATCTTGACGCTGGGGAGCGTGGGCCCGTCGGCGGGAAGGGTTCCATGGGGGCACCATGGGATCCGTAGCCGCTTCCGACCGACTCCCCGACGCATGCGAGTGAGGGAACCGATGACTCGACTCAGCCGCGAGAAGAAGCGGGAACAGAAGCGAGCCGCACGCTCGGCACCCTTCGAGGTACGGGTACCCGTGGACGGCGCCGCCTCGATCGGCGGCGTACCGGTCACCGTGCCCCCCGGCGAGGAGATCCAACAGGCGGTCCTCAGCCACCTCCACCGCATCGCCACGGCCACCGGCAACTCCGTCCAGGCGACGATCCACGACGACCGCATCGGCTATGTCGTACCGCTTCGGATCGACCCGGACGGCTCCAGCCACTTCTCGGGGGAGCCGCGGGCGACGGGGGTGGCGGGGGTCCCGCCGACACCGGTCGCGACTCCGCCGACTCCGGCAGCGGTCCCGCCGGCGCCGGTTGCGCTTCCGCCGGGGGCGGCGGAGGTCCCGTCGGTGCCGGTCGCGGCAGTGGGTTCGGGATCGGCACCGGTTACGGGATCGGCTACGGCTCCGGGATCAGGAGCGGGATCGGATTCGGGGTCGGAGGGGGACCCCGAGGACCGTCGCCCGAGCGGCGACCCGGCGACGCATCGGCTGCTGGCGGTGGCGGAGGGGCCGGCGGGAGAGGCGGTCCCGACGTTCCCATTGCGGGCGGTGCCCGAGTCGGCGGGGGAGTCGGCACCGACGTTCCCCTTGCACGCGGTACCGGAGTCGGCGGCCCAGGGCGGTACGCCGCTTGGGTTGGTCCAGCCTCCGACGGGGGCGTTTGGGCCGCCGCCGGTTATGGGTGGAGTGCCGGGCGCGGATGCGGTGCCGGGGGAGGGTGTTTCGCGGGGTGCGGGTGCGGGAGCTCTGCCGGGTGGGGATGTTGCGCCGGGTGCGAGTGCCCCGTCGGCGGTGGATGATCCGTGGGTCACGGATACTCGGCCCGTTGTGGGTGCCCCACCGGTCGCGGACGGAGCGCCGGTCTCGGACGCTCCGCGTAGGGATGCAGTGCCGGATGCGGACGCTTCGCGGGTTCTGGGCGCCCGACCGGGCGTGAGCGCCCAGTCGGTCGCGGACGGAGCGCCAGCCATGGATGCCCAGCCAGTCACGGACGCTCGGCCGGTCGCAGGCGCGTCGCCGGTGACGGATGTACCTCCGGGCGCGGGCGGGGTGCCGGTCGTCGGACCGCTGCCGGGCATGGGCGCTGGGTCGATCGCGGATGCATCGCCGGGCGCAGGTGCTGGGCCATTCGCGGGCACCCCGCCGGTCGCAGGCGCCGGGCCGCTCGCCGACGTGCCGCCCCCCATGGACGTGAGGCCCGCCGCAGTGGGTGTACCGGAAACGGGGTACCGGCCCGAGCGTGTTCAGCGGCCCGCGCCCATTCCCATCCCCGATCTCGCGCTGACCGCGCCGGAGCCCGACGCCAAGCCGACGCCCGCGCGTGGGTTCGACGCTGTTGCCGAAGCCGTGCTCGGGGACGAACCGTTGGTGACCGACGGCGCGGGGACCGCGTTCCTCGTGGAGCCGATGGGGCTGATCAACGAGGCCGTCAAGGCGGGACGGATCGAGGAGGCGGCGGGGCTGGCGGAGCGGACCGTCGACGAGGCGGCGGCCGGGCTCGGGCCGGAGCACCCCGAGGTGCTGCGACTGCGCGAACTCACCGCCTACATCGCCTACTTGGCCGGTGACCCGCTCCGCTCCTTCCACCTCTCCCTCGACCTCGCCCGCATCCGTCACCGCGCGCACGACGCGGAGGCCGCCTACGGCAACGTCCAGAGCGCCGCCACCGCCTGGCGCGCCGTACGCGACCCGGAGCAGGGCCTGGCCCTCGGCCGCGACCTGATCGACCTGTGGACCGAACTCGCCACCGAGGACGGCCCCGCCGTGGAGGACATAGAGGAACTGGAGTCCGCCCGCGCCCGCATGGGCCGCCTCACCGAACGCGCCCGCAAGAACTCCGGCTGAGCCCGCCCGCCTACGCCACGCAGAACTCGTTCCCCTCGGGGTCCGCCATCACCACCCACGCCCCGGCGGGCTCCGACACCCGCCGCAGCACACTCGCCCCCAGCCCCGTCAGCCGCTCCACCTCGGCCTCCCGCAGCCCCTCACCGGGATGCAGATCGAGATGCAGCCGGTTCTTGGCCGACTTCGACTCGGGCACGCGCTGGAACAGCAGCCGCCGCCCCAGCCCGGTGCCGCGCTCCTTGTCGTACGGATCGTCGGGATGCCGTACGGCCATCAGGTCCCGGAAGGCCGGGCGGCCGTGGAAGGTGACGGTCGCCGCGGCGGGCAGCGCGCCGAGCTCCAGCAGCCGTTCGACCAGCGCGCTGTTGTCCTCGGCCTCGTAATGCAGCGCGGCGGCCCAGAAGTCCGCCTGCGCGTGCGGGTCGGCGGCGTCGATGACGAGCTTCCAGTGGACGGGGGCGGGGGTGCCTGTCGGGGAGGGAGTCTGTGTCATGCCCTTCACTCTGGCATCGCCGGCACGCGCCGCGCCCGCGGTACTACGCGTCCACCACGTCGACCGGGTCTGTGCTGGGCGCTCCGGCCCCAGCCCCGGCCCCGCCCTTGTCCTTGTGCGCGAGAGGTGTCGTAGCGGACGCCGCCCTGCCCCTGCGCGCCGTGCGCCACGCGTCCGACGTCAGCACGACCAGCGCCAGCCACACCAGCCCGAACCCCGCCCAGCGCGCGGGCGGCATCGACTCGTGGAAGTAGAGGATGCCGAGCAGGAACTGGAAAACCGGTGCCAGGTACTGGAGCAGCCCCAGCGTCGACAACGGCACCCGGATCGCCGCCGCGCCGAAGCAGACGAGGGGGAGCGCGGTGACGACGCCGGTGGAGGCGAGTAGCGCGGCGTGCCCGGCGCCTTCGGACGCGAACGTCAGGCTGCCGTGGGAGTTCAGCCACAGCAGGTACCCGAGCGCGGGCAGGAACTGGATCGCGGTCTCCGCGGCCAGCGACTCGATACCGCCGAGGTTGACCTTCTTCTTGACCAGGCCGTAGGTCGCGAAGGAGAAGGCGAGGCAGAGGGAGATCCACGGGGGCTGTCCGTAGCCGACGGTCAGGACGATCACGGCGGCGAGGCCGACGCCGACCGCGGCCCACTGCGCCGGGCGCAGCCGTTCCTTCAGGAGCAGGACGCCCATCGCGATGGTGACGAGCGGGTTGATGAAGTAGCCGAGCGAGGCCTCGACGACGTGACCGCTGTTCACGGCCCAGATGTAGACGCCCCAGTTGACGGTGATGACGGCCGCGGCGATCGTGACGAGCCCCAACCTGCGCGGCTGCCGCAGCAGTTCACCGGCCCAGGCCCAGCGCCGGATCACCAGCAGCGCCACGGCGACGAAGGCGAGCGACCACACCATCCGGTGGGCGAGGATCTCGGCCGCGCCCGCGGGCTTGAGCACCGGCCAGAACAGTGGGACCAGGCCCCACATGCCGTATGCCGCGAAGCCGTTCAGCAGACCTATGTGGTGCTGTTCACCCTTCGGCTTCCCGCTCACGGGCCCCTCCTTCGCGCGCCACACCCGTCGGCCGCGGCAGCGCGGCCAGCACGAAGGTAACGCCGAGCGCCCCCGCCTGTCATGCCCGTATTGCCATACGGTCATGACAGGCGGGGGCGGGGCCCCGCGGGGGTGGGATGTCAGCCCTTGAGTGCGACCGCGATCGACTCGCTGATCGGCGTGGTCGGGCGGCCCGAGAGACGGGACAGGTCACCGGTGGCGATGACCAGCTCGCCCTTCTCTATGGACGCGTCGACGCCGGCGAGGATCACGGCGAGCGGCTCGGGCACTCCGGCGCCGGTGAGGATGCCGATGAGAACCTCGGCGGGGACGTTGTTGTAGGCGATCTCCTTGCCGGTCTGCCGGCTCAGCTCGGCCGCGTACTCGGCCGAGCTCCACGCCTCGTCACCGCCCAGCTCGTACGTCTGGTTCTCATGGCCCTCGCCGGTCAGCACGGCGACGGCGGCGGCGGCGTAGTCGGCGCGCGCGGCGGAGGAGATCCGGCCGTCACCGGCGGCGGCCACGACGGCGTTGTGCTCCAGGACGGGGGCCAGCTGCTCGGTGTAGTTCTCGTTGTACCAGCCGTTCCGGAGCAGGGCGTACGGCAGACCGGAGGCCAGCAGCGCCTCCTCGGTACCGCGGTGGTCGTCGGCCAGGGCGGCGGTGAGGCTGCCGGGGGCGCTGGTGTAGGCGAGCAGGGCAACGCCCGCGGCCTTGGCGGCCGCGATGACGACCTTGTGCTGCTCGACCCGGCCCTTGTCGAACTCGTTGCCGGAGATCAGCAGCACCTTGTCGCCGGCGGCGAAGACGCCGTCGAAGGTCTCCGGGGCGTTGTAGTCCGCGACCACGATCTTCGCGCCGCGGGAGGCGAAGTCGGCGGCCTTCTCCGGGGTGCGCACGACGGCGGTGACCTGATCGGCCGGAACCTTCTCCAGCAGCTGCTCCACTACCAGGCGGCCGAGATGTCCGGTGGCTCCGGTGACGACGATGCTCATGATGACAACTCCTTGTGGGGTGCGATGGCACTAACCCTAGGAGGTGCGCTAACTCAGCGAAAGTACCCACTTTGAAGTAAGGTACTGGCATGACGGTAAGCGCAGAGGTAGCGGAGACGCCGGCCCGCCGGGACGTGAGCGAGGCGATGTGCCCCTCCCGCCTGGTGCTGGAACATGTCACGTCTCGCTGGGGCGTCCTGGTCCTGATCGAACTCCTCGACCGCCCGTACCGCTTCAGCGAACTCCGCCGGGCGGTCGGCCGGGTGAAGCCGGTGAGCGAGAAGATGCTGATCCAGACCCTGCAGACCCTGGAGCGCGACGGCTTCGTCCACCGAGACGCCAAGCCGGTGATCCCGCCCCGCGTCGACTACTCCCTCACCGACCTGGGCCGCGAGGCGGCGGAACAGGTGCGGGGGCTGGCGCGGTGGACCGAGGCGCGGATGGGGGAAGTGGAGAAGGCGCGGGAGTTGTACGACCAGGCCAAGGAGAAGGGGTGACGGGTGCTCGGGCCTTTTCTTGTTCGCCGAGTCCAGTGATGTGGCCTTCGGTCTGCCTTGAAGGGGGTACCGACATATAGATGAGGATGTCGACATGCAGATGTAATTACACTGGTTAGAAAATCTTCAGCAGTGTGTGCATGTTTGCCTTGTATGTTGAGCAGCATCGCAGCATCTCAACGGTCGGCTCTCAAGGCAGGATGGCATGTCCAGTAATTCCTTTTCTCATGAAGTGATTCGTCGCCTCGGAACAGTCCCGGAAATGCGGGACAGTCGAAGCAGTGAGACCTGCCCGGACATCTTCGAGCTCGGCGACGGCAATTTCGCCGTCATCGGCACCGAGGCCACCGACGCCCTCGATCCCTTCCTCCCGCCCGACGCGGCCAGAGCCGACTACGAACGCATCGTCGTCATCACTCGCGCCACCCTGATTCACGCCAAGAACGACATCCCCGACGTATAGGGCAAAAGGCGGACGGGGCGGTGCCGAGTGTCCCTCCGTGCGCCCCCTGTCCGCCTCTGACTCTGTCCGCTCCGGCGGGCACGCTGGGGCGGCGGCTTTGTTCGCCGTGCGCCGCCGCTCCGAGTGCCCGGTGCGCGCACGGCCACCGGACGTCGGGAGGTCAAGGCGTGGCGATGTCGAACCAGGAAGAGAGTGCTGGAGATTTACTCCGTGCACTCAACGCCGTCTCCGACGGGCTGGCGGGTGTCGTGAAAGAGATGCACAGGGCGAACATCATTCAGATACAGCGGCTTTTCGCGGAGCAGTTGGATCGCTCGATCAGTGATCCGTTGCTTGCCGACGCCTTGAGTACCTTGGGTGATATATCTGCGAGTAGGCGACGTCAGATGATTTTCGCCAATCGGCAGTACGGCCTTATTCTGCTCGCCTATCGTGTCGGGGTGATAGACCGAGGCGAACTCCTCGGAGACCTGAAGGTTCTGAGCAGGAACTCCGTCTTCGCGGAGTACTGGCAGCGCACAGCCGAGCACCGGCTGCTGCTGCCCGAGGAGTCGCTGGAGGCCCGGACGGGCCGGGCGGTCGACGCGGTCATGGACGAGCGGCCGGATGATCTGGAGGAGTGGTGGGTCGTCGGCTCCGAGCCCGACGCGTGACGTGAACAAACGCGTGACGTGAACATACGAGAGGGCCTGGGCAGCGCGCCCAGGCCCTCATGTCGTACGAGCGGATCCTCAACCCACAACGGTCCAGGTGTCCCCGCCCGCCAACAGCGCGGCCAGGTCGCCCTTGCCGTTCTGCACGATCGCGGAATCGAGCTGGTCGGCCATCTGCGTGTCGTACACCGGCCGCTCCACGGACCGCAGGACACCGATCGGCGTGTGGTGCAGGGTGTCCGGGTCGGCCAGGCGGGAGAGGGCGAAGGCGGTGGTCGGGGAGGTGGCGTGGGCGTCGTGGACCAGGATCTGGGACTCGTTGGCCGGGGTCACGTCGACCACCTTCAGGTCGCCCGTGGTCACATCCCGTACGACCCCCCGCGCACCGTCCGCGCCGAAGCGGATCGGCTGCCCGTGCTCCAGGCGGATCACCGCCTCCTCGGCCTGCTGCCGGTCCTTGAGGACGTCGAAGGCGCCGTCGTTGAAGATGTTGCAGTTCTGGTAGATCTCCACCAGCGCGGTGCCCGGGTGGGCGGCGGCCTGGCGCAGCACCTCCGTCAGGTGCTTGCGGTCGGAGTCCACGGTCCGCGCCACGAAGGACGCTTCCGCGCCGATCGCCAGCGACACCGGGTTGAACGGCGCGTCCAGCGAACCCATCGGCGTCGACTTGGTGATCTTCCCGACCTCGGAGGTCGGCGAGTACTGGCCCTTCGTCAGGCCGTAGATCCGGTTGTTGAAGAGCAGGATCTTCAGGTTCACGTTGCGGCGCAGGGCGTGGATCAGGTGGTTGCCGCCGATGGAGAGGGCGTCGCCGTCGCCCGTCACCACCCAGACGCTCAAGTCCCGCCGGGAGGTGGCGAGTCCGGTCGCGATCGCGGGGGCGCGGCCGTGGATGGAGTGCATGCCGTACGTGTTCATGTAGTACGGGAAGCGGGACGAGCAGCCGATGCCCGAGACGAAGACGATGTTCTCCTTGGCCAGGCCCAGTTCGGGCATGAAGCCCTGAACGGCGGCCAGGATCGCGTAGTCACCGCAGCCGGGGCACCAGCGCACTTCCTGATCGGACTTGAAGTCCTTCATGGACTGGCGGGCCTCGGCCTTGGGGACGAGCGAAAGTGCCTCGATCGTGCCCGTGCCTTCCGTGGACGTCTCAGCCATCGATGGCCTCCTTGAGAGCCGTGGCGAGCTGCTCAGCCTTGAACGGCATTCCGTTCACCTGGTTGTACGAGTGCGCGTCCACCAGGTACTTCGCCCGGACCAGCGTGGCGAGCTGACCGAGGTTCATCTCGGGGATCACCACTCTGTCGTAACGCTTCAGGACCGCGCCGAGGTTCCGCGGGAAGGGGTTGAGGTGGCGCAGGTGCGCCTGCGCGATGGACTCGCCGGAGGCCCGCAGGCGGCGGACCGCCGCGGTGATCGGGCCGAACGTCGAACCCCAGCCGAGGACCAGCGTGCGCGCCTCGTGCGGGTCGTCGACCTCCAGATCCGGTACGTCGATGCCGTCGATCTTGGCCTGGCGGGTGCGGACCATGAAGTCGTGGTTGGCGGGGTCGTAGGAGATGTTGCCCGAGCCGTCCTGCTTCTCGATGCCGCCGATGCGGTGTTCCAGGCCGGGCGTGCCGGGGATCGCCCAGGGGCGGGCGAGGGTCTGCGGGTCCCGCTTGTAGGGCCAGAAGACCTCGGTGCCGTCGTCCAGGGTGTGGTTCGGGCCCTGGGCGAACTGGACGGTGAGGTCCGGGAGTTCGTCGATCTCGGGGACGCGCCAGGGCTCGGAGCCGTTGGCCAGGTAGCCGTCCGAGAGCAGCATCACCGGGGTGCGGTAGGTCAGCGCGATCCGCGCCGCCTCGATCGCCGCGTCGAAGCAGTCGGCCGGTGTGCACGGGGCGACGATCGGGACCGGCGCCTCGCCGTTGCGCCCGAACATCGCCTGGAGCAGGTCCGCCTGCTCGGTCTTGGTCGGCAGGCCGGTGGACGGGCCGCCGCGCTGGATGTCCAGGATGAGGAGCGGCAGTTCGAGGGAGACCGCGAGCCCGATCGTCTCCGACTTCAGTGCCACACCCGGGCCGGACGTCGTGGTGACGGCCAGCGAGCCGCCGAAGGCCGCGCCCAGCGCCGCGCCGATGCCGGCGATCTCGTCCTCGGCCTGGAAGGTCCGGACGCCGAAGTTCTTGTGCCGGCTCAGCTCGTGCAGGATGTCGGAGGCGGGCGTGATCGGGTACGAGCCCAGGAACAGCGGGAGGTCCGCCTGCTGGGACGCGGCGACCAGTCCGTAGGACAGGGCCAGGTTCCCGGAGATGTTGCGGTAGGTGCCGGTCGGGAACGCCGTCGCGGCCGGGGCGACCTCGTAGGAGACGGCGAAGTCCTCCGTCGTCTCGCCGAAGTTCCAACCCGCCCGGTACGCGGCGATGTTGGCGGCGGCGATCTCGGGCTTCTTGGCGAACTTCGTCTTGAGGAACTTCTCGGTGCCCTCGGTCGGCCGGTGGTACATCCACGACAGCAGGCCCAGCGCGAACATGTTCTTGCTGCGCTCGGCCTCCTTGCGGGTCAGGCCGAACTCCTTGAGCGCTTCGACGGTGAGGGTCGTGAGCGGGACGGGGTGCAGGCTGTAGCCGTCCAGCGAGCCGTCGTCGAGGGGTGAGGCGGCGTAACCCACCTTCTGCAGCGCGCGCTTGGTGAACTCGTCCGTGTTGACGATGATCTCCGCACCGCGCGGAACGTCACCGATGTTCGCCTTCAGGGCGGCCGGATTCATCGCGACCAGCACGTTGGGCGCGTCGCCCGGGGTCAGGATGTCGTGGTCGGCGAAATGGAGCTGGAACGACGAAACCCCCGGCAGGGTGCCTGCGGGGGCGCGGATCTCGGCGGGGAAGTTCGGCAGTGTCGACAGGTCGTTCCCGAAGGACGCCGTCTCCGAGGTGAAGCGGTCGCCGGTGAGCTGCATACCGTCACCCGAGTCACCGGCGAACCGGATGATCACCCGGTCCAGGCGTTGGACGTCCTTCACCCCCGCCGGTTTGCGTTGTTCCCCGAGCTCTCCGACGACGGCTTTGTCGGACCGCTCCGCTGGGCTACTGACCTGGCTGGTCACTGAACTGGACCTCCTCTTCGAGGACGCTGTCCGGGCATGGTCGTACCACCGACCCTCCCAGGATCAACCCTACGTCCGTAAGGGTCGCCTTCCTTCGGCCGTTCGCATGATGGACGCTGTTTTGAGACGGCCGGACGCCCTGACTTGTCATGATTTCTAGCCCCCCGACGCTTCCCTTTGGCGATGCTTGCGACGCTCCCCTTGCATTGTCCGGTTCTCGGACTCGACGAACGGCGGGCAGTCCCGGCCAGTGGATGACCGGCCAGGCCGAGACGGAGTCCCCGACCGACACGGCATCCATGGCTGACACAGTGTCAGTTTGTCAGGAGTTGAGATAGGTGAGGACGGCCAGAACACGCCGGTGATCCCCGTCACTGGGCGACAGCCCCAGCTTCAGGAAGATGTTGCTGACGTGCTTCTCGACCGCGCCGTCGCTCACCACCAACTGCCGGGCTATCGCGGAGTTCGTCCGCCCCTCGGCCATCAGCCCCAGCACCTCGCGCTCCCGAGGGGTGAGCCCCGCGAGCACGTCCTGCTTACGGCTGCGCCCCAGCAACTGCGCGACCACCTCCGGGTCGAGCGCCGTACCCCCCGAGGCCACCCGCACCACCGCGTCGACGAACTCACGCACCTCCGCCACCCGGTCCTTGAGCAGATAGCCGACGCCGTGGGTGGAACCGGCCAGCAGTTCGGTGGCGTAGCGCTCCTCCACGTACTGCGACAGCACCAGCACGCCGAGCCCCGGATGCGCCTTGCGCAGCTCCACCGCCGCCCGCACGCCCTCGTCCGTGTGCGTCGGCGGCATCCGTACGTCCGCCACGACGACGTCCGGCAACGTCCCCTGGTCGGCCAGCTCGGTGATGGTCTTGACCAGCGCGTCCCCGTCGCCCACCCCGGCCACCACGTCATGCCCGCGGTCGGTCAGCAACCGGGTCAGGCCCTCCCTGAGCAGCACTGAATCCTCGGCGATGACCACCCGCACCCTGTCCTCCACGATGTTCGGCCCCCCATAGCCCGCTCTGGCACGACAAGGCCAGCATTCCAGTATTCGGACCGGGGTGCGCCCGAGCGACTGGATTAGGGGGGTGGGGGGTCACTTTTCAGTTGGCTGGCATCTTCAGCCTGTACGGCGGTCACTTTTCGGTGGGGTCGGCATCATCAGCCCGTCCGGCGTTTGAGGACGAGGCCGTCCAGGCCGAAGGGGGGTCTGGGGGCGCAGCCCCCAGGGGGCCAGGGCAGCGGCCCGCCTACTCCCTCGCCCTCGTCCTCACCCTCACCCTCACCCTCACCCTCACCCTCGCCCCCGCCACGGCAACTCCGCGGTGATCCGGGTAGGCCCCCCAACCGGCGAATCGACCACCAGAATCCCGTCCACCGCATCCAACCGCCCGGCAAGACCAGCCAACCCCGACCCGCCGGCGGCATCCGCTCCGCCGACCCCGTTGTCCACGACCTGCAGCATCAGCCGGTTCTCCACCCGCCACACGTCCACCGCCGCCCACGTCGCCTTGGCGTGCTTGCTGATGTTCTGCAGCAGCTCGGAGACGGTGAAGTACGCGATCCCCTCGATGGCGGCGGCGGGCCGCGAGGGCAGGTCCACGTCCACCTGCACCGGCACCGTGCAGCGCGAGGCGACGGAGGAGAGCGCCGCGTCGAGCCCCCGGTCCGTCAGCACCGCCGGGTGGATGCCGCGCGCCAGATCCCGCAACTCCTGCAACGCCGTCTTCACCTCACCGTGCGCCTCGCCCACCATGCGCGCGGCGGCCTCCGGGTCCTCCGCGAGCTTCTCCTTCGCCAGCCCCAGATCCATGGCCAGGTTGACCAGCCGGGCCTGCGCCCCGTCGTGCAGGTCCCGCTCGATCCGCCGCAGGTCCGCCGCCGCCGTGTCGACCACGACACCCCGGTCCGACTCCAGCTCCACGACCCGCGTGGCCAGCGACGACGGCCCGAGCAGCCCGTGCACCAGCAGCCGGTCCACCATCGTCAGCGCCCGCACGATCCACGGCGTGGCCAGCGTGAACAGCAGTCCCACCAGCGCGGTGACCGTGATCTCGAACGGGTTGTCGAGATAGATCTGGTGCTGCCCGTCCCCGTACAACTGAAGGCCGCCCTGGCCGCCGTACATCGGGAAGAGCCAGAACCACAGCGGATAGGTCAGCAGCGCCCAGCCGTAGGCCCAGAAGTTGAGGGCGACGACGAAGGAGAAGACCGCCCACGGGAAGTGCAGCACCGCGTAGAGCAGGTGGCGCCAGGACGCGCCGGACTTGAGGACCGCGCCCATCCAGGCCATCGGGCCGCTCTTCTTCATCCGCAGCGGCTCGGGGGCGGCGACGTCGAGGTCGAGCAGCCACCGCGCCCGCGCCCGCTCCAGCGCCCCGAAGCCCCGGCAGCCGGCCAGGGCCCCCGCCAGGACCGGAACCCCGAGGAACGTGATCAGCAGGCCCGCGCCGAGCGCCGCCATCGTCACCGCGTAGGTGAAGAGCAGGACGCTGATCGGCAGACTCAGCAGCACATAGCCGAACTCCCGCCAGCTACGCCCCTCCAACGGCGCGCGCAGCACGGTCGGCAGCCGACGCCGCGCCCGCTCCTCGGCGACGACCGTCCCGTGCGATCGGTACCCCTGCCCGTACTCCGTGGCCATCGGCGTCTTCCTGTCCTCATCGTCCGCCTGCTTCCGCAGCGGTGCTGTCGTACCTCCACACTGCTCGCTCCCACCTCCCCGAGCCATGGAGTCCGTCGGCGTCCTCGAAGGGGGGTTTTCCCTACCTCCGACCGCTCGGCCCGGCGCGGCGCGTTTGCGCCAGGGTGGTTCGGCGGTGGCTGTCGTGGGGCCGCCGGGTGGGGGATCGGGGACGGACAGGGGTGTACGGCGGCGCGTTGGTCGGCGAGGCCGTGTTCCCGGTGCGGGTGGTTCGGTGGGTGCGCTATTTCCGACCGCCCGGGCTGGCGGCGCGTTCGCGCCAGGGTGGTTCGGCGGTGGCTGTCGTAGGGCCGCCAGGCGGGGGGCCAGGGATGAACAGGCCGTCCACGGTGGCGAGTTGGCGGGCGGCGTTGCTGCTTGGGCGTGGGTGGTCGGGGATTCCGTCTTGTGGCAGTCCGGCTCGGTGGCCCGTTCGCGCCAAGGCAGCGGTCTACGGCGGTGGGTTGGTCGGGGAGGTCGGGCCCCGGTGTGGGTGGTCGGGAGGTTGCGCTATCTGCGGCCGCCCGGGACGGCGGCACGTTTCCGCCAGGCAGCTCTACCGTGAGCGGTCGTAGATCCGCCGGGTGGGGGTGGTCGGGGGCGGACGGGCCGTCCACGGCGGCGAGTTGGCCGGGGAGGTCGTGTCTCCGGCGTGTGTGTGGTCGGGAGGTTGCGCTACTGCGAGCTGCCCGGGTCGGCGGCGCGTTCGTGCCAAGGCGGCGACCGCTGTGCCTGTCCTGGGGTCGCCTGTTTGGACATCGGGGATGAACAGGCCGTCCACGGCGGCGGGTTGGTCGGGGAGGCCGCGTCTCCGGCGCGCGTGTGTGTGGTCGTGAGGCTGCGCTACTGCCGGCCGCCCGCATCCGCCGCGCGTTCGCGCCACGGCAGCTCTGCCGTGATCGTCGTAGGGCCGCCGGGAGGGGAGTCGAGGACGAACAGGCCGTCCACCGCGCCGAGTCGGTCCGCCAGGCCGCGCATGCCGGTGCCTCCGTCGAGGCGGGCGCCGCCGCGGCCGTCGTCCCATACCTGGATGAGCAGCCGGTCCTCCGCCCGCCACACGTCCACCGACGCGGAACGGGCGCCGCTGTGCTTGCTGATGTTCTGCAGCAGCTCGGAGACGGTGAAGTACGCGATGCCCTCGATGGCCGCCGCCGGGCGCGCCCCCAGGTCGGCCGTCACCTTCACCGGGACCGTGCACCGCGAGGCGACCGAGGACAGCGCCGCGTCGAGACCCCGGTCAGTGAGGACGGCGGGATGGATGCCGCGCGCCAGGTCGCGCAGTTCCTGGAGCGCGAGCTTCACCTCGCCGTGCGCCTCGTCGACCATCGCGGCGACATGCTCGTCGGCCTGGCCCTCCAGCAGCTTCTCCTTGGCCAGGCCCAGACCCATGGCCAGGTTGACCAGCCGGGCCTGCGCCCCGTCGTGCAGATCACGCTCGATCCGCCGCAGGTCCGCCGCCGCCGTGTCGACCACGACACCCCGGTCCGACTCCAGCTCGGCGATACGGCGCTCCAGCTCGTCTGAGGGGGAGAGGAGACCGCGCACCATCGCCCGGTCCGCGTTCGCCAGCCCCCGCGCGATGAACGGCAGCACCGGCCACAGCACGAACAACGAGGTCAGCGTGATGGTGAAGGTGACGATGCCCCACGGCAACCGCATCCCGTCGTACAGCACCGTCCGCCACCCCACCGGATCCTTCAGCGCCATCCACACCCGCTGCAGCAGCCCGCCCCCCTTGCGCAACGGCAACGGGCTCGGCTCCTCGATCCGCACCCCGAGCAGCCGCCTGGCCCGGCCCCGCTCGAACTTCCCGATCAGCCGCGCGCCCATCAGCCCCAGCGCGAGCAGCGGAAACCCGACCACCGTGACGGTCAGCGCGGAACTGGTGACCAGCACCGTCACCACATAGACGAACCCGAACACCGCCATCGGCAGATTCGCCAGGAGGTGCGCGATCTCCTTCCAGGTGTGTCTGTCGTAGGCGAAGCGGGCCGGCGGCAACGGCTCGTCGAGCTTGTCGCCGCCAAGGGCCGCCGGGTCTGCGTAGGGGATGCGTACGGTCATATGGGCCAGCGTGCCGCGCGGCGCGCTCCCGCGCCATGAGGTACGCCGCCCCGGTCTCCTGGGGAAAACCCCACCCTCGCCTCCGTCCCAATCATTACCTCCCATCATTCCGAGCGGATCTCAAGCCGTGACGGGCTGCTTACGGTCCCTTTAACAGGGCCTAGACTCCCGTGCGTACGGATCGTCGAACACAGAGTTCACACGGGTCACCGGGGCACCGGGCATCGGGAGCGGGCCCGTGGGAACCCGCGCGGAAGAGGAGGAGCCGGACTTGCGGGAGACGTTGCAGGGGACCTTGCCGGAGAGCTTCCGGCAGAGCTTGCGGGAACCGACCGTGGTCGTCGCGGCGGACTACTTCCGGTCCTACTCCGTCGTGGGACTGCTCGCCGTCGTCGGCGTCCTCTTCGTCGCCGTGGCCTTCGGCGCCGGCCGTCTGCTGCGCCCGGTCGTCCCCACCCCCGAGAAACTGCTCACCTACGAGTGCGGCGTCGACCCCGTCGGCGAGGGCTGGGCCCACACCCAGGTCCGCTACTACGTCTACGCGTTCCTCTACGTCATCTTCGCCGTCGACTCGATCTTCCTCTTCCCCTGGGCCACGGTCTTCGCCGCGCCGGGCTACGGCGCGACCACCCTCGTCGAGATGTTCATCTTCCTCGGCTTCCTCACCGTGGGCCTGCTGTACGCATACAAGAAGGGCGTCCTGACATGGACGTGACCCCCGAGCCCGTGCCGCTGCCGGAGCCGAAACGGCTGGGCACCCTCGCCCGCCTCGCCCCCGAGCCGATGAAGGTGGTCCTCAACTGGGGCCGCCGCTACTCGCTCTGGGTCTTCAACTTCGGCCTCGCCTGCTGCGCCATCGAGTTCATCGCCGCGTCCATGGCCCGCCACGACTTCATCCGTCTCGGCGTGATCCCCTTCGCCCCCGGCCCGCGCCAGGCCGACCTGATGGTCGTCTCCGGCACGGTCACGGACAAGATGGCCCCCGCCGTGAAACGCCTCTACGAGCAGATGCCCGAACCGAAGTACGTCATCTCCTTCGGCGCGTGCAGCAACTGCGGCGGTCCTTACTGGGACTCCTACTCCGTCACCAAGGGCGTCGACCAGATCATCCCGGTCGACGTCTACGTCCCCGGCTGCCCGCCCCGCCCCGAAGCCCTCCTCCAGGGC
The DNA here is from genome assembly GCF_040681835.1 of Streptomyces sp. NPDC051576. Taxonomy (NCBI): domain Bacteria; kingdom Bacillati; phylum Actinomycetota; class Actinomycetes; order Kitasatosporales; family Streptomycetaceae; genus Streptomyces; species Streptomyces sp. NPDC051576. The sequence continues at coordinate 239,264 of NZ_JBFAZO010000001.1, forward strand.
ATCCTCAAACTCCAGGAGAAGATCGCCCGCGAGTCACTGGGGGAGCGGTACGGGTACGGGACCGAGGGGGCGCGTCCCTCTACGGCGGCCCTGCAGAGCGGACTGGTGACGCCACCGGCGCCGACACCGTCGCCGGCGCCTGGCGAGACAGCCACGGACGCCACGGACGCCACGGACGCCTCGGACTCCTCGGACCCGGGGGACGCCCGATGACCGCCGTCGGCTGGCTGCCCGCACCCACCGAGGAACTCTTCGGCCCGGAATCCACGGCCGAGGAGTCGTACGAACTCCTCACCGTCGACGTACCCCCCACCACCTGGCTCTCCGCCCTGCGCACCGCCCGCGACGACCTCGGCTGCACCTACTTCGACTGGCTGAGCGCGGTCGACGAGCCGGGTACCGGCTTCCGCGTCTCGGCCCACGTCGTGGCACTGTCACCGGTACGCCGTCTCCTCGTCCGTACGACAGTCCCGCACGAGAACCCGGCACTCTCCACCGCCGTGGACGTCTACGCGGGCGCCGCCTGGCACGAACGCGAGACGCACGAAATGTTCGGCGTCGACTTCGAGGGCCACCCGGCGCTGGACCACCTCCTTCTCCCGGAGACCTTCGAAGGCCACCCCCTCCGCAAGGACTTCGTCCTGGCGGCCCGCGTAGCCAAGGCCTGGCCCGGCGCCAAGGAACCGGGCGAGTCCGACCACGGCGGCCCCAAGCGCCGCCAGATGCTCCCACCCGGCGTCCCCGACCCGAACGAATGGGGCCCCCTGAAGGGCCAACTCCCCCCGGCCCCGACCCGCCCCACCCGAGCGGCGGGCGGCCGCCCACCCCGAGCTGCCGAAGGGGACCGTCCGGCCCGAGCGGCCGCCGGGGACCGTCCGGTGCGACGCGCCCGCACGGCCTCGGAGGGCTCGGCGAGCCAGACGGCACCGGCCGGGAGCGAAGCGCCGCAGCCGCAGTCGCAGGCCGGCAGTGAAGCGCCGTCGGCCGAGGGCGCTGCCGCGAGGCCGCGCCGGGCGCGCAGCGCGAGCGAGGGTTCAGCTTCGCAGCAGGCACAGGCACAGGCACAGGCACAGGCACCGACCCCGCCCCTGGAGCCCGCGGCGGAACCGGCAGCCGCACCAGACTCGGCGTCCGCATCCGCACCGGCACCGGAAAGCGCCGCCACGCAGCCCGCCACCCCGCCCCGCACCGCAGACGCCCCGTGGCACCACGCCCGCCCAGCCTTCGACGAGCCCGCGTCCGAGCCGGCGCCTCAGCCGGATCCGGACTCCACCACGGGGCCGGCCGACGGACCGCCATCCGAAGCCGACCAAACCCCCGAGAAACCGGCCCGCGAAGACCCGGCCCCCGAAGCCCCCGAAGACCCAACCCCCGACACCCCCGCAGGAGGCTCGCAGTGAACGACGCGCTCGACGTCGCCCTGCGACTCCTGATCGTCTTCGTCGTCTTCCTCACCTTCCCCCTGATCGTCGGCCAGACCGAGCACAAAGTGATGGCCCACATGCAGGGCCGCCTCGGCCCGATGTACGCCGGTGGCTTCCACGGCTGGGCCCAACTCGTCGCGGACGGCGTGAAGTTCGCGCAGAAGGAAGACATCGTCCCGGCGGGCGCGGACCGCCGTATCTTCCAACTCGCCCCCGCCGTCGCCCTCCTCCCGTATCTGCTCGTCCTCCTCGCCATCCCGATCGGCCCGAGCGAGGGCGCCGTCGGCCAGGTCCTGGACGCGGGCATCTTCTTCGTCCTCGCGGTGATGGGAGTGGGCGTCCTCGGCTCCCTCATGGCCGGCTGGGCCTCCGCCAACAAGTTCTCCCTCCTCGGCGGCCTCCGCACCGCCGCGCAACTCCTCGCCTACGAACTCCCCATGCTGCTCACCGCCGCCTCCGTGGCGATGGCGGCCGGCACGGTCTCCCTCCTCGGCATCCTCGACGCCTTCCACTGGTGGTGGCTGCCCTGGCAGATCGTCGGCGCGATCGTGTTCTTCGTGGCCGGCCTGGCCGAACTCCAGCGCCCTCCCTTCGACATGCCCGTCGCCGACTCCGAGATCATCTTCGGCGCGTACACCGAGTACACCGGTCTGCGCTTCGCCCTCTTCCTCCTCGCCGAGTACGCAGGAATCGTCGTCCTGTGCGGCCTGACCACCGTCCTCTTCCTGGGCGGCTGGCACGGCCCGTGGGGTGCGGACGGTCTCGGCTGGGTGTGGACCCTGCTGAAGACCGCGCTCCTCGCCTTCGTCGTCATCTGGCTCCGCGTCACCTATCCCCGCCTGCGCGAGGACCAGCTCCAGAAGCTCTCCTGGACCCTCCTCGTCCCCCTCTCCCTCGCTCAGATCGCCCTCACCGGCATCGTGAAGGTGGTGTTCCTCCAGTGACCCCGTTCCCCGGCTCCGGCCTGGCCAAGGGCCTGGCCGTCACCCTGCGCACGATGACGAAGAAGACCGTCACCGAGCAGTACCCGGACACCCAGCCCGACCTCCCGCCCCGCACCCGCGGAGTCATCGGCCTGTTCGAGGAGAACTGCACGGTCTGCATGCTCTGCGCCCGTGAGTGCCCCGACTGGTGCATCTACATCGACTCCCACAAGGAGACGGTCCCGGCGGCGGCCCCCGGCGGCCGCGAGCGCAGCCGCAACGTCCTCGACCGCTTCGCCATCGACTTCTCCCTCTGCATGTACTGCGGTATCTGCATCGAGGTCTGTCCTTTCGACGCCCTGTTCTGGTCCCCGGAGTTCGAGTACGCCGAGACCGACATCCACGAACTCACCCACGAACGCGACAAGCTCCGCGAGTGGATGTGGACCGTCCCGGCCCCACCCGCCCTCGACCCCGGCGCCGAGGAACCCAAGGAGATCGCCGCCGCCCGCAAGTCCGCCGAGAAGCTGGCCGCGACTCAGGCTGCCGCTCAGGCCGCGGAGGTCGGGCGGCCCGAGTCCGAAGCCGCCGGGCCCGAGCCCACCGAGCCGCCGGAGGGACAGTCGTGACCCTCGCCGTCTCCACCGCCACGGCGACCGTCGCCGCCGCCCACACCCACGGCTTTCTCTCGCCGACCGGTGTGGAGATCGCCTTCCTCCTCGTGGGCCTGGTCACCTTCGGCGCCGCTCTTGTCACCGTCACCACCAGGCAGTTGGTGCACGCCGCCCTGTGGCTCGTGGTGACCCTCGGGGGTCTCGCCGTCGAATACCTCCTGCTCACCGCCGAGTTCATCGCCTGGGTGCAGGTCCTCATCTATGTCGGTTCCGTCGTCGTCCTCCTTCTCTTCGGTCTGATGCTCACCAAGGCCCCCATCGGCCGCTCCCCGGACGCCGACTCGAGCAACCGGTGGGTCGCCCTCTCCGTGGCCGTCGCCGCCGCGGCGGCCCTGGTGTGGGTCGTCGTCGACGCCTTCCGCGCGACCTGGATGGACCTGGACGGTCCGGCCGCCGGCTCGACCGCGGTGACCGGCGCGAGCCTGTTCCAGAACTGGGTCCTTCCCTTCGAGGCCCTCTCCGTCCTTCTCCTCGCGGCCCTGGTCGGCGCGATCGTCCTGTCCCGCAAAGCGAAGGCGGAGTCGAGCTCTCCCCCTGTGAACTCCCGGGCCTCGACCGGTAGTTCCCCATCCGTCCCGGATTCCCGTAATCACACGATCGGGCGAAACAACCCGAATCCAGGCAACGATCCGACCGAGCAGGAAGGAGCCCACTGATGCACCTCGCCTATCCCGCCGTGCTCGCCGCCCTCCTCTTCTGCACGGGCCTCTACGGTGTCCTCGCCCGCCGCAACGCGATCCTCGTGCTGATGTCGGTCGAGCTGATGCTCAACGCCGTCAACCTGAACCTGGTCGCCTTCGACGTCTGGCTCAGCAGGACCGCCGAGGACAAGCTGCACTCCGGCCAGGCCCTCACCCTGTTCACCATCGCCATCGCCGCCGCCGAGATCGGCATCGGCCTGGCGATCGTCCTCGCCGTCTACCGGGGCCGCGGCACCTCCGACGTCGACAAGCTCCGCGACACCGCCGAGGGCCACGAATCCGACGGTCCCGGCGGCCCCGGCGGGGCCGACAGTCCCGACGGCTCCGACAACGACGGCACCGAGCCCCCCGCGGCCGAGAAGGCTGAGGCCACCGCGTGACCACGACCACCCTCGCCGTCCTCGTCCCCCTCCTTCCGTTCCTGGGCGCCGCGGCCGGACTGCTCCTGGGCCGCACCGCCCCCGGGTTCGTCCGCCCGCTCGCCGTCCTGCCGACCCTCGCCGCACTCGCTCTGGCCGCCGTGATCGCCGTACGCCAGGGCGGTGAGGCGGCCATCGACTCCGCCACCGAACTCACGCCCACCGGCTCGGTCCCCGTCGAACTCGCCCTGCACATCGACGGCTTCGCCGCCCTCGTCGCCGTCCTGGTCGGCTTCGTCGCCACCTGTGTGCAGATCTACTCGACGGGCTACCTGCGCGACGACCCGCGCTACCCCTCGTACGCCGCCCTCGTCTCCCTCTTCACCTCCGCGATGCTCCTCGTCGTCTACTCCGGCGACCTGATCGTGCTGCTGGTCGGCTGGGAAGTCATGGGTATCTGCTCCTACTTCCTGGTCGGCCACTACTGGGAGACCCCCGAGGCCCGCGCCGCCTCCATCAAGGCATTCCTCGTCACCAAACTCGGCGATGTCCCCTTCCTGATCGGCCTGTTCGCGCTCGCCACCGCCGCCGGGTCCTTCCGCATCACCAAGGTCCTCGGCACCGTCGCGAGCGGCGGGCTGCACCACCCGACGCTGATCGCCCTTCTGCTCCTGGCGGGCGTGGCGGGCAAGTCGGCGCAGTTCCCGCTGCACACCTGGCTCCCCGACGCGATGGCGGGCCCCACCCCCGTCTCCGCGCTGATCCACGCCGCGACGATGGTCGCCGCCGGTGTCTACTTCATCGCCCGTCTCCTTCCGGTCTTCGAGGCCTCCTCGGCCGCGATGGTCGTCCTCGCCGTCATGGCCGCCGTGACGATGGCCGGCTCGGGCCTCGCCGCGCTCGCCCAGGACGACATCAAGCGCGTCCTCGCCTACTCGACGATCGGCCAACTCGGCTACATGACCGGCGCCCTCGCCGTCGGCGACCGCGGTGCCGCCGTCTTCCACCTCCTGTCTCACGGCGCCTTCAAGGCGCTGCTCTTCCTCGCGGCCGGCGTGATCATTCACGCCTCCGGCACCAACTCACTGGCCGCCATGTCCCGTATGGGCAACCTCCGCGCCCGTGTCCCCGACGCCTTCTGGACGATGACCGTGGCGCTCCTCGCGCTCGCCGCGATCCCGCCCTTCAGCGGCTTCTTCTCCAAGGAGTCCGTCCTCGGCGCCGCCGAACACGTCGCCACCGAGCAGAGCGGACGCATCCCCGGCGCCGCAGGCTGGATCGTCCTCGCCGCCGGCCTGCTCACCGCTCTCCTCACCGCCGCCTACGCGATGCGCCTGTGGCTGCTCGCCTTCCACGGCCGGGGCGCCGAGGCCCCCGACCACGGCAGGCAGCCCGTGGCGATGAACGCCGTGCTGTGGGTGCTCGCCGTCCCGTCCCTCGCCCTCGGCGGACTCGCCTACCGCGTGCTCCCCGACTGGTTCGACGGCCGCGACCTCACCCCGACGCTCACCACGTCCGTCCTGGGCACGGGTGTCGCCCTGGTCGGCGGCATCCTCACCTACGGCGCGTGGCGGCACACCACCGCACTCGCGGCCCGCGCACCGCTGGGCGCGGTCGCGGCCCACCCCGAGGGCGACGCCGGACTAGTCGAGGCCGAGGCCATCGCGAGCCACGCGCCCGCCTACGGAGACGTCGCCTCAGCACCCGACCCGGCGGACCCGGGCCGCCTCCTGCTCGGCCCGCTGCACCGCCACGCGGCCACCGGCTTCCACCTGGATGCCGTGTACGCGGCCCTGTTCGTCCGCCCGGTGACGGCGGCGGCGAGTCTCGTCCGGTTCCTCGACCGCGAGGTCGTCGACACCTACGTACGCGGCGCGGGCACCCTGCCCCGCCTCCTCGGAGCCGCCGTCAGGCGCGCCCAGACCGGCAATGTGCAGACCTATGTGAGCGCGCTGCTCGCCGGCACCGTCGTCCTGACGGTCGCCGTCCTCCTCGTCGCCACGGGAGCGTGAGCAGGCGTGATCGATATCAACGAGTCCCTGATGCAGGTCCTTCTGGCGTTCGTCGTCGTCGGCCCGCTCCTCGGCGCCGTCGCCGCCCTGCTGCCCGCCCCGCCCGGGCTGAAGGGGAAGTCACCAGAGCAGGCCGTACTGCGGCACGGTGTCACCGTGACCGGAGCGGTCCTCATCGCCGCGATCGTCCTCGCGCTCGGTTTCGACCACGACCATCCGTCGAAGATGCAGGCCACGACCGACATCAGCTGGATCCCCGCACTCGACGTGCGCATCCACCTCGGCATCGACGGCATCTCCCTCCCCCTCCTGATCCTGACCGCGCTGCTGACCTTCCTGTGCGCGCTCTACTCCTACTTCAAGATGCCCGCGGGCCCGTCCCCGAAGGCCTTCGTGGCCCTGCTCCTCGTCATGGAGTCCGGCACCCTCGCCACCTTCGCCGTCCTCGACCTGATCCTCTTCTTCCTCGCCTTCGAGACGGTCCTGATCCCGATGTACTTCCTCATCGCCCGCTGGGGCGGTGCCCAACGGACCCAGGCCGCCTGGAAGTTCATCCTCTTCACGCTGCTCGGCTCCGTCGTCATGCTGCTCGGCCTGCTCCTGATCGGAATCAAGGCGGGCACATTCGACATGGTGGCACTCGCCACTGACAACGGCCGGTCGCTGACCACATCCGTGCAGGTCATCGCGGTTCTGGCGATCGGGATCGGGCTCGCGGTGAAGACGCCGATGTGGCCGCTGCACAGCTGGCTGCCCGACGCCCACACCGCCGCGCCGACCGTCGGCTCGGTCCTGCTGGCCGGTGTGCTGCTGAAGATGGGCACGTACGGTTTCGTCCGCATCCTGCTGCCGGTCGCACCCGACGGCATGCGCACCTTCGCGCCCTATCTCGCCGCCTTCGCCGTAGTCGGGATCATCTACGGCTCTCTGGCCTGCCTCGCCCTCGCGAAACGGGGCGCGAAGGGCGACCTCAAGCGCCTCATCGCCTACTCCTCCGTCGGCCACATGGGCTTCGTCCTGCTCGGCATCTCGACCATGACCCCGACCGGCGTGAACGGCGCGCTGTTCGCCAACATCGCCCACGGCCTCATCACAGGCCTGCTCTTCTTCCTCGTCGGCGCCCTCAAGGACCGCACGGGCACGACCGACCTGGACACCCTGGCCGAGGAGACCGGGGCGGCCCTCTACGGCAAGGCCCCACGCCTCGGCGGGCTGCTCGCGTTCGCCGCCGTCGCCTCGCTCGGACTGCCCGGACTCGCTGGATTCTGGGGCGAGATGCTGGCGCTGTTCGGTGCGTTCAAGCCCGCCGCCGACCTCAGCCGCCCGGCCTTCCTCACCTTCATGGCCATCGCGGCCTTCGGCACTCTCCTGACCGCCGCCTACATGCTCGCCGTGGTCCGCCGCGTCTGCATGGGCGCCGTCGCGCAGGAAGCGCCGAAACTCGCCGACGTGCAGACGTACGAGTTCGCGGCCTGGACCCCGCTCGTCGCCCTCACCGTCGCCGCCGGCCTGTGGCCGAAGGCGCTCCTCGGCCTGACCGACCCTGCCGTGCAGCAACTCCTCGCGGGAGGCACCCGATGAGCCCCCTGGCCCAGCCCCTGGCGGAGTCGGCGGTCCAGTCCGTCGACTGGCTCGCGATCGCACCGCCCACCATCACGGCGGTCGTCGGCCTGGTGGTCCTCGTCGCCGACCTGTTCCTCCCGGACGCCAAAAAGGCGCTCCTGGGCTGGCTGTCGGTCGCGGGCCTGGCCGCCTCCGCCCTCATGCTGCTGCCTCTCCTGGACGGCGATCGCGCCACCTTCTGCCTGACCGGCGACGCGACCGCCTGCAGCTATACGGCGGACCGCTTCACCCTGGTCATCCAGCTCCTGGTCCTCGGCGGCGCGCTCCTCGCGGCCCTCCTGTCGGTCACCGCCCTGAAGGACGCCAACAGGGGACTCCCCGAAGGGGAGTACTGGTTCCTGCTGTTGTCCTCCGCCGCGGGCGCCGCCCTCCTGCCCGCCTCCCGCGACCTCGCGACCCTGATCGTCGCCCTGGAGGTCGCTTCCCTGCCCGCGTTCGCCCTCGTCGGCATCCGGCACGGCGACAAGAAGTCCGCCGAAGCGGCCCTGAAGTTCTTCCTGTCCTCGGTCACCGCGACCGCGGTCAGCCTGATGGGCGTCAGCTTCGTGTACGCCACCACGGGCACCCTGTACCTCACCCGGATCGCCGACCGCATCCAGCACGTCGACGGCCAGTTCGACACCCTCGCCCAGACCGGCGTCGTCCTCACCCTCGTCGGCTTCGCCTTCAAGACGGCCGCCGTCCCCTTCCACTTCTGGGTACCCGACACCTACGTAGGAGCGCCGCTCCCGATCGCCGCCTACTTGTCGGTCGTCGGCAAGGCGGTCGGTTTCTCCGGCCTGATCCTCGTCACCGTCGTCGCCTTCCCGTCGTACGCCCACGTGTGGGGCCCGGCTCTCGCCGCGCTGGCCGCCCTCACCATGACGGTCGGCAACCTGGGCGCCCTGCGCCAACAGGCCACGCGCGCGTACAGCGCGGTACGGCTGCTCGCCTGGTCCTCCGTCGGGCAGGCCGGCTACCTCCTGGTGCCGATCGCCGCCGCCGCGTACGGCAAGGACGCCCAGAAGTCGATCGGCTCCACCGTCGCCTACGCCCTCATGTACGCGGCCGTGAACCTCGGCGCCTTCGCGGTGGCCGCGCTGGTGGGCCGTAGCAGAGCCCTCAACCGCATCAGCGACTACCGCGGCCTGTACGCGTCGAACCCGCTCGCCGCCCTGCTCTTGGCCTTCTTCCTGCTGTGTCTCGCCGGACTGCCACCGGGCGTCATCGGTCTCTTCGCGAAGGTCACCGTGTTCTCGGCGGCCGTCGACGCGGGCCTGGGCTGGCTGGCCGTCGTCATGGCCGTCAACGTGGTGATCGCGCTCTTCTACTACCTCCAGTGGACGGCCCTGCTGTTCCGCGCCCCCGAGGGCGAGCACGGCAAGCACCGCGTCCCCGCACCCCTCACCGCCGCGATCGCCCTCACCGGAGCCCTCGGAATCGCCCTCTCCGGAGCACCCCAGTTGGTCCTGCGCTTCGCCGCCACCGGACTCTTCTGAGCCACCGGCACATACCACCGTCCTCACCCGGACGGCCCACGCCCGCCGCCGCACGCACAAGGGAACTAGAGCCCCCCGCCTGGCGTTGACCAGTACGGAAGGGTCCACTGGACGTGACACGACGACACCAGTGGCATCAGAGATCAGCAAGCAAAGGGTTCCCCCGCCGCACGATTTGGAGGGCGTACCGTGCACCGCCGGCACAACGGGCTCAGGACCGCAGTTCTCCTCGGGGGACTGTCCGCACTCATCATCGTCATCGGCAGCTTCTTCGGCCGCATGGGGCTCGTCGTAGCGGTCGTGATCGCGCTGGGCACGAACGCGTACGCGTACTGGAACAGCGACAAACTGGCGCTACGCGCGATGCGTGCCCGCCCGGTGAGCGAGTTCGAGGCCCCCGCCCTGTACCGGATGGTCCGCGAGCTCTCCACCCAGGCCCGTCAGCCCATGCCGCGTCTGTACATCTCACCCACGGAGGCACCCAACGCCTTCGCGACGGGCCGCAATCCGCGCAACGCCGCCGTGTGCTGCACGGAGGGCATCATGCGCATCCTGGACGAGCGCGAGCTGCGCGGAGTCATCGGTCATGAACTCAGCCATGTCTACAACCGCGACATCCTGATCTCGTCGGTCGCCGGCGCCCTCGCCTCGGTGATCATGTTCCTGGTCAACTTCGCCTGGCTGATCCCGATCGGCCGCTCGAACGACGACGACGGGCCCGGCATCCTGGGCATGCTGATGATCATGATCCTGGGGCCCCTCGCGGCCAGCCTCATCCAGTTGGCCATCAGCCGTTCCAGGGAGTACGAGGCCGACGCGTCCGGCGCGCAGCTCACCGGAGACCCCCTCGCGCTCGCGAGCGCCCTGCGCAAGCTCGACGCCGGCACCAAGCAGCTACCGCTGCCCCCGGAGCCCCGCATCGAGACCGCGAGCCACATGATGATCGCGAACCCCTTCCGCCCGGGCCAGGGACTCTCCAAGATGTTCTCGACACATCCGCCGATGGCGGAGCGCATCGCCCGGCTCGAAAAGATGGCAGGTCGTCCCCAGTGAAAACCATCCTGAACGTCATTTGGCTTGTCCTGAGCGGCTTCTGGCTGTTCCTCGGGTACCTGTTCGCCGGTGCGCTGCTGTGCATCACGATCATCGGCATCCCGTTCGGCATCGCCGCCTTCCGTATCGGCGTCTACGCCCTGTGGCCCTTCGGGTACACCACGGTCGAGCGCCGTGACGCGGGCGCCCCCTCCTTCATCGGCAACATCCTGTGGCTGATCCTCGCGGGCTGGTGGCTGGCCCTCGCCCACATCGTCACCGGCATCGTCATGTGCGTCACGATCATCGGTATCCCGTTCGGTATCGCCAACTTCAAGCTGATCCCGGTCTCGCTGTTCCCCCTGGGCCGCGAAATCGTGCCCACGGACCAGCCGTTCGCCACCCGCTGACGGCGGACAGCGGTGGGGGCGCCGAAGTACGTCCTGCTGTCGTACGACGAAGGGACCGAGCCCATCGGCGTGTACGGCCCCGAGCGGACCTGGGCCCTGTGCGAGGACGCCGCCGACCTCTTCGCCGACCCGCCCCCACCCATGCCGGAGAGATACGAACTGCTCGGCTGCGCGCCTGGGGGCGAACTACGCACGGCCCTCGCACGCGCGCGTGCCGACGGTTCGGCGCCGCTCGGACGCCTCACCCTGGAGCCCCTCGACAAGGGCGGCAGGGGAGAGGGCGAGTGGTGCCTGGAGGACGTACGAGTCATCGGCGACCGTCCTTGCGCACATGACATGTCGTTGAGGGACGTCACCGTGGAGGGACGACCGTCCGGCGACAACCTCTACGGCCAGCCGCAGCGCCCACCTCTCTCCCCGGGCTACCGGCTCCTGGGCGCGGACGGTGAACCCTGGGGCGGCTGCCGGGACTTGACCCACGTCCAGGAGGACGGGCCCGAAGCCCCGGAGCCTCCCGTCCGCCTGTTGGGCTGTTCCCCGCGCGGTGCGCTGCGCGCGGCCCTGGACGGCGGGGAAGAGGACCTCGGCCACGCCCTGGTGGTCCGCGTCGACTTGTCCGGTCGGCCCCTCCAGCCCACCGCCGAGGGCGAGTTACGGGCCTGGATCCCGTCCGCACGCGGCCCCGGCCTGGTCGACCTGGCCCTCGACCCCTGGTCGGAACGGCCGCCGCTCGCGGCCCGTGAGGTGTGGGACCTGTGGGACGAAGGCCGCCCCGCCGAGCCCGGCCGCTGGGCCGCCTGTGACATCGACGGCCGCCGATTGTGGTTGGAAACGGCTCTGGCACACCACACCCACGACACCCCGAACCGGCCGCCGAGCACCACCTACCACCTCGACGGCAACCACATCACCGACCTGCCCGGCTTCTTCTGTGCCCTCGGCGAGGCGGTGAACGGCCCCGCCGGATACTTCGGCCGGGACCTGCACGCCCTCAACGACTGCCTGCGCGGCCACTGGGGAGCGCGCACGCCCTTCACCCTCGTCTGGCACGCCGCAGCCGTCGCCCGCACCCACCTCGACGGCACCCCGCACACCGGCCGGCGCCCGCCGACGTTCGACCAACTCCTCGCCTTTCTCGCGGAGAGGCACGTCGACATCCGCCTGGCCTGACCGTTCGCCATCATGCGGCACCCGCCACCGGATCGCACGACCGGCGGGTTCTCCACAACCGCCGGGTTGTCCACAGGCCGGCCCGACTGTCAGTGGCGCGTTGCACCATGAAGCCATGACCGAGAACGAGCGGCAGCTGCTGACACGGGTGGCGACCGAGGCCCGCAACACCCGTCCCCTTGGCTGGACTTCACTACCAGCCCCCGCCGACGAGACCACGGTGACCCGCGCCGAGGCCGCCCTCGGCTTCCGCCTGCCCCCGCTGCTCGCCGCGCTCTACCTGCGGATAGGAGACGGCGGATTCGGCCCGGAGTACGGCCTGTTGCCCCTGCTAGGCAACCCGCCCGCCGACGGCCCCGCCGCCGTCACGCAGTACCTCGCCAACCGCGAGAGCGGACACAAGGACCCTGACTGGCCCTGGCCCGAGGGCGTCCTGCCGATATCGCACTGGGGCTGCGGGATGTACGCGTGCGTGGACTGCCGAAGCCCGCAGGCCACCGTGCTGCTCCACGAACCGAACGCCGACGAAGCGGACCACGCGTGGTACGTGGACGCGCCCAGCCTCGCCGACTGGCTGCGCTCCTGGCTCGACGGCACGGGCTGGTACGAGGACGGGAGCGACGCCGAGCCGACCCCGTGGGCCGACTTCCGTATACGCACGACAGCGCACACGTCCTGACCGCCGGTGCGCGACTCCGCCGATGCCTGCAACCACCACACGCATCCGTGACGTCCTGTTCATCGACACGGCGGAACATGCAGCGACAGGTCCGGGCAAGGACCTACGAACACAGCCTGTCCGGGCGGAATTCACAGCTCCGGATCAGTGCAAGCACAGCGCGAGAGGGCAGGTTCACGGCATGGGCATCATCAGCTGGATCATCCTGGGACTGTTGGCCGGAGCCATCGCCAAGTTTCTGCTGCCGGGCCGCGACCCCGGCGGCTTCATCGGTACGACGATCATCGGCGTCGCCGGCGCGTTCATCGGTGGCTGGATATCGGCCCGTTGGCTGGACCACCCGGTCGCCAAGAACTTCTACGACGGTGCCACCTGGGCCTCGGCGATAGGCGGCGCGCTCGTCCTCCTGATCGTCTACCGCATCCTGTTCGGCAACTCGCGCAACTGAGCGCCCCGTGCCGCAGCCAGCAGGCGAGAAGGGTGGGCACCGGCGGGTGCCCACCCTTCCTCGTGCCTGCGCGCGGCGGACGCGCGAAGCGCTGTTCTAGCGGTAATTCACGCTGTTCTACCGGTAGTTCACGAACTGCAGCGCGAAGTCGAAGTCCTTGCCCTTGAGCAGCGCCTGCACGGCCTGAAGGTCGTCACGGCTCTTCGAGCTGACCCGCAGCTCGTCGCCCTGCACCTGGGCCTTGACGCCCTTGGGACCCTCGTCGCGAATGATCTTCGCCACCTTCTTCGCGTTGTCCTGGGAGATGCCCTCCTCGATCGACGCGAAGATCTTGTACTCCTTGCCGGAGAGCTGCGGCTCACCGGCGTCCAGCGCCTTCAGCGAGATACCGCGCTTGATCAGCTTGGACTGGAAGACGTCGAGGATCGCCTTGACCCGCTCCTCGGAGTTCGCCTCCATGAGGATCTTCTCGGCGGACCACGAGATCGAGGCACCCACGCCCTTGAAGTCGTAGCGCTGCGAGATCTCCTTGGCGGCCTGGTTGAGGGCGTTGTCGACCTCCTGCCGCTCGACCTTCGAGACGATGTCGAAACTGGAGTCGGCCATGTCCTGTGGCTCCTTGTATCGGGGTGCGTATCGATGCGTGTCACTGCGTATCGGCGTACGTGGGGGCAGTCGCCGAGCCCGGTGTAGGCCCGGGCCGCATCCGCATAAGCCTAGCCACCCCCTCCCCTCCGAGCGCCGATCTATCGGGTGGCGAAGCACCCCTGTGCATCGGGTATCGTTTACGTCGTTGCCACGGAGCACCGCCGAAAAGCGGTTCGAGAGGCAGCAACCCCGGCGGTGTGCCCGAGCGGCCAAAGGGAGCAGACTGTAAATCTGCCGGCTTCGCCTTCCCAGGTTCGAATCCTGGCGCCGCCACATGACCGAAAGGGTCTGTGATCAGCAGCAATGCTGATCACAGACCCTTTCGGCGTTCCTGGAGTGTTCTGTCGCGGCCTTCCCCCGCCCACCCCCAGTCTTGACGTGCTCGTGCCACAGCCCTACTGTCGCGGCACCGCGTTCATGTTGAAACACGAAGTTCATCTATGTGAACACATGGGCGTGCGCCAACCGAGTCCACCGAGCAGACAGGAAGGCACCCCCCATGCGCATGCGTAAGCTGCTCACCTCCCTGGCCACCGTCACCGCCGTCACCGGCGGGCTGGCCCTCGCGGCCCCCGCCGCGTCGGGCAGTACGGGCAGTAACCACGTCACCGGCGCCGTCGCCTCACCCCTCGCGGATCCGTCCGTCGCGCCCGGTGGGAACTTCGATCTGTCGGTGTGGCAGCTCCAGGAGCCGGTGGGTTCCCCCGGCTCGCCCACGACGATCTCGTCGGCCCGGCTCCAGGGGGCCAACGGGTTCCAGGACGCGTACTTCTACACGGACACCCGCGACGGCGCGATGACCTTCTGGGCGCCGGAGAAGGGCGTCACCACACCGAACTCGAACTACGCCCGTTCCGAACTGCGGGAGATGAACCGCAGTGGCAGCGCCGCCAACTGGTCGCTCAGCGGCACGCACACGATGAAGGCGACGCTGCGGGTGGTGTCCGTCACCTCGAACGTCTGCGTCGGCCAGATCCACCTCGGTACGGGAGGCACGTCCACCAAGCCGCTGCTGGAGCTGTACTACCGGTCGAGCGGCGACATCGTCCTCGGCACGGAGAACTCGCCCTCAGGAGGACAGACACTGCACACCGTGGGCAACGTGTCGGTCGGCAAGACATGGAGCTACACGATCGGCGTCTCGGGCGGAAACACCATCAACCTGACGGTCAACGGGAGCACCACGCACTACGCGATCCCGTCGTCGTTCAACGCCTACAAGCAGTACTTCAAGGCCGGTTCGTACAACCAGTCGTCCTCCGACAGCACCACCAAGGGCGCCCGGGTCGCCTTCTACGGCCTCACCGTCTCCCACAGCTGAGCGAGCCTCAACAGCCGATGCGTCCTGCGGCGGGGCAGACTGATCCCATGTCGTCTCGTCGCAGGAGCTGCCCCGAGTGCCGTCGTGAGATCGCCGTCGTGGCCGGACGGTTCGCGCGGCACGACCCGCCCGGCGCGCGCGAGAGCGGCGAGCTCGTGTCCTGCCCCGGGTCCCGCCGACAGGCGGAACTCGGGGCGGCGCAGCCCGCGTTGGACGGGTACGTGGTGCCGGAGTTTCCCGGCCAGATGCCGCTGTTCTAGGCGACGGGTCAACTGCCCGGCGGGGAGCCTCAGTTCCCGGCCACCGACTTCACCGCCACCGACACCGGCGCGTGTCCGCCGACCAGCTCCAGTGTCAGTCCGGCCGTGGCCGGGGTCTCCACCAACTCCGCGATTACGGCGGCCACATCGTCACGCGGGATCGCGCCGGGGCCGGTGTGGGCCTCAAGACGGACCAGCCCGGTGCCCGCGTCGTTCGTGAGCGAACCGGGGCGCAGAATCGTCCAGTCCAGGGCGTCCAGGCCGCGTACATACGAATCGGCCTCGCCCTTGGCCCGCAGATACACGTCGAACACGCCGTCCCCAGGATGCGCCGGATCCGCGCCCATCGAGGACACGACGACATGACGTCGTACGCCGGCCAGGACCGCCGCGTCGGCGAACAGCACCGCCGAACCCCGGTCCACCGTGTCCTTGCGGGCCGTACCGCTGTCCGGGCCCGCGCCCGCCGCGAAGACCGCCGCGTCCGCGCCCCGCAGCAGGGCCGCGACCTCCTCGACCGAGGCCGACTCCAGGTCGAGCACGAGCGGTTCGGCGCCCGCCGACTCCAGATCGCCGCTCTGTCCGGCGTTGCGGATGATGCCCGCGACCTCGTCACCGCGCGCGGCGAGCAGGCGCTCCAGCCGCAGCGCGATCTGACCATGACCTCCAGCGATGACAATGCGCATGCCTTCGACCGTACGCCCGGACGGCCGCACGCGCCGCATGACTTCAGCCGTGTCCCAGCAGCGCACACCCACGGCACACGCGCGGGGCGCGCGAACACGGACCACGGCGCCTCAGGCGTACGCCCCGGTGCGGCAGCGGCGGCTCAGGACAACTCGCCCCGTCCCTGGCGCGGCAGCCCCAACTCCGCGCCCGCCGCCGAGTTGCAGTACTCCCGCACCGCGCTGGTCCGTGCCACCACGCGCCCCCGGTGCACCACGATCCTGCTGTACGCCAGCGACAGCGCGCCCGCGAGCCGGTCGCCGCGCACCGCGAGCAATTCGGCCGGAAATCCCGCCTCGACCCGTACCTCAGGCAGGCCGAGCGCCGCGCGTGCCGAGGAACTCACGGTGTCGTACGCGTCCTCGGGCCGCATCCCGTGGCGCGAGGCCAGCAAGTAGGCCGCCTCCAAGGGGTCCCCGCGGCCCACGGGGTTGGACACGTCACGGAGGGCACCGCTGCCGGCCGCCACCCGCACGCCGGCGGAGCGCAGCAGTCGTACGGGAGCCGTGCCCCGGCGGTCGACGCCACCGCAGCCGCCCTGCGGCAGGCACACCACCGTCACGCCCGCTGACGCCAGTTGGTCCGCGATCCGCGTGACCGTGTCCGCCGGCAGCCGCCCCAGGCCGCCGCACGGACCGAGCGTCACCCCGGGGCGCATGCCGCCCGCGACCGCCGCCAGCCGGGCCAGCCGGGCCGGGTCGGCGGCGTCCGTGTGCAGGTCGACCGGACAGCCGTGCTCGGACGCCACCTCCAGGATGGCCTCCACATATCCCGTCGGGTCGGGGTCCAAATCTGGACAACCGCCCACTACGGAGGCACCCATTTTCAGCGCGTCCCGCAGCATCGCGAGCCCGTCCGCCCCCGCCACCCCGGTTAGCAGCCGGGGCATCGCCACCGCCGTCAACTCCGCCAGCCCGCGCAGCGCCCGCCGCGCCTGCAGTACGGCGGCCAGCGCGCTCAGGCCCTGGACGTCCCCCACGCGCACGTGTGCCCGCTGCGCCGTGGCCCCGTGCCCGAGTTGCAGCAGCGCGGCCTCCGTGGCGCGACGCTGGACGTCCTGGGGGTCGTAGCAGACCGGTCCGCCGTTCTCGGCCGACAGGGCAGTGTCACTGTGCGTGTGCGGCTCGGCCGGGGCCGGGAGGAGGAGGTAGCCGCCGAGGTCCACGCGCGCGCCGCACGCGCGCGTGGCGTCCGCCGCCAGGCTGCCGGCCGTGCCCACCGCCTCGATGCGCCCGCCGCCCAGCCGTACGTCCACCGTCCGGCCGTCGGTCAGCCGGGCCCCGCACAACAGGAGCGCCGCCGGATCGGCAGGTCCCGACGAACCCGACGAACCCGATGACGAGTGGGACGGCTGGGGCTGGCTGTCGGGCATCGCGCTCCAGGGGCTCAGGGCTTCGCGGGCTCGGCTTCGGGGCTCACTACTGGGGCTGCGCAAAGGGGCGCAAGATCACGCAGAGTGCGTCGAGCCTAGGGCGGTGATCCGCTCGCGGAGGGGAGGAGCGCAATAGTCGTACCGGTGTGGTCCGCCGTGCGGGAGGGGCTCCAGAGGCCTCTGTGAGGGCCGCGGAAGCGGCAGGAGTGGGGCCGCGAAACGGATTTGGGTGAACGGCGACCGAGCGTGTAATGTCTTCATCGCTCGCCCCAATAGCTCAGTCGGTAGAGCGTCTCCATGGTAAGGAGAAGGTCTACGGTTCGATTCCGTATTGGGGCTCTGGTGTGAGAAGTTCCCGCCGCGAGGTGGGAACGGATCGCATCACAGCGGTGTAGCTCAGTCGGTAGAGCAAGCGGCTCATAATCGCTGTGTCACCGGTTCAAGTCCGGTCACCGCTACTGACAGTAGCCGATTGCGGGGTCGGTCCTTCGATCGGTTACTCTTCTATGCGTTAATCGTCCCATCCGTTCGTCAAGGAGCACTCCTGTGGCTGCCACCGACGTCCGCCCGAAGATCACGCTGGCCTGCGTGGAGTGCAAGGAGCGGAACTACATCACCAAGAAGAACCGGCGTAACAACCCGGACCGACTGGAGATGAAGAAGCACTGCCCGCGTTGCAACGCGCACACCGCGCACCGCGAAACGCGATAAATCAGGCTCGTACACGAGGCCGCCCCCGCACGTTGGGGGCGGCCTCGTGTCGTTTGGTCAGCAGAGACATGCGGAAACATCAGGAGGTGCCGAGTCATGGCGCTCGACCAGTCCTTCGTGGGGCGGTCCTACCCGCCCACCGACCCCTATGAGGTGGGCCGGGAGAAGATCCGTGAGTTCGCGGAGGCGGTGGGGGACGCCAACCCGGCGTACACGGACCCGGAGGCCGCCAAGGCGCTCGGCCACCCCGATGTGATCGCCCCGCCCACCTTCGTCTTCTCCATCACGTTCAAGGCGGCCGGCCAGGTCGTCCAGGACCCGCAGCTCGGCCTCGACTACAGCCGGGTCGTGCACGGCGACCAGAAGTTCGTCTACGTCCGCCCCGTGCGCGCCGGCGACCGCCTCACGGTCACCTCCACGATCGAGGCGATCAAGTCCATGGCGGGCAACGACATTCTGGACATCCGAGGCGAGGTCCACGACGAGGCGGGCGAGCACGTGGTGACCGCCTGGACCAAGCTCGTGGCCCGTGCGGCGGAGGAGAGCTGACATGACCGCGAAGATCGCCTACGACGACATCGAGGTCGGCACCGAGTTGCCGGCCCAGACCTTCTCCGTGACCCGTGCCGGCCTCGTCCAGTACGCGGGCGCCTCCGGGGACTTCAACCCGATCCACTGGAACGAGAAGTTCGCCAAGGAGGTCGGACTCCCGGACGTCATCGCGCACGGCATGTTCACCATGGCCGAGGCGATCCGCGTGGTCACCGACTGGGCAGGCGACCCGGGCGCGGTCGTCGAGTACGGCGTCCGTTTCACCAAGCCCGTCGTCGTCCCGAATGACGACCAGGGCGCGACCGTCGAGGTCAGCGCCAAGGTGGCGGCCAAGCTCGACGACAACACGGTTCGCGTGGACCTGGTGGCGATGAGCGCGGGCCAGAAGGTGCTGGGGATGTCACGCGCGGTCGTACGACTGGCGTGAACGGTGGGGCACCGGTCTCCAGGGGTGAGCCGAGGTAAGGGGCGCCGGCATTGCGGGTGCCCCTTACGCGCGAGCCCGCGCGTGCGGCTCACTGAGTCCTGGCTCCGACTCCCCGGACCCACACCCGACAGTGAGCTCGTCGAACACCGGAGTCGGCCCGCCTGGACGTCGTGCCGGACGTAGAACGTCGCGACTCCCGGGAACCCCAGTTCGCGGACCCGGGACCGGAGGGCCTCGGGCCCAGGCTCCAGGTGTTGGTGGCCGACTCCGTGGCCCGGTCGGCCGGGTTCGGTGTCAGGGACTTGCCCGACCACCCCTTGACTTGGTTAGTGATTGAGCACTAACTTAGCCGCATGGTCAGGATGAGCGCAGAGGAGAGGCGCGAGAGCGTCGTCCGCGCGGCGATCGCCGAGTTCGCGCAGCGGGGGTACTACGGGACCTCCACGGAGGCGATCGCCAAGCGGGTCGGTGTCTCGCAGCCGTATCTCTTCCGGCTCTTCCCCGGCAAGAAGGCGATGTTCGCGGCGGCCGCGCTCAGGTGTGTCGACGACGTGTGCCAGGTCATGGAGAAGTCGTCCAAGGGGCTGGAGGGCGAAGAGGCCCTGCACGCCATGGCCAACGGTTATGTGCAGCTCATCACGGAGCACCCCGAGAAGCTCCAGATGCAGATGCAGACGTACATCACGGTGGCCGCCGCCGAGGCGGAGGGTGACCACGAGTTCGGCGAGGCCGTGCGCAGGGGCTGGATGAAGCTCTGGGATGTCGTGCATGTGCCGCTGGGGGCGGACGTGGACGAGACCACGACCTTCCTGGCGTACGGAATGCTGATCAACACCCTTGCAGCGATGGGTTTTCCGCCTCAGCACCGGGTCTGGGAGGGGCTGTACCCGTCGGCCCGGGTCACCGGGCGGCTGGAGAAGTCGTAGCGGGCAGCGGCTATGGAAGGGCGGATTCCGGGCCTTTTCATGAGCGCCAAAGTTAGTCATCAATAACTAATCACCAGTAGCGATCACCCACTGGGGGAGCGATGTCAGAAAAGACCGCACCGCGCGGGGGCATGATCTGGGCCCTCGTCATCACCAGCGTCGCCGGATTCATGGCGGCCCTCGACAACCTCGTCGTCACCACCGCCCTGCCGTCCATCCGCAAGGACCTCGGGGGAGCGCTGGGTGACCTGGAGTGGACCGTGAGTGCCTACACGCTCACCTTCGCCGTCCTGCTGATGTTCGGCGCGGCGCTCGGCGACCGGTTCGGCCGCCGCCGGCTCTTCCTCATCGGCATCACCATCTTCTCCGGCGCCTCCGCCGCCGCGGCCATGGCGACCGGGATCGAGTCCCTGATCGCGGCCCGCGCGGTGCAGGGTGTCGGCGCGGCGATCATGATGCCGCTGACACTGACCCTGCTGACGGCGGCCGTTCCCGCGGCCAAGCGCGGGATGGCGTTCGGCATCTGGGGCGCCGTGAACGGACTCGCCGTGGCCTCCGGACCGCTCATCGGCGGCAGCCTCACCGAACACGTGTCCTGGCACTGGATCTTCTGGCTGAACGTCCCGCTCGGCCTCGCGCTGCTCCCGCTCGCCCGCCTGCGCCTCTCCGAGTCACACGGCACCGGCGCTCCGCTCGACTTCCCCGGCACGCTGCTCGCCAGCGGCGGTCTCTTCGGCATCGTCTACGGCCTGGTCCGCGGGCCCGCCGACGGGTGGACCAGCTCGCTCGTCCTCACCGGACTGTTCGCGGGAAGCGCGCTGTTGGTCGGCTTCATCGTCTACAGCGTCAACGCCAAGAACCCCATGCTCCCGATGCGGCTGTTCCGCTCCCGCGCCTTCTCCGGGATCAATGCCGCGAGCCTGTTGATGTTCCTCGGGATGTTCGGGTCGATCTTCCTGCTCAGCCAGTACATGCAGGGCGTCCTCGGCTACTCGCCCACCGAGGCGGGCCTCAGGATGCTGCCCTGGACCGGTATGCCGATGCTCGTCGCGCCGATCGCCGGCATCCTGTCCGACCGCATAGGCGGCCGCCCGGTCGTCGCCGCGGGCCTCTTCCTCCAGGCGGCCGGTCTCGGCTACATGTCCTACGTCGTCACCACCGACGCGTCCTACGGCGTCCAGCTGCCGGGCCTGATCCTCAGCGGCATCGGCATGGCCCTGTTCTTCGCGCCGGCCTCCAACCTGGTGATGTCCAGCGTCCGTCCGCAGGAGCAGGGCATCGCCTCCGGCGCCAACAACGCGCTCCGCGAGGTGGGCGGCGCGCTCGGCATCGCCGTCATGGCGTCCATCTTCTCGTCCCAGGGCGGCTACCAGACCGCACAGACCTTCGTCGACGGCCTGAAGCCCGCGCTCGTCACCGGCGCGGCGGTGGTCGCCCTCGCCGGAGTCGCGACCCTGCTGATCCCGACTAGGCGGCGTGCGGCGCAGCTTGAGGCGATGTCCGCGGATTCTGAGTCGGCGGGGCGGGTGGAGTCGGCTGGGGGGCCTGGGTCCGCGTCGGTGCTGGAGTCCGCCGGACGGTGAGCTGAACATCCGGCACGCGTGTGTGGGGTCCCGCCAATGTTGGCGGGGCCTCACGCGTGTGTGCGGGTTCGCTGGCGAGGGTTTCTACGGGGGTGCGCTCGGTTCTGTTCCGAACGTTGAGGTGATGGGGGGGCTGGGCTGTGGTGGATGCGGGATGTCGGACAGGGGGCGTGCTTCGTGCTGGGTGGAGTCGGACGTCCGACCTGTGGCCTGGACCGCACGCGCTCTTGGCGGTGTCCGTTCCCGCACGCGTGCGTGCTGGGAGGGCTGCCGGTGTCAGGCGCGTCCCGCGCCGCGCGCGCCGCCTGCGTGGCGCCCGCTCGGCAGCGGCTCCGTGCCGGACGCATGCCGCAGGCGCACCGAACGGGCAGCCACATGTCGCGAGCCGCGGGTGGGCGGTGGATGTCGTGTCTGTGCCGTGAGCGTGCTCAGCGTGTTCTCGCGGCGGGACGCCCGTGCCGCCCCGCACATGCCATGCGGCCTGTGTCCGTCGTGGGTTGATGGTGTCGGGTAGCGGGCCGGCCGCCGACATCGTGCCCGTGCCATGAGCGCGCCCCGCGCCCTGCTGGAGCCCGCGCGCCTGTCGTCCGCGTTGCCGGTCCCACAACCACGTCCGTGCCCTGCACATCCCGTCGGCGCAGCACGTCTCTCGCGACGGGACGTCCGAGTCGCACCGACCCCACGGGCACCCGTCCTGGTCATGTGGTCCACAGTGCCGGCCGCACGCCCCATCGGCGCCGCATGCCGCGCGGGACCCACACCCCCACCCCGCACCCATTACCCGCCCCACCTCCCGTCCCCCACCCAACCGAAATCCACCCCCCACCCCACCGACCCCCGGCATTGTCAGTCCCGTCTCGTACTCTTGGCCCCGTGCTGGAACTCCATGACGCTCCCCTCGCCCCGCTGACCACCTTCCGGTTGGGTGGGCCCGCGGCTCGGTTGATTACCGCTGGTACCGATGCCGAGGTGATCGACGCCGTCCGGGAGGCCGATGACGCCGGGACGCCGTTGTTGCTGATCGGGGGTGGGTCGAACCTGGTCATCGGGGACAAGGGGTTCGAGGGGACCGCCCTGCGTATCGCCACGCGCGGGTTCGTGCTCGACGGCACACGGCTGGAGTTGGCGGCCGGTGAGGTGTGGACCGACGCGGTCGCCCGCACCGTGGAGGCCGGACTCGCCGGGATCGAGTGCCTCGCCGGGATCCCCGGATCGGCGGGCGCGACCCCGATCCAGAACGTGGGGGCGTACGGCCAGGAGGTCTCCGCCACCATCACGGACGTCACCGCGTACGACCGCCGTAGCCGCGAGACGGTCACCCTCACCAATGAGGAGTGCGCCTTCTCTTACCGGCACAGCCGCTTCAAGGCCGACCCCGAGCGCTATGTCGTGCTGCGCGTCCGCTTCGAACTGGAGGACGCCGACGGGCTGTCGGCGCCGGTCAAGTACGCCGAGACGGCCCGTGTCCTCGGTGTCGAGCCCGGTGACCGGGTGCCGCTCGCGCGGGCCCGTGAGACCGTCCTCGCGCTGCGTGCCGGCAAGGGCATGGTGCTGGATCCCGAGGACCACGACACCTGGTCGGCCGGTTCCTTCTTCACCAACCCGATCCTCACCGACGCTCAGTTCACCGCGTTCCACGCGCGCGTGCGGGAGCGTCTCGGGGAGGGAGTGGAGCCGCCCGCGTACCCGGCGGGGGAGGGCCACACCAAGACCTCCGCCGCCTGGCTGATCGACAAGGCGGGCTTCACCAAGGGGTACGGCAGCGGGCCCGCCCGTATCTCCACCAAGCACACCCTCGCCCTCACCAACCGCGGCGAGGCGACCACGGCGGACCTGCTCGCCCTGGCACGCGAAGTGGTCGCCGGTGTACAGGAAACCTTCGGCGTCACCCTCGTCAACGAACCCGTGACGGTCGGCGTCAGTCTCGACGGCTGAGCGCCGGCTGCTGCGGCCGGACAGGCCCTAGTAGGCCACCCCCACCCCCTGCTTCACCGTCCCCGCATCGTCGATCATCGCCAGCATCGCGTGGGCCACATCGGCGCGGGCGATGAAACGGCCCTTGTTCGGGAAGCCGCCCACGACCGTGCGGTAGGTGCCGGTCAGCGGCTTGTCGAGCAGGCGCGGTGGGCGGACCGAGGTCCAGTCGGTCGTGCTGCGGGCCAGTTCCGCCTCCATCTCGCGCAGGTCGGCGTACACGTCCTTCAGGAGCGCCGAGATCAACCCGCGCGCGGTGCGGTCGAGGCGCCCGGCGCCCTTCGGCTCCGGGCCGACCGGGCCGGCGCTCACCACCAGCACCCGGCGTACGCCTTCCGCTTCCGTGGCGGCCAGCACCGTACGCGTGAGCCGGGTCGCGACCCCCGCGTCCTTGCGGCTGCGGGGGCCGAGCCCGGACAGGACCGCGTCCCGGCCCGTGACCGCGGGGCGCAGCGCCCCCGGGTCGGTGAGGTCCGCGCGGAACACCTCCAGACGCTCGCCTCCCATGGCCAGCCGCCCCGGATCCCGGACGACCGCCGTGACCTCGTGGCCCGAGGCCAGGGCCTGGCGGACGATTTCCTGACCGATGCCTCCGGTGGCACCGAAAACGGTGAGCTTCATGGCGCACTCCTGCCCCTCGACGAGGTGGGTGAGTATTCACTCACCCTTGTCTCCCTCTAGAGTGGGTAAGTACTCACCCACCCGTCAAGCCCGAACGGACAGGTCATGGAATCCTTGGGCCCCATGCAGCAGAAACCGGCCGCGGAGCCCGCCGCGCAGAAGCCCGCCCGGGTCCGTGTCCTCGACGCCGCCCACGAGTTGATGCTCACCGTCGGTCTGGCCCGGGCGACCACCAAGGAGATCGCGAAGGCGGCCGGCTGCTCCGAAGCCGCGCTCTACAAGTACTTCGCCAGCAAGGAGGAGCTGTTCATCAGCGTCCTCGCGGAACGGCTGCCCCGGCTCACCCCGCTGCTGCGCAGCCTCGCCGCCGAGCCCGGCCGGCACTCCCTGGAGGACAACCTCACCGAGATCGCCCGCCAGGCGGCCCTCTTCTATGAGCAGAGCTTCCCGATCGCGGCCTCCCTGTACGCCGAGACCCAGCTCAAGCGGCGCAACGACGAGGCGCTGCGACAGCTCGGCTCCGGCCCCCACAAGCCGATCGAGGGCCTGGACGCCTATCTGCGCGCCGAACAGGCCGCCGGCCGCGTCCGCCCCGACGCCGACACCTTCGCGGCCGCCTCCCTCCTCCTGGGCGCCTGCGCACAACGCGCGTTCGCCTACGAGGCGACGGAGACCGGCGTACGCCCGCCCGTGGACGAGTTCGCGACCCGGCTGGCCCGGACCCTGCTGGGCGGAATCTCCGTTGCCGAGGACTCCGCCTGACCGCGACCCTTCTCGTATGAGGCACACCAGATGGAGCTGAGACTGACTCGGTTCAGACCCAGGACCGGCCCCCACGAACACCGTGTCGTCCAGCCCAGGCAACCCCTGCGCCACACCTCACTGCGCGACCCGGCGTCGTACGGAATGCTCATGGGCGACCACGACGGGCTGAGCCGGCTGGCCGGGCTCTTCTCGTTCGCCGCCCACTCCCGGCACACCATCGTGCACATCCCACTGCGGGACTGTGTGCCGCCCGACGAGGGGTGCGGGGACCTGGTCGATCTGGTGCTGGCGCACCCGGAGGCGGGGTTGCGGCCCTCCAAATGGCCCGAGCTGCGCCGGGCGCTCGGGCGCGGCACGCCGCTCACCGTGCACACGGACGAGGCGCGTACCGAGCGGCACGCGCGCGCGTGGCTGGAGCGGCCGTACGCCCGCGGGCGGTTGCGGCACGCCACGCACGCGCGGACGTACTTCCTGATCGGCGGCCGTGACGTTCTCGCCGCCGCCGCGACGTCCTTCGCCTACGCGGCCGGCTGGGGACCGCGGCAGAAGCGGGTCGTCAAGGGGCAGTCGGCGTTCATGACCTGTCTGCACGGCGAACTGGCCCCCCATGAAGAGGCCGAGATCCTGATCTCCTTCAAGCCGTATCCGCCGTACGCGCACTTCAGGCGACCGGGGCGCTGAGCCAGTCGTCGATGCCCGACAGGAGCTTCGCCTTCATGTCCTCCGGGGCCGCCGAGGCACGCACCGACTGCCGGGCCAGTTCGGCCAGTTCGCGGTCCGAGAAGGCGTGGTACTGGCGGGCGATCTCGTACTGGGCCGCCAGCCGGGAGCCGAAGAGGAGCGGGTCGTCGGCGCCGAGCGCCAGGGGGACGCCCGCTTCGAAGAGGGTCCGTAGCGGCACGTCCTCGTGCTTCTCGTAGACACCCAGTGCCACGTTCGACGCGGGGCACACCTCGCAGGTGATGCCCCGGTCGGCGAGCCGCTTCAGCAGTCGCGGGTCCTCCGCCGCGCGCACGCCGTGGCCGATCCGGGTCGCGTGCAGGTCGTCCAGGCAGTCCCGCACCGAGGCCGGGCCCGCCAGTTCGCCGCCGTGCGGCGCCGACAGCAGGCCGCCCTCCTGGGCGATCGCGAAGGCCCGGTCGAAGTCCCGTGCCATACCCCGGCGTTCGTCGTTCGAGAGGCCGAAACCGACCACACCCTTGTCCGCGTACCGCACGGCCAGCCGGGCCAGCGTGCGGGCGTCCAGCGGGTGTTTCATCCGGTTCGCGGCCACCAGCACCCGCATCCCGAGCCCGGTCTCGCGGGAGGTCCTCTCCACCGCGTCCAGGATGACCTCAAGCGCCGGGATCAGCCCGCCCAGACGCGGCGCGTACGACGTCGGGTCCACCTGGATCTCCAGCCAGCCCGAGCCGTCCCTGACGTCCTCCTCGGCGGCCTCGCGCACCAGCCGCTGGATGTCCTCGGGCTCCCGCAGGCACGACCGCGCCGCGTCGTACAGCCGCTGGAAACGGAACCAGCCCCGCTCGTCCGTCGCCCGCAGCCTCGGCGGCTCCCCGCTGGTCAGCGCCTCGGTCAGGGCGTCGGGCAGACGCACGCCGTACTTGTCGGCCAGCTCCAGCACGGTGGTGGGCCGCATCGACCCGGTGAAGTGCAGGTGCAGATGGGCTTTCGGCAGTTCAGAGACATCACGTACACGCTCCATCTGGGAATCCTGCCGTACGTTCCGGTCGTCCCGGTACCGCTTTCCCCGATCGTGGTCCCGCTCGCACAAACAACTCGCACAAACTCGCACAGACAAAGGAGGGCGGCAGGTGGGTCCACCTGCCGCCCTCCCTCCGGAAACCTCAGTCCTGGGCCTCCGCCAGCAGCTTCTGGATCCGGCTGACACCCTCGACGAGATCCTCGTCACCCAGGGCGTACGACAGCCGCAGATACCCGGGGGTGCCGAAGGCCTCGCCGGGAACGACCGCGACCTCGGCCTCCTCCAGGATCAGCGCGGCCAGCTCGACCGTGTCCTGCGGGCGCTTGCCGCGGATCTCCTTGCCGAGCAGGGCCTTGACCGACGGGTAGGCGTAGAAGGCGCCTTCCGGCACCGGGCAGAGCACGCCGTCGATCTCGTTGAGCATCCGCACGATCGTCTTGCGACGGCGGTCGAAGGCCTCGCGCATCTCCGCTACGGCCGTCAGGTCACCGGAGACGGCGGCCAGCGCGGCGACCTGGGCGACGTTCGAGACGTTCGAGGTGGCGTGCGACTGGAGGTTGGTCGCGGCCTTGACGACGTCCTTCGGGCCGATGATCCAGCCCACCCGCCAGCCGGTCATGGCGTACGTCTTGGCGACGCCGTTGACCACGATGCACTTGTCGCGCAGCTCCGGAAGGATCGCCGGCAGCGAGGTGAACTTCGCGTCGCCGTAGACGAGGTGCTCGTAGATCTCGTCCGTCATGACCCACAGGCCGTGCTCGACGGCCCAGCGGCCGATCGCCTCGGCCTCGGCCTCGCTGTAGACGGCGCCGGTCGGGTTGGACGGCGAGACGAAGAGGACGACCTTCGTGTTCTCGGTGCGGGCCGCCTCCAGCTGCTCCACCGTGACGCGGTAGCCGGTCGTCTCGTCGGCGACGACGTCCACCGGGACGCCGCCCGCGAGCCGGATCGACTCCGGGTACGTCGTCCAGTACGGCGCCGGGACGATGACCTCGTCGCCCGGGTCGAGGATCGCGGCGAAGGCCTCGTAGATGGCCTGCTTGCCGCCGTTGGTGACCAGGATCTGCGAGGCGTCCACCTCGTAGCCCGAGTCGCGCAGCGTCTTCGCGGCGATCGCGGCCTTCAGCTCCGGCAGACCGCCGGCCGGGGTGTAGCGGTGGTACTTCGGGTTCGAGCAGGCCTCGATCGCGGCCTGGACGACGTAGTCCGGAGTCGGGAAGTCCGGTTCACCCGCGCCGAAGCCGATCACCGGACGTCCGGCGGCCTTGAGGGCCTTGGCCTTGGCGTCCACGGCGAGGGTGGCGGACTCGGAGATCGCGCCGACTCGGGCGGAGACCCGGCGCTCGGTGGGAGGGGTTGAGGCGCTCATGGACCCATCGTTTCAGACCGGAAACCCGCCCGGCACACCGGTTTCACAGACTGAACAGGATCGGGAAGGGATTGAACAACCGTCCGGATTCCCGCCCCGGCCTGGGCGATCTTCCTCCGGCAATCCCCGTACAGGCCCTTTCTGTTCGACGACCGGCTCCGGAGCACGTACACTCCTACCTCGTTGGCCTTCAGCAGCCGCGCCCTACTTGGTGCACACCGAGCACCCGGGTGGATGCGGTACGTTGGGGAAGTCACATAGGGTCGTAGCTCAATTGGTAGAGCACCGGTCTCCAAAACCGGCGGTTGGGGGTTCAAGTCCCTCCGGCCCTGCTACACACACCTTCACCAGGATGTGTGCGCAGCGCATGTACGTACAGCAATGCACCGCCGTGCGGCTCAGACCGGGCGCGGCACGGCCACGACCCGGGAACAGGTGAGGATGAATGGCGGACGCCGTGGGCTCCATCGACATGCCTGATGCCCAGGACGAGGTGTCGGAGTCCAAGAAGAAGGCCCGTAAAGGCGGCAAGCGCGCCAAGAAGGGCCCGCTGAAGCGGCTTGCGCTCTTCTACCGCCAGATCGTCGCGGAACTCCGCAAGGTCGTCTGGCCCACGCGCAACCAGCTCACGACGTACACGACGGTCGTCATCGTCTTCGTCGTCATCATGATCGGTCTGGTGACCGTGATTGACTATGGACTCAATCACGCCGCGAAGTACGTCTTCGGCTGAGGCCGGAAGCGAAGGGCGCCCTGACCGGCGCCCCTTTCGCGTGTTCCACCCCCATGTATCCAGGAAGAAGCAGCCACCGTGTCTGACCCGAACCTGAACGAGGCCGTCGAGCCGGACGAGTCCGTGGAAGACGAACTCGACATCGTCGAGGGCGCGGACGAGGAGCTGGACGAGGTCGAGGCTGCGGACGCCGACGCGGGCGAGCCCGCCGAGGAAGTCGCCGTGCACGTCGAGGACGAGGGCACGGAAGAGACCGAGGACCTCGACGACGAGGTCACGCCCGAGGACGACGAGGAAGAGGCCGAACCGGCCGAGCCCGTCGACCCCGTGGTCGCCCTGCGCGAGGAACTGCGTCTCCTTCCCGGCGAGTGGTACGTCATCCACACGTACGCCGGTTACGAGAACCGCGTGAAGACCAACCTGGAGCAGCGCGCCGTCTCGCTGAACGTCGAGGACTACATCTTCCAGGCCGAGGTGCCGCAGGAAGAGGTCGTCCAGATCAAGAACGGCGACCGCAAGACCATCAAGCAGAACAAGCTCCCGGGCTACGTCCTGGTCCGTATGGACCTGACGAACGAGTCCTGGGGCGTCGTCCGCAACACCCCCGGCGTCACCGGCTTCGTGGGCAACGCCTACGACCCCTACCCGCTGACCCTGGACGAGATCGTCAAGATGCTCGCCCCGGAGGCCGAGGAGAAGGCCGCCCGCGAGGCCGCCGAGGCCGAGGGCAAGCCGGTTCCGCAGCGCAAGGTCGAGGTCCAGGTGCTGGACTTCGAGGTCGGCGACTCGGTCACCGTCACCGACGGCCCGTTCGCGACGCTGCAGGCGACCATCAACGAGATCAACGCCGACTCGAAGAAGGTCAAGGGCCTCGTCGAGATCTTCGGCCGCGAGACGCCGGTCGAGCTGTCCTTCGACCAGATCCAGAAGAACTAGCTCACCCCGTAGCTTCCGTCCAGGTCAGGTCGGCTCTTGGAGCTGGCCTGACCTGCTCGGTTTCGTGCCTCACCACGGTGTCGCTTATCGTGGTGCGGTTGCCCTTGGGCAACTGGAAACCAGAAAGCAGGAAGAGGACCCGGAATGCCTCCCAAGAAGAAGAAGGTCACGGGGCTTATCAAGCTCCAGATCCAGGCCGGCGCCGCGAACCCGGCTCCGCCGGTCGGCCCCGCGCTGGGTCAGCACGGCGTCAACATCATGGAGTTCTGCAAGGCCTACAACGCGGCCACCGAGTCGCAGCGTGGCTGGGTGATCCCGGTGGAGATCACGGTCTACGAAGACCGCTCCTTCACCTTCATCACCAAGACTCCGCCGGCCGCGAAGATGATCCTCAAGGCCGCGGGTGTCGAGAAGGGCTCCGGCGAGCCGCACAAGACCAAGGTCGCCAAGATCACCCAGGCGCAGGTCCGCGAGATCGCCACGACCAAGATGCCCGACCTCAACGCCAACGACCTGGACGCCGCGTCGAAGATCATCGCCGGCACCGCCCGTTCCATGGGCATCACGGTCGAGGGCTGACCTCCACCCCCGTAGCAGTGATTGTGGTGGGACCTGCTCGGTCCGTACCACGACTCCTCAGAACACATCAGGAGCAGTAGTGAGCAAGCGCAGCAAGTCTCTCCGCGCTGCGGACGCCAAGATCGACCGGGAGAAGCTCTACGCCCCGCTCGAAGCCGTGCGTCTCGCCAAGGAGACCTCCACGACCAAGTTCGACGGCACCGTCGAGGTCGCCTTCCGCCTGGGTGTCGACCCGCGCAAGGCCGACCAGATGGTCCGTGGCACCGTGAACCTCCCGCACGGCACCGGTAAGACCGCCCGGGTCCTGGTCTTCGCGACCGGTGACCGTGCCGAGGCCGCGACCGCCGCGGGCGCCGACATCGTCGGCTCCGACGAGCTGATCGACGAGGTGGCGAAGGGCCGTCTGGACTTCGACGCCGTCGTCGCCACCCCGGACCTCATGGGCAAGGTCGGCCGCCTCGGCCGTGTGCTCGGTCCCCGTGGTCTCATGCCGAACCCCAAGACCGGCACCGTGACCCCGGACGTCGTCAAGGCTGTCAACGAGATCAAGGGTGGCAAGATCGAGTTCCGCGTCGACAAGCACTCGAACCTGCACTTCATCATCGGCAAGGCGTCCTTCGACGACACCAAGCTGGTGGAGAACTACGGCGCGGCCCTGGACGAGATCCTCCGTCTGAAGCCGTCCGCCGCCAAGGGTCGCTACATCAAGAAGGCCGCGATCAGCACCACGATCGGCCCCGGCATTCCGCTCGACCCGAACCGCACCCGCAACCTCCTCGTCGAGGAGGACCCGGCCTCCGTCTGAGCCCCGCGCTCACCCCGGTAGCCGCGTCGCGTACGCGTCAGAATTGGGCGAGCCCCGCAACCTTCGAGGTGCGGGGCTCGTCCTCTTTTCGTACGGGGTGTCAGTGCCCTGCGCTAGCGTTTTGGGCAGGCACAGCAATCGCATAGGGGTGGGGACGAATGAAGAGCACGACCGTGCGCCGGGTGGGTCTCTCGATCGCGGCGGCGACCGCGCTGACCGGAGTGGCCGCCTGCGGCTCCTCGGGCTCCTCCGGGGGCTCGGGCAAGGACGGCGGGGCCGCCGGCAAGGGCACGACGCGGGTGAGCCCCATAGCGGCCCTGCGCAGCGCCGAGCAGTCCACCGACAAGGCCGATTCCGCCAAGGTCGAGTCCTCCACCGTCATGGGCTCCCTGATGTCCATGGACGCCAAGGGCAACCTCGGCTGGGGCGACGGCATCACCGGCACCCTCACGATGACGTACACCGGCGGCACACTCGCCGACACGATGCGCGCGGCCGGCAGCACCTCGATGGAGGCCCGCTATCTGCCCGACGCCTACTACGCGAAGATGGGCGAGAAGTTCGCCGAGCAGGCGGGCGGCAAGCACTGGATCAAGTACGCGTACGACGACCTGGCCAAGCTCGGCGGCAGCTCCGGCGCGTACCTCAAGGACCAGATGCAGAACTCCACGCCGAACCAGTCGGTGAAGCTCCTGCTCGCCTCCGGGGACGTCGAGAAGGTCGGCACGGAGTCGGTGCGTGGCCAGCAGACCACCCACTACTCGGGCACGGTGAACGTCGCCGACCTCGCCGCCAAGAACTCCAACCTCACCGCGGCCCAGCTCGCCGGCCTCAAGAAGCAGCTCACCGCGGCCGGTGTCTCCACGGAGCAGGTCGACATCTGGGTCAACGCCCAGGACCTGCTGGTCAAGAAGGTCGAGAAGGGCGAGATGTCCTCGGGTCAGTACACCCAGACCGCCTACTACAGCGACTACGGCGCGAAGGTCACAGCCACCGTGCCCCCGGCGGGCGACACCGAGGACTTCACGGACCTGCTGAAGAAGCAGGGCATGACCCCGGGCAGCGGCGACACGGCGACCGGATCCGGTACGAGTTCCTGAGCCGTACGGGCGGATTTGCTTGCGGGTGAGCCGTTCACGTACTCTGCTCCAGAAGCCAAAGACCGCTGGTCGTTGCCGTGTGCTCGTGAGAGGGCGCGGTGACCGAAGGATCCGCTGAACAGTGGACGACCCGCGCAGGTGAACTGGATGTTCTCCCGGAAACCACATGCATTGCTTATGTGATTACCGGTCGAGTTACGCCCCGTGCGCCTGCGCCGGGGCGTTCTTTTTGTCCCAGCCCCTTCTGAGCGGTCCTCATCACCCGGAAGGAGGCCGACGCTCTATGGCAAGGCCCGACAAGGCTGCCGCGGTAGCCGAGCTCGCGGACCAGTTCCGCGACTCGAACGCCGCCGTGCTGACCGAGTACCGGGGTCTCACCGTGGCGCAGCTCAAGACGCTGCGTCGTTCGCTCGGTGAGAACGCCCAGTACGCCGTGGTGAAGAACACGCTGACCAAGATTGCGGCCAACGAGGCCGGCATCTCTACGCTCGACGACCTGTTCAACGGTCCGACGGCGGTCGCCTTCATCACCGGTGACCCGGTGGAGTCGGCGAAGGGTCTTCGTGACTTCGCCAAGGACAACCCGAACCTCGTCATCAAGGGCGGTGTCCTTGACGGCAAGGCGCTGTCCGCCGACGAGATCAAGAAGCTCGCGGACCTCGAGTCCCGCGAGGTTCTGCTCGCCAAGCTGGCGGGTGCCTTCAAGGGCAAGCAGACCCAGACTGCTCAGCTCCTCAAGGCGCTTCCCTCGAAGTTCGTCCGCACCGCGGAGGCGCTTCGTGCCAAGCAGGCCGAGCAGGGCGGTGCCGAGTAATTCGGCTCGCGCATTGACCGCCGCCCCGGCAGCGGTCGCAGCGGGCCGTAAGTACGCCCGCCTCACATGTACATCCGGCACCAGCCGAAATTAGTGGAAGGATCGCCCCCATGGCGACGAAGCTGTCCCAGGAAGAGCTGCTTGAGCAGTTCGAGTCCCTCACCCTCATCGAGCTCTCCGAGTTCGTGAAGGCGTTCGAGGAGAAGTTCGACGTCACCGCGGCCGCCGCGGTTGCCGCTGCCCCCGTCGGCCCGGCCGCCGCCGCCGAGGCCGTCGAGGAGCAGGACGAGTTCGACGTCATCCTCACGGGTGCCGGCGAGAAGAAGATCCAGGTCATCAAGGTCGTGCGTGAGCTGACCTCCCTGGGTCTGAAGGAGGCCAAGGACCTCGTGGACGGCGCTCCGAAGCCGGTCCTCGAGAAGGTCGCCAAGGACGCCGCCGAGAAGGCCGCCGAGTCCCTCAAGGGCGCCGGCGCCTCCGTCGAGGTCAAGTAACACCTTCGAGGCCCCCTCAAGGGCCTCTGCGCGCCGACACGGCCCGAGAGGGCTGTAACGCGACCGCACCGAAGAGCGATCATCCATCCGGGTGGTCGCTCTTCGGCGTATCCGAGGGTCGGCGCGCGACTGCCTTGCGGGCAGGGGTGCTCGGAGTATGGTGATCTTCGTCGTGCCTTCGAGGACCCCTGGTGGCAGGCCGCAAACGTGACGATGGCAGCACCCGGTTTGGGCAAGACAGGCCTTGACGAACCGCACGCAGCGCGCAATTCTCAGGACGCGTCGTCACAACGATCCGGATCCGAGGCATGGATCGGCGACGAAGAGGGCAGTATCAACGTGCATTGAGGGCGTGGGCTTGCGCAGGTGTCGAGAACAACGAGGGTCTCAAAAAACCCGCACTGGACATCAGTGTGCCGAGTGGCTACACTGACCCTTTGCGCTGCCTGTTAGCTGTCCCCTGCCCGTCACCAGGGGCATGCCCTCACTTGAGCATCGATGACCGGACCATCTCTGACCTGGCCTTTCCGGGCCGATTCAGGAAGTCCATGTCTCTTTGCCCCTGCGAGGGGCCGGTACGCGCGTAGTGAGTCCGAGCCCTCGGAAGGACCCCCTCTTGGCCGCCTCGCGCACTGCCTCGACCGCGAATACGAACAACGGCGCCAGCACCGCCCCGCTGCGCATCTCCTTTGCAAAGATCAAGGAGCCCCTTGAGGTTCCGAACCTTCTTGCGCTGCAGACCGAGAGCTTCGATTGGCTGCTCGGCAACGCCGCGTGGAAGGCTCGTGTCGAGGCGGCTCTGGATTCAGGTCAGGACGTCCCCACCAAGTCCGGTCTGGAGGAGATCTTCGAGGAGATCTCCCCGATCGAGGACTTCTCCGGGTCGATGTCGCTGACCTTCCGCGACCACCGTTTCGAGCCTCCGAAGAACAGCATCGACGAGTGCAAGGAGCGCGACTTCACGTACTCCGCGCCGCTCTTCGTCACCGCCGAGTTCACCAACAACGAGACCGGCGAGATCAAGTCCCAGACGGTCTTCATGGGCGACTTCCCGCTCATGACCAACAAGGGCACCTTCGTCATCAACGGCACCGAGCGTGTCGTGGTGTCGCAGCTCGTCCGCTCGCCGGGCGTCTACTTCGACTCCTCCATCGACAAGACGTCCGACAAGGACATCTTCTCGGCCAAGGTCATCCCGTCCCGGGGCGCCTGGCTGGAGATGGAGATCGACAAGCGCGACATGGTCGGTGTCCGCATCGACCGCAAGCGCAAGCAGTCCGTCACCGTCCTGCTCAAGGCTCTCGGTTGGACGACCGAGCAGATCCTGGAGGAGTTCGGCGAGTACGAGTCGATGCGCGCCACCCTGGAGAAGGACCACACCCAGGGCCAGGACGACGCGTTGCTCGACATCTACCGCAAGCTGCGTCCGGGCGAGCCCCCGACCCGCGAGGCCGCGCAGACGCTTCTGGAGAACCTCTACTTCAACCCGAAGCGCTACGACCTCGCCAAGGTCGGCCGTTACAAGGTCAACAAGAAGCTGGGCGGCGAAGCCCCGCTGGACGCCGGTGTGCTGACCGTCGAGGACATCATCTCGTCGATCAAGTACCTGGTGAAGCTGCACGCAGGCGAGACCGAGACGGTCGGTGACAACGGCACGACGATCGTCGTCGAGACCGACGACATCGACCACTTCGGCAACCGCCGTCTGCGCAACGTCGGCGAGCTCATCCAGAACCAGGTCCGTACGGGCCTGGCGCGTATGGAGCGAGTCGTCCGCGAGCGGATGACGACCCAGGACGTCGAGGCGATCACGCCGCAGACCCTGATCAACATCCGGCCGGTCGTCGCCTCCATCAAGGAGTTCTTCGGCACCAGCCAGCTCTCGCAGTTCATGGACCAGAACAACCCGCTGTCGGGTCTCACCCACAAGCGCCGTCTGTCGGCCCTTGGCCCGGGTGGTCTCTCCCGTGAGCGGGCCGGCTTCGAGGTCCGTGACGTGCACCCCTCGCACTACGGCCGCATGTGCCCGATCGAGACCCCCGAAGGCCCGAACATCGGCCTGATCGGCTCGCTCGCCTCCTACGGCCGGGTCAACGCGTTCGGTTTCGTCGAGACGCCGTACCGCCGGGTCACCGACGGTGTCGTCACCGACGAGGTCGACTACCTGACGGCCGACGAAGAGGACCGATTCGTCATCGCGCAGGCCAACGCGCCGCTGACGGACGAGTTCCGCTTCGAGGAGTCCCGCGTCCTGGTCCGCCGTCGTGGCGGAGAGGTCGACTACGTCCCCGGTGACGACGTCGACTACATGGACGTCTCCCCGCGCCAGATGGTGTCGGTCGCGACCGCGATGATCCCGTTCCTGGAGCACGACGACGCCAACCGTGCCCTCATGGGCGCGAACATGATGCGTCAGGCCGTGCCCCTCATCAAGTCCGAGGCGCCGCTGGTCGGCACCGGCATGGAGTACCGCTGCGCGGTCGACGCCGGTGACGTCCTGAAGTCGGAGAAGGACGGTGTGGTCCAGGAGGTCTCCGCGGACTACATCACCACCGCCAACGACGACGGCACATACACCACGTACCGCCTCGCGAAGTTCTCCCGCTCCAACCAGGGCACGTCCGTCAACCAGAAGGTTGTCGTGGACGAGGGCGCCCGGGTCATCGCCGGCCAGGTACTGGCCGACGGCCCGGCGACCGAGTTCGGAGAGATGGCGCTCGGCAAGAACCTGCTCGTGGCGTTCATGCCGTGGGAGGGTCACAACTACGAGGACGCGATCATCCTGTCGCAGCGCCTCGTGCAGGACGACGTCCTCTCCTCGATCCACATCGAGGAGCACGAGGTCGACGCCCGTGACACCAAGCTCGGCCCCGAGGAGATCACCCGGGACATCCCGAACGTCTCCGAGGAGGTCCTCGCCGACCTCGACGAGCGCGGCATCATCCGTATCGGTGCCGAGGTCGTCGCCGGTGACATCCTCGTCGGCAAGGTCACGCCCAAGGGCGAGACCGAGCTGACCCCCGAAGAGCGCCTGCTCCGCGCGATCTTCGGCGAGAAGGCGCGCGAGGTGCGCGACACCTCGCTGAAGGTGCCGCACGGCGAGATCGGCAAGGTCATCGGCGTCCGCGTCTTCGACCGCGAGGAGGGCGACGAACTGCCGCCCGGCGTCAACCAGTTGGTCCGTGTGTATGTTGCGCAGAAGCGCAAGATCACCGACGGCGACAAGCTGGCCGGCCGCCACGGCAACAAGGGTGTTATCTCGAAGATCCTTCCGATCGAGGACATGCCGTTCCTCGAGGACGGAACTCCGGTCGACATCATCCTGAACCCGCTGGGTGTCCCGTCCCGAATGAACCCGGGACAGGTCCTGGAGATCCACCTCGGCTGGCTCGCCAGCCGCGGCTGGGACGTCTCCGGGCTCGGCGAGGAATGGGCGCAGCGCCTCCAGGCCATCGGTGCCGACCAGGTCGTGCCCGGCACCAACGTCGCCACCCCCGTCTTCGACGGTGCGCGTGAGGACGAGCTGGCGGGTCTGCTGCAGCACACGATCCCGAACCGCGACGGAGAGCGCATGGTGCTCCCGACCGGCAAGGCCCCGCTGTTCGACGGCCGCTCCGGCGAGCCGTTCCCGGAGCCGATCTCGGTCGGCTACATGTACATCCTGAAGCTGCACCACCTGGTCGACGACAAGCTGCACGCCCGTTCGACCGGTCCGTACTCGATGATCACCCAGCAGCCGCTGGGCGGTAAGGCGCAGTTCGGTGGGCAGCGCTTCGGCGAGATGGAGGTGTGGGCGCTGGAGGCATACGGCGCCGCTTACGCCCTCCAGGAGCTGCTCACCATCAAGTCCGACGACGTCACCGGCCGCGTGAAGGTCTACGAGGCCATCGTCAAGGGCGAGAACATCCCCGAGCCCGGCATCCCCGAGTCCTTCAAGGTGCTCATCAAGGAGATGCAGTCGCTCTGCCTGAACGTGGAGGTGCTGTCCAGTGACGGTATGTCCATCGAGATGCGTGACACCGACGAGGATGTCTTCCGCGCAGCGGAGGAGCTCGGCATCGACCTGTCCCGGCGCGAGCCGAGCAGCGTCGAAGAGGTCTGACGGGAGTCCGGAGACCTGCGCCACGCAGGTCTCCGGCCCCAGGACCCCCGTATCAGACCCCAAGACTTACAACCCTGAGAGGGATTGACGCATAGTGCTCGACGTCAACTTCTTCGATGAGCTCCGGATCGGTCTGGCCACCGCTGACGACATCCGTCAGTGGAGCCACGGCGAGGTCAAGAAGCCTGAGACCATCAACTACCGCACGCTCAAGCCCGAAAAGGACGGACTCTTCTGCGAGAAGATCTTCGGTCCGACCCGGGACTGGGAGTGCTACTGCGGCAAGTACAAGCGCGTTCGCTTCAAGGGCATCATCTGTGAGCGCTGCGGCGTCGAGGTGACCCGCGCCAAGGTGCGCCGTGAGCGGATGGGCCACATCGAACTGGCCGCGCCCGTCACCCACATCTGGTACTTCAAGGGTGTCCCGTCGCGACTGGGATACCTGCTCGACCTCGCCCCGAAGGACCTCGAGAAGGTCATCTACTTCGCGGCGTACATGATCACGTTCGTCGACGAAGAGCGGCGTACGCGTGACCTGCCCTCTCTGGAGGCGCATGTCTCCGTGGAGCGTCAGCAGGTCGAGAACCGTCGGGACTCCGACCTCGAAGCCCGCGCCAAGAAGCTCGAGGCCGACCTGGCCGAGCTGGAGGCCGAGGGTGCCAAGGCCGATGTGCGCCGCAAGGTGCGCGAAGGCGCCGAGCGGGAGATGAAGCAGCTGCGCGACCGTGCGCAGCGCGAGATCGACCGCCTGGACGAGGTGTGGACCCGGTTCAAGAACCTCAAGGTCCAGGACCTCGAAGGTGACGAGCTGCTCTACCGCGAGCTGCGGGACCGGTTCGGCACGTACTTCGACGGTTCGATGGGTGCCGCGGCGCTGCAGAAGCGCCTGGAGTCCTTCGACCTGGACGAGGAGGCCGAGCGCCTTCGCGAGATCATCCGCACCGGCAAGGGCCAGAAGAAGACCCGCGCCCTGAAGCGGCTGAAGGTCGTGTCCGCGTTCCTGCAGACCTCCAACAGCCCCAAGGGCATGGTCCTGGACTGCGTCCCGGTCATCCCGCCGGACCTTCGCCCGATGGTGCAGCTGGACGGTGGCCGCTTCGCGACCTCCGACCTGAACGACCTGTACCGCCGTGTGATCAACCGCAACAACCGCCTGAAGCGCCTTCTCGACCTCGGTGCGCCCGAGATCATCGTGAACAACGAGAAGCGCATGCTCCAGGAGGCCGTCGACGCGCTCTTCGACAACGGCCGTCGTGGCCGCCCGGTGACGGGCCCCGGCAACCGTCCGCTGAAGTCGCTGTCCGACATGCTCAAGGGCAAGCAGGGTCGCTTCCGTCAGAACCTGCTCGGCAAGCGTGTGGACTACTCCGCGCGTTCCGTGATCGTCGTCGGTCCGCAGCTCAAGCTGCACCAGTGCGGTCTGCCGAAGGCCATGGCGCTGGAGCTCTTCAAGCCGTTCGTGATGAAGCGTCTGGTCGACCTGAACCACGCGCAGAACATCAAGTCGGCGAAGCGGATGGTCGAGCGCGGCCGAACGGTCGTCTACGACGTCCTCGAAGAGGTCATCGCGGAGCACCCGGTGCTGCTGAACCGTGCGCCCACGCTGCACCGCCTCGGCATCCAGGCCTTCGAGCCGCAGCTGGTCGAGGGCAAGGCCATCCAGATCCACCCGCTCGTCTGCACCGCGTTCAACGCGGACTTCGACGGTGACCAGATGGCCGTGCACCTGCCGCTCTCCGCGGAGGCGCAGGCCGAGGCCCGCATCCTGATGCTGTCCTCGAACAACATCCTGAAGCCGGCCGACGGTCGTCCCGTCACCATGCCGACCCAGGACATGGTGCTGGGTCTGTTCTTCCTCACCACCGACGGCGAGCTCCGTGACGTCAAGGGCGAGGGCCGCGCGTTCGGCTCCACGGCCGAGGCGACCATGGCGTTCGACGCCGGCGAGCTGGCGCTCCAGTCGGCCGTCGACATCCGCTTCCCGGTGGGCACCATCCCGCCGCGTGGCTGGGTGCCGCCGGTCCGCGAGGAGGGCGAGCCGGAGTGGCAGCAGGGTGACACCTTCCGCCTCCGTACGACCCTGGGCCGCGCGCTCTTCAACGAGCTGCTGCCCGAGGACTACCCCTTCGTCGACTACTCGGTCGGCAAGAAGCAGCTCGGTGAGATCGTCAACGACCTCGCGGAGCGCTACCCCAAGGTCATCGTGGCGGCGACGCTCGACAATCTGAAGGCGGCCGGCTTCTTCTGGGGCACCCGTTCCGGCGTCACCGTGGCCATCTCCGACATCGTCGTTCCCGAGGCGAAGAAGGAGATCGTCAAGGGCTACGAGGCGCAGGACGAGAAGGTCCAGAAGCAGTACGAGCGCGGTCTGATCACCAAGGAAGAGCGCACTCAGGAGCTCATCGCGATCTGGACCAAGGCGACCAACGAGGTCGCCGAGGCGATGAACGAGAACTTCCCCAAGACGAACCCCATCTTCATGATGGTCGACTCGGGTGCCCGAGGAAACATGATGCAGATGCGTCAGATCGCGGGTATGCGCGGTCTGGTGTCGAACGCCAAGAACGAGACGATTCCGCGTCCCATCAAGGCGTCCTTCCGTGAAGGCCTGTCCGTGCTGGAGTACTTCATCTCCACCCACGGTGCCCGTAAGGGTCTGGCCGACACCGCTCTGCGTACCGCCGACTCGGGTTACCTCACCCGTCGTCTCGTCGACGTCTCCCAGGACGTCATCATCCGCGAGGAGGACTGCGGCACCGACCGCGGCCTCAAGCTGCACATCGCGGAGCGCGGCGCGGACGGTGTCCTGCGCAAGGCCGAGAACGTCGAGACCAGCGTGTACGCCCGTGCGCTGGCCGAGGACATCACCGTCGACGGCAAGGTGCTGGCCCCGGCCAACACCGACCTCGGCGACGTCCTCATCGACGAGCTGGTCAAGCACGGCATCGAGACGGTCAAGACCCGTTCGGTCCTGACCTGCGAGTCCGCCGTCGGTACCTGCGCCATGTGCTACGGCCGTTCGCTGGCCACCGGCAAGCTGGTCGACATCGGTGAGGCGGTCGGCATCATCGCCGCCCAGTCCATCGGTGAGCCCGGCACGCAGCTGACGATGCGTACCTTCCACACCGGTGGTGTGGCCGGTGACGACATCACCCAGGGTCTGCCCCGTGTCGTCGAGCTCTTCGAGGCTCGTACGCCCAAGGGTGTCGCCCCGATCTCCGAGGCCCAGGGCCGCGTGCGGATCGAGGAGACCGAGAAGACCAAGAAGATCGTCGTCACCCCGGACGACGGCAGCGACGAGACGGCGTTCCCGATCTCGAAGCGCGCCCGTCTTCTGGTCAGCGAGGGCGAGCACGTCGAGGTGGGCCAGAAGCTCACCGTGGGTGCCACCAACCCGCACGACGTGCTGCGCATCCTGGGTCAGCGTGCCGTCCAGGTCCACCTGGTCGGCGAGGTCCAGAAGGTCTACAACTCGCAGGGTGTGTCGATCCACGACAAGCACATCGAGATCATCATCCGGCAGATGCTGCGCCGTGTGACGATCATCGAGTCCGGCGACGCCGAGCTGCTGCCCGGCGAGCTGGTCGAGCGCTCCCGCTTCGAGCAGGAGAACCGTCGTGTGGTCCAGGAGGGCGGTCACCCGGCCTCCGGTCGTCCGCAGCTGATGGGTATCACCAAGGCCTCGCTGGCGACGGAATCCTGGCTGTCGGCCGCCTCCTTCCAGGAGACGACCCGAGTCCTGACGGACGCGGCGATCAACGCCAAGTCCGACAGCCTCATCGGCCTCAAGGAGAACGTCATCATCGGTAAGCTCATCCCGGCCGGTACGGGTCTGTCCCGCTACCGCAACATCCGGGTGGAGCCCACCGAGGAGGCCAAGGCCGCGATGTACTCGGCCGTCGGCTACGACGACATCGACTACTCGCCGTTCGGCACCGGCTCCGGCCAGGCCGTCCCGCTGGAGGACTACGACTACGGTCCGTACAACCAGTAGCAGTTGGTTCTGAAGGGCGGTCACCCCATCGCGGGGTGACCGCCCTTCGGCGTTTCAGCGTGCGGTGATCTCGAACGCGGTGACCACGACGGTCGCCACGGCGGCCAGCGCGCCGATGCTCGCCAGCGGCCAGCGGGACCGCTCCAGGGCGTCCAACCGCTGCTCGTGGTCGGCGAGTTGCTTGTCGGTCTGGTCGCTGCGCTGGACCAGCAGCGCGAGCGAGCCGTCGGCCCGGGCGAAGCCGGCCTCCAACGAGCCGCGCAGGCGCTCCAGTTCCAGGGCGACGGCGATCGCGTCGTTCGTGTCAGGATCGGTCATCGTCACCTCCCGTCCGCAGCCATCCGGGCAGCAGCGCCTGTACGGCGGGCAGGGCCATGACCCGGGTGATCCCGGCGGCCACGGCCAGCGCGCCGGCCACCCACGGGATCGTCCGGGACGCGCCGACGGCGTCGACGATCGTGGGCAGCAGGACACACAGGCCGACAGCGGTCTGGACGACGGTACGGAGGGTTCGCTTGGCGGCCTCTGACATGGGGGCCTCCTTTCTCAGGAGCTGTACGGGACCTTCAGCGCGGCCCAGGAGGTGGCGCCCGGCCAGCCGTCGGCGGCGGTGCCGGTGTAGCCGAGCCTGCGCTGCCACTTGGCGTAGGAGGCCTTGTCGGCCGTGGTCCACTGGGGGCCGGGACCGGAGGCGTACGCGGAGCAGCCGACCGCGACCAGCCGCTTGCCCATCGCGGTGACAATCGCCGACCTGGGGTTCTTCTTGAACCAGTCGGCGCCGGGGAAGGGCTGGTAGGCGGGCTTGGCCGGGGGAGTGGTGGTCTTCGTGCCGAGCCGGGTCGCGACCCGGCCGCGGAAGTCGGCCATGGTGAACCCGCGCGGGTCGATCTTGGCGCTGGTCCACTCCTTGTGGCCGATGACCGAGTGCGCGTTCCAGCCGTGCGCCCGGCACAGCGCGGCCGAGGCCCGGACCATCGCGTCCACCTGGACGGCGGGCCACGGGTCCTTGCCGTCGCCGAGGTTGACGCACTCGAAGCCGTAGAAGTGGACGTTGCCGTCGGTGTCGTTCTGGTTCGGCGCGGGCAGGGTGGCGCTCTGGGCGATCACTGCCTTCAGTACGTCGCCGTCGCCGCTGCCGGCGTGGTTGGCGCGGCCGTTGCCGACCAGGTGGACCGTGCCGTCCTTGGCGATGACTCCGTGGCAGAGCGGGCCGGGCAGGTCGGAGCGGCCGTTGAAGCACATGCTGACGGAGCCGGTGGTGCCGGTGGTCACGGTGTGGTGGATGACCACGCCGTTGACCGGGCCCCAACTGCCCTTGCTGTTGCGGTTGTTGGTGCGCCAGCCGGGGTGCTCGACGACGGTGACGCCCTCGGCGCGCAGGGCGGCGAGGAGGGCGTCGGCGGAGAGGGGTGTGGCCATGGGGTGCCCTTTCGATCGGGAGGTGGGCATGAAAAAACCCGGGCCGGGGCGGGCGGCTCGGGTAGTGCGGGGGCGCGGATTCGTCTACAGGTCGCCGGTGTCGCCGCCCGAACCTCCGTCCTGCGGTGTCCACTTGGCGCACAGGGCCGTGCAGGCGGCGGTGTTGTCCACGAAGTCGGCGAGGGCGGCGGCCACCGCCCGCTGGATCGCGGTCTGGTCGGGGACGACCGGGTCGGTGCCGACCGGCATGACCGTGACCCGGCCGCTGCCGCGCAGGACCGAGGAGCCCGCGCCGGACTCGGTGAACTGGGCGGTGACGGTGACCGGCGAGTAGGTGCCGGTGATCGAGTCGGGCGCGATGACGCTGTTGTAGCTGGAGTCGGTGACGTTGACGTAGATCGTGTGGCCGGCCTCGGTGAGGGTGGCGCGGCCGGCGAAGTCGATGGCCAGGCCCCAGGGCTGGCCGGTGTCGATGTCCATGGGCGGGGTCCTTCCTCAGGTCTGACGGCCGTACATCAGGACGGGGTTGACGTAGACGGTGCCGGAGGCGCTGGTGACCTGGGCCTGGACCTCGACCTTGAGGAGGGTGCCGTAGACCGAGGCGAAGTCGGAGCCGACCAGGCCCGACTGGTCGTAGTCCGCGCCGGCGGCGACGACGGTGCCCCACGGGGCGCCGTTGACGAGCACCTGGACGGAGCCGGTGGCGCCCGAACTGGTGCGGGTGTTCATCAGGAGCCGCATCTTCGGTTGCCAGACGACGTTGTAGGACATCGCCACGGTCGTCATCGTGGTCGCCGTGGTCAGCGGCCAGCGGGTGACGGTCGTGTCCTGCGGCGGCAGCATGTTCAGCCAGGGCCGGGCGAGACCGCCGGTGGAGACGTCGTCCGAGAGCAGCTCGCGCTCGGCGATGTCGTAGATGCGCAGGGGCTGTGCGGAGGTGGCGGTGCCGTCGCCGTTGTACATGCTCATGGCGCGGGTGCCGGTCTGGCGGCGGAGTTCCATGCGGTACTCGCTGCCGCCGGGCCACTTGCCGACCTTGAAGACCGGGGAGCCGGTGGCGGGGCCGACCTCCAGGGTGCCGCCCGAGACCGTGTTGAGGGCGGGCCGGGTGTTGACGGCGGTGGAGAGCTGCTGGATACGGCGTTCCATCTGGGTGAGCCGGTCGATGATGTCTTCGGGGAGCTGGGGCATCAGACCTCCTCCAGATACAGCTCGGCGGTGTCGGGGCGGCCGCGCTGGGCGGGGCTGACCTTGACGCCGATGATCCGGTAGCGGGTGTCGAGGCCCTCGGCGTACCACTCGTCGGTGATCCGGATGCGGACGGTCCGGCCGATCAGCGCGGACGGCACCAGGTCGTCGAGCCGCACGCTGATCTCGGGGATCACCACCGCGCCGGTGGCGG
The DNA here is from genome assembly GCF_040681835.1 of Streptomyces sp. NPDC051576. Taxonomy (NCBI): domain Bacteria; kingdom Bacillati; phylum Actinomycetota; class Actinomycetes; order Kitasatosporales; family Streptomycetaceae; genus Streptomyces; species Streptomyces sp. NPDC051576. The sequence goes on from NZ_JBFAZO010000001.1 coordinate 283,532, forward strand.
CGGCCAGTTCGGTGCGGGCGAGGGCGGTCAGGGTGGTCTCGTCGGTGATGTCGTTGTGGTCCGAGGTCAGGTCGATGCGCGGATAGCCGGCCTGTTCGATCAGGTCGGTGGCGACCGCGACCGTGGAGCACAGCGGCCGGGACTCGGTGGCCTGGTCGGTGTTGGTGGAGGCGCCCCGGGCGCGGTCGGTGGTGCCGCCCCGGGTGGCGTCGCGCGGGAAGGAGTACGACAGGATCGTGCCGGGCCGGTCCATCACCAGGTCGGTGGCCCCGGTGAGGATCTTCGGGCTGCCCAGCCGCAGCCGGCGCACCCGGGCGCCGCTGGTCGGGTCGGTGTAGACGGAGATGTAGTGCTCGAAGCCGTCCTCCAGCGCGGCCAGCGCGTCCAGCGCGTCGAGATAGACGGTCTCGTCGCCGTCGCGGTAACTCGCCGAGCGGGTCACCCCGGAGGTCTCGGTGCCGTAGCTGACGCCGATGTCGCCGCCGGGCAGCGCGGTCTGGAGGTCGGTCCACAGGTCGCGGGCGATGTCCAACTGGTCGCCGTCGAGCGCGAGTTCGTAGCCGGGGTCGTAGGCGGGGGTGGTCGCCCGGATCAGCCGCCGGCCCGCGTACGACTCGAAGGTCGCCGCCTGGACGCCGAGGGTGAGCACGCCCTGGTCGTCGCTCTGCAGGGTGGAGGTCCAGACGATGCCGCCCCACCACAGGTCGGTGCCGCGCTGGAGGTAGACCGAGGTGCGCCCCTCCTCGATCCGGCGGACCCGGGCGGCCATCGCCGCGTCCGGGACGGGGACGGTGCCCGACAGCGAGCCGGCCTTGCCGATGTAGTCGTCGACGGTGACGTCGCGCAGCGGCAGGATGTCGATGGTGCTGTCGGTGCGCAGGTCGCAGAAGATCGCCCGGTAGGGCGTGTTGACGGTGGTCATGCGGCGGCCTCGTAGGTGGCGGTGCCGATGATGGTGTGTGTGCTCGCCCAGGTCCACGGGGTGAGGGAGTCCACTCCGCCGGTGTTGGCGAAGACGGCGGCGTTGACCTGGCCCGAGGACATGACCAGCTCGAAGGTCCCGGTGGTGGAGAGAGTCACCCGGGCCGTACCGCGGTTGCTCGCGCTGTTGGCCGCCACCTCGGCGAAGCCGATCCCCAGCCGGGTCGCGGCCGCGGTGACGGGCAGCGAGAAGCGCCAGTTGTCGTTCGTGGTGGGGCTGGTGCCGAAGTTGGTGGTGGTGCCGAACGTGATCGCGAAGTTCAGATGCACGGTCGTCCCGAACTTCACGTACCGGCAGCTCACCGTGGCGTTGCCGAAGGATGGGGTCGCCGCTCCGGTGTTGGTGGTCCAGGCCGGGGTCCAGCTCTGCCAGGTCGGCAGGACCGGGTAGTCGGTCCAGGCGGTGCCGCTCCACCGCTGCAACTGGCCGCTCACGTCCCGGTACTGACCGGGATAGGCGCCGTTCGCGGTGTCGGTGGTGACCGGCAGGATGCCGCCGAGGCCGACCGTCGCGTTGCGCACGCCGGTGAGGGCGGTCGCCCAGGAGATGCCGCCGCTGCCCGCGCTGGTGCTCTTGGCCACGGCGATCTGGTAGAGCGGGATGGCGAGATCGGGGGTGGCCGGGATCGCGGGGGTGGCCGCCGGGGTGCCCTGGACGATCTCGACGACGGCCTCGGTGCGGCCGGAGCCGTCGTAGACGTCGTCGTAGATCCGCAGCACCAGCAGGTCGATCCGGCCGTACTGGGCGTCGCCGTCGGCGAAGGTCACCGGGAGGTACTCGGTCAGCGCGACCGGATAGGCGCCCCGGGCGTCGGTGGACTGCACCAGCGCGCGGCCGGGGCTGACCGTGGCGCTCATGCCGCCCGTGGTGCCGGTCAGGGTGAAGCCGGAGATGCGGAACTGGCCGTCGGGGGACCCGGGCAGGATGCCGGAGCGGGTGGCGACGGGCGAGGTCGGGGTGAGGGCGCCGAGCGAGACGAGCCTGGTGTCCTCGCGGGACTGGCTGTCCGGGGACAGCCAGCCGGAGCGTACGGCCATGGGCCGACTCCTTTCAGGATGGGGGGAGTTGAGGGGTGGTCAGGACGCGGACTCGTAGGTGCCGTGGATGGACAGCACATCGCCGGAGGCCCAGGTGAAGGGCAGTGCCTTGTCCCAGATGCCGGTGCTGGTCGCGAGGGTGTCGCGCAGCGAGCGGACGTAGCCGACGCCGCTGGTCACCGAGAGCAGGCCGCTGCCCTGGTAGAAGAGCAGGCCCGAGGAGTCGTAGGCCTCCGCGCTCAGCACCCGCCCGTCGAGCTTCCACGCGGTGGTGGGCGGGGCGACGGGCAGCCGGAACGTCCAGTTGGCGTTGGCGGCCTGCGCGGTCAGGTTGGTCGTCGACCCGATCTTCAGATAGATCCGGACGTGCACGACCGTGCCGATCTTCGCGTACGACCCGGCCAGCGTCCCGTTGCCGATCGCCGGGGCGGTGCCGTTCTCGGCGCCCCACACCGGTGTGTAGTCGGTCCAGGTCGGCGCCGGCTGGTAGGACACCCAGGTCGTGCCGTTCCAGCGCTGCAGCACTCCGGCGGAGGTGTCGCGGTACTGGCCGGTGTAGCTGGCGGTGGTGACCGCGCCGGCCGGGGCGATACCGCCCAGCGCGCTCGGGTACGACACCCACGCCGAGCCGTCCCAGCGCTGCAGCGCGCCGCCGGAGTCGCGGAACTGGCCCGGGTAGGCGCCGTTGCCGGTCTCGCCGTACGCGGGCAGGATGCCGCCGACCGCGACGACGGGCGTGCGCAGGTCGGTGACGTCGGTGCTCCAGTTGATGCCGCCCTTGCCGGCGCTGATCCCGACCGGGACCTTGACCTGGTAGAGCGCCAGGCCGGTGCCGGGGACCGCTGGCGCGACCGGAGTGGTGGCCGGGGTGCCCTTGACGATCTCCAGGGCGGCCTTGGTCTGCCCTGAGTTGTCGTACAGCGAGTCGTAGATCCGCAGGACGACCAGGTCGATCCGGGGGTTGGTCGCGTCGCCGTCGGTGAACGTCAGGGGGGACGGCTCGGGGAGGGTGACCGGGTAGGCGCCCCGGGTGGCGCCGGCGGCGACGACGGCACGGCCCTCGTGGACGGTCGCGGTCATGGCGCCCGCGGTGCCCTCCAGCCAGAAACCGGACATCCGGTTGAGGCCGTCGTAGGACCCGGGCAGGATGCCCGAGCGGACTTCGAGGGGGTTGGCGGGGGTGGTCGCGCCGAGCTGGGTCAGCCGGGTGTCCTCGCGGGTCTGACCGGTCTCGGCCACCCATGAGCTGCGCAGGTTCATCTGCAGGTCTCCTGTGGTGTCGTGCGGTGCGGTTCAGGAACGGAGCCACTCCGCGGTGAGGTTGGTGGCGTAGCCGGAGCCGCCGAGGGTGGTGATCGTGGAACCGGAGTTCTGCAGCCCGTAGAGCGCGAGCCTGTCGCCGGCCGCGCACTTGAGGAGGGTGCCGCCGCCGACGCTGGTCGCGCCCGGCCCGGCGCCGACCAGCCAGGTGGCGCGGGGGACACCGGCGCCGTTCTGGTAGATCCGGGCGCCGCGTGAGCCGGTGGTCGACTCGTTGAACCAGGTGAGGGTGGCGGTCACCCGCCACCACCCGGCCCTCGGCACGGTGTAGGTGTTCGACCCGGACCAGCCGGTGACGTCGTCCACGTCCGTCGTCTGGAGGGTGATCTGCGTCCAGGTCCCGGTCGCCACGGACTGCGCGGTGGTCTGCTCGACGCTCAGCAGGATCTTCGAACGGCCCTCCGCGTACTGCCAGTTGGACCCGTCCCAGCGTTGCAGCAGCCCGGCCGCGCTCTCCTGGTACTGCCCCGTGTAACTCCCCGTGCCCAGCGCGCCGGCCGGGGCGATCCCGCCGACCGCCTTCGGGTACGGCACCCACGCCGAACCGTCCCAGCGCTGGAGCGTGCCCGGGGTGTCGCGGTACTGCCCCGCGTAGGCGCCGTCGAAGCCGGACGCCGGCACGATGCCGCCCAACGCCGCCGTCGGATAGCGCAGGTTGGTGACCGCCGTGGCCCAGGACAGACCGCCGGTGCCGGCCGAGGCGCCGGCCGGCACCGCGATCCGGTACAGCGGGAGGGCGCTGCCGTTCGGGGTGTTCGGCACGGTGGGCAGGGCCGCCGGGGTGCCCTGAACGAGCCGTACCAGCGCGGCGGTTGTGCCCGTGCCGTCGTAGTCGTCGTCCAGTACGGCGAGTTCGACCAGGTCGATACGGCCGTACTGGGCGTCGCCGTCCGGCACGGTCAGGGTCTCCGGGTCGGTGACCGCGACCGGGTAGGCGCCCTGGAGGATCCGCCCGCTCTGCACGAAGGCCCGCCCCGTGCCGATCGTGAACGTCATCGCCCCGGCGGCGCCGGTGAGCGCGAAGCCGCCCGGCACGATGCCGCCGCGCGCCTTGAGCGGGACGTTCTCGGCCGCGCCGGCGTTGATGGTGAGCAGGCCGGAGAGGGTGAGCCGGGTGTCCTCCCGGGTCTGGTCGCCCGGGGTGAGCCAGGCCGCTTTCACCGTCATGGGATCACCACTCCGCCGAGCGCCAGCGCACCGAGAGCTGCGCGCCCGTGTCGTAGGTGTCGGGGCGGAACGCCAGCTCGGCGCGGCCCGGTTCGAAGGCGAACAGCTCCTCGGGGCTGCTGTCCGCGGCGGCCGTGTGGCGGCGCGAGGCGGTGGAGTTGAGGGTGACGGTGCCGGCCGCCGTGTCGACGACCAGCTCGTCACCGGCCGCGAGCCCGATCTCGTAGCGCAGCCGCCGCCCCGAAGTCCGGTCCGTCACCGTGGGGTTGGTGCACGGGCCGGTGAAGGTGAGGACCGGATGGGTGGGCGCAGAACCGGAGTTGTCGGCGCCCACGTCACCGGTGGACGAGGCCTGGCCCCAGTACAGCGGCCAGGTCAGCGGCCAGGTGAGGCCGCTCTCCGGCTGCGGGGCGCCGGTGACGGCCGTCTGCTCGTCGACGGTGTACCGGCGCGGATCGGTGGCGTACCACTGCACGGACGCCTTGGAGACGCCCTGTGTGGTGTACGTGCGGTCCGCGGCCAGCACCCGCTGGCTGACCCGGGCCCGGACGGCCAGCGTCTCGCCGTGCAGTCGCACCGCCAGCCAGCGCTCCGAGTCGCCCAGCAGCAGGGCCCGGCGCAGGGCGCGCATCGCGGACAGCGAGGACGCGGTGTCGTCGCTCGTCGGTACCGTCCACACCGAGCCGCCGACCTTGCGGGGCTTGGCGTAGCGCGCGCCCGGCCAGGCGCCGTGCGCGGTGGGGTGGTCGGCGTCGGTCGTGTCGTAGTCCGGCAGATCCTCCCAGCCGGTCAGCCCGTCACTGCCGATCTCGTACGGCGTACCGGGGCCGAGCAGCAGTCCGGCCCACTGCATCTGCCCGTCGCGGGTGATGAGTGAGCCGGGGGGAACGTCGTCGGTGGACGTGGTGGTCGTCAGATCGGCCATGGGGCCGTCACCTCGCAGTCGGGGGTGTGCCGCTTCATGCGCGGGCGTGGGCGGAGGCCAGGAAGAGCAGGTCGGTCGCGGTGCCGTGGGCGCCGGTGCCTTTGCTCTCGTGGAACTCCCTGATGCGCCGGGCGGGTTGGGCGGTCCTGGTGGTCCTGCCTCGCCGCTGTTCCAGGGCGGTGAGCGACAGCACGCGGCCGGTGCGCGCGCCGGGGACCGCGATCCCGCCCTCGGCCAGCATCGGGATCTTGTCCAGGTGCACGCCGAACTTCTTGCCGAGGATGCTGAAGCTGAGCTTGTTCAGGCCGTCGATCACCCAGTTCGCGAAGGCGACGAGCCCCTGGATCGGGCCCTTCACGACCCCGGCGACGGTCTGCGCGCCGGTGGTGACGAACTGCCCCATCGCGCGCAGGGTGTTGACGGTGGCGTTCCTGACCCGGGTGAACCCGGCGGGGATCTCCTTGGTGATCCAGCTCAGCACCGGCTTGACGGCGTTCTTGAAGCCGCTCCAGATCGAGGACACCCTGCCGCTGAGGGCGCGGGTGTCGCCGGTGGTCAGCGCCTTGAGGACGGCGAAGCCGGTGCCGATGACCGTGCCGATGGCGGAGAGAGCGGTGGTGATCAGGGTGAGGTAGCCGGTGACGTAGGTGTTCACCGCGCTCGCGACGAGCCTGAGGACCGGGCCGAGGATCGTGAGGTAGCCCTGGACGTACTTCAGGATCAGCGTGGCCAGTTGGTCCATCAGCCGCCGGCCCGTCTCCGAGTTCAGCGCGATGTCCAGCAGCCAGCCGGCCAACGGGAGCAGGATGCCGGCGACGAAGCCGAGGGGGTTGGCGCGGGTCAGCGCATTGACGACGATCATCACGCCGGAGCCGATGGTCATGGCGGTGCCGAAGGTGTCGAGGAGGCCGCCGAGGACACCGGAGGCGGCGATGAGTCCGCCGACGATCGCGAAGACACCGCCGAGGCCGGTGGTGAGCGTGCCGAGGGACTTCTTGGCGGACCTGACCCTGGTGCCGGCGGACCTGATGCCGGTGGCGGCGCCGGTGGCGGTCTGCCCGGTCCGGGTGACGGAGCGGGCGGCGGTGTCGGCGTTCGTCCTGATGCGCTGCACGGCGGTGGCGCTCTGGGCGGCGGGAGCGGCGACACGGTCGAGGTCGCCGGCCGCGCCTGTGACGCGCGCGGTGAAGGACCGCACGCCGGCCTGGGTCCGCTCGACCCCGGTCCGGAAGGAGCGCAGGACGGGGGCGGCACCGGCGAGCGGATCGCGGAGCACGGCGCTGCTCATCCGCGTGCCTTCGCCAGGAACATCAACGCGTCGGCGGTGCGCTGCGGGCTGCTGGTCTCGGCCGCGTAGTAGTGCTCGATGTGCAGCGCGCTGCCGTCGGCCCCGGAGACCCCGGCGTACGCCCGGCCGCGCGAGGCCGCCGTCCTGAGCAGCCGGTCCAGCTTGCTGAGCGGCAGTACGGCCTCCGCCTCACCGGCCTCGGCGAGGAGCGCCGGGACACCGCCGGAGCGGGGCATGACGACACCGCCGGTGGCCAGCGCGGGAATCCTCGGCAGGCTGACGCCGAAGGTCTTGCCGCCGACCATCGGGACCCAGCCCGGGATGGACACATGGATGCCGTTGAGGGCGCCGATCGCGCGGTTGATGAGACCGATGACCGCGTTGATCGGGTCGCGGACCGCGCCCTTGATGCCGTCGAAGGCCCGGCTCGCGATGCCCTTCAGCCCGCCCCAGATGCTGGACAGCCGGTCCTTCACGGCCCGGAAGGCGTCCGGGATCGCGGACTTGACCCAACCGACGACCGGCGAGATGACGTTCCTGATGCCCTTCCAGACGGTGGAGACGACCGTGCTGATCGCCTTCAGGGCGCCGGTGATGACCGACTTCCACACGGCGACGTAGGTCCTGATGACCGTGGCGACGGCCTTGACGACGGTGGTGATCGCCGTCTTGATGCCGCTCCAGACCGACTTGATCAGTTTGCCGGCGTTCTTCATGATCGGCTCGATGGCCTTCATGACGTTGCCGATCACGGACTTGATGACCTCGAAGGCCTGCTTCAGGACCTTCTGCATGGTCTTCGAGTTGGTCACCATGTCGATGACCTTGTCGATGAGGGGTTGCAGCAACTGCATGAGCAGGCCGAAGAAGTTCCCCTTCATCGACTTGTTCATCTTGTCCTGGCCCTTGGCCGCCTTGCCCGCCCCGGTTTCGTACTTCCCGAGGCCGGTGCCGGCGCCGGCACCGGTCTTGCCGGCCTTGCCGAGGGACTTCTCGGCCTGGTCCGACGCGGTCTTGAGATCCTTCAGCTCCTTTCCCGAACCGTCGGCGGCGGTCTTCAGGGCCTTGAGCTGATCGGCACTCTTCTGACTGTTGCCGCCGATCCCCTTGGCCGCCGTGCCGGCGGCGGACGCCTTGGACTTGAAGTCGTCCAGGGAGCCGGAAGCCTTCTTCAGGGAACTAACGAGACTCATCGCACACCTCCTTCGAAGAGAGCGGGATCATCCTGCGATGCGGTTGGCGGCTTCGGTGGAGGCGGTGGCGAGCTCCCGGAAAAGCAGCCGAAGCCGGTCACCGTCCCGGACGACATCACGGGCGGCCGAGGCGATGTCCTTGAGGGTCCTGGGCTTGGGGAGTTTGTCGTGCTCGAAGGGGGCGAGCTTCGTATGGAGCGTCTCGATGGCCGCGGCCACCTCCTTGATGGTTCCCTCGGGGCTCGGGTCCAGCTTTTCCTTCAACCCTCCGATGGCCTTGGCGATGTTCTTGATCGTGCTCGCGGACTTCATGTCCGCGGTCGCGGAACTGAAGTCACGGATTTTCTCGGGGAGTCCCGCGAGAGCGGACTTCAGCCCGTTGAGCGTTTCCGGCGTGAGACCGTGCGGATTGATGGAGACGGAGTTGAGGCCCTCCATCTCCGCGCGGGTCATGGCCTTGGGGAAGCCGGTCTCGCTGATGGCCAGCACATTTCCCGGTGCGGCTGCCCGGCCGGTGGCCGGGTTCGCCCTGGTCCGGGTGATCTTCTCCAGCCCCGTGTTGAAGATCTTTCCGAAGTTGAACATCTGGCCGATCACCAGCGTGGCCAGGGCCCCGAAGGCCAGCAGGAGTTTGCTGCCCCAATCCGATCCGTCCTTGATGGCGGCGACAAGGTCCTTCAGGCCGAGCGCCTCGAAAAGCGACTCGAAGAGGCTCTTGCTGGTGTCCGGTCCTTTCTCGATGTCGCCCTTGAGTTCTTTTTTGAGGCTGGTGATGTCTGCGCTCGTGACGGTTTTCCCGGACGCCAGATTTCGTTTGATATCAGCGACGTCCTGCCGGACGTCTTCGACCTTCTCCAGGATTTCCGTATCTTTGTCCTGGGCCATGTATGCCTCCGATGGGAAGTCGGCGAGGGTTGACCTCGGGCGACGTCAATTGATAGCTTTCGCGTATCTTTTTCCAGGAAGAGGGGGATGTAATGGGTAACATCGCGGGTGTGGGATTCGTCCTGATGGGCATTGGCGTGCTGCTCTGCTTCGCGAATTCAGGGGGATTCATGAAGTTTATGAAGCTGAGAAGCCTGGAGCGGCACGGCGTCGAGGGGGAGGCGGTGTCCGACCTTCAGGAATGGATTAGCGGTGGGCATCGCGTCTACTACCACATCCGTATTCCGGGAGCCCCGCCCCAGGACATACCGCCCCAGTTCATCGAAGTCGGGCCGGAGCCGAGGGGGCCGGTCGGCACGGTCGTTCCGGTGGTGTACGACCGCAGAAAGCCGAAGCGGGCCAAGACCGGCAGCCTCGCGGAAGTCGACTCTTCCCAGGAGCGGGGCATGGTGATGTTCTTCTGGGTGCCCGGACTGGCGCTCATCGCCGTGGGTGCCGTGCTCGCGATCTTCTTCTACTGAGTCACGGGGGCGCCGGGCGGTTCCGGGTCCTTCGAGTCGTGGATCGCCTACGGCCGTCCGCCCCGCCCGCGCCCCACCTCGGTCAACGCGTCCGTCCACCCCGCCGCGTACGCCCGCGACTCCCGGGTGAGCAGCTCCTCGTACAGCCGGTCGAGCAGAGCCGTGCGGTCGGGGGCCGGTGAGTGCAGGAGGTGGGCGAGGCGGGTGTAGGTGTCGATCGGCTGTTGCGGAGAGTGACTCGTGCCAGTCGCCATGTCGTCGTCCTGCTTTCCTGTCTGTCCGCTCGGCTGGTGGTACAGGTGGCGCTCCCGAGGCGTTCGAAGCGTCTGTTCGAACTAGTGTACGAGTAATCTCGTGGTGCCGTTCCGTGTTTGCCGAAGACGAACGCCCTCCCCGCGGTCCGGACCTGCGGTGATGCGGGGTGCGGTGGAGCTTGTGCCAGGTTGGTGAAGTAGGATCCGGCCGTTCTCCCGTCGGTGAACGAAAGGTGAATGACCAGGCCCGGTGCGGCACTTGAGGGGCCTGTGCACGACGGTGGGCGGCGACAGGGCGGCCGTCCTCGCGCGGGGGGGCGCGGTGGGGTACGGACGAGAGCAAGGCCTACGGGGTGGATGGGGACGCGAGCAACGCGCGGCAGACGCATGTGATCGACTGGCTCGAACAGGCCCCCGATCTACCGCATCTCATCGCCCGCCTGTCCGAACTGGTGCTACGGCTCGGCCACGCGCCCGACGACCTGGTGATCCTGCCGCGCGCCGAACTGGACCGGCGTGAACTGGCCGCCTACAGCGCCGGCTGGGCCGATGTCGTCGACGAGCAACTCCCTGCCGTCCGGCGGGCGTACGAGCAACGGATCACCGCCGCCTATCTCCAGGGCCAGGAGGACGCCCGCACCGGCCGCCGGCCGCGCCGGGCGCGGGATCGCGATCACGTCGGGGGTGACGTCATCCAGCTGCCCTACGTCCAACTGCTCAGCCCACCGGCCGAGTTGACGCGGGTAGAAGAGCGCGGGGAACGGGAGCGGGTCGCGGCGGACGGCCCTCGGGACCTGGTGGATCCCGATACCGACCCCGACATCCTTGTCACCGCCCGGGACACCCGGGAGAAGCGCGCCGCACCCGCCGAACGGCGTTCGGTCGTACGGCGCAACGGTCGGCCCAGCGTCCCTCCGCTGAACACCGGCACCGGCCGCGACAGGGGACGTAGAACCGAGTCGGCCGAATCGTCCGAACCCACGCCTCCCCCGCCCGGCACCCGGAGCGGGGAACGCCCCCGGCTCTCCGTCAAGGTCCGGGCCCTCGCGGAGGAGTTGGAGGGCCGGGCCCCGGGCCGGCGCCGGGACGAGGAGGCGGGGGACTGACGATCAGCCGAAGAACCGGGCCAGTTGGACCGTCGACGGAGCCGGCTCCTCGACCTCGGGTTCGTTCTCCGGTCCTGGTGTCTCCTCGTCGTACGAAGGACGCGGTACCGGTGCCGGTGGCTCCGGCTGGTCGCCCTCCTCCGAGTTGACGCTCGCGAACATCCAGTTCGCGGCGGCCAGATGGTCCACGGCGGCGGCCAGGAGATGGTCGGTCACCGACCAGTCGGCGGCCTCGCCGTGCAGCTCCCGGTGGAGGGCGCTGTCGCGCGGCAACTGCCTGACGAGCACCGTGAGCCGGCGTGCGGAGAGCCGGTCACGGTGCCAGTCGAGCAGATCGATGCCGTAATAGCGGAGCAGGTCCGCTTCGAGGGCCTCGGCGTGTTCGTCGACGAACCCGACGAGGCTCAGCCTTCCCCCAGGCCGAGCCCGGTCTCCTTGCCGTAGGCCTCCAGGATGGCGGCGATGTCCTGCATCGTGACCTCGTGCTGTTCGAAGCGGGCGAACTGCTTCTCGCCCAGGAGCAGTCGGAGCAGCCCGTCCACGTCGTTGTCGTCGAGCTTGCGCAGCGACCTGGCGGTGGCGCGGGTCAGCTCGGTGGGGAGGGTGTAGCTCTCGGTGTCGAGTTCGAACGACCAGGTGCGGCCGAGGGCTTCGAGCCGCTGGGCGCGGGCTGCGTTGACGTCGAAACGGGCCATGGTGAAGGGCACTCCTTTACAGGCGGTACGGGAACGGGAGTCGAGGTCGGGGTGGGACAGGCGCCCTGGCCTGTCCCACCCCGGTGGATCAGGCAGCCGCGTACGCCGCGTCCTTCATCACGAAGCTGGCCAGCGCCGAACCGTCGGCGGCGGACATCGCGGTGAAGGTGACGCCGAGCTGCGCCGCGGACTTGCGGGCCAGCTTGATGTCGTCGGCGGCCGTGACCTGACCGCGCGGGATGCCGAAGCGGTAGGTCACGGTCGAGCCGTCGCTCGCCCGGACGTCCGTGAACTCCAGGCCGAGGGCGCGCACATCGGCGAACGGCCGGTCGGCGATGTCGTACTGGTAGACGCCCGTCGCGCCGGTCACCGCGTCGACCCCGCCGCCGCCCATGAAGAACGGCAGCGTGTCCTCGTTGAACTGCATCAGCGAGAACTTCAGGGTCAGGTCGCGGTCCGAGTACACGAAGTGCACCGGGCTGACGGCCTGCCACACGTCGACCGGCTCCAGCTTGTCCTTCTTGCTGAAGGTGACGCCGTCACCGGAGGTGAAGCCGAGGTTCTTCCAGCTCGCCCAGTCGGTGGCGGTGTCGGAGGAGAACGTCGACGGTACGGCGGTGTCGGCGGTGGCGACGTACAGACGGCCGACGCCGGCGATGCGGATCTCGGAGGAGTTGGTTCCTGCCATGGTGGTGTCTCTCCTTGTTCTCGTGGTGCTCTGGGGTGGTGTCGTACGCCGGGGTCCGGGTACGAAGAAGGCCCCGCCGGGGGGTGGCGGGGCCTTCGGTCTCGGGGCGTGGAGCGTCCGTCAGTAGACGTCCACGTACACCTTCATCACCGTGACGTAGCGGTTGGCCGCGGAGTAGAGGTAGTCGGGCAGCCAGCGCGGGCCGTCCTGCTCCTCCACCTCGGTGACGAGGTTCGTGCCGTACTTGTTGTTCGCCATCGCCAGTACGGCCTGGCGGGCGTCGTTGGCCAGGACGTGCGCGGCCTGCTTGGTCGGGCCGTACACCTCCAGCTCGATCAGCGGCTGGTCGACGTGGCGTTCGCCGACCCAGGCTCCGCCGCGCCGGTTGACGAACACGGCGGCGGCCGTGCCGTCGAAGCCCGACGGCGCCTGTACGGCGACGATCGCGCCGGAGAGCCGGGAGTCGTCCTCCAGGATGTCGACGATCATCGCCTCGACGTCGGGGAAGGCGCTCGGTGGGGTGGGAGTGGTCATGCCGGGTCACCTCGGGGCAGCTTCGGAGGGCGTGCTGGACGCGACGAGGCACTGAGCGGCCGACCTGCGGGCGCAGCTCCGCCGCTGCACCAACTGTGACAGAGGAGCGTGCGCGCACGCAACTAAAATCGAGAACGAGCGCGGGGGAGATCTGTGGGGAGAGGCCTGTGGGGGGGTGTGATCACGCAGTGGTGCGAGGTGAAGCAGGGGGAAGTGAGGGGTGGGGGAGTGGGTGAGCGGGGGTGGAGCGCGGCGGCGCGGGCGGTGGCCGGGGTCAGTCGGTCACCAGCAGCCGCGCCTCCTCGTGGTCCGCGTGCCCGACGGCCGGTACGTCGTTGGGCAGGAACTGCTCGACCACGCGCACGAACATCTCCCGTCGGTCGGCCGGCACCCCCAGCAGATCGGCGACCTCCTCAAGGGTGGGACGGCGGCCGAACTCGGCGCCGGGCGCGGGGGAGGCCAAGTGCTCGTGCGGATCGGCCAGTTCCTCCGCGGTCAGCCGGCCGGAGCGGATGAGCATGTCGCGCACCGGCACCCCCAGCACCCGGGCGAGCCTGCGCGTGGTCTCCAGGTCCGGCATGCTCTGGCGCTGCAACAGGCGGGTGACGGCGGCCCGGTGGACGCCCGCCTCGTCCGCTATCCGTGACTTGCCGCCGCCGCGCGGACTGTCGATGTCGTAGCCGCGGTCGCGCATCAGGTCCTCGACCCACGCGGCGAACGCGTCCAGATCCTGGCTGGTCATCGTGTGCTCGCTTCCTTTGGATGGCAGCGAGTTTAGCTTGCTTGCGCGCACGGAATTACGTGCTCGCGTGCAAGCACTGGGAAAAAACCGGCCCAATGAGGGGGAGATTCGGTGGAGATGAGGCCGTGATCGCCGGGTTCGTGACAGGTGGTCGCCGGTCCTGTGGGGTGAGTGACCAGAGTTCTTGTTGCGAGCGCGCGCGCAATCTGTAAACCTGGTCGACCCGGATGGCATGTGCCATCCGCCCGTGCCACCCCCGACCCACAGGGAGGCCCCATGTCCACCGACTCGTGCCCACCACCCCGCCCCCACGACGAACCCGTGGGCTGGCAGACCGCCGCCGCCTGCGCCGGACTCCCGCCCAGGGCGGTGTTCTCCAAGAAGGCCAAGGAGGCCGCCCCCGTCCTGCGGGCCTGCGCCCGCTGCACGGTACGGCGGAACTGCGAGCGGGTCGTCGCCCCGGCCGACAACTGGTTCGACGGCGTCTGCGGCGGCCGCCTCTACCGCTCCGGCCGCCCGGTCGAGATCCCCGCCCATCTCCTCCCGCTCGCCCTGACCGCGCTGCCGACCCCGCGGGGAGGCTCCCTTGCCTGACCGGAGCCAGGCGTCCGCAGCGACGGACCCGACCGCGCACGCCGCCCTCTGGATCGGCACGCTGCTCCAGCAGTTCCCCGAACTGAGCGTCGAACTCGCCCCCGGCCGCACCACGCCGGCCCACCGCGCACCCGCCCCGCCGCCCGGCCTCGCCGACCGGCTCCGCGAGGAGCGCGCGGAGGCCCTGCTCATGGAGCAGCGGCACGGGCTGGTCGCCCCCGGCCACAGCGCGGCCCCGCTGCGCCTGCACATCTCCGACACCATCCGCGACATCACGGACGGCGTCGTAGAACTGGAGGAGGCCGTACGGGACCGCCTCGGGCTGCCCCGCGCGCGGCGTGTGTCCGTGCCCGAGCGGCTGCGCCGGATCGCCGCGCTGCTCGACGAGGTCGCCGCCGACGCCGTACTCGCGGCGCATGTACGGGACGAGACCCGGCGGATGGCCCGGCGGTGTGCCCGTGCCCTGGGCGACACCGAGACCGTCGTCCGGGTGTCGGGCCGCTGCCCCTGGTGCGACTCGGTCTCGCTGCGGGCCTTCCCGGACCGCGGCGCCGTCCTCTGTGTGAACCCCGCCTGCCGTTGTCCGGCGCCGGACTGCGGCTGCCACGACGACCCGGCCTACCGGCACACCTGGGACGAGGGGGAGTGGAGCCGATGACGCCACCGACGAGGACCGGACCGCCGACCCTGATCCCCGGGCCGCTCGCCGCCCAGGAGGCCGGGGTCGCGCCCGCCACCATCCGCAAGTGGGTCCAGCTCGGCCGGCTCCGGGCGGCCGGGAAGTCGGGCCGCGCCCAGCTCTTCCGCCTGGAGGACGTGTTCGCCGCGGAACGCACCGCCCGTCGCACCCGATGACACCGGCCACTCCGCTCCCCTTTGCACCAGGAGCGGGGTGGCCGTCCCCTTTCGGTCCCGGAGGGGGAACCGGTGCCGTTTTCGGTGCGTTGGAGCATCATGGAGGCATTCGGTCTCCGGCGCCGGGGGAGGTGTTCCGTGTCGTACCCGACACCGTGGCAGGGGCAGGGATCGCAGCCGCAGCCGTGGCAGGGCCAGAGCGGTGCGTCGATGCTGGCCGCGACCGCGGACCGGGAGCGGGCGGTGGACGTGCTCCGGGCGGGCTTCGCCGAGGGGCGGCTGCGGGAGGACGAGCTGGAGAAGCGGGTCGCCCGGGCCTACGACGCCCGCACGGTGGGCGAGCTGATGCTCCTGGTCGCCGATCTCCCCCAGGGCCCGCAGGCCTCGGTCGCCGTCCAGGGCCCGCAGCCGGGATTCCGGCCGACCCCGCCGACGTTCCTGCCGGCCCCGGTGCCGGTGACCAACGGCAAGGCGGTCGGCGCGCTGGTCTGCGGCCTGCTCACCGTGCCGACGCTCGGACTCACCGGCATCCCCGCGGTGGTTCTCGGCCACACCGCCCGCGCGGAAATACGGCGGACCGACGAGGGCGGCGACGGCATGGCGCTGACCGGACTGGTCTTCGGCTGGCTCTCCGTCGCGGGCTGGGGGCTGCTGATCCTGCTGGGCCTGATAGCGGCCACCGTGTCGTCCGGCTGAGGGCTCCGGGCCGTGGATTCGAAGATCGCCGAGCGGGTGCGGCTATGGCCTCTTCCCCGTCGAGCCATGGGTGACACCCATTTGTTTTGACCGCAGCGAATGAGGTAGGTACGCTCAGACCTTGTGCCTGGGGTGTGCCCTGGCTCTCGTGCGTGCCTTGAACCGCACTAGGGGAGCCGACACTGGCCACCGCAATCTGCGCCCCTTTTGCTACCCGGCGAAAGTCTGCGGGATTCGACACACCCGACCGCGTGGGTCGGCGACGTTCCAGGTTAGCTTCACCATCGGCACACAGAAACCGGAGAAGTAGTGCCTACGATCCAGCAGCTGGTCCGGAAGGGCCGGCAGGACAAGGTCGAGAAGAACAAGACGCCCGCACTCGAGGGTTCCCCTCAGCGTCGTGGCGTCTGCACGCGTGTGTTCACGACCACCCCGAAGAAGCCGAACTCGGCCCTGCGTAAGGTCGCGCGTGTGCGTCTGACCAGCGGGATCGAGGTCACCGCTTACATTCCGGGTGAGGGACACAACCTGCAGGAGCACTCCATCGTGCTCGTGCGCGGCGGCCGTGTGAAGGACCTGCCCGGTGTTCGCTACAAGATCATCCGCGGTTCGCTTGACACCCAGGGTGTGAAGAACCGCAAGCAGGCCCGCAGCCGCTACGGCGCCAAGAAGGAGAAGTAGAAAATGCCTCGTAAGGGCCCCGCCCCGAAGCGCCCGGTCATCATCGACCCGGTCTACGGTTCTCCTCTTGTCACCTCCCTGATCAACAAGGTGCTGCTGAACGGCAAGCGCTCCACCGCCGAGCGCATCGTGTACGGCGCCATGGAGGGCCTGCGCGAGAAGACCAGCAACGACCCGGTCATCACGCTGAAGCGCGCGCTGGAGAACATCAAGCCCACGCTTGAGGTCAAGTCCCGCCGTGTCGGTGGTGCGACGTACCAGGTTCCGATCGAGGTCAAGCCCGGTCGCGCCAACACGCTCGCGCTGCGCTGGCTGGTCGGTTACTCCCGCGCCCGTCGCGAGAAGACCATGACCGAGCGTCTGCTCAACGAACTTCTCGACGCTTCGAACGGCCTCGGCGCGGCCGTCAAGAAGCGCGAGGACACCCACAAGATGGCCGAGTCCAACAAGGCCTTCGCGCACTACCGCTGGTAGTCGCAGACCCCATCGAGACCGAGAGAAGACTGAAGCCTTATGGCTACCACTTCACTTGACCTGGCCAAGGTCCGCAACATCGGGATCATGGCCCACATCGACGCGGGCAAGACGACCACCACCGAGCGGATCCTCTTCTACACCGGCGTCAGCTACAAGATCGGTGAAGTCCACGACGGCGCCGCCACCATGGACTGGATGGAGCAGGAGCAGGAGCGTGGCATCACGATCACCTCTGCTGCCACCACCTGTCACTGGCCGCTTGAGGACGACGACTACACGATCAACATCATCGACACCCCGGGTCACGTGGACTTCACGGTCGAGGTGGAGCGTTCGCTCCGCGTCCTCGACGGTGCCGTCACTGTGTTCGACGGTGTCGCCGGTGTCGAGCCGCAGTCCGAGACGGTGTGGCGTCAGGCCGACCGTTACGGCGTGCCCCGCATCTGCTTCGTGAACAAGCTCGACCGGACCGGCGCGGAGTTCCACCGCTGCGTCGACATGATCAAGGACCGCCTCGGCGCGGTGCCGCTGATCATGCAGCTTCCGATCGGTGCCGAGATGGACTTCAAGGGCGTTGTGGACCTGGTCCGCATGAAGGCGCTCGTGTGGTCCGCCGAGGCGGCGAAGGGCGAGATGTACGACGTCGTCGACATCCCGGCCACGCACACCGAGGCCGCCGAGGAGTACCGCGGCAAGCTGGTCGAGGCCGTCGCGGAGAACGACGACGAGATCATGGAGCTGTTCCTGGAGGGCCAGGAGCCCACCGAGGAGCAGCTGTACGCCGCGATCCGTCGCGTCACCATCGCGTCCGGCAAGTCCAAGGGCGTCACGGTCACCCCGGTGTTCTGTGGCACCGCGTTCAAGAACAAGGGCGTCCAGCCCCTGCTCGACGCGGTCGTGCGCTACCTGCCGACCCCCCTGGACGTCGAGGCCATCGAGGGCCACGACGTCAAGGACCCCGAGGTCGTCATCAAGCGCAAGCCGTCCGTGGACGAGCCGCTGTCCGCGCTCGCGTTCAAGATCATGAGCGACCCGCACCTGGGCAAGCTCACCTTCGTCCGGGTCTACTCGGGCCGCCTGGAGGCGGGTTCGGCTGTGCTGAACTCGGTCAAGGGCAAGAAGGAGCGCATCGGCAAGATCTACCGCATGCACGCGAACAAGCGTGAGGAGATCGAGTCGGTGGGCGCCGGCGACATCGTCGCCGTCATGGGCCTGAAGCAGACCACCACCGGTGAGACGCTCTCGGACGACAAGAACCCGGTCATCCTGGAGTCCATGGACTTCCCGGCGCCGGTCATCCAGGTCGCCATCGAGCCCAAGTCCAAGGGTGACCAGGAGAAGCTGGGTGTCGCCATCCAGCGTCTCGCGGAGGAGGACCCCTCCTTCCAGGTCCACTCGGACGAGGAGACCGGCCAGACCATCATCGGTGGTATGGGCGAGCTGCACCTCGAGGTGCTGGTCGACCGTATGCGCCGTGAGTTCAAGGTCGAGGCCAACGTCGGTAAGCCGCAGGTCGCCTACCGTGAGACGATCCGCAAGGCCGTCGAGCGCGTGGACTACACCCACAAGAAGCAGACCGGTGGTACCGGTCAGTTCGCCAAGGTGCAGATCGCGATCGAGCCCATCACCGAGGCCGACGGCCCGGCGTACGAGTTCGTGAACAAGGTCACCGGTGGCCGTATCCCGCGGGAGTACATCCCGTCGGTGGACGCCGGTGCGCAGGAGGCCATGCAGTTCGGCATCCTCGCCGGGTACGAGATGACGGGTGTCCGCATCACGCTGCTCGACGGTGCCTACCACGAGGTCGACTCCTCCGAGCTCGCGTTCAAGATCGCCGGTTCGCAGGCCTTCAAGGAGGCCGCGCGCAAGGCGTCTCCCGTGCTCCTCGAGCCGATGATGGCCGTCGAGGTCACCACGCCCGAGGACTACATGGGTGACGTGATCGGTGACATCAACTCCCGCCGTGGCCAGATCCAGGCCATGGAGGAGCGTGCCGGTGCGCGCGTCGTGAAGGGCCTCGTGCCCCTCTCGGAGATGTTCGGCTACGTCGGCGACCTCCGCAGCAAGACCTCGGGTCGCGCAAGCTACTCGATGCAGTTCGACTCCTACGCCGAGGTTCCCCGGAACGTCGCCGAGGAGATCATCGCGAAGGCCAAGGGCGAGTAACACACACCGTTTGCACGCTTTAGGCTTGACACCGACCGCCGGGGCTCACCCGGGAGGGCAGACCCCGGCGGGCGGCATCCCAGCAAAGATCACCTGGCGCCGATGAGTAAGGCGTACCAGAACCACTCCACAGGAGGACCCAGTGGCGAAGGCGAAGTTCGAGCGGACTAAGCCGCACGTCAACATCGGCACCATCGGTCACATCGACCACGGTAAGACGACCCTCACGGCCGCCATTACCAAGGTGCTGCACGACGCGTACCCGGACCTGAACGAGGCCTCGGCCTTCGACCAGATCGACAAGGCTCCTGAGGAGCGCCAGCGCGGTATCACGATCTCGATCGCGCACGTCGAGTACCAGACCGAGACGCGTCACTACGCCCACGTCGACTGCCCCGGTCACGCGGACTACATCAAGAACATGATCACGGGTGCGGCGCAGATGGACGGCGCCATCCTCGTTGTCGCCGCCACCGACGGCCCGATGCCGCAGACCAAGGAGCACGTGCTCCTGGCCCGCCAGGTCGGCGTTCCGTACATCGTCGTCGCCCTGAACAAGGCCGACATGGTGGACGACGAGGAGATCCTGGAGCTCGTCGAGCTCGAGGTGCGCGAGCTCCTCTCCGAGTACGAGTTCCCGGGCGACGACCTGCCGGTCGTCAAGGTCTCGGCGCTCAAGGCTCTTGAGGGCGACAAGGAGTGGGGCCAGACGGTCCTCGACCTGATGTCCGCCGTCGACGAGTCGATCCCGACCCCCGAGCGTGACGTCGACAAGCCGTTCCTCATGCCCGTCGAGGACGTCTTCACGATCACCGGTCGCGGTACGGTCGTCACCGGCCGTATCGAGCGTGGTGTCCTGAAGGTCAACGAGACCGTTGACATCATCGGCATCAAGCAGGAGAAGACCACCACCACGGTCACCGGCATCGAGATGTTCCGCAAGCTGCTCGACGAGGGCCAGGCCGGTGAGAACGTCGGTCTCCTCCTCCGTGGCATCAAGCGCGAGGACGTCGAGCGCGGCCAGGTCATCATCAAGCCCGGCTCGGTCACCCCGCACACGGAGTTCGAGGCCCAGGCGTACATCCTGTCCAAGGACGAGGGTGGCCGTCACACGCCGTTCTTCAACAACTACCGTCCGCAGTTCTACTTCCGCACCACGGACGTGACCGGCGTCGTGACCCTCCCCGAGGGCACCGAGATGGTCATGCCGGGCGACAACACTGAGATGACGGTTTCGCTCATCCAGCCCGTCGCCATGGAAGAGGGCCTGAAGTTCGCCATCCGTGAGGGTGGTCGCACGGTGGGCGCCGGCCAGGTCACCAAGATCAACAAGTAAGTCTGATCTGACCCGGTAGTTTCCCGGTAGTTCAGAGAGGCCCGTACGACTTCGGTCGTACGGGCCTCTTTGCGTCGCGGGCCAGCTGTTACGAAACTATTCGGCGCGTACGACCCGTTGTTCCCGCCCGCCACTCGTCCCACCATTTGTCATGCCGCTGACCAAATTAGGTGTGGAGGGGTGTGCCATGTCCGGGCCCATGTCTGCGTCCGTCAGTCGAAGAGCCGTTCTGGGTACGGGACTTGCCGCGGTGCCGGTGTTGTCGTCGAAGACGGGAGCGGGGCCGGGGCCGCTGGAGGCGGGGGCGTACATCTCGTTCACCGGTGGAGCGTTCTCGCTGGTGGGTGCCCCGGTCGTGGTGGACCCCGACGATCACCCAGGAGTCGTACGGGTGGCAGGCGACCTGAGGGCCGACATCGAACGCGTCACCGGCGTACGCCCCGGCAGCACGCTCGCCCGTGAGGCCGTACTCGTCGGCACGATCGGGCGCAGCGCGCTGATCGACGGCCTGGTGGCCGCAGGGAAACTGGACGTGTCCGGGATCCGCGGCCGTTGGGAGACCTCGTTGCAGACGGTGGTCGAGCAGCCGCTGCCGGGCGTGGACCGGGCGTTCGTCGTCGCGGGCAGCGACCCGCGCGGCACGATCTTCGGTGCGTACGACGTGTCGTACGGCATCGGGGTCTCGCCCTGGCACTGGTGGGACGACGTGCCGCCGACCCATCGTGACCAGGTGTGGGTGCTGCCGGGGCGGTACTCGCAGGGCACGCCGGCGGTGAAGTACCGCGGATTCTTCATCAACGACGAGAACCCGGCGCTGGGGACCTGGGCGCCGGCGTACTTCGGGCCGGGCAAGGCGCCGGGGTATCCGGGCGGCTTCAACGCGGACTTCTACGGCCGGGTCTTCGAGGTGCTGCTGCGACTGAAGGGGAACTACCTGTGGCCGGCGGTGTGGGGGCGGGCCTTCGCGGAGGACGACCCGGAGAACCATCGGAGGGCGGCCGCGTACGGCGTTGTCATGGGCACGTCGCACGAGGCGCCGATGATGCGGGGCATCGAGGAGTGGAACCGCCACGCGGTGGCCGCTGTCCGTGACTCCTCCGGCGCGATCGTGACGCCCGGCCACGATCCGTACGGCGGTACGGGCGAGTGGTCGTACCGCCTCAACGCCCCCGCGATCCGCGCCTATTGGCGGGCCGGCGTGCAGCGCATGGTCGACCAGGGCTTCGAGGGCGTCGTCACGCTGGGCATGCGCGGCAACGGCGACACGAGCCTCCCGGACGGCGACGGCATCGAGTTGATGCAGGAGATCATCGCGGCGCAGCGGCAGATCATCGAGGAGGTGACGGGCCGGCCGGCGGCGGAGACCCCGCAGGTGTGGACGCTGTACAAGGAGGTGCAGCGGTACTGGGACCGGGGGTTGAGGGCACCGGACGACGTCACCGTCGTACTGACGGACGACAACTGGGGGAACATCCGCAAGCACCCGGAGGCGGCGGAGGCGCGGGCCGGCGGCTACGGCCTGTACTACCACTTCGACTACGTGGGCGCCGGACGCAACTACAAATGGGTGGACACGGCGAACCTGCGCAACGTCTGGGAGCAACTCCACGCGGCGCACGCGTACGGGAACCACGGCCTGTGGGTCGCGAACGTAGGCGATCTGAAGGGGAACGAACTCCCCACCGAGTTCTTCCTCAACTACGCCTGGAATCCGCCCGGTTGGGACCTCTCGCAGCTCGGCGCATGGGAACGCCGGTACGCGCGGCAGAACTTCGGGGCGGACCAGTCGCAGGAGATCGCCTCCGTCCTGGCGGCTTACGGGCAGTTGCAGGCCCGCCGCAAACCGGAGTTGCTGAACCGGCGGATCACTCTCGTCGACGGACAGGTGGTCTACGACGACCAGCAGACGCCGTTCGCCTTCGGGCACCGGGAGTTGGAGCGGGTCACGGAGGAGTGGCGGGAGCTGGGGAAGCGCGCCGAGCGGATCGGACGGCGGCTGCCGGCCCGGCTGCGGGACGCGTGGTTCGAACTCGTCGGCTACGAGGTGCAGGCGACCGCCAACCTCTACGGTCTGCGGTCGGCCGAGTTCACGAACCTGCTGTACGCGGCGCAGGGCCGCTCCGCGACCAACTCCCTCGCGGACGCGGCGGAGTCGGGCCTGTCGAAGGACTTCGCACTCGCCGACCACTTCAACTCGGCGGTGGCGGACGGGAAGTGGGCCGGCTTCCAGACCCAGCCACACATCGACTACGGCGATGTGGAGCGGTACGGGCCCAACGCCGGTTGGCAGCAGCCGGAGAAGGACAACGTGGCGTTGCCGGACGTGCTGTTTCCGGCGGTGCGGCGGATCGAGGTGCCGGAGGCCGCGGGGTTGGGAGTGGCGGTGGACGGCGATGGAGGTGTGGCTGGTTCGGGGGCGGCCGTACTGCCCGTGTTCAGTCCGTACCAGACGCGGCCGCAGCAGTATGTCGAGGTGTTCAACCGGGGCCGTACGGCATTCGACTACCGGATCGAGACGTCGGTGCCGTGGCTGGTGGTGGACCGGCCACGAGGGCGGGTCGAGCAGCAGGTGCGGGTGGAGGTGAGGGTGAACTGGGCTCGGCTGCCGGTCGGGCGGGCCGAGGGGGTGCTGACCGTGACCGGCGCGGGGACATCGGCGACCGTCACCTGCGTCGCCGAGAAGCCCTCGGCCCGGGGACTGCGCGGGTTCGTGGAGGCGGGCGGCTATGTGGCGATCGACGGGGAGCACTACGACCGGGCGGTCGGCGGATGGCGCCGTATCGACGGCATCGGACGCACGGGAGCGGGGATGACCCCGTGGCCGGTGACGCTGCCCAGACAGACGCCGGGCGGGGCGAATTCACCGCGCCTCGAATACGAGGTGAGTCTCCTGTCGGCGGGAGAGGTGACGGTGTGGGCGCACCTGTCCCCTCGTAACCCTGCGTTGCCGACGGGTGGTCTGCGCTACGGCGTCTCCCTCGACGCCGGTCCGATCGAGACCGTCGACATCAACGTCGGTGCTGATGACGGGCTGTTGAACGCGGTGTGGGCCCGCAACACCTCCGACAACGTCAATGCGACGGCGACGAAACACTCTGTGACGAAGGCCGGGGTCCACCGGTTGAAGTTCTGGATGGTGGACCCGACGGTGGTGCTGCAGCGGCTCGTGATCGACACGGGGGGTCTGCCGGCGCTGTACCTGGGGCCGTTGGAGAGCCGGCGGGTCTAGCGCGGCGGAGGGCGAGGGCGACGGGTGTGCCGGGCGTGCTGGATGTCTCGGTTGTGCCGCGGGAGTCGGGCGTCTCGGCACCGGGGCGACTGGCTTCGTCGCCGGGTGAGAAACGGGCGGCGGCGAAGGCGATCGAGGACCACATCGAGTCCGGCACGCGTACGGCGGGACGCTGGGCTGACGAGGAACACGGCGCCGCCGTACGGGAGTTCGGCGCGAAGGACGGCGACGGCCGGCTCACCTCCGCCGCCCTGAAGAAGGCGCACACGACCTGGGCGGACCAGGTGGGGAACCTGATGAACCGGCTCGGCGCGGAGAGGGACGCGTTGCGGAGCGGGAACGCGGTGCTGACCAGTACGGATCTGGCGGTGGGGTCGACGTTGCGGGAGCGGTCGGCGCTGGACACGTACTGAGGCCGGGGCGACAACGTATGCCGACGTATCACGAGATCATGACCACCGACCTCGCCACGCTGACCACGGCGGCCGAGCGCTGGGAGGGCATGGCGGGCGAGTCCGAGAAACAGGAGACGGCGTACCGGCGCGATGTGCACGGCATCTCCATGGGCACGTCGTGGACCGGCCCGAGTCGATCGCTCCGCGGCGATCACGGCACCGCGCAGCATCAACCTCGGTCACAAGGCAATCGCTGGCACCGACGGCGCAATCTCCATCGCCCCCTGCAAGACCAACGGCCGCGCGCGCTTGCTTCCCGGAGACTCTCAAAACCCTTGGGTGCAGGTGACGTTGTCTCGTCAGCTGCACCCAAGGGGAGGCGTCCTACGAAGCTACGAGGTAGCTGATCGTCTCACCGGGCTGTGTCTTGAACTCCAGGCGGAAGCGGGTGTTGTCCCGCACGTTGGTGGACAACGTTGCCCACCCCGGATAGGGCAGCAGCTTCCAACGGCTGCAACTGATCGTCGAACCGTTGGCCCGTTCCAGGCAGGAGCGGGCGTCCGTCTGGTAGCGGACGTACGTAAGCCGTACGTTGACGTCCATGCAGCGGTTGGTCGTGTAGTAGGGCCCCACCGCGTTGTTGCCGTACAGCAGTTGGATGGTCGCCGACCGGGCACCCCCGTAGCAGCTCGTCGCGGCGGAACTGACTCCTGCGCTCGGTCCCGCCATTCCCCCCAAGGCCATGGCTGCCACAAGAGCGATCTTCGCCCACTTGTGCATGCATACCCCCACCGACAGAGTGGATTATTCGGTCGATGAGCACATTAACTGCTTCATGATGTGCTTTAGGAGTGGATGTCAATTAGTGCCGCCAAGAGTCAATCCGGAGCACCACTTTGTCCGTCGGTGTTCGGCGCGGCAGGCCTTGTTGGTCAGTGGTCGGCATCAACTTGCTGAAGATGTCGAACAGTTGGGCCCGGACGCAGCTCGCGCCTCGCGGCCCACCGGCGCATCGGGGTGAGGAACCCCCCACCCCGCACGCCGTGCCCCTACGGGTTCACCACCTTCCCCCCGAACGTCACCGCGAGCTTCCCGTCCGAGGCGAACGACCACCCCAGGCTCCCGCTGTACGACGCGCAGCGCGAACCGTTCGTGCCGGTCCAGAACTGGTTGGAGGTGTCGGCGTCGCCGATGGTCTTGTCGTTCGAGCCGCTGACCGCGAACCGGCACGACGTGTTCGTACGGAAGACCGACGTGCCCGTGTCGAAGGAGAAGTTGCGTTCCGCGTTGTCGATGCCGACGTTGTTCGAGATCGCCATCGTGCCGGGGTTGCTGTTGTAGGTGAACCCGTGATGGCCGTTGCCGTAGGCGATGTCGTGCCGGACGACGTGGTTGACGGCGATGTCGTCGCCGCCGAGCTTGTAGCCGTTGCGGTCGCCGTCGCCGCTCTGGCTGCCGTCGGTGAGGGTGCCGTTCCCGTAGGAGAGGCTGTACTCGATGGTTACCGGGCCGATCGCGCCGGTGTCGGTCTTGGTGTAGAGGTCCCAGCCGTCGTCGATGTTGTTGTGGGAGACGTCGTAGCGGAAGACGTTCCCGGTGCCGGTGGTGAGCTTCGCGGCGAAGCCGTCCGCGTCCTCGCCGTCGGAGTCGGCGTTGTCGTGCGACTCCGAGCTGACGACCAGGTTGTTCGAGGGCCATTGCGCGCTCGACGTGCTGGAGGAGATACGGCCCAGTTGCAGACCCGTGTCGTGGTTGTACGCCGTCACCGTGCGCTCGATGACGTTGTCGCTGCCGCCGACGTAGATGCCGTTGTCGCCGGCGTGCTCGACCGTGAGGCCGTAGACGTGCCAGTAGTTGGCGTAGAGCTGGAGTCCGCGGTTCGACGAACTCTCGGTCTGCGAAGAGAAGTTGAGGACCGGCGTCTCGCCGTTGTAGGCGGTGAGCGTGGTGCGGGCGGCGGACGTGCCGTCGCTCCCCGCCGGGATCGTGATCGTCGAGCCGTAGGCGTACGTCCCGCCACGCAGGTAGATCGTGCCGCCGGACGCGATGCGACTGATCGCCGTGGCGAGGGTGGTGGGGTCGGAGAGGGTGCCGGCCGCGCTCGCGGTGCCGGTCGGTGACACGTACTGCGTGGCGCTCGCGGCCTGCGCCGGGGCGCCGGACAGCGCGACGAACGCGCCCGCCAGCAGACTCACACTCGCGATGACTGGTCTCACTTGCATCGTTCTGCCTCCAGGGTCGTCCCATGACCAGGGGTTCCGTGCAAGAGAAAGCGCTTGCCCGCGTTCTCGTGAGGGAACGTAAGCGCTTGCTGTGGACGCGTCAAGATGCGTGTACCTGATTCACGTTCACAGAGATGAACCTGTGCGGTGTTCGTGGCGGTCGCTCAGTCGCTCCGCCTCGATCTCCTCCTGCTGTTCCGCCAGGTAGGCCCGCGCCGCAGCCTCCTGGTTCCCGCGTTCCTCGGGGGAGAGGCTGTTGTACTCGCGGAAGCCGCGGGCGACGCGATCTCCGAGTGCCTCCGCGTATGCGGGAACTCGGGCTGCCTCGCGCAGACCCGTGCGGCCGTTGAGGACCTCGCGGGCCATCTCGCGCAGCGGATCGTCGGGGGCGCGGTCGTGGGCGAGTGTCTGGAGGGCCTTGCGGAGCGACCGGGCGCGGGCCTGGTCGCCGCCGGTGATGTCCATCAAGTCGGCGTCGCCGATGCGGAGTTCGTCGGGCACGGGCGTCTTCCCTGGTTCGTGCGTGCGTGCGGTGGGTGGGGGTGCGGAGTCAGATCGACGGGTCCGGGTGGTCGTACTCGCCGATCTTCGTGAACTCGGAGATCGTTCCGTAAAGGGCTGCGCCGATGGTTTCCACTACGCCCACCGCGCCGTTCACGATGCCTTGGACGTTGCCCATGGCCTGGGTGGCCTGGCCCCACAGGCGCAGCATGTTGGCGATCTCCAGTGCGGCGAGGCCGTAGCCCACCGCCGCGCCGACGCCGGTCCACGACAGTGCGGTGCCTGCCGCCAGCTCGACGGCCGTGATCAGGAGGCCGTCGATGATGCCGCACAGGTAACCGTTGACGGCCTCGGCCGTTGCATAGGCGGAGTGGGCCAGATGGTCGTACTGACTCCTCAGGTTGCCGAACTCGTCCCTGATCTCTTCGAGTTTCGCCGCGCAGGTGTGGAAGTACGTGTAGGCCGCGTCGGCGGCCCGTCCGTCCCATGTCAGGTCGAGCGTCTTGTTGCCGGCTCTGACGTTGCCGGAGACCGCATCCACGGCCTTGCCCAACTGGTCCCAGACGACACCGCACTTGGCGAACGACTCCCAGTCGCCGGCGAACCACTGGATCACTTCGTCCAGCGGGTTGAAGCCGAAGACCGCGTTGTAGGCCTCCGTCACCCAGTACGTCGGGCTCATCAGGTCGCCGCAGTTGTTGAACGTGTCGAGGATCGGGCCGCAGGAGTACTCGTCCGGGGCGGACGGGGCCTTGAGCAGGCTCGTCGGTTCGGTGAGGTCGATGAAGTCGGACATGGGGCTAGTCCGCCGGGCGTTCGACGAGGGGATAGGTGGCGTCCATACGCCTCGCCACAGCCAAGTCCGTATGCGCGTAGTACTTGTTGTTGCGTTCCAGTTCCGCGCTTGCCGCTCTGAGGACTTCCTGCAGCCTGTCCATCGCCAGGTTGACCGTCTTCACCGTTGCCGTGTGTGTGGTCAGGAAAAGGTTCAGCAGGCCCTGGTCCGAGACGGCTACGCCTGTGTACTTGGTGCAGTGGCTCTTGAAGTCCGCCGCGTCGTCCGCCGCGCGGCCGATCTGCCGCGCGTATCCACTGAGGTCCCAAGGGTTCACTCTGAGGTTCATTCGGGCCTCCCGTGCTCGCGTCCGCGTTCCCGTCCCGTCAACTCCCGCTGCAGCGCGGACGTTTCGCGATTCGCCGGAAATAATGAGCGAACGCCGTCGTCGGCGCCGATAGAGTGCCCGCCGTGACGAACCACGAAAGCAGGGCAAACCTCGACAACGGGGTCCGCCTCGGTGACCGTACCGATGCGCGGGCCGCGGTCGACGACCGTGGGCGGGGTCTGTTCGCCGGTCTCGCCGGCCTCTTCGCGGTTCTGCTCGCGGTCGGCTCGCTGGTGGTGCTCGGTCGGAGTGCGGCAGGTCGCGGGGAAGCGGTCGGTGGCCTTCGGACGGCCGCGGCCGCCCTGGGGCTCGTGGTGGCCGCGGGCGCGGTGTGGCTGATCGTCTCGGCCCGGCGGGCTCAGCGCTGGGTGCCGCTGCTGATCGCATGCGGGGGGTGTCTGGGCTGGATGGCCGTCATGGCACTTGTGGGGAGGCCCTAGTCGCGCGGCGGCATCGTAGAGGGGGCGAGCTCGTACACCACGAGCGATCTCCGCGGCCCCGGGTTTGACCTACGTCACTCCCCGGGTAATCTCTACGCCCCGATTGGCCAGCCCCCTGCCCCATATGGCAGACTGTCGGAGTTGCTCGGTCGAGTGTTGATGCTGCGCGCCTCCCGCCGGGAGGACCGGAAGCGAGTCCCACAGTACTCGTCGTTCCAACTGCCTTACGGCAGCACTGGGGCGGACGTACGGGAATCTTTCGGGAAGTGTCAGTGCAGCGCCGGCCAGGCACCCGGTGGGCTTCTTCGCCCTCGGCTTGCGGTTCCGGACGGGCCGTGCTTTCCCAGCAGGGAAGTTCCGAATGTGGGCCTCTGTGTCGGTGAGAGTGCGACACACCCGACCGCGTGGGTCGGAGGAACCGTAGAGGGCGGAAGGAATTACCGGGGTGCAGAGCGTTACTAGAGACAGGACTACTGAGTAGCCATGGCGGGACAGAAGATCCGCATCCGGCTCAAGGCCTACGACCACGAGGTCATCGACTCCTCGGCGAAGAAGATCGTCGAGACGGTGACCCGCACTGGTGCGTCGGTCGCGGGCCCGGTGCCGCTGCCCACTGAGAAGAACGTGTACTGCGTCATCAAGTCGCCGCACAAGTACAAGGACTCTCGCGAGCACTTCGAGATGCGCACCCACAAGCGCCTGATCGACATCCTCGACCCGACCCCCAAGACCGTTGACTCTCTGATGCGACTCGACCTCCCGGCCGGTGTCGACATCGAGATCAAGCTCTGATCGGGTCGGTGAGTTAGAGATGACCAAGCAGATCAAGGGCATCCTGGGCGAGAAGCTCGGCATGACGCAGGTGTGGGACGAGAACAACCGTGTTGTTCCGGTCACCGTCGTCAAGGCCGGCCCCAACGTCGTGACCCAGGTCCGTACGAACGACAGTGACGGCTACGAGTCGGTCCAGATCGCCTTCGGCGAGATCGACCCGCGCAAGGTGAACAAGCCCCTCAAGGGCCACTTCGCCAAGGCCGACGTCACGCCCCGCCGCCACCTCGTCGAGATCCGTACCGCTGACGCCAGCGAGTACACCCTCGGCCAGGAGATCACCGCCGCGACCTTCGAGGCCGGCGTCAAGGTGGACGTGACCGGCAAGAGCAAGGGCAAGGGCTTCGCCGGTGTCATGAAGCGTCACAACTTCAAGGGCCTCGGCGCCGGACACGGCACCCAGCGCAAGCACCGCTCTCCCGGCTCCATCGGTGGCTGTGCCACCCCGGGCCGTGTGTTCAAGGGCCTCCGCATGGCGGGTCGTATGGGCAACGAGCGGGTCACCACCCAGAACCTGACCGTTCACGCCGTTGACGCGGAGAAGGGCCTGCTCCTCATCAAGGGCGCGGTTCCTGGTCCGAACGGCGGCCTCGTCCTGGTCCGCACCGCGGCCAAGGGGGCCTGAGGACTATGAGCACCATTGACATTCTGTCGCCCTCCGGCGACACCGCCGGGACCGTAGAGCTCCCGGCCGAGATCTTCGACGTGGAGAAGATCAGCATCCCGCTGCTTCACCAGGTCGTCGTCGCGCAGCTGGCCGCCGCCCGTCAGGGCACGCACAAGGTCAAGCGTCGTGGCGAGGTCCGCGGTGGCGGTAAGAAGCCGTACCGCCAGAAGGGCACCGGCCGCGCCCGTCAGGGTTCGACCCGCGCCCCGCAGTTCGCCGGCGGTGGCGTCGTCCACGGCCCCACGCCGCGCGACTACTCGCAGCGGACCCCGAAGAAGATGAAGGCCGCGGCCCTGCGCCACGCCCTCACCGACCGGGCCCGCAACGCTCGTATCCACGTCGTCACCGGCGTGATCGAGGGCGAGACCCCCTCCACCAAGGCCGCCAAGAGCTTCCTCGGCAAGGTCAGCGAGCGCAAGAACGTGCTCCTGGTCATCGAGCGCTCCGACGAGGCCGCGCTGCTTTCCGCGCGCAACCTGCCCCAGGTCCACATCCTGGAGCCGGGCCAGCTGAACACGTACGACGTTCTCGTCTCGGACGACGTGGTCTTCACTCAGGCCGCTTTCGAGTCCTTCGTGTCTGGCCCCCAGGCCGCTGACACCGAAGGGAGCGAAGCCTGATGGCTACGCGTCACCCGAGCATCGCCTCGAAGGCCGCCAAGGCCAAGAAGGTCGCGCGTCTCGCCAAGGCGAAGCGCCACGAGACCGAGGGCAAGAACACCGTCGAGACGCCGATCAGCAAGTCGTTCACGGACCACCGTGACGTGCTGCTGAAGCCGGTCGTCTCCGAGAAGAGCTACGCGCTCCTCGACGGCGGCAAGTACACGTTCATCGTCGCCCCGGGCGCGAACAAGACCCAGATCAAGCAGGCCGTCCAGGCGGTCTTCTCGGTCAAGGTCACCGGGGTCAACACGATCAACCGCCAGGGCAAGCGCAAGCGCACGAAGACCGGTTTCGGTCAGCGTGCCAGCACCAAGCGCGCGATCGTGACCCTCGCTGAGGGCGACCGTATCGACATCTTCGGCGGTCCGACCGCGTAAGCGGGTCGGATCGTCCGATATCGGACGAGGACTGAGAAATGGGAATCCGCAAGTACAAGCCGACTACGCCGGGCCGTCGTGGCTCCAGCGTCGCCGACTTCGTCGAGGTCACGCGGTCCACGCCGGAGAAGTCGCTGGTCCGCCCGCTGCACAGCAAGGGCGGCCGTAACAACGCCGGTCGTGTGACCGTTCGCCACCAGGGTGGCGGACACAAGCGCGCCTACCGAGTGATCGACTTCCGTCGTCACGACAAGGACGGCGTGCCGGCGAAGGTCGCGCACATCGAGTACGACCCCAACCGCACCGCGCGCATCGCGCTGCTGCACTACGCGGACGGCGAGAAGCGCTACATCCTCGCCCCCCGCAACCTGTCGCAGGGCGACCGCGTCGAGAACGGTCCCGGGGCCGACATCAAGCCGGGCAACAACCTGGCGCTCCGCAACATCCCGGTCGGTACCACGATCCACGCGATCGAGCTCCGTCCGGGTGGCGGCGCCAAGTTCGCCCGCTCCGCCGGTGCCTCCGTGCAGCTGCTCGCGAAGGAGGGCTCGATGGCCCACCTCCGCATGCCCTCCGGTGAGATCCGTCTGGTCGACCAGCGCTGCCGCGCCACGGTCGGCGAGGTCGGCAACGCCGAGCAGAGCAACATCAACTGGGGCAAGGCAGGCCGCAAGCGCTGGCTGGGCGTCCGCCCGACCGTCCGCGGTGTTGCGATGAACCCGGTCGACCACCCGCACGGTGGTGGTGAGGGCAAGACCTCCGGTGGTCGCCACCCGGTCTCCCCGTGGGGTCAGAAGGAGGGTCGTACTCGTTCGCCGAAGAAGGCTTCGAACAAGTACATCGTCCGCCGCCGCAAGACGAACAAGAAGCGCTAGGAGCGGGTTTAGATGCCGCGCAGTCTCAAGAAGGGGCCCTTCGTCGACGGCCACCTCATCAAGAAGGTGGACGTACAGAACGAGGCCGGTTCCAAGAACGTCATCAAGACCTGGTCCCGCCGCTCGATGATCGTCCCGGCCATGCTCGGCCACACGATCGCGGTGCACAACGGCAAGACCCACATCCCGGTGTTTGTCACCGAGTCGATGGTCGGCCACAAGCTCGGCGAGTTCTCGCCGACGCGCACCTTCCGGGGTCACGTCAAGGACGACCGGAAGTCGAAGCGCCGCTAGCGCGGGGTGACCGACCATGACAAACACTGAAGGGACAACCATGGAAGCCAGGGCCCAGGCGCGGTACATCCGCGTCACGCCCATGAAGGCCCGCCGCGTGGTGGACCTCATCCGTGGCATGGACGCCACGGAGGCTCAGGCGGTCCTGCGTTTCGCCCCGCAGGCCGCGAGCGTGCCGGTCGGCAAGGTGCTGGACAGCGCCATTGCCAACGCCGCGCACAACTACGACCACACCGACGCCGACAGCCTCTTCATCTCCGAGGCGTACGTCGACGAGGGTCCGACCCTGAAGCGGTTCCGGCCGCGTGCCCAGGGCCGTGCCTACCGGATCCGCAAGCGGACCAGCCACATCACCGTGGTCGTCAGCAGCAAGGAAGGAACCCGGTAATGGGCCAGAAGGTTAACCCGCACGGGTTCCGGCTCGGCATCACCACGGACTTCAAGTCCCGGTGGTACGCCGACAAGCTGTACAAGGACTACGTCAAGGAAGACGTCGCCATCCGTCGGATGATGACGTCCGGCATGGAGCGCGCCGGCATCTCGAAGGTTGAGATCGAGCGCACCCGTGACCGCGTCCGTGTGGACATCCACACGGCTCGCCCGGGCATCGTCATCGGCCGCCGCGGCGCCGAGGCCGACCGCATCCGCGGTGACCTGGAGAAGCTGACCGGCAAGCAGGTCCAGCTCAACATCCTCGAGGTCAAGAACCCGGAGACGGACGCTCAGCTGGTGGCCCAGGCCGTCGCCGAGCAGCTGTCCTCCCGCGTCTCCTTCCGCCGCGCCATGCGTAAGAGCATGCAGTCGGCGATGAAGGCCGGCGCCAAGGGCATCAAGATCCAGTGCGGCGGTCGCCTCGGCGGCGCCGAGATGTCCCGCTCGGAGTTCTACCGCGAGGGCCGTGTGCCCCTGCACACGCTCCGCGCGAACGTGGACTACGGCTTCTTCGAGGCCAAGACGACCTTCGGCCGTATCGGCGTGAAGGTCTGGATCTACAAGGGCGATGTCAAGAACATCGCCGAGGTCCGCGCCGAGAACGCCGCTGCCCGCGCCGGCAACCGCCCGGCCCGTGGTGGCGGCGGCGCCGACCGCCCGGCCCGTGGTGGCCGTGGTGGCGAGCGCGGCGGTCGCGGTCGCAAGCCGCAGCAGGCTGCTCCCGCTGCCGAGGCCCCCAAGGCCGAGGCTCCGGCGGCTGCCGCTCCGGCTGAGAGCACCGGAACGGAGGCCTGACCGACATGCTGATCCCCCGTAGGGTCAAGCACCGCAAGCAGCACCACCCCAAGCGCCGTGGTCAGGCCAAGGGCGGTACGCAGGTTTCGTTCGGCGAGTACGGCATTCAGGCCCTCACGCCGGCGTACGTGACGAACCGCCAGATCGAGGCCGCTCGTATCGCGATGACCCGCCACATCAAGCGTGGCGGCAAGGTCTGGATCAACATCTACCCGGACCGCCCGCTCACGAAGAAGCCTGCCGAGACCCGCATGGGTTCCGGTAAGGGTTCTCCCGAGTGGTGGATCGCGAACGTGCACCCGGGCCGGGTCATGTTCGAGCTGTCCTACCCCAACGAGAAGATCGCCCGTGAGGCCCTGACTCGCGCAGCCCA
Organism: Streptomyces sp. NPDC051576; assembly: GCF_040681835.1. Classification (NCBI taxonomy): domain Bacteria; kingdom Bacillati; phylum Actinomycetota; class Actinomycetes; order Kitasatosporales; family Streptomycetaceae; genus Streptomyces; species Streptomyces sp. NPDC051576. The sequence goes on from NZ_JBFAZO010000001.1 coordinate 316,930, forward strand.
CAAGCTGCCGATGAAGTGCCGGATCGTCAAGCGCGAGGCAGGTGAAGCGTGATGTCGGCCGGTACCAAGGCGTCCGAGCTGCGCGAACTGGGTGACGAGGAGCTTCTCGCGAAGCTCCGCGAAGCCAAGGAAGAGCTGTTCAACCTCCGCTTCCAGGCGGCGACCGGTCAGCTCGAGAACCACGGTCGGCTCAAGGCCGTCCGGAAGGACATCGCGCGGATCTACACCCTGATGCGTGAGCGCGAGCTGGGCATCGAGACGGTGGAGAGCGCCTGATGAGCGAGAGCAACGTGACTGAAGAGCAGACCGCTTCCCGCGGCTTCCGCAAGACCCGTGAGGGTCTCGTCGTCAGCGACAAGATGGACAAGACCGTCGTCGTCGCCGTCGAGGACCGCGTGAAGCACGCGCTGTACGGCAAGGTCATCCGCCGTACGAACAAGCTCAAGGCCCACGACGAGCAGAACGCGGCCGGCGTCGGCGACCGGGTCCTCCTGATGGAGACCCGTCCGCTGTCGGCGACCAAGCGCTGGCGCATCGTCGAGATCCTCGAGAAGGCCAAGTAATTCTCCTGCGGGCAACCTCGCAGGACAGTTCCGCCAGGCTCCAAGGGCCGTTCACTGAGCGGCCCTTGGGGAACCGGCAGACGATCAGGAGATAGACGTGATCCAGCAGGAGTCGCGACTGCGCGTCGCCGACAACACTGGTGCGAAGGAAATCCTTTGCATCCGTGTGCTCGGTGGCTCCGGTCGCCGCTACGCGGGTATCGGTGACGTCATCGTCGCCACCGTCAAGGACGCGATCCCCGGTGGCAACGTGAAGAAGGGTGACGTCGTCAAGGCGGTCATCGTTCGCACCGTGAAGGAGCGCCGTCGTCCGGACGGCTCGTACATCCGCTTCGACGAGAACGCCGCCGTCATTCTGAAGAACGACGGCGACCCTCGCGGCACCCGCATCTTCGGCCCGGTCGGGCGCGAGCTGCGCGAGAAGAAGTTCATGAAGATCATCTCGCTGGCTCCGGAGGTGCTGTAAGCATGAAGATCAAGAAGGGTGACACGGTTCAGGTCATCACCGGCAAGGACAAGGGCAAGCAGGGCAAGGTCATTGCCGCTTACCCGCGCGACGAGCGCGTCCTGGTCGAGGGTGTCAACCGGGTCAAGAAGCACACCAAGGCCGGCCCGACCGCCAGCGGTTCGCAGGCCGGCGGCATCGTCACGACCGAGGCGCCGATCCACGTCTCCAACGTCCAGCTGGTCGTTGAGAAGGACGGCAACAAGGTCGTCACGCGTGTCGGCTACCGCTTCGACGACGAGGGCAACAAGGTTCGCGTTGCCAAGCGGACGGGTGAGGACATCTGATGGCTACCACCACCACTCCGCGTCTCAAGACGAAGTACCGCGAGGAGATCGCGGGCAAGCTGCGTGAGGAGTTCTCCTACGAGAACGTCATGCAGATCCCCGGCCTCGTCAAGATCGTGGTCAACATGGGTGTCGGCGACGCCGCCCGTGACTCCAAGCTCATGGACGGTGCCGTCCGTGACCTGACCACCATCACCGGTCAGAAGCCGGCCATCACCAAGGCCCGCAAGTCCATCGCGCAGTTCAAGCTGCGCGAGGGTCAGCCGATCGGTGCCCACGTCACGCTCCGTGGCGACCGCATGTGGGAGTTCCTGGACCGCACCCTGTCGCTCGCGCTCCCGCGCATCCGCGACTTCCGTGGTCTGTCTCCCAAGCAGTTCGACGGTCGTGGCAACTACACCTTTGGTCTCACCGAGCAGGTCATGTTCCACGAGATCGACCAGGACAAGATCGACCGCGTCCGGGGTATGGACATCACCGTGGTGACCACGGCGACCAACGACGCCGAAGGCCGTGCCCTTCTCCGTCACCTCGGCTTCCCCTTCAAGGAGGCGTAAGCGAGATGGCGAAGAAGGCTCTGATTGCCAAGGCTGCTCGTAAGCCCAAGTTCGGTGTGCGTGGCTACACCCGCTGCCAGCGCTGCGGCCGCCCGCACTCCGTGTACCGCAAGTTCGGCCTGTGCCGCGTGTGCCTTCGTGAGATGGCTCACCGTGGCGAGCTGCCGGGCGTGACCAAGAGCTCCTGGTAGTCCGGTAGTTCCGGACTCCCGAAGCTCTCGGTAAGTAAAGGGCTCGGTCAGGTGCCCACCCCTTCATGGCTTAGGCTAGGAGGGTTGGGCGCCTGACGCCCAAACGACTTACTACGCCGTAGGTCCACCGCACCGCACCCGCCTCGTCTCGGATCGAGGAGAGGGATGGGCACCTGGAAACCCCGGCGAGAGAGGCCGAAGGCCAATTCATGACCATGACTGATCCGATCGCAGACATGCTTACGCGTCTGCGGAACGCGAACTCGGCATACCACGACTCCGTGACGATGCCGGCATCGAAGATCAAGTCTCACATCGCGGAGATCCTCCAGCAGGAGGGCTTCATCACGGGCTGGAAGGTCGAGGACGCCGAGGTCGGCAAGAACCTCGTCCTGGAGCTGAAGTTCGGCCCCAACCGTGAGCGCTCCATCGCGGGCATCAAGCGGATCTCCAAGCCCGGTCTCCGGGTTTACGCGAAGTCCACCTCCCTGCCCAAGGTGCTGGGCGGCCTCGGCGTGGCGATCATCTCCACGTCGCACGGTCTCCTCACCGACAAGCAGGCCGGCAAGAAGGGCGTAGGCGGAGAAGTTCTCGCCTACGTCTGGTAGCGGAAAGGAATCGGAAGAAGCTATGTCGCGTATTGGCAAGCTCCCCATCACGGTTCCCGCCGGCGTGGACGTCACCATCGACGGCCGTACGGTCTCGGTCAAGGGCCCCAAGGGCTCGCTGACCCACACCGTCGCATCGCCGATCGACATCGCCAAGGGTGAGGACGGCGTTCTCAACGTCACCCGCCCCAACGACGAGCGTCAGAACAAGGCCCTGCACGGCCTGTCCCGCACGCTGGTGGCGAACATGATCACCGGCGTGACCCAGGGTTACGTGAAGAAGCTCGAGATCAGCGGTGTCGGTTACCGCGTCGCGGCCAAGGGTTCGAACCTGGAGTTCGCTCTGGGCTACAGCCACTCGATCACCGTCGAGGCGCCCGAGGGCATCTCGTTCAAGGTCGAGAACCCGACCCACTTCTCTGTCGAGGGCATCGACAAGCAGAAGGTCGGCGAGGTTGCGGCCAACATCCGCAAGCTGCGCAAGCCCGACCCGTACAAGGCCAAGGGCGTCAAGTACGAGGGCGAAGTCATCCGGCGCAAGGTCGGAAAGGCGGGTAAGTAAGCCATGGCATACGGTACGAAGATCGCTAAGGGCGACGCTTACAAGCGTGCTGCCATCAAGCGTCGTCACATCCGCATCCGGAAGCACATTTCCGGTACGGCTGAGCGTCCGCGCCTGGTCGTGACCCGCTCCAACCGCCACATCGTGGCCCAGGTCATCGACGACATCAAGGGTCACACCCTGGCGTCGGCGTCGACCCTGGACACCTCGATCCGCGGCGGCGAGAGCGACAAGTCCGCGCAGGCCAAGTCGGTCGGCGCCCTGGTCGCCGAGCGCGCCAAGGCCGCCGGTGTCGAGGCTGTCGTATTCGACCGTGGCGGTAACCAGTACGCGGGGCGCATCGCCGCCCTGGCGGACGCCGCCCGCGAAGCCGGACTGAAGTTCTAGTCGCTTCCGTAGCTAGCGGAAAGAGAGAGGTAATCCAATGGCTGGACCCCAGCGCCGTGGAAGCGGTGCCGGTGGCGGCGAGCGGCGGGACCGGAAGGGCCGTGACGGCGGCGCTGCTGCCGCCGAGAAGACCGCGTACGTTGAGCGCGTAGTCGCGATCAACCGCGTCGCCAAGGTTGTCAAGGGTGGTCGTCGTTTCAGCTTCACCGCGCTGGTCGTGGTGGGCGACGGTGACGGCACCGTGGGTGTCGGTTACGGCAAGGCCAAGGAGGTGCCGGCCGCCATCGCCAAGGGTGTTGAGGAGGCCAAGAAGCACTTCTTCAAGGTCCCCCGTATCCAGGGCACCATCCCGCACCCGATCACGGGCGAGAAGGCCGCGGGCGTCGTCCTGCTCAAGCCTGCTTCCCCCGGTACCGGCGTTATCGCCGGTGGCCCGGTGCGAGCTGTCCTGGAGTGCGCCGGCGTGCACGACATCCTGTCGAAGTCGCTCGGCTCGTCCAACGCGATCAACATCGTGCACGCGACCGTGGCGGCCCTCAAGGGCCTGCAGCGTCCCGAGGAGATCGCGGCCCGCCGCGGTCTGCCCCTCGAGGACGTCGCCCCCGCGGCTCTCCTTCGTGCACGTGCCGGGGCGGGTGCGTAATGGCTCGCCTCAAGGTCACGCAGACGAAGTCGTACATCGGCAGCAAGCAGAACCACCGTGACACACTGCGGTCCCTTGGTCTCAAGGGGATCAACACCGTGGTCGTCAAGGAGGACCGCCCCGAGTTCCGCGGAATGGTGCACACCGTCCGCCACCTCGTGACGGTTGAGGAGGTCGACTGATCATGGCGGAGAACAACCCGCTCAAGATCCACAACCTCCGTCCCGCCCCGGGCGCCAAGACCGCCAAGACCCGTGTGGGTCGTGGTGAGGCGTCGAAGGGTAAGACGGCCGGTCGTGGAACCAAGGGTACGAAGGCCCGTTACCAGGTTCCGGAGCGCTTCGAGGGTGGCCAGATGCCCCTCCACATGCGTCTTCCGAAGCTGAAGGGCTTCCGCAACCCGTTCAAGACCGAGTTCCAGGTCGTCAACCTCGACAAGCTGGGCGCGCTGTACCCGGAGGGTGGCGAGGTCACCGTAGAGGGTCTCGTCGCCAAGGGTGCCGTTCGCAAGAACAGCCTCGTCAAGGTCCTCGGCCAGGGCGAGATCTCGGTGGCGCTGCAGGTGACGGTGGACGCCGTCTCCGGCTCCGCCAAGGAGAAGATCACCGCCGCCGGCGGTACTGTCACCGAGCTCGTCTGAGTCTCTCGGACGTCACGATGACGTAAGCGATCCCGACCGGGGATACCCCATAACGGGGTATCCCCGGTTGGTCGTTCCACGGGGGCAGTGTCGCCGGTAAGGTGGCCTGCACTGTTCTGTTTCGTATTCGTCGAACCTCAAGACCGTCACCCTTGACGCACTGGCGCGGGGGTCGCAGGAGGCACCGTGCTCACCGCGTTCGCCCGGGCGTTCAGGACGCCCGACCTGCGCAAGAAGCTGCTCTTCACGCTCGGCATCATCGTGGTCTACCGGGTCGGTACCCACGTTCCGATCCCCGGCGTCAACTACACGGCCGTACAGCAGTGTGTGACCGAGGCCTCCGGCAACCAGGGCCTCTTCGGTCTGGTCAACATGTTCTCCGGCGGTGCGCTGCTGCAGATCACGGTCTTCGCGCTCGGCATCATGCCGTACATCACCGCGAGCATCATTCTGCAACTGCTGACCGTGGTGATCCCGCGTCTGGAAGCCCTCAAGAAAGAGGGCCAGGCCGGTACGGCGAAGATCACGCAGTACACGCGCTATCTGACCGTGGCGCTCGCCATCCTGCAGGGCACCGGCCTGGTGGCCACCGCCCGCAGCGGCGCCCTCTTCTCCGGCTGCACGGTCGCGACGAGCATCGTCCCGGACCGTGCCATCTTCACGACCATCACCATGGTCGTCACCATGACCGCCGGCACCGGCGTCGTGATGTGGCTCGGCGAGCTCATCACCGACCGCGGCATCGGCAACGGCATGTCGATCCTGATGTTCATCTCGATCGCGGCCACCTTCCCGTCCGCGCTGTGGACCATCAAGAAGCAGGGCACGCTGGCCGGCGGCTGGATCGAGTTCGGCACCGTCATCCTCGTCGGCCTGGTGATGGTCGGCCTGGTGGTCTTCGTCGAACAGGCCCAGCGCCGTATCCCGGTGCAGTACGCGAAGCGCATGATCGGCCGCCGTTCCTACGGCGGTACGTCGACCTACATCCCGCTGAAGGTCAACCAGGCGGGTGTGATCCCGGTCATCTTCGCGTCGTCGCTGCTCTACATCCCGGCTCTGGTCGCGCAGTTCTCCAGCGGCGACGCCGCCTGGAAGACCTGGGTGACGCAGAACCTGACCAAGGGCGACCACCCGATCTACATCACCGCGTACTTCCTCCTGATCGTTTTCTTCGCGTTCTTCTACGTGGCGATCTCCTTCAACCCCGAGGAAGTCGCCGACAACATGAAGAAGTATGGTGGCTTCATCCCGGGCATCCGGGCTGGCCGACCGACCGCTGAGTACCTGAGCTACGTACTCAACCGGATCACCTGGCCGGGTTCGCTGTATTTGGGTCTGATCGCTCTCGTACCGACGATGGCGTTGGTCGGCTTCGGGGCAAGCCAGAACTTCCCGTTCGGTGGTACCAGCATCCTGATCATCGTGGGTGTGGGTCTGGAGACGGTGAAGCAGATCGAGAGCCAGCTCCAGCAGCGCAATTACGAAGGGTTCCTCCGCTGATGCGAATCGTCCTCGTCGGGCCGCCGGGTGCCGGTAAGGGTACGCAGGCTGTGCGCCTCGCCAAGACGCTGCACATCCCGCACATCTCCACGGGCGACCTCTTCCGTGCCAACATCAGTCAGGCCACGGAACTCGGCAAACTGGCGAAGTCCTACATGGACGCGGGCAACCTGGTCCCGGACGAGGTCACCATCGCGATGGCCAAGGACCGCATGGAGCAGCCGGACGCGGTCAACGGCTTTCTGCTGGACGGCTTCCCGCGCAATGTGTCGCAGGCCGAGGCGCTGGACGAGCTGCTGAAGACCGAGGGCATCAAGCTGGACGCGGTGCTCGACCTGGAGGTCTCCGAGGACGAGGTGGTCAAGCGCATCGCCGGCCGCCGCATCTGCCGGAAGGACTCCAGCCACGTCTTCCACGTGACGTACAGCCCGGCCAAGCAGGAAGGCGTCTGCGACGTCTGCGGCGGCGAGCTGTACCAGCGTGACGACGACTCCGAGGACACGGTCCGCACCCGCCTGGAGGTCTACCACACGCAGACCGAGCCGATCATCGACTACTACAAGGCCCAGGGCCTGGTGGTCACGATCTCCTCGCTCGGTCCGGTGGACGAGATCACCCAGCGGGCGCTGGAGGCGCTGAAGCGCGAGGACGAGAGCGACAAGTAGTAGCCAGGCAGTTCCGGCCGCGGTGCCCGCACGGGTGCCGCGGCCGTACTGTTGTGTACAGCCATTCCCATGTGACACGGAAGACGGAGAGCGCAGGCCCCCATGGTGCAGATCAAGACCCCCGAGCAGATCGCCAAGATGCGCGAGGCGGGGCTGGTCGTCGCCGCGATCCACGCGGCCACGCGTGAGGCCGCGGTGCCCGGCGCCAGCACGAAGGATCTGGACGAGGTCGCCCGCAAGGTCCTCGCGGACCACAACGCGAAGCCGAACTTCCTCGGCTACGGCGGCTTCCCGGCCACCATCTGCACCTCGGTGAACGAGGTCGTCGTCCACGGCATCCCCTCCGACGAGGTCGTCCTCAAGGACGGCGACATCATCTCCATCGACTGCGGCGCGATCATCGACGGCTGGCACGGCGACGCGGCGTACACCGCCTTCGTCGGCTCCGGCCACGCCCCCGAGCTGATCGAGCTCTCCCGGGTCACCGAGGAGTCGATGTGGGCCGGCATCGCGGCCATGAAGCTCGGCAACCGCCTGGTCGACGTCTCCCGCGCCATCGAGACGTACATCCGCCGCCAGCCGAAGCCCGGCGGCGGCAAGTACGGAATCATCGAGGACTACGGCGGCCACGGCATCGGCACCGAGATGCACATGGACCCGCACCTCCTCAACTACGTCGAGAAGCGCCGCGGCAAGGGCCCCAAGCTGATTCCCGGCTTCTGCCTGGCCATCGAGCCCATGGTCTCCCTCGGCACCCCGAAGACCGAGGTCCTCTCCGACGACTGGACGGTCATCACGACCGACGGCACATGGTCCTCCCACTGGGAGCACTCGATCGCGCTGACCGAGGAGGGCCCGCTCGTGCTGACGGCTCCCGATGGTGGGAAGGCGAAGCTGGCGGAGCACGGGATCACGGCTGCGCCGGATCCTCTTGCTTAGTTCTTCGGCCGAGGGGCACGGTGGGGGCTTGTCGCGCTCACGCGGCGGCAGCCGCACATCGGCACAGACCCGCGCCGCTTTGGGACGCGTCTCCCGGGGCGCTATACAGCCCCGTGTGCTTAACGATCTACGCGTTGGGGCATCCTTCCTCGATTCGTCTTTCCGAGAGGCCTGACGTAGACTGACTCGTCGGCTCTCGTGCACCCGCATGTCCGCATGCACCCCGCAAGGGGAACGCACCGAGTCGATCAAGGTAGTCGATTCGAAGGGCGAAGCGTGGCCAAGAAGCAAGGTGCCATCGAGATCGAGGGCACTGTCGTCGAGTCTCTTCCGAACGCCATGTTCAAGGTCGAGCTCCAGAACGGCCACCAGGTCCTGGCACACATCAGCGGCAAGATGCGTATGCACTACATCCGTATCCTCCCTGACGACCGGGTCGTGGTGGAGCTGTCTCCGTACGACCTCACGCGTGGCCGGATCGTCTACCGCTACAAGTAGATCTTGCCCAGGTTCCGCGCGAGCGGCGCCGAAGGCAACTGACCCGGAGAACCTCACCAATGAAGGTCAAGCCGAGCGTCAAGAAGATCTGCGACAAGTGCAGGGTGATCCGCCGTCACGGTCGGGTCATGGTCATCTGCGAGAACCCGCGCCACAAGCAGCGCCAGGGCTGACGCACGACCTTCCCTCTGCATCGATTCGCAGAGTTTCGCGCGACGCGAGCAATACATGTTCATACGCAGGACCCGGGCGTAGTAGGCGCCCGACACCCCCGGCTCGGAGGCCGGGGACCCGATTCGTACCTGGTACGGCGGTCGGGATCCGGTTCTGCGGAAGACCTCCGAAGATCAACTGGAGCCATTGAATGGCACGCGTTTCCGGTGTCGACATCCCGCGCGAAAAGCGCGTGGAGGTCGCCCTCACCTACGTGTTCGGCATTGGTCGGACCCTTTCCCAGCTGACGCTGGCCGAGACCGGCATCGACCCCAACACCCGCGTTCGCGACCTCTCGGAAGAGCAGCTCGTCGCGATTCGTGAGTACGTCGACGCCAACATCAAGACCGAGGGTGACCTCCGTCGCGAGATCCAGGCCGACATCCGCCGCAAGGTGGAGATCGGCTGCTACCAGGGTCTCCGTCACCGTCGTGGTCTGCCCGTACGCGGTCAGCGCACCAGCACGAACGCTCGTACCCGCAAGGGTCCGCGTCGCGCCATCGCCGGCAAGAAGAAGCCGGGCAAGAAGTAGTCCGCAGCGGACAACGCTTCATCAGCGGTCTTCGCTGTAGGACCGACCACCTCCCCGTAGGAGTAATAGATGCCCCCCAAGGGTCGTCAGGGCGCTGCCAAGAAGGTGCGCCGCAAGGAAAAGAAGAACGTCGCTCACGGCCACGCGCACATCAAGAGCACGTTCAACAACACGATCGTCTCGATCACGGACCCCTCGGGCAACGTGATCTCCTGGGCCTCCGCCGGCCACGTCGGCTTCAAGGGCTCGCGCAAGTCCACCCCCTTCGCCGCGCAGATGGCCGCCGAGTCGGCCGCCCGTCGCGCGCAGGAGCACGGCATGCGTAAGGTCGACGTCTTCGTGAAGGGCCCGGGCTCCGGTCGCGAGACCGCGATCCGCTCCCTCCAGGCCACCGGTCTTGAGGTCGGCTCCATCCAGGACGTCACCCCCACCCCGCACAACGGCTGCCGCCCGCCGAAGCGCCGCCGCGTCTGACGCACGGCCGGTAGTTCTGGGCTTTCGGGCGGTACGACTCTTCGGAGACGTATCGCCCGTACCCTTGCAGTAACAGCAGGACGTCAAATAGCGGGCGTCCATGACTGAAGGAATCACACATGCTGATCGCTCAGCGTCCGTCTCTGACCGAAGAGGTCGTGGACGAGTTCCGCTCCCGGTTCGTGATCGAGCCGCTGGAGCCGGGCTTCGGCTACACCCTCGGCAACTCCCTCCGTCGCACCCTCCTCTCGTCGATCCCCGGCGCCGCTGTCACCAGCATCCGGATCGACGGGGTCCTGCACGAGTTCACCACCGTGCCGGGCGTCAAGGAGGACGTCACCGACCTGATCCTCAACATCAAGCAGCTCGTGGTCTCCTCGGAGCACGACGAGCCGGTCGTGATGTACCTGCGCAAGCAGGGTCCGGGTCTGGTCACCGCCGCCGACATCGCGCCCCCGGCCGGTGTCGAGGTGCACAACCCCGACCTGGTCCTGGCCACGCTGAACGGCAAGGGCAAGCTGGAGATGGAGCTGACGGTCGAGCGTGGCCGCGGTTATGTCTCGGCCGTGCAGAACAAGCAGGTGGGCCAGGAGATCGGCCGTATTCCGGTCGACTCCATCTACAGCCCCGTGCTGAAGGTCACGTACAAGGTCGAGGCGACGCGTGTCGAGCAGCGCACCGACTTCGACAAGCTGATCGTCGACGTCGAGACCAAGCAGGCCATGCGGCCGCGTGACGCCATGGCGTCGGCCGGCAAGACCCTGGTCGAGCTGTTCGGTCTCGCGCGCGAGCTGAACATCGACGCCGAGGGCATCGACATGGGCCCGTCCCCCACGGACGCCGCCCTTGCCGCCGACCTCGCGCTGCCGATCGAGGAGCTGGAACTCACCGTCCGCTCCTACAACTGCCTCAAGCGCGAGGGCATCCACTCCGTGGGTGAGCTCGTGGCTCGTTCCGAGGCCGACCTCCTGGACATCCGTAACTTCGGTGCGAAGTCCATCGACGAGGTCAAGGCGAAGCTGGCCGGCATGGGCCTGGCCCTGAAGGACAGCCCGCCCGGATTCGACCCGACGGCCGCTGCCGACGCCTTCGGCGCCGACGACGACGTGGACGCGGGTTTTGTGGAGACCGAGCAGTACTGATCGGTTGTTGCCGGTGAGCATCCGCTCATCGGGTCCTGACCCCGGTACCTCATACGGCCGGGGCAGATACCAAGGAGAAAGACATGCCGAAGCCCACCAAGGGTGCCCGTCTGGGCGGCAGTGCCGCGCACGAGAAGCTGCTGATCGCGAACCTCGCGAAGTCGCTCTTCGAGCACGGCCGTATCACCACCACCGAGGCGAAGGCCCGCAAGCTGCGGCCCTACGCCGAGCGTCTGGTCACCAAGGCGAAGAAGGGCGACCTTCACAACCGTCGTCAGGTGCTCCAGGTGATCACGGACAAGAGCGTCGTCCACACGCTCTTCACCGAGATCGGCCCGCGCTACGAGAACCGTCCCGGTGGCTACACCCGCATCACCAAGATCGGTAACCGTCGCGGCGACAACGCGCCCATGGCTGTCATCGAGCTGGTCGAGGCGCTGACCGTCGCGCAGGCCGCGACGGGCGAGGCCGAGGCCGCCACCAAGCGTGCCGCGAAGGACGCCGAGGCTTCTGCTCCGGCCGAGGTCGTCGAGGACGCCAAGCCGGCCGAGGCCGACGAGGAGTCCAAGGACGCGTAAGCAGTCCTTCGAGCGGGTCCGTCTCTTCCGAGGGGCGGGCCCGCTTTCGTGCACCTGAAAGGATCCAGGGGTGAGTGACGAAGTTCTGCCCGACCACGTACGCGTACGACTCGATCTCTCCTACGACGGGACCGCGTTCTCCGGGTGGGCCAAGCAGGCCGGGGGACGGCGGACCGTGCAGGGGGAGGTCGAGGACGCGCTGCGGACGGTGACGCGGTCGCAGGAGACCGTGTACGAGCTGACCGTGGCGGGGCGGACCGATGCCGGGGTGCATGCGCGGGGGCAGGTGGCGCATGTCGATCTGCCGGGGGAGCTGTGGGCGGAGCACCGGGAGAAGCTGCTGAAGCGGCTTGCGGGGCGGCTGCCGAAGGATGTGCGGGTCTGGCGGGTGGCGGAGGCTCCCGAGGGCTTCAACGCGCGGTTCGCGGCCCTGTGGCGGCGCTACGTCTACCGGGTCGGCGATCGGCCCGGGGGAGTGGACCCGCTGCTGCGGAACCATGTGCTGTGGCACGACTGGGAGGTGGACGTCGAGGTGATGGACGCCGCCGCCAAGTCCCTTGTGGGGGAACATGACTTCGCCGCCTATGCGAAGAAGCGCGAGGGCGCGTCCACGGTCCGCGAGATCTTCGACTTCGGGGTGCGGCGGCGGGACGACGGTGTCGTCGAGATCGAGGTCCGTGCCGATGCCTTCTGCCACAACCAAGTGCGGTCCATGGTGGGCGCGTTGCTGTTCGTCGGCGACGGGCACCGGGGCGCGGAGTGGCCGCGGAAGGTGCTGGACGCGCGGGTCCGCGACAGCGCCGTGCATGTCGTACGGCCGCACGGGCTGACGCTGGAGGAAGTGGCCTATCCCGCCGACGGCCTGCTCGCGGAGCGGCAGTTGCAGGCGCGGCGGGTGCGGGGCGCGGTGCACTGAGCGGGTGGGCCGCCGGGCCCGCGCCCGCTCGTCAGCCCTGTGCCGCCGCCGATGCCTGCGCCTCGCCCCGCTGGCGGATCTGGTCGAAGGCGAACTTGCCCAGGGCGTCGCCCATGGTGAAGACCTTGGTGTCCTTCGTCGTCACGTCCGTGCCGTTGGTGAAGCCGGCCGTCGTGAAGTAGGCATAGCGGCCATAGGAGTTGGTCGTCGTACGGCAGACCGCGCCTTCGCAGAACGCCTTGACGCCCTTCCCGGACAGTGATTTGACGACGCTCTTGGTGTCTGCCTGCCCTATGGCCTTGGCCGCCTGGGCCTCGGTGTCGAAGAGGGCCACGCCGACCGTGACCGCGATGTCGTCCTTGACGTAGGTGACCCGCATGAGGCGGGTGCAGTGGCTCGCGGTGAGGGCCTTGGGAAGGGTGCCCGAAGTGACGGAGGCGCAGTTCGTGGTGTCGGCCGTCGGGCCCTTCTTGTACACGGTGGAGCCCGCGGTCAGCTGCGTGCCCGGGAACAGGATCTCCGCGCTCAGCGGCGCGGTGTCCTTGGCCTTGCTGGAGATGAAGTCCTTCGGGTCCAGCGGCGGGGGCGCGCTGGTCGGCGCGAAGGACGGCGAACTGGCGCCGGCGCTCGGCAGGGTCCCGCTCGCGGGCAGGTTCGTCGGCTGCCCGGACGCGGTGTCGTCGCCGTTCGCCGACATCACGGCCATGGCCACGGCCGTCCCGACGGCCACCGTCGCGAGCGCGCCGCCGCCTATGAGCAGCAGTCTCTTGCGCCGGTTACGTGTCTCCGCCTGGTCGGCGAGCGCGGCCCAGTCCGGGGTCTCGTCGTCGACGTTGCCGCCCCACGGCTGCTGTGATTGCGGTTTCCAGGGATCCCACTGGGACTGGGGTCCCCCCTGCCCGAAGCTCATGGGACGCATCCTAGACGGGGCAACGGGCGTACAGGTGCGCCTCAATGAGCCCTGGGGCAACTCGCGTTGGGGTTGTCACGGTATGTGCTCGAACCCTCGCTGTGTGCTGCCGCTCGTGGTGGTCACACCCCGTTTTGACCCGTCCGGGGCGGCGCGGGTACTCTTACGGTTTGTTATGCGTATCGGCTTGGTCGTTCTCAGACGAGAAGCCCTTACGTAGGTTCCCTGGAGCAGTTACCAGTGGGCGGCATACGGGACTCGGTCCCGGCCATTGTCGTCCCCAGCTGCACGATCGCTTCAGTGATGCCATGTGTCAGCACCCATCCACTGAAGAAGAAGGCTGCGAAGTGCGTACGTACAGCCCCAAGCCCGGCGATGTGACTCGCCAGTGGCACGTCATTGACGCTCAGGACATCGTCCTGGGCCGTCTGGCTACCACTGCCGCGAACCTCCTCCGTGGCAAGCACAAGCCGACCTATGCCCCGCACATGGACATGGGCGACTTCGTCATCATCATCAACGCCGACAAGGTTCACCTGTCCGGCAACAAGAAGACCCAGAAGCTGGCGTACCGCCACTCCGGTTACCCGGGTGGTCTGCGCTCCGTCCGTTACGACGAGCTGCTGGCGAAGAACCCCGAGAAGGCCGTCGAGAAGGCCATCAAGGGCATGATCCCCAAGAACACCCTGGGCCGTCAGATGCTCGGCAAGCTGAAGGTCTACTCGGGCGACCAGCACCCGCACGCTGCGCAGCAGCCGGTGCCGTTCGAGATCACCCAGGTCGCGCAGTAGTTCCGGCCACACCCCTAAACAGAAAAGATCTGAGGAGAACCGTGGCCGAGACCACCGTTGAGCAGCCGGTCGAAGAGACCGAGACCGAGCTCGTCGACATCGAGAGCTACACCACCGAGTCCGACGTCCCCGTCGAGGGTGAGTACACGTCGGAGTCGCTCGCCGGCCGCTTCGGCGACCCGCAGCCGGCCGCCGGCCTGGGCCGCCGCAAGAACGCCATCGCGCGCGTTCGCATCGTGCCCGGCACCGGCAAGTGGAAGGTCAACGGGCGCACGCTCGAGGACTACTTCCCGAACAAGGTCCACCAGCAGGAAGTCAACGAGCCCTTCAAGGTGCTCGAGCTGGACGGCCGCTACGACGTCATCGCCCGTATCTCGGGTGGCGGCGTCTCCGGTCAGGCCGGTGCCCTGCGCCTCGGCGTGGCTCGCGCGCTGAACGAGGCCGACGTGGACAACAACCGCGGCGCCCTCAAGAAGGCCGGTTACCTCCGTCGCGACGACCGTGCGGTCGAGCGCAAGAAGGCCGGTCTCAAGAAGGCCCGCAAGGCTCCGCAGTACAGCAAGCGTTAATCACGCCTGCTGCGGCAGTAGTACTCCGAACGCCCCGGCGGCACGCCACTCGTGCCGCCGGGGCGTTCGTTTATCACAGCCGGGGGCGTATAAACGGCACAAGGCGCTCAAAGGCTTGTGTGATCGGATGATCAGGCATCGTATGCCTGGGATGCAGGAAATTCGCCTTCCTCAGGAGGACAAGTGGGACGACTCTTCGGCACGGACGGCGTGCGCGGTGTCGCCAACGCGGATCTGACGGCCGAGATGGCGCTCGGCCTCTCCGTCGCCGCGGCGCACGTGCTGGCCGAGGCGGGCACCTTCGCGGGCCACCGGGCAACGGCCGTGGTCGGGCGGGACCCGCGTGCGTCCGGGGAGTTCCTGGAGGCCGCGGTGGTCGCGGGCCTGGCCAGCTCGGGAGTGGACGTACTGCTCGTCGGTGTGCTGCCCACCCCCGCGGTGGCGTATCTCACCGGTGTGCTGGGCGCCGACCTCGGTGTGATGCTCTCGGCGAGCCACAACGCCATGCCCGACAACGGGCTGAAGTTCCTCGCGCGCGGCGGGCACAAGCTCGACGACGAGCTGGAGGACCGGATCGAGAAGATCTACGAGGAGCACCGCACCGGCGCCCCCTGGGACCGCCCGACCGGCTCCGGCGTGGGCCGGGTCCGGCACTACAACGAGGGCTTCGACCAGTACGTCGCCCATCTCATCGGCGTGCTCCCGAACCGGCTCGACGGGCTGAAGATCGTCCTCGACGAGGCGCACGGCGCCGCCGCCCGGGTCTCCCCGGAGGCCTTCTCCCGGGCGGGCGCCGAGGTCATCACGATCGGCGCGGACCCCGACGGCCTCAACATCAACGACGGCTGCGGCTCCACCCACCTGGACCTCCTCAAGGCGGCCGTCGTCGCGCACGGCGCCGACCTCGGCATCGCGCACGACGGTGACGCCGACCGCTGCCTGGCCGTGGACCACACCGGCGAAGAGGTCGACGGGGACCAGATCATGGCCGTGATCGCGCTGGCGATGCGGGAGCGTTCCGCACTGCGCTCCGACACCGTCGTCGCGACCGTCATGTCGAACCTCGGCTTCAAGCTGGCCATGGAGCGCGAGGGCCTGACGCTCGTCCAGACCGCGGTCGGCGACCGCTACGTCCTGGAGGAGATGAAGGAGCACGGCTACGCGCTGGGCGGCGAGCAGTCCGGGCACGTCATCATCCTGGACCACGCGACCACCGGCGACGGCACACTGACCGGCCTGATGCTCGCGGCGCGGGTCGCCGACACCGGCCGTACGCTCCAGGACCTCGCGTCCGTGATGACGCGGCTGCCGCAGGTGCTCATCAATGTGCCCGACGTGGACCGCACCCGGGTGGGCACCTCCGCCGACCTGGCGGCCGCGGTCGCCGACGCGGAGCGTGAACTCGGTTCCACCGGGCGGGTGTTGCTGCGTCCTTCGGGTACGGAGCCGCTGGTCCGGGTGATGGTCGAGGCCGCCGACATCGATCAGGCGCGGTCGGTGGCGGGGCGGTTGGCGGACGCGGTGAAGTCGGCCCTGGGCTGAGCCTCCCGCCGGGGCGGGTGCGGTGCCAAAACGGTGTCCCACCCGCCCGCTCCGGCGGTGAGGACCGGGTCGCCGTCGAGGATGCCCCGGTGCAGTGCCGACAGCTCGCGCCCGGGGTCAAGGCCCAGTTCGTCCACGAGCCGGGCCCGGGCCTGGTCGTAGGCGCCGAGGGCGTCGGCGCGCCGCCCGGTCCGGTGCAGGGCGAGCATGAGCAGCGCCCACAGCCGTTCCCTGAGCGGCTGTTCCACGACCAGTGCGCGCAGTTCGCCGATCACCTCCGCGTGCTCCCCGCAGGCCAGCCGGGCGCGCAGCCAGTCCTCGACCACGGCGGGCCGCATCTCGTCCAGCCGGGCCCGGTCGGCCTCCCCGGAGCCGTACAGCACCAGGTTCTCCAGCGGGGTGCCGCGCCACAGCCGTAGGGCCCGTCCGAAGTACGGTCAGGTCCAACTCGCCGGGGAGTACGGTCAATTGATAGCCGCCGGGGCGTGTTTCGAGTCGTACGGAAGGGTGGGTCCCGGCCACCGCCGAGGTGGGAGACGTAGGACCCCAGACCATGTCGACGAGCCGGGGCACGCTCACCGACCGGTTCGCCGAGAGCAATAGCCCGGCCAGCAGTGAGCGTTGGCGGGCGGCGCGCAGTATCACCACCTCACTCGCGCCGTCCCGTACCTCCAGCGGTCCCAGCAAGCGAAACTCCACGGTGCCCCCCATGCCACGGCCGTGTCCCGATTCCGGCCCCAGCGTGCCAGCGCCACCGCGACGGACCCCGCTGACCTGCGTCTTCTCACTCCAACAGCCGAGCGTGGAGGCGCGCGGTCGTCCTGTACGGGCTCTGTATGTGCCGTGTACGGCCCTCATCGCATGCTGGCTTCGCGAAGCGTTCCGAAGACTTCCGAGGAGGAATCCCGTGAATCTCATGCGATCCGGACTGATCCGCAGGGTGGCGACGCTGGCCGCCGTCTCGGCCGCCGTGCTGGCCTGCACCGTCTCCGCGGCGGACGCCACGACCGTCGGGGCCCGCCATGAGGTGTCGGCGGCACCCGTCGCGCTGCGGGCGGGCAATTTCGCGGGCAGGTGGACCATGGATCAGAGCAATGTGCAGAACATCGCCCTGTTCCTGAACAGTCCCGACGGCGGGGGCGGCTTCACCGGCCTCGCCGCCGTGGGCGGCGACCGCGGGGACATCAACGGCACCATCACCGGGGACAACGTCGTCTTCTTCATCCACTGGAACTTCGGACACACCGGCCGCTACGACGGCCACCAGGGCTCCGACGGCAGGTGGTCCGGTGTGACCACCGACCTCAACGACCCTTCCAGCCAGGCGACTTGGACCGCCCGACCGGCATAGCGCGACGGCCTCAGGAGGCGGCCCGGTCCTGGGCGGGTCGCCTCCAGAGCCATTTCTGCGCCAGCAGGGTGCAGATGCCGGCCAGGACGATACCCAGGAGGTTCAGCAGGAGTTGCTCGACCGAACCCCAGGCCTGGCGGTACTCGGTGAAGGCGAAGGCCACGGCGGCGTTCGCCGCCGCCGGGACCGTCGTCACGGAGATCGCGACGCCGACCAGCGCGCCCGACTTCGCCGAGGTCAGGGACAGCACACCGGCGATGCCCGCCAGGACCGCGACGACGAACGAGAACGCGTCCGGCCGGTAGATGAAGTTGGTGTTGGGCCGCTCGGCCTCCAACTGCACCTTGCTGAACAGGTCGACGCCGTGCATGAAGTACGTGAAGCCGACCGTCACCGCCATCGCCGCCGCGAAGCCCACCAGCAGGGCGGTCAACGAGCGCAGGGCGAGCCGTGGATGGCGTTGCACCACCGACGTGCAGATGCCGGCCAGCGGGCCGAACTCCGGGCCCACCGCCATCGCGCCGACGATCAGGATCGCGTTGTCGAGCACGACACCGCAGGCCGCGATCATCGTGGCGAGCGTGATGAAGGCGACGTAGGTGACGGAGAGCGTCGACTCCTCGTGCGTGGCGTCCGCCAGGTGCTCCCACAACACCGCGTCCGCGCCTTCGCCCGGCGCCTCGTCCTCGGCCTCGTCGGCGCGCGTCGAGAGCGACAGGTCGATGTTCTCGACGGCGATCGAGCCGGTGCGGTCCAGCTCCAACGCCCGTAGCCCGCCGATGAGTTCGTCACCGGCCTCGCGGGCGACGTCGCACATGACGACATCGCCGGCCGGGTTGCGGGCGGCGCCGGGCAGGACGACCAGATGTGTGGTGCCGACCGTCTTCTCGATCAGCCGGACCACGGCGTCGGTCGTGTCGGACGGAGTGATCAGGCGCAGATGCAGCATGGTGCCCTTTTTAACAGTCCGGTCCGACGGCCCGTCTACAGCTTGCGCAGCCGCAGCCGCTGGACCTTGTGGTCCGGGCCCTTGCGCAGGACCAGGGTGGCGCGGCCCCGGGTGGGGGCGATGTTCTCCACCAGATTGGGCTTGTTGATGGTCCGCCACTGGGTGCGGGCGTAGTCGAGGGCCTCCTCCTCGGACACCTGGGTGTACTTGCGGAAGTACGAGTCCGGGTTCTGGAAGGCGGTCTCGCGCAGCCGCTTGAAGCGGTTGAGGTACCAACCCTCGACGTCCTCGGCGTTCGCGTCGACGTACACGCTGAAGTCGAAGTAGTCGGCGAGACCGACCCGGGTGCGCCCGTCCTGGCCGGGCAGCGCCGGCTGGAGGACGTTGAGCCCCTCGACGATCAGGATGTCGGGCCGGCGCACGACGAGCTTCTCGCCGGGGACGATGTCGTAGATCAGGTGGGAGTAGACGGGGGCGGTGACCTCGTCCTTGCCCGCCTTGATGTCGGCGACGAACCGGGTCAGCGCCCGGCGGTCGTAGGACTCCGGGAATCCCTTGCGTGACATCAGCCCGCGGGCCTGGAGCTCCTTGGTCGGCAGCAGGAAGCCGTCGGTCGTCACGCGCTCCACGCGCGGGTGCTCGGGCCAGCGGGAGAGGAGCGCCTGGAGCAGGCGGGCCACGGTCGACTTGCCGCCCGCCACGGATCCGGCGATGCCTATGACGAACGGTGTGCCGGACTGGGAGCCCTGCTCGCCCAGGAAGGTGTTCAGAGCGCCCCTGAGGCCGTCCGTGGCGCCGACGTAGAGGTTGAGGAGTCTGGACAGTGGGAGGTAGATGTCCCGCACCTCGTCGAGGTCGATGACATCACCGAGCCCGCGCACCCTTTCGACCTCCTCGGCGGTGAGCGGCAGCGGCGTCTTGTCGCGCAGCGCGCTCCACTCGGCTCGGGTGAGGTCGACGTAGGGAGTCGCCTCCGGCTTGTGCCGGTGGGCGCTCCGGGGCATCGGGGAGACCGGAGAGATCACAGTCCATTGTTAACGGAGTTTGAACGAGGTGGGGGGTGGGGTGGGTCACGTGGGCGGTCATGGGGACCGTCCACCCGCGCTTCGCGCGTTCTCGATCATGGCCGGAATTTCCGAAATCGGGCACGAAGTGCCGTGTTCCGGCGGCCCTCGGCGCCTAGGCTGCCGCGCATGTGCGGAATCGTGGGATACGTGGGGTCGCAGTCGGCGCTTGATGTGGTGATGGCCGGGCTGAAGCGGCTGGAGTACCGGGGATACGACTCGGCGGGTGTCGCCGTGCTCGCGGACGGCGGGCTGGCGGGGGCCAAGAAGGCCGGGAAACTCGTCAACCTGGAGAAGGAACTGGTCGACCGGCCGCTGCCGGCCGGGTCGACGGGCATCGGGCACACGCGCTGGGCCACGCACGGCGGGCCGACGGATGCCAACGCGCATCCGCATCTCGACAACGCGGGGCGGGTCGCCGTCGTGCACAACGGCATCATCGAGAACTTCGCCTGTCTGCGGGCCGAGTTGGCCGAGCGCGGGCACGATCTCGCCTCCGACACGGACACCGAGGTGGTCGCGCATCTGCTGGCCGAGGAGTTCTCGGCGTGCGCGGACCTCGCGGAGTCGATGCGGCAGGTGTGCCGGCGGCTGGAGGGCGCGTTCACGCTGGTCGCGGTGCACGCGGACGAGCCGGACGTGGTTGTCGGCGCGCGCCGGAACTCGCCGCTCGTGGTCGGCGTCGGCGAGGGCGAGGCCTTCCTCGCCTCCGACGTCGCCGCGTTCATCGCCCACACCCGGTCCGCGATCGAGCTGGGCCAGGACCAGGTGGTCGAGCTGCGCCGGGACGGTGTGACGGTCACCGGTTTCGACGGCGCTCCGGCCGAGGTCCGCTCGTACCACGTCGACTGGGACGCCTCCGCCGCCGAGAAGGGCGGCTACGACTACTTCATGCTCAAGGAGATCGCCGAGCAGCCGAAGGCCGTCGCCGACACCCTGCTGGGTCGCATCGACGTGGATGGCCTGCTCACGCTGGACGAGGTCCGCATTCCGGTCCATGAGCTGCGGGAGATCGACAAGGTCGTCATCGTCGCCTGCGGTACGGCCTTCCACGCCGGCCTCATCGCCAAGTACGCCATCGAGCACTGGACCCGGATCCCGTGCGAGGTGGAACTCGCGAGCGAGTTCCGGTACCGGGATCCGATCCTGGGCGCGCGGTCGCTGGTCATCGCCATCTCGCAGTCCGGGGAGACCATGGACACGCTGATGGCGCTACGGCACGCCCGCGAGCAGGGTTCGAAGGTGCTGGCGATCTGCAACACCAACGGGTCGACGATTCCCCGGGAGTCGGACGCGGTGCTCTACACGCACGCCGGCCCGGAGGTCGCCGTGGCGTCGACGAAGGCGTTTCTGACGCAGCTCGTGGCGTGCTATCTGGTCGCGCTGTATCTCGGTCAGGTGCGGGGCACCAAGTGGGGCGACGAGATCCAGGCCGTCATCCGGGACCTGTCGCAGATCTCCGGTGAGGTCGAGCGGGTGCTGGAAACCATGGAGCCGGTACGGGAGTTGGCGCGGTCGGTGGCCTCCAAGAACACCGTGCTGTTCCTGGGGCGGCACGTCGGGTATCCGGTCGCCCTCGAAGGCGCCCTGAAACTCAAGGAGTTGGCGTACATGCACGCCGAGGGCTTCGCGGCGGGCGAGTTGAAGCACGGGCCGATCGCGTTGATCGAGGAGGGCATGCCGGTGGTCGTCGTGGTTCCCTCCCCGCGCGGGCGCTCCGTGCTCCACGACAAGATCGTGTCCAACATCCAGGAGATCCGGGCCAGGGGCGCGCTGACCATCGTGATCGCGGAGGAGGGCGACGAGACGGTCGTCCCGTACGCCGATCACCTGATCCGGATCCCGGTCACCCCGACGCTGCTGCAGCCCCTGGTCGCGACCGTGCCGTTGCAGGTGTTCGCCTGCGAGCTGGCCACGGCACGGGGCAACGAGGTGGACCAGCCCCGGAACCTGGCGAAGTCGGTGACGGTGGAGTAGCCCGTCGCGGATAGGGTCTCCCGCCATGAAGAGACCCGAACTGAAGAGACCCGAGTTGAAGGCTCCCTGGGCACACGCGCGTTGGGCGCAGGGAGCGATAGCGGTGGCGGCCCTCGCGGACGTGTACCGGGCGGTGGAGCTCAGGGCCGATGCCACGCACCGCACCGACGCCTCGCTCAGCGCGTCGGGTACCGCGTCGATGGTCTTCGTCTACGCGACGACAGCGGCAGCCGTGCTCTTCCTCCTGTGGCTCGGCCGATGCCGGCGCAACGCGGAGGCCCTCGCCCCCGGAGCTGTAAGTGCCTCGGGTGTGTGGACCGTCGTGGCGTGGTTCATACCCGTGGTCAACTGGTGGGTTCCGCGGCGGTTCGTGCTGGAGGTCGAGCGCGTGAGCGCCGATGTGTCGGGGAGGCCGCGCAAAGAGGCTCTGGTGAACGCCTGGTGGACGGTCTGGGTCGCGCACTCCGCGGTGAGCGTGGTGGCGTTCTCGGTGGGCAAGGGGGTGGCGGTGCCGGTCCTGGTGGTGGCGGAGGGTCTCTCTCTTGGCGCGGCCGTCCTGGTGATCGGCGTCGTCCAACACCTCACCGGACTGCAGGACCGACAGCCGTAGGGTGCTCCGCATGAGCATCATCGGGGTTGGTATCGATGTGGCCGAGATCGACCGGTTCGCGGCGTCCCTCGCGCGTACGCCCGGGATGGCCCAACGGCTGTTTCTGGAGAGCGAGTTGCTGCTGCCGAGCGGGGAACGCCGGGGGGTCGCCTCGCTGGCCGCCCGGTTCGCCGCCAAGGAGGCGTTGGCCAAGGCGTTGGGGGCGCCGGCCGGGCTGCTCTGGACGGATGCCGAGGTGTATGTCGAGGACAGCGGGCAGCCCCGGCTGAAGGTGACGGGGACGGTCGCGGCGCGGGCGGCCGTACTGGGGGTCCGGTCCTGGCATGTCTCCTTGAGCCATGACGCGGGGGTGGCCTCGGCGGTGGTCATCGCTGAGGGGTGACGGTGGGTTCCTGTTTGCTGGTGAGAATTTTCTTAGGAGGCTGTGCGGTCGCTGCGAAAGGGCCCGGACGGGCCAATGAATAAGGCGCAGTCGATGGCTGGGGCGGCCGGCAGGCGTTCAAGCTGGTTAGCGTTCGAGAAACGTTCGTCGTCTGCGACAGGGAGTACGACCAGTGAAGCGCAGGAGCATCCTGATGGGCATCGCCGCGGCCGGTGCGGTGCCGGTCGTCGCCTCGTGTTCCTCCGGGTCGGACACGGCGCAGGCGAATGCGGCGGGGCTGAGTGAGAGCAGCGGCCACATCAAGGAGGGCACGGCGATCACCGAGGTGTTCGGCAACGGGCAGCGGCTCACCGCCGTAGCGCTGAAGTACGACACGACCATCGACCGGTCGAAGGTGTCGATGTCCTCCTTCAAGGTCGCCGATCGGACCGTCACCAACGTCTACACCAACACGTCTGCCGCGAAGGCCGGGCACGGGACGGACGGTGAGTACGTCATCATCGAGCTCTCGCCGGCCGACAAGGCCGCCGCGGTGTACGAGGATTCGTTCACGAATCCGACCACCTCATCGTCGTCCTCCCAGCAGCAGCCCTCCGGCCAGCCGTCCGGGCCCCCGTCCGGATCCGCCTCCGGGAAGAAGGGCGGCGGCATGTCCTCGGGGGCCACCCTGAAGAAGGCCGTGGCCACGGTGACGCAGACCGGGACGGTGACCACGACCGGCGGTACCGCGTACGCGGCGAGCAGTGGCAGCGTGAAGACCAGCAAGGTCGTGAACCTGGTCGTCGACGACTTCCATCAGGGGCTGAAGTACAAGGACGCCGACACCGGGCAGTCCATCCAGTACAACCTCTTCGTGCCGAAGGACTACGACGCGAACAAGTCGTATCCGATGGTCCTGTTCATGCACGACGCCGGCACCGTCAGCTCCAACCCGCTCATCACGCTCACCCAAGGGCTCGGGGCCGTGATCTGGGCGATGCCGAGCGAGCAGGCCAAGCGCGAATGCTTCGTGCTCGCACCGCAGTTCACCGGCGAGAGCGACGAGGGCAGCGACGGCAACGCGACGGCGCTGAAGACCATCAAGGGCCTGGTCGACTCCGTCACCGGCAAGTACGCCGGGATCGACACCGACCGGCTCTACACCACCGGTCAGTCCGGCGGTGCGATGACCTCGATCGCGCTCGACTTCACCTACCCCGACCTGTTCGCGGCGTCGTTCCTCGTCGCCGGGCAGTGGGGCGACCTGGACAAGGTCAAGCCGCTGGCCAAGCAGAACATCTGGGCCGTGGTCTCCCAGGGCGACGAGACCGCGTACCCGGGCATGACCGGGATCATGGACACGCTGGCGAAGCAGGGCGCGAAGATCAGCCGGGCCGTGTGGGACGGCCAGCTCACCCCCTCGGAGTTCGCCCCGCTCGCCGCCGAGGTCCGGGCCAAGAACACGCCGATCAACTTCACCCCGCTGAAGAAGGGGACCGTGGTGTGGCCCGGGCTCGCGGAGTCCAGCGTCGACAACCACATCTGCACCTGGCGGGCGGCCTACACCGTCGAGGGCATCCGGGACTGGCTCTTCCAGCAGAAGAAGTAGTTTCGCGAGAGACTCGGGCGTATGCGTACCGCGTACAGCGTCGAGACGGTCAGGGCAGCCGAGCAGAAGCTGATGGCACGGCTGCCGGAGGGCACCCTCATGCAGCGCGCGGCGGCCGGACTGGCCGTCGCCTGCGCCCAGTTGCTGGGGCGGGTCTACGGCAGCCGGGTCGTGCTGCTGGTGGGGAGCGGGGACAACGGCGGGGACGCGTTGTACGCGGGGGCGCGGCTGGCCCGGCGCGGGGCCGCCGTCACCGCTGTGCTGCTGGCGCCCGAGCGGACTCATGCGGGCGGGCTCGCGGCGCTGCTGCGCGCGGGTGGTCGTACCGTCGCGCCGGACGCGGCCGAGGAGCCGGTGCTCCGCGCCGACCTCGTCCTCGACGGGATCGTCGGGATCGGTGGCAAGGGCGGACTGCGGCCGGATGCCGCGCGGTTGGCCGCCCTTGCCGGGGACTCCCGGGGTGTCGTCGTCGCCGTCGATCTGCCGAGCGGGGTCGAGGCGGACAGCGGGGAGGTGCGGGGGGCGGCTGTTCGGGCCGACGTCACTGTCACGTTCGGGGTCCACAAGCCGGGGCTGCTGATCGATCCCGCGCGGGAGTACGCCGGGGCCGTGCGGCTTGTCGACATCGGGCTTGGACTTCCTGTCGAGCCCGTGCTGGAGGCGCTTCAACACGTCGATGTGGCACGGCTGTTGCCCGTGCCGGGGGCCGAGAGCGACAAGTACCGGCGTGGGGTCGTGGGGATCGCCGCCGGGTCCGGGCGGTATCCGGGGGCGGCCGTGCTCGCTGTCGCCGGGGCGTTGCGGGGCGGCGCGGGGGCCGTGCGGTACGTCGGGCCGGCCGCGGACGCGGTGATCGCCCGCTTCCCGGAGACGCTGGTGTCGGACGGGGGGCCGCGGAAGGCGGGGCGGGTGCAGGCGTGGGTCGTCGGTCCGGGGGCGGGGGACGACGCGGGCACCGTGGCGGAGGTGGTGACGGCCGAGGTGCCGGTGCTCATCGACGCGGACGGGTTGCGGCTGGCCGATCCCGACGCCGTGCGGGCTCGTACGGCGCCGACGCTGATGACTCCGCACTCGGGCGAGGCCGCCGCGTTGCTCGGGGTGGCCCGGGAGGAGGTCGAGGGGGCTCGGCTGGATTCCGTACGGGAGTTGGCGGGGCGGTACGGGGCGACCGTGCTGCTCAAGGGGTCGACGACGCTGGTGGCCGACTCGGGGGGTGGGGCGGTGCGGGTGAATCCGACGGGGACCGGATGGCTCGCCACGGCCGGGAGCGGTGACGTGTTGTCGGGGCTCGCGGGGTCGTTGCTGGCGGCGGGGTTGTCGGCGTTCGACGCGGGGAGTGTGGGCGCGTATCTGCATGGGCTGGCGGGGAGGCTGGCCTCGGACGGGGCGCCGGTGGGGGCACATGATGTCGCGGAGGCGGTGCGGGTGGCCTGGCGCGATGTGCGGGACTGACTGGTCGGCCCTGAGGTGAACGTGTCTGGGTTTCTCGGCGGGCTCGGCTGATGTTGTGGAGGCGGTGCGGGTGGCCTGGCGCGATGTGCGGGACTGACTGGTCGGCCCTGAGGTGAACGTGTCTGGGTTTCTCGGCGGGCTCGGCTGATGTCGCGGAGGCGGTGCGGGTGGCCTGGCGCGATGTGCGGGACTGACTGGCCGGCCCCGGGCTGAACGCCTCCGGGCTCCCCGGCGGGCTCGTCAATAAGGGTGACCCCTCCCGCGCGGCGCCCGTCCCCTGCCGTACCCCCGCGATTCTCTGATCGCATGATCAGTACACGAATCGCGCACAGAAGCATCGCGGTGCTGCTCACCGCGGTGGTCGCCCTCCCCGTCGGGACCGGGGTCGCCCAGGCCGACGGGCCGGTGCCGGCGGCCGGGCCCAGTGAGACCGAGCTTGTCCCCGGGGTGCCGCCGGGGCCGTATCAGCCGTGGCAGATCGACACGCCCGATCAGGCGCTCGCGCCGAAGGTGTACACGCCGACCGCCGAGGAGGACCGGGTCGAGCCGCGGGACGCGGCGGCGGGGACGTACGCGCTCGTCGAGTACGTGCCGATCGGGGACGCCGTCGCGAAGGTGACGTGCAGCAAGCAGACCGGGCCGTATCAGCGGAGCGTGGAACGGTGGCTGAAGCTGCGGGTGGACGGGAGGCAGTCGGGCGCCGACTGCAAGGCCATCCGGGCGTTTCAGAAGAAGCAGGGGATCAAGCCGGCCATCGGGTTCGCGGGGCCTGTCACCTGGGCGCGCATGCAGTTGATCGGCGCGAGGAAGAATCCGAACGCCGCCGGGAAGTGCCCGGTGCGCTCGTACCGGGTCGCCTGTGTCGATCTCAACCGGCAGCTCACCTGGGTGCAGAAGGGCAGGAAGGTCGTCTTCGGGCCGGTGCCGATGCGCAGCGGGCGCAACGGGCATGTGACCCGGGGCGGCTGGCACAAGATCTACTGGAAGCACAAGAACCACTGGTCGACGCTCTACAACAGCCCTATGCCGTATGCCCAGTTCTTCGACGGCGGCATCGCCTTCCACGCCGTCTACGGCAGCATCTACACCACCGTCGGCTCCTGGGGCTGCGTCAATCTGCGGCTGGCCGACGCCCGCAAGCTGTGGAGCGTCCTCAAGAAGGGCGACCGCGTGTACGTGTGGGGGCACCGGCCCGGAAACTAGGCGGGCTTCCGGGGCCGTCAGTCCCCTCTGAGAGACTGGGGGCGTCATGAACGAGACAGCAGCACTTCAGCCGACCGCGCCCCTGCGCGCCCGTGCCGAGATCGACCTCGGTGCCCTGCGGGCCAATGTGCGTGCCCTGCGCGCCCTCGCGCCGGGCGCGGCCCTCATGGCCGTCGTGAAGTCCGACGCGTACGGCCACGGGGCCGTGCCCTGCGCCCGCGCGGCCGTGGAGGCGGGGGCGACCTGGCTCGGTACGGCCACGCCCGAGGAGGCCCTCGACCTGCGGGCCCGCGCCGGGCTGCCGGACGGGGTGCGGATCATGTGCTGGCTGTGGACCCCGGGCGGGCCCTGGCGGGAGGCCATCGAGGCCGGTCTCGATGTGTCGCTGAGCGGTATGTGGGCCCTGGAGGAGGTCGTCGCCGCCGCCCGCGCGGCGGGCCGGCCCGCGCGCGTGCAGCTCAAGGCCGACACCGGGCTCGGGCGCAACGGATGCCAGCCCGGCGCCGACTGGGCCGAACTCGTCGGCGCCGCCCTGCGCGCGGAGGCCGAGGGGCTGGTCCGCGTCACCGGGCTCTGGTCGCACTTCGCCTGTGCCGACGAGCCCGGCCATCCCTCCGTCGACGCCCAGCTCGCCCTCTTCCGCGAGATGGTCTCGGAGGCGGAAGCGCGGGGCGTGCGGCCCGAGGTGCGGCACATCGCCAACTCGCCCGCCACCCTCACCCGTCCCGACTCCCACTTCGACCTCGTCCGCACCGGCATCGCCGTCTACGGCGTCTCGCCCAGCCCCGACCTGGGTTCCCCGGCCGACTTCGGGCTGCGGCCGGTGATGACCCTCATGGCGTCCGTCGCCCTGGTCAAGCAGGTGCCGGGCGGACACGGCGTGAGTTACGGCCATCACTACGTCACCCCGGGCACCACGACCCTCGGCCTGATCCCCGTCGGCTACGCGGACGGCATCCCGCGGCACGCCTCCGGCACCGGCCCGGTGCTGGTCGGCGACAAGTGGCGGACGGTCGCGGGGCGGATCGCCATGGACCAGTTCGTCGTGGATCTGGGCGGGGACGAGCCCGAGGCGGGCGCGGAGGCGATCCTCTTCGGGCCCGGCGACCGCGGCGAGCCCACCGCCGAGGACTGGGCACAGGCCGCCGGCACCATCGCGTACGAGATCGTGACCCGCATCGGAACACGCGTTCCCCGCGTCTACGTCCATGAGGTCGCCCACGTCACTGAGGTCGGCCTCGTGGACAAGGCCGTCGCCGGGTATGAGACCGACGACGCAGCGCAGGGCCGAGACGCGAAGAGGAGCGGCACGTGAGCGAGAGCAGTGCGGAGGCGGTCGCCGCGGTCGCCTCCGCCGCCACGGGGGCGGCCGGGAACTGGCGCAAGGCGACCGGTATCGCGGGCGCCGCGATAGGTGTGATCGCCGCCGGGGCCGCGGCCGGTGTCGCCATAGAGCGGATGACCGTCGGACGCGGCATGCGCGAGCGGGCCCGGCTGGCGCTCGACTCGACCGGACCGTACGGCTCGCTGCGCGGCACCCCCGGCACGGCCCGGGCCGACGACGGCACCGAGCTGTACTACGAGGTCGACGACATCGAGCCGGACCTCACCGTCACCCCCAAGCGCCGACGGCTCTTCGGACGCAAGGCCCCGGCCCAGGTCACCGTCGTCTTCAGCCATGGCTACTGCCTCAACCAGGACTCCTGGCACTTCCAGCGGGCGGCCCTGCGCGGGGTGGTGCGGACCGTGCACTGGGACCAGCGCAGCCACGGCCGTTCCGCGCGCGGGGTCGCGCAGCTCGAAGACGACATGCCGCTCACCATCGACCAGTTGGGCCGCGACCTGAAGGCCGTGATCGACGCGGCCGTGCCCGAGGGGCCGATCGTGCTCGTCGGGCACTCCATGGGCGGCATGACGATGATGGCGCTCGCCGACCAGTACCCGGAGCTGATCCGCGACCGGGTCGTGGCCACCGCCTTCGTCGGTACGTCCTCCGGGCGGCTCGGCGAGGTCAACTTCGGGCTGCCCGTCGCCGGGGTCAACGCGGTACGGCGGGTGCTGCCCGGGGTGCTGAAGGCGCTCGGACAGCAGGCCGCGCTGGTGGAGCGGGGGCGGCGGGCCACCGCCGATCTGTTCGCCGGGATCATCAAGCGGTACTCGTTCGCCTCGCGGGACGTCGATCCGGCGGTCGCGCGGTTCGCCGAGCGGATGATCGAGGGCACCCCGATCGACGTGGTCGCCGAGTTCTACCCGGCCTTCACCGACCACGACAAGACCGCGGCCCTCACCCACTTCAAGGACATGCCGGTGCTCGTGCTGGCCGGGATCGGGGATCTCGTCACCCCCAGCGAGCACAGCGAGGCCATCGCCGACCTGCTGCCGGATGCCGAGCTGGTGCTCGTGCCGGACGCCGGGCACCTGGTCATGCTGGAGCACCCGGAGGTGGTCACCGACCGCCTCGCCGACCTGCTCACCCGCGCGGGTGCCGTGCCCGCAGGGGCTACCGTAAGTGGCTATGGAAGCACCAGCAGCACCGCACGACGCGGCTGAGCCCCTGTCCGTAGCGATCACCGTCAACTCCCCCGAGCAGATGCGGGAGTTGGGGCGCCGCCTGGCCAAACTGCTGCGCGCGGGCGACCTCGTGATGCTCACGGGCGAGCTGGGCGCCGGCAAGACGACCCTGACCCGGGGCCTCGGGGAGGGGCTCGGCGTGCGCGGCGCGGTCACCTCGCCGACGTTCGTCATCGCGCGCGTGCATCCCGCGCTCGGCGAGGGGCCGCCGCTCGTCCACGTCGACGCGTACCGGCTGGCCGGCGGGCTCGACGACATGGAGGACCTCGACCTCGATGTCTCCCTGCCCGAGTCGGTGATCGTCGTGGAGTGGGGCGAGGGCAAGGTCGAGGAGCTGACCGACGACCGGCTGTCCGTCGTGATCCACCGCGCCGTCGGAGACACCACGGACGAGGTACGGCACGTCACCGTCACCGGGCTCGGTGAGCGCTGGGCCGAGGTCGAACTGGGCGTGCTCGGCGCCTGACCCGGTGGTGCGGGGCGTGTGGGTTCCGACAAGGTGTCGGCAAGATGTTGCGTTCCGGGTCTCGCGCGTGGTCACATGGTATCCAGTACGTAGTTAGGTCTACCTAACTACGTCTGCCCCAGGCCCCAGGAGGCGTCCATGCCGGCTTCAGAGCACCAGGACCGTCCACAGCCGTATGTGCCTGCCGGGGTCTCGATGCGGGAGCTGCTGGCGGCGGGTGCCGCGGCGAAGGCGGTCTCGACGCCCCCGCGCGCACCGGAGCCCGTGGAAACACCGGCCGAGCGGCGAGAAGCCGCTTAGACCCGTAGCGAAAGCTTCAGTGGATCACCACGACCGGCTGCCCGATCGTCGCGAACTCCCACATCGCCGCGCCGTCCTCCAGCGACTCGCGGATGCCGCCCGACTTCGCGGTCGGGTCGGGCTCCTCCGTGGTGCCGCTCACCGCCGCGCTGAAGCCGATCGCGACCCCGTTGGCGTTGGTGAAGCGGACGACGTGCTGGATGGGGGTGCCGTCGGTGCCGATGATCGCGTTCGAGCGTGAGGTGACCGCGTAGGTACCCAAGGTCGGGTCCACCGTGCCGGGGGTGACCTTGAACGTGCGGTTGACTTTGTCGTTCCCGGCGACCAGCCATACCCGGTCGTCGTCCACCGAGTACACGACCCGCTCGCCCCGGCCGGAGCCGGCGGGCAGCGCGGCGGGGTTCTTCTTGTCCCGGGGTGCCTTCGAGGTGGCCACGGGCGCGGCGCTCGCGTGGGCCGCGCTTCCCAGCCCGGCTGGGGCGTTCGCCGAGGCCTGATAGGCGAGGAAGCCGACCGTGGCGAGGGCCGCCACGGTGAGCCCGGCCACGATTCCCGAGCTGCTGCCGGCCATCGGCGCCCACCTCCGTGTCTCGTACGTGTCACATAACCGGTAACTGTCGTAACCCTAGGTGACGGTAGCAGTCGGGGCCGGGCCGACCGGGGCGGCCGTGCCCACGGCGTCGGAGCCGTAGGCTGTTTGCGTGCTCTTGCTCGCTCTGGATACCGCCACCCCCGCCGTCACCGTCGCCCTGCACGACGGCGAGGCCGTCATCGCCTCGTCGAGTCAGGTGGACGCGCGCCGCCACGGTGAGCTGCTGCTCCCGGCCGTCGACCGTGTGCTCACCGAAGCGGGGCTCGCGCTCGACGCCGTCACCGGTGTCGTCGTCGGCACCGGCCCCGGCCCCT
This sequence comes from Streptomyces sp. NPDC051576, assembly GCF_040681835.1. NCBI lineage: Bacteria > Bacillati > Actinomycetota > Actinomycetes > Kitasatosporales > Streptomycetaceae > Streptomyces > Streptomyces sp. NPDC051576. The sequence goes on from NZ_JBFAZO010000001.1 coordinate 347,961, forward strand.
ACACCGGGCTGCGCGTCGGCCTGATGACCGCGGACACCTTCGGGCTCGCGCTCGGGGTGCCCGTGCACGGTGTGTGCACGCTGGACGGCCTCGCCTACGCCACCGACCTCGACGGCCCCTTCGTCGTGGCCACGGACGCGCGGCGCAAGGAGGTCTACTGGGCGCGCTACGCCGACTCCCGCACCCGGGTCACCGACCCGGCCGTGGACCGGCCCGCCGACCTCGCCGACCAGGTCGCGGGGCTGCCCGCCGTCGGCGCCGGTGCGCTGCTCTACCCGGACACCTTCCCGAGCGTCCACGAGCCGGAGCACGTGTCCGCCGCCGCACTCGCCTCGCTGGCCGCCGAGCGGCTGGCGGCGGGCGTCGAACTCCCGGCGCCCAGGCCGCTGTACCTGCGCCGCCCCGACGCCCAGGTGCCCAAGAACTACAAGGTGGTCACCCCCAAGTGACCGAATCAGCGAGCCCTCGACTGCGCGAGATGCGCTGGTGGGACATCGATCCCGTGCTGGAGCTGGAGAAGGACCTCTTCCCCGAGGACGCCTGGTCCCGGGGCATGTTCTGGTCCGAGCTGGCGCACGCGCGGGGCGCCGAGGCGACCCGCCGGTACCTGGTCGCCGAGTCCCCCGACGAGAAGAGCGCCGACGGCGGTGTCCGGGTCGTCGGATACGCCGGCCTCGCCATCGCCGGCACCGCCTCCGACGGCGGCTCCGCGGCGGGGGCCGACATCCAGACCATCGCGGTCGCCCGCGACCACTGGGGCACCGGCCTCGGCGCCACCCTGCTCACCGAACTCCTCAGCGCGGCAAGCGAGTTCGAGTGCGGCGAGGTGATGCTCGAATGCCGCGTCGACAACGTCCGCGCGCAGAAGCTGTACGAGCGCTTCGGCTTCGAGCCCATCGGCTTCCGGCGGGGCTACTACCAGCCGGGCAATGTCGACGCCCTGGTGATGCGCCTGTCCGACCCGTCAACTTCCGTACAAGGAACCGAGATCCATGGCTGACCCACGCGACGAGCCTCTCGTACTCGGCATCGAGACCTCCTGCGACGAGACCGGCGTCGGCATCGTCCGCGGCCACACCCTGCTGGCGGACGCCGTCGCCTCCAGCGTCGACGAGCACGCCCGCTTCGGCGGGGTCGTCCCCGAGGTGGCGTCCCGCGCCCACCTGGAGGCGATGGTCCCGACGATCCAGCGCGCGCTCAAGGACGCGGGGGTGAGCGCGAGTGACCTCGACGGCATCGCGGTCACCGCAGGCCCGGGGCTCGCGGGCGCGCTGCTCGTCGGCGTCTCCGCGGCCAAGGCCTACGCGTACGCGCTCGGCAAGCCGCTCTACGGCGTCAACCACCTCGCCTCCCACATCTGCGTGGACCAGTTGGAGCACGGCGCGCTGCCGGAGCCGACGATGGCGCTGCTGGTGTCCGGCGGCCACTCCTCCCTCCTCCTGTCCTCGGACATCACCTCGGACGTACGGCCGCTGGGCGCGACGATCGACGACGCGGCGGGCGAGGCCTTCGACAAGATCGCCCGTGTGCTGAACCTCGGCTTCCCCGGCGGACCGGTCATCGACCGCTACGCCAAGGAGGGCGACCCGCGCGCCATCGCCTTCCCCCGGGGGCTCACCGGCCCGCGCGACCCGGCGTACGACTTCTCCTTCTCCGGGCTGAAGACGTCCGTGGCCCGCTGGATCGAGGCGAAGCGGGCGGCAGGGGAGGACGTGCCGGTGCGCGATGTGTCGGCGTCCTTCCAGGAGGCGGTCGTCGACGTCCTGACCCGCAAGGCGGTCCGCGCCTGCAAGGACGAGGGCGTCGACCACCTGATGATCGGCGGCGGCGTCGCCGCCAACTCCCGCCTGCGGGCACTCGCCCAGGAGCGCTGCGAGGCCGCCGGCATCCGGCTGCGCGTCCCGCGCCCCAAGCTGTGCACGGACAACGGCGCGATGGTCGCCGCGCTCGGCGCGGAGATGGTGGCCCGGAACCGGGCACCCTCGGACTGGGACCTGTCCGCGGACTCCTCCCTGCCGGTGACGGACCCGCATGTACCGGGCCACTCCCACGACCACGTGCACGAGGTCGGCAAGGAGAACCTGTACTCGTGACGGTCGCGCTGATGTGGGAGGCGCGGGCGGTCGCGGGGCGGGGGGAGGAGCTGCTCGCGTGGGTGCGGGGGCAGCGACTGTCGGTCGAGCCGTTGCGCCGGGAGGTCCTGCGGGCGCCTCAGGACCGGGTCCTTGTCATCACGTGGTGGGATGCGGAGTACGAGGCTGAGCTGCCTGAACTACCCGAGCCGGACGGTGAGTTGGTCACTCGGGCGGTGCATCGGTGGCGGTTCGAGGCGGTGGGGGAGTAGCCGTCCCCGGTCGGGTGACGAACGCCCTGACCCGGGTATGCAGATTTCTGTATATCCTGGCGGCGTGAACCATCCGTGACAGATCGAGGTCGAGCCGGAGGTCCGCCAGTGGCTGGAGCTCCTGTCGAGTCGGCACTACGACAAGGCCGAGCGTGCGGCCGACATGCTCGCGGCTCAGCCGATGACCTTGGGGGAACCGTTCTCCCGTCACCTCGGCGGCAAGGTTCGCGAGCTGCGTTTCTCGATGGACGGGAGCGCGGTGCGCGTCACTCACTGGCTCGCTCCCGAGCGGCGGATCGTGCTTCTGACCGTGTTCCGTAAGACGCGGCAGCGCGAGGAAGCCGAAGTCGAACGCGCGCAGCAGGCGCAGAAGGTCTGCGAGGCGGAACACGGTGCGGCTGAGCACAGTTACGAGCGGACCAAGGAGCAGCTGTGAACCACTCCCAGTGGAAGACCCGTCAGGCCCGGAAGCTCCTGGGCGACAAGGTCGAGGAATCCCCGGCCTACGTGGAGGCAGGGTATGCGTTCGCTCTCGGCCAGGCTGTCCACGACCGCCGTAAGGAACTCGGTCTGTCGCAGTCCGAGCTGGCAGGCCGGGCCGGTATGACCCAGCCGCAGATCAGCAACATCGAGGGTGGTGACTCGGTGCCCACCCTGCCGCTGCTCACCCGCTTGGCCAAGGCGCTGGACGCGTCACTCACCATCGACCTCGACGGCGACGACTCGGCCTTCGTTTTCATGGCCCATGGCGGGGAGCAACCAGACGGCGAGAAGCGGCACGCGAGCTGACCGTCAGCTCTGAACCGGAAGCTCCGACACCTCCGCCCCGCACAACAACCGCCGCTCAGCTCCAAGTACCCGTACAGACCCCGTCAGTTGGAGGCGAACCGTGTGTCGTACGTCCGTGCTGGATGCCGCCAACCGTAGTTCCAGCGCCCCCGGCTCCACCACCCGACGCCCCGACCGGTCGGTGAACGCCGACAGGTCCGGGTGGAAGTGGAAGGTCACGCGGGAGGCCTCGCCGGGGGCCAACTCCAGGCGCTGGTAGGCGATCAGGCGGACGTCTGGGCGGGTCACCGAGGCGACCGGGTCGTGGAGGTAGAGCTGGACCACCTCCGTGCCGGCGCGGGTGCCCGTGTTGCGGACGGTGAGGGTCAGGTCGTAGGAACCGTTCGTGTCGATCTCCGACGCCGGGGACTCCAAGAACTCCCACGCGAAGCTCGTGTACGAGCGGCCGTGGCCGAAGGCGTACAGCGGGGTCGGGTCGAGGCTGCTGACCTCGTCGGCCAGGCCCAGTGGGGGTTGCAAGTACGTCCAGGGCTGGCCGCCCGGCACATGCGGGACGCTCACCGGGAGGCGGCCGGACGGGTTGACGCGGCCCGAGAGGATGCCCGCCACCGCGGGGCCGCCCTCCTCGCCGGGGAAGAACGCCTGGACCACCGCACCGAGTTGGCCGTGCCAGCGGCCGAGCGCGTAGGGGCGGCCGGTGAGCAGGACCAGGATCACCGGGACGCCCGTCGACACCAGTGCGTCCAGCAACGCGGCCTGGACACCGGGCAGTTGGAGGTCCGCCACATCGCAGCCCTCGCCCGACGTGCCGCGTCCGAACAGGCCCGCGCGGTCGCCGAGCACCGCCACGCACACATCCGCCTCCGCCGTCCGGGCCACCGCCTCCTCGAAACCGGAGGTGTCCGGGTCGGACACGTCGCAGCCCTCCGCGAACGTCACCTTGGCGTCCGGGAGTTCGGCCCGCAGCGACTCCAGCACGGTGGGGATGTCGATGCCCATCGGCACCTCGGGGTGGTGCGTGCCCACATGGGACGGGAAGGAGTAGCAGCCGAGCATGGCGAGAGCGTCCGCCGCCCTCGGGCCCACCACCGCGATCCGGGCATCCGGCGCGAGCGGCAGCAGCCCGTCCGGGTTGTCCAGCAACACCACGGACTCCTCGGCCAGTTGGCGGGCCAGGGCGCGGTTCGCCGGTGAGTCGAGGTCGATCCGCTCGGTCGGTTCCGGTGACCAGTCCTCGTCCAGCAGGCCCAGTTCGCACTTCTGGAGCAGCACCCGCCGCGCCGCCCGGTCGATCAGCGACTCCGGTACCTCACCCGCCCGCACCGCCTCCACCAGCGGTTTGCCGTAGCACTTGAGGGTCGGGAGTTCTACGTCGATGCCCGCCTCCAGCGCCGCGTGCGCGGCCTGTGCCGGGCTGCCCGCGACCCGGTGGAGCGTCTCCAGGAAGCCGATGCCGAAGTAGTCGGCGACCACCGTCCCGGTGAACCCCCAGTCCTCGCGCAGGAGTTGGGTCAATAGCTGTGGGTCCGCCGACGCCGGGACGCCGTCCGTCTCGTTGTACGCGGCCATCACCGAGCGCGCGCCGCCCTCCCGCAGCGCCATCTCGAACGGCGGCAGCGTGACGTCCGCGAACTCCCGCACCCCGGCCCGCACCGGCGCCAGGTTCCGCGCCCCCACCGAGGAGGCGTACCCGGCGAAGTGCTTCAGCGTCGCGACGACCCCGGCCGACTCCAGGCCCCGCACATAGGCGGCACCGATCGTGCCCACCAGGTACGGGTCCTCGCCGATCGTCTCCTCGACCCGTCCCCAGCGCGGGTCGCGGACGACGTCCAGAACGGGGGCCAGGCCCTGGTGGACACCGGCCGCCCGCAGGTCGGCGCCGATGTGCCGGGCCATCTCCTCGACCAGCGAAGGGTCGAAGCTCGCACCCCAGGCGAGTGGCACCGGGTACGCGGTCGCGCCCCAGGCGGTGAAGCCCGCCAGGCACTCCTCGTGGGCGACCGCCGGGATGCCGAAGCGGCCCGCCGCGGCGATCCGGCGCTGGGCGCGGGCCAACGCCTGCGCGCCCAGCGCCGGGTCCACCGGGGCCGTACCGAAGGAACGGGTGAGCTGGCCAAGGCCGTGCGTGATCAGCTCGTCCCAGTCGTAGTCCGAGGTCATCTCCCGCTGCAGCGGGGCGACTCCGTCGCCGTCCGTGGCGGCGCCCACCCACACGCCGTAGAGCTGGGCGGTCTTCTCCTCCAGGGTCATCCGCGCGAGCAGGTCGTCGACGCGGGCGGCGGTGGGCAGGGCGGGGTCGCGCCAGGGGGCGGTGGTCATGAAACTCCTGTCAGAGAAAGGGCGTTCGGCTGCCGGATGTCCGCCGGGATCATTTGCCGCCCACGCCCATCAGACCGCCCACCAGGGCGCGCCGGGCCACCAGATAGACGGCGAAGATCGGGATGCCGGAGAGGACGACCGAGGCGAGCAGGGCCGGGATGTTCACGCCGAACTGGCTGACGTAGTTGAAGAGTCCGAGGGTGAGGACCCGCGGGCCGTCGGACTGGGTGAAGATCAGCGGGAAGAGGAAGCCGTTCCAGGCCTGGAGCGCCGTGTAGATGACGACGGTGCTGATGCCGCCCTTGGTCATCGGGATGACCAGTTGGAAGAGCATCCGGGTCGCCGAGGCACCGTCGAGCGCCATCGCCTCGTACAGGTCCTCCGAGATGTCCCGCAGGGTGCCGGTAAGGATCAGCACGGAGACCGGCATCGCGAAGGCCGCCGTGGGGAGGATGACCGCCAACAGGCTGTCGTAGAGGTTGAGTTTGGCGATCATCAGGTAGAGGGGGACCACGACCGCCTGGGCCGGGATCGCCACGCCCAGCAGGAACAGGCGGAAGGCCGCGCTCGACCAGACCGTGCGGGTGCGTACGGCGACGTAGGCGAGCGGGACGCACAGGACGAGGACGATGCCTACGACCGCCGCCGCCACGAGTGCGGTGTTGGCGAGGAAGTGGCCGAAGCCGTTGTGCAGGACGGTGTTGTAGTTGGCGAAGGTCGGATCGGTGGGCGGCTTCAGGGCGTTGCTGCCCAGGGCCTTGTCCTGGCGGGTGAGGGAGGCCGAGATCATCGCGTAGATCGGGACGATGACGACCGCGAGCCAGAGGAGGGAGCCGAGACCCGCCACCGGGTTCGCGCGCCTCGTCCAGTGGCGGCGCCTTCGGGTGCGCGGGAGTTCCACCGGCTCCTCCGCCGTCTTCGCCGGACGCGGCAACGTGTCATGTGACACTCCGTCACATCCCTTCGCGGGTACTGCGCATGGCGCCGAAACCGGTGAGCCTGACCATGACCAGGGACAGTGCGGTGGCGGCCACGACCAGGAAGGTCGCGATCGCGCTCGCGTAGCCGAAGTCGTAGCTCTTGAAGCCGGCCTCGTACATCAGGTACGGCAGGATCGCCGTGTCCGTGCCGGGGCCGCCCTGGGTGAGGATCAGGACGGTCTCGAAGTAGGTGAGCGAGCCGACGATCATCAGCACGCTGGAGGTCGTGGCCGTGTTGCGGAGCTGGGGCAGCGTGATCGAGAAGAACTGGCGGTAGCGGCCGGCGCCGTCGATTGCCGCTGCCTGGTAGAGGACTTCGGGGATCTGGCGGGCCCCGCCCTGGTAGATCAGGGTGTGGAAGGGGATGAACTGCCAGCCGCCGACGAACACGATCGCGAGGAACGCGCCGCTGGTCGAGCCCAGCGTGTCCTGGTGGATGACGCCGAAGTTCGGGTCGAGCAGGGCGTAGAAGAGCAGCGCGATCGCCGTCGAGGAGAGCAGGAACGGCACGAAGAAGATCGCGGAGAGGACCGCCCGGTTGCGCTGGCGGCCCGCCGCCCAGACACCCAGCAGGAGCGATACGACGGTCTGGAAGACCCAGCTCGTCACCGTCAACAGGACGGTGACGGTGAGGGATTGGGTGAGGCGGTCGTCGTTCAGGAGCTTGCGCCAGTTGGCGAGGCCGACCGGCTTCGGGTCGCCGAGGCCGTTCCACTGGGTGAAGGAGAGATAGAAGGCCAGGACCATCGGGGCGACGGCGAAGAAGGCGAAGAACAGCACCCCGGGTATCGCCCACACGGCGTGCGGGCGACCGGCCTTCGCGGCGGCGCCCGGCCTGGCTTTCGGCAGGGAACTAGCGCTCACTTCAGCCCCTTGAGCGCGGACACGAACTGGCTCGGCGAACTCTTGCCCACGAACAGCTTGTTGATCTCGGTGAGCATCGGTGTCGACACGGCCGGGTCGACAGCCTGGTCCCAGCTCAGCGTGAACGCGGGGGCCTGCTGGACCATCTGGTACTGGAACTTGGCGAACTCGGGGTTGGGGGAGGAGTCGAGCAGCTTCTCGGCGTTGGCGGTCGTCGGGATGTCCCCGTTGGCGACCAGGTCCTTGGCGTACGCCTCCGACGCGCAGTCGCGGAGGAAGGCGATCGCCGCGTCCTTGTTGCCCGTACGGGCGTTCACGGACCAGTAGTTGGTGGGGTTGCCGACCACGTTGCGGATGTCGCCGGCGCCGCCCTCGTACTTCGGGAAGGCGAACCAGCCGAGGTTCTTCTTGGCGAAGTCGGGGAACTTGCCGAGCTGCGTCGAGTACTCCCACGAGCCCATCAGATGCATCGCCGCCTTGCCCTTGGCGAAGACCGCGGGCGCCCCGCCGTTGACGTACGACACCGAGCTGAAGCCCTTGCCGAAGGCGCCGTCGTCGATGAGCTGCTTGACCGTCTCGGCGGCCTTGAGGACGGCCGGGTCGCCCCAGCCGGACGCGTCGCCGTTCTTGATCCTGTCGAAGACATCGGGGCCGCCGATCCGGTCGACCAGGTACTCCAGCCACATCAGCTCGGGCCAGATGTCCGACCCGCCGAGCGCGAACGGGGTGATGTTCGCCGCCTTGAGCTTCTTGTTGATGTCGAGCAACTCGGCCCAGGTGGTGGGCGGTTGGATCTTGTGCGCGGCGAAGACCGTCTTGTTGTAGAAGAGGATCACGGGCTGCATGCCGCGCATCGGTATGCCGTAGTTCTTGCCCTTGAGGGCGCCCGCCGCGAGGACGGAGGGCAGGAAGCCGCTCTTGAGGACCGGGTCGGACTTGATGGTGTCGGTGAGGTCGACCAGCTGGTTCGCCTCCTGGTACGCCTTGATCGAGCCGCCGCCCCAGTTGAAGAACACGTCCGGCGCGTTCGGCGAGCCCATCGCGGTGCGCAGCTTGGCCGGGTAGTCGGTGCCGGGCACCTTCTCCAGCTTGATCTTGCCCTTGGCCTTCTTGGCCGCCGCCGACGCGTTGAACCGGGTGACGGCTTTGACCTGCACCTTCACCGCGTCGTCGCCGTAGGTGAAGGCGGTCACCGTGCTGCTGCCGCCGGTGCTGTCACTGGAGCCGCAGGCCGTGAGTCCGGTGGTGAGCAGGGTGGTGGCACCGGCGCCGAGCACCCAGCGCCTGCTGAACGTACGCCCGCCGTTGGACGTGTTGGGCTCCTTGGACAGCATGGACAGCACCTCTCGTGCGAATGTTTCGAGCCGTTCTACGAATGTTCCGGGAACGTAAGGCGCGCGAAAGGGTTCGTCAAGAGGTCGCGCAGGGATACGATCGCCGCCATGACAGCCCCGGAATCCGCCGAAACCCAGACGGCACGTCGACCGACGCAGACGGCGACACTCGCCGAGATCGCCCGCGAGGCCGGAGTGTCGGCTCCGACTGTTTCGAAGGTCCTCAACGGCCGCGCCGATGTCGCCCCCGCCACCCGCACCCGCGTCGAGGACCTCCTGCGCGCCTACGGCTACCGGCGCCGCCGCGCCGAGGCGACCCGCTCGCCGCTGATCGACCTGGTCTTCCACGAGCTGGAGAGCGCCTGGGCCCTTGAGGTCATCCGGGGCGTGGAGAACGTGGCGCGCGACGCCGGGCTGAGCGTGGTGCTGAGCGAGAGCGCGGGCCGGCTGATCCCCGGCCGCACCTGGGCCGACCAGGTCGCCGCCCGCCGCCCGCACGGCGTGATCCTCGTCCTCTCCGGGCTCGACGAGTCCCAGCGCGCACTGCTGACCAGCCGTTCCATCCCGTTCGTGGTGATGGACCCGGCCGGCGACCCGGGCGCGGACGTGCCGTCCATCGGCGCGACCAACTGGCAGGGCGGGCTCGCCGCCACCCGGCACCTGGTCGAACTCGGCCACACCCGGATCGGCGCGATCAGCGGACCGTCCCGGATGATGTGCAGCCGCGCCCGGGTCGACGGATACCGGGCCGCGCTGGAGACGGCCGAACTGCCGGTCGACGGCTCGCTCATCGTCACCGGCGACTTCCACCACGAGGCCGGCTACCGGCTCGGCCTCGACCTGCTGCGCCGCCCGGACCGGCCCACCGCCGTCTTCGCGGGCAACGACCTCCAGGCCCTCGGCCTGTACGAGGCCGCGCGCGAACTGGGGCTGCGCATCCCGGAGGACCTGAGCGTGGTCGGCTTCGACGATCTGCCGGTCGCCCGCTGGGTGGGGCCGCCGCTGACGACCGTACGACAGCCGCTCACCGAGATGGCCGAGGCGGCGGCGAAGCTGGTGCTGGACCTCGGACGCGAGGAGGACTCGTCGGTGGCGCGCCGGGTGGAGCTGGCGACGAGCCTGGTGGTGCGGAGCAGTACGGCGGCGCCGGCGTCCTTGGTTCCGTGACACGGGCGGCGAGGATGGCCGGAAGGTGACGTATTGACGAGTGGGGTGACTCGCCCCACACTCCTCCGAAGCCAATCGGTTGCACAACCGAAACTTTCGGAGGCACCCGCATGAGATCTCTGAGAACCGGCTTATCCCTGGCGGCCCTGTTCACCGGCGCCGTCATGCTCTTCGCGGCACCCGCCGCGCACGCCGCCGACACCCCGCTGCGCGACCTCGCCGCCGCGAAGGGCAAAGTCATCGGCACCGCGGTCACCGGCTCCAAGCTCACCGGCAGCTACGGCGACATCGCCGGCGCCCAGTTCAGCTCGCTCACCCCCGGCAACGCCATGAAGTGGGGGAGCGTCGAGCCGACGCAGGGCAGCTTCAACTGGACCGAGGCCGACCAGATCGTCGCCTTCGCGCAGGCCCACAACCAGCAGGTGCGCGGCCACACCCTGGTCTGGCACAGCCAGAACCCGAGCTGGCTGACGAACGGCAGCTGGACCTCCGCCCAGCTCAGTACCCTCCTCCAGAACCACATCAACACCGAGGTCGGCCGCTACAAGGGCAAGATCGCCGCCTGGGACGTGGTCAACGAGGCGTTCAACGAGGACGGCACCTACCGCTCGACCCTCTGGTACAACGGCCTCGGCTCCAACTACATAGCCAACGCCCTGACTTGGGCACACGCCGCCGACCCGGCCGCCAAGCTGTACATCAACGACTACAACGTCGAGGGCGTCAACGCGAAGTCCACCGCCCTCTACAACCTGGTCAAGTCCCTGAAGGCGGCGGGCGTCCCGATCGACGGCGTCGGCCTCCAGGCCCACCTGATCCTCGGACAGGTCCCGGCCACCCTCCAGCAGAACATCCAGCGCTTCGCCGACCTCGGCGTGGACGTGGCGATCACCGAACTCGACGTACGGATGGCCCTCCCGGCCGACACCACCAAACTCGCCCAGCAGAAGGCCGACTACAAGTCGGTCGTGGCCGCGTGCGTCGCGGTGACCCGCTGTGTGAACGTCACCGTCTGGGGCTTCACCGACTCCGACTCCTGGGTGCCGAGCACCTTCCCGGGCTACGGGGCGGCGACACCGTACGACGAGAACTACGCGCCGAAACCGGCCTATTACGGCATCGCGGAGGCGCTAGGCGGCACGACCACGACCCCGCCGCCGACGAACGGGGCCTGCTCGGCGGCGTACAGCGTGACGAGTCAGTGGAGCGCCGGGTTCACCGGGCAGGTGACGATCGCCTGCTCCGGGGCCTCGCTGTCGTTCTGGAAGGCGAGTTGGACGTACGGCGCCGGCCAGCAGATCACCCAGGCCTGGAACGCGACCTGCACCCAGTCGGGCACGGCGGTGAGTTGTACGAACGCGAGCTACAACGGGACGGTCCCGGACGGCGGTTCGGTGACGTTCGGGTTCAACGCCTCCTGGTCCGGAAGCAACCCGGTACCGGTGGTGACCCTGGGATGAGGGAGGTCAGGGGAGTGAAGCGGGACTGAGAACCGTGAGATTTTCCGCAGAAAACCGTCTTGAGGCGCCTCCCCTAACTTTCCCCTAATAATTCGGACTTACGTTCCTCCCCGTGACGGACAAAGAGAACGTCGACGAGGACAGACGAGTGGGCCGGCGATCGAGAGTGCTGAAGATCGCCGGCCTCACTCTGGCGGGCGCCCTCGTCCTGGGAGTCGCCACGGCCGGCTGGGCCTACTGGCACCTGAACAACAACATCAAGAGCGTCGACATCGACAGCGCGCTCGGCACCGACCGCCCCGCGAAGGCGGTGACCACCCCCTCGGCCTCCGCCTCCGCGTCCGCCACCCCTGTGCCGACCGGCTCCGTGAACATCCTGGTCCTGGGCTCGGACTCGCGCAGCGGTACGGAGAACAAAGCCCTCGGTGGCGGCAACAGCTCCGGTGCCCGCTCCGACACGGCGATGGTCATCCACCTCGACGCGGGCCGCAAGAAGGCCACGATCGTCAGCATCCCGCGCGACACGCTCGTCACCCGCCCCTCCTGCCCGCTGTCCTCCGGGGGTTCGACCTCGGTCGCGTACAACGCGATGTTCAACAGCGCCTATTCGGTGGGCGGGCCGGTGTGCGCGGTGAAGACGGTCGAGTCGATCACGGACGTCCGCATGGACCACTACATAGAGATCGACTTCGCCGGCTTCGCGAAACTGGTCGACGCGCTCGGCGGTGTCACGGTCACCACGACCCAGGACATCGACGACGACGACAGCCACCTCCACCTCAAGAAGGGCACCCATCACCTCGACGGCAAGCAGGCACTGGCACTCGCCCGCACCCGGCACGGCATCGGCGACGGCAGCGACCTCGGCCGAATAGGCCTCCAACAGATGCTGGTGAAGGCCCTGTTGGAACAGATCTCCTCCCACGACCTCCTCACCGACCCCACCAAGCTCTACGAGGTCACCGACGCGGTGACCGACAGCCTCACCACCGACACCGGCCTCGACTCCCTGAGCGAACTGATCAGCCTCGGCGAGAGTCTGAAGGGCCTGTCGGCGGACGCGGTGAAGACGATCACGATGCCGGTCGTCACGGCACCGTCCGATCCCAACCGGGTGATCGCGAAGGAACCGGCGGCGAGCGACCTGTGGGCGTCACTGAAGTGAGGGGCCCGTACAACCTCTGCGCGCTCTGAGCGGTCTCGTGCGGTGAAGCATCACCGTAACGAGGGGGTTGGCCGGTGTTCACCACGCGTTGGTACGTCCGTTGGGCGGGACCGCTCGCAATGGGCCTGGTACTGCTGGGAGTCGGGCCGTCTCCCGCACACGCGGCGGCGGCCCCCGTCCACGACGACTTCAACGGCGACGGCTACCAGGACCTCGTCGTGGGCGCCCCCTGGGCCACCGTCGGAGGCCTGGACAGAGCGGGCGAGGTGGCGGTGATGTACGGCGGCCCGCACGGCCTCTCGACCACCCGACGGACCGTCATCACCCGTGCCACCAGCGGCATTCCGGGCAGTCCCGTGAAGAACCAGAGCTTCGGGCAGCAGGTGTCCAAGGGCGACCTGAACGGCGACGGCTACGCGGACCTGGTGATCGGTGTGGGATGGGCGGGGACCGACTCGGTGATCGTCTGGGGCGGCCCGAAGGGCCTGTCCGGCACGGGCACCTCGATCCCCGCCTCCAACACCCAGACCGGCGACTTCGACGGCGACGGCAAGCTGGACCTGGTCCTGTTCCGCACCGGATACAGCCAGGTCGACGACCCGTCCGGTACGACGGGCACGATCTGGAAGGGCCCGGTCACCCGCACCGGCACATCGTCCGGCACGACCGCCCTCGACCCCGACGGATACCTCAAGGTCATCGACATCTGGGACGGCAGCGCCGGCGACGTCAACGGCGACGGCCGCGACGACCTGGCGCTGGAGGCGTACTGCGGCGAGGGCTACTACTGCGTCCAGTTGTACGTCAGCTCGCCCTCGGGCCTGGTACCCATCGACGAGCCGCTCTGGGGCTCGGTCACGGCCCTGGGCGACGTCAACGGCGACGGCTACGCGGACCTGGTCACCGGGGACGGCGCCAACGAACGGATCGCGGTGGCGTACGGCTCGAAGACCGGTCTGACCCCTTCCTCCACCTGGAAGTTCTACTCGCAGAACACCCCCGGTGTGCCGGGCGCGAAGGAGTCCGGCGACAACTTCGGGGGGTCGGTGGCCGTCGGTGACATCACGGGCGACGGCATCGACGACGTGGCCGTGGGCGCCTCCTCCGAGGGCCTCGGCACGGGCCTGCGGGCGGGCATGGTCAACATCCTCCGCGGCAGCCGCACCGGCCTGACCGGCACCGGCGCCCAGGGCTTCACCCAGAACACCCCCGGCGTCCCGGGCACCGCGGAACGCAACGACGACTTCGGCGACTCCGTCCAGCTCCTGGACATCAACGGCAACGGCTACGCCGACCTCGCGGCCGCGGCCGCCAACGAGAACTCCGGCGACGGAGCGGTGTGGGAACTCCGGGGCCGCCCGACGGGCCTGGTGACGGACGCGGCCCTCGCCTTCGGACCGAAGGGGCTGGGGGCGGCGTACGCGAAGGCGCGGTTCGGGTACGAGGTCGACTAGGGCCGGTGTGCTGCTGCATGGCATGTGACCTGCGGAAACAGGAACCCGGAGAATTTCTTCGGGGAATTCCGGCGCGTGTGTCGATCCGGCCGCCCCTCGTTCGACGCATGGTGTGAGAGGCCGGAAAGCCCCGGCCTCCGAACTGTTCGACCATTCGACCCGAGGAGTCACCATGCCCCGCTACCTCTCCCTCGTGCAGATCGACGAGAAGACCGCCCCCGCCGAGGGCCCCAGCCCCGAACTGATGCAGCGGATGGGCGAGTTGATCGAGGAGATCACCAAGGCCGGAGTGATGCTCGACACCGCCGGCCTCACCCCGAGCGCGCAGGGCGCCCGGGTCCACTGGGAGGGCGGCAAGATCTCCGTGACCGACGGCCCGTTCACCGAGTCCAAGGAGGTCGTCGGCGGCTACGCGCTCATGCAGTGCAAGGACATGGCCGAGGCGATCGAGTGGACCAAGCGGTTCCTGAAGGTGCACGAGGAGTTCTGGACGGTGACCTGCGAGGTGCGGGAGATCGCGGAGGGCTGAGCCTTTCCCGGCCTTCCTTGGCCTGAGGGCGTCAGAGGTGTTCGATGGTGGGCTGTGGAACCGCAATCACAGCCCGCCGCCTCTCCCGTGACCGCCCTCGAAACCGTCTTCCGTATCGAGTCCCCGCGCATCATCGCCGCCGTCGCCCGCATAGTCCGCGACGTCGGCATCGCCGAGGAACTCGCGCAGGACGCGCTGGTCGCCGCGCTGGAGCAGTGGCCGAGGGACGGTGTGCCCGACAACCCGGGCGCCTGGCTCATGGCGACGGCCAGGCACCGCGCCGTCGACCTGATCCGCCGCCGCGAGAACTACGCCCGCAAGCTCCAGGAGATCGGCCGCACCCTGGAGACGACGGCCCCGCCCGAGGAACCGTCCGCTCCCGACGACATCGACGACGACCTCCTCCGCCTCGTCTTCACGACCTGCCACCCGGTCCTGTCCCCCGAGGCCCGCACCGCCCTCACCCTCCGCCTCCTCGGCGGCCTGACCACCCCCGAGATCGCCCGCGCCTTCCTCGCCCCCGAGGCGACGATCGCCCAGCGCATCGTCCGCGCCAAACGCACCCTGGCCACGAAGAACATCGCCTTCGAGGTCCCCTACGGCCCCGACCGCGAGGCCCGCCTCGGCTCTGTCCTCGACGTCATCTACCTCATCTTCAACGAGGGCTACGCGGCGACGGCGGGCGACGACTGGCTCCGCCCGAGCCTCTGCGAGGACGCGCTGCGGCTGGCCCGCCTCCTCGCCGGCCTGATGCCGAAGGAACCCGAAGTGCACGCCCTGGCCTCCCTGTTGGAGTTCCAGGCCTCCCGCTCGGCCGCCCGCACCGGCCCGGACGGTGACCCCGTCCTCCTCAAGGACCAGAACCGCCGCCGCTGGAACCGCCTGCTCATCGCCCGCGGCATCACCGCCCTCGGCCGCGCGGACGCCGTGGCCACCGGAGCCCCCGGCCCCTACGCCCTCCAGGCCACCATCGCCGCCTGCCACGCCCACGCGTACACGTACGCCGAGACCGACTGGCCGACGATCGCGACCCTGTACGGCCTGCTCGCGGCCCGATTCCCGTCCCCGGTGGTCGAGTTGAACCGAGCGGTAGCTGTCTCGATGACGGAGGGCCCGGCCCAGGCCCTGGAACTCGTCGACACCCTCGCCACCGAACCCGCCCTGCGGGACTACCACTTGCTCCCGAGCGTGCGCGGGGATCTGCTGCTGCGCCTCGGCCGTACGACGGAGGCGAAGGCGGAGTTCGAACGGGCGGCGGGGCTGGCCCGCAACGAACGGGAACGCCGACTCCTGCTGCGCCGGGCCGAAGAGGCTCCCTAGGCCGGCCCCCCGATCAACATCGCCGGCGCCCCCGCGACCCGAGTAAGAAACACGGTCACCGAGTTGCCCCCCTGAGGCTTGGGCAGCACCTTCTTCCGCAGTTCCTCCGGCTCGACCGCCGACCCCCGTTTCTTCACGGTGAGGACGCCCACCTCCCGCTCCCGCAGCAGCGCCTTCAACTTCTTGACGCCGAAGGGGAGTTGATCGGTGATCTCGTAGGCGGAGGCGTACGGAGTCGGCCGTAGCCCGTCCGCCGTGACGTACGCGATGGTCTCGTCGACGAGGCCGCCGCCGACCTGCTCCGCCACCTCGGCGACGAGATGGGCGCGGATGACGGCGCCGTCGGGCTCGTACAAGTACCGTCCCACGGAACGGACTTCGGGGTCGGGCAGGCCGCGCCCGTGCAGAACTCGCGGGCCGGGAAGGAGAGTTGCCCGTACCGAGCCCTGCCGCCCGGTGCCGAACCACAGCACCGCCTCCTTCACATCCCCGCCGTCCGAGATCCACTCCGCCTCGGCCGTCTCCGGGATCGCCTCGTGCGGTACCCCGGGTGCGATCTTCAGGGCGGCGAGCCGGGCCGTCGTAGCGGCGGACACGGCCCAGGACAGTGGGGGCGAGTACGCCTCGGGGTCGAAGATCCGGCCCCGCCCGCCCCGGCGCGCGGGATCGACGAACACGGCGTCGTACGCGGAGGTGTCCACGTCCGTGACATCCGCCTCGCGCACCTCGATCAGCTCGGCCAGGCCGAGCGCCTCCGCGTTCGCCCGCGCCACCGCGACCGTCAGCGGGTCGCGGTCCACGGCCAGCACCCGCACCCCCGCCCGCGCCAGCGCGATCGCGTCGCCGCCGATGCCGCAGCACAGGTCGGCCACGGACGTCACGCCGAGCTCGCGCATCCGCTCCGCGCGGTACCTCGCGACCGTCGTCCGGGTCGACTGTTCGAAGCCGTTCGGGGTGAAGAACATCCGGTCGGCGTCCTCGGCCGAGAACTTCGCCGCTGCCGCCCGCTGCCGCAACCGGGCCTGGCCGAGGGCCGCCGAGACGAGGTCGGCGGGGTGCTCGCGGCGCAGCCGGGTCGCGACGGCGAGTTCCTTGGCCGGGTCGGTGCCGCGGACCTCGTCGAGGAGGGCACTGCCCTCGGGGGTGAGCAGGGCGGCGAAGGCGAGTACGGGGTCGTTCACCGGCTCATTGTGGGCCAGTCGGTGGACGGTGTGCCTCCGGCGGTGGTGTCCTCGCGGTGTCGGCGCGGGATCGGGGCCGGGGTTTGGAAAGATCCGACGTCATGCGAGTAGTCGTACAAAATGACATCAATCGGGCGTACGGGAGTCAGGGGACCCGGGGTCGGAGGACGGGCGTCCGCGGTGCGCTCGCCGTCCTCGCGCTCGCCGCCGTGGTCTCCGGCTGCACCCAGTCAGGCTCCGGCACGGCGGTCCCCCCGGCCCACGGCGCGCAGCCCCTGCACGCGCCCCCGGCCCGCGCGCTCGACTCCTACGCGACCAAGCTGCGCGCCGCCTACGCGGCCAGGGTCGCCGCCGCGAAGCGCTGGGGACTGGCGAAGGTGCCCCTCCAGGCCCCGCCGGCCCCCGCGCACAAGCCGGAGATCACCGCGCGCAAGGGCTTCGAGGTGGACGACCAGGAGGAGTTGAACCTCCCGCCGGTCTTCACCACCATCCCCACCAAGAAGAAGATCGTGTTCCTCACGATCGACGACGGGGAGAACAAGGACCCCGCGTTCCTGCGGATGATGAGCGACCTGAAGATCCCGTACACGGCCTTCCTCAGCAACTACCTGGTCAAGGACGACTACGGCTACTTCAGGAAGATGCAGGCCCAGGGGCACACGATCAACAACCACACCCTCACGCACCCCTACCTGCCGGGCCTGTCCTACGCCGAGCAGAAGCGCGAGATCTGCGGCATGCAGGACATCATGAAGAAGCAGTTCGGCAAGGCCCCGACGGTCTTCCGGCCGCCGTACGGGAACTACAACCACGACACCCTCGTCGCCGCCAAGTCCTGCGGCATCAAGTACGCCCCGATCTGGGACGAGGAGGTCTACGTCGACCACTGGGAGTACCGCGAGGACGACCGGGAGCTGCACCCCGGCGACATCGTCCTGACCCACTTCCGGGGCCGCGAGGACTGGAAGGGCACGATGGTCGACGACATGCGCCGCTTCCTGGGCAAGGTCACGGCCGAGGGGTACGCGGTGGCCCGCCTGGAGGACTACCTGTGAGGCTGCGGGCGCCGGTGGCCGTCGCGTTGGCGGCCACCCTCCTCACCGGCTGCGCCCAGTCCGTCGACCCCATCGAACGGCTGGGCAAGAAGGCGGCCCAACGCGTACACCAGCACGGCCCGACCCACGAACAGCCGTACCGCCACTGGGGTTTGACCGCCCCGCTCGCCCCCGCCCCGAAGCCGGCCTCCCGGCCCGCCGCCCGCTCGGCGGGCCCGGGCCTCCCGCCCGTCGTGGACCACGTCCGCACCCACGACAAGGTCGTCTTCCTGACCCACGACGACGACCACGACCCGAACCTCGCCGACCTGATCCGCGAACTACGGCTTCCCGTCACGGTGTTCCGCACCCGCCCGACCCTGACCGGCCGCCCGTACACCGCCCAGCGGACCCGAATCTGCGCCACCCGGGCCCGCCTCCTCCGGCCCGCCGCCTACGACCTGACGACCCGCCGTGCCGCGGCCGACTGCGGTGTCTCCGCCCTGGTCCTATGGAGGGCCTCCACCACGACCGGAACCCTGACCTACACCCGGGGCGACCATCACCTCACCCCCGGAGACATCGTCCAGGTGGACCGGGCCGTCACTACGGCACGCCTACTGCGAACGATCCAGGGACAGGGCCTGACGGTGGGCAACCTGGAGGACTACCTCTGACTCCAGCAACTTCAGCCCGTCCGGCGCTTGAGGACGAGGCCGAAGGCCGATGCGGGGGTCCGGGGGCGCAGCCCCCAGGGACGGCCACTGCAGCGAACGGTGTCAAAAATCCCGCCCAAGCGCCGCAGGCATTGGCACTCCGCTTGACCGAGTGCTAATCGCAGTCATAGTCTCAGGTCTGGCACTCCCCCCTGGAGAGTGCCAATAGCGACGGGCAGGTCCGGCACCCGCGACGACGGATCCACCTGGTCGCCACCTCAGACAGTTAACCCCGTGAGATCTCCGAAGGGGGAGGTCGGATCGTGACGACCACCAGCTCCAAGGTTGCCATCAAGCCGCTTGAGGACCGCATTGTGGTCCAGCCGCTCGACGCCGAGCAGACCACGGCCTCTGGCCTGGTCATCCCGGACACGGCCAAGGAGAAGCCCCAGGAGGGCGTCGTCCTGGCCGTGGGCCCGGGCCGCTTCGAGAACGGCGAGCGTCTTCCGCTCGACGTGAAGACCGGCGACATCGTGCTGTACAGCAAGTACGGCGGCACCGAAGTGAAGTACAGCGGCGAGGAGTACCTCGTCCTCTCGGCCCGCGACGTGCTCGCGATCATCGAGAAGTAATTCACTTCACGCACATTCAGTATGTGAGCTGCGCCCCTGGCCCCCGCGACCTTATGAAGCCGGGCGTCGGGGGCGTAGTTCGTTTCACCCACGTTTTCCGAGAGGGCTGAACCGCTCCCATGGCGAAGATCCTGAAGTTCGACGAGGACGCCCGTCGCGCCCTCGAGCGCGGCGTCAACAAGCTTGCCGACACGGTGAAGGTGACGATCGGCCCCAAGGGCCGCAACGTCGTCATCGACAAGAAGTTCGGCGCCCCCACCATCACCAACGACGGTGTCACCATCGCCCGCGAGGTCGAGGTCGAGGACCCGTACGAGAACCTCGGCGCGCAGCTCGTGAAGGAGGTGGCGACCAAGACCAACGACATCGCGGGTGACGGCACCACCACCGCCACCGTGCTCGCCCAGGCGCTCGTGCGCGAGGGCCTGCGCAACGTCGCCGCGGGTGCCTCCCCGGCCGCCCTGAAGAAGGGCATCGACGCCGCCGTCAAGGCCATCTCCGACGAGCTGCTCGCCACCGCGCGGCCGATCGACGACAAGGCCGACATCGCCGCCGTCGCCGGTCTGTCCGCGCAGGACAGCCAGGTCGGCGAGCTCATCGCCGAGGCGATGGACAAGGTCGGCAAGGACGGTGTCATCACCGTCGAGGAGTCCAACACCTTCGGTCTGGAGCTGGACTTCACCGAGGGCATGGCCTTCGACAAGGGCTACCTGTCGCCGTACTTCGTGACGGACCAGGAGCGGATGGAAGCGGTCCTCGAAGACCCGTACATCCTCATCCACCAGGGCAAGATCAGCTCCATCCAGGACCTGCTGCCGCTGCTGGAGAAGGTCATCCAGGCCAACGCCTCCAAGCCGCTGCTGATCATCGCCGAGGACGTCGAGGGCGAGGCCCTGTCGACCCTGGTCGTGAACAAGATCCGCGGCACGTTCAACGCGGTCGCGGTCAAGGCCCCCGGCTTCGGCGACCGCCGCAAGGCGATGCTCGGCGACCTCGCCACCCTCACCGGCGGTCAGGTCATCGCCGAGGAGGTCGGCCTCAAGCTCGACCAGGTCGGCCTGGACGTGCTGGGCTCCGCCCGTCGCGTGACCGTCACCAAGGACGACACGACCGTCGTCGACGGTGCCGGTGACGCCTCCGAGGTCGCGGGCCGCGTCAACCAGATCAAGGCCGAGATCGAGAACACGGACTCCGACTGGGACCGCGAGAAGCTCCAGGAGCGCCTCGCGAAGCTGGCCGGCGGCGTGTGCGTGATCAAGGTCGGCGCCGCCACCGAGGTGGAGCTGAAGGAGAAGAAGCACCGTCTGGAGGACGCCATCTCCGCGACCCGCGCCGCGGTCGAGGAGGGCATCGTCTCCGGTGGTGGCTCCGCTCTGGTGCACGCCGCCAAGGTCCTGGAGGGCAACCTCGACAAGACCGGCGACGAGGCCACGGGTGTCGCGGTCGTGCGCCGCGCGGTCGTCGAGCCGCTGCGCTGGATCGCCGAGAACGCCGGCCTGGAGGGTTACGTCATCACCGCCAAGGTCGCCGAGCTCGAAAAGGGCCAGGGCTTCAACGCCGCGACCGGCGAGTACGGTGACCTGGTCAAGGCCGGCGTCATCGACCCGGTCAAGGTCACCCGCTCCGCCCTGGAGAACGCCGCCTCCATCGCCTCCCTCCTCCTCACGACCGAGACCCTGGTCGTCGAGAAGAAGGAAGAGGAGGAGCCGGCCGCCGCTGGTCACGGCCACTCCCACTGACGCACGCCGTCGCACGAAGAAGCCCCCGTTCCGGTTGCGGAACGGGGGCTTCTCCCTTCGCGGGCGGTCCTGTGGTCCGGGGTTCCGAGGACTTGTGGGCCTGCGCTCTCAGCGCTCCAGCCCGTCCAGCACGCCCAGTTGTGCCATCAGCCCCAGACGGTCGTACTGCCACCAGCCCTCGACGATCTTCCCGTCCTCGTCGCAGCGGAAGATGGTCGTACCGGTCATGACGACCTTCTTCCCGGTGGCCGCGATCCCGAGGAAGTCACCCGTGTGGGTGCCGCTCCAGGTCCACCGCGTGCACACCCGGTCGCCCTCGGAGATCTGGTCCTCGACGGCGAACGTGAAGTCGAAGCCGCCCCGCCACATCCCGATGTCGCGGCGCATCCCGTCCATGCCGAGGGTGTCCTGCGGGTTGCCGGGATCGTGGTCGTGGTAGTTCTCCGCGATCAGGTCGTCCAGCGGCGGCAGTTCGCCCTCGGCGGCCACCGTCTCGAAGAACCGCCGTACGTTCGCCGCGTACAACTGGTCGTCCCGTACGACGTCCAGGTCCGTGAACGTCGGCATCTCGTCGCAGAGGGCGACCATCTCCCGGAAGATCCGGTCCGTCTCCGGCAGGTTCGAGTTCCGCATCGCCTCTTCGTACGACGGGAACTCCACGATCTGGATGAAGTGCGTGCCGTCCGACCGGTCCTTGCCGACCAGGTCGTGTGTCGCGGTCCGCTTCCCCTTGGTCTGTTCGACCCACCTGTCCATCAGCCGGTCCACCTCCGCGTACCGGCTGGTCTTGCAGTCGATGAGCTGTACGAACGTCATGACGCCGCCTCCCGACCCCCTGGGTTCGGTTGGATGTGCCCATTGTCCCACCGGAGCAGCGGCGTCACCCGGTCACTGCGGCCCGTACTTCCGCCCGGTCCTGGACGAGACCCCGCCCAGCAGCCCCCGCGGAGCCACCTTCACCAGACCCATGAGGGCCTTGTACCGCGGATCGGGAATCGACAGCGACTTCCCGCGTGACAGATCCGCGAGCGCCGCCGCGACCAGCTTGTCGGCGTCCAGCCACATCCAGTTCGGGATGTTGTCCGTGCCCATCCCGGCCCGCTCGTGGAACTCGGTCCGCACGAACCCGGGCGCCAGCGCCATCAGCCGTACGCCGGTGCCGGCGAGGTCCTTCGCCGCGCCCTGCGTGAACTGCACGACCCAGGCCTTCGAGGCGCCGTACGTCCCGCGCGGCACGAAGGCCGCCACCGACGCCACGTTGACGACACCGCCGCGCCCGCGCTCGCGCATCGCCCCGGTCGCCGCGCTGGTCAGCCGCAGCACCGCCTCGCAGTGCACCTTGAGCATCTTCAGCTCGTCGGCCATCGGTACGTCGAGATAGCGGCCCTTGTTGCCGAAGCCCGCGTTGTTGACCAGCAGGTCGACGGGGTTCTTGCGATCGGCGAGGCGGGCGGCCACGGTCTCGATGCCCTGGTCCGTGGCCAGGTCGGCGGTGAGCACCTCCGCCTCGATGCCGTGCCGGTCGTGCAGTTCGGTCGCCTGGTCCCCGAGCCGCTCGGTGTTCCGCGCCACCAGCACGAGGTTGTGTCCGTCCGCCGCGAGCCGCCGCGCGAACGCGGCACCGATCCCCGCGGTCGATCCCGTAATCAATGCCGTTGTCATGGCGCAAGATTAGTGACCCGGGGCAGGCGGGTCCGATCTCTGCACAGGCCCTCCCGATCCGTGACGAACACGTGTCGAACAAGGCGTCGAACGGGCCGTGACAGCAGGTCAGCCCGCGTACTCCGCGACATACTTCCGGGCCTGCGCGAGAGCCTCCGGATGCAGCGCCTCGCCGGCCGGAAGCAACTGCGGCAGCAGCTCCCGCCGAGTCGTCACGGCACGGAACTGCAGGGCCACCGTCACCTCGTGGGCGGGCCGGTGCACGATCTCGATCGCGTCCCCCGCCCTGATCTCACCGGGTTCGATCACTCGCAGATAGGCGCCCGGCGACCCCTGCTGGGTGAACCGCCGCACCCACCCCTTCTCGCCCAGATGGGCCTGGAAGACGAGGCAGGGAATCCGCCCGCTGGTGACCTCCAGAACCACCTCGGAACCGATGCGCCAGCGCTCGCCGATCCGCGCGCCGGACACGTCGATTCCCTGGGTCGTCAGGTTCTCCCCGAAGGAGCCGTTGCTCAGCGGGCGCCCCAACTCCCGCTCCCAGCCGTCGAGATCCTCGCGCGCGACCGCGTACACCGCCTGGTCGTCACCGCCGTGGTGGCGCCGGTGGCACACCGCGTCCCCGGCGAGTCCGCTGCCGGCGACGCCCTTGGGGCCGGGCGCGCTCACCCGGACGGGCCCGTCGACCGGCCGCTTGTCGATGCCGGTCACGCCCTCCGGCTGTTCCGTGTACGGCACGGCCGTGGCGCGGCCCAGATTCAGCGAGAGAAGCTTCATGACGGCACGGTAGGCGAGATCGCCCCAAAGACGCGAGGCATTATTCACCCCGCCCTCCAAGGTTGGCTTATGCTCGGCGCATGATCGAGGCCCGTCATCTCCGTGTGCTGCGCGCCGTCGCCGCCTCCGGCTCCTTCTCGGCGGCCGGGCGCGAACTGGGCTGCACCCAGCCCGCCGTCAGCCAGCAGATGAAGGCCCTGGAGACCTCGGTCGGCACCCCGCTGCTGATCCGCACCGGCCGCGAGATGCGCCTGACCCAGGCGGGCGAGGCCCTGGTCCGGCACGGCGCGGGCATCCTCGCCGGTCTGACGGCCGCCGAGGAGGAGGTCGCCGCCATCGCGGGCCTGCGGGCCGGCCGGGTCCGCCTGGTCTCCTTCCCCAGCGGCAGCTCGACGCTCGTCCCCACCGCACTCGCCGCCCTGCGCGCCGCCCACCCCGGCACCCGCGTCTCCCTGGAGGAGGCCGAGCCGCCGAACTCCGTCGAACTGCTCCGCGAGGGCGACTGCGATGTGGCACTCGCCTTCCGCTATGAGGCAGCGGCGGGCGCCGAGGACTGGTCCGACCTGGTGGTACGACCCCTGCTCGGCGACCGCCTGGTCGCCCTGGTCCCGGAGCGACACCGGCTCGCGCGCGCGGGGTCGGTCGCCATCGGTGAACTCGCCGGGGAGCCCTGGATCGCCGGATGCCCGCGCTGCCGTGGGCAGTTGGTCGAGGTGTGCGAGAGCGCGGGCTTCACCCCGCGCATCGACTTCGCGACCGACGACTATCCGGCGGTCGTCGGCCTGGTGAGCGCGGGCCTGGGCGTCGCCGTACTGCCCCAGCTCGCCATCGAGTCCGTACGGCCCCGGGGCGCGCGGACGGTGACCCTGGAACCGGCGGTGCGGCGGGAGATCGTCGCGCTCACCCTGCCCGACCTGGCACAGGTGCCGGCCGTGGCGGCGACGCTGGACCAACTGGAGCGGGCGGCGCGCGACAAGTAGCGGTCGCGGGTCCGCGGAAAAATAGAGGGGCACGCGTACGCGTGCCCCTGTCGGGAACTTGTTGGAGAAACGTTCCTTCAGTTGTTGGAAGCCATGTCCCCGGCGGCGGAAGCCGACACCAGCCGGTTGCGGGCACGCCCCATGAGCTCCTCGCGCTCGTCCTCGGTCAGGCCGCCCCAGACGCCGTACGGCTCGCGCACCGCCAGCGCGTGCGCCGCGCACTGTGCGCGGACCGGGCACCTCATGCAGACCTCTTTGGCCGAGTTCTCACGAGCGCTTCGTGCCGCACCGCGCTCGCCCTCGGGATGAAAGAAGAGCGAGCTGTCGACCCCTCGGCAGGCAGCCAGGAGCTGCCAGTCCCACAGGTCCGCGTTCGGTCCGGGAAGGCGGGAGAAATCTGCCATTGCGTGACCCCTTGTAGCCGTTCTGGGCGGATACGGTGTCCACGACCGTACATCTACGATCTAAGGAGATGAAAATATGACTCATTGCGAATCTAGCCTCAGACACCAGCAAAAGGGAAGAAATAGGGCTGAATGGGGCACCGGTTGTGATGAAAGCTTGTGGGTCGGCCGCGCGCACCTCCACCGTGTCCGCACCCTCACGTAGAGTGCCGAAGACGACACACGGCCCCGTAACTCTTTCGAGTGACCGTCGTTGAGAGTGCGAGGCGGTTGAGAACACAAGAGCTCGGGCAGGCGTCCGAGACGGTCGACCGCACAGGTGACGATTTCGTACCAGCCTGGAGGCTCAAGGTGACGCGCATCAGTTGCGGAGGGCGGCCATGACATCCGTCCTCGTCTGTGACGACTCCCCGCTTGCCCGAGAGGCGCTTCGCCGCGCGGTCGCGACCGTGCCCGGTGTCGAGCGCGTGACGACCGCGGCCAACGGGGAGGAAGTCCTCCGCCGCTGGGGCGCCGACCGCTCGGACCTCATTCTGATGGACGTACGCATGCCCGGACTCGGCGGTGTCGAGACCGTCCGCCGGCTGCTGTCCGCCGACCCGGGTGCCCGCATCATCATGCTCACCGTCGCCGAGGACCTGGACGGCGTGGCCCTCGCGGTCGCCGCCGGTGCCCGCGGCTATCTGCACAAGGACGCCTCGCGCGCCGAACTGCGGGCCACGGTCACCCAGGCCCTCGCCGACCCGACCTGGCGACTGGCCCCGCGCCGGCTGCGGTCCGCCGAGATGGGCGCCGCGCCGACGCTCACCGCGCGCGAGATCCAGGTCCTGGAGGGCATGAGCCACGGCCGCTCCAACGCGGAGATCGGCCGTGAGCTGTTCCTCTCCGAGGACACCGTCAAGACCCACGCCCGGCGGCTCTTCAAGAAACTCGGCGCCTCGGACCGCGCGCACGCGGTGGCGCTCGGTTTCCGGTGGGGCCTGGTCCGCTAGGCCCCAGGTCAGTGGGTCGTGGCGGCGGTACGACAATCCCCGCCTGTCGCAGGGCGGGCGGGGACGGCACACGGATCCATCGGGTGCCCGCTGCTCGTTTCGCCGCGGATGCCGCATCCTTGAGGTGTGGAGTTCCTCGGGGACGAGTCGGTCGAGCGGGAGGGGAGGGCGCAGGAGATGAGTTCCGGCGCACCTGCTCATAACGCTTCGGTGCACAACAACGGACGCGGTGCCACGGACCACACGGCCGCAAGGCACCATGGACCGATGCGTGACGACGAGGGGACCAGTGCCCAAGGGGCGATTGGTGGGCTCGTCCTTCGCGCGGTCGACGGAGACGAGCAGGCCACGCACGACCTGCTCGCACACGTACACCCACTTGCGCTGCGCTACTGCCGCACCCGGCTGTCCCGACTCCCGGGCGACGCGCGGCACTTCGTGGAGGACCTGGCCCAGGAGGTCTGCGTCGCCGTCCTCCTCGCGCTGCCCCGCTACAAGGACACCGGCCGCCCCTTCGAGGCGTTCGTCTTCGCCATCGCCGCCCACAAGGTCGCCGACCTCCAGCGGGCCGCGATGCGCCATCCGGGTTCCACGGCGGTGCCGTCCGACGAGATGCCCGAGCGGCCGGACGACTCCCTAGGCCCCGAGGAGCGCGCCCTGCTCAGCAGCGACGCCGAATGGGCCAAGAAACTCATGGCCAACCTGCCGGAGAACCAGCGCGAACTGCTTCTGCTGCGCATCGCCGTGGGCCTTACGGCGGAGGAGACCGGCCAGATGTTGGGAATGTCACCCGGCGCGGTCCGGGTCGCCCAACACCGGGCGCTGAGCCGCCTGCGGGCACTGGCCGAGCAGTAACGGCTGTACGCGCCGCGCCTCTTTTGAACAGCCGCGCCCGGTTCCGTACGAACATACGAAGCCCGGAGCCGGGCATGGCCGTCGAATCGTGGAATTCGCGACCCCTGCTTCCCGTTAGCATGGACATCCGCACCGATCAAGGCCATTTGGGGAAGGTGTCATGACTGCCAACGTCGACGGAGTGCCCGCCAAATTCGCGACACTAGGGCTGACCTACGACGACGTGCTGCTGCTGCCGGGCGCGTCCGACGTGCTTCCGAACGCGGTCGACACCTCGTCCCGCATCTCGCGCAACGTCCGGGTCAACATCCCGCTGCTCTCCGCGGCGATGGACAAGGTGACCGAGTCCCGGATGGCGATCGCGATGGCCCGCCAGGGCGGTGTCGGTGTCCTGCACCGCAACCTGTCCGTCGAGGACCAGGTCAACCAGGTCGACCTCGTGAAGCGCTCCGAGTCCGGCATGGTCACCGACCCGATCACCGTGCACCCGGACGCCACGCTCGCCGAGGCCGACGCGCTGTGCGCCAAGTTCCGCATCAGCGGCGTCCCGGTGACGGACGGCAACGGCAAGCTGCTCGGCATCGTCACCAACCGCGACATGGCCTTCGAGACCGACCGCTCCCGTCAGGTGCGCGAGGTCATGACCCCGATGCCCCTGGTCACCGGCAAGGTCGGCATCTCCGGCGCCGACGCCATGCAGCTGCTGCGCCGCCACAAGATCGAGAAGCTGCCCCTGGTCGACGACGCGGGCGTCCTCAAGGGCCTCATCACGGTCAAGGACTTCGTCAAGGCCGAGCAGTACCCGAACGCCGCCAAGGACGGCGAGGGCCGCCTCATCGTCGGCGCCGCCGTCGGCGCCAGCCCCGAGGCGCTGGAGCGCGCCCAGGCCCTCGCCGAGGCAGGGGTGGACTTCCTGGTCGTCGACACCTCGCACGGCCACAACAGCAACGCCCTCAACTGGATGGCGAAGATCAAGTCGAGCGTCGGCGTCGACATCATCGGCGGCAACGTAGCCACCCGCGACGGCGCCCAGGCCCTGATCGACGCCGGTGTCGACGGCATCAAGGTCGGCGTCGGCCCCGGCTCGATCTGCACCACCCGCGTGGTCGCCGGTATCGGTGTCCCGCAGGTCACCGCCATCTACGAGGCGTCCCTCGCCGCCCGCGCGGTCGGCGTCCCGCTGATCGGTGACGGCGGCCTCCAGTACTCCGGCGACATCGGCAAGGCGCTCGCCGCCGGCGCCGACACCGTGATGCTGGGCAGCCTGCTCGCGGGCTGCGAGGAGTCGCCGGGCGAGCTGCAGTTCATCAACGGCAAGCAGTTCAAGTCGTACCGCGGCATGGGCTCGCTCGGCGCGATGCAGTCCCGCGGCCAGGGGCGGTCGTACTCGAAGGACCGCTACTTCCAGGCCGAGGTCGCCTCCGACGACAAGCTCGTGCCCGAGGGCATCGAGGGCCAGGTGCCCTACCGCGGCCCGCTGGCCAACGTGCTGCACCAGCTCGTCGGCGGTCTGCGCCAGACCATGGGCTATGTGGGCGCGGCCACCATCGAGGAGATGGAGACCAAGGGCCGCTTCGTACGGATCACCTCCGCGGGCCTCAAGGAGAGCCACCCGCACGACATCCAGATGACGGTCGAGGCGCCGAACTACAGCCGCAACAAGTAGTCACGAGGTCTGCACGAGGGCGGCCCCGGGTGCACCGGGGCCGCCCTCGTCGTGCTCGTCGGCGATACTGGTAGACGCTGAGACGCAGAAGGAAAGGCCACACACGTGACTGAGATCGAGATCGGGCGCGGCAAGCGCGGCCGCCGGGCGTACGCCTTCGACGACATCGCCGTCGTCCCCAGCCGCCGTACGCGGGACCCGAAGGAGGTCTCGATCGCCTGGCAGATCGACGCCTACCGCTTCGAGCTGCCCTTCCTGGCCGCCCCCATGGACTCGGTCGTCTCCCCGGCCACCGCGATCCGCATCGGAGAGCTGGGCGGCCTCGGCGTGCTCAACCTCGAAGGCCTCTGGACGCGGTACGAGGACCCGCAGCCGCTGCTCGACGAGATCACCGAGCTGGACGCGGACGCCGCGACCCGCCGCCTCCAGGAGATCTACGCGGCTCCCATCAAGGAGGAGCTGATCGGCCAGCGCATCAAGGAGGTGCGCGACTCGGGCGTGGTCACCGCCGCCGCGCTCTCGCCGCAGCGCACGGCCCAGTTCTCCAAGGCCGTCGTCGACGCGGGCGTGGACATCTTCGTCATCCGCGGTACGACGGTCTCGGCCGAGCACGTCTCCGGCTCGCACGAGCCGCTGAACCTGAAGCAGTTCATCTACGAGCTGGACGTCCCGGTGATCGTCGGCGGCTGCGCCACGTACACCGCGGCCCTGCACCTGATGCGCACGGGCGCGGCCGGCGTGCTCGTCGGCTTCGGCGGCGGCGCGGCGCACACCACGCGCAACGTGCTGGGCATCCAGGTCCCGATGGCGACCGCGGTCGCGGACGTGGCGGCGGCCCGCCGCGACTACATGGACGAGTCCGGCGGCCGCTACGTCCACGTGATCGCCGACGGCGGTGTCGGCTGGTCCGGCGACCTCCCCAAGGCGATCGCCTGCGGCGCGGACGCCGTGATGATGGGCTCCCCGCTGGCCCGCGCCACGGACGGCCCCGGCAAGGGCCACCACTGGGGCATGGAAGCGGTCAACGAGGAACTCCCGCGCGGCAAGAAGGTCGACCTCGGCACGGTCGGCACCATCGAGGAGATCCTCACCGGCCCGTCCCACATCCCCGACGGCTCGATGAACATCTTCGGCGCCCTGCGCCGCGCGATGGCGACGACCGGTTACAGCGAGCTGAAGGAGTTCCAGCGCGTCGAGGTGACGGTGGCGGACTCACAGCACAAGCGGTAGGCGTACGACTTCTCGAAGGGCCCGGACCTGGGTGGTCCGGGCCTTTTCATGTGCCCAAGTGGGGCTGGTGGGGCGCGTGTTGAGACTGCGGGGCGCACGGTTGCGTTCGGGGCGAATGCGCGTCCGATGGCCGTGTCGGGCCGATAGTGTCCTTGATCGGCGGCCCAGTCCTCTGGGTCGCCCCCTTCCAGGGACAAGGTTCCGGACCCGGGCTCTCGGGGCCCGGCCCGAGTTCCGACGTGCTGCCTACCGGGTCAATGGGTGGCGTCGTGGAAGGGGGCGCACCCATGGGTCGTCACCGCAAGCCCACCCGCTGGGATCGAACTTGGCTTCGGCTGGTGAAGTTCCGGAGGAGGTGCATCTTGTGGATCAACAGCTGGTGAGCGGCCGCCCCCAGAAGGATTAGGGGCGGACACCCGTGAACCAGCTCGGAGCCCGCTGCAGCGACCACTGTGGCGGGCTCCACCTTGTTGGCGGGAAGGTGAGCGGTCGTCCCTGCACCAACCAGGGGCAGGCAGTCCATCGTCCATCCACGAGCCCGCCGCAGTGACCCCTGCGGTGGGTCCCACCTGTTCCAAAGGTACCGGCGCGGAATGCCCCACGCCACCAGCTCCCGAGGCTCACCCACCCCGCGCGCCCCCTTTCACAACCGGTGCGCCGCCCCCGTAGGCGTAGCCCCCCGCGTGTCCAGCAGCAACTGTGCCTTCACCGACAGGCCCTGGAGGTCGTACGTCCGGTGCTGCTGGAGCAGGATCGTCAGGTCGGCGTCGGCCGCCGCCTCGTAGAGGGAGTCCGCGCGGGGGACCGGGCGGTCGAGGACGCTCCAGGACGGGATGTGGGGGTCGTGGTAGCTGACGGAGGCGCCGAGTTCCATCAGGCGGATCGCGATCTCCTGGGCGGGGGTGGCCTGTTGGTCGGCGAGGTCGGCCTTGTAGGTGACGCCGAGGAGGAGGACGCGGGCCCCGCGGGCGGACTTGCCGTGTTCGTTGAGGAGCGTGGCGGCGCGCTGGATGACGTAGCGGGGCATCTGGTTGTTGACCTGCTGGGCGAGTTCGACCATGCGGAGCGGGCGGCCGCCGTGGGCCGACAGGTCCTGGGGGACGGCGTGGCCGCCGACGCCGGGGCCGGGGCGGAAGGCCTGGAAGCCGAACGGCTTGGTCTCCGCGCAGCGGATGACGTCCCAGAGGTCGACGCCCAAGTCGTGGCACAGGACGGCCATTTCGTTGACGAGGGCGATGTTGACGTGCCGGAAGTTGGTCTCCAGGAGCTGCACGGTCTCCGCTTCGCGCAGGCCACGCGCGCGTACCACCTTGTCGGTGAGACGGCCGTAGAAGGCGGCGGCGGACTCGGTGCAGGCCGGGGTCAGGCCGCCGATCACCTTCGGGGTGCTGGCCGGGGTGAAGTCGCGGTTGCCGGGGTCGACTCGGCTGGGGGAGTAGGCGAGGTGGAAATCGCGGCCCGCGCGGAGGCCCGATCCCTCTTCGAGGAGCGGGCGGAGGAAGTCCTCCGTGGTGCCGGGGTGCACCGGTGACTCCAGGATCACCGTGGTGTGCGGGCGCAGGTGCGTCGCGAGGGTGCGGGCGGCTGTCTCCACCTGGCTGAGGTCGAGGCCGCCGTCCGCGTCCCTGGGCGTCGGCGCGCAGATCACGGCGGTGCGTACGCGGCCCAGCTCGGCGGGGTTCGTGGCCGGCCGGAAACCCCCCGAGAGCATCCGGCGCAGTTCGGCGGGGCTGAGGGAGCCGGCCTCAGGGCCGGTCTTGAAGCCGGCCGTGGCGATGCCGGCGGCGACAGCGGCCTGGGCCAGGGGCAGGCCGAGAGGACCGAGTCCGATGACGGCGAGATCTGCGGGCATGGCGTGGGCCGTCCTTCCCAGTAACCGAAGCGGGACAGGTGCGCAAGCCCTGTGGACAGAACGAGCGAGCGCAATGTCAGACTAGGAGTAAATATGACCGTTATGCGGGATTGGACGGCTGCGTTTTTCGGCAGTCCTGTGATTGTTGTCCACAGGCTGGGGGCGAGTGGTGGCTGAAGTCGGGCAACCCGGTCAGAATTTGGGCAGGAGGGAATCGAACCGGGCTTCGCCGAACGGGTGCGGCCGGCGCTACCGATAGCGGGAGGCAGCGGTGAGGACAGCGACACTGGGTCCGGCGCAGCGAGCCGAGGCACTGGCGGGAATGGCCGAGCGCGAGCTGGACGTGCTCGTCGTGGGCGGTGGCGTGGTCGGCGCGGGCACCGCCCTGGACGCCGTGACACGCGGCCTGTCCACGGGACTGGTCGAGGCACGCGACTGGGCGTCCGGCACATCGAGCAGGTCGAGCAAGCTCATCCATGGCGGCCTGCGCTATCTGGAGATGCTCGACTTCGCCCTCGTCCGCGAGGCCCTCAAGGAGCGCGGCCTGCTCCTGGAGCGGCTCGCCCCGCACCTGGTGAAGCCGGTGGCGTTCCTGTACCCGCTCCAGCACAAGGGCTGGGAGCGCCTGTACGCCGGCTCGGGCGTCGCGCTCTACGACGCGATGTCCATGGCCCGCGCCCATGGCCGGGGCCTGCCCACCCACCGTCACCTGAGCCGCCGTCACGCCCTGCGCGTGGCACCCGCGTTGAAGAAGGACGCCCTGGTCGGGGCGTTGCAGTACTACGACGCCCAGATGGACGACGCCCGTTATGTGGCGACCCTGGTGCGCACGGCGTCGTCGTACGGCGCGAAAGTCGCCAACCGCGCGCGCGTGACCGGCTTCCTGCGCGAGGGCGAGCGGGTGGTCGGCGCCCGGGTGGAGGACGTCGCGGCGGGCGGCGAGTACGAGGTCCGCGCCAAGCAGATCGTGAACGCCACGGGTGTGTGGACCGACGACACCCAGGCTTTGGTCGGGGAGCGCGGACAGTTCCACGTCAGGGCCTCCAAGGGCATCCACCTGGTCGTCCCCAAGGACCGCATCAACTCCTCCAGCGGGCTGATCCTGCGCACCGAGAAGTCCGTGCTGTTCGTCATCCCCTGGGGCCGGCACTGGATCGTCGGCACCACCGACACCGACTGGGACCTCGACAAGGCTCACCCGGCCGCGTCCAGCGCCGACATCGACTATCTGCTGGAGCATGTGAACTCGGTGCTCGCGGTGCCGTTGACCAGGGACGACGTGCAGGGCGTGTACGCGGGGCTGCGCCCGCTGCTGGCCGGTGAGTCGGACGCCACCAGCAAGCTGTCCCGCGAGCACACCGTCGCGCATCCGGTGCCGGGGCTCGTCGTCGTGGCGGGCGGCAAGTACACGACGTACCGGGTGATGGCCAAGGACGCCGTGGACGAGGCGGTGCACGGGCTCGACATGCGGGTCGCCGAGTGCGTGACCGAGGACGTCCCGCTGCTCGGCGCGGAGGGCTACCGGGCGCTGTGGAACGCGCGAGCGCGGATCGCCGCCCGGACCGGCATTCATGTGGTGCGCGTGGAGCACCTGTTGAACCGCTTCGGGTCGATGGCGGAGGAGGTACTCGACCTCATCGCCAAGGACCCGACGCTGGGCGAACCTCTCCAGGCCGCCGACGACTATCTGCGCGCCGAGATCGTCTACGCCGCCTCGCACGAGGGCGCACGGCACCTGGACGACGTGCTGACCCGCCGCACCCGCATCTCGATCGAGACCTTCGACCGGGGCACGCGCAGCGCCCGTGAGGCCGCCGAGTTGATGGCGCCGGTACTCGGCTGGGACAAGGACCAGATCGAGCGCGAGGTCGAGCACTACGAGAAGCGCGTGGAGGCCGAGCGGGAGTCGCAGCTCCAGCCCGACGACCTGACGGCGGACGCGGCGCGGTTGGGGGCGCCGGACATCGCGCCGCTGTAAGCCGCCCCGGGTTCCGCCCCGGGTTCCGCCGCGCATCCCGGTCGGCTTCACTCGAACGAGTGTCGTGAGCTGGGATCTTTGTCCGGAACCCGGCCGTTCTACGAGGTGCGGGGGCAGAACTCGGCGGAGAGCAGCGCGGGTTCGAGACCGGGGTCTGCCAGCTCGCTCGTGTTCACCCGGAAGGTGAGGACATGACGACCGTCGACGGTGGCCGCGGTGCGCACGTAGCTGCCGGAGATCCGGCCGTTGTGCCCCCACACCGTGGTGCCGCACGGGAGCTTCACCGGAAACAGACCCATGCCGTACGAGCCGTGTGCGGTCCGGGTGTCGAGCATCTCGCGCAGCCAGCGCGGGGGCAGGAGTTCACCGCTGAGCAGGGCCGAGTAGAAGCGGTCCAGATCGGCGAGCGTGGTCACCAACTCGCCCGCGGCCCCGGCCACCCGCGGGTCGAGATCGGTGACGTCGGAGCCGTCGGCGGCGTAGGCGCGGCCGTGCGGTGCGGGAAGTGTGGTGCGGGAGCCCGGGAAGGAGGTGCCCGTCAGACGCAGCGGAGCGAGGATGCGGCGCTCGGCCTCGGTGGCGTACGAGTGGCCGGTGACCTGCCGGATGACCAGGCCGAGCAGGACGTAGTTGGTGTTCGAGTAGGAGAAGCGGCCGCGATCGGCCGGAGGGTGGGTGAGGGCGATACGGACGGCTTGAAGGGGAGAGACGGGGATCGTGCCCCGGGTGACCGCGGTGAAGTCGTACAGGCCGCTGGTGTGGGTGAGCAGGGAGCGGAGGGTCAGCGCGCGCCCGTCGTTGCCCGCTCCGCGCACCAGGCCCGGCAGGTGCTGTTCCACCGTGTCGGACAGGGACAGCCGGTGTTCGGCGGCCAGTTGGAGGATCACCGTCGCGATGAAGGTCTTCGTGATGCTGCCGGCGCGGAAGTGGTCGGCCCGGCCGATGCCCGTCCCGGCCTGTGCGTAGTCCGTCCGGTCCGGTGCACGGTCCGTCCAGGCCCGCGCGGTGCCGGGGCCCGTCCCGTCGCGGGCCAGTAGTGCCGCTCCGGGGGCTCTGCCCCGGGTGACCAGCAGCGTGACCAGGGCGTTCGTGGCTCGCGCCGGGCGGGCGTGGGAGGCGGTCGGCGACAGGCAGAGGAGGGCCAGGGACACCGGAATCGCCAGGAGTGTCCGAGGAGTGGGCATCGCGGTCCTCCGTTCTCGCGGATCATCCTGCCGGAGTTGGCTGTGTGACCTGCGGCGGATATACGAGGGGATGTGACCTCGGTGCCCGGGGAGAGGCCCCCTGGGCGTTGGGCACTTGTTCGGTGGGGGACAATGGAGGCTCTGTCAGGGCGGGTTGCATGAGGGGACGCATGTCGGAGGCGGAGCGGGCGGGGACATCCCGTCAGGACACTCGTCAGGACAAGAACGAGCGTCTTCTCGCCGGGCGGTACCGGTTGGGAGAAGTGCTCGGCCGCGGCGGCATGGGCACGGTGTGGCGTGCCGAGGACGAAACCCTGGGCCGGACGGTCGCCGTCAAGGAACTGCGGTTCCCGTCCAGCATCGACGACGACGAGAAACGGCGGCTGATCACCCGGACCCTGCGCGAGGCCAAGGCCATCGCGCGGATCCGTAACACCAGCGCGGTCACGGTCTACGACGTCGTCGACGAGGACGACCGGCCGTGGATCGTCATGGAGTTGGTCGAGGGCAAGTCGCTCGCCGAGGCCATCCGGGAGGACGGTCTGCTCGAACCCCGGCGCGCGGCCGAGGTCGGGCTCGCGATCCTCGACGTCCTGCGGTCCGCGCACCGCGAGGGCATCCTGCACCGCGACGTGAAGCCGTCGAACGTGCTGATCGCCGAGGACGGCCGGGTCGTGCTCACCGACTTCGGTATCGCGCAGGTCGAGGGCGACCCGTCGATCACCTCCACCGGCATGCTCGTCGGCGCGCCCTCGTACATCTCCCCGGAGCGGGCCCGCGGGCACAAGCCGGGTCCGGCGGCCGACCTGTGGTCGCTCGGCGGGTTGTT
The DNA here is from genome assembly GCF_040681835.1 of Streptomyces sp. NPDC051576. Lineage (NCBI taxonomy): Bacteria > Bacillati > Actinomycetota > Actinomycetes > Kitasatosporales > Streptomycetaceae > Streptomyces > Streptomyces sp. NPDC051576. The sequence continues at coordinate 383,337 of NZ_JBFAZO010000001.1, forward strand.
GTACGCGGCGGTCGAGGGAGCGCCGCCGTACGACAAGGGTTCCGCGATCGCCACGCTCACCGCGGTGATGACCGAGCCGTTGGAGGAGCCGAAGAACGCCGGGCCGTTGAAGGACGTCATCTACGGCCTGCTGAACAAGGACCCCGCCCAGCGGCTCGACGACGCGGGTGCCCGGGCGATGCTCAACGCGGTGATCCACGCGCCCGAGCCGAAGGCGGCCGAGCCGGAGCCGCCGGCGGACGCGACCCGGGTTGTGCCGTTGCCCGCGCAGCCGGGTTCCGGCGGGGGCGGCGGCAAGAAGAGCGGCAGTGGAAGTGGTGGCGCGAGCGCGGGGAGTTCGGCGGGAGCCGAGCGGTTGCGCGGGGCGCTGCGGTCCATGCGGAAGGCCGCGGGCAGTGCGGGGGCGGCCGGTGCGGCCGCTTCGGCGGCCGCGGGAACGGCTGCGGATTCGGGTTCGGTTTCCGGGGCAGCCTCCGGGTCCGGTGCGGCGGCCTCAACTTCCGCTCCCGCCAAGCCTGGTGGCACGGGCGCGGGCGCTGCCGGGGCCGGTGGCTCCGGCAGCAAGAAGGGCGCGGCGGGTTCCGCGCCTGTTGCCGAGCCTCGGACGCCGGGGGTGCCTTCGGCCAGGTCGGGTGCGGCTGCCGGTGCGGCGACCCGGGCCGGGACGCCGGCCGCCTCGGGGGCGAAGGCCGGTGCGGCGGACGCGGGTACGCGCGATCTGGGTGTGCGGGATTCGGGGAGCAAGGACTCGGGGACCAAGGACCTGGGTGCGACGCACGAGGTGGGTGCGCGGGAGGCCAAATCGGCCGCCGGTGGGCGGAGTTCCGGGTGGCCCGTGATGACGCCGCCGGATCTGCCGCCGCGGCCCGTGCCGAGGGCGCCGCTCACCGACGTGGTGCCGAAGCGGACGCTGGTGATCATCGCGGTCGTCGTCGTGCTCGCGGTGCTCGGTGTCGTGCTGGCGTTCACGCTCGGCGACGACGACAGCGGCTCGAAGGGGTCGAAGAAGGACAGTGGCGGCAAGGCGGTCGCCAGTGCCAGCGCGAGCGCGAGTGCCGGGACCGACACCAAGAAGGACGACGGCGACACGGCGAGTACCGGCGGTGCGCAGGCCGACTCCTCGACGAAGGCGTCGGCGTCGGCTTCGGCTTCGGGCAACACCTCGTCGTCCGGGACGAACGCGTCCGGCGGGAGCGGTGACGAGACGGACGGTTCCTCGGACGGTGCCGCGGTCGTGAAGACGTACCAGGGGAGTCAGGGGTTCTCCATAGGCCTGCCCGCCGGATGGTCGTACCAGTCGACGGACTCCGCGGGAGTCCGGCTGGCCGGCCCCGACGGGCAGAAGCTGCTGATCGCCTGGACCAGTACGCCGAAGGGTGATCCGGTGGCGGACTGGAAGAACCAGGAGCAGTACATGACGCGCTCCGGGTACACGCGGATCCGAATAGCGGGGGTGGACTACCGGGGCTGGAACGCGGCCGACTGGGAGTTCACCTATGAGGACGGCGGGACGAAGTACCGCACGATCGACCGCGGGTTCGTCGTCAACAGTCATCTCGGATATGCGCTCATGTACACCGCGAAAGCTGCCAATTGGGGCACCGAACTGCGCAAGGACACCTGGGCGACACTGACAAAGACGTTCGAACCGAAGTCGTAGGGCGAGCGGGTTCGGGTTTGACGTGCCAGATCCGTCAACCCCTCTTTGCGGGTTGCCTCCGGCACGTATCGTGAATGGTCGCGGACCGTACGCATCCAGGTATGTGGGCGGAACGGGCCGCAAGGCGAACGGAATTGACCAACCGGGCGGCCGGGGGAGGCAACGTGGACGACTATGCGGGTCGGGTACTCGCCGACCGCTACCGCCTGCCGCTGCCGCCGTCCGACGAGTACGAACTCACCGAGACCCGGGCCTTCGACACCTACAGCGGACAGGAAGTCCTGGTACGCCAGGTGCCGTTGCCGGAGGTCGTCGAGGCGGAGGTGCTCGGCGAGGACGGACTGCCCGACGGGTTCACGGCGCGCGACCGCGGGGCGCGGCGGCCGGCCGCCGCGCGGACGGCGACCCGGCGGCCGAGCGATCCGGCGGTACGGCGTGCGGTCGAGGCCGCGCAGGCCGCGGCGCGGATCCCCGACCATCCCCGGCTGGACCAGGTCTTCGACGTGTTCGCCGAGGGCGGTTCGCTGTGGATAGTGAGCGAACTGGTGTCCGCCCAGCCGTTGTCCGCGCTGCTCGCCGAGAAGCCGTTGTCGCCGTACCGGGCGGCCGAGGTCGCCGCCGATGTGCTGACGGCGCTGCGGGTGCTGCACGCGCACGGCTGGGTGCACCGGAACATCACCGCGCGCACGGTACTGGTCTGCGACGACGGCCGGGTGATGCTGACCGGGCTCGCGGTGGGCGCGGCCGAGGAGGCACTGTGCGGCTACGACCCGGTGCCGGCCCAGGACGGCGAGGACGGGGCCGCCGTCCCCGCGGTCTCTCCGGCTCCGGGCGGTTCCATCGCCCCCGGCGGTTCCACGGTTCCCGCCGTCCCCGGTGATTCCCGTGGCGGTGGAGCCGGTGGCGGGGCGATCGGGTTCGGCGGTGCGCGGGGCGGACCCGGTGCCGGTGCGGCCGCCGCTGCCGTAGGCCCGACCGGGGCGGACCCCGAGGCCGCTCGGCGGGCCGCGATCGAGGCGCGGGCCGCCGGAGGGCTGCCCGGGGTCGGTGTGGAGAACGCGGGCGGGGGCGGGGCCTCCGCCGCGCTGGCCCGCAGGGAGCCGGACGGCGGCGGTGACATCCGGGCCGCGCGGGCCGGTGCGATCGCCGCGTACCGGGCGGGTGCGCGAGCCGCCGCCCGAGTGCAGGAGGCCCAGCAGACGGGGCGTCCGGCGCTGCCCGGTGCCCGGCCCGCCGCCGAGGGCGAGCACGGCACGGCCGAGCTGCCGTACGCGGGCAACGGTGTGGAGCACACCTCCAGCAGTACGCCTCCGGGGCAGATCGCCGACCCCTACGGCGTCCGCAACACCGCCGCCTGGCACGGGGCGGCGCCGCGCCCCGGTGTCCCTGGCGCGATTCCGGCGGCGCAGGGCGACCGGACGGCTCCTCAGCCGGCGGGCGGCGGCGCCGTACCGTCGCAGGCCGGCCCGGGTGCCCCGGCCTACGGCGCGTTCACGACCGCGGGTCAGCCGGTCGTGCCGCCCGTCGTCACCCCTCGCCTCGACGGGCCGGTGCCGCCCACCCCGGTTGCCGGTAACTCTCCGCATCCGCCCGCCCGTTGGGACGAGCTGGCCGCCGCCGGTGCTCCTGTGCGCCGTGGGCCCGCCACCGCGTTGGCCGCCGAGCGGGCGCGCCAGGTGCGGATGACGGTAGTGGGGCCCGTCACCGAGCGCTGGTCGCCCGAGCAGGCCGTACCGGTGCACGAGAACTGGCAGTTGGCCGCGCCGATCGGGCCGGCCACCGACCTGTGGGCGCTCGGCGCGCTGCTCTTCCGGGCCGTACAGGGGCACGCGCCCTATCCCGAGGAGTCGACCGCCGAGCTGGTGCAGCTCGTGTGCGCGGAGCCGCCCGCCTTCGCGGAGGAGTGCGGGCCGCTGCGGCCGGTCGTGGAGTCGCTGTTGCGGCAGGACCCGACCGAGCGGCTCAACTTCGAGGAACTGCGGGGCTGGCTGCGCTCGTTGGTGCGCTCGGCGCCCGAGCCCGAGGCCGGTGCCCATGTCGTCGCCACCCCGCCGACCGACCCGAGGCGGCTGCCGATCGTCCGGCGGCGCGGCGAGCTGGTGCGCAGGCGGCGGGCCGGGCTGCCCGCGACCAGTCCGCACGGGCGGCACAAGCGGGCCAAGCAGGAGGTCACCGGGTCCCCGCGCCGACTGGGCCGGACCCTGCTGATCCTCATCCTGCTCCTGCTGGCCGGGGCGGTCGCGTACGCGATGCTCTTCCTGCCCAAGTCCGGTCAGGACACCGGCGCGGGGCAGGGGGACCGGACGGGGGCCGCGGGGGACGTCAGTCCCGCGCCCAGCCAGTCCTCGGCCGAGGCGAGCAGTCAGCCGCAGCCCGACCAGACCTCGCCCGCCGCCTCCAACACCCCTTCCAAGCCCGCTGGTTCGACCGCTACGCAGACCGGCTCGACCGGCTCGGACGTCGCCGACGGCTTCGTGCTGCGCAAGGACCCCGAAGGGTTCCGGATCGCCGTGGCCAAGGGCTGGACCCGTACGCCGAAGAACGGCAGCGGCCAAGTCGTCTACTCGCACGGCGGTTTCGAGCTGATCGTCGTGCCGGGGCGGGACAGCGCCTCGACCAATGGCAGCGATCCGATGGTGTACCAGCGGGACAAGGAGCGCGAGTTGGCGCCCTACCGCGCCTCCAGTTGGGCCACGGCCACCGGGCTGCGGACCATCACGGTCGGCGGAAAGACCATGGCCGAGGGGCAGTTCACCTGGACGGACAGCTCGGGCGGTGACCTGTTCGTACGCAACATGGCGTTCCTCATCGACGGCCGGTACCACATCGTGCAGGTACGCGGCCCGGAGGCCCAACGGGACGAGGTGACACGGCTGTACGAGCAGGCGTCGTCGACCTATCAGTACACCGGGTGACCCGTACAGGCGGCGCGCCGGAGTCCGGCGGTTCATGTTTGGCCGTAAAAGCGACAACAGTCACAGTGCTGTCTCCGTGGTACCCCGATGGTTCCCTGCCGGAGGCCCGTTCCTTACGCTGAGCCTGTCAAGAGCATTGCGGGGAAACGTGAATCAGATGCAGGGCCTGCTCCTGGCGGGGCGCTATCGGCTGGCCGAATCGATCGGCAGCGGCGGCATGGGCCGAGTGTGGCGTGCGCACGACGAGGTGCTCCACCGGGTCGTCGCCATCAAGGAGTTGACCGCCGCGCTCTACGTGTCCGAGAGCGACCAGCCGAGACTCCTGGCGCGCACCCGCGCCGAGGCGCGCGCCGCCGCGCGGATCAACCACTCCGCCGTCGTCACCGTCCACGACGTACTCGAACACGACGGCCGCCCATGGATCGTCATGGAGCTGGTCGAGGGCAACTCGCTGGCCGACGAGGTCAAGGAGCGTGGCCGCGTCGAGCCGGCCGAGGCCGCCCGCATCGGCCTGTGGGTGCTGCGTGCGCTGCGCGCCGCGCACGCCGCCGGCGTCCTGCACCGTGACGTCAAGCCCGGCAACGTACTGCTCGGGCAGGACGGGCGGGTGCTGCTCACCGACTTCGGCATCGCGCAGATCGAGGGCGACTCGACCATCACGCGCACCGGAGAGGTCGTCGGCTCCGTCGACTACCTCGCTCCCGAGCGCGTCCGAGGCGCCGACCCGGGTCCGTCCTCGGACCTGTGGGCGCTGGGCGCCACGCTCTTCACGGCCGTCGAGGGCCGCTCGCCGTTCCGCCGCACCTCGCCGCTGTCCACCATGCAGGCCGTGGTCGAGGAGGACGCCGGCGAACCTCGGTACGCCGGTGCGCTCGCGCCCGTCATCTCCGCGCTGCTGAACAAGGACCCGGCCCTGCGGCCGGACGTGGACCAGGCCGAGCACATGCTCGCGCAGGCGGCCGAGGGGCGGCGTCCGCGGTCGGCGGAGGAGTGGCTGCCGACCCAGCAAGTGGGTTCGCGCCAGGGCGGGTTCACCCAGGACACACCCGGCACGGGTGCGACGCCGTACCCGTCGGCGACGGGGTCCACGTACCAGAACACACCGCCCGTCTCCCTCTCGGCCCTCGCGCCGGCTCCGCCGAAGCGCCGCCGGTTCCGTTCGGTCGTCCTGGTGGTCGTCCTCGCGGCGCTGGTCGGCGGCGGTACGGCGCTGGGGCTGCAGAAGTGGAACCAGGACCGGGACCAGGTTCAGGGCCAGGGCAGCGCCTCGTCCGCGTCCTCCTCGCCGACCCCCACTTCGAACGCCGCCACACCACAGGACTCGGATCCCGCCAACTGGCGGGTCTACCACGACCCGTGGGGCTTCGACGTATCGCTCCCCAAGGGCTGGGTGCGGAAGGTCTACGGCGACTCCGACGGCATCAAGCAGGTCGACTACTCGCCGGACAACGAGAAGCACTTCATCCGGATAGCCATCGACACCTCCCCGGACTTCCCCACCGCGAACGCCCACCAGCTCGACCTCGAAGTGCAGCTCCAACGCCTCGTCGCCTACAACCGGGTGACCCTGGAGACGAACACCTACCGCGACCGTCCGGGCTCCCTGTGGGACTACACCTGGACCGCGCAGGCGAAGGACACGCCCTACCCGGGGCCGCGCCGGGCCATCGAGGAGACGTACATGTCCCGTGACGGGATCGAGTACGCGATCTACATGTCCAGTCCGGCCGCGGACTGGGCGACGACGAGCAAACAGTTCAAGTCGGTCCTGCAGAGCTGGAGTCCGGACTCGGGCTGACCGCTTCCGGGTGCGTCATGATGGTGCGCATGGGGACCGAGGGGGACAACGTCCGGGTGATCGCCGGGCGTTACCGGCTGGAGAAGCGGCTCGGGCGCGGTGGCATGGGCATCGTGTGGCGGGCGACCGATCAACTCCTCGGGCGGCAGGTGGCCGTGAAGGAGATCGCCCAGGACGACTCCCTCTCCGAGGAGGAGGCCCGCCGGCAGCGGGACCGCACCCTGCGCGAGGCGCGGGCGGTCGCGCAGTTGACGCACCCGCACATCATCGTCGTGCACGACGTCGTCGAACAGGACGAACAGCCGTACATCGTCATGGAGTTGCTCGACGGCGGCTCCCTCGCCGACCGGATCGCCGGCCGTGGCCCGGTCGACGCCACCGAGGCGGCCCGGATCGGGGTCGCCCTGCTCGGCGCGCTGCGTACGGCGCACGCGGCGGGCGTCCTGCACCGTGACATCAAGCCCGCCAACGTCCTGCTGGAGGCGGCCGGAGAGCGCGTGGTCCTCACCGACTTCGGTATCGCGCAGGTCGCGGGCGCCACCACACTCACCGAGAACGGGGCGTTCGTCGGCTCGCCCGAGTACACCGCGCCGGAGCGGATGTCGGGCGCGCGGACCGGCCCGGCCTCCGACCTGTGGTCTCTGGGCGCGCTGCTGTGCACGGTGCTGAGCGGTGAATCGCCGTTCCGCCGCGACTCGTTGGGCGGCATCCTGCACGCGGTCGTCTTCGACGAGATCCGCCCGCCCGAGCAGGCCCGGCCACTGCTTCCCGTCGTACGAGGACTGCTCGAACGCGATCCGGAACGGCGGCTGGAGGCGGCGGAGGCGGAGCGGATGCTGCGCGCCTTCCTGGACACCGGGCGCACACCGAGCGCGGAGTCCGGCCATGAGGGGCGGCCGGCGCCCGGCTACACGCCGACCCAACAGGACGTCCCCCGGCCGAAGTTGACGTCACCACCGACCCCCTCGCCTTCCCCTACGGCGGAGCAGCAGTCCCCCCGGCGGTCCACGCGCGGTGTGCTCGTGGCCGCGTTGCTGGTCGCGGCGATGGCGGGGGCGGGGGTGTCGGCGGCGGCGCTGTTGATGCGGGGGGATGGGGACGGGGGCACGGGGGGCGCCTCGCCGGTGAGTTCGGCGCCGTTGACCTCGACGAGCGCAGACACACCGTCATCCACCCCTACGCCTTCGGCGACCGCCAACACCCCCTCCGCGCCCTCCGGTTACCGTGTCGCCCGCGACCCCGACGGCTTCTCGCTCGCCGTACCGGAGGACTTCGTGCGCGTACCGCAGGGCGAGCGCATCTTCTACATGTCACCGGGGCAGACCTTCCGCCTCGGCATCAAGATGTCCGACCCCGAGACGGGCGGCCCGCTCGCGGTGATGAAGAGCGCGGCGGCCAAGGGCGCGGCCACGAACCCCGGTTACCACGACGGCAAGGTCACCGACACCACCCACTACGGACACCCCGCCGCGCTCTGGGAGTTCACCTGGAACGGCTTCAGCGCGGCGGAGGGACCCCGGCACACGTACGACATGTGCTGGGAGCAGGACGGGCGGATGTACGACGTGTGGGTGTCGGCGCCGGTCGGGAAGGTGCGGGAGGCGAAGGAGTACTTCGACGTCGCGCTGGACACCTTCGGACCGACCCAATAACCGATGTAAAGGTGGATGCGGGAGTGGTCGTCGCGATATGGATGGACCCATGAGCAGCAATGGGGGACAGGGCGGCCAGTCCGACGACACGACGAGTTTTGTTCTGCAACCGCCGCGACCGCAACCGCCGCAGTCATCGCGACCGCAGCCGCCGCAGCAGCAGCCGCAGATCCCGGGGCCCGCTACGGAACCCGGCACCGGACGCCTGATCGCCGGGCGCTACCGCCTGCTCGGCAAGCTCGGGCACGGCGGTATGGGCACGGTGTGGCGCGCCAAGGACGAGACGGTGGACCGCGAGGTCGCCGTCAAGGAACCCCGTGTGCCGGACCACCTTCCCGAACGCGAACGTGACAACGCGTTCGAGCGGATGCGCCGCGAGGCCCGCGCGGCGGCCCGGCTCGACCACCCGGCCGTGGTGAACGTGCACGATGTGGCCGTCGTAGACGGCCGCCCGTGGATCGTGATGGAGCTGGTGACCGGCCGTTCGCTGGGCGATGTGTTGCAGGAGGGCACCCTCGACGCGCGGGACGCGGCCCGGATCGGACTCCAGGTGCTCGGCGCTCTCGAAGCCGCGCACGCGGCGGGCGTCCTGCACCGTGACGTCAAGCCGGACAACGTGCTGCTCGGCCGCTACGACCGGGTCGTGCTGACCGACTTCGGCATCGCCCAGATCGAGGGCGAGACCAACCTGACCGACACCGGCGGCTTCGTCGGCTCGCCCGAATACATCGCGCCGGAGCGGGTGTTGGGCCAACGCCCCGGCCCCGCCTCCGACCTGTGGTCCCTCGGCGTGGTCCTGTACGCGGCGACGGAGGGCGTCTCCCCGTTCCGCCGCAGCAACACCCCCGCCACCCTGCAGTCGGTCCTCAACGCCACGCCCGCGCCGCCGGCTTCGGCGCCGGGCCCGCTCGCCGACCTCATCACCGGCCTCCTGGCCAAGGACGCGGCGCACCGCCCGAACGCCGTCCAGGTACGCGCCGTACTCGAATCGGTGGCGAACCCGCCGGCACCGGTGCCGACGCAGGAGGTGCGTTACGTCGAGAGACCCGGCGGCGCGCGCCGGCCCGGCCGCAAGGTGTGGATCGGGTTCGGTGCGGGGCTCGTCGCGGCGGCGGTGGCGGCGTACCTGGTGATGGCCAACCCCTTCGCCGGGTCGGGGACGCTCCCGGACGGCTGGAAGAAGCATCACGTGGCGGACGTCGAGGCGACGCTCGCGGTCCCCGCCAAATACCGGCCCGGGCTGCCCGACCGCAAGACCGACAAGGGCCACTGGATCACGTACACCGACCCGAGCGGCAGCATCTCGATCGGGCTGGCCCTCGACAAGAAGTCCGAGGACACCCTCGGCGAGATCAAGGACTCGGCCGCCGCCCAGATGTACGACGACAACGGCGAGTTCAAGGAGAGCGGCAGCAGCGACCTCGATATCGCGAAGGGCGCGAAGACCGCCCCGAAGCCGACCGGCACGTACCGGGGCAAGCCCTCCGCCACGAACACGATCACCTGTGTGACCGACGACAGCCAGAATCCCCTGCCCTGTGAGGTGCAGATCTTCTACTACAAGACCACCGCCGGTGACATGTACCGCCTCACGATCACCTACCCCGGCGATGGAGACTTCACGGCCCGCGGCCGCGAGGTGGCGAAGGCGGCGATGGCGAACCTGGACGTCGACCGGCTGTGAGCGACGTTACGGACGCCGGCCTCGCGCTCCTGAGCGTGCGCGCGCTCGGCGACCGGGGTCTGCCGGGCGATGTGATCGACGTGTACGCCGCCGGCCGCCACTACTCCGTGATCGAGCTGGAGCAGTTGGCGCTCGCGGACGAGGGAACGGACTTCGACCTCTTCGGGCTGCGGGACCGGCTGGAGAGCGTGGTCTGGGTGAGCGACGAGGAGTTCGCCGCCCATGGGCTCGGCGCGGCGGAGATCGCGGAACTGCGGCTGTGGGCCCTGGAATGGGAGTCGGACCTCGGGCTGCGGCTCGCGGAGGAGTACGACGACCCGGACGGCGAATAGGTACGGGCGGCGAAAAGGAACGGACGACGGCTAGGCGGGGGCGTCTTCCCGCACCGCCCCCCGATACTTCCCCGGAGTCACCCCGAACTCCCGGCTGAACGCGTGCGACAGCGCGTACGGACTGCCGTACCCCGCCTCCCGGGCCACCGTCGCCAGCGAGGCGTCCGTGTCCCGCAGCCGGGTCGCCGCCAACGTCAGCCGCCACCACGTCAGATACGCCATCGGCGCCCGCCCCACCAGCGCGGTGAACCGGCGGGCCAGCGTGGCCCGGGACACGCCCGCGGCCGCGGCCAGCCGGTCGTTGGTCCAGGGCGCGGCCGGGTCGGAGTGCAGGGCCCGTAGCGCGGCGGTCGTCACCGGGTCGTTCAGGACCGACGGCCAACTGCCCGTCTCCGCCTCGCTCATCCACGCCCGCACCATGTAGATCAGCAGCAGATCGAGCAGGCTCGGCAGCGCCAGGCAGGCCCCCGGCCGCCGTTCGTCCAGCTCCTGGGCCAACAGGTCCACGGCGGACCGCAGTTCGGGGTGGTGGCCGACCCGGTTCGGCAGATGGACCACCTCCGGCAGCTCCGCCATCAGCGGGTGGGTGCGGCTCCTGTCCAGTCGGTACTTGCCGCACAGCAGCTCGACCTCGCGCCCGCCGTCGCCGGCCGGCCGCCGCATCTCCTCGAACGGCACCGCCCGCGCGGTGTCGCCGGGCGAGTCCGCCAGTACGTGTCCCGCTCCGTGCGGCAGCAGGACGACGTCCCCCGCGCCCAACGTCAGCGCCTCCCCGCCCCGGTCGGGCACCAGCCAGCAGCTTCCCGCGAGCACCACATGGAACCCCGCGCCCTCGTACGGTGCGAGCCGTGTGCACCAACTGCCTCCTACCAGCAGCCGGTTGGAGGAGGGCCGCCCGGTCCGCACGGCGGAGATCGCGTCACTCACCACGTCCATGCGGGCACAGTACGCCAGGGCGGCACAGGTGAGCCGTTCGCGTATCAAGGTGAGCAGTACACGCATTGAGAGACTCACCTCGCCTTCCCTACGCTCGTTTCCATGACCGAGGACAACGCACAGACCCTGACGATCGGTGACGTCGAAGTCGTCCGCGTCGTCGAGTGGGCGAGGCCCTACGCCCCCGCCCGCACCCTCGTCCCGGACCTACCGCCCGAGGTGTGGCAGGAGAACCGCGAGGCGCTCGTCCCCGACCACTGGGACCCCGACACCGACCGCGCGGTCGTGGCGCTCCAGACCTGGGTGCTGCGCGGCGCCGGGCGGACCGTGCTCGTCGACACCGGGGTCGGCAACGGGCGGGAACGTCCCGGCAATCCGCTGTTCCACATGAGCCAGGGCGACCTCCCGGGACGGCTGGCACGGGTCGGCGTACGGCCCGAGGAGGTCGACGTCGTCGTCAACACGCACATCCACGGGGATCACGTCGGCTGGAACACCCATGACGTGGACGGGAGTTGGGTGCCGATGTTCCCCAACGCGCGCTATCTCCTGCCCGCCGCCGACGATTTCCACTTCGGTCCCGAGAACCACTACGGCGGTGCGGTACGCCCCGACGACCGCCTGATCTACGAGGACAGCGTCGCGCCCGTGCACCGCGCCGGGTTGGCCACCCTGTGGGACAACACCTACCGCGTCGACGAGCAGTTGACGCTGGAGTCCGCGCCGGGGCACACCCCCGGATCGTCCGTCCTCCGGGTCGCCTCCGGCGGTGAACGGGCCGTGTTCGTCGGGGACCTGCTGCACAGTCCGGTCCAGATCGCGCATCCCGAGTGCAGCAGTTGCTTCTGTCTCGATCCCCGGCAGGCCGCGGACAGCAGGCGGAGGGTGCTGGAACGGGCCGCGGACGAAGGGGAGTTGGTGATTCCGGCGCACTTCGGGGGTACGGGTGTCGCGCGGGTGCGGCGCGCGGGCGACACGCTGGTCGTCGGGATGTAGGAGGCTCGTCGACAAGGCCGTGTCCCGCACGGTACTCATGGGGCATGAGCGAAGTCGGCGAACAGGTGCGCGACGGACGTCTGGTCGGCGGTCGCTACCGGTTGCTCGAACGGATCGGGTCCGGCGGCATGGGCACCGTATGGCGGGCGTTCGACGAACTCGTGGACCGTGAAGTCGCCGTCAAGCAGCCGCGGTTGCCCGGCGACCCGGAGGACGAGCAGTTCCAGCGCGCCGCCCACCGGCTCTACCGCGAGGCCCGCGCGGCGGCCCGGGTCGACCACCCCTCCGCCGTAGCCATCCACGATGTCGTCATCGAGGACGAACTCCCCTGGATCGTCATGGAGTTGGTGCGCGGCGAGTCCCTGCACGAACTGCTCGGGCGCGGGCCCCTCACCGCCGCCGACTCCGCGCGCATCGGCCTCTCCGTCCTCGGCGCCCTGCGCGCCGCGCACGCCGTGGGCATCGTGCACCGGGACGTGAAACCCGCCAACGTCCTGCTCGGCCCCCATGCCCGGGTCGTCCTCACCGACTTCGGCATCGCGCACATCCAGGGCGAGGAATCCCTCACCGCCAGCGGGGAGTTCGTCGGCTCACTCGAATTCATCGCCCCCGAGCGCATGTCGGGCACCGGCGCGGGACCGGCCTCCGACCTGTGGTCCCTGGGCGTACTCCTGTACGCGGCCGTCGAGGGGGCCTCCCCCTTCCGCCGTACGACCGTGGAGTCCACCCTCGGCGCGATCCTCGCCGGCGACCCGCCCGAGCCGACGCGGGCGGGGCCTCTCGGACCGCTGATCCTGCGGCTGTTGGCGCGGGACCCGGAGGCGCGGCCGGGAGCGGCGGAGGTCGGCGCGGTCCTGGAGGCGGTGGCCGGGGGGAGGGACGTGGCGGCACCGGAGCCGCCGGCCACCGATGCGGATGCCGTACCGCAGTCCGACCCGGAGCCGGAGCCCAAGGAGCCCGAGCCCGAGCCCAAGTCCCCTCGCACGCACCCAAGTTCCAGCCGCACCCCCCTCCTCCTCGGCATCGGGATACTCCTGCTCGCGGCCCTGGCCCTCGGCATCGTCGTCGACGGCCTCAGGGACACCGGCGACTCCTGGACCGCGCACCGGCCGAAGGCGATGTCCGCCGTGCTCCACCTCCCGGCCCGGTACGAGCAACTCCAGGCGCGGACGGCGCCGGGCACCCGTACCGTCACGTACGGCACCGGCGACCTCCGCGTCAGCCTCACCGAATGGGACGGCGCCGCCCCCGCGCCGCTCGTCGAGGCCCACTCCCTGGGGGAGGGCACGTCCAACCCCCAGTACACCCGCACCAGCTTCCGCGGGAACAAGGACGCCGTCCTCGCCGACACCGTCGACAAACGGTCCGGCGTCCCCACCCGCGTCATGGCCCTGATCGTCCGGACCGCCGACCACCGTATGTACGTGCTGCGCGTGGACATGCCCAAGGGCACCCGGGACGAGAAGAAGGGCACCGCGCTCTTCAAGGGCGCCCGGGCTCGGCTCACCCTCATAACGCCCTGATCAGCGCGTTCGTTGCCAGTGAACACTGGCGTGATGTGAGTACTCGGTGAATCCCGATTACCCACGGGTACCCAAACCCTTCCTCGCGGCATACCCTGCCGCACATGACGGACTCGCAGGCCCCGGAAAAGACCGGTACGGAAACGACGACCGGCACGAACCCCCTCGCGCCGGCCCCCACAGGCGCCCGTACCGCCGCCGATGTGGTCACCCCGGAGCTGGTCGCCCAGCTCACGAAGGGTGTGGTCGGCTCCGGCCGGACCGCGAACCACACGCCGTTCACCGGTGAGAAGCTCGCCGACCTGCCCGAGTCCACGCCCGAGGACGTGGCGAAGGCCTTCGACGCCGCCCGCGCCGCGCAGGCCCTGTGGGAGCGGACGCCCGTCCGGCAGCGCGCGGCGGTCCTGCTCCGCTTCCACGATCTCGTCCTAGCCCGGCAGGCCGAGGTCCTCGACCTGATCCAACTGGAGACGGGCAAGGCGCGGCTGCACGCGCACGAGGAGGTGCAGGCCGTCGCCGTCGCGGCCCGCCACTACGGCCGCAAGGCCCCCGCCTACCTCCGCCCGAAGCGGCACACCGGCGCCGTCCCGACCCTCACCAAGGTCACCGAACTCCGCCACCCGCGTGGGGTGGTGGGCCAGATCGCCCCCTGGAACTACCCGCTCGAACTCTCCGTCGGCGACGCCCTCCCGGCCTTCGTGGCGGGCAACGCGGTGGTGATGAAGCCGGACACCGAGACCTGCCTGACAGCCCTGTGGGCCCGCGACCTCCTTGTCGAGGCCGGTCTGCCCGCCGGCGTCTTCCAGATCGTCCTCGGCGAGGGCCCGGTCGTCGGCCCCGAGATCGTCAAGCACGCCGACTACGTCTCCTTCACCGGCTCCACCCGCACAGGGCGCGAGGTCGCCCAGGGTGCCGCCGCCCGCCTGGTCGGTGTCTCCCTCGAACTCGGCGGCAAGAACGCCATGTTGGTCCTGGAGGACGCCGACATCGAGAAGGCGGCGGCCGGCGCGGTCCGCGCCTGCTTCTCCTCCGCCGGCCAACTCTGCATCTCCATCGAGCGGTTGTACGTCCACGAGTCGATCGCGGACGCCTTCCTTGAGCGCTTCGCCGCCCGCACGAAGGCGATGCGCCTCGGCACGTCCCTCGCGTACGGCGCCGACATGGGATCGCTGGTGGGGGAGCGGCAGTTGGAGACGGTGACGCGGCATGTCGAGGAGGCTGTGGCCAAGGGCGCCAAGGTGGTGGCCGGTGGCGTGGCCCGCCCGGACATCGGCCCGTACTTCTTCGAACCGACCATCCTGGACGGCGTCGAGGCCCCCATGTCGGTCTGCGGCGAGGAGACCTTCGGTCCGGTCGTCTCCGTCTACCGTTTCAAGACGGAGGACGAGGCGGTGGAGCAGGCCAACTCCACGTCGTACGGCCTGAATTCCTCGGTCTGGACGAAGGACGGCCGCCGCGGGCGAGCCGTCGCCGCCCGGCTGCGCACCGGCACGGTCAACGTCAACGAGGGCTATGCCCCCGCCTACGGCAGCGTGCAGTCCCCCATGGGCGGCATGAAGGACTCGGGCCTCGGCCGACGCCATGGCTCCGAGGGCATCCTCAAGTACACGGAGGCCCAGACGGTCGCGCAGCAGCGGCTGTTGCCGATGGCGCCCTCGCTGGGGATGGACGACGAGAAGTACGCCGCGTTCATGAGCACCAGCCTCCGGGTGATGAAGGCATTCCGGCTCAGGTGACAGGTGACAGGTAACAGGCCGAGACTCAACGAGGAGAATTCGTGCCCCAGGACACCTACGACTACGACGTGATAGTCGTCGGCTCCGGCTTCGGCGGCTCCGTGACCGCCCTGCGCCTGACCGAAAAGGGTTACACGGTAGGCGTGTTGGAGGCCGGCCGCCGCTTCACCCCCGCCACCCTTCCCAAGAACTCCTGGGACCTGAAGAACTACCTGTGGGCTCCCAAGCTCAACATGTACGGCCTCCAGCGCATCCATCTGCTGGGCAACGTCATGGTGTTGGCGGGTGCGGGCGTGGGCGGTGGTTCGCTCAACTACGCCAACACCCTCTACGTCCCGCCGAAGCCGTTCTTCGAGGACCCCCAGTGGCGTGACATCACGGACTGGCAGGAGGAGTTGGGCCCGTACTACGACCAGGCCCGCCGCATGCTCGGCGTACGGCTCAACCCGACGATGACCCCCTCCGACGTCCATCTGAAGGCCGCGGCCCAGCGGATGGGCGTCGGCGACACCTTCCACATGGCTCCGGTCGGCGTCTTCTTCGGCGACGGCGAGGACGCCGAGGGCACCGTGAAGGCCCGGCCCGGTGAGCGGGTCGCCGACCCGTACTTCGGCGGCGCGGGCCCGGACCGCAAGGCCTGCACCGAGTGCGGCGAGTGCATGACGGGCTGCCGGCACGGCGCGAAGAACACCCTCAACGAGAACTACCTCTACCTCGCCGAGAAGGCGGGCGCGGTGGTCCACCCGATGACCACGGTCGTCTCGGTCACCGACGACTCACAGGGCGGCTACGCGGTGGCGACCCTGCCGACCGACGCCCGCCGCACAGCGGAGGGGAAGACCTTCAAGGCCCGCCGGGTCGTCCTCGCCGCCGGCACCTACGGCACCCAGACCCTCCTGCACCGTATGAAGGCGGGCGGCCAACTGCCGTACATATCCGGCAAGCTGGGCGAGCTGACCCGTACCAACTCGGAGGCGCTGGTCGGCGCCCAGACGACCGGCCGCCGCTACCGCAAGGCGACCGGCGAGCCCCGGGTCGACTTCACGCGCGGAGTCGCCATCACGTCCTCGATCCACCCCGACGCGAACACCCACATCGAACCGGTCCGCTACGGCAAGGGCTCCAACTCGATGGGCGGCCTCTCCATCCTCCAAGTCCCGTACGCGGAGGGCTCGTCGAGGGTGCTGGCCTGGCTGTCGAGCGCGGCCCGCCACCCGCTCCTGGTCCTCCGCTCGCTCTCCAACCGCCGCTGGTCGGAGCGGACCATCATCGGCCTGGTGATGCAGTCGCTGGACAACTCCCTGACGACGTACCTGAAACCGGACGGCGTCGGCAAAGGACTCTTGACGGCCCGTCAGGGACACGGTGCCCCCAACCCCAAGCAGATAAAGGCGGCTTCGGAGAGCGCGACCGCGATCGCCGCCGAGATCAACGGCTTCGCCGGTTCGAACGTCGGCGAGCTGATGGGCACCCCGCTCACCGCGCACTTCCTCGGCGGCTGCCCCATCGGCGCCTCCCGCGAGACCGGCGTGATCGACCCGTACCACCGCCTCTACGGCCACGCCGGCATCTCGGTGGTCGACGGTGCGGCGGTCTCCGCGAACCTCGGCGTCAACCCGTCGCTCACCATCACGGCACAGGCCGAGCGCGCGATGTCGTACTGGCCCAACAAGGGCGAGCAGGACCCGCGCCCGGAGCAGGGGCTGCCGTACGAACGACTGAAGCCGGTGGAACCGCGTCAACCAGCGGTTCCCGAGGGCGCGTTCGGCGCGCTCAAGCTGCCGTTCCTCGGGATGCCTACGGTGCCACCGAAGCCGTAGCAGAGGATCCGGACAGACAGAAGGACCTGCGCCCCCCTCCGAGCGCAGGTCCTTCTTCGTTCGGCGAACCGCGTGTTACGCGCTCGCCCCGCTCTTGCGCCGACGGACCATGACCACCGTGGCGGCACCCGCGACGACGGCGGCACCGCCGACGAGGCCGATCACCGGCAGCGCGGAACTGGAGCCGGTCTCGGCGAGGTTGCCGGTCGGCAGGTCGGAGACATCGCCCTGCGGCTTCTTCACCGAGGTGTCCTTGTCGCCGTCGCTCGGCGTGGCGCTGCCCGGGTCGGTGTTGCTGGAGCCGGCCTTGAGGACCTCGAAGTCGTACTGCGCCCAGCCCTCGGCGATGCAGTCCTGGCCCTTGACGTTGTCGAGGTAGGCGCCGGAACCGAAGGAGTAGGCGTCGCCGGCCGGGGCCTTCGAGCTGATGCTGACGCGCAGGGAGACTGTCTCGCTCTTCCCGGACTTCAGCTCGTTGACGTAGAAGAAGTAGTCACCGGCCCAGTCGTCGTCGCCGATGCGCTCCCAGGAACCGGACTCGGGGTTCTTGAACTCCAGGTCGACGTACGGGCTCAGGTACTTCGACTCGTCCAGCTCGTAGTTCTCGACCTCGGCGTAGAAGGCGACGCCGTCGACCGTGGTCTTCGAGTCGTTGGTGACGGTCAGCTTGAAGCTGTGGAAGCCGTCGCCCGCGACGATCTTGCCCGGCAGGCCCTTGATGTCCGCGGACACCTTGGCGTCGGAGAAGTCCTCGTCGAGGTCCTCGCAGAACGGAACGTCCGGGTCCGTGGGCTCACCGGTCGGCTCGGCCGTGGTGCTGGGCGTGGCGGACGCGGAACTGCTCGCGGACGACGTCGCCGTGGCGGTGGGCACGGTGCTGCCGGTCGGCGAGGAGGTGGCGGAGGCCGACGGGGTGACCGTGGCCGTCGGGGACGCCGTCTCGCTCGTGCTCGCACTCGCACTCGCGCTCTCGGTCGAGCCCGCCGACGGCGACTCGTCCGCGAACGCGGCCGGCGCGGACAGCAGGGCGAGCGGAGCGATGGCGGCCGTCGCGGCCGCCGCGGCCATGGCACGGCGAAGCTTCATGAAGTCCTCAAGAAGTCCGGTGTGCTGCGACAGCGCAGCACGCGGGGTGGAGGGCTCCGCGTGTGGGGCGCGGGTGTGGCCCTTGGTCATGCAGGTGAGACCCGGGAAACCTGTGAAGGGTTGTGCGGACTCTCACCTGATTCTTATGTGGGCTGTGTCACACCCAAGTTCTCCTTGTGAACAGGCTTTCGGAACGTCTAGAACTTGGGGACGTGTCTGACAAGCCCGCCGAGGAACCGTCCTCGACCCCGGAGATCCCCGACGATGTCTGGGAACAGTTCGCCCGCGACACGGAGCGGGACATCCGCGCCTCCGCGCCGAAGGAACCGTCCGCCCGCGCCCGTGAGGTGACGGAGCGCCTGAAGAAGAGCGAACAGCCCGCGGGCTGGCGTACCGGCCCGGCCTGGCAGGAGATGAACGGGAAGGCCCGGCGCAGGCGTCGGGTGTGGGCCGTGCTCGGCGTCCCGCTCGCCGTGGCCGTCGCGGTGGTCGCGATGAAACCGTCGCTGCTGCCCGGCGACCCCTTCGGCAAGTCCGGTGCCGACAAGGGCACTTCGGACGCCGCCGGCACCCCGCTCGCGCCGGAGACGGCCGCCCCGACCGCCGCACCCTCCGCCGTGGACCCCGAAATCCCCACCCTGGACCGGCCGTTCGCCGGTTCACCCGCGGTGAACTGGGCCGACGGCAAGGCCGGCATCGTCCTGCCGAAGGCGACGGCCATCGGGACGTTCTCCAAGGACCGCGTCCAACTCGCCCTCCAGCAGGCCCAGAAGCTCCTCGTCGACGCCAACCTCGCCCCGAAGACACTCCGCGGCGACCGCCCGACCGCCGCGCTCTCGGTGCTGGACCCCAAGCAG
This sequence comes from Streptomyces sp. NPDC051576, assembly GCF_040681835.1. Lineage (NCBI taxonomy): Bacteria > Bacillati > Actinomycetota > Actinomycetes > Kitasatosporales > Streptomycetaceae > Streptomyces > Streptomyces sp. NPDC051576. The sequence continues at coordinate 402,332 of NZ_JBFAZO010000001.1, forward strand.
CCCGGGATGCTCGACCGGTTGAACACGTCCCTGAGCACCCCGGCCGAGAGCCACGACCCGCTGCTGCTCTTCAGCCGCTTCGACCCCAAGGAGGTGCGGCTGGTCGGCGACGTCGTGAAGACGCGCGGCCGGATCACCTTCAAGAAGAGCGAGCACTCCGGCGTCGCGATCCACGCCGACTACACCTTCGTCTACCCGGTCGTCCGCACCGACGGCTCCACCGAGGTCACCCGCACCATCGTCCGCCGTGTGCTCGACCTCGAACTCCTCGACCCCGCCCGTTACCAGGTCACCTCCGGCCGCCTCAGCGTCGTCAACTACGACTCGGACTTCGGCAACACGGCCTGCCGGATCTACGACGGGTACTTCCACCCCGACTTCCCCTCGGCCGAGCCGACGGGAGCGTCACCCACGGGCCCGACGACGGACCCGTACGACCGCAGCAAGGACCTCGGCCAGGAACAGGGCGACGAGACCTGCGGGACGGTGAGCCGGACCTGACGCCCACCAACGACGGGCGACGACGGGCAAGCGAAGGGCCCCGCGGGACGGAGCCGCGGGGCCCTTCTCCGTCAGCACCGACGTCAGGGCAGCGCCGGTGCCTGGGAGCGGCGCCGGGGGGTTGCGCCGCTTGTCTCAAGTGCCCTGGGTCGGCGCCCCGGCGCACACGGGGCGCGCGCTTGGTCTCGACCTTTGGCGGTGGGACAGTGCACTGCAATGCGGTTGTCTGGATTGGGACTTGGGGGCTCGGGGGCCTTCTAGGCATCGTGCTCGATGGACGCGGCCTTCGCAACCGTTCGGTCCGGCTTTGTGCATTTTTGCAGTTTCCGCCGGGCGGCCCCGGGCGTCCCCGGAGCCGACCGTTCTCTTGGGTGACCGGGCTGCTGTCCCCTGCCGTCCGGTCACGACCCTGGAGCGAGGTCCCACGACGTACGGCACGATCCGTACGTCTCATCGCCCCAGCGAGCCACGCGTGGTTCTTTCGGACCCGTCCCTGGCTGGCACGGACATCACCACAACGAAGCGGTCCGCGGGGCGGTCACGCGCCGTACGGGTGAGAGCGGGCCCGAACTCAGATACGACCCCGGGACAGTTCGAGCAGCGTCATCGCCAGGGTCGTACCGGCCTTGCCGAGCGCCTCGCTGTAGTGGCTGAGGATCTCGTTCTCCCGGGACAGGTGCACGCGCCGGCCGCCGGAGGCGATCCGGGTCTGCTGGACGACGGCGGACACGGCGACCCGCTCCTGGATCAGGCCGATGATCCGGTCGTCCAGGGCGTCGATGCGCTCGCGGGCGTCGGCGATGGTCTGCTCGGGGGTGGTGGCGGTCATAGAGGGCTCCTCGTCGGAAAGGCGGCCCCGGAGCGGCACGGCCCGGGAAACGACAGGCGCCCCGGGCCTTGTCGGCCCGGGGCGCCTGGGAAGTCGCTTGTCAGTTGCTCAAGCAGTACGACCATGGCAGCCGGCGGGCCGGGTGCCATAGGTAAAGAGGAAGGTCGGGTGCGTGAGCATGCGGCGAGTATAGCCACCGCTGTCGGGATCTCCAGCGCACGGCGAGGCGTCCCAGGCCAGCCCCGTTAGAATCGGTGACACAGACCCCGCCCCACCGCCGGAAGGCCCCCGTGTCAGCAGCGACCCCCGCCCCCGACACCGTCCTGGTCGTCGACTTCGGCGCGCAGTACGCCCAGCTCATCGCCCGTCGCGTCCGCGAGGCCCGGGTCTACAGCGAGATCGTGCCGAGCACCATGCCGGTCGCGGAGATGCTCGCCAAGAACCCGGCGGCGATCATCCTCTCCGGCGGCCCCTCGTCGGTGTACGCGGAGGGCGCCCCCCGCCTCGACCGCGCCCTCTTCGAGGCCGGCGTCCCGGTCTTCGGCATGTGCTACGGCTTCCAGCTCATGGCGACCACCCTCGGCGGCACCGTCGACAACACGGGCGCCCGCGAGTACGGCCGTACTCCGCTGCATGTCTCCCGGTCGTCCTCCACGCTCTTCGAGGGCACCCCGGACGAGCAGTCGGTGTGGATGTCCCACGGCGACGCCTGCTCCGCGGCCCCCGAGGGCTTCACGGTCACCGCGTCCACGGACGTCGTCCCGGTCGCCGCCTTCGAGAACGACGAGAAGAAGCTCTACGGCGTCCAGTACCACCCCGAGGTCATGCACTCCACGCACGGCCAGCAGGTCCTGGAGCACTTCCTGTACCGGGGCGCGGGCCTCACCCCGGACTGGACGACCGGCAACGTCATCGACGAGCAGGTCGCCCTGATCCGCGAGCAGGTCGGCGACAAGCGCGCGATCTGCGGTCTGTCCGGCGGTGTCGACTCCGCCGTGGCGGCCGCCCTCGTCGCCCGCGCCATCGGCGACCAGCTCACCTGCGTCTACGTCGACCACGGTCTGATGCGCAAGGGCGAGACCGAGCAGGTCGAGAAGGACTTCGTGGCCGCGACCGGCGTCAAGCTGGTCGTCGTCGACGCGGAGGAGCGCTTCCTCACCGCGCTCGCCGGGGTCTCCGACCCCGAGCAGAAGCGGAAGATCATCGGTCGTGAGTTCATCCGCGTCTTCGAGCAGGCGCAGGCCGAGATCATCGCGGACGCGGGCCCCGAGGTCGCCTTCCTGGTGCAGGGCACGCTCTACCCGGACGTCGTCGAGTCCGGCGGCGGCACCGGCACGGCCAACATCAAGTCGCACCACAACGTCGGCGGTCTCCCCGAGGACCTCGAATTCCAACTGGTCGAACCGCTTCGCAAGCTGTTCAAGGACGAGGTCCGGATGGTCGGCCAGGAGCTGGGCCTGCCGGACGAGATCGTCCAGCGCCAGCCCTTCCCCGGCCCCGGCCTGGGCATCCGGATCGTCGGCGAGGTCACCAAGGACCGCCTCGACCTGCTCCGCGACGCCGACGCCATCGCCCGCGAGGAGCTGACTGCGGCCGGCCTCGACCGTGACATCTGGCAGTGCCCGGTGGTCCTCCTCGCGGACGTCCGCAGCGTCGGCGTCCAGGGCGACGGCCGCACCTACGGCCACCCGATCGTCCTGCGCCCGGTCTCCTCCGAGGACGCCATGACCGCCGACTGGTCGCGGCTGCCGTACGACGTCCTCGCGAAGATCTCGACGCGGATCACCAACGAGGTCGCCGACGTCAACCGGGTCGTCCTCGACATCACGAGCAAGCCGCCGGGGACCATCGAGTGGGAGTAGCCCTCAGGTACGCCTGATGGTGCGCACCGGCACCCCGGGCGTCCAGATCTGGACGACCAGGTACTTCTCGTCCTCGACGTAGGTCCGCACGACCTCCGTCAGCTCGGTGCGGAAGAGGTGGAACGGCTCCGGCGGTTCCACCTCTTCGCTGTACGCCCCCTTCACCCCGGCATCCGTCACCTCCACCGCCCGCCCGGCGACCCGCACATCCCCGCCGCCCATCTCCGTGCCCGCCCCCGGGTTCGCCTGGAGCGCGAAGCGCGCGTCGCGCCGCAGATCCAGCGCCTTGAGCGAGTCGGGCATCATCCCGAGCCACAACTCCCCGTCCAGAAAACGCACTTCGATCCCGGTGGTACGCGGCGACCCGTCCTTGCGCAGGGTCGCGAGAACGTGGTGGGTGAAGGCGCCGAAACGCTTTTCGACCGTCGCGGCGAGGTCCGGTTCGGCCGCGGTGAAGGCGGCCCAGTTCGCTGTCATACGGCGAGTGTTCCGCCGATAACCGACAACCTCTGTCGTCTTTACAGATCGGCACTGCCCTTTTCGACCGACCGGCGGTAACTTCCGCCCTTACAACAAACCCAGTGCTGGAGGACCGATGCACGGGCCGACGCCGCCCTCCCCCCTGCCCACCGACCGGCTGCGGTTCGCCATGCCGCCGATGCACGAGTCGGCCGAGGACGAACGCCGGCATCGCAAGGAACGGCTCGCGGGCGCCCTGCGCCTCTTCGGCCGGCTCGGCTTCGAGGACGGGGTGTCGGGGCACATCACCGCCCGCGACCCGGAGTTCACCGACTGCTTCTGGGTCAACCCCTTCGGGATGCCCTTCCGGCACGTCACCGTCAGCGATCTGGTGCTGGCCAACTCCGACGGGCAGGTGCTCCAGGGCCGCCACCATGTGAACCAGGCCGCCTTCACCGTGCACTCCCAGGTCCACGCCGCCCGCCCGGACGTCGTCTCGGTCGCCCACTGCCACTCCGTGCACGGCCGCGCGCTCTCGGCCCTCGGCGACTTCCTCGACCCGATCAGCCAGGAGAGCTGCGCCTTCTACGAGGACCACGCGCTCTACGACGCCTACAGCGGCGTCTCCGTCGACGCCGAGGAGGGCAAACGGATCGCCGCCGCGCTGGGCTCCCGCAAGGCGCTCGTCCTGCGCAACCACGGGCTGCTCACCGTGGGCGACTCGGTGGACGCGGCGGCCTGGTGGTTCGTGTCCATGGAACGCTCCTGCCAGGTCCAGCTCCTCGCGAAGGCGGCCGGCCGGCCGCTGCTCATCGACCACAAACTCGCCGTCGCGACCCGAGAACAGACCGGCGGCGACCTGGTCGCGTGGATCAACTACCAGCCCCTGTGGCAGGACATCAGCCGCAGCGAGCCGGACCTCCTGAGCTGACGCCCTCAGCCGAAACCGCGCAGCACGGCCGTCTTGGTCATCCTGAACTCCTCGTCCGTGAGCACCCCCTCGCGGTGCAGCTCGCCCAACTCCCGCAGTCTGCGCAGGAGTACGTCGTGATGGTCGGCCGGGGGCGGGACGGTGGCCGCGTGCGGGGGCCGGTCCGTGAACTCGCCGTTCTGCTCCCGCGCCGAGGGGTGCGGCAGCCGCGCGGTCACCGCCGTAGCGACCAGCGCGGTGAGCAGGTCGCGCCGGGTGCTGCCCCACAGATCGAGCGCGTACGGGTCCTTCTCCGGCGGCAGTTTGGAGAACACCGTCTCGCGGGTCACGAACCGCATGAACCCGTCCTCGTAGCCGGAGTTGGGCAGCCACTCCACCTGGACGAGATCGCCCACGGCGACTATGCGCGGCCCGGTCGCCCGCTTGACGCGCTCGGAGGTGTCGGCCCAGTCGATGCGCACCTGGGCGCCGTCGAAGGACACCGTGCCGTCCGAGGAGCGGACGGAGACGGGGACCGGCGGGCCGGGGAGGAGATAGGTCCTGGTGGGTTCCTTGGGGATCTGGTCGAGGAGCAGTGCGTGCCGGATCTCCTCCGCCACGTACTCGGCGATCCCGGACCGGTCGATGTCCACGATCAGCCGGTAGGGATCGGCCGCGTCCGGCAGCCGTCCGCCGGTCGCCTGGAGCAGCGGGTCGGCGCCCTCGCGCAGTCTCAACCGCAACCGGCCGCGTTTGCGCTCGGGTTCGTAGACGACCCCCGCGACGGCTTCGAGGGGCACCGCGATCTCGCCGTAGGTCTGCCGGAACAGAGGCACGGAGCGGTGAAGTCCCGGCGTGATCCGGACCGTTGTGCCGTCGAAGACCCAGGTCCCGTCCCGCTGGATGATCTCGGCCATAGGGAAATTCTCGCAGCCGGGTCAACACGGCGGCGGGCACTTCACCCGCGCTGACCAGACCTGCCGACCGCAGGCCGTGTCCCGTAGGGCACAATCCGCTGTTGTCGTGCGGGAGTTGTGTCGGATCACGGTGGGGAAGGCAGGCGTCGGGCGTGGCGGTGCAGGAGGCGAGACAGGGCGGCGAGCACGTCGGTGCCCACGGAGGCGGCTGCACCTGCGGGGACTGCCCGCACGGAGCACGTGAGGGGCATCGGCGCGCGGTCGCCGCGTTCCTCGTCAAGCGGGACGGCTTCGCGGCCGGCGAGGGGCTGCCCGCGGCGGTGGCGCACTCGGCGTCCGCCTCCCGGCAGTGGGTCTCGGACGAACTGACCCAGTCCGCCGACGACGTCGCCGAACGCGGCCGCGCCGAGGGCGGCGCCTGGCTGGCCCGCCTGTGGCACCGCACCGCCTTCGCGGTGTGGGGAGCCTTCGTCACACTGCTGCTGGTGCAGTCGCTCACCGCGATCGGCGCGGGCTGGACATCGGCCCGCACGGCCGGGCTGCTGGCCGCGCTCGTGGTGGCCGGTGCGGTCACGGCCGCCTCCTGGTTCCACCGGGCGCGCGGCGGGGCGCTCGCGCCGGTCATCGGTGAGGACAACCGGCTCTCGACCTCCCGCGCGGTGGCCGTCTCCTGGGTGCTGTTCGTCGCGTACGCGGTACTGGTCCTGGCTGGCCGCCTCGCCGCCGCCTCCGACCACGCCGAACGCGACGCCCTCATCTCCGGCCTCGAACTCGCCCGCGGCGCCGGTGTGGTGACCGTCCTCGCCGTGGTCTGCGCGATCGCCGTGCTGGTACGCCGGGTCGTTGGCCTGCGTGTCCTCGGCCAGCGCCTCCAGAAGATCCCCGCCGACCGCCCCCGCGCGGCCGACCTCCTCACCGACGACGCGGGCCGAGGCACCTTCGCCGACATCCAGTACGTCGTGATCAGCGCCGTCGCCCTCGTCTTCGTCGCCGTACGCCTCGCCCGCCGCCCGGACCAACTGCCCGACCTGCCCTGGGGGCTGGCGGTGGTGGTGCTGATCTCGGCCGCGACATACCTGGCCGGCAAGTACGCCGAGGGCGGCCGCCCGGTCATCCTCTCGGTGGTGCGCTCCCGCGAGGCGGGCGACCTGGACGCCCCCATCCGCACCGGCGACGACATCGAGATCCGCGGCGCCGGCTTCGTACCCGCCGGCGCCCAGACCGCGGACCGGCTCTCCCGGATGGTCGTCCGCATCGGCCCGGTCAACGTCCACGTCCCCCTGGTCCCGGTCACCGGCGGCTTCTCCAACCCCACGGACACCCTCCTCACCGTGCCCGTCCCGGTCGACGTCGAGCCCGGACGCGTGGAGGTCCAGGTCGTGACGGCGGCGGGCGTGGAGACGAACACCTGCACGGTCGACGTAACGGACTGACGCCGGCAGAAGCGGGCCGACCACCGCCCGAGTCGGGCCCAGGTCGGGAAAACTGGCTGCAGCATGGTTGAGCGGGTCCCCCTTTTCGTACGTATGGTCTTGTTGAGGGGTCAACGGCGGGCGAGAGGCGGCTAAGGGCGATGACTCACGGCACTCGAATGGATACGCAAACCCCGTACCTCGACGGCGACCGGAGCTGGCGGGACACCGCCACCCGATATGCCCTGCTCCCACTGCGCGTCTTCCTCGGCGTCACCTTCATCTACGCCGGCCTGGACAAACTCACCGACAGTGCCTTCATGAAGTCCTCCGGCGCCGGCTCGATCGGCGAGACGATGCGCGCGGTCCGCGACTCCGCGGCGATCCCGGCCCTGGTGGACCTGGCCCTGAAGAACCCCGTCGGCTTCGGCTACGCCATCGCCTTCGGTGAACTCGCCGTCGGCATCGGCACCCTGATCGGCCTGCTGGCCCGCATCGCCGCACTCGGCGGCGCGCTGATCTCGCTCAGCCTGTGGCTGACCATCAGCTGGGCCAACAGCCCGTACTACTACGGCAACGACCTCGCCTATCTGATGGCCTGGCTGCCCCTCGTCCTCGCGGGCGCCTCCGTGTTCTCCCTGGACGCCGCACTCCGCGCGAGGCGAAGGCAACGGGCGGGCGGCTACCGGTAGTCAGCCGGATATCTCAGGACCGGGGTCGGCCGTGCGCGTACGGCCGGCCTTACGGCGTCTGCGGATCGCGCCGTTGACACCCGCCACCACGCCGGCCAGGAACAGGCCGACCGTGACCAGCGGGATCACCGCGAACCACTCGGTCACCCACAGCCCGCCCGCGTCCCCGGCGTAGACCACGCCCGCGGCGACGAAGAAGAGACCGGCGACCAGCTTCCCGGGCTGGAACTCATGACGCGGCACGGCTGACCTCCGCCTGTCCGACGCCGACCTGGAGGTCCAGGTCCAGCGTGCCGGTGCTCTTGACGCCCGCCGCCGGGGTCAGGGTGACCTGCTGGTGCTTGCCCGGCTCCACGTCCACGTCCTTCTTGTTGTCACCGGGCAACCGGATGTCCCCGACGCCCACTTCCACATCCAGCACCACCGTCACGTCCGACGGCACGATCACCTTCAACTGCCCGACACCGACCTCCGCGTCCGTCGCGACCGTCTGGCCCTTGGTCAGCCGCAGCCGGGTCAGGTCCAGCGTGCCCACCCCGTTCCCCAGGTCGTACTTCGCCTGGACGTCGGCCACCGCGGCGGGCTGCCAGGTGAGGCGCTCCCAGTGGGTGGTGAGGTCCTTGGGCAGGGCCGCCGAGGCGGCCAGCAGGCCGGCCGTGACGATCGCGAGGAACACCGAGCCCGCCCCCGTACGCCCCAGGAACGCGCTCAGCGCGATGCCCAGGCCGAACACGACGAGCGCACAGGCCAGGCCCGTCTGCAGGCTGGTGCCGAGCGCCTGGTCGTCCCACTTCACGGCGGTGCCGAGGGCGCCCGCGCACAGGGCGAGGAGGAACACCCAGCCGCCGATCCAGCGCGGGCCGCGCGGCTTGGGGACCGGCGGGCGCGGGGTCCGCCGGTCCTCGGGCCAGTGCTGGTACGAGGGGCCGATGCCGATGTCGATCACGTCCGCGATATCACGGCCGCGGGAGTCTCCGGGGCCCCACAGATAGCCGGTGCCACCGACATGCGTGCCGTCCTTGACGATCGGGTCACGCCACCAGGAGGGGTAGGAGGCGGGCACCGGCGGCGCCTGGGCCTCCGGAGGGGCGTCGGCGACGGCCTGCGCGGCCAGCGGGTCGGGGTCGGGGGCGCCGCGCTGCCGCGACCAGTACCCCGCGCCGGCCAGCAGCAGGGAGAGGACGACGGCGAAGGTGAGCACGCTGGCGTTGCTCAGCATCGACAGGAAGACGCCGCAGCCGACCAGCGCGAACAGCACGGCCGCCAGGGCCTGACCGTCGACCCGGCCGGTGAAGAGCTTGCGGACCTCGTTCTCCTCCTCGTCGTCGTACGGGACGAAGAGCCAGGCGAAGCCGTAGAAGATGAGGCCGATGCCGCCCGTCGCCGAGAGCACGGCGAGCGTGATGCGGAAGATCACCGGGTCCATGTCGCACTGCCGGCCGAGCCCCGCGCACACCCCCGCGAGCACCTTGAACCGCCGGTCCCGCCTGAAGCGGTGCGGAGGCGCGGCCGCGGCCGCGGTGGGGTCGCCGGGCGCGGCACCCGGCGGCGACGCGGCGCCCGCGGCGGGCACGGCGTCCTGCGGCCCGCCGCCCGCTGCCGGGCCCGGGCCGGAGCCGGGTCCCTGCCCCGTCGCGGCGCGCTCGTGATCTGTCATGCGTCCATGCTGCCCGGCCCGGGGCCCCGATGGCAGTCGGGACGACCCTGGCCGAACCCTGAAATCCGCCCGCAGGCCGCCGTTTTCGAAGATCAGGGCAGTCTCGGGGGTCGACCCTGATGCCCCGGACGGCGGGGCGTGTGAACATCGGTGGCATGCCGGAAGCCGCAGCACTGCCAGTCGAGGACCCGCGGCCGCCGCGCAAGCTCTACCGCAGCAGTGACGGACGCTGGCTCGGTGGTGTGGCGCGGGGCCTCGCCGGGCATCTCGGGCTGCCCGTGATCTGGGTGCGGCTGGTGTTCGTGGGGCTTTTCCTCGCGGACGGACTCGGCGCGCTGCTGTACGCCTCGTTCTGGTTCTTCGTGCCGCTCGGCGTCGGCGGTGTCGCCGGTCAGCGGCCCCCGTCCCTCGTCTCCACCGAGACCTCGCCGGACGGCCGCCGCAGACTCGTCGCCCGCAAGCCCGACAAGGGCCAGATCGTCGCCCTGCTCCTCATGGTCGTCGTGGCACTGGTCTTCGTCGGCAATGTGAACCTGGGCGACGGCGCCAAGGCCTACCTCTTCCCGACCGTCCTCGTCGGTGCGGGCGTCGCCCTCGTCTGGCGCCAGGCGGACAATGCCCGCCGTGCCCGCTGGGCCGAGGTCGGCAGCCGCCGCCGTACGCTCAGCCTGCTGCGCGCGTGCGGCGGAGTCCTGCTGGTCACCGCCGGTGCCACCGCGATCTTCGTGCTGCAGGGCTCCGCCGCCCACCTCGGCTCGGTCCTCCAGGCGGCCCTCGCGGTCCTCGTCGGCATCACCCTGCTCGCCGGCCCCTACCTCGTGCGGATGACCCAGGACCTCTCCGAGGAGCGCCTGATGCGCATCCGCGCCCAGGAGCGCGCCGAGGTCGCCGCCCATGTCCACGACTCGGTGCTGCACACCCTGACCCTGATCCAGCGCAACGCGGAGAGTCCGAGCGAGGTGCGCCGGCTGGCCCGTGCCCAGGAGCGCGACCTGCGTGCCTGGCTCTACAAACCGGAGGGCACCGGCAAGGACGAGGCCGACGAACCCGACACCCTCGCCGAGGCGGTGCGGCGCAGCGCGGCGGAGGTCGAGGACAAGCACGGCGTGCCCATCGAGGTCGTCGTCGTCGGCGACTGCCCGCTCGACGACAGGATCGGCGCCCAGATGCAGGCCGCGCGCGAAGCGATGGTGAACGCGGCCAAGTACGGTGGCGAGGGCGGCGCCGTACAGGTCTACGCCGAGGTGGAGGGGAAGAAGGTCTTCGTGTCCGTCCGTGACCGCGGACCGGGCTTCGACCTCGACTCGATACCCACCGACCGCATGGGCGTCAGAGAATCGATCATCGGCCGTATGGAGCGCCACGGCGGGACGGCACGCCTGCGCGCGGTGCCCGACGGCGGTACCGAGGTCGAGCTGGAGATGGAGAGGGCGGAGAAGACGTCATGAGCGACACGACCGAGACGAACGAGCCTGTGGAGCCGACCGGCGGGGGCGCGGGCGGGCGTCACGTGCGCGTGGTCCTCGTCGACGACCACCGCATGTTCCGTACGGGGGTCCAGGCCGAGATCGGCCGGACCGAGCAGACCGGTGTCGAGGTGGTCGGCGAGGCCGCCGACGTCGACCAGGCGGTCACGGTCATCACCGCGACCCGCCCCGAGGTGGTCCTCCTCGACGTCCATCTGCCGGGCGGCGGCGGGGTCGAAGTCCTGCGCCGCTGCGCCCCGTTGATGAGCGACGCCGAGCAGCCCGTCCGTTTCCTCGCCCTGTCCGTGTCGGACGCGGCGGAGGACGTGATCGGGGTGATCCGCGGCGGTGCCCGCGGCTACGTCACCAAGACGATCACCGGCACGGACCTCGTCAACTCCGTCTTTCGCGTCCAGGAGGGCGACGCGGTCTTCTCCCCGCGCCTGGCCGGCTTCGTCCTCGACGCCTTCGCGTCGACCGACGCCCCGCCGGTCGACGAGGACCTCGACCGTCTCACCCAGCGCGAGCGCGAGGTGCTCCGCCTCATCGCGCGCGGCTATGCCTACAAGGAGATCGCCAAGCAGCTGTTCATCTCGGTGAAGACGGTCGAGTCCCATGTCTCGGCGGTGCTGAGGAAGCTCCAGTTGTCGAACCGGCATGAGCTGACCCGCTGGGCGACGGCCCGCCGACTGGTGTGACCGGAAAGGGAGTTCACACCACCCGCGTCGCCCCGGCGAACGGCATCTGGTCGATCGGCGCCAGACGTACCGGAGCGGTCGGGTTCGGGGCGTGGATCATCTGGCCGTCGCCGACGTAGATGCCGACGTGGCTGATGCCCGAGTAGAAGAACACCAGGTCGCCGGGGCGCAGTTCGGACCGGGAGACCCGTCGGCCGGCGTTGATCTGGGCGTAGGTCGTGCGGGGCAGCGAGACACCGGCGGAGCTGTAGGCGGCCTGGACGAGGCCCGAGCAGTCGAAGGCGTTGGGGCCCGTCGCGCCCCAGACGTAGGGGCTGCCGAGCTTCTGGTAGGCGTAGGAAACGGCCGCCGCCGCACGGGAGTTGGGAGCGTCGGCCGCCGCGGCGGAGGAGCCGGGCGCGTCCAGCGCCCCCCGTGCCGTCGTCGAGGACCGTGACGCGCGTCCGGTGCCACCGGCCGTGCCGTCCCCGACCTGGGCCCGCTGCTGCGCGGTCAGCCCGGACAGCAGCCGCCGTGCCTGGTCCAGCTTCCCGTTGATCGTCTTCTTCTGCCTGCCGAGCTCCGCCTGCCGGGACTTCAGCGAGGTCAGCTCGATATGTGCGGCGCCGCGCAACTGCTCGATCTCGCGCAGTTGTCGCCGTACGAGTGCGACCGCCTGCGTCTGCCGGTGGCCCACCCGGTCGGCGAACTCGGCGCCGTCCAGATACTGTTCGGGGTCGTCGGAGAGCATGAGCTGCACCGCCGGGTCGATCCCGCCGCCGCGGTACTGCGCGGCGGCGACGTAACCCAGCGCTTCCCGGGTGGAGTTGAGCTTCTCCGTCTTGCGCGCCGCCTCGTCCCGCAGGGTGTTCAGCTTCTTCTCGGCGGCGTCCGCCTTCTCCTTCGCGCCGTCGTACTTCTCGGTCGCGACCTCCGCCTCCTGGTACAGCTTGTCCACCTTGGCCTTGACCTGCGTCGGTGTGAGCTGCGGCTCGGCGTGCGAGGTCCCGTCGAAGCCCGTCGCCGTCGCCGCGCCCGCGAGGGCGATCGTTGCGGCGGTCCGGGCCGTATTGCCGCTGAGCGAGCGCTGTCGGGGCTTGCGGTGCGCTGCCACGTGGACTGCACGTCCTTTCGTACGACCGCCGGGGGAGCGGGCGGTTGCGCGTCCGGCGGCGGCCCGCACAGGGGGAGCGGGCCGCCGCCGGACCTTCTCGGCGGTGATGTCCGACTGCCGCCCCTGGTCCGGACGGCGGTGGGGAGCCGGTCACCTGGTGGAGGACGCTAAACCTGATGATGACGGCCCGGTAACGCATATACGGAACTGGCATGAGATGACCGAAAAACATCGGTAAATGACTGTGATCCCGGTCCGAGGGCGCCGCCTTCTCGCGGCGCGCTGACCGATGCGGCGGTTCCGGCGCGGCAGGTCAGGACACGCTGCTATGGGCCGCATATATGCAAGGGCCGGAGACGGGTGGGGAGGGGCGGTGTCGGTCGGCGCCCGGGCCCCTGGCTAGGCTCCGGCCTCATGGACGTACTCATCCATCTCTTCGTCGGCCTGCACATCATCGGCATCGCGGCGCTGCTCGGCGGTTTCCTCACCCAGATGAAGGCGATGGGCCAGGGCACGGCCCGCTTCGTCCCCGGCATGCTGCACGGCGCGCTGACCATGCTGGTCACCGGCGCGATCCTGGTCGGCCTCAACCAGGCCGACGATCAGCACGTCAACAACATCAAGATCGGCATCAAGCTCGCGCTGCTGGTCGTGATCCTCGGGCTCGTCTATGTGAAGCGGGACGAGGAGAGCGTCGACAAGAGTCAGTTCGCGCTGGTGGGCGGGCTCACCATGGCGAACATCTTCATCGCAGTCCTGTGGACGTGACCTCCGACGGGGCGGCGAGGTAGGACCGGACCGTCCCCGTGGCGACCACCAGCCAGACCGCCACCGCGATCCACAGCACCACCTCGCCGGGCGTCCGGAGCCAGGAGATGTCCACGGCGCTGCCCACGGACAGTGTGGCCGCCGCCGTCATCCCGAGCGGGAACACCGTCGACCAGCGGCGCACGTCGTAACGCGGCCTGGGCCGGGCGACCTCGGCGGCCGCCAGGACGACGCACCAGGCCAGGTCGAGCACCAGCAGCGTCACGGTCACGGCCCGCAGGACGCCTCGGTTGTCGGAGTTCCATAGATACAGCCGTGCGCTGTCCGCGGCGATCAGCTTCGAACCGGCCAGCGCCGAGACGGCCAGCGCGCCGCCCGCGATCCAGTGGTCACCGGCCCCCGTGATCACCTGCCGCATTTCGAAACGGGCCAGCGCGAAGCCGTAGAGCACCAGCCCGAACCAGAAAAGCACCAGCGCCGTGTGCGCGAGCCAGGCCACCGACTCGGCCGCGGCGAGCGTGGCCGCCAGCACGGCCAGCGACTGCGTGGCCACACAGCCCAGGAACACGGTCCCGGGCATGCGCCCCTGCCAGTTCCGCACGACCCGCACCAGCAGCGCCGGCCACAGCACCGCGGCCAGCGCCAGCAGCGCCTCCGCCACCGTCTGTCCGCCCGCCAGCGAGAACCGGGTCCCGAGTACGGCGGTCGCGGCCACGGCCGTCAGCGCGCCCGGTGACCCCGCCTCCGTGAGCCACCGCCGCCGGTCCCACAGCAGCCGTACGGCGAAGTCCGCGGCCAGCCCCAGCCAGCAGACGCAGGCCACCGCGAAGGCGATCCGGGACAGCACCTCGTACCCGCGGAGATGGAGGCCGACCGACACGATGCCGGTCGCCATCACGGCGGCTCCGGCCGCCGGCGGGCGCTGCGCCCACCAGGCGCGGAAACGGGAGGTACCGGACATGGTCCGATGCTAGGGAGCCGCCCCGGCGCCGACGGGGGGCCACGCGCGCGTGGACCTCAAAAACACCTGCACGCGTGCGTGCGCCCACGAACTCCGCTCAGGCGGGCCGTACCACGCTGTGGATGATCGACGTGCCGCCGTAGTAGATCGACTCCTCGCGGACGTAGGCGCCGGGCTTCGGGGCGTGGATCATCATGCCGTTGCCTATGTAGATGCCGACGTGGCTGATGTCGTCGTAGAAGAAGACCAGGTCACCGGGTTGTGCGTCGGCCAGGGAGACCGTCGTGCCGGCGTTCACCTGGTCGGTGGTCACGCGCGGGAGGGTGACTCCGGCGGCCTTCCAGGCGGCCTGGGTGAGGCCCGAGCAGTCGTAGGAGCCGGGTCCTGTGGCACCCCAGACGTACGGCTTGCCGACCTGGGCGCGGGCGAAGGCGAGGGCCTTGGCGGCCTTGGTGGCGTACGAGCCGTCGGTGGAGGACGAGGATGACGATGTCGACGTCGAGGAGCCGGAAGAGGTGTTCTTCGCCGCCTCCGCCTGCCGCTTCGCGAGGGCCGCCGCCTCGGCCGCGGCCTCCTGCTGCTTCTTCTTCTCGATCGCCGCGAGGCGCGCCTTCTCCTGCGCGGTGAGCTGTGAGAGCAGTTCCCGCGCGGTGGAGAGCTTCTTCTGGACGGTGGCCTTGGCCGTCTTCAGGTCGCTCTGTGTGTCGCCCAGCGTCTGGAGACTCTCGGACGCCTCCTGGCGCTTCTTCATCGTCGCCGACTGCTCGGTGACGTACGCGTCGACCGCGTCCTTCTGGCGGCTGGTCAGCCGGCTCATCAACTGGGTCTGGTCGAAGTAGTCCTGCGGGCTGTCCGCGAGCAGGAAGGTCGCGGTGTCGGGAGCGGAGGCCCCGGTGCGGTACTGCGCGGCGGCGAACGAACCCAGTTGTTCGCGCGCGGAGTTGAGCTTCTGCGTGCGCTGGGCCACGTCGTCCAGGAGGGTGTCGACGCGCTTGCGCTGCTTGGTCGTCTTCTCCTTGGCCGCGTTGTACTTGTCGGTCGCCGACTCCGCCTGGCGGTAGAGGTCGTCGACCTTCTTCTCGACCTCTTCGACGCTGGGCTTGCCGTCGTCTGCGGCGGGGGCCGCGTTCGCGGTCTGGGAGAGGAGGGCCACCGAGGTGAGTGCGGCCGTGGCGATGACGGGGGTCCGTATGCCTGCGATGCGCGAGCCCGCGGAACGCGGCTTGCGGTGCGACGACGCCAAAGGAGCCGACCCCTTCCAAAGTTGCCCTGCGGGCCTGCGACTTGATCGAACGCTAACCAACTCGTGTGGCCCGTGTGAAGGTTGATGTTCGATATGCCCGATACATTTTCGTGACCTTGGCCATGAACGGGACCGATCGTCGCTGATCGTGACGGGACGGTTCTGGACCGTGAAATGTGCCGAGTTCTCGGGGTGGCGGTCGGTTGTCAGTGGGGCGCCCTAAACTCGGAGAGCGATGAGCAGCCTCTTTGACGACAGCTTCCTGGCGGATCTCAAGGCCCCTCCGGCCCACGAGGAAGAGCCCCCGCCGCCGCCCGACGACGAGTACGGACCGGAGCAGGCTCCGGACGACCTGTTCGACGGGCAGTTCGGCGTGCCCGCGAGCAGGGACGCCTACTACCGGGACGGCGCCCCGCGCCCCGCGGTGGACCCGGCCGCACTCCTGGACGGACTGAACGAGAACCAGCGCGCGGCCGTCGTCCACTCCGGCAGCCCGCTGCTCATCGTGGCCGGCGCGGGCTCAGGCAAGACCCGCGTGCTCACCCACCGCATCGCCCATCTGCTCGGCGAGCGGAATGTGCACCCGGGCCAGATCCTCGCGATCACCTTCACCAACAAGGCCGCGGGCGAGATGAAGGAGCGCGTCGAGCACCTCGTCGGCCCGCGCGCCAACGCGATGTGGGTGATGACCTTCCACAGCGCGTGTGTGCGCATCCTGCGCCGCGAGTCGAAGAAGCTTGGCTTCACGTCCTCGTTCTCGATCTACGACGCCGCCGACTCCAAGCGGTTGATGGCCCTGGTCTGCCGCGACCTGGACCTCGACCCGAAGCGCTTCCCCCCGAAGTCCTTCAGCGCCAAGATCTCGAACCTGAAGAACGAGCTGATCGACGAGGAGGATTTCGCCGCCCAGGCCACCGACGGTTTCGAGAAGACCGTCGCCCAGGCCTACGCGATGTACCAGTCGCGGCTGCGCGAGGCCAACGCCCTCGACTTCGACGACCTGATCATGACGACGGTCAATCTGCTGCGCGCCTTCCCGGACGTCGCCGAGCACTACCGCCGCCGCTTCCGGCACGTCATGGTCGACGAGTACCAGGACACCAACCACGCCCAGTACGCCCTGGTGCGCGAGCTGGTCGGGACGGGCGCGCACGACGAGGACGTACCGCCCGCCGAGCACGACCTGCCCCCCGCCGAGCTGTGCGTCGTGGGTGACGCGGACCAGTCGATCTACGCCTTCCGGGGTGCGACGATCCGCAACATCCTCCAGTTCGAGGAGGACTACCCGAACGCGACGACGATCCTCCTGGAGCAGAACTACCGCTCCACGCAGACGATCCTCTCCGCCGCCAACGCGGTCATCGAGCGCAACGAGTCCCGCCGCCCCAAGAACCTGTGGACCAACGCGGGCGCGGGCGCGCAGATCACCGGCTATGTCGCGGACACCGAGCACGACGAGGCGCAGTTCGTCGCCGAGGAGATAGACCGTCTCACCGACGCGGGCGAGGCCAAGGCCTCGGACGTCGCCGTCTTCTACCGGACGAACGCCCAGTCCCGTGTTTTCGAGGAGATCTTCATCCGCGTCGGCCTGCCCTACAAGGTCGTCGGCGGCGTCCGCTTCTACGAGCGCAAGGAGGTCCGGGACGTCCTGGCCTACCTCCGTGTGCTGGCCAACCCGGAGGACGCGGTCCCGCTGCGCCGCATCCTGAACGTGCCCAAGCGCGGCATCGGCGAGCGCGCCGAGGCGATGATCGACGCCCTCTCGCAGCGCGAGAAGATCAGCTTCCCGCAGGCGCTGCGCCGCGTCGACGAGGCGTACGGCATGGCCGCGCGGTCGACGAACGCGGTCAAGAAGTTCAACACGCTGATGGAGGACCTCCGCACGATCGTCGAGTCCGGCGCCGGCCCGGCCACGGTCCTGGAGGCCATCCTCGAACGCACCGGCTATCTCGCCGAGTTGCAGGCCTCCACCGACCCCCAGGACGAGACCCGCATCGAGAACCTCCAGGAACTCGCCGCCGTAGCCCTGGAGTTCGAGCAGGAGAACAGTGAAGGGGACGGCGAGAGCGAGACGCCCGTGGGGCTCGCCGCCTTCCTGGAGCGGGTGGCACTCGTCGCCGACTCGGACCAGATCCCCGACGAGGACGAGGAC
This sequence comes from Streptomyces sp. NPDC051576, assembly GCF_040681835.1. Lineage (NCBI taxonomy): Bacteria > Bacillati > Actinomycetota > Actinomycetes > Kitasatosporales > Streptomycetaceae > Streptomyces > Streptomyces sp. NPDC051576. Next base: position 419,952 of record NZ_JBFAZO010000001.1, read on the forward strand.
GGCTCCGGAGTCATCACCCTGATGACTCTCCACACCGCCAAGGGACTTGAGTTCCCGGTCGTCTTCCTCACCGGCATGGAGGACGGCGTCTTCCCGCACATGCGCGCCCTCGGCCAGACCAAGGAGCTGGAGGAGGAGCGGCGCCTCGCGTACGTGGGCATCACGCGCGCGCGGGAACGCCTGTACCTCACCCGCTCCTCGCTGCGCAGCGCCTGGGGACAGCCGTCGTACAACCCGCCCTCCCGCTTCCTGGAGGAGATCCCGGCCGCGCATGTGGAGTGGAAGCGGACCGGCGCCATGGCCGCCCCGCCGTCCACCGGTCCGGCCTCGGGCATCGCGGCCTCGCTGTCCTCGTCCCGTTCGCGTTCCTCGGCGTCGGGCGCGTCGGGCTTCGCCACCCGCAGGACCTCGGAGAAGCCGGTCGTCGCGCTGGCCGTCGGGGACCGGGTCACACACGACCAGTTCGGCCTCGGCACGGTGGTCGGTGTGAAGGGCACGGGAGCGAACGCGGAGGCGACCGTCGACTTCGGGGAGCCCAAGCCGAAGCGGCTGCTGCTGCGGTACGCGCCGGTGGAAAAGCTGTAGGCGGAGCGGGAGTTACGTCGGGTCGAGCCCGTGGCTGCGAAGCCACGGGAGCGGGTCGACCGCCGCGCCGCCCGCCGGGCGCACCTCGAAGTGCAGGTGCGGGCCGGTGGAGTTGCCGGAGTTCCCGGAGTACGCGATCGGGTCGCCGGCCTTCACCGTCGTACCGGAAGCGACCCGGTAGCTGGAGAGGTGGCAGTACCAGGTCTGCGTGCCGTCCTTCGCGGTCAGGATCAGCATGTTGCCGTAGGCGCTGTTCCACTTGGTGCTGACGACACCGTCCGTCGCGGCCATCACCGTCGTGCCGTACGACACGGGGAAGTCGATTCCGGTGTGCACGGACATCCAGTTGACGCCGGCCTGGCCGAAGTAGGCGCTCAGGCCCTTCTGCGTGACCGGGAGCACGTACTTGGGGCGCAGCCGTTCCTTGCGGGCCGCCTCCGCCGCCGCCTTCTTCTTGTCGGCTTCCTGCTGGGCCTTGAGGTCGATACGTTCCTGCGTACGGCTGGCCCGGTCGGCGAAGTCGTCGGCACCCGCCGAGAGGCTCTTGATCTGGGCGTCCAGCTTGTTGTTCGCGGTGGCCGGCTTCACGGTGGTCGCGTCGGAGGCGGAGGCCGTCGTGTCGCTGCCGCCACCGGTCAGCGTGCCGACGGACGCGGCGGCGATCCCGGCGACACCCATCACACACGCGGACGGTACGGCGATGGTCAGCAGCGCGGAGCGCTTCGGGGGCGTACGGCGCCGGGAGCGGCTGCCGCCCCGGGACGCGGCGCGCGAGGCGGCGGCCGGGGCCGGGGTGAACTCCTCCTGGTCTTCGAGGAGTTCGGGGTGAGACTGGGGCCCGTCCGGTGTCGACTCGGTCCCGTCGAGCGCGGACAGCTCGCCGGTGGCCGTCAACTCGCCGTTTTCCGGGGCGACTTCGTCGTACGTCTCGCCGTATGTCTCGTCGTAGGTCTCGCGGTACGTCTCTTCGTGCGAGGCCTGCTCGAAGGTGGTGGTCGCGTCGGCGGCCGTGCCGTCGGCGTTCCACTGTGTGGCGTCGTACGCGCCCGTGTCGAAGGCCTGCGTGCCCCATTCCCACTGCTGGGTCTGGTCGGCGGGGGCCGCGGTATGGGTCGCGGGGTCCGGCTGGAGCCAGGCGTTCGCGTCCCACTGGCCGCTGGTGTCGGGGCCGGCGCTCTGCGGCGGGATGGCGGAGAGCTGCTGGTAGTCGGCCGACCAGGCGTTGGTCTCGTAGGCGCCCGTGTCGTAGCCGGCGTGGTGCTGGGCGGCGTACGGGTCGTAGTTCAGGGTGTGTTGAGCACCCGTGGACCAGGCCGAGGAGTCGTAGGCGCCGGTGGTGTGCGGGCCGGCGTCATGGCCGTGGCCCGGCATGTCGCCGAAGAGGGGGTCGGTGGCGAAGCTCGCGGTGGCGTGGCCGCCGTCCGCGCCCGGGTGAAAACCCGTGGCGGTGTGGTCGCCGTACGTGGTGAAGTCACCGTACTGGGCATCCTGCCCGCCATAGGACGCGAATTGCGCCGAGGCGGCATCGGAAGCCGGGGCCGGGGTGGTCATGATTCCCGACGGGTGACGGTCGTTCACCAACTTCTCTTTCGCCGACAACAGGGGCTGCCAGAGCAGTGCGGCGACTGTACCCGGCGGTATGCGGGCGCGACAATCTTCGTCAGGTTTCGCGTCCGCCGGAAACGGGCATTCGGCCGTGTTTCGGGGGACGGCGGGCACGGGTTTGGCCTGGCGTTCGATTGGCGTTCGAGGTCTGAGGCTGTTCGGCGCTTGTCAACTCCTTGTGCGGATGCTTCGAAGGGCGTGGAAATGCTTCCCGCGTCGGTGGCCGGGTGCGTTGACTGGCGGTCGACGGCATCCGGCGTGGCGGACGTAGGGAGAGCGTGATGAGGATGTTGAAGCGTGTGGGGCTCGCCGCCGTGCTGGCCGCGGTGACCGTCGGCATCGTGGGCCCGGCTGCGTCGGCCGCCCCCATGCCCTGGGAGACCAGCCGCGCACACGGGTCGTCACCGGCACAGGGCGCGACGGTGGTCTCGGCCGGGGAGGTCGGCACGGTCACCGTCCTGTGCGGGAATCCTTGCTACCAGTAGGAGCGGTCAGGCCACCGTCAGGCCGCCCCGCTGGGTGGCGGCGGGGGCTTGCGTCCGTGGGGTGTCGAGGGCCTGGCGGATGCCGGTCGCGATGGTGGGGTGGACCGGGAGGGCCAGGTGGCCGATACCGCTGACCTGGACGTTCTGGGTGATCAGGTCGGGGTGGGTGATACAGGCCGTCTCCAGCGGGTCCATCAGGTGGTCGAGGTCGCTCCAGAAGCTGACGAAGTGCGTGCGGCAGCCTGGGGCGGGGCGGGTCAGCTCCTCGATCACGGGCGAGCCGGGCCGCATCTGGCGGACGATCGGGTGTGCGTTGGCCAGCGGGACGACGGCGGTGCCGGAGTGCGGGGTGCCGAGCGTCACGAGGGTGCGGACCCGCAGGTCGCCGCCGAGCCGCTGCACGTAGTACCGCGCGATCAGCCCGCCGAGACTGTGCCCGACGATGTCCACCTCCCTGCTGCCCGTGCGCTCGCAGATCTCCTCGATGTGCCGGCCCAGCAGCTCCGCCGCCGTGCGGATGTCGCAGGTCAGCGGCGAGTAGTTGAGCGACTCGACCTGCCGGCGGCCGTGCTCGGCCAGGGAACGGCGCAGCAGCACGAAGACCGAGCGGTTGTCGATGAACCCGTGCAGCAGGACCACCGGGGGGTTCGCCTCGGTCGGCAGCGGCGCCGCGTCCTCCGGGGAGGGGGCCGGAGGAAGCGGCGCCCGGCGTTCCTGGGCCATGCCGGACGGATAGAGGAGAAGGTGGCCCGCGAGGATCGCGATCTCCAGGGCGGTCGCTTTCAGGAGGGTCATGGAGAGGCCCGCCAGCCTGCTGGGCAGGAGGCGCTGGCAGAGGGGGAGAAAGGGCAGTGCAGCCCCGGTGACCTTCATGGCCGACCTCCTGTCGGCACACGGAACGACAGCTCCGTCCCCCGTGTGCCCTCGTGGGAGGCCACCGCGAAGGTTCCCGCGACCTCGTTGCGGCTCCCGTTGCGCTTGTTCCCGCTGGAACGCTGCGCGGTGAACGTGTCCCTTCGTGTGATTTCCCCCTCGGTATCCACCGCGAAACTGCCGGGTGCGGGATGCTGGAGATAACGTTCGTTCACTTCCCGCACTGAAGCGGGTACCGCGGTACCCGTCGGTAGGGATGCACGCAGTCGCTTCATGGAGGCAGTGATGGGTGTGGCAGCCGGTCCGATCCGCGTGGTGGTGGCCAAGCCGGGGCTCGACGGCCACGATCGCGGGGCCAAGGTGATCGCGCGGGCGCTGCGCGACGCCGGTATGGAGGTCATCTACACCGGCCTCCACCAGACCCCCGAGCAGATCGTCGACACCGCGATCCAGGAGGACGCCGACGCGATCGGCCTCTCCATCCTCTCCGGCGCCCACAACACTCTCTTCGCCGCCGTCATCGCGCTGCTCAGGGAGCGCGAGGCGGAGGACATCCTGGTCTTCGGCGGCGGGATCATCCCCGAGGCGGACATCGCCCCCCTGAAGGAGAAGGGCGTCGCGGAGATCTTCACCCCCGGGGCGACCACCCAGTCGATCGTGGACTGGGTGAGGGAGAACGTGCGACAGCCGGCCGGGGCGTAGGGCTCCCGGGAGACGGGGGTGCGCCGGACGCCTGTCTTCTACGCCGCCCCCAACTCCTCCGCCATCGCCGCCCGCAGCCGCAACGTAGTGACGAGCCGCTGGAACGCCTCCGCCCAATAACCCCCCGCCCCCGGCGCCGCGTCCTCCGACTCGTCCGGCACCGCCAGCAGCCCGTCGAGCCGACTCGCCTCCGCCGGATCGAGACACCGCTCGGCCAGCCCCATCACCCCACTGAAGCTCCATGGATAACTCCCCGCGTCCCGCGCGATATTGAGCGCGTCCACCACAGCCCGCCCCAGCGGCGCGGCCCACGGCACCGCGCACACCCCGAGCAGTTGGAACGCCTCGGACAGCCCCTGTGCCGCGATGAACCCGGCCACCCATTCGGCCCGTTCGTCCCCGCCGAGCGTGCCCAGCAGCTTGGCGCGTTCGGCCAGGGACACCGCGCCCGGCCCGCCTGCCTCGGGCGCCGACGGGGTGCCGAGCAGCGCCCGGGACCACTCGGCGTTCCGCTGCCGCACCGCCGCCCGGCACCACGCCGCGTGCAGTTCGCTCCGCCAGTCGTCCGCCACCGGGAGCGCCACGATCTCCCTGGGTGTACGCCCGCCGAGCCGCCGCTCCCAGGTCCCGAGCGGTGTCGCCTCCACCAACTGGCCCAGCCACCACGAGCGTTCACCCCGTCCCGTCGGAGCCTTGGCGACCACACCGTCCCGCTCCATGCCCGGGTCGCACTCGTGCGGTGCCTCGACGACCAGGCCCGGTTCCGCGCTTGTACGGTCGACGGCCACGCAGGCCGACGCACGGACCGCCATCCGTGCGGCGAGTGCCGAGTCCGGGAGCGCCGACAGCAATTCCGCCGCCGTGGCCCGGACGTTGCGGCTCCGGTCGGCCAACGCCTGCTCCAGGAACGGCTCGTCCTCGGCCGCGAGGCCGGTCCGCAGCGAGTCGAGGAACATCAGCCGGTCCTCCGCCCGCTCCGTCGTCCAGGTCGTGACGAGCAACTCACGTGCAGCGTCCGGTCGTTGTGCGCGTATCGCCGCGAGCAGGGCGACCCGCTCGGCGAACAGCCCCTCCTGCCACAGTTGTCGGACCCCATCCGGGTCGTCGAGGTCCGGCAGGGCCGCGCCGCCGCCCGGGGTCGCGCGCAGGGCGAACCGCCAGTCCGCGTTCAGCCGGGCCAGCCACAGCGCGCGCGGGCCCGCGAACTCCAGCGCCGCCGGCCGCAGATCCGTACGCCCCCGGGCCGCGTCCAGCAGCGCGGGCAGGGCCTGGACGGGGGCGGCGAATCCGCGCGCGTTGGCCGCCGCGAGCCACTGGGGCAGCAACTCCATGAGATCCGGTGAGGTGCCCCTACGGCCCCCGCCGCCCGCACCGGGACGGTCGGCCAGGAGCATCGCCAGCCTGCGGGCCGCCGCCGCGGGCAGCGCCGGACGTGCGTCGGGGGCGGCCGGCTCCGGGCGCTCCGCCGCCCGCGCCGGACACAGCCCCGCCCGCCGCCGTACGGTCTCCACGGCCGCCGTGTCCAGCAGCACTACGGGTGCGTCCTGGCCCGGCGTGTGCCCCGGAGGTGTACGGCGGTCCGTGCCGAGCAGTGCCGTGGTGACGAGTTCCTCCCAGTCGCCCGCGGCGGAGGTGCTGTTCATGCCGTGCCTTTCCGTCGAGTTCGTGAGCGGGCTCAGCACAGGGACACCGGCTCTCCGGTCCCCTCCGGCCAGGCCGTCAGCGGGGTGAAGCCCCGGTGGCCCAGCTCGCCGAAGACCTTGACCGGGGCGCCTCCGGAGAGGGCGACCAGTCGCCACAGGCCGGGGCGGGAGCGGGCGGTGGGGGTGAGTGGGAGCGCCAAGTCCGCGTCGGCGTCCGCCAGTTGCCAGGAGTCGCCGTCGGGGGTCGGTATGACCCGGTCCAGCGTCACCGGGACCGCGTCCAGCCACGGGTCGTGCCGCAGCGCCTCCCCGTAGCGGGCGGCGGCCCGCGCCGTCGTCACCCCCTGCGGCCGCGCCGTCGTGGGAGAGGGCGGCGCGAACTGCTCGCCCAGGGCCGCCCGGAGCTGCCCGGCGCCCGGGAACGCGGACATCTCCGCCTCCAGGGCCAGTCCCACGGGCAGCGCCAACTCGGGGGCGCGGCCCGCCGCGCCGTAGGAGAGGAGCAGGCTCGTGCGGCCCGACTCCGTGCCGTACAGCCATATTCTTCGTGTCGTCAGTTTCGCGTCCGCCGTGTCGTACTGGGCCAGGACCAGCCAGCGGTCGCGCAGCGGCGGGCCGTCCGCCGAGCCGGGGAGGCCGATGCGGGAGCGGACCGTCGCCGCCAGGTCGTCGGGCAGTCGCTCGCGGCGCAGCCAGGCCTGGTCGAGGAGGTGGAGCAGGGCGCACTCCTCCAGCAGTCGGACCGGCCAGCCGGGGCCCGATGCCGGGATCGCCCCCAACTCCCTTGCCCGCGCGGCCAGTCCGGGGGCCTGGGCGTCGACCATGCGGGCCGCTGTCTCCTCCCACAGCGCGTACCCCGACTGCTCCGCCGAGGCCAGGCCGGTGCGCAGCAGGTCCGTCAGCCGCTGCTCCAACTCCGCCGTACCAGCGGTGATCCGCTCGGCCCGACGCTCCGCCCGGCGCCGCGCCGCCTCCGGATCAGCGGCGGACGGGGAACCGGACGCGCCCGCCGCCCGTTTCTCCTCCGTCCGCTTGCGCCGTCCCGCCAGCCACTCCTCGGCCCACCCCGGCGCCTGCCCCGGCGGCACCGCACCGTCCTCGCCCGCCCACAACAGCAGCAGTCCCAGCGCGTGTTTGCACGGGAACTTGCGGCTCGGACAACTGCACTTGTACGCCGGCCCCGCGGCGTCCGCGATGTCGATGACCGTCTGATACGGCTTGCTGCCACTGCCCTTGCACAGCCCCCACATCGTCCCCTCGTCAGAACTGCCCGCCTCGGACCACGGCCCCGCCGCCCCGAGCTTGCTTCCCGCTTTGCGTGACGCTGCGTCAGGCGCCAGTGCCAGCACCTGGTCAGCCGTCCAGCGCACCCCCTGCTGAGTCATGACATCGAAGGTAGATCCCGGCACTGACAATCGGTCCGCGAGCAGTCCGGCGGGCGGCCTCGCGCACACGTTTCCGCAGGTCAGAACGGATTGTCAGTGCCGTGGTGCACGGTGGACACCAGATCCGAACCGGCCGAGCTGGAGGGGGCCTCAGCCATGACTGTGTCCGTAGAAACCACGCCCGAGCGCGAGCACGAGAGCGCGCCGAACGAGGCGCTGCGCCCGCACGCCGAGGACGCCTTCGCGGCCGAACTCGCCGCGCTGGCCGCGCAGGACGACCGGCCGCGCCCGGTCCGCTGGAAGATGTCGCCGTGGGCGGTCGCCACCTATCTGCTCGGCGGCACGCTGCCGGACGGCACGGTGATCACACCCAAGTACGTCGGCCCGCGCCGCATCGTCGAGGTCGCCGTCACCACCCTCGCCACCGACCGCGCCCTGCTGCTGCTCGGCGTGCCCGGCACCGCCAAGACCTGGGTGTCCGAGCACCTCGCGGCAGCGGTCAGCGGCGACTCGACACTGCTGGTGCAGGGCACCGCCGGCACTCCGGAGGAGGCGATTCGCTACGGCTGGAACTACGCGCAGTTGCTCGCCAACGGGCCGAGCCGCGACGCCCTCGTGCCCAGCCCCGTCATGCGGGCCATGGCGGAGGGGATGACCGCGCGCGTCGAGGAGCTGACCCGCATCCCGGCCGACGTGCAGGACTCGCTGATCACGATCCTGTCCGAGAAGACGCTGCCCATACCGGAGTTGGGGCAGGAGGTGCAGGCGGTCCGCGGCTTCAACCTGATCGCCACGGCCAACGACCGCGACCGCGGGGTCAACGACCTCTCCAGCGCCCTGCGCCGCCGTTTCAACACGGTGGTGCTGCCGCTGCCGGAGAGCGCGGACGCCGAGGTCGAGATCGTCGCGCGCCGCGTCGACCAGATCGGCCGCTCGCTCGACCTGCCGTCGGTGCCCGAGGGCGTCGACGAGATCCGCCGGGTGGTGACCGTCTTCCGCGAGCTGCGCGACGGCATCACGGCGGACGGCCGGACGAAGCTGAAGTCGCCCAGCGGCACGCTGTCGACGGCCGAGGCGATCTCCGTCGTCACCAACGGCCTTGCCCTGGCCGCCCACTTCGGTGACGGACTGCTGCGGCCGGGCGATGTCGCCGCGGGCATCCTCGGCGCCGTCGTCCGCGATCCGGCCGCCGACCGGGTCATCTGGCAGGAGTACCTGGAGGCGGTCGTCCGGGAGCGCGACGGCTGGAAGGACTTCTACCGGGCCTGCCGCGAGGTGAGCGCGTGAGCCGGGCAGGGGACCCCGGTCGATTCGGCGGACCGGTCGACGACGACACCACATGGAGCTGGATCCGAAGGGGAGGGGGACGAAGTGAGCGGAGCTGAGCCGTTGTTGCTCGGGGTGCGGCACCACGGCCCCGGTTCGGCGCGGGCCGTGCGGGCGGCGCTGACGGCGGCCCGGCCACGGGTCGTGCTGATCGAGGGGCCGCCCGAGGCCGACGCGCTGATCCCGCTGGCCGCCGACGAGGACATGCGGCCGCCGGTCGCCCTCCTGGCCCACGCCGTGGACGAGCCGGGCCGCTCCGCCTTCTGGCCGATGGCCGAGTTCTCCCCGGAATGGGTCGCGATCCGCTGGGCCCTGGAGCACGAGGTCCCGGCCCGCTTCATCGACCTCCCGGCCACCCACACCCTGGCCTGGGGGAAGGACACGGAGGACGAGCCCACGGGGGATGCGGAGGAGTCGGAGCCGACCGACGAGTCCGCGCCTGACGTCCGCGTCGATCCCCTCGCCGTGCTTGCCGAGACCGCCGGATACGACGATCCGGAGCGCTGGTGGGAAGACGTGGTCGAGCACCGGGGGGTGGGGGAGCGGGACGCGTTCGCGCCGTTCACCGCGCTGGAGGAGGCCATGGGGGCGCTGCGCGAGACGTACGGGGTCGGCGGACACGACCGGGACCTCGTGCGCGAGGCGTACATGCGGCTCCAAGTGCGGGCGGCGCAGCGGGAGTTCGAGGACGGCGTGGCCGTGGTCTGCGGGGCCTGGCATGTGCCCGCGCTGCGACAGCGGACGCCTGTCGCGGCGGACCGCGCACTGCTGAAGGGGCTGCCCAAGGTCAAAACCGATCTGACCTGGGTGCCGTGGACGCACCGCCGGCTGTCCCGGGCCAGCGGGTACGGCGCGGGCATCGACTCGCCGGGTTGGTACGGCCATCTCTTCGGTGCGCAGGACCGGCCGATCGAGCGGTGGATGACCAAGGTGGCGGGGCTGCTGCGGGAGGAGGACCGGATCGTCTCCTCGGCCCATGTCATCGAGGCCGTACGGCTGGCGGAGACCCTCGCGGTGATGCGCGGCCGTCCCCTGCCGGGGCTCGGTGAGACCACCGACGCGGTGCGGGCGGTGCTGTGCGAGGGCTCGGACGTCCCGCTGTCGCTGGTGCACGACCGGCTCGTCGTCGGGGATGTGCTGGGCGAGGTGCCGCCGGGCGCGCCCGCCGTGCCGTTGCAGCGCGACCTCGACCGGTCGCAGCGCAGGCTACGGCTCAAACCGGAGGCGCTGGAGCGGGAGTTGGAGCTCGACCTGCGCAAGGAGACCGACGCCGGGCGCAGCAGGCTGCTGCACCGGTTGCGGCTGCTGCGTATCGAGTGGGGCGAGCCGGTCGCCTCGCGGGGGAGCACGGGCACGTTCCGGGAGACGTGGCGGCTGCGCTGGGAACCGGAGTTGGCGGTGCGGGTCGCCGAGGCGGGCGTGTGGGGCACCACCGTGCTCGCCGCGTCGACCGCCAAGGCGGAGGCGGACGCCGTCGGGGCGCAGAGCCTCGCCGACGTCACCGCGCTCGCCGAGCACTGCCTGCTGGCCGACCTGCCCGACGCGCTCCCGGTGGTGATGAAGGTCCTCGCCGACCGCGCGGCCCTCGACTCGGACGTCGGCCACCTCGCCCAGGCCCTGCCCGCCCTGGTCCGCTCCCTGCGCTACGGCGACGTACGCGGCACCGACACTCAGGCGCTGACAGAGGTCGCCGCGGGCCTCGCCGAGCGGGTCTTCGTCGGTCTGCCCCCGGCCTGCGCCGCCCTGGACACGGACGCCGCCGAGGAGATGCGGCGGCATGTGGACGCGGTGCACGGGGCGGTTGCCCTGCTGGACGACGTGCCCGGATCCGGGCACGGCGGCGCGGCCGGTCACCGTCACCTGCGCGACCGCTGGCGTGCCGTGCTGCGGACCCTCGCCGTGCGGGACACCGTGCCGGGGGTCATCCGTGGGCGAGCCGTGCGACTTCTGCTGGACGAGGGGGAGTTGGGGGCCGACGAGGCGGCGCGGCTGATGGGGCTGGTGCTCTCGCCCGGGACACCACCGGCGGACGCGGCCGCGTGGATCGAGGGCTTCGTCGGCGGCGGGGGCGGGCTGCTGCTCGTACACGACGAGCGTCTGCTCGGGCTGGTGGACGCGTGGCTGACCGGGGTGCCGGCGGAGGCGTTCACCGATGTGCTGCCGCTGCTGCGGCGCACGTTCTCGTCGTACGAGCCGGGGGTGCGCAGGACGCTCGGGGAGCTGGTGCGGCGCGGACCAGGAAAGGGGATGGGGGTGACGGCGACGGCTGCCGGGGTACCAGGGTTCGGCGCGGAACTGGACGCCGGGCGCGCGGACGCGGTGGTGCCGGTACTGCGGCTGCTGCTGGGGCTGGACGAGCTGGCGGGGAACACCGACAACGAGCTTGCGGGGGTGGCGGGATGACGACGAGCAACGGCAGGCAGGGCACGAGAAGGCCCGGGGAGAAGGCGCAGTCGGCGGGTGCCGGGCGCCGGGCCGAGGACCGACCGGCGGCGACCGTGCGGGTCGTACCGCTGTGGGAAGGGCTGAGCCAGGGGGTGCGCGGATGACGACCGAGACGGTCGGTGTCGGCAGGGCCGCGGACCCGGGCCAGGAGCGGTTGCGGCGCTGGCGGCTGGTGCTCGGGGGTGACGCGGCCGACGGTACCGGGTGTGAGCTGTCCGGGCAGGACGTCGCGATGGACGGGGCGCTCGCCGCGCTGTACGGCAGAGGGGACAAGGGGCGGCCGGGGAAGGACCGTTCGGCGGGGCTGGGGGCGTCGGCGCCGTCCGTCGCGCGCTGGCTCGGGGACATCCGGACGTACTTCCCCTCCTCCGTCGTCCAGGTCATGCAGCGCGACGCCATCGACCGGCTCGGGCTGTCCACGTTGCTCCTCGAACCGGAGATGCTGGAGGCGGTGGAGGCCGACGTGCATCTCGTCGGCACGCTGCTCTCCCTCAACAAGGCGATGCCGGAGACCACGAAGGAGACGGCGCGGGCGGTGGTGCGCAAGGTCGTCCAGGACCTGGAGAAGCGGCTCGCCACCCGCACCCGGGCCACCCTGACCGGCGCCCTGGACCGCAGTGCCCGTATCAACCGGCCGCGCCACCACGACATCGACTGGAACCGCACGATCGCGGCCAACCTCAAGAACTACCTGCCGGAGTACCGGACGGTCGTGCCCGAGCGGCTGATCGGATACGGACGCGCGTCCCAGTCCGTGAAGAAGGAAGTGATCCTCTGCATCGACCAGTCCGGGTCGATGGCGGCGTCCGTCGTCTACGCCTCCGTGTTCGGGGCGGTGCTGGCGTCCATGCGGTCGATCAACACCCGGCTCGTCGTCTTCGACACGGCGGTCGTCGACCTCACCGACCAGCTCGACGACCCGGTGGACGTGCTGTTCGGAACACAGCTCGGCGGCGGTACGGACATCAACAGGGCGCTCGCGTACTGCCAGTCGCAGATCACCCGGCCCGCGGAGACGGTGGTCGTGCTGATCAGCGACCTCTACGAAGGGGGGATCCGCAACGAGATGCTCAAGCGGGTCGCGGCGATGAAGGCGTCGGGGGTGCAGTTCGTGACCCTGCTCGCGCTGTCCGACGAGGGTGCGCCCGCCTACGACCGCGAACACGCCGCCGCGCTCGGTGCGTTGGGGGCGCCGGCGTTCGCGTGCACCCCCGACCTGTTCCCGGAGGTGATGGCGGCGGCGATCGAGAAGCGGCCGCTGCCGATACCGGACACGGTGTGACGAACGGGCTCGGGGCATAGGGGGGTTGCGCGTCCGAAGGCGGCCCGTGCAAGGATCGACGCCTCATGAACTGGCCCACCGCACTGCCCGGTGCCGCTCTGCGCGTGACGCGCACGGCGGTCGGGCGGCGTGCGCTGCAACTGGCGCTGCTGGTGGGCGGGTTGTTGGCGCTCGGCTTCCTGTGCGGAGGACAGGCGCAGGCGGCGGAGGGGGCGCCGGGGCAGCAGCCGGGGATACCGGCGGTGACTTCGGTGGTGAAGTCCCTCCCCGTCCCGGTGCAGGTCCCGGTGCGGGCCCCGGCGCAGGTCCCCGTTCTCGCTCCGGTGCTGGCTCCGGTCACGGACACCGTGGAGCGGGTTGTACAGCCCGTGAGCGACGTGGTGGAGAAGACGGTGACCGAGGTGCTGACCAAGGCACCCACGTTGCCGACGTTGCCCTCGCTCCCCAGCGCGCCGACCCAGCCGGTCCAACCGACCCAGCCGACGCAACCGAGTCAGCCGGGGCTTCCCGCGCGGACACCTCCGGCGCACACGGTGCCCGCGGCGCCCGCCCCGACTCGTAAAGCCGACTCTGCTCCGGCTCCCGTCGACGTGACCGTCAACGCCTCCCGCACCTCCCACGCCTCGTACGGGCCGCACCCCGTCGCCGATGTCGCGGTTGCCGTACCGCACCACCCCGACGCGCATCGCGCGAGGCCCGGACCCGCGCCCACGCACCAGGCGCCGAACGGCGACCCCGATGGTGCGCTGGGCAACCAGTCGGCCGTGGACAGCGGCACCTCGCGGCACTGTGACGCGCACGCCGTGACCTCGGAGAACCCCGTGCCCGTGCGATTCGTGCCCGGTGTCGCCGCGCGTGTGGACGCGGCCGAGACCCGGGACAGATACCGGGACATTCCCGTTTTCCCGGGCTAGCCAGGCCCTTCCCGGCAGGTGGCCCGCGTCCAGGACGCACGGGCCGCACGCAATGTCTGCACCCGGACCGGCCGCGCGGTGGAACCGCGACAGGCCGTCCGGCGCCGGGAGCAACCGACTCCGTGAGGCAGTGACCCCGGACGGTCGAAAGCCATCGGTTTGTCCGGGGCGAATCTCACGGTTATGGGCGGAAGGGTTCTCATTGGGGTGGGAATCAGCCGTCCCGCACCCCTAAGGGGTCGTACAAGGGGCCTCACCGGGCCGACCCCAGTTCGGTGAGGCCCCGCACGAACGATCCGTGTACGGCACTCCGTGTCACGGAATCCGGCATCATGTGACAGGTATCACCGCTCAGGTGTGACCCTCGATTTAGGGGCCCTCCGCAACCAGCGATAACCTGCGAGACGGACATGCCGCGCGCTCGGTCACCGTGTGCGCCTCCCTTGTGACAGCGGACGTCACGTTGCCCTTCGCGGCACGCCCACGCATCCAACGAACCGCGAGATCACTGAGGACGGAAGCGCGTGGACCTGTTCGAGTATCAGGCGAGGGACCTCTTCGCCAAGCACGATGTACCGGTGCTGGCCGGTGAAGTCATCGACACGCCTGAGGCGGCCCGCGCAGCCACCGAGCGGCTCGGTGGCAAGTCCGTCGTCAAGGCCCAGGTGAAGGTCGGCGGCCGTGGCAAGGCCGGTGGCGTGAAGCTCGCCGCCACCCCGGACGAGGCCGTCGCGCGTGCGACGGACATCCTCGGCATGGACATCAAGGGCCACACGGTCCACAAGGTGATGATCGCCGAGACCGCGCCCGAGATCGTCGAGGAGTACTACGTCTCGTACCTCCTCGACCGCACCAACCGCACCTTCCTCGCCATGGCGTCCGTCCAGGGCGGCGTGGAGATCGAGGTCGTCGCGGAGGAGAACCCCGAGGCCCTCGCGAAGGTCCCGGTCAACGCCAACGAAGGCGTCTCCATCGAGAAGGCCCGGGAGATCGTCGCGCAGGCGAAGTTCCCGGCCGACGTCGCCGAGCAGGTCGCCGAGATCCTGGTGACGCTGTGGGACACCTTCGTCAAGGAGGACGCCCTCCTCGTCGAGGTCAACCCCCTCGCGAAGGTCGCCGACGGCCGTGTCATCGCCCTCGACGGCAAGGTCTCGCTGGACGAGAACGCCGAGTTCCGCCAGCCGGAGCACGAGGCGCTGGAGGACAAGGACTCGGCCAACCCGCTTGAGGCGGCGGCCAAGGCCAAGAACCTCAACTACGTCAAGCTCGACGGCGAGGTCGGCATCATCGGCAACGGCGCGGGTCTCGTCATGAGCACCCTGGACGTCGTCGCGTACGCCGGTGAGGCGCACGGTGGGGTCAAGCCCGCCAACTTCCTCGACATCGGCGGCGGCGCGTCCGCGGCCGTGATGGCGAACGGCCTGGAGATCATCCTCGGCGACCCGGACGTCAAGTCCGTGTTCGTCAACGTCTTCGGCGGCATCACCGCCTGCGACGAGGTCGCCAACGGCATCGTGCAGGCGCTGCAGCTCCTCGCGGACAAGGGCGAGGAAGTCACCAAGCCCCTCGTCGTCCGCCTCGACGGCAACAACGCCGAGTTGGGTCGCAAGATCCTCTCCGACGCCAACCACCCGCTGGTCCAGCGTGTGGACACCATGGACGGCGCGGCCGACAAGGCCGCCGAGCTCGCGGCTGCGAAGTAAGGGACGAGGGACAAAACAGCCATGGCTATCTTCCTCACCAAGGACAGCAAGGTCATCGTCCAGGGCATGACCGGCTCCACGGGCATGAAGCACACCAAGCTCATGCTGGCCGACGGCACGAACATCGTCGGTGGCGTCAACCCGCGCAAGGCGGGCACCACGGTCGACGTCGACGGCACCGAGATCCCGGTCTTCGGCACGGTCGCCGAGGCGATCGAGAAGACGGGCGCGAACGTATCCGTCCTCTTCGTACCGCCGGCCTTCTCCAAGGCCGCCGTGGTCGAGGCGATCGACGCCGAGATCCCGCTCGCGGTCGTCATCACCGAGGGCATCGCCGTCCACGACTCGGCCGCGTTCTACGCGTACGCCGTGGCCAAGGGCAACAAGACCCGGATCATCGGCCCGAACTGCCCCGGTCTCATCACCCCGGGCCAGTCGAACGCCGGCATCATCCCGGGCGACATCACCAAGCCGGGCCGCATCGGCCTGGTCTCGAAGTCCGGCACGCTGACGTACCAGATGATGTACGAGCTGCGGGACATCGGCTTCTCGTCCGCCGTCGGCATCGGTGGCGACCCGGTCATCGGTACGACGCACATCGACGCGCTCGCCGCGTTCGAGGCCGACCCCGACACCGACCTGATCGTGATGATCGGTGAGATCGGTGGCGACGCCGAGGAGCGGGCCGCGGACTTCATCGCGAAGAACGTGACCAAGCCGGTCGTCGGTTACGTCGCGGGCTTCACCGCGCCCGAGGGCAAGACCATGGGCCACGCCGGCGCCATCGTCTCCGGCTCCTCCGGCACGGCCGCCGCGAAGAAGGAGGCCCTCGAGGCCGCCGGCGTCAAGGTCGGCAAGACGCCGACCGAGACGGCGAAGCTGGCCCGAGAGATCCTGGCCGGCTGAAGCATTACCCGAACAGGCATCGCCTGAACGTGTAAGGGCCCGCACCTCCTCGGAGGCGCGGGCCCTTTGCACATGCTCACCTCGGCTCGGGCACCATCCGCTCCGGCCCGCTCGTCATCCCGCTCCGCAGCCGGTCCCGCAGTTCCACCTCCGCGTCCGACAACGCCCCCTGCACCACCCGCGGCGGCACCCCCTCCACCCGCTGACTCAACGGCACCGGCGGCTCGTAATGCGTGGGCGCGGTGTGCAGCGTGAGGGTCGTGGTGCCGATGACGGCGGCCGTCAGCGCGATCGCGGCCCGGGTCCAGAACTGGGTCCGGCGTTCGCCGACGACCCGTACCGTCGGCGGCTTGGCCGCGCGCAGCCGCTCGGTGGAGGCCAGTTCGGTCAGTCGCCGGTGCAGTTCGGCCGGGTCCGACAGCTCCGGGAGGTGCACGGCGATCGCCTCGCGCGCGTGCAGCAGCCGGTTCGCCGCGGCCGGCGTGCTCGCCTCCGTCTCCGCCGCGGTCTCCGCGAGCCCGAGCCCGACCCCGTCGTAGAGGAGGAGCGTGCGGCGGTACGACGGCGGGAGGCGCAGGAGTTCGGTCAGCAGGGCGCGGTCGGCGGTGTCGGGCGGCGGGGGCTCCGGGTGGCGGTATCTGGGGCGGAAGCGGTGCCAGGGGGAGAGGGCGTGTTCGTACGCCACCGCGCGCACCCAGCCGGCCGGGTCCCGGTCGACCGCCACCTCCGGCCAGCGCTCCCAGGCGACCTGGAAGGCCCGCTCCACGGACTCCCGCGCCAGCTCACGCCGCCCGGTCAGCAGATAGGCCTGCCGTACGAGGGCGGGTGCGCAGAACGCGTAGAGCGCGTCGAAGGCCTGAGCGGGCGTCAGGGGCGCGCGGGGCGGCTTCTCGATCGACAGGGGCACGAGAACGGGCTCGGACACCGGCTCGGGTACGGGGGTGTTCACCACCTTGACCAGCGACACCACCTCGGCCGGTGGCTCCTGCTGAGGTTCCGTCACCGTGGCTTCTTGTTCCAGGCTGGTGAGCAATTTCCCGTACGCCTCCCGTTTCCGGCCGCGTGGTGTGGTGCGGCCGGTCTCCCACGAGCGCACCGTCTCGCGGCTGACGCCCATCCGCGCGGCGACCTGAGCCTGCGTCAGCGAGCCCGCCTCGCGCAGGCGTCGGCGTTCCTTGGGCGGAGGGAGCGGGGTTGCAGGGTTCTGCGTCACCGGGCGCCCCTTCGTACGAAAAAGTACATAAATGTATATTGAGCGACACTTCGGGGGTTCGCCTGTTACGACGGAAAAGCGCGTGTCGTTGGGAGCATGGCGGTCGTGATGCCGATGACCCACCGCCGACCGTCGTTGTCGCCCCTGCTCACCCGGATGCGCGACCGATCCCCCGGACTGGCCGCCAGCCTCCTGGGTGGCGCGGTCGCGGCGGGGCTCGGGCTCGGTTCGTTCGCGGTGCTCGTGATGGTGCTGTGGATCAGCTCGCCGTACCCCGACAGCGGGCCCGGCGGCGCCCTGCACATGGCCGCCGCGCTGTGGCTCCTCGCGCACGGCGTCGAACTGGTCCGCGCCGACACCCTCTCCGGAGTCCCGGCCCCCGTGGGCGTCACCCCGCTGCTCCTCCTCGTCCTGCCAGTGTGGCTGCTGCACCGGGCGGCGCGGGACGCGGTGTTGGGAGGGGCGGACGACGACGCCGACACCGACATCCCGCCGGTGCCGGCCCGCACCGCCTGGACCGGTGTCGCCCTCGGCTATCTCGCCGTAGGCACCGCCGCCGCCCTGTACGCGTCCGGCGGCGAACTCTCCCCCTCCTGGAGCTGGACGGCGGTATGTCTGCCGCTGCTCGCCGCGGGCGCGGCCGGGTCGGGCGTGTGGACGGCGTACGGGCGCCCGCGCGAACCGGTGTTGAGCGTGCTGATCCTGCTGCCGGCCGGGCTGCGGCGGCTGGTCCTCGGCCCGGAGGCCCGCGCGTCCCGGGCCCGGATCGGTACGGCCGCGCGCGCCGCCGGACTCGGCACGTCGGTGCTGGTCGGAGGTGGCGCGCTGCTGCTCGCGGTGTCCCTGGTCTGGCACGGCGGCGCGGCCCGGACGTCCTTCCTCCAGTTGACGGAGGGGCTGTCGGGCCGGTTCGCCGTCCTGCTGCTCTGCCTCGCGCTGATCCCCAACGCGGCGGTGTGGTCCGCCTCTTACGGCCTCGGCCCCGGCTTCGCGCTCGGCGTCAGCCACACGGTCGCCCCGCTCGCCTCGGACCCGGCCCCCCTCCTCCCGCCGTTCCCACTCCTCGCGGCGGTCCCGGACGCGGGCACCGGAACCCCGCTGAACTGGCTGGCGGGGCTGGTGCCGGTGGCGGCCGGGGCGATGGCGGGGTGGTTCGTGGCGCGGGTGGCGGTCGGTCAACAGGGCGATGGCGAGGGCGAGTTGAAAGCCGCGAGCGGCTCACGGGGTGCGAGCGCCCCGGCGCCCTGGCCGCAGGGCCGTACCGCCGCCACCGCCCTGCTCGCCGCCGTCCTGTGTGCGGTGGCGCTGGCGCTGCTCGCGGAGTTGTCCGGCGGCCCGCTCGGGGGTGCCGCGCTCGCCCGGTTCGGGCCGGTGTGGTGGCAGACCGGGGGCGCGGCGCTGGGCTGGATCGCGGCGGTGGCGGTGCCCACGGCGGTGGGGCTGCGGGCCTGGCGACTGCGGGCACCCCGGGTGCCGAGGACGACACCGACACCGGCACCGGCACCGGCACCGGCACCGGCACCTGCGCCTGTGGTGGAGGGCTCGGGACGGCGCTGGTTCCGCGGGCCGTTCACCGTCGTCCGAGGCTGGTTCACCCGCAAGCCGAAGGAGACGCCGGTGCCCGTGCCGGTGCAGGCCTCCGTCGAGCAGCCGTACATCGCCTACGACCACGACCCCACGTTCGACCCGTACGACTTCCTGCCCGTCGACGTACCGCCGGAGCCCTCGCCCACCCCCTGGTACGACAACGCCTCCCGCGAGGACCGCTGGGCGGCCCTGAGGGAGGCGTCCACTCCACCGGAGCAGCCGGACGAAGCCGGGCCGCCCGAGCCGAACTGACCCGCGCCGTCCGTCAGTTGGCGGTGCCCAGCAACCCCCGCAGATCCTTCGGGAGGAGCTGGTTGCAGGACTGCTTGGCCTCGTTGGTGAGGGCGTCGTTTGCGCAGGTGTAGTAGTCGCTGTAGGCGAGCTGCGCGGCGAACATCGCGGCGACCAGGGCGATGGCGAGGACCGCGGTCACCACGCCGCTCACCGCCGCCGTCGTCTGGGGGCGGGCCTGTGCCTCGGGCACGGCCGGGGTGTCCGGGTCGGTGGGGCCGGACTTGGCCCGCAGGGCGCTGCCGCCCCAGTAGAGGGCCAGCGCGCCGAGCAGCAGGGCCACGTACGGCCAACTGAAGAGGGCGAAGAAGAAGGCCCACATACCGCTCAGCAGGGAGTAACGGGCGCGGCGCTGGGCCGGGTCCGTCGGGTCCCAGCGCATGCCGCCCTGGCCGGGACCGCCGCCGCCCGGGCCCTCGGGACCGCCCTGTCCGGTGGGGCCGCCGGGCCGCTGGCCGAAGCCGCCCTGTGACCGCCCCGGCTGCTGGTCGCTCCACTGGCTGCCCCACGGCGAACGACCGCCGTCACCCTGCGGGGTGTCGTCGCCGTCGCGACCCTCCGGGCGCCGTGGCTGCCACGGCCGGTCCGGGGCGTCCTCGGGCGGCGGCGCGAACGGATTGTCGTCCTGCCCCGCACCGCTCTTTCCCTCCGAGGGCGCGTCGGGCGGCGACGAGGGCCGCTCCCGGAGCAGCACCGACTGCGGGGGGAACGTGAGAAGTCGCAGACTGCGGTCCGGCATCAAATGAGCGTCTTCCCCTTGATGGATACGTCTGGTGGATACGTCTCTCGGGCACGAGCTGACACGAGCATTCGCTTCGTGAACGTGCCGTACGGCAGCCGCGTTCCCGAACCCGCTCGCCCCAGACGCTACCTTCCGGCCACGCCCCCGTCCCGTGGGGGCTGTCCGGTGTGCCGGTATCGTTGCTGACGGTCGGCCGCTTCGTAGACTTCCCCGTATCCCGGGGCGCGAAGCATTCGTATGAACGCACGAGTGGACGCACGAGTCGGCCGTACTGAAGACGCTCCCCCGAGAAAGGGCCCCGCCGTGGCCGCCAAGCCCGTGGCCAAGCGCCTTGTCGTGCTGGTCTCCGGATCCGGTACGAATCTGCAGGCGCTCCTCGACGCCGTCGAGACCGTCGGTGTCGAGGCGTACGGAGCCGAGATCGTGGCCGTGGGCGCGGACCGGGAGGGCATCGAGGGCCTCGCCCGTGCCGAGCGCGCCGGGCTGCCCACTTTCGTGTGCCGGGTGAAGGACTTCGCCACCCGCGAGGAGTGGGACGCGGCGCTGACCGCGGCGACCGCCGCGTACGAGCCCGACCTGATCGTGTCGGCCGGGTTCATGAAGATCGTGGGCAAGGAGTTCCTCGCCCTCTTCGGCGGCCGGGTCGTGAACACGCACCCCGCCCTGCTGCCCAGTTTTCCGGGAGCCCACGGCGTACGGGACGCGCTCGCGTACGGCGCCCGGGTCACCGGCTGCACCGTCCACTTCGTCGACGACGGCGTCGACACCGGGCCGATCATCGCTCAGGGCGTGGTCGAGATCCGGGACGAGGACGACGAGAGCGCTCTGCACGAGCGCATCAAGGAAGTCGAGCGAACGCTGCTCGTCGATGTCGTGGGGCGGCTCGCCCGCAACGGCTATCGCATCGAGGGACGAAAGGTAGTTATCCAGTGACCGCCGAGAGCAACAAGCGGGCCATCCGTCGCGCGCTGGTCAGCGTCTACGACAAGACCGGCCTGGAAGAGCTGGCGCGCGGCCTGCACGAGGCCGGCGTCGAGCTGGTCTCCACCGGGTCCACCGCCGGGCGGATCGCCGCCGCGGGCGTCCCCGTCACCAAGGTCGAGGAGCTGACCGGCTTCCCCGAGTGCCTGGACGGCCGGGTCAAGACCCTGCACCCCAAGGTGCACGCCGGCATCCTCGCCGACCTGCGTCTGGAGAGCCACCGTCAGCAGCTCGACGAGCTGGGCGTGGCCCCCTTCGACCTGGTGGTCGTCAACCTCTACCCGTTCCGGGAGACGGTCGCCTCGGGCGCGTCGCCCGACGAGTGCGTCGAGCAGATCGACATCGGCGGTCCGTCGATGGTCCGCGCCGCCGCCAAGAACCACCCCTCGGTCGCCGTGGTCACCAGCCCGGCCCGCTACGCGGACGTGCTGAACGCCGTACAGAACGGTGGTTTCGACCTCACCACCCGCAAGCGGCTCGCGGCGGAGGCCTTCCAGCACACGGCGTCGTACGACGTGGCGGTGGCGAGCTGGTTCGCGAGCGCGTACGCGCCCGTGGACGAGTCGCGGTTCCCCGACTTCCTCGGCGGTACCTGGGAGCGGGAGAACACCCTTCGCTACGGCGAGAACCCGCACCAGCCGGCCGCGCTGTACGTGTCCGCCGACGGCGGCGGGCTCGCGCAGGCCGAGCAGTTGCACGGCAAGGAGATGTCGTACAACAACTACACGGACACGGACGCCGCGCGCCGGGCCGCGTACGACCACGCCGAGCCCTGTGTCGCGATCATCAAGCACGCCAACCCGTGCGGTATCGCGGTCGGTTCGGATGTCGCCGAGGCGCACCGCAAGGCTCACGCGTGTGACCCGCTGTCGGCGTTCGGCGGGGTGATCGCGGTCAACCGGCCGGTCAGCAAGGAGCTGGCCGAGCAGGTAGCCGAGATCTTCACCGAGGTCATCGTCGCGCCCGACTACGAGGACGGCGCGCTGGAGATCCTCGCCAAGAAGAAGAACATCCGGGTGCTGAAGGCCGCGGGCGCTCCGACGAACTCCGTCGAGCTGAAGCCGATCGACGGCGGAGTGCTGCTCCAGGTCGCCGACCGCCTCCAGGCCGACGGCGACGACCCGGCCAACTGGACGCTGGCGACGGGCGAGGCGCTGTCCGCGTCCGACCTCGCCGACCTCGCCTTCGCCTGGAAGGCCTGCCGCGCGGTGAAGTCCAACGCGATCCTGCTCGCCAAGGACGGGGCCTCGGTCGGCGTCGGCATGGGCCAGGTCAACCGCGTGGACTCCGCGAAGCTGGCGGTCGAGCGGGCGGGCCAGGAGCGGGCTCAGGGTTCGTTCGCCGCGTCGGACGCGTACTTCCCGTTCCCGGACGGCCTGGAGGTCCTCACCGACGCCGGCGTCAAGGCCGTGGTCCAGCCCGGCGGTTCGGTCCGCGACGAACTCAGCGTCGAGGCCGCGAAGAAGGCGGGCGTCACGATGTACTTCACGGGGACGCGGCACTTCTTCCACTAGGTCACCGTGGCGGCTGGGACCTGCCTTCGCAGCGGCGGGTCCTAGCCGTCGACCTCGTACTGGCCTACTCGCGATGAAGTACCGCAGGTCCTCACCGAGGCGGGGCGTCAAGGCCGTGGCGCAGCCGGGCGGTTCGGTCCGCTTTTTCCACTGAGTCACCGGGGTGGTGGCTGGGACCCCTCCTCGGGGGGCCTAGCCGTCGACCTCGTACTGGCCCACCTCGATGAAGTAGCGCAGCTCCTCCGGAGTTCCGTCCACGGCCTGTTCCGCCGCCGTGCGGAGGGCCGCGCTGATGGTCGGGTCGGCGAGGATGCGGAAGACGGCGACTCGGTCGTCCTCGGCCTGGGCGAGGCGGTAGCCCGTCTTGAGGAAGGTGCGGAGGTCGTCGACCGTGCCGTCGAGGGCCTCGTTGGCCTCGCGGGTGACCGCCTTGCCGGAGTCGGGGTCCGCCAGGATGCGCAGGACCGCGATCCGCAGGTCGTCGTCGGACATGGTGTCCACCGTCGTCGGGTCGACGGGGGAGTAGGCGGCCACGACGGTGGACGTCGATGCCGTGTCGGCCGCGTGCGCCGGTGCGGCGAGCAGGAGGGCCGGGGTGACGGCGGTGGCCGCGAGGAACAGCGCGGCTCGGCGGGTGGGTCTCACTGGTGAACCTGCCTTCGGAGAGCGGGACTTGGAATGAGCGGTGATCGTCGCACCGCCGGGTTCCAGGAGTCATTGCCGCGTACAGGCAGTGTTGTGGGCGCCGTTGCTGCCATGGAAACGCCCCGGGGCCGTGCCACCACGACGTGGTGACACGGCCCCGGGGCGTGAGTGCGTCCTACTGGGTGCGGATCACGATCGAGCCCATGATCTTGTCCGCGAACGTCTGGCGCTTCGCGTCCCACGCCGGCCACAGCCAGCCCAGGTAGCAGGCGATGGAGTCGACGAAGTGGGCGAGGCGGCGGACGAAGGCCATGCCGACGCCGAGGGGCTGGCCGTCGCTCTCGCGGACCAGGCGGATGCCCAGGGCCTTCTTGCCGACGGTCTGGCCGGTCTTGCCCTCCTGGATGAGCTGCCAGATGGCGAGGCCGAGGATGAGGACGGCGCCGATGCCCGTCAGCGCCGCGTTGCCGCGGCCGACGATGATCAGGATGTACGGCACCAGGAAGACGAGGCCGTCGACCAGCGTGCCGAGGAAGCGCTGGCCCCAGTTCGCGTACGGCGGGGTGGCGCCGTAACCGGCCTGCGCGTAGCCGCCGGGGTAGCCGGGCTGCTGCGGGTAGCCGTATCCCTGCTGCGGGACGCCCTGGGGAGCACCCTGAGGGGCGCCCTGCGGGTAGCCGTAGCCCGGCTGGCCCTGGGGCTGGCCGTAGCCCTGCTGGGGGTTCTGGGGCTGCTGCCCGTAGGGGTTGTTCGGGTCGTAACTCATGGCGGGATTTCCTCCGTTGGCAATGCGGGGACGATGCGGATTGCGCGGAGGTACGTCACGAGATGAGCGGTTTGCCCCCCAACACCTACCGCAGTACTGCGCCGTTCATCGTTCTCTTGGTGACGAGATTTTGTCCAGCGGCATTCCATAGGTGTTGTGTAAGTGCAACATCAGTGATCATGGCCATACACCCCGGGTGTACCCGGATTGGAACCCCGGGGGCGTCATCCGGGAGGATGGGCCCATGAGCGCCCAGATTCTCGATGGCAAGGCCACCGCAGCCGCGATCAAGTCCGATCTGACCGCCCGCGTGGCGGCGCTGAAGGAGAAGGGCGTCACGCCCGGCCTCGGCACGATCCTGGTCGGGGACGACCCCGGCAGCCAGAAGTACGTCGCCGGCAAGCACCGGGACTGCGCCCAGGTGGGCATCGCGTCCATCCAGCGCGAACTGCCCGCCACCGCCACCCAGGAGGAGATCGAGGCGGTCGTCCGGGAACTCAACGAGGACCCGGCCTGCACCGGTTACATCGTCCAACTGCCGCTCCCCAAGGGCATCGACGAGAACCGCATCCTGGAGCTGATGGACCCCGACAAGGACGCCGACGGCCTGCACCCGATGAACCTCGGCCGACTCGTCCTCAACGAGCCCGCCCCGCTGCCCTGCACGCCGAACGGTGTGCTGACCCTGCTGCGCCGCTACGGCGTGGAGATCAAGGGCGCCGAGGTCGTGGTCGTCGGACGAGGGGTCACCATCGGCCGCCCGATGCCGCTCCTGCTGACCCGGCGCAGCGAGAACGCGACGGTGACCCAGTGCCACACCGGCACCCGCGACCTGTCGTCCCACCTCAAGCGCGCCGACATCATCGTCGCCGCCGCCGGTTCCGCCCATCTGATCCGGCCCGAGGACGTGAAGCCGGGCGCCGCCGTCCTCGACGTCGGTGTCTCGCGGGGTGCCGACGGCAAGATCGTGGGCGACGTCCACCCGGGCGTCGCCGAGGTCGCCGCGTGGATCTCCCCGAACCCCGGCGGAGTCGGCCCAATGACCCGCGCCCAACTGCTCGTCAACGTGGTCGAGGCGGCGGAGCGCAGTGTCGCCTGAGAGCAAGGACCCCGGTAAGGGCGCCGACGCCGTGGACGACATCGAGGTGACGGACCCCGTCAGCGCGCCCGACGCGGAGGGCGTCCCGCGCCGCAGCACGCGCCGCTTCCCCCTCTTCACCCGGGACACCGCCCGCCCCGAGGGCGGCGGCCGGGCCGCGTCCGGTGACGCCCCGGCACCGGCCCGCCAGTGGCCGATCCTCGTCGTCCTCGGCGTGGTCGGCCTCGGCCTGCTGCTCGTCGCGTTCGACGTCGTCCGCGTCGGCCTGCTGCTGATCGGCGCCGCGCTGCTGGCCGGCGCGGTGCTGCGCTGGGTCCTGCCGGGCGTCGGCATGCTCGCCGTCCGCTCCCGCTTCACCGACATCGTCACCTACGGCGTGCTCGGCCTCGCGATCGTCCTGCTGGCGATGATGGCGCAGCCGAAGCCGTGGCTGCAGCTCCCGTTCCTGAAGGACACCCTGCACTACACGGTCACGACCAACTAGGGCCCGGCGGCGAGCAGTTCGCCACATACGACGGCGGCCCGTCCTCTCCCCCGAGCAAGGACGCGCCGCCGTCTGCATTCAGCGTGCCGCGCTGTGAGCGGGCTGTTCAACGGGTGTCGGCGCGCTGTGGCACGGAGGTGACCGTTTCGCTACGCGCTCCGCACGCGCTCCGTACCGCATCGCGACGAGGGAACCGTTCCCCTTCCGGTGTCGTCATTTCGCTCGGTGGGCGAGGTGCGCGAGGCGGGCGAGTGAGGGTGCCGGGGAGGTGCGATGGGCGGCTGGCAGCCGCTGCCGGACGAACTGCCGGCGGAGGTGCGGAACTTCGTGGAACAGTTGCGCCTCCTCAAGGACCGCACCGGACTGAGCCTGGTGGCACTCGGCGCGCGCACCGCGTACAGCAAGTCCTCCTGGCACCGCTATCTCAACGCCACCCAGCCCCCGCCCCGGCAGGCCGTGCTCGCCCTGTGCCGGGTCGCTGACGTCGACCCCGAACGCATCGGTGTGCGCTGGGAGTTGGCGGTGCAGGCCTGGCCCCGCCCGGCGACGGTCCCGGAGGGGCGGGCGGAGAGCGGGGACGAGTACCGGGAGGACCCGACCCTGCCCTGGTGGGACACACCGCCCGCGGAGACGGAGCACGGGCCGGGACCCGGCGGGCGGTTGCTCCGGTACGCGGTGGCGTTGTTGCTCTTCACGCTGATCACGGCTGTGGTGGGGGTAGTTGCCCTTGGGTGATCGGAGAGGGGCGGGGTGCGCGGGAATGTCGGTGTGCGTCCAGTGTGTCGATGTATTGACAAGTTTGCGGATGTGCAACGAAGTCGACCAACAACCGCGTTAGCGTGGACAATTCAGGGCAGGGGGACTGAGGGGGGAAGCAATGCCGCGTTGGAGGGCTTTGCCGGATGAACTCGATCCGCAGGTCAAGGAGTTCGCGAGCCAGTTGCGCCGACTCGTGGACCGCAGCGGCCTGAGTGTCGCGGCGGTGGCCGACCGCACGGGCTACAGCAAGACGTCCTGGGACCGTTATCTGGGCGGCCGGCTCCTCGCACCGAAGGGCGCGATCATCGCCCTGGCCGAGGTCACCGGCACCAATCCCGTTCATCTGACCACGATGTGGGAGCTGGCCGAGCGCGCCTGGAGCCGTTCGGAGATGCGGCACGACATGACCATGGAGGCGATCCGGGTCTCCCAGGCGCGCGCCGCGCTCGGGGAGTTCGGGGCACCGCCGGTCACCGCGCCGCCCGCGAAAGCGCCGGGCGGCACAGCACGTAAGGGTCGCAGTGCCACCGCGGCTCCGGGGATCGCGGGTCCGGCCGGGGTGTCACCGACGGTTCCACCGCAGCCGACGACGCCCGACAGGGACGTAAAGGATGCAAAGGGCGAAAAGGGTGTAGAGGAGGGCGCTTCCCAGGTCGGTAACTCGTGGAGGCTGGCCGGGTACGCGGGGCCGCCGAGTGCGAAGCCGGTGCCGGAACCGCCGCGGCCGCCCCGGCCCGGGCCACCCGATGGAGTGGGCGGTGCCAAGCGGCGGATGCTGATGTTCGGGGCCGGGGTCGTCGGGGTGCTGGTCGTGATCGCGGCCGTGTTCCTGTTCACCAACCACGGCGGCGGGGGCAAGAAGGCGAGCGCGACGCACACCTCGGCCTCGCCGTCCGTCAGTACGAACCAGGAGCTGCCGGCCGGAGTGAAGTGCGTGGGCGCCGGCTGCACCGGCAAGGACGCCGAGGCCATGGGGTGCACCACGGACGCGGGCGCGGCGACGACCGCCAAGACCGCGACCGTCGGCACGACCGTCGTCGAGGTCCGCTACAGCAAGACCTGCGGCGCCGCCTGGGGCCGTATCACCACGGGGGTCGCGGGCGACTCCGTGCAGGTCACCGCGGGCACCGCCAAGGAGACCGACACCATCTCGGCGACCGGCGACGCCATCGCCTACACCCCGATGGTGGCCGTGAAGGACGCGGGCGAGGCGAAGGCCTGCGTGACACTCGCCTCCGGGCAGAAGGGGTGCACCACCTAGGGACATCCAGGACCATCCAGGACCACCTGGGAAGCGCTTGTGCGGATTCGGTGTGCGGGGGGCATGCCCGGCGCGGATCGGGGCAGGCGGTCATTACCCCCACGGGAGTCCGGACCCCCGGTACCCCCACGGCGGTCGTCCGGTGTTCCTCTCCCGAGCCGGACGGCCGCCTTATTTGTGCGCCGGGGTGGCCTCTGTGGGGTGGGCCACACGGACCCGGCAGTGCGCGGTCCCGGATGCGCGATAGCCTGACCGGTGGATCTCTTGATGCCAAGAGATCGATCATCTGTACGTCCGCACCCGGGGCAGTGCCGCCCCACCGCCAGCTTCATACGGAGAACGCCATGACCCGCACTCCCGTGAACGTCACCGTCACCGGCGCGGCCGGCCAGATCGGTTACGCCCTGCTCTTCCGCATCGCCTCCGGCCAGCTGCTCGGCGCGGACGTGCCGGTCAAGCTGCGTCTCCTGGAGATCACCCCGGCGCTCAAGGCCGCCGAGGGCACCGCGATGGAACTCGACGACTGCGCCTTCCCGCTGCTCCAGGGCATCGACATCACGGACGACCCGAACGTCGCCTTCGCCGGCACGAACGTCGCCCTCCTCGTCGGCGCCCGCCCCCGCACCAAGGGCATGGAGCGCGGCGACCTGCTCTCCGCCAACGGCGGCATCTTCAAGCCGCAGGGCAAGGCCATCAACGACAACGCCGCGGACGACATCAAGGTCCTCGTCGTCGGCAACCCGGCCAACACCAACGCGCTCATCGCGCAGGCCGCCGCCCCGGACGTACCGGCCGACCGCTTCACCGCGATGACCCGCCTCGACCACAACCGCGCGCTGACCCAGCTCGCGAAGAAGACGGGCTCGACGGTCGCCGACATCCAGCGCTTGACGATCTGGGGCAACCACTCCGCCACCCAGTACCCGGACATCTTCCACGCCACGGTCGCCGGCAAGAACGCCGCCGAGACCGTGAACGACGAGAAGTGGCTGGCCGAGGACTTCATCCCGACCGTCGCCAAGCGCGGCGCGGCCATCATCGAGGCCCGTGGCGCGTCCTCCGCCGCCTCCGCCGCGAACGCCGCCATCGACCACGTCCACACCTGGGTCAACGGCACGGCGGACGGCGACTGGACCTCCATGGGCATCCCGTCGGACGGTTCCTACGGCGTCCCCGAGGGCCTCATCTCGTCCTTCCCGGTCACCACGAAGGACGGCGTCTACGAGATCGTCCAGGGCCTGGACATCAACGAGTTCTCCCGCGCCCGCATCGACGCGTCGGTGAAGGAGCTGGAGGAGGAGCGCGAGGCGGTCCGCTCGCTCGGCCTCATCTGAGTCTGGTACGGCTGATCTTCTACGGCAGCAGGCCCCGCCCGGGATCGTTCCGGGGCGGGGCCTGCGTGCGCTACGGCTAGCTCTGCTTCACGGCACCTATGAAACCGGCCCATGCGTCCAGCCCGAAGAGGAGGGCTCCCTGGGAGGGGGCCTTGCTGTCACGGACGGGGATGAGCGCGGGGATGTTGTCGGCGACTTCGAGGCAGTCGCCGCCCGTGGTGTTGCTGTAGCTGGACTTGCGCCAGCTGATCTGGCTCAGGTCGATGGCTCGCACGGCACTTCCTCCAACACTCGCATGATGAACTTGAGTGACTCGGCAGGGGACAACGCCAGGTCGCGTACGCCATCGTATGTGCGTTGCAGGATCTCAACCGTACTGTTTTCTTGGATCAGTTCGCCGTGCGGGTCGTTCTCCATGTAGGCCACCGTCGTGCCGTCCGGCATCCGCAGGAACTTCACGGTGGTGTTCATCAAGCCATGGGGACCGGCGCTGAACGGCACGACCTGGAGCTTGATCTTCGGGCGCTCCGCCGCCTCCGCCAGATACTCCAACTGCCCCCGCCAGTCCTTCGGATCGCTGAGCTGTGTGCGCAGTACCGCCTCCGAGAGGATCACGCGGAACGGCGGTGCGGTGGGCCCCTCCAGCAACATCTTGCGGCTCATACGTGCTTCGACCTGCTGGTCAAGTTCCTCGCCCAGGAGGCCACCCGCAGCCAGCGCCTCACGTGCGTACGCGGGAGTCTGGAGCAACCCTGGTGGCGCGCTCACGGAGTGATGCCACAGACTCACCGCCTTCGCCTCAAAGCCCATGTACCGCTGGTACTGCTTCCTGAACTGCCTGACGTCGCCCATCGCCACCTCCCACATCGCGATCAGCAACCCCGGCAATCCGTAGTGCGCGTCCAGGGCCTCGACCACCTCCGGGCCGCCCATGGACTCCCCGTTCTCCATCTTGCTGAACAACGAGGCGTCCCAGCCCAGTTGCTCGCCGAGTTGCCGAAGGCTCTCCCCGCGTTCGGTGCGCAGTCGCCGTAGTTCCTGGGCAAACCGCTCGCGCGGGTCCTGGCTTCGGCCGGTCACCACTCGCCGTTCGGGCATTCCCCTGCTCCCTCGTGCTTCACCGTGTGATGATGGGACTACGAAGAGTAATTCAACACTCCTTGGGGGATCAGGCAGTTGTGGATTTCCGAGATGTGACACCCGCCTATCTCACCTTCCGCGTCACTCCGCAGGAGGGACCCATCGCGGCCTTCGCGGAGCAGGAGGCATGGGAGGCGACGGAGCGGTATCCGAATGTGATGGGGACCGGGCTGCCGGAGTTCTTCCATGCCCGGGAGTGCGAGATGGGCGGCTGGGAGATCCTGGGCCACGCCAGCAACACCCCGCAGGGCTCCCGGGATTCGCTCGGTTCGCATTTCCGGATGCGGGCGCAGGAGGCGGAGAGCGCCGGTGACGAGACCGCTCACCGCAAGTGGATGGCGGCGGCCCACCGGATGGACCGCGAGGTGGTGAACGAGGTCCGGGTGCGGGGTGAGCGCTTCCGGATCGTCCGGGCCTGCCGCTTCCTGCGGATGGGGCCGAACGGACCCGAGCCGCCCCGCCCGTCCGACCCGGACACGGCGGAGGTCGGCGAGGCGATGCTGCTGGGGCCGAAGACCAAGGGGTTCGTCATCGACCCGTTCACCGGCACGAGCCTGTCCGAGGTGCTGCTGAAGCTGGAACTGGTGCGGTCTGCCGGTGCCGCCGGGAGCGACTTCCCGGAGGACGTGCTGGCCGACTCCCGGCGGGCCCGGGACGAGTACCCGGGCGGTGTGCTGCTCCCGGCGGTGTTCATGATCTCCGAGCGGGAGGACGGCAAGTGGCTGTCCTTCAACCCCGGGCTCTCCCACTCCACGCCCCAGGGTGCCCGTGACTCCCTCGCCCGCTGGCTCCGGATCGGCGGCCCGTACACCCTCCAGCTCGACGAGGAGAAGCGTGCCGAGTGGGCCCGGCTGGCCGACCGGCTCGACGAGACCCGCTCGAACGTCCTCACCATCGACGGTGTCCGCTACCGCATCACCCGTGTCGAGCGCCTCGTCCGCATCGGCCCCACCGGCCCCGAGGGCCCCCGCCCCTCCGACTACGACCCCGAGCCGCCCGTGGAGATCCACACCCGGCAACTGAAGGAACAAGGGCTGTGGGAGGAGCCCGACGAGGACGAACCCGTCGAACTCGACGAGGACGCCAAGGACTTCCTGCGGCTGGCCGAGGCCGAGGCGAAGCGGCGCGAGGAGCGGCGCAGGAAGCGGGGCCGCTGAGCAGGGCCCTGGTCCCTTATGCCGGTCCGCTATTCCAGTCCGCGCTTTCCGGGTGCCCAGAAAGGCTTGGTGAGGACCGAACGCCGGTCCCAGCCCAACTCCCGTACCAGCACCTGCCGGACGTGCTGGACGGTACGGGCCTCCCCGGCGACGTAGGCGATCCCGTCCGGCGCGGGGGCGAGCTGTCGCACCGCGTCAGGGAGGGAAGTCCCGCCCCTGGTCAGCCAGTTGAGGCGGTCGGCGTGGGCCAGCGGCAGCCGGTCCCCGGCCGTCTCCGTCTCCACGCAGCCGGAGATCCGCGCCCCCTCGGGCAGCGCGGCCAGCATCGCGCCGAAGGCGACGGAGGCCGTCTCCTCGCCGACGAACACGTGGTGGCCGGCCTCGGGGCGGAGGGTGAAGGTGCCCTCGGGCTTCCGCAGACGCACCTGCTCGCCGACGCCGACGTTCCTCCCCCAACGCGCCCCGGGTCCCCCCTCGGAGTGGTCCAGCACGCACAACTCGACGGCGCCGGACGGGTCGTAGCGCCACACGGAGTACGTGCGGAGGGTGAGCCCGCTGACCAGGACCCGTACCTGCTGGCCGGGTTGGACGTCGAGTCCGGCGAGCGCGTCGCCCTCGACGCGCAGGCGGCGCATGCGGGCGGTGATGGGTTCGGCGGCGGTGACGAGGCCTCGGAGGGTCAGCAGGTCGAGGACGGGGTTCAGGAGGGCGGCGGGCACGGGGGCTCCTCAAGTGGAGGGTGCGCAGGGGGAGTTGATACTCAGGGGCGAGATGAACGCGATAGTACGCGTTTCTCGCCGGACGCGATAGTGCGTGTGGTGGGGCGGTCGCGGTGGCCGACGACCACCAGCGCCGTCGCCACGAGGACGATCAGGGCGACCGTGCGCAGTGCCGGGCCCATGCCGTGGGCGAGGTCGGGGTGGGCGGCCAGGACGGTGCCGGTGACCGCGACGCCGAGGGCCGCGCCGAGTTCGCGGGCGGAGGTGCCGAGACCGGAGCCGAGGCCCGTCTGGTGCGGCGGGAGCGAGGTGACGACCCCGACCGTGAGCGCCGGCATCGACAGCCCGGTGCCCGCCGAGATGACCAGCAGCCAGCAGGCGTACGTCCAGTACGGGGTGCCCGCGTCGGCGGTGGACGCGCCGAGCAGCCCGAGGCCGATGAGGGCGAGACCGCTGCCGATCACCGGACGCGGGCGGTGCGCCCAGCGGACGGCGAGCCTC
Organism: Streptomyces sp. NPDC051576; assembly: GCF_040681835.1. Classification (NCBI taxonomy): domain Bacteria; kingdom Bacillati; phylum Actinomycetota; class Actinomycetes; order Kitasatosporales; family Streptomycetaceae; genus Streptomyces; species Streptomyces sp. NPDC051576. Next base: position 451,999 of record NZ_JBFAZO010000001.1, read on the forward strand.
GGGACCAGGGCCATGCCGACCGTCAGCGGCACGATCGCGACACCGGTGACGGCGGCGCCGTAGCCCTTGATGCCTTGCAGGTACTGGGAGTTGACGTAGAAGAGGGAGAACAGACCGAAGAAGCCGGTGGCCGTGCCGAGGGTGGCCGCGCGGAGGGTGGGGGAGGCGAAGACGCGCGGATCGAGGAGCGGGGTGCGGGAGCGCAGGGCGTGGCCGGTGAACGCCGTGACGAGTACGGCGGCCGCCGCGAAGGCCGTGAGGATGCGCGGGGAGGTCCAGCCGTAGACCGGGCCCTCGATGATGCCGAAGAGGACGGCGACCAGGCCGGTGGTCAGCAGGGCGGTGCCGGTGGGGTCGAGGTTGCTGTGCGCGGCGCGTGCCGTGCGGGGTGTGGTGAGGGTGACCGCGAGGGAGAGGAGCGCGGCCAGCGGGACCATCGCCCCGAACAGGGCGCGCCAGGACAGGAATTGGCCGACCAGGCCGCCTCCGAGGTTCCCGGCGAGTCCGCCGAGGCCGAGCGCGAGGGTCCAGGAGGCCATCGCGCGTGAGCGGTGTTCGGGGGCGGAGAGGTGGACCAGGATCGACATCGTCGCCGGGGTGATCAGCGCCGCGCCCGCGCCGGACAGGCCTCGGCCCGTGATCAGCGTCGCCGGGTTCTGCGCGAGCGCACTGGTGGCGGCGCCCGCCGCGAACAGGGCCAGCCCGGCGAGCAGGGCGCCCTTGCGGCCGTAGCGGTCGCCGAGGGCGCCGGCCGGGATGAGGAGTCCGGCGAAGACGATGACGTAGGCGTCGACCATCCACAGCAGCTCGGTGTGCGAGGGGTGCAGAGAGGACGAACCCAGTTGCGGGATAAGGAGGTTGATGGCGGCGACCATGCTCTGTGCGACCAGTACGCAGGCGCAGAGGGCGAGAAGGACGGATCGTTTCAGGGCAGGCGTGGGCATGGTTTCTCCGGGGAGTTCCGGTGTGGTGTGGGGGTGTGCTGTCACCGTAGGCTCGGCAATGGCCTGCTTTCCAGTGCAACCTTTGCAAGGGGCGAATGCGTGTGACGCAATCCAGTGCCGGAGGGCTGGACCTCAATCTGCTGGTCGCCCTCGACGTGCTCCTTGAGGAGCAGAGCGTGCAGGGGGCCGCGCGGCGACTGCATCTCTCCGAACCGGCGATGAGCCGCACCCTGGGCCGGATCCGCCGGGCGCTCGGCGATCCCGTACTGGTCCGCGCGGGGCGGCGGATGGTGCCCACCCCGCACGCGCTGGCCGTACGGGCGGAGGTGAGCGCGGTGGTGGAGCGGGCGCGCGCCCTGTTCGCGCCGGGCCGGGACACCGATCTGCGGACCGTCACGCGTACGTTGACGATCCTCGGCCATGACGCCATCGCCGCGCTCTACGGCGCGGCCCTGTTCGCGCGCGCCGCCGAGGAGGCGCCCGGCATCCGTGTCCGGTTCCTCTCCGAGAGCCATGTCGACGCGCCGTTCCTGCGGCAGGGGACCGCCGACCTGGAAGTGGGGGTCGTCGACACGACCTCGCCCGAGGTGCACACCGAGCCCCTCGTCGAGGACCGGATGGTCGGGCTCGTGCGGGCCGGACATCCGCTGCTGGAAGGGGAGTTGACGCCGAAGCGGTTCGCCGGGGCGGGGCCCCATCTGCTGGTGTCCCGGCGCGGCAAGCTGCACGGTCCCGTTGATGCCGCGCTCGCCGAACTCGGCCTGGAGCGGAGGGTGGTGGGCTCGGTGGGTACCCTGCCCGCCTCGATGTTCGTGCTGCGCGACACCGACCTGATCGGACTGACCAGCTCCTGGGGCCTGCCGATGGCTGCCGCGTTCGGCCTGGTCACCTTCGAGGTACCCCTCGAACTCCCGCCGCTCAAGCTGGGCTTGGCGTGGCATCCGCGCCATGACTCCGACCCCGCGCACGCCTGGCTGCGGGGTGTCGTACGGGAGTTGATGGCAGGTTGACCCTCTTGACCCTCTGGGCTTTCCGCTTTCGCGGGTCACCCGCATCCCCCTATGCTGATTCTTTGTCAATAAACTGCTGGGACACGGTTGTTCAGCAGGATCGGTCCAGCTCAGTCCACGCATCGGGGGAGTCGCGTGAGTACCGCTTACGTGCCACAACAGCCGCAGCCGGCCGCCACCAGCGGGGGCCCGCCGGGGTCGCCGCCCACCCCGCCGCACGCCAGCGAAGCCACCCGGCTGCTGTGCGCGGGCACCTACCTCGACTCGGGATACCGCGACCGGGTCATCGACGAACTGCACCTCAACGAACAGCGGATCGTGGCCCCTTCGCTCGGCTTCGACGCGGCCCGCGTCCTCGCGCACGCGCTCCGCGCCCGCCGCCAGGAGCTCCAGTGGGCCGGGGCGATCCTGGGTCTGTGGGTGGTGGGCTCGGTGCTCAGCGGCGGACTGCTCTTCCTGTTCCTGTTCCCCAGCCTCTATCTCGCGATCGGCGGCTGGATCAGGGGCCGGGCGGCCAACCCGCCGTTGTACCGGCTGGTGTTCGCGTTCCTGTTCCGCTGGTGGGGGCGCCTCATGTTCGCGTTCCTGCTGGTCCTCACGGTGGTGGTGGCCTTCGGCGGTGGCTCGGACGACTCGTCCTCGTACAGCTCGACCTACGGCTCGACCTTCGATTCGTCCAGCACGTCGGGTCTCTACGGCGACAGCTCCTCCAGCCCCACCGACCTGCTGGTCCCCAGCACCGACAACCTCGACAGCCTGATCAAGCCCTGGCAGGCCTGGCTCACCCTCGCCCTGTTCGCGCTGATCGCCCTGTGCCTGGCGGCCCAACGCGGCCAGTTCGCACGGGCGTTGGCCGCCGAGCTGTCCCCGCAGCGGTTCCCGGACGCCGCGAGCGATCCCGCCGAGGCGGCCGAGGGGCAGCGTTTCCAGCGGCTCAAGGACCGGGTCCGGATCGAGCAGCACGCGCCGCTGGTCATGTACCACGAGGCACGTCCGTTCTGCGGGGCCGGAGTGCCGTACGAGACCTGGGTGCTCGCGGTCGAACTCCGGCCCGACACCGAGAAGGAACAGCGGCCGATCAGCAACCGCACGGTCCTGGAGACGATCCGCCCCCTGCTCGCCCAACTCCGGCTGCCCGCCGACTACGCCGTCCACCTCGGGCGCGACCGGCTGCGCTGGCTGGAGATCGACGAGTGCGTGTTCCTGCCGGTCGAGGGGCTGCTGCGGCGCGAGGACGCGCCGTACTACCCGCAGGCCTTCGAGGACCACCGGGCGCGTGCGGTCGAGGAGGGCGCGGAGAAGCGGCGGCACTTCCTGCGCATCCGCGTCGGCGGCTGGGAGGAGGAGCTGGTCGTCACGGTGTTCGTGCGCATCCACACCCAGGGCCGCATGCTCACCCTGGAGATCGCCCCGCACGTTCTGCTCCCCGTCCGCGAGGACTTCAAGAACGCGGACCGCACCGCGCACCGCTTCCGCCACAACAACGCGCTCGGCAAGGCGGCCTGGGCCGTCGCCCGGGTGCCCGGTTCGGCGGTCGGCTCCTTGGCAGTCCTCGGGCGCGGCCTGATCTACGGCTGGCGGCTGCTGACCGGCGGTTTCGCGGGCGCGCTGCCGGACGGACCGGCCTTGTCCGTACGGGAGTTGGGGTCGGCGTCGGTCGGGTCGACGTTCCAGGAGATGGACGTCGAGCGGTACTTGCGCAATGTGCAGGACCGGGTCGCCAACGGGGTGCGTGACGCGCTCGCCGAAGCGGGCTATCTGACGGGCGAGTTCGTCCAGAAGATCACCAACATCAGCAACAGCACGACGAACTTCGAGAAGGTGGAGAACAGCACCTTCGCCGTCGGGAAGCACGCGACCGCCTCCACAACCGCCCCCACCACGAAGGGACCCTCGACCGATGGCAACGGATGAGCCGAACGTCAGCTTCGGAGACATCTCGCACAGCACCTTCGCCGTCGGCAGCCACGCGCAGGCCGTCAGCCACCACGGCACGGCCCCGCAGCGCGACCAGGCGACGGAGGAACTCCTCAAGGCCGTCCGCGAACTGCGCGCCGACCTCGCCCGGGTCCGCGCCACGGACCAGACGGCAGCCCTGGACACGGCGTTGGCCGACACCGAGACCGAGATCACCAACACCGGCCAGGCGACTCCGACCCGCCGCGAGCGCCTCCGCGAACTCCTCGCCGACTCACAGGCCCTGCTGACCGTGCTGGCCTCGGCGGGAGCGGTCGCCGGGTTGGTGGGACTGTGAGAGGGACACGATGAGCGGGGGACCGGGGCCGCGTTACTGGAACGAGGAGACCCAGCGGTGGGAGGACGCCGAGGGGGCGGCGGGGGCCGGTAACACGGGTGCCGTGCGCCCATCGGTTCCGGTGACGCCTCCACCACGGCCGGACTCCCTGCCGGAGTGGACCGCCGTGGATGTACCGAGCGACACGGGCACGGTCCCGACCTTGCCGCCGGGTGGTCCGGGGGCTTGGCCTGCCGAGGCCGGCACGGGGACTGGGTCCGGCAGTGCCGGTGCCGGCGATGACGTGCGGCGCGGGCCTGGCGATACCGGTACGGGCTCGGTCCTGCCGCCGGGTGGTCCAGGGGCTTGGCCTGCCGAGGCCGGCACGGGGACTGGGTCCGGCAGTGCCGGTGCTGGTGCTGACACACGGCACGGGCCGGGTGACACCGGTACGGTCCCCAATCTGCCGTCGGGATCGGGATCGGGATCGGGATCGGGCTCGGGATCGGGCTCGGGATCGGGGCCGGTTGCGGCGCCCTGGCCTGTCGAGACGGGTAAGGGGCCTGGGGCTGCCGGCGCCGGTGCTGACACCTGGCGCGGGCCGAATGACACCGGTGCGGTCCCCAGCCTGTCGACGGGGTCAGGGCCGGACTCGCTGTCGGAGTCGGCCGCCGTGGAGGTACCGGACGGCACCGGCACGGCCCCGACCTTGCCGCCTCGGTCGTCGCCCTGGCCCGCCGAGACGGGTACGGGGCCTGCGTCCGGCGGCGCTGACATGCGGCAGGGGCCGGGCGATACCGGTGCGGTCCCGAGCCTGCCGCCTGGTCCGGCGTCCTGGCCCGGGTCCGGCAGCACCGGCGCTGACACCTGGCACGGGCCGAGCGAAACCGGTGTGGTCCCCACCCTGCCGCCGGGGCCCGCGCCCTGGCCCGGGGCCGGTACCTGGCATGGGCCGAGCAGCGCAGGCACCGGTGATGACATCGGGTCCGGCGGCCGGCCGTCGAGCGGTGTCGGCGCGTCGGCCCGGCCCGGGCTCAGTCGGCGGCTCGTGTGGTCCGTGGTCGTAGGTGCCGCCGTAGTCGGTGTGGTCGTGAGTCTGGTGTTCAGCCTGGTTGTGGACAGGGGGGACGGCAAGGGCGGGCAGGCGGTCGGGGCCTCGTCGTCGACGCCCGCTCCCTCCGGATCGACGGAGGTCTCTCCGTCGCCGTCGGTCGGCGCCGAGAGCGTGTCGCCGTCCGCCTCCACGCCCGAACTCCCCACCGGATACCAGTCGTTCGAGGACCCCGAGCGCTTCCGGATCGCCTACCCGGACGGCTGGAGCCGGTCGACGGTGGCGTCGTCGTACGGGATGGACGTGGTCAACTACCGCAGCCCGGACGGCGCGCACCGTTTGCAGGTGTATCAGGTCGCGGAGGCGTCGCCGGAGGCCTCGTTCGAGCTGTTCCTGTCGGACAGCACGGTGAAGGCGCCCGGTTTCCGGAAGATCGCGCTGGAGAACCTGGGCGACGGGACCTTCCCCGCGTCTCGTCTGGAGTACACGGCCGACTCCCTCAGGGGCGAGCCCGACATCGGCACCTGGCACGTCTATGACGAGCGCTTCGTGGCCGACGACGGCCGTATCTACGCCATCACCGCCTACGGTCCCGACGCGGACAGTCACGCCGACCAGTTGGAGCTGCTCACCACGGCACTGGCCTGGTTCCAACCGTCCGATGGCGGCTGATCCGGTTAGTCACCTTTTGTTCCCATGTTCAGTGACCCGGCCCACTTTCGGCCATGGATTGCGCATCATCCCGGACGTCCTGGGCAGGTGCCCGCAGTCCCCGAGAGCGGCAGTCAGGTGACGCCGGGGCACTGAACAGGAACGGAAGGCAACTCCGATCATGGCCGACAAGACGGAACAGCGGGCGGGGAAGACCATCCACGCGGGCGGAGAGTGGCTGGAAGCGGTCTCCGGCGCCACGCGCGAGATCATCGACCCCGCGGACGCGCTGCCGTTCGCCGTGGTCGCGGAGGGTGACGAGAAGGACACCGACGTAGCCGTCGCTGCGGCTCGCGCAGCCTTTGACGGGGGCGCGGGGGCCTGGCCACTCACCCCCGTCACCGAGCGCGCCGCCCTCCTGCGCCGCGTCGCCGACCTGCTGGTGCGCGACCGCGAGCGGCTCGGCCTGCTGGAGAGCCGGGACGCGGGCAAGACCGTGGAAGAGGGCCGGGTCGACATCGACTGCGTCGCCGACGCCTTCCGCTACTTCGCCGACCTCGTCGCCGCGGAGGCCCCCGGCCGGGTCGTCGACGCGGGCACACCCGAGGTGCACAGCGTCGTCGTGCACGAGCCGGTCGGTGTCTGCGCGCTGATCACCCCCTGGAACTACCCGCTCCTCCAGGCGAGTTGGAAGATCGCGCCCGCCCTCGCGGCCGGCAACACCTTCGTGGTCAAGCCCAGCGAGATCACCCCGCTGACGACAATTGCCCTGATCGACCTGCTGGTTGAGGCCGGGCTCCCGGACGGCGTCGCCAACATCGTCACCGGGCCCGGCCACACGGTCGGCGCCCGCCTCGCCGAACACCCCGACGTCGACCTCGTCTCCTTCACCGGCGGCCTGACCAGCGGCACCAAGGTGGCCCAGGCCGCCGCCGTGAGCGTCAAGAAGGTCGCCCTCGAACTCGGCGGCAAGAACCCCAACGTCGTCTTCGCCGACGCCTGCGCCACCGAGGAGGGCTTCGACACCGCCGTCGACCAGGCCCTCAACGCCGCCTTCATCCACAGCGGCCAGGTCTGCTCGGCGGGCGCCCGGCTCATCGTCGAGGAGACCGTCCGCGAACGCTTCGTCGCCGAACTCGCCCGCCGCGCCCAGCGCATCCGCCTCGGCCGGGGCACCGAGGACGGCGTCGAGTGCGGCCCGCTCGTCTCCGAACAGCAGCGCGCCAAGACCGAGTCGTACGTCGCCGCCGCACTCGCCGAGGGCGCGGTGCTGCGCTCCGGCGGCAAGCGCCCCGAGCCGACGCCGGCCCGGCCCGCCACCGGCTACTTCTACGAGCCCACCGTCCTCGACCAGTGTCACCGCGAGATGACCGTCGTACGCGAGGAGGTCTTCGGACCCGTCCTCACCGTCGAGACCTTCCGCACCGAGGACGAGGCAGTCGCCCTCGCCAACGACACCGAGTACGGCCTCGCCGGCGCCGTCTGGACCGCCGACGCGGGCCGCGCCCGACGGGTCGCGGGGCGGCTGCGGCACGGCACCGTCTGGATCAACGACTTCCACCCCTACCTCCCGCAGGCGGAGTGGGGCGGCTTCGGAAAGAGCGGTGTGGGCCGGGAGCTCGGCCCCGCCGGACTCGCCGAGTACCGCGAGGCCAAGCACGTCTACCAGAACCTGGCGCCGAAGCCGGTCCGCTGGTTCGCGGGCTGAGCCCCCACCTCCCTTTTCCCCCACAGGAGTTGAACACCCCCATGCCCGAGCACGAGCACAGTTACGACTATGTCGTCATCGGCGGCGGCACCGCAGGCTCCGTCATCGCTTCCCGCCTCACCGAGAACCCCGACGTCAGCGTCGCCGTCATCGAGGGCGGCCCCAGCGACGTGGGCCGTGAGGACGTACTGACCCTGCGCCGCTGGATGGGCCTCCTCGGCGGCGAACTGGACTACGACTACCCCACCACCGAACAGCCACGCGGCAACTCCCACATCCGGCACAGCCGCGCCCGCGTGCTCGGCGGCTGCTCCTCGCACAACACCCTGATCGCCTTCAAGCCGCTGCCGTCCGACTGGGACGAGTGGGAGGCGGCCGGCGCCAAGGGCTGGGGCGCGATATCGATGGAGGCGTACTACGCCCGCCTCCTCAACAACATCGTCACCGTCGACGAGAAGGACCGGAACGCCATCGCCCGCGACTTCGTCGACGCGGCCCAGGAGGCGCTCGACGTCCCGCGAGTCGAGGGCTTCAACAAGGCGCCCTTCACCGATGGCGTCGGCTTCTTCGACCTCGCCTACCACCCCGAGAACAACAAGCGGTCGAGCGCGTCCGTCGCCTATCTCCACCCGGTGATGGACGAGCGTCCCAACTTGACGATTTTCCTTGAGACTTGGGCCCACCGGCTGGAGCTGAACGGCACCCGCGCCGAGGGCGTGCACGTCCGCACCAAGGACGGCGAGGACCTGCTGATACGGGCCCGCCGCGAGGTCGTCCTGTGCGCCGGCGCCGTCGACTCCCCGCGCCTGCTCCTGCACTCGGGCATCGGCCCCCGCGCGGACCTCGAAGCCCTCGGCATCCCGGTCGCGGTCGACCTGCCGGGCGTCGGCGAGAACCTCCTCGACCACCCCGAGTCGGTGATCGTCTGGGAGACCAACGGGCCGATCCCGGAGAACTCCGCGATGGACTCCGACGCGGGCCTGTTCGTGCGCCGCGACCCCGGGCACCCGGGCCCCGACCTGATGTTCCACTTCTACCAGGTCCCCTTCACCGACAACCCCGAGCGCCTCGGCTACGAACGCCCCGAGTTCGGCGTCTCCATGACCCCGAACATCCCCAAGCCGAAGAGCCGGGGCCGGCTGTACCTGGAGAGCGCCGACCCGGCCGTCAAACCCGCCCTGGACTTCCGGTACTTCACCGACGAGGACGACTACGACGGCCGCACCCTCGTCGACGGCATCCGTATCGCCCGCGAGATCGCCCGCACCGAACCGCTGGCCGGCTGGCTCAAGCGCGAGGTGTGCCCCGGCCCCGACATCACCGGCGACGAGGAACTCAGCGAGTACGCCCGCAAGGTCGCGCACACCGTCTACCACCCGGCGGGCACCTGCCGCATGGGCGCCGACTCCGACGAACTCGCCGTAGTGGACCCCGAGTTGCGCATCCGAGGCATGGACGGCATCCGGATCGCCGACGCCTCCGTCTTCCCGGCCATGCCCGCCGTGAACCCGATGATCGGGGTGCTCATGGTCGGCGAGAGGGCCGTGGACCTGATCGGAGGCGGTGCGCGATGAGTACGACTCCGATGACACCGACGACCGAGTCCCCGACCGCGCCCGCGACCGAGCCCGTCTTCTCCGTCGACGGCCTCTGGAAGGTCTTCGGCCCGAAGGCCGACCAGATCCCCGCCGACCCCGAACTCACCGGCCTGGACGCCGCAGGCCTGCGCGCCCGCACCGGCTGCACCGCCGCCGTCCGCGACGTCTCCTTCGACGTGCGCAAGGGCGAGGTCTTCGTGGTGATGGGCCTGTCCGGCTCCGGCAAGTCCACCCTGGTCCGCTGCCTCACCCGCCTCATCGAACCCACCGCCGGCACCATCGCCATCGACGGCGAGGACGTCCGCGCCATGGACAAGTCCCGGCTGCGCGAACTGCGCCGCCACCGCGCCGCGATGGTCTTCCAGCACTTCGGCCTCCTCCCGCACCGCACGGTCCTCGACAACGTCGCCTACGGCCTGGAGGTCCAGGGCATCGGCAAGGCCGAGCGCCGTCGCCGGGCCGCCGAGGTCGTCACCAAGGTCGGCCTCGAAGGCATGGAGCAGCGCCGCCCCGGCCAGCTCTCCGGCGGTCAGCGCCAACGCGTGGGCCTCGCCCGGGCGTTGGCGGTCGACCCCGAAGTCCTGCTGTTCGACGAGCCGTTCAGCGCGCTCGACCCGCTGATCCGGCGCGACATGCAGGAGGAGGTCGTCCGGCTGCACCGCGAGGAGGGCCGCACGATGGTCTTCATCACCCACGACCTCAGCGAGGCGCTGAAGCTCGGCGACCGCATCGCCCTGATGCGCGACGGCCGCATCGTGCAGCTCGGCACCCCCGAGGACATCGTCGGCTCACCGGCCGACGACTACGTGCGCGAGTTCGTACGGGACGTGCCGCGCGCGGAGGTCATGACGGTCCGTACCGCCATGAGGCCCGGGGGGTGCGGCGCGACGGAGCATCCCGGCGGGCTCGCCCCCGACGCGGTCGTCGCCGAGGCGATCAAGGCCGTCGCGCACAGCGGCCGGGCGGTCTGCGTCGTGGACGGCGGCCGCTGTCTCGGAGTCGTCGACCACGAACGGCTCGTCGGTGTCGTAGCCGGAACGGAGCCTCGAACCGAGCCTGGAGCGGAGCGCAGGAAGGAGGCGGTCTGATGGCGACGGTCACCGCATCCGCCCCCCGCCCGCTCCCCAGCGGGCTGCTCAGGCACCGCGCGGTCCAGAAGCTGCTGCTTCTCGCCCTCGCCGCCGCGATCCTCGTCCCGCTCGCCAACGCCCGCTGGGCCGACGCCAGTTGGCCGCACGCGCTCACCGTCGACCTCTCCAAGCCGCTCTCCGACGCCAACGACTGGATCATCGACAACCGGGACAGCCACCCCCTGTTCCTCTACTTCTTCGGCTACATCAGCAACGCGGTCGTGATCTCCGTGCGCGCCGTGTATCTGCTGCTGCTCGCCGCGGGCTGGGCCGGAGTCACGGCCTTCGGAGCCCTCGTCGCCTGGCGGGTCGCCGGCGTCAGGCTCGCCCTCGGCACGGCCGTCGCCTTCCTCGCCTGCGGGCTGCTCGGCATGTGGGTGCCGACCATGCAGACGCTCGCGCTCATGGTGGTCGCGGTGTTCACCTCGGTCGTCGTGGGCCTGCTGCTCGGCCTCGCCGGCGGTCTCTCCGAGCGGACGGACCGCGCACTCCGTCCCGTCCTGGACACCATGCAGGTGCTCCCCGCCTTCGCCTACCTCCTCCCCGTCGTCCTCGTCTTCGGCATCGGCGTCCCCGCCGCCGTCCTCGCCACCGTCGTCTACGCCGCCCCGCCCATGGCCCGCCTCACCGCGCTCGGGCTGCGCGACGCCGACCCGGAGGTGCTGGAGGCCGTCGAGTCCCTGGGCGCCACCGGACGCCAACGCCTGTTGACCGCCCGGATCCCGCTGGCCCGCAAGCAGCTCCTCCTCGGCCTCAACCAGACGATCATGATGGCCCTGTCCATGGCGGTCATCGCCTCCGTCATCGGCGCCGGAGGACTCGGCGACCGCGTCTACCAGGCGCTGGCCTCGGTCGACGTGGGCGCGGCCCTGGCCGCCGGTATCCCGATCGTGCTCCTGGCCGTCGTACTCGACCGGGTCACGGCCGCCGCCGGCGAGCGCGCGGGGGAGCAGGGGGCCGGTCTCCGCCCGTGGCTCTACGCGCTCGGCGGCACCGTGGCCGTAGCACTGGCCGTCCGTCTGGCCGGCGCCCTCGACTGGCCCTCCGGCTGGACCCTGGACATCGCCGAACCGGTGAACCGCGTCGTCGACTGGATGACCGCCCACCTCTACTCCGGCGTCCCCTACCTCGGCGGCACCGCCGACTGGGCCGGCCACTTCACCACCTGGGTCCTGGACCCCGTACGCGACGGCCTGCAATGGCTGCCCTGGTGGTCGGTGCTGCTGATCGTCGCCGCCCTCGCCTGGGTGATCGGCACCTGGCGCACCGCGCTCACCGCCGTCCTCGCCATGGCCGCGATCGGTGTGCTCGGCGTCTGGAAGCCGTCGCTGGACACGCTGTCGCAGGTACTGGCCGCCGTGGCCGTCACCCTCGTCCTCGGCTTCGCGACCGGTATCGCCGCCGCCCGCAGCGACCGCTTCGAACGGGCCCTGCGCCCCGTCCTCGACGTCTGCCAGACGATGCCGCAGTTCGTGTACCTGATCCCGGTCGTCGCCCTGTTCGGCGTCGGCCGCGCCCCCGCCGTCGCGGCGGCCGTCGTCTACGCGCTGCCCGCCGTCGTCCGCATCACCACCCAGGGCCTGCGCGAGGTCGACCCGGCCGCCCTGGAGTCGGCCCGCTCACTCGGCGCGAGCAGCGCCCAACAGCTACGGCAGATCCAACTCCCGCTCGCCCGCCCGGCGTTGCTCCTCGCCGTCAACCAGGGCGTCGTGCTCGTCCTCGCCGTCGTCATCATCGGCGGTCTGGTCGGCGGTGGCGCGCTCGGCTACGACGCCGTGTTCGGCCTGGCCCAGGGCGACCTGGCGACCGGGCTGGTGGCGGGCGCCGCGATCGTCTGCCTCGGCCTGATGCTCGACCGGGTGACCCAGCCGACGGAACGCCGAGCCAGGAAGGGAGCGTGACATGCGAGTCCGTACGACCGCTGCCGTGGCGTCGCTGGTCCTGCTGACCGGCTGCGGCGCCGCCGACATGACCAAGCAGGCCTCGCCCTTCGCCAACGCGCAGGGCGCCAAGACCGTGACCCTTTCCGTGCAGTCCTGGGTGGGCGCACAGGCCAACGTGGCTGTCGCGCAGTACCTGTTGGAGCACAAGCTCGGCTACCGCGTCGACACCGTCCAGGTCGACGAGGTCCCCGCCTGGGACGCGCTCAGCCAGGGCCGGGTCGACGCGATCCTGGAGGACTGGGGCCACCCCGACCAGGAGAAGCGCTACGTCGACGACAAGAAGACGATCACCCGCGCGGGCGGCCTCGGGGTGACCGGGCACATCGGCTGGTACGTCCCGACGTACCTGGTCAAGCAGCACCCCGACATCACCGACTGGAAGAACCTCAACAAGTACTCCTCGCTGTTCCGCACCGCCGAGAGCGGCAGCAAGGGCCAGTTGATGGACGGCTCGCCCTCCTACGTCACCAACGACAAGGCGCTGGTGAGCAACCTGAAGCTGAACTACCAGGTGGTCTTCGCCGGTTCGGAGGCCGCGCAGATCACCCAGATGAAACAGTTCGCCAAGGAGAAGAAGCCCTTCCTCACCTACTGGTACGCACCTCAGTGGCTGTTCAAGAAGGTGCCGATGACCGAGGTCAAGCTCCCTGCCTACAAGGAGGGTTGCGACGCCGACGCGGCCAAGGTCGCCTGCGCCTACCCGCACACCCCGCTGCAGAAGTACCTCAACACGAACTTCGCGAAGAGCGGTGGCAAGGCGGCGGCCTTCCTGAAGAAGTTCAAGTGGACGACCGAGGACCAGAACGAGGTCTCCCTGATGATCGCCGACCAGAAGCTGTCCCCGGCGGACGCGGCGAAGAAGTGGGTGGACGAACACCCCGCCACCTGGAAGGCCTGGGTGTCCTGAACCCACTCGACCCGCTCACCGCCTCAGCTCACCGGCCATCCCCTGGAGTGCGAGCGCCGACCAGCGCTGGATCCCCGCTCCGAACGTGACGCGAGTGGCCCCGAGTTCACCGAGTTCGGTGGGCGAGGGGCCCTTGCCGTCCAGCCGCGCGAACATGTTGACCGGCCCCTGGACACCGGACCGCAGCAACGGCAGTACGTCCGCCGGAGCCCCGATCGGATACACGCAGTCGGCACCCGCCGCGACATACAACGCGGCCCGCTCGATGGCCTGTTCGGGGTCCTTGTCGCCGTACTCGAAGGTGTCGACCCGCGCGTTGACGAACAGCGAGTCCGCCGCCACCGACCGCACCTCGGCGAGCCAGTCCGCGTGCCGCCGCGGCTCCTTGAGGACACCCCCTTCGGAGTCCTCCAGGTTGCACCCCACCGCTCCCGCCGCCAGCAGCCGCTCCACCAGCTCCTTCGGCGCGAGGCCGTATCCGCCCTCGACGTCCGCCGACACCGGCACGTCCACGGCCCGCGCGATCCGTGCGACCGCCGCGAACATCTCGTCCACCGGCGTCGCCCCGTCCGCGTACCCCAGCGAGGCGGCGACCCCCGCACTGGGCGTGGCCAGCGCCGGGAACCCGGCGTCCGCGAACACCCGCGCACTCACCACGTCCCAGGGCCCGGGCAGCACGAGCGGGTCACCGGGGAGGCGACCCTGATGCAGACTCCGGAACAAGTCGACCTTGTTCATGGCCGGTAACCTCCTGGTTCGATACGGCGGCTGACCATCACCCGGTTCCAGTTGTTGATGGCGATGATCAGCCCGATGAGGTGGGCGAGTTGATCGTCGTCGAAGTGCCGGGCGGCGGTGGCGTACACCTCGTCCGGCACGAAGCCGTCCGTGAGCACGGTGACCGCCTCGGTCAGCGCGAGCGCGGCCCGCTCCCGCTCGTCGAAGACGCCCTCGGCCTCCTCCCAGGTGGCCAGCAGGTCCAACTGCCGCTCACTGACCCCGAGTTCGCGGGCGACCTTGAGGTGCATGTCCAGACAGAAGGCGCAGTGGTTGAGCTGCGAGGCCCGGATCACCACGAGTTCCGCGAGCGCGGGATCGCCCAGCCCCTTCTTCGCGACGGCGCTCAGCGCGGACATGGCCCGCCCGACCTCGCGATCCAACAGCCGTGTCCGTGTGGTCACCTGTGCTGCCCCACCTGGTAGTGCCCCGGCACCATCCGGGTGCTCACCGCGAACCGGTTCCACGCGTTGATCACCGTGATCGAGGCGATCAACCGCGTCAGCTCGGCCTCGTCGAACTGCTTGGCCGCCCGCTCGTACACCTCGTCCGGCACGAAGCCGTCGGTGAGGACGGTGATCGCCTCGGTCAGCTCGATCGCCGCCAGCTCCTTCTCGGTGTAGAAGTGCCGCGACTCCTCCCACGCCGAGAGCTGGATGATCCGCTCCAGACTCTCGCCCGCCGCGAGCGCGTCCTTGGTGTGCATGTCGAGGCAGAACGCGCAGTGGTTGAGCTGCGAGGCCCTGATCTTCACCAGCTCCAGCAGCGTCGGGTCGAGGCCCTTACGGGCGGCCGCGTCGAGGCGGACCATCGCCTGGTAGATCTCGGGGGCCTGCTGGGACCAGTCGAGACGGGGGCTGTGTTCGGGGGCGCGGCGGGCGGTTTCCTCAGGTGTCATGCCTCGACCCTAGGGGCCGGGCAGCCCAGGGGCTTGGTCCATTTCGAGGGCACGACCGTGGGCCAATTTTTGGGCTGTTTCCCATTCCTGAATACGTCGGTGTGGTTAGAGTCGGACCATGAGCAACAGTGATTCGATATCCCGTGTGGGTCTGAAGAAAATAACGCCCGATGTCTCCGCCGCGATGGGCTCCCTGCATGCCGCCGCCGTGACCGCGGCCCAGGACGCCAAGGTCGAACCGGAAATTCTGGAGCTGATCAGGATCCGCGCCTCGCAGCTCAACGGCTGCGCCTTCTGCCTAGATATGCACACCAAGGACGCACGCGCCGCGGGCGAGACCGAGCAGCGCATCTACGCCCTGAACGCCTGGCGGGAGACCCCGTTCTTCACCGAACGCGAGCGAGCCGCACTGGCGTTGACCGAGGCCGTGACCCTGGTGCACGACGGACACGTACCCGACGCGGTCTACGCCGAGGCCGCCGAGGTCTTCGCCGACGCGCAGATCGCGGCACTGATCTGGGCGGCGACCGTCATCAACGCGTACAACCGGATCGCCATCGCGACCCGGATGGTTCCGGGCGGTTACCAGCCCGCCAAATAGACGGCGGTATTACGGTAAAGGACGTGCGGAATACGGGCATCGGCAATAGTGGCCGATGCCCGTTCTTTTTACCCGCCCCGCAATCAGCTAAAGGTGATGTGCTGTTTCTCCGGCAGTGGCTTTCCGGTGCTCTCCAGCCATGTCTGCCATTCCGGGGCGCGCTCGGCCGGCCCCGTCCGCAGGAGCCCTCCCATCCACGCCGTCACCGGGCGGATGCCGTGCAGCGCGTTCACCAGCCACACCTCGCGGCCGTCCAGGTCGGCCACGGTCGCCTCGCGGTGGGCGACGCGGATACCGGTGCGCCGGGCCCGCTCCTCGACGAGGGCCGCGGTGACTCCGGGAAGGAGCGGCAGCTGTGGCGAGGGCAGGCGCAGGGTGTCGTGCTCCCACCACAGCACGCTCGCGGTGGCCGCCTCCAGCACGACGCCCGAGGGGGTGACGAGCACCGCCTCCTCGGCACCCTCCTCCGAGGCCCGCGTCCGTACTCCGGCGAGGGCCTCCAGGTCGGGACCCTTGCGGCGGGGGACGATCCGGGGATCGCGCTGGCCCGCCGCCCAGACCCGCACACCGGACCCGAGCTGTGGCGCCGGCCGGAGCAGGAGCCGCAACTCCATGGATTCGGCGGCGAGTTCGACCCGCGGGAACCAGTCGCCGGTGCGCGGCAGCGCGTCGGTCATGTCCCGCCAGAACTCCAGCAGCCGGCGCAGCGGCAGCCCGCCGACCTCGCCGCAGGCGTGCAGGAACCGCTCCTGATGCCGGTCCAGGCCGCGTATCCGGCCGTCCCGCACCAGCCAGGAGTCCGCGACGAGCAGCTGCTCCCCGGACGTGGCGGCAGGGCTCAGCCCCCGGCCCGGCGACCACGCGGACAGCCCTTCCACGATGACCGATCGCATCACAACCACCCTCTCTTTCCTCAGTACTTGCGGCCCGCGACGGCGGGTGCCCCGTGCCGTGGCCCGTAGGGCGCGTGCTCCAGCCACGACCCGCACCACGGCAGCACGGGCGCGAGCGCCGCCGCCGTACGCTGCTTCACCCGCACGATCCGGCGCCGGGGACGCAGATGGTCCAGCGCGGCCCCGGCCGCCGCGCTGTTGAACAGCGCGGCCGCCCGTCGTTCCCCGGCGAAGGGCTCGACCGACCCGGTGGCGATCGCCGTCGCCGCGGCCGCCGCGTCGGCGATCCCGCTGTTCATCCCCCGCGCCCCGAACGGCGGGAAGAGATGCGCGGCCTCACCGACGAGCAGCACCCGGCGGTGCCGGTCGGTGAACGAGGCGGCCACCTTGCGCAGAAAGCGGTACGTCGACACCCACAGGACGCGCTCGGCATACCCCTCGCCCACGACCGCCGGCAGCCATCTCCGTACGGCCTCCTCGGTTCCGAACTCCTCCTGCGCGTCGTCGTCCCGGCACTGGAGATCGACCTGGAACCCCCCGGTGAACGGCACCCGCATCACACTGCGACCGCCGACATCCGGATGCTCGTAGTGGAAGACCCGCTCCAACGGCAGCTCGGCGCCCGGGACATCGGCCACGTCCACCACCACATGGAAGCCCTCACCCCGGCTGCCCTCCATGGCGATGCCCAGCGAACCGCGGACGACGGAACGGGCGCCGTCCGCGGCGACCGCGTACCCGCAGCTCACCTCCCGCCCGTCCGCGCAGCTCAGCGAGACACCCGTCGGCGTCGTCCGGACGTCCGTCACGCGCGCGTCCCATGCGAACTCCACCCCGGCCCGCTCGCACGCGGCCCGCAGGAACCGCTCGGTGTCGATCTGGCGCAGGCTGGTGAAGGGCGGCGGACCGGAGACGGGCGGAAAGGTCCGTGAGTACACCTCGCGGCCCCGGTACAGGGTCCGTCTCGTGTGCCAGGTCCGCCCGTAGGAGGTGATCTCGGCGGCGAGCCCCGGCAGCATCCCGTCGAGCAGGGCGAGGGTCTCGCGGTGCACGAACAGGGCGCGGCTGCCCGGGCGTTCACGGTCCTTCGCGTCCGCCTCCAGCAGCACGACCGGCAGTCCGCGCGCCCGCAGGGCGAGAGCCGCCGAAAGCCCCACCGGCCCCGCGCCGACCACCACGACCGGGTTCACGCGGGTACGCCCGCCGCCAGCATCCGGGTGATCTCCACCCGCTTCACCTTCCAGGTCGCGGTCATCGGCAGCTCCTCGAACCGCCACTGCCGGGGCTCGGCCATCGCCGGCAGATCGGCCGTGGCCCGCCGCCAGCGCTCGGGGTCCAGCGGCTGCTCGCCGCGCACACACACCACGGGCACGGCCTCCCGGTCCGCGCCGGGCACGATGACCACCTCGCGCAGCTCCTCCAGACGGTCCATCAGGACGTCCTCGACCTCCAGATTGCTGTGCACGGAGTCGATCCGGTCGATCTCCCGGTCCATCAGGTACAGCGCGCCCAACCGGCCGCGGTAGCCCAGGTCGCCCATCTCCCACCAGCCGTCGTGGAGCTGACGGTCGTAGCGGTCCTGCATGCCGAGGTAGGTGAGGATCCGGCCCCGGGTGCGGGCCTCGATCCGGCCGGGTGTGCCGGGCGCGGCGGGCCGGCCGTCGGGACCGGTGATCCGGACGCGGGTGAAGCCCGGTATCCCGATGCCGACCCGCCGTCCGTCGGCCCGCGCCGCACTGCGCCGGGTGAACCACTGGAAGGCGACGGGCCCCGTCTCGCTCTGCCCGTAGAGCTGCAACAGCCAGGGTGTACGCCGCGTGGAGGCGTCCAGCAGCCGCCGTACGGTGCGCGGATGGATCGCGTCGAACGTCGAGCCGTACGACCGCACCCGCGACAGCGGCGCACCGGGTGCGTCGGCCAACTCCTCCCACAGTACGAAGGTGTTGGGATGGGTCTCGACGATGCCGGGGCGGTGCCGGACCAGGAGCGGTGCCACCGCGGCCGGGTCCGGGTCGGTGATCAGCACCAGCGGGCTGCCGAAGCGGAGCAGCACGCCCAGCAGGTGGTAGAAGCGCGAGTGCACGAACGACATGTGCAGGGCCGCCGTCTCGCCCCGCGTCGGCCAGCCCATCGCCTGCTGCGGGATCAGCCGGTTCCACATGGAGTTCGGGCAGTGCACGGCGAGCTTGGGGAGGCCGGTGGTGCCCGAACTGTGGGTGATCAGGGCGGGTTCGCGGGGATGCAGACGCACCGCCGCGGGACGCTCGGCACCGGCGTACGTCCCGAGGGACTCGGCCTTCCGGAGGGACTCGGCCCCCGGCGCCGCCTCGTCCACGGACAGGACGCGCCGCACCGGCACCTCCACGCCCTTGAGCGGCCCCTCCAGCTTGGCCCGGTCGGTGACCAGCCACGGCTGCCGCAGCTTTCCCACCAGCTGGGCCACGACCGCCCCGGCCAGCGCGGGCGAGAGCAGCACCGGCACCGCGCCGATACGGGATATCGCGCAGGTCAGCAGCACGATGTCGACGTTGTCCGTCTTGTGGACGACCACCCGCTCCGAGGGCCGTACACCCGCCTCCCACAGCCGCCCGGACAGGTCCTCGACGAGATCCGCGAGGTCCGCGTAGGTGAGGTCGAGCCCGCGGGCGGGGTGGGTGTCCAGCGGGCGGTCCAGGGTGACGGCGACGGGTCCGTGGCGCTCGGCCGCCTGCCGGAAGAGCGGGCCCAGATAGAACCCGCGGTCGGCGAGCGGAGGAAGCTGCTCTCGCATCTGGCCGTTCCTTTCTGTCGTGGTGACCACGTCCGTCGGGGTCACCAGGCGCCCTGGCGGACCAGGTGGCGGCGGAGCTTGCCGGTCGGGGTGCGGGGGAGGGACGGGACGAGGCTCACGCTGCGCGGCACCTTGAAGGCCGCCAGCCGCTCGCGGACCAGCCGCAGCAGCTCCTCCTGGAGGCCGTCCGGGGCCCGGGAGACGGGGACGACGAAGGCACGCAGCCGGCCGGCCCCGGTCCCGTCGGTGACCGCCGCGACCGCGACCTCCTTCACCGCCGGATGCGTGCGCAGCACGGCCTCCACCTCCAGCGGGGAGACGGTGATGCCGCCGACCATCTCCATGTCGTCGGTGCGGCCCAGATGCCGGAAGGCGCCGTCCGGCTCGCGGACGGCCCGGTCGTGCGTCGCCAACCAGCCGCCCACCAGGGTGCGTTCACTCTCCTCGGGCCGGTTCAGATAGCCCGGGGTCAGCGTCGGGCCGCGCACCCACAGCTCGCCCTCGCTGCCGTCCGGCACCGGTCGGCCCGCGCCGTCGCGCAGCTCCACCTCGAAGCCGGGCACGGGCCGCCCGACGGTGCCGGGGTGGTTGTGCCCGAAGCTGTTGGCGCAGAACGCGTGCCCGGCCTCGGTGGAACCGATCTGCTCCAGCACCGGCGCGCCGAGCAACTCGGTGATCTGCCCGCCGAGCCCCTCCGGAAGCCCCTCACCGGCCGACACCGCGGCCCGCACCGACGCGAAACACGTCCCGTGCCCGCTGCCCCGGTCGGCCACCAGCGCGGCGTAGGCGGACGGCACCGAGTACAGCAACGTGACCCGGTGCCGGGCCACCAGCTCGTCGACGGCCGCCGGCGTCGGGCGCCGGTCCACCAGGACGGCCGAGGAGCCGGAGAAGAGCGGGAACACGAAGGCGTTCCCGAAGCCGTACGCGAAGTACAGCTTGGACACCGACAGCGCGACGTCGTCCCCGGTGATCCGCAGCAGCCGCCGCCCGATGAGGTCGTGGTACGCCTTCGGGTCGCCGTGCGTGTGGACGGCGCCCTTGGGACGCCCCGTGGTGCCGGAGGTGTACTGCACGTACAACGGCGCGTGTGCGTCGACCAGCTGGGCGGGGGCTGGTCCGGCGGCGGCGGTGAGCGCGAGCAGTTGATCGGCCCCCAGGCGGGACCGGTCGGGGAAGCGGTCCTCAAGGCCCGGCCCCGTCACACAGAGCACGGCCTCGGTGTCCTGGGCCATGAACTCCTGGTCGGCCGCCGGGAGTTCGGGATTGACCAACACCGCGACGGCGCCGAGCCGGGCGGCCGCGAGGAACGCCGTCACCCAGGCGATCCCGTCGGGCAGCGCCAGCACCACCCGGTCGCCGGGCCGGACCCCGTGCCCCGCCAGCACGGTCGCGGCGCGGGCCGCGAGCGCGTGCACCTCGCCGTGGGTCCAGGTCCGGTGCCCCTGGTGGAAGGCGGCCCGCCCGGCCCACCCGCGCCGCTCGGCCAGCCCGGCGAGCTGGGCGGCGAGGTTGCCGGGGGCCTCGGCGTCGGCCGGTGCGAGCACGCTCTGCGCAGTTGTCATCGCACCGGCTCCTCGGTCGCGTTGCGCTCGCCGCGCCCGCCGTCCCCCTGGAGCGCGGCGCGGGCCGCCGTGTACTGCCCCTGCTCGCGTATCCGGTCCCCGGTGTACTGGTGCAGGGCCCGCATCTGGGCGGCGGTCTTCAGCAGCATCTCGTCGTACTCAGCGACCGGATCGGAGTCGAGCACGATCGCGCCCCCTGCCCCCAACTGCATCAGCCCGTCCGCGAGTACGGCCGTACGGATGACGATGCTGAGATCCGCGCCCCCGCCGCACCCCAGATAGCCGAGGGCGCCGGAGTACACACCGCGCGCCTCGGTCTCCAGCCCGTCGATGATCTCCAGGGTGCGCAGCTTCGGTGCCCCGGTCATCGAGCCGCCGGGGAAACAGGCCTGCACACACGCCACCGCGTCCGTGCCCTCGCGCAGCCGGCCCTCCACGGTGGACACCAGTTGATGCACGGTCGCGTACGTCTCGGTGGCCATGAGCCGGGTCACGCGGACCGAACCGGTCCGGCAGACCTGGCCCAGGTCGTTGCGGAGCAGGTCGACGATCATCAGGTTCTCGGCCCGCGTCTTGGCGTCCTCGGCGAGCGCGTCCCGCAGCCGGGCGTCCTCCTCCGGCCCCTCGCCGCGTGGCGCGGTGCCCTTGATGGGGCGCGCCTCGGCGATCCCGTCACGGGTGATCCGCAGAAACCGCTCCGGCGACGAACCGGCCACATCGACGTCGCCCAACTTCAGGAAGGCCGCATACGGGGCCGGGTTGACCCGGCGCAGCACCTGGTAGAAGGCGAGGGGGTCCGGCGGGGCGGGTAACCGGGCCGAGTTCGTCAGACAGATCTCATAGCTGGTGCCGGCCCGCAACTCCCGCCGGCAGGACTCGATGTCCGCGAGATACGTCTCCCGCTCCCGCACCAGCCACGGCTCGGCGGCCCCGAGGTCGGGCTCGACCAAGGTGGGCAGCGGTGGACACTCGAACTCGGTGGCGACGAAACTCAGTTGAGCCAGCGCGCTCTCCAGCCAGTCGTTGGCCGCTCGCTCGGCCCGCGGGGTGTCCTCGGCGAGACAGACCGCATAGGTGAACCCCTTGAGATGGTCCACCGCGATCAACCGGTCCGCGAACAGCCAGCAGGCGTCCGGGATCTCGGAGGAGTGCCGGTTCGGTGAGCCGCAGTCGGCCTTCGTCTCGTAGCCGAAGTAGCCGACGTATCCACCGGTGAAGTCGAAGGGCAGCCCGCCCGCCTCGACATGACGGGTCGCCAACTGCCTTCTCAGGTAGTCGAAGACGCTCGCCGTGACCTTGCGGGTCGGCCGCCCCGACCGCTCGATCTCACAGATCCCGGCCTCGACGTCGTAGCGCACGAACTCCGCGAGCGGACCGCTGTCGTCGCCGAAGAACGAGAACCGCGCGAGCCCCTCCTCGACCAGGGAGCTGTCCAGCCAGAATGCCCGCCGCGAGGCCGCGTACATCCGGGTGAAGGCGGCCTCCGTGTCGACCGCGCCCGCGATGCGCCGGGTGTGCAGCCGGTAGGCGGGGCTGACCGCTCGCCGGGGACGCGGTATCGCGGCGGCGGCCGGGGTGACGGCGGTGTTCTTCGTACGGGGTCTGCCGGCCCGTTCCGCCGTGAGATTGCGGAAGTTGACGAGCATGCGGTGGCCGTACTCCGTCAGCACCGACTCCGGGTGGAACTGCACGCCCCACCGCGGCCGGCCGCGGTGCCGCAACCCCATCAGGACACCGTCCTCGGCCCAGGCCGTGGCCTCCAGGGTGTCGGGCAGCGGCTCGGGCACGGCCAGCGAGTGGTAGCGGACCGCGGTGAAGTCCTGCGGCAGCCCGCGGAACAGGTCACGCCCGTCGTGCCGGACCGTGGAGAGATGTCCGTGCCGGGGCTGAGGCGCGGCCGTCACCGCGGCGCCCTCGCCGAGCGCGATGCCCTGGTGGCCCAGGCAGACGCCGAGCACGGGGAGCGGGGACTCGGCGAGCACAGCGGCGGCGATACCGAAGTCGCGCGGCCTGCCCGGGTGTCCGGGGCCCGGCGACACCACGACATTGTCGAATTCCGCGAGATCCGGCATCCCGTCCGGGGCGTCATTGCGGATCACAACCGGTTCCTCGCCGTTGACCTCGGCGATCAACTGGAACAAGTTGTAGGTGTACGAGTCGTAATTGTCGATGAGCAGGGTCTTCACCCGCCCACCTCCCTTGCTTCGCTCCGGACCTATGCGGTCCGCCTTTTATGTCGTCCGCGAAATGCCTGGAGCGGCGGATACAGCCATTTCTTGAGGAAACGCTGGAGCCGCGGCATGAGAATCCAGGTGACGAGAGCCGTCACACACAGGCATAACAGCAGCGTGCGGACGAGCGGATTTATACCGCCGAGATAAGGAAGAACGATCAGATTGAACAGGAGCACCGGCGGAAACACCGCGCTCATGTTCACGAACCAAAGCTTCCATTTCGCCGGCGGAACAGGTGCCTTCGGTGCGGCGGTCTGTGAGTCGAACCACTCCTTGGAGCCCCGCACGCTCCTGCGGTCGGTCTGCCGGGCGAAGTCCGCGGCCCGGACCTCCCACTGTGCCCGGTCGGTGGAATCCTCCCAGG
Source organism: Streptomyces sp. NPDC051576 (assembly GCF_040681835.1). Lineage (NCBI taxonomy): Bacteria > Bacillati > Actinomycetota > Actinomycetes > Kitasatosporales > Streptomycetaceae > Streptomyces > Streptomyces sp. NPDC051576. The sequence continues at coordinate 475,276 of NZ_JBFAZO010000001.1, forward strand.
CCCGGGCTGTTCCCTCGCTGGCGAAGCGATAGACGACATGCCACTCCGCGTCTTGGTCGACAAGAACGCCACCCCCCATGAAACCGGGCTGCTGAGCACTCGCGTTCAGCATCGCCCACCCCCACGAGTGGAAGTCGCCTTCGCGGCCCACCGTCACGTGATAGGCCGTGGTGACGGTGACGGGATTACTGGTCACATGAACAGGTACGCAAAGCCTTCACATCACGTTCAAATCTTCAACGAAGTTTTTTGATTGCCCGTATCGTTACCCTTTATCCTGGATTCAGGGAAATGCTTGTGGTCCGGTATTTCATCGGCGGCGGCGAGAACAGGACGCCATTCATTCGATCACCACGTCTACGCCGTCTCCTCCGCCGGCGCCTCCCCGAACCGCGCCAACGCCAGCGCCCCCGCCACCGCCACCAGGAACCCCAGGATCGCGAGCCACTCCAGCCCCTCTCGCGTACGGTCCCCGAGCCACACCACGCCCACCGCGGCCGGGCCGATCGTCTCCCCGATCACCAGCCCGGCGGTGGCTGTCGTGACCGAACCCCGTTGCAGGGCCGTGGTCAGCAGCAGGAACCCGGCGCCCCCGCCGACGAGCAGTGCGTATGTCGCCGGATTGGTGAGCAGCGTGGAGGGTTCGAGCGAGTCGATCAGCCGGACCGCCACCTCGACGACCCCGAACCCGAACCCGGCCCCCAGCCCCAGCGTCAACGCCCGCCCCCGCTCCGGCAGTCGCCCGCCGACCAGCCCCAGCAGCAGCACCGCGACGGCCGTCCCCAGCATCGCCCACTTCAACGCCGTCGACCCGGCCCGGTCGCCCTCCGCTCCGGACGCCAGCCCCAACATCGCCAGCCCCGCGCACACCACGCCGACGGCCGCCCACTCCACCCCGCTGAGCCGAACTCCCAGCAGTCGCGCGGCCACCACCGCCGTCACCGCGAGGCTCGACGCCAGGGCCGCCCCGACCGCGTAGATGGGAAGCGACCGCAGCGCCGCGATCTGGAACACGAATCCCAGCCCGTCCAGCCCCAGCCCCGCCAGATACCGCCACTGCCGCAGCGCCCGCAGCAACAGCGCCGCGTCCCCGCCTCCACCCGTCGTCGCCGCCCGCGTGGCGACCGCCTGCAACACCGTCGCCGTACCGAAGCAGATCGCCGCGCCGAGCGCGCACACCATTCCAAAGAGCACAAAGTGACTCTAGGGGAGGGGAGATCGCCGCGGTCTGTCGCGGGTCAAGAGACCTGACGGGTGAAGAGACCTGACGGGGCAAGAGACTTAACGAGGCAAGAGACCTAGACGCCCAAAACCGCCCGCAGTTGGGCCAATCCCCAGTCCAGGTCCTCCTCGCTGATCATCAGCGGCGGTGCGATCCGGATCGTCGACCCATGGGTGTCCTTCACCAGGACGCCCCGGTCCATCAGCCGCTCCGAGATCTCCCGGCCCGTCCCGACCGCAGGGGCGATGTCGAGCCCCGCCCACAGACCCCGCCCGCGCACCGCCGTGACCCGGCCCGTCCCGGTCAACTGCCGCAGTTCCCGGTGCAGATGCTCGCCGAGCTCCGCGGCCCGCGCCTGGTACTCGCCCGACCGCAGCATCGCGATCACCTCCAGCGCCACCGCACACGCCAGCGGATTCCCGCCGAACGTCGACCCGTGCTCCCCGGGCCGGAACACCCCCAGCACGTCCGCACTCGACACCACCGCCGACACCGGCACCACCCCGCCGCCCAGCGCCTTCCCCAGCACATACATGTCGGGCACCACCCCCTCGTGCTCGCACGCGAACGTCCGCCCCGTCCGGCCGAGCCCCGACTGGATCTCATCGGCGATGAAGAGCACGTTCCGCTCCCGGGTCAACTCCCGCACCCCCGCCAGATAACCGGCGGGCGGCACCAGCACCCCCGCCTCCCCCTGGATCGGCTCCAGCAGCACCGCCACCGTGTTCTCGCTGATCGCCGCCCGCATCGCGGTCGGATCCCCGTACGGCACGATCTCGAAGCCCGGCGTGTACGGCCCGAAGTCAGCCCGCGCCTCCAGGTCGGTCGAGAAACTGATGAGCGTCGTCGTACGGCCGTGGAAGTTGTTGCCCGCCACCACGATCTTCGCCCGCTCGGCGGGCACCCCCTTGACCTGGTACCCCCACTTCCGGGCCGTCTTCACCGCGGTCTCGACCGCCTCCGCGCCCGTGTTCATCGGCAGCACCAGCTCCATGCCGCACAGCTCGGCCAACTGCTCGCAGAACGCGGCGAACCGGTCGTGATGGAACGCCCGGGATGTCAGCGTCACCCGGTCCAACTGCGCCTTCGCCGCCTCGATCAACCGCCGGTTGCCGTGCCCGAAGTTCAGCGCCGAATACCCGGCCAGCAGATCGAGATAGCGCCGCCCCTCCACGTCCGTCATCCACGCGCCGTCGGCGGTGGCGACGACCAACGGCAGCGGGTGGTAGTTGTGCGCGCTGTGCGCGTCGGCGGCGGCGATGAGTGCTTCCGTACTGGTCACGGCGTCTCCCGGGGTGAGGGTGCCCCCTTTCCTATCCTCGCCCGCATGGTGGACGTGGGAGCCGCACCGTCCGGCACGCCCGGTAGGCTGACCGGCGGGCCGTGACTGGCGCGCTGGGATGGGACCGACCATCGGGGAGCGGCCCGAGCTGGAATGTGTGCCGTGCGCCTGGGCCGTACCGTGAACGCCGAACGCCACGTCCGGAGGTCCCCATGCCCGACAATTCCGCGCCCCTCTCCAACGAGTCCACCGCCTTCCGCGCCGCCCTCGATGTGATCCGTGCCGTCGAACCGCGGGTCGCCGACGCCATCGGCCAGGAAGTCGCCGACCAGCGCGAGATGCTCAAGCTGATCGCCTCCGAGAACTACGCCTCCCCGGCCACCCTCCTGGCCATGGGTAACTGGTTCAGCGACAAGTACGCCGAAGGCACCATCGGCCGGCGCTTCTACGCCGGCTGCCGCAACGTCGACACCGTCGAGTCCCTCGCCGCCGAGCACGCGCGCGAACTCTTCGGCGCCCGCCACGCCTACGTCCAGCCGCACTCCGGCATCGACGCCAACCTCGTCGCCTTCTGGTCCGTCCTCGCCGACCGGGTGGAGGTACCCGCCCTCGCGAAGGCCGGAGTCCGCCAGGTCAACGACCTCTCCGACGCCGACTGGGCCGAACTCCGCCAGGCCTTCGGCAACCAGCGCATGCTCGGCATGTCCCTGGACGCCGGCGGCCACCTCACCCACGGCTTCCGCCCCAACATCTCCGGCAAGATGTTCGACCAGCGCTCCTACGGCACCGACCCGGCCACGGGCCTGATCGACTACGAGGCGCTGCGGGTCTCGGCCCGTGAGTTCAAGCCGCTGATCATCGTCGCCGGCTACTCCGCCTACCCCCGTCTGGTGAACTTCCGCATCATGCGCGAGATCGCCGACGAGGTCGGGGCGACCCTGATGGTGGACATGGCGCACTTCGCCGGCCTGGTCGCGGGCAAGGTCCTGACCGGCGACTTCGACCCGGTCCCGCACGCCCAGATCGTCACCACCACCACCCACAAGTCGCTGCGCGGCCCGCGCGGCGGCATGGTCCTGTGCGACGACTCCCTCAAGGACCAGGTCGACCGCGGCTGCCCGATGGTCCTCGGTGGCCCGCTCCCGCACGTCATGGCCGCCAAGGCCGTCGCCCTCGCCGAGGCCCGGCAGCCCTCCTTCCAGGACTACGCCCAGCGCATCGTCGACAACTCCCGGGCGCTGGCGGACGGCCTGATGCGTCGGGGCGCCACCCTTGTCACCGGCGGCACCGACAACCACCTCAACCTGATCGACGTCGCCTCCTCCTACGGCCTCACCGGCCGCCAGGCCGAGGCCGCCCTGCTCGACTCGGGCATCGTCACCAACCGCAACGCCATCCCCGCCGACCCCAACGGCGCCTGGTACACCTCCGGCATCCGCATCGGCACGCCCGCCCTGACCACCCGTGGCCTGGGCACCGCCGAGATGGACGAGGTCGCCGGTCTCATCGACCGCGTCCTCACCACCACGGAGCCCGGTACGACCAGCAAGGGCGCTCCGTCCAAGGCGCAGCACATCCTCGACCCGAAGATCGCGGACGAGATCTCCCGCCGCGCCACCGACCTCGTCGCCGGCTTCCCGCTGTACCCCGAGATCGACCTCGGTTGACGAACACGCCGACGCACGCCCTCTGTTGAGTTGTCAAAGATCGGCGACGCTCACAGATCGATGAGTTCCTGTCGTGGTTCCTCGCGCGGCGGTCCGGCCTCACGCCGGGCCGCCGCGCGGCGTATCAGCAGCGTGCCGCCGACCCCGACGGCCACCCCCGCCGCCGCCCACCAGACGGGTCCGGCCAGCTCCACGGATTTCCGCCCGCTTGCAGACGCCCCGGCATCCGTGCCGGCCTCGCCGGGCAGTCCCGCCCGCTCCCACCGGGCGAAGACCGAGCGCGGCGCCCGATGCCAACGGATGTCGTCGTCCGCCACCGCCGGAGCCGGATCCGTCCGCACCCACGGTGTGCCGTCCGGGGCCACGAACAACTGGTCCTCCCGCTCCACGGCCACATCACCACCGGGAGCCCGACTCGTCCGAGGCCAGCCCCCGACCCCGCTCAGCCCCCACACCACGGTGATCCGCACCGCCGGATACCGGCCCGCCTCCCACCCCGGCGGCACCCGCTCCGTCCCCGTGTACGTCGGCTGCAACAACGTCCACAAGCGGGCGAACGACGACTCCCCGGAGTGCGACACCTCGGTCCGGCCCGTGGCACCCGCCACGACCATCGCCAGATCCGGGATGTCCTGGCGTGGTTCCTGCGTCTGGGCCCGGGCCTGATCCGTCCCGGCAAGCTGATCCATTTCGGCCGCCTGGACCTGAGCCGTCCCGGCCAGAGCCATCAACACCGGCCCCGCCACGAGACACACGCCCCGCAACCTGGCCCGTCCCCTCCCGTGTTCCATCCGTCCCCCTCCGTCGTCCTCTGTCGTCCTCTGCCGTTCTCGTCTTCTCAGCGCCTCAAGTGCTTCACATGTCCCGCAACTCCTGCCGGGGGCCCGGCTCCCTCCGCCTCCGCCATCGGTCCAGCGGCAGCCGTGCGGCGAACGGCCGTAGAACGAGAGCCAGTACCGCGCCGGCCGCCGCGCCCGGTATGGCCCACCACCAGCCGGTGCCCTGGCCCTTGTCGGGCAGGGAGGCCCGCACTGTGCCGGTCCCCGTGTCGGGGTCGGGTGCGGTGGTGGTCCGACCGGGCCCGGCCGACTGCCAGGGCGCCGGGGGGATGCCGGAGTATCCGTCACCGGTGGCCTTGCCCGTCATGCCCAGTTGCTTCAACAGGGCGCGCAACCGGGCTGGTTGCTCGGCGCGGTGCCAATAGCCGTTCAGATTCACGTTCTCCGGCACATCGCCCGCGGTGTGGATCCAGACCGCCTGTGGACGGGACTCGACCGGGAAGACCCGGTCGATCCGGTAGGGCGATATGTCGTGCGCCAGCCAGGTGACGTTGATCTGGCGGGCGTGGGTCAGATCGGCCTCGGGCGGTTTGTCGCGGGCGCCCTCGCCCTCCGGTCCGAGCAACTCCTGGAGCTCTCCGTACTGTTCGTCCGAGTAGTACAGCGCTGTGGCCTGCCCGCTCTGCGGTGAGGTCACCAGCACGCTGGTCGGTCCGCCCGCCGCCGCGTCCGACGCACCCCACACCATCAGGGTCAGCGTCATCGTCAACGCCCCGCCCAGAGCCGTCAGTTCACGAAACCTGCCCGCACTTCCGCTTCCGGACATCCGAACCCCCGACCAGTCGATCCCCGTACGGCCCGCCCGCGAGCCGTCTGTCACTTCTGGTACACCGACCGACCCGCCGGGGTTCCCACTCCGCCCGCACCAATTGCGGGGCTTGCGCTACTCGCTCCGGTCGAGCGACTTCGCGATCTCCACGGCCCGCTGCCTCGACGCCACTCCTTCCAGACGGAACGTCAGATCACCGCCCGGAACCCCGTCGACCGCATGCGTCCACAGCAGCGTCGGACCGGCCGTCCGCTCCGTGCGCGTATAGCGGTCCCCGTCCGGGTCCACCAGCCAGAAGCTCAGCAGATGCGGTCGCGCGAACCACAGCGCCGGATCCTGCATGCCGTCCGGCGAGGCGGTCCCGTCCAGCGACAACCACTCCGGCGGTTCGCGCACCGTCTTGGCGAAGCCGATGTCCAGCCGCGCCGGATACTCGTCGACCCGGACCGTGTGCCCGCCCTCCCGCCAGCACAGGCTCACCAGAAAACGCCCCTGCGGCTCGCCGGTCACCGTCACCGCGTCCGGAACCCCCAGCGCGTCCGGCACCAGCGGCTCGAACCCCGCGCGCCGACGGGCCTGCGCCAGAGTCACCGAGCGGCCGCACCCGGGCACCACGGCACCGGCCGAGGGCACCGCCGACGGGTCGTACCGCACCTCGACCCCGCCGAAGCCGAACCAGTCGAAGACCGCCGCACGAACCGGAGGCGTGAGCACGAGCACCGTCAGCAGACCGCACAGGGCCGCCGTCAGCGCCCGCCGACGCAACCGCGCCCAGCGCCGGACGGCGCGCAGCCGAGCCCGGACCCCGGTCGGCCCGGCCTCCTGGACGGGGACCGGGATCTGCTCGGCCAGTATCTGCGCCAGCACCCGCTCGACCATCGACTCGGACCCGGCGGCCCCGCCACCGTCCCGCGCGTCCAGCGAACGCCCCAGCGCCCGCAACTCCTCAGGCAACCGGGAGGCGGCGCCGGCGCCCTCACCGTCGTAGGACTGGTAGGACTCCCGCCCGTCACTCACTCTCCTCACCTCCTTCCCGAGGCCGGAAATCCGGCAGCAACCGCCCGAGCTTTCGCAACGCGCGGTTCAGCCGGGACTTCACCGTCCCGCGCGGCCAGCCCAGGGCCTCGGCCGTGTCCGGCTCGTCCATGTCCAGGAGATAGCGGTAGGTCACGACCAGGCGGTGCTCCTCGCTGAGCTGGTCCAAGGCGGACAGCAGGGCCGCGCGCCGCTCGGTCTCCAGCGTGGCGACCGCCGGATCCGCCGATTCCGGTATCAGCGGCTCGGCCTCCGCGAACGCCGCCTCCCGGCCGGCGAGCGTGCGCTGCCGCGCCGCCGTACGCACTGTGTTCCTCGTCTCATTGGCGACGATCGACAGCAGCCACGGCTTGAACGCCGCGCCCTCCCTGAACCGGCCCAGCGCGCAGTACGCCTTGACGAAGGCCTGCTGCACCACGTCCTCCGCGTCCGCACCCGCCCCGAGAGCCGCGGCCGCCCTGAGCGCGATGCCCGTGTGGGCCCGCACCAGCTCCGCGTACGCCTCCGGCTCTCCGGCGCGTACGCGTGCGATCACCGCGGCCTCATCGACGATGCGGCCCCCCTCCCGCGTCTTCACACCTGTGGTACACCGCCGGAGACGGATCGGTTCCCACCCGTGTCACATCTGTTCCGAACGAGTTCCGGACCAGTTCCGGAGTGGCCCCCAAGACCTGAGAGAATGGTGAACATGGCCTCTGACCGACCCCGCGTGCTCTCCGGAATCCAGCCCACCGCAGGCTCGTTCCACCTCGGCAACTACCTCGGCGCCGTCCGCCAGTGGGTGGCTCTGCAGGAGTCTCACGACGCGTTCTACATGGTCGTCGACCTGCACGCGATCACCGTTCCGCAGGACCCGGCGGACCTCCGCGCCAACACCCGGCTCGCCACCGCGCAGCTCCTGGCCGCCGGGGTCGACCCGGAGCGCTGCACGCTGTTCGTCCAGAGCCATGTCCCCGAGCACGCCCAGCTCGCCTGGGTCATGAACTGCCTGACCGGCTTCGGCGAGGCGTCCCGCATGACCCAGTTCAAGGACAAGTCCAACCGGCACGGAGCCGACCGCGCCAGCGTCGGCCTGTTCACGTACCCGATCCTCCAGGTCGCCGACATCCTGCTGTACCAGGCGCACGAGGTCCCGGTCGGCGAGGACCAGCGCCAGCACGTCGAGCTGACCCGTGACCTCGCCGAGCGCTTCAACGGCCGCTTCGGCGAGACCTTCACAATCCCGAAGCCGTACATCCTCAAGGAGACGGCGAAGATCTACGACCTTCAGGACCCGTCGATCAAGATGAGCAAGTCGGCGTCCACTCCGAAGGGCCTCGTCAACCTCCTCGACGACCCCAAGGCGACCGCCAAGAAGGTCAAGAGCGCCGTCACCGACACCGACACCGTGATCCGCTACGACCCGGAGCACAAGCCGGGCGTCAGCAACCTGCTCACCATCTACTCGACCCTCACCGGAGCCGGTATCCCGGAACTGGAGCAGAGGTACGAGGGCAAGGGCTACGGTGCGCTCAAGACGGACCTCGCCGAGGTCGTGGTCGAGTTCGTGACGCCGTTCCGGGAGCGCACCGAGCAGTATCTGGACGACCCGGAGACACTCGACTCGATCCTGGCCAAGGGCGCGGAGAAGGCGCGAGCCGTCGCGGCCGAGACCCTCGCCCAGACGTACGACCGGGTCGGCTTCCTGCCCGCCAAGCACTGAGGCGCACGACCGCACTGAAGTACCACTGGACAGAGCGCTGCACATCACTACGGTTGCGCCTGCCCACAACCCGGTCGTGGCCGTACAGTCGATAGCCGGGTGGCCGCGTGTGCGGCCACCTCGGAGCACCGCCAGGACCACCACCAGGACCACCGACAGGACGACAGGAGACGACGTGGGGACCGTAACGATCGGCGTGTCGATCGCGGTCCCGGAGCCTCACGGCAGCCTGCTCCAGGAGCGGCGCGCGGGCTTCGGCGACGCCGCGGCCCACGGCATCCCCACGCATGTCACGCTGCTGCCGCCGACCGAGGTGGACGCCTCCCAACTGCCCGCGGTCGAGGCCCATCTCGTCGGGGTCGCCGCGGCCGGCCGCCCCTTCCCGATGCGGCTGTCCGGCACCGGCACGTTCAGGCCGCTGTCCCCGGTCGTCTACGTCCAGGTGGTCGAGGGCGCCGAGACCTGCACCTGGTTGCAGAAGCGGATCCGTGACGTCTCCGGACCGATGGCACGCGACCTGAACTTCCCGTACCACCCCCACGTCACCGTGGCGCACGGCATCGACGACGATTCGATGGACCGCGCCTTCGAAGCCCTCGCCGACTACCGCGCGGAGTGGCCCTGCACCGGCTTCGCGCTCTACGAACAGGGCGCCGACGGAGTGTGGCGCAAGCTCCGCGAGTTCACCTTCGGCGGAGCCGTCGTACCACCCCAGGCGGCCCACACCGACCGCGGCACGATCCCCAGCCGCTAGCCCCTGTCGTCAAAAATCCCGTCTCACCCCGCCAGCCGCCGGAACAGCCCGCGCGGCAGGTGCCGTAGCGTCCACATCACCAGGCGCAGCCTCCCCGGCACCCACACCGTCTCCGAGCCCCGGCGCAGGCCCAGTTCGATGGCTGTGGCGACGGACTCGGGGGTCGTCGTGAGCGGGGTCGCCTCGTGGTCGGCCGTCGTCTTCGAACGGACGAATCCCGGGCGTACGACCATGACGTGCACGCCCGTGCCGTGCAGCGCGTCCCCCAGGCCCTGCGTGAAGGTGTCCAGACCGGCCTTGCTGGAGCCGTAGATGAAGTTCGTGCGGCGGGCCCGCTCGCCGGCGACCGAGGAGAGCACCACCAGGGAGCCGTGTCCCTGGGTCTGCAGTGCCCGCGCGGCGACCAGACCGGCCGCCACCGCACCGGTGTAGTTGGTCTGCGCGACGCGCACCGCGGCGGCCGGTTCGCGCTCGTCCCGCGCCTGGTCGCCGAGGATGCCGAAGGCGAGCAGCACCATGTCGATGTCGCCCTCCGCGAAGACCTTGCCGAGCGCGGCCTCGTGGGAGTCGGGGTCGAGCGCGTCGAAGGCGACCGTCCGGACCTCGGCCCCCAGGGCACGCAGTTCCGAGGCGGCGCTCTCCAGGGCGGGCGACGGGCGGCCCGCCAGCCACACCGTGCGGGTACGGCGGGCGATCAGTCGGCGCGCGGTGGCCAGCGCGATCCGGGACGTACCGCCAAGGACGAGCAAGGACTGTGGAGGACGCATGCCGGTGACCGTATCGCCCGCTTATGGGCGGTCGGTCGTACGGCATAAGTGCCCTCCCTGAAATGGGCGATTAATCGGATGCCGCTCCCTATGGCGCCACGCACCCGTGTTTGGGGGTACTCGCACATCGGTCTCCCCGGAGGAGGGCAGAATCGGATCATGGACTGGCTGACGAAGCTCCCCTTCATCGGGCCCCTGGTGGCGCGCCTGATGCGCACGCACGCGTGGCGGTCGTACGAGCGGCTGGACCGGGTGAAGTGGACGCAGCTCGCCGCCGCCATGACGTTCATCAGCTTCATCGCGCTGTTCCCGCTGCTGACCGTGGCCGCCGCGATCGCCGCCGCCACCCTGAGCACCTCCCAGCAGCACGACCTGCAGGACAAGATCGCCGAGCAGGTGCCCGGCATCTCCGACCAGCTCAACATCGGTTCCCTGGTGGACAACGCGGGCACCATCGGCCTCATCGCCGGCGCCGTCCTGCTGTTCACCGGCATCGGCTGGGTCGGCTCGATGCGGGAGTGCCTGCGCGCGGTGTGGGAGCTGCCCGACCGCGACGAGAACCCGTTCCTGCGCAAGCTCATCGACGCCGGGGTGCTGATCGGCCTGGGCGGCGCCGTCCTCGCGACGATCGCCATCTCCACCGTCGCCTCCGCGCTCGTCGACTGGATCAGCCGGGAACTGGGCCTGGCGCAGGGAGGCTGGGGCGGGGTCCTGCTGCGTATCGCCGCGTTCGCCGTCGCCGTGTTCGTCGACTTCCTGCTCCTGCTGTACGTCCTGACCCTGCTGCCCGGCGTCGAGCCCACACGCCGTCGGCTCATCGTGGCCGCGCTGATCGGGGCGGTCGGCTTCGAACTGCTGAAGCTGCTGCTCAGCGGCTACATCCAGGGCGTGGCCGCGAAGAGCATGTACGGCGCGTTCGGCGTTCCCGTGGCCCTGCTGCTGTGGATGAACTTCACCTCGAAGCTGGTCCTGTTCTGCGCCGCCTGGACGGCGACCCCGAGCAAGGACGACCCCGACGCGGACGAGGTGTACGACCCGACCGACGAGACCGAGAACCCGAAGGTCAGGGACGAGGGCGACGGCGGACCAGATCCGGCAGCGGCCAGCGCCGGTTGACCAGGAAGACACCGCCGGCCAGCAGCACCAGCAGCCCGCCGATGATCGCGAGCGCGATCCCGACCCCGCTCGAACCGTTCTCCTCGGCGGCCGAGGCCGAGGAACTCGCGGCCGGCCTCTTGGACGAGGTGTCGCCGCCCGCCTCCCCGGTGGCCGTCCCACCCGGCTGAGCGCTCGCCTGAGCCGCGTTCTTCGGCGCGACCAGCTCACCCACCGGCTGCACCTTCCCGTCCGCCTGGAAGCCCCAGTCGAGGATCTTCGCGGCCTCCTTGTAGACCTCGTTGTGCTCGTCCTTCTCCGGGTTCATGACCGTCACCAGCAGCACCTTGCCGCCCCGTTCGGCCACGCCGGTGAAGGTCGCGCCCGCGTTGGTGGTGTTGCCGTTCTTGACGCCCGCGATGCCCGGGTACACCGACACGTCCGAGTCGCCGCTCAGCAGCCGATTGGTGTTACGGATGTCGAAGGTCCCGCGGACCGACTTGCCCTTCTTCGTCGTGGTCTCACCCGGGAACTTCGCGCTCACCGTCGAGCAGTACGCGCGGAAGTCCTTCTTCTGCAGCCCGGAGCGCGCGAACAGCGTCAGGTCGTACGCCGACGAGACCTGCCCCGGCTCGTCGTAGCCGTCCGGTGTCACCACATGGGTGTCCAGCGCCTGGAGGTCCTGGGCGTGCGCGTTCATGTCGGCGACGGTCTTGTCGACGCCCCCGTACATGTGCGACAGGACATGCACGGCGTCGTTCCCGGAGCGCAGGAAGACACCGAGCCACAGGTCGCGGACCGTGTAGCTCTCGCCCTCCTTTATCCCGACCAGGCTGGAACCCTCGCCCATGCCGGCCAGGTCGGAGGGGACCACCTTGTGCTCGGTCGTGCTGGGGAACGTCGGCAGCACGGTGTCGGCGAACAGCATCTTCAGGGTGCTCGCCGGAGGCAGCCGCCAGTGCGCGTTGTGCGAGGCGAGCACATCGCCGGACTCGGCGTCGGTCACGATCCACGACCGCGCGGTCAGGTCCTTCGGCAGCACCGGGACACCGGACGTCAGATTGACCTGCGTCCCCGCCTGACCGAGGCGGGTGCCGCCCACCGACGACATGTCCGCCGGGGGAGTGGCCGTAGGACTCGCCGACGAAGTCGGGGTCGGACTCGGGGCCGCGAGGGCGACGGGCGCCGTGAGCGCGAGGGACGACAGGGCGGCGGAAAGCACCAGCAGGGGTCGCCTGATGGTCTGCTGTGGAGCGGGCACGCACGAGAACGTACATGGCCGACGACCCGAAGTCCCGTCACCGGCCCCACCCCGGACACGGGCCCCCGGGGACGACGGCGATACTGGACTCATGAAGCTCAGCCGCCCCGTCTCCTGGTTCCTGCTCGCCTTCGGGGTGTGGAGCTGGGTCATCTGGGTCACTTTCATCAAGAACCTGGTCAAGGACACAAGCGGGCTGGCCTTCGACGACGGCCGGCCGACGGCGTACTTCTGGGTGCATCTGACCCTCGCCATCGTCTCCTTCGTATTGGGGACGGTCATCGGCGGCCTCGGGTTGCGTGGACTGCGCGCGCTGCGCCGGACGTCGTAGAGAAGTGGCCATCGTCGTCATCGCGCTCGTCGTCCTGGTCGCGGTCGCCGTCCTCGGCGGACTGCACTGGTACATCTGGCGCCGCCTCGTCCGCGACACCACGCGCGCGTGGGGCCCCGCCCGTGTCACCGGCACGGCCGTGCTCGTGGCCGGCCCGGTGCTGATGGTCGCGGCCCTGGCCACCGAGCGCGGCGGCGCGCCCTTCTGGCTCCAGCAAGTCCTGGGCTGGCCCGGCTTCCTGTGGATGGCCCTGTCGATCTACCTGCTGCTGGCCGTCCTCGCGGGCGAGGTCCTACGACCGCTGCTGCGCCGGCTCGTCGAGCGGCGCGGGCCCGCGGAGACGGCCGTAGAAGAGGCGCAGGACCCAGCCGCGGAGGAACCTCGGCCTCCCGCCCCCTCGCGCCGTCTCTTCGTCTCCAGGGTCGTCGGAGGCGCGGCCGCCGCTGCCGCCGTGGGGACCGTCGGATACGGCACCTACGGCGTCCTGCGCGGGCCGAGCGTCAAGCGGGTCACCGTGCCGCTGGCCAAACTGCCGCGCTCCGCGCACGGGTTCAGGATCGCCGTCGTCAGCGACATCCATCTGGGGCCGCTCCTGGGGCGGGGTTTCGCGCAGAAGGTCGTCGACACGATCAACGCGACACAGCCCGATCTGATCGCGGTAGTGGGGGACCTGGTCGACGGCAGTGTCAAGAACCTGGGGCCCGCGGCGGCACCCCTGGCGGGGCTGAGGGCCGGTCACGGGAGCTACTTCGTCACCGGGAACCACGAGTACTTCTCCGGCGCCGAACAGTGGCTGGAAGAGGTCCGCACGCTCGGGATCCACCCCCTGGAGAACGCCCGTACCGAACTCGCCGGCTTCGACCTCGCCGGGGTCAACGATCTCCAGGGCGAGAGCGAGGGCCAGGGCCCCGACTTCGGGAAGGCGCTCGGCGATCGGGACACCACGCGCGCGTGCGTGCTCCTCGCGCACCAGCCCGTGCAGATCCACGAGGCCGTCAAGCACGGCGTCGACCTCCAGCTCTCCGGGCACACCCACGGCGGCCAGTTGTGGCCCGGCAACTTCATCGCGGCGGCGGCCAATCCGACGGTCGCGGGCCTGGAGCGCTACGGCGACACCGAGCTCTACGTCAGCAGGGGCGCGGGCGCGTGGGGGCCGCCGACACGGGTGGGGGCGCCGTCGGACATCACGGTCGTCGAACTGGCGTCGAAACAGGCCTAGTCACCGGTGTCGTGGCCCGTCCGTGAACTGGCTGGGAAGTGGCTGTGAAACGGGCGTTTAACACCCGTCGGTAAGTTCTTTCTCATCTCGGCAGAACTCTCTTCCCCCGGGCGAAACTCCTGTGGTTAGGTGATCCGCGCCACTAGGGGAGTGGCATTCGGGAGGGGCCCGGGAGGGCTCTGGGGAGGCACACCGATGCGGTCGGTTCGCATACGGATTCTCGCGACGCTGCTGGTTCTCGCGGCGGTGGGAGTCGGGGGCTGGCAGTTGCTGCCGTCGGACGGGAGCGGGGACAGGACGATCACGGTCGGGACGACGGACGCCGTCACCTCGCTCGACCCGGCCGCCGCCTACGACGCCGGTTCCTGGGCGTTGTACAGCAACGTCTTCCAGTCGCTGATGACCTTCGACCCGGGCGGCGCGACACCCGTCCCGGACGCGGCCAAGAGCTGCGCGTTCGTGGGCGGCGGCCTGAAGACGTACCGCTGTGTGGTGCGCGACGGGCTCACCTTCCCGAGCGGGCGCACGATGACCGCCGAGGACGTGAAGTACTCCTTCGACCGGGTCAAGAAGATCAACTCCGATGTCGGTCCGGCGTCCCTGCTCTCCACGCTCGGCTCGGTCAGCGCCTCCGGCATGACCGTCACCTTCCATCTGTCGTCGCCGGACGCCACGTTCCCGTTCAAGGTGGCCACCGGCGCCGGTGCGATCGTCGACAGCACCAAGTACCCGAAGGACGCGCCACGCACCGGTTTCGAGGCCGACGGCACCGGGCCGTACAACCTGTCCGCGTATACGAAGGACAAGAAGGCGGTCCTTTCGCCGAACGGCCACTACAAGGGCGCGGTCAAGAACAACGGAAGCCCCATCGAGCTGCGCTACTACGCCGACTCGGACGCGCTGCAGAAGGCGTACAAGGCGAAGCAGGTCGAGGTCGCCACCCGTCAGCTCCCGCCGAAGATGCTCTCCGGGCTCTCGGCGAGCGATCCCGACCAGCGGGTGTCGGAGTCCGACAGCTCCGAGACCCGCAACCTGTACCTCGACACCCGCAAGGGCTCGCCCCTGCACGACGTCCTCGTCCGACGGGCCATGGCCTGGCTGATCAACCGCGAGGAACTGGCCGCCTCGGTGTACGACGGCACGGTCGACCCGCTGTACTCGCTGATCCCCGCCGGCATCGTCGGCCACACGACGTCGTTCTTCGACGCCTACCCCATGGAGAGCGTCAAGAAGGCGAAGGCTCTCCTCGAAGAGGCCGGTGTCTCCGTCCCGGTGCGCTTCACCTACGGGTACGGCATCGGGCACGGTTCCGGCGCCGAGGAGGCCGCCGAGCTGAAGAAGCAGTTGGAGGCGAGCGGCCTCTTCAAGGTGGACGTCAAGGGCTACGAGTGGACCGACTTCCAGAAGCGCTGGGCGACCGGCAAGCTGGACGCGTACGCGGTCGGCTGGGTCGCCGACTATCCGGACCCGGACACCTTCGGCTCCGCGCTCGTCGGCACCGGCTCCACCATGAACACGGGCTACAGCAACAAGCTCGTCGACCAACTGATCCTCGACAGCCAGACGTTCGCCGACCGCAGCCGCGTCGACGCCGACTTCCGCGATGTGCAGGTGGACGTGGCCGGGGACGTGCCGCTGATCCCGCTGTGGCAGCGCAAGGAGTACGTCGTCAGCAGCGAGGACGTCGGCGGCATCTCCTATCTGTCGGACGGCACCGGTGTGTTCCGGCTGTGGGCGCTGGACTGGATCTGACCGCCTTCATCACCATGTGACGGAGGCGTGCGGGGTGAGGAGCCGACGTGGTCAGACGCAACTCCTTCCGGCTGCCCCGGCACCCGGCGTCCGTCGGTCTCGCCCGGCGCCGGGTCCGGGACCATCTGGCCGACTGGGGGCACGGCGATGACGATCCCGCGCTCCAGGACGCGGTGCTGCTCGTGTCCGAACTGGCGACCAACGTCGTACGCCACGGGCCGCTCCTGGAGCGCGAGTTCGAGGTGGCGGTGACGGCCCTCGGGGACGGCTCCTGCCTCATCGAGGTGTCGGACGAGGGCCGGCTCCAGCCCCGTCTGCGGGTCGTGACGGAGCTGGAGGAGGCCGGGCGCGGACTCCATCTGGTGGAGGGCGTCGCGTCCGCCTGGGGCGTGTGGAGCCGCGGCGCGCACGGCAAGACGGTGTGGGCCCTCGTCCAGCCCGACACCACTTCCTGACACAACTGCCGTCCTACGACGGCACCGGCGTCCGCGTCGGCAGGGTCACCGTCACCGCGAGCCCCTCGCCCGGCGCCGTCCGCACGGCCACGTCCCCGCCGTGCGCCTGGACGACGCCCTGCACGATCGCCAGCCCCAGACCGCTGCCCGCACCGCCGCCCGCCCGGAAGAAGCGGTCGAAGATACGCGCCGCGTCGTCCTGGCAGAGCCCGGGACCCTGGTCCGCGACACACAGCCGTACGACCCCGTCCTCGCGCTCCAGACCGAGCCGCACGGGCACGTCGGCGGGCGTGTGGGTGCGGACGTTGGTCATCAGGTTGCCGAGTATCTGGCGCAGGCCCGACTCGTCGGCGCGCACCAGGAGGGAGCCGTCGGCGCCGACCGTGACGGGCCGCTCCGGCTGCTGCACCCGCAGGTCCTCGGCGGCGTCGCGCACCAGGCGGCTCAGGTCGACGTTCCGGAAGCGCAGTTCGGGCCGCTGGTCGAGGCGGGCCAGCATGAGCAGCTCGTCCACGAGGCGGCCCATCCGGTCGGCCTCCGCGTTCATCCGGTCCCAGGCCCGCCTGCGCTCGTCGGGCTCGGTCAGCATGCCCTTGTCGTAGAGCTGGAGGTAGCCGCGTATCGCTGCCAGCGGGGTACGCAGCTCGTGCGAGGCGTCGGCGACGAACCGGCGGAGCTGGGCCGCCGTACGCTCGCGCGTGCGGTACGCCGACTCCACCTGGTGGAGCATGGAGTTGAGGGCGACCCGCAACTGCTCGACCTCCTGCGTCGGATGGTGGCTGGAGGGCACGCGCCGGGTCAGATCGCCCTCGGCGATCGCCGACGAGGTCTCCACCATGTCCTCCAGGGGCAGCATCCGCCGCCGCACGCTGACCATGGTCAGCGTGGCGAGCAGCACCAGCAGCAGGCTGCCGAAGGCGAGGTCCAGCTTGAGGGCCTTCGCCATGCCGTTGTGCAGGCCGCCGGTGGAGGCGGCGATCAGGATGTACGTGCCGTCGGCGAGCCGGGTCCCGGTGGCGCGGTAGGGGTCGCCGCGCAGCGATATGTCGCGCGGTGTGCCGTCGGCGGCCAGCGCGGCCGGGTCGGTGAAAAGGGCGGCGAGCGCCCGCTGGTCGTCGGTCGGGGTGAAGCCGGCGATGGTGAGGACCTTGCCCTGGGGGCCGACCGCCGCGAACACCTTGTCCGGGTTCGGCGAGTCGACCTCCTTCTGGGGCATCAGTTGGTCGCCGATGCCGGCCAGGGTGCTCAGTGTGTTGATCTGCCGCATCGTGAGCTCGGAACTGCCCAGCGAGTCACGGGTTTTCGTCAGCCCGGTGTCGACCTGGGCGAGCAGATAGTGCCGCATACCCATCAGGCTGACGGCGGTGGCCATGACGATGCCGAGCGCCAGCAGTGCCACGTTCGCCAGGGTCAGCTTGGCGCGCAGGGAGTGGACTCCGCGCTCGCAGTTCGGGATCCGGAATTTCATGCGAGCCCGTATCCGACACCCCGCCGCGTGGTGATCACCGGCGGCCCCAGGGTCTCCAGCTTGCGCCGCAGATAGCTGATGTAGGTCTCCACGACGGTCGATTCGGGCGGGGTGTGCTCGTACTGCCAGACATGGCGCAGGAGTTGCTCCTTGGGCACGATGCGGCCGCCGTTTCGCACCAGGAAGCGCAGCAGGGCGTACTCGGTGGGGGTCAGCTCGACCGAGTTGCCCGCGCGGTGCACCGAGTACGTCGTCTCGTCCAGCTCCAGGTCGCCGTAGCGCAGCGGCGGGCGCTGCGGGAGGACGTCGGCGGGGCGGGTGCGGCGCAGGACGGCGGTGATGCGGGCCACGACCACGTCGATGTCGAACGGCTTGGTGATGTAGTCGTCGCCGAAGCCGAGGGCGCCGACGATCTCGGCGGGCGCGTCCCGCGCGGTGAGGAAGACGAGTGCCAGGTCGGGCCTGCGGGCGCGCAGTTCGTGCCCCAGGGCGCGGCCGTCGCCGTCCGGGAGCATCACGTCGAGCAGGGCGCAGTCGGGGCGGGTGCGCTCGGCGAGGGCGAGCGCCTCGCGCACGGTGCCCGCGGTCATCACCTCGAAGCGGTGGTAGCGCAGCGCGATGGCGAGGACGTCGGCGATGCTCGGTTCGTCCTCCACCACCAGCACGGTTCCTGGAGCCGTCATGCCCCCAGTATCGGCGGCCGCACCGACATCGGGGCCGTCCGGTCTTTGGAGTTCCTTGAGAGTCATGGCCGATGCGTGTCCACGCGTGCGTGCCGCCACCAATTCTGTAGCGCAGGACCTGGGGGACCAACCGACCGACTAAGGAGCGTTGAGCGTGGCGGCATTGGCACGGTGGTGCTATCGGCACCGGCTGGTGGTCCTGTTGCTGTGGGTGGGGGCACTGTTCGGCCTGGGCTTTTCGGCCTCGACGGCGGGTACGAACTACGCGAACGTCTTCTCCCTCCCGGACACGGACTCCAAGCGCGCGTACGACCTGATGGGGAAGGCGTTCCCGAACAGCTCGGGCGACACCGACACGGTGGTGTGGAAGGTCGACTCGGGTTCGGTGCGGGACCAGTCCGTACAGACCCGCATCCAGCCCGCACTCGACAAGATCGCGGCCATGAAGGGCGTCGGCGGGGTCACCGGCCCCTACTCCGGCGCGCGGGGCGCGGCACAGATCAGTTCCGACGGGAAGATCGCGTACGCGCAGATCACCTTTGGAGACCAGGCGAACGCGGTCCCCAAGGACCTCGTCCAGAAGGTCGTGGACACCGCTCAGGACGCCGAACGTGGCGGTCTCGAGGTCGAGCTGGGCGGCCAGGCCATCCAGCGCGTCCAGGAGCCGCCCACCGGCCTCGCCGAGATGATCGGCATCCTCGCGGCGGCCGTGGTGCTGTTCCTGGCCTTCGGCTCGTTCTACGCGATGCTGCTGCCGATCGGCATCGCCATCTTCGGTGTGGGCACGGGCCTGTTCTCGACCCAGCTCCTCAGCCACGCCACCGACATCCCCGATCTGGCGCCCCTGCTCGCCACCCTGATCGGCCTCGGCGTCGGCATCGACTACGCCCTGTTCATCGTCACCCGGCACCGCAAGGGCGTCCTGCGCGGCATGGACCCGGAGGAGTCGGCGGTCACCGCCCTCAACACCTCAGGCCGCGCGGTGCTGTTCGCGGGCGGCACGGTGTGCATCGCGCTCGCCGGCATGCTGGTGACGAACCTGCGCTTCCTGGACGGCGTGGTCGTCGGCACCTCGCTCACCGTCGTCCTGAGCGTCCTCGCGGCGACGACCCTGCTGCCCGCCCTGCTCGGCTTCCTGGGCGTGCGGGTGCTCAGCCGCAAGCAGCGGCGCAAGCTGGAGGCGAACGGCCCCGAGCCGGAGCGGACCACCACCCTGGCGGCGCGCTGGTCGGCAGGCGTGCAGAAGCGTCCGCGCCGGATCGCCGTCCTGGCCCTCGCCGTCATGGCGGTCCTCGCCATCCCGGTGCTCTCGCTCCGCCTCGGCGCCACCGACCAGGGCAACGACGACGCCTCGACGACCACCAGGAAGGCGTACGACCTGCTCGCCGACGGCTTCGGCCCCGGCTTCAACGGCCCCCTCCAGGTGGTCACTTCGAGCGGCGACACCGCCACCCTGGTCAAGGGCATCAAGGACACCAAGGGCGTCGCCCAGGTCGCCG
This sequence comes from Streptomyces sp. NPDC051576, assembly GCF_040681835.1. Classification (NCBI taxonomy): domain Bacteria; kingdom Bacillati; phylum Actinomycetota; class Actinomycetes; order Kitasatosporales; family Streptomycetaceae; genus Streptomyces; species Streptomyces sp. NPDC051576. The sequence goes on from NZ_JBFAZO010000001.1 coordinate 495,076, forward strand.
CGCTGCCCCCGGCGGGCGGGGTGACCGTCATCCAGGTCGTCCCGACCACGTCACCCCAGTCGAAGCAGACCGACGACCTGATCGACACCCTGCGCGACAAGGTCGTCCCGGAGGCGGGCGCGACCGCCCACGTCGGCGGTGTGACGGCGATATCCAAGGACTTCGCGACCGTCACCGGCGACCGGCTGCCCTTGTTCGTCGCCACGATCATCGGCCTGAGCTTCCTGCTCCTGCTGCTCGCGTTCCGTTCCCTGGTGGTGCCGTTGACGGCCGCCCTGATGAACCTCATCGCGGCGGCGGCCTCCTTCGGTGTGCTGGTGGCGATCTTCCAGTGGGGCTGGGGCCTGGACATGCTGGGCCTCGGCAAGGAGGGCCCGATCAACGCCTTCCTGCCGGTCATCATGCTGTCGCTGCTGTTCGGCCTCTCCATGGACTACCAGGTGTTCCTGGTCAGCCGTATGCACGAGGAGTGGGTCCACACCAGGGACAACGCCCGCGCGGTCCGCGTCGGCCTCGCGGAGACCAGCCGGGTCATCAACAGCGCCGCCCTGATCATGGTCTGCGTCTTCCTGGCGTTCGTCCTCAGCGGTGACTCCGGAGCGGCGACGGCGGGCGTCGGCCTGGCCGCCGCGGTCGCCCTGGACGCCTTCATCCTGCGTACGGCCCTGGTGCCGGCCGCGATGCATCTGCTCGGCAACTCCAACTGGTGGCTCCCGGGCTGGCTCGACAAGCGTCTGCCGCACCTCGCCGTGGAGCCCGCCGAGGAGGCCGCCCCGGCCGTCGCCGACGGCCCGGCGTCGGCCGTCCACGGCTTCGTCCGGACGACCGAGGGCGAGCCCGTGGAGGGCGCGTCCGTGACGCTGCTGACGGCCGGCGGACGTCAGCTGGACCGGGTCGAGTCCCTGGCGGACGGCTCGTACATCGTGTCGGTGCCGGCGCCGGGGACCTACCTCCTGGCGACGACCGCGCCGTCGTACGGCTCGATCGCGCGGCACGTGGCCGTGACGGACGGTCCGCTGGTCCACGACGTCGAACTCGCGGAGGGCGAGGTGGACGCCGTCAACTGAGCCGGGCGCTCAGGGGCGTTCGTCGTCGGCGGGTCCGGCGGCGGGCGCCCCGCGCTTGTTCTTCTTCGTGGCCGGGTCGGGCAGCGCGTGGGTCATGCCCGGCAGGAAGTCCGTGAACAGCTCGTGCACCTCCAGGACGAGCGGCCGCAGCACCCGGAAGCGGGCCAGCGAGACACCGCGCGCGGTGAGGCGCGCTCCGCGCTCCGCGAGCCGGTAACTCCGCTCACGCCCCTCGGTGCGGTCGAACACCCAGTACAGGACGAGCCCCATCTGGGAGAGCCACATCAACTCCGGGAGCACTTCCCGCAGTTCCGGCGCGACCTTGGTCTTCGCGCCGGACAGCACCTCCTTGTGGACGGCGATGGCCTGCACGCGCGCGTGCTCGCTCTCCGGGGAGAACGGGCTGAGCGGGCTGTCCGGGTCGGCGGCGTTCTTGAAGAACTGCACCGCGAACTCGTGGTACGGCGTCGCGATGTCCAGCCACACCCGCAGCACACCCGCGAGCCGCGCCTGAAGATCGGTCTCCCGGTCCAGCACCTCGCGGACCGCGAGCCGGTGCTCCTCGGCGATACGGTCGTAGAAGCCCTGGATCAGGTGCTCCTTGCCGGCGAAGTAGTAGTACGCGTTGCCGACCGAGACGCCCGCCTCCTTGGCGATCGCCCGCATCGTCGTCTTGTCGTAGCCGTGCTCCTGGAACAGCCGCATGGCCGTCTCCAGGATCAGCGCGCGGGTCTGCTCGGACTTGCTGGGGGTGGCGCCCTCGTCGGGGCCGTCGTTGTTCGCGGGCACGGCTACAGAGCCTATCCAGTGGGGCAGCTGCCGCCGCCGCAGCCCGGTGCGGTGTAGCTCCACCCCCGGCTCGGGTCGTACGTCCACCCGTCGCCCTGCCGGTACACGCCCCCGCCCCACTGCGCCCCGCGCCACTTGGCGGCGGCGAGCACGGCGCCCTTGGCGATCCTGGCCCCGGCCGGCGTGCTCAACCGGTGCGCCAGCGGCCGGTGTTCGCGCAGGGCCCACAGGGTGACGATCCAGGCCGCGGCGCCCCGGTAGACCTGCCCGGAGTCGCCGACGACGGTGATCTCGTCGAGGGTGGCGCGATGGTCGAGCCCGGGAAAGCGTTTCCGGGCCTCTTCGGAGGACGCCGGTACCAGCTCCAGGGGCACCAACTGCGACTGCCGTACGAGCCAGTCGCGCAGGAAGGTGCACAGGGAGCAGTCGGCGTCGTAGAGGACGGTGAGCCGGCGGACCGGGGTCGCCCGGTCCGCCGAGGGGGCCTGCACGGCCCTCACGCCCCGACCCAGTCCTGCGGCGCGACGGGCGGCACCTGCTCCCGCTCCAGGACCCCGCGCCGCCGGATCTTGTTGAGCACATACACATTGCCCAGGTGCATGACCCCGAGCACCAGCAGCACCACACCCACCTTGGTCGACAGGGCCTCGAAGACGCCCCGGGTGTCGTCGATGGTCCCGTCCCCGCTGAGGTACAGCGCGACGAACCCGAGGTTGACGAGGTAGAAACCGACCACCAGGAGGTGGTTCACGGCCTCCGCGAGTTTTTCGTTCCCCTTCAGGACATCGGCCAGGAAGATCCGCCCGTTGCGGCTGAGCGTGCGGGCCACCCAGACGGTGAGTCCGATGCTGATGACGAGATAGATGACGTAGGCGACGACCGTGCGGTCCATGCGCCTCCCCCTTCTTGAACGCGTTCAAAAACGCTGACAGAGGAAACTGTAGAGCCTCTTTTGAACGTGTTCAACTCGCCCGTGCTGGGACCTGTGTCACACCCGTCGCGCCAGCTCCGGCCGCTTCGAGTAGTCGGTCAGTCCGATGACGTTGCCCCAGGGGTCGGCGATCTCGACGGTCCACCCGGTGGCCACGGAGAACGGCGGGTCGAGGAGGTCGACCCCGGCGCCCGTGAGGTGCTGCGCGGCCTTCCGCGCGTCCGGCACCTCCAGCCACACGCGCGGTGAGGCCCAGGGTGGCGGCCGGTGCCCCAGCCCCTCCTCCTGGCGCAGCAGCACCCCGGGCGTCTCGCCACCGACCTTCAGGAGCGCGATCCCGGCCTCGTCGAGCCGGAACCCGACGGCGAATCCGGCGCGCTCGTAGAAGCCGACGGCTTCGGCGAGGTCGCCGACGGGGAGCAGGACGTTGTCGAAGCCGAGCAGTTCGTACGACTCTTCATCTGACATGCCATCAGATTAGGGCGATGATCGGCGAAGGGCCGGGATTGCCGGGAACGGCGAGGGCCCTGTTTCCGAAGTGACGGAAACAGGGCCCTGATGGAGAACCTGGAAGCTCAGAAGCGACGCGTGATCAGCGCCCGCTTGACCTCCTGGATGGCCTTCGTGACCTCGATACCGCGCGGACAGGCGTCCGTGCAGTTGAAGGTCGTGCGGCAACGCCACACGCCGTCGCGGTCGTTGAGGATCTCCAGCCGCTGCTCGCCCGCGTCGTCACGGCTGTCGAAGATGAAGCGGTGGGCGTTGACGATGGCGGCCGGGCCGAAGTACTGGCCGTCGTTCCAGAAGACCGGGCACGAGGACGTGCAGGCGGCGCAGAGGATGCACTTCGTGGTGTCGTCGAAGCGCTCGCGGTCCTCGGCCGTCTGGAGACGCTCGCGCGTCGGCTCGTTCGTGTCGTTCGTGATGAGGAACGGCATCACGTCCCGGTACGCCTGGAAGAACGGGTCCATGTCGACGACCAGGTCCTTCAGGACCGTCAGACCCTTGATCGGCTCGACCGTGATCGGCTTCTCGGGGTTGAGGTCCTTGATCAGGGTCTTGCAGGCGAGACGGTTCTTGCCGTTGATCCGCATCGCGTCCGAACCGCAGATGCCGTGCGCGCACGAGCGGCGGAAGGTCAGCGTGCCGTCGATGTCCCACTTGATCTTGTGGAGGCCGTCGAGGACGCGCTCCTTGGGGTCGATCTCCAGCTGGAAGTCTTCCCACGTCGCTTCGGCCGAGACCTCGGAGTTGAAGCGGCGGACCCGGAAGGTGACCGTGATGTAGGGGGAGTCGGCGAAGCCGGGCTCGGGCTGGCCGGCCGCTTCTTCCTTGTCCAGAACAGGGGTTGCCATCAGTACTTACGCTCCATCGGCTGGTAGCGGGTCTGGACGACCGGCTTGTAGTCGAGACGGATGGACTCGGTGCCGTCGTCGCCGACCTCGCGGTACGCCATGGTGTGGCGCATGAAGTTGACGTCGTCGCGGTTCGGGTAGTCCTCGCGGTAGTGACCGCCGCGGGACTCCTTGCGGGCCAGCGCGGAGACCGCCATGACCTCGGCCAGGTCGAGCAGGTTGCCCAGCTCGATGGCCTCCAGGAGGTCGGTGTTGAACCGCCGGCCCTTGTCCTGGATCGAGATGTTCTTGTAGCGCTCGCGCAGCTCCGCGATCTTCTCGACCGCCGTCTTGATGGTCTGCTCGGTGCGGAACACCATGACGTTCGCGTCCATGGTCTCCTGCAGCTCGCGGCGCAGGACCGCCACCCGCTCGGTGCCCGTGGAAGCGCGCAGGTGCTCGACCTGGTCGACGACCTGCTGCGCCGGGTTCTCCGGCAGCTCGACGTAGGACGCCTTCTGGCTGTACTCCGCCGCCGCGATGCCCGCCCGGCGCCCGAACACGTTGATGTCCAGGAGGGAGTTGGTGCCGAGCCGGTTGGCGCCGTGCACCGACACACAGGCGACCTCGCCGGCCGCGTACAGGCCCGGGACGACGGTGGTGTTGTCCGTGAGGACCTCACCCTCGACGTTGGTCGGGATGCCGCCCATCGCGTAGTGCGCGGTGGGCTGGATCGGGATCGGGTCCGTGTACGGCTCGATGCCGAGGTACGTCCGCGCGAACTCCGTGATGTCGGGCAGCTTGGCGTCCAGCTGCTCCGGCGGGAGGTGCGTGAGGTCCAGGTAGACGTGGTCGCCCTCGGGGCCGCAGCCGCGGCCCTCGCGGATCTCCGTGTAGATGGAGCGGGAGACGACGTCACGGGACGCGAGGTCCTTCATGACCGGCGCGTACTTCTCCATGAAGCGCTCGCCGTCCTTGTTGCGGAGGATGCCGCCCTCACCGCGGGCGCCCTCCGTCAGCAGGATGCCCATGCGCCAGATGCCGGTCGGGTGGAACTGGAAGAACTCCATGTCCTCCAGGGGCAGCCCGCGCCGGTAGACCGCGGCCTGGCCGTCGCCCGTCAGCGTGTGCGCGTTCGACGTCACCTTGAAGAACTTGCCGCAGCCGCCGGACGCGTAGATCACGGCCTTCGCCTGGAAGACGTGGATCTCGCCGGTGGCCAGCTCGTACGCGACCACGCCCGCCGACGTCTTGACGCCGTCGACCTCGGTGATCAACTGGTCGAGGACGTAGAACTCGTTGAAGAACTCCACGCCCTCCTTCACGCAGTTCTGGTAGAGCGTCTGGAGGATCATGTGGCCGGTGCGGTCGGCCGCGTAGCAGGACCGGCGGACCGGCGCCTCGCCGTGGTTACGGCTGTGACCGCCGAAGCGGCGCTGGTCGATCGTGCCGTCCGGCGTGCGGTTGAACGGCAGGCCCATCTTCTCCAGGTCGAGGACCGAGTCGATGGCCTCCTTCGCCAGGATCTCGGCGGCGTCCTGGTCGACCAGGTAGTCGCCGCCCTTGATCGTGTCGAAGGTGTGCCACTCCCAGTTGTCCTCCTCCACGTTGGCGAGCGCGGCGGCCATACCGCCCTGCGCTGCGCCCGTGTGGGAGCGGGTGGGGTAGAGCTTGGTCAGGACCGCGGTGCGGCTGCGCTTCGTCGACTCGATCGCGGCGCGCATACCGGCGCCGCCGGCGCCGACGATGACGGTGTCGTACTTGTGGATCTTCATCAGGAAATTCCTCAGCCCCGTTGCCTAACGGATGTTCGGGTCGAAGGTGAAGATCACCAGCGTGCCCAGCAGGATGGTGAACACCGTGGCGGTGTAGAGCAGGCCCTTGAGCCACAGCCGGGTGTTCGCGCGCTCCGCGTAGTCGTTGATGATCGTGCGCAGGCCGTTGGCGCCGTGCAGCATCGCCAGCCACAGCATCAGCAGGTCCCAGACCTGCCAGAACGGCGAGGCCCAGCGGCCGGCCACGAAGGCGAAGCCGATCTTGGAGACACCGCCGTCGAGGACGAGCTGGATCAGCAGGTGGCCGAGGACCAGGACGACCAGCACGACGCCGGACAGGCGCATGAAGAGCCAGCCGTACATCTCGAAATTGCCCCGGGTCGACTTCGGGGTCTTCTTGGTGCGCTTGCGGGGGGCCTCGATGAGGGGCGCCGGGTTGTCCACGGTGTAGACGGACGCACTCTCGACGGGGCCGATGCCCGAGGCCGCGGTTTCAGTCGTAGACATCTGGGTCAGCTCCCGAACAGAACACGAGCGGCGTGGCCGAGCACGGGGTAGATCGCCCCGAGCATCAGCACGAGCCAGAGGCCGACTACGGACCACAGCATCTGCTTCTGGTAGCGGGGTCCCTTCGACCAGAAGTCGACGGCGATGACGCGCAGGCCGTTGAGTGCGTGGAAGAGGATCGCGGCGACGAGGCCGTACTCCAGCAGTGCCACGATCGGCGTCTTGTAGGTGGCTACGACCTTGTCGTAGTCCTCGGGGGAGACACGCACAAGAGCGGTGTCCAGCACGTGTACGAACAGGAAGAAGAAGATGAGGACGCCGGTGACTCGATGAGCCACCCAGGACCACATTCCTTCCCGGCCGCGGTACAGCGTTCCAGCCGGCACGGAAGAACCCTCCGGGAGCGGGGATTTAGGGCCGCGCCGGCTTCTCTGTCGGTCGGGCCCGGCCGGGTACGGTCCTCCGGCCCTCAGCATCGTAACCAGGCGCTGACGCGGTACTTACAGCGGGCCTGTCTGTGTGATCAAACTGGCACGCAAAGGTGCACGTACGGGCTAGTTTCGGGCGGCCGTTCAGACTGCGGGCAACCGTTCAGGCTTCGGCCGGCCTTAGAAGGCGAGGGCGTCGAGCAGGCGTCCCCGTGCCAGGCGCCGGAGTTCCTCCGCCACCACCACCCGCTCCTCCTCCGGATCGTTTGTCAAACGTGACCGGATGCCCGCCAGTACGTGGTCCAGGACCTCGCCCGGGGGTACGCCGTCCACACAGATGACGAACACATGTCCGAAGCGGGCCTCGTACGCCGCGTGGGCCGCGTCCAGGGCCATGTGGGCGGCCTCGTAGGTGTCGTCCGGGAGGACGGGCAGCGACTCGCCCGCCAGCGCTTCGGCGAGGTCCCCGGCCGTGAGGTCGTAGGCCGCCTCGTCGGACGCGGCGAGTACGGAGTCCAGGTCGGGGTAGGGGCGGTGGTCGGTGAGGCGGCGCGACCAGCGGAGGCTGTGGAGACAGGTGAGGAGGGTGAGGCGGGCCTCGTCGGCGGACGCGGTGTTGAACGTGTCCAGCGCGTTCGGGGACGGCGAGGTGCGGGACTGCTCGGGCAGCGCCGGTATGGCCACTCGGCCGGGAAGGTGGGGTAGGCGGTGCGCAGGCAGTGTGGATCCTCGCGTCACGGAAGGTGCGGCAGGGGATGCTGTGAGAAATGCGTCACCACGTTATCGGGAGTGGTCATGACGTGTCCGCTCGATGCCCGAATTTCACCCGGACGGGAGAGTTTCGGAACGTGTGGTGGACACCCCGGGTGCGCCCGGGGCCGTAGGTTGGCGCCGTGAGCCAGCACAGGCGCCGCTCGTCGGCGAAGCAGGTGAAGCAGCTGAAGCAGAGGCGGGGGCTGATCGCGGTCGCCGCGGCCACTGCCGTGGTCGCGGGCGGGGTGGGCCTCGGGCTGTGGGCGTCGTCCGGGGACGACGGGAGTCCCGCGGGCGCGGCGCTGAGCCCCGCCGACAGCACCTCCGCGGCCTCCCGTTCCGAGTCCAGGACGCCGAGTCCGAGTCCGACCCCGACCCGGTCGTATCCGCTGTCGCAGGCGCCCCGCACCATTCCGGCCGTCCGCTCCCACACCCCCGCGCGCGGCCCCGGGTGGCGGCCCGCCAAGGGCGAGCGGGTCGTGGTGGACGACGCCGACCTCGTCGACGAGGGGCGGCTGATCGCCGGTGAGCTGGGGCTGACGTACGCCGGCGAGAAGAGCGACGTGCGCGCAGGGGACGTACGACTGGCGCTCAACGACGACGAGGGCGCGAACCCGGAGTCGTACGCGATGACCGTGCGCGGCGGGCGGGTCACCGTCAGCGGGCCCTCGGACGCGGGGGTGTTCTACGGCACCCGCACGCTCAAGCAGGAAGTGCACGGCGGCGGTACGGCGCCGGAGGGCGTCGTGCACGACCAGCCGGCCAAGCCGCGGCGCGGGTTCATGCTGGACATCGCGCGCAAGCCGTTCACCGCGTCCTGGATCGAGGACCGGGTACGGGAGTTGGGCGACCTGAAGTTCAACGAACTGGGGCTGCACTTCTCCGACGACCAGGGCTTCCGGATCGCGTCGACGACCCATCCCGAGATCGTCTCCAAGGACCACCTGACCAAGGCCCAGGTGAAGCAGATCGTCGACCTCGCGGCGAGCCGGCACATCACCGTCGTGCCCGAGATCGACTCGCCGGGGCATCTGGGCGCAGTGATCGCCGCCCACCCGGACCTGCAACTGCGCAACGCGTCGGGTGTCGCCACGCGAGGCGCGATCGACATCTCCAAGGACGCGTCCGCCGCGATCGTCGACGAACTCCTCGACGAGTACGCCGGGTTGTTCCCCGGCGACCAGTGGCACCTCGGCGGCGACGAGTACCAGGCGCTCACGGTCGCCAACCCTCAGGCGTCCTTCCCGCAGTTGGCCGCCGCCGCGACGAAGGCCTACGGCTCCGGCGGCACCGTCGCCGACCTCACCACCGGCTGGCTCAACGACCGCGCCGACACCGTCCGCAACCACGACCGGACGATGCGGGTGTGGAACGACGGCTTCTTCGCGGGTACGTCCGTGCAGGCGGCCAAGGATCTTCAAGTGGCGTACTGGACGGGCAAGGAGATCGGCGCCCGGCAGCCCGTCGCGTATCTGAGCGCGGGCCGCAAGGTCCTCAACTACAACGACGAGTACCTCTACTACGTCCTCGGCGAGCCGCAGACCTTCGTCTATCCGACCGGGCAGCGGATCTACGAGCAGTGGACCCCGCGGGTGCTGCGCGGGACGCAGGCGGTCCCGGCGAAGTACGACTCCCAGATCCTCGGCGGTTCCTTCGCGGTGTGGTGCGACCTCGCCAACTCGCAGACGCAGGACCAGGTCGCGGCCGGCATCCGGATGCCGCTGCGGGCGACGGTCCAGAAGCTGTGGGATCCGGGGAAACCGGAGTTGAGCTGGACGCAGTTCAAGTCGCTTGCGGGCAAGGTGGGTTGAGCGGGGCGGTCCGCGCTGCTGGACTTACCGGGGCGGTAGATCGTATGTTCCCCCTTCTGTTTCGTACTCGGGGGGTTGCCACATCATGTCCGTTCCCATGCCCACGCCCAGACCGGAACCCGGTCTGTCGCCAAGTCCCGCGTCCTACCTGCGCTCGCCGGTCGGACTCGGCCGGGCCGCCGCCGCACTGCTCGGGCTCGTCATCGCCGTCGACCTCTTCGCCGTCTACGCCGATCTCGCCCTCTACGACGTCACGGGCGACCTCATGGACGGCGCGGGCGGCCGTGCGGTCACCGGGCGGCTGGACGACGCGGAGTCCCTCAACTCGCTGGCGGGCGGCGTCCAGTCGGGCGCGCTGATCGCCTGCATGATCGTGTACCTGACCTGGTTCGTGCGGGTGCGGGCGAACGCCGGGCTGTTCGACCCGTCCGAGCAGACCATGAAGCCGTGGTGGGCGATCGGGGGTTGGTTCGTCCCGTTCGTCAACATCGTCTACCCGCGCCGGATCACTGTCGAGATCTGGAAGTCCAGCAGCCCCGCCGGCACCCACCGATCGCACTGGCCGGTCAACGCCTGGTGGACCCTGTGGCTCCTGTCCCTCCTCGGCGACCGACTTGGCTACACGGACTACGGGAACACCGACGCACCCGACCAGATCCACTCCGCCGCCTACCAGTTGATGATCTCCGACGCCATCGACATCGCGGCGGCGGGGCTCGCGATCCTCGTCGTGCTGCGGTTGACGCGGATGCAGCACGAGAAGGCGTTGGCGGGGCCGGTTGCGCCGGTGGCTGTCTGACGGGGGTGGCGGTGTGAGCGGGCTGCCGGTTTCTGTGGTGGTCCGGGTGGTCCGGTGATCACTGTGACCTGAGTGGCCGGGGCGTGCTGGCCTGCTCGGCGAGCGGTGGCTTCGCAGGCCTCGGCGACCGTTGTGGCGTTCGGCTTGCCGACGGTGGTTCCTGTGGAGGAAGTGAGCGGCCGGATGACGGGCCGGGCTGTCTGGTGTTCCGCCTGGTCCGGGGGGCCTGACCGACTCGGCCGTCTGGTTCGGACGGGCCGTCCCGCTTGGGTGGCCCGGCTGGCTGCTGGGCTTGTCCGTTGGGTGTTTGGTTCGGCTCAGATGTGCTGAGGGGCTGGGCCGCGCGGTGGTGGTTCCTGCTTTGGGTAACTCCGGCTTGCTTTCGCCCCGTTGTGGGCACCGACCGTGCGGTCGTCGAGATGGCGGGGTCGGAGAGTGCGCTCTGTCCAGCGGGGGCCGCCCAGAACCTCGTGACGCTGCCCGACGCCCTACTCTTCGCGAACCACGCCAAAGGTTCCAGCACCGAAGATCAACCCCCGTTGGCCGAAAACCCCTTCTTCCGGTTTCTCGGCGTGCCCGGCGTCCTCCCGTGTGACACTCCCGGGGTGTAGCACGCGGCAGCGGGAATGCGGGAGGTCTGGATGGTTCTGGTGGAGCTGATCGCGCAGGCCGATGAGCGCGCGCTGGCTGTCAGTGGACTGGCTTGTTTGGATCGGTGTGTGCCGTTGCTGGGCGGTGACGACGAGGTGTTGCGGCCACTCTGGGCCGGCCTGGACGAGGAGTGGGGTGAGCGGCTGGAGCAGGCTCGGGCCAAGCTGCCCGCTCCGTTCGAGGAATCGGGCGAGGACCGGGCCGTGCTGCTCGCCCGCCGGATGCTCGCGACCGCGCCCGCCGAGCCCACGGGCGCTCCGGTGCGGGTGTGGGCCGACGCCTGTTCGGTCGCCTCGCTGCGGATCCACCGGCTTCTGGAGGTCATGGCCCCCGTCGGCGACGACAGGGACTGGGTCCACGACCGCCGTGAAGGCCGTACGGACGGCATCTCGCCCCTCGTCGCCGCCGAGTTGCGGCGTCAGATCACCGTCCTCGAACTGCTCGGCGGCAGCGGTCCGGGCGGACTGCGCCAGGTGCTCGCCGTGTCGACGGAGGGACGGCGGGTGCTGCGCGCGGTGGTGTCGCGCCGGGCGCGCGGGCGGGGTTGAGCGGCGGGAACTGTGGCTGTCCTGCGGTGGACGTGCGGCGGTCCTGCGCCGGTCCGGGGAAAAAGGCCGGACGGGGGTGCCGTAACACCCTCTCACCATGCTTTTCCTTGTGCGGTGACAGAGCAGATGATGACGTGGGACGCCCGGCCCCGGGCCGCCGCGCGGCCCGTGCGGTGGGCCGCGGACGCCGTGGCGATGATGCGTGAAGGGGCCCGGGTGCGGCTCGACTACTCGGCGCAGAGTCTGTGGCGGGTCGACCGGATGATCGAGGAGATACGGCGGGAGGGTGCGCCGTATGCCGCGATGGAGAGCGAGTTGCGCGGGTTCGGGGCCTACGCCGGTGAGGTGATCGCGCGGCAGACCGGTGCCGAGTGGTGGGCCACCGGCGGTGAGCACTGGCTGCGGACGCCCGAGGGGCGGCTGTGGGACCCCATCGACGAGGCGCGGCGGTGTTTCGGTGGGCACGGGTCGCTGCGGCTGCTGTGCCGGGACGCGGTGAACGGCGTACCCGGGTAACGGAGTTCGGTGGTGCGCGGCACGGCAAAATCGGCGTAATAAGAGACGGGTGCGTTCCCAAAGGGTGGGGTGCGGGAGGACGATGGGAGCGGCCGCCTGACCCGGGGAGGATCCATGGCCGAGAACCGCCGTTGGTGGGCGCTCGTCGTCATCGCGCTCGCGCAGTTGATGGTCGTCCTCGACATGACCATCGTCAACATCGCCCTGCCGTCCGCCCAGACCGACCTCGGCATGTCGGACGGAAACCGGCAGTGGGTCATCACCGCCTACACGCTCGCCTTCGGCGGACTGCTGCTGCTCGGCGGTCGGATCGCCGACCTCGCCGGGCGCAAGAACACCTTCATGATCGGGCTGATCGGCTTCGCCGCCGCGTCCGCGCTCGGCGGTGCCGCCGCCAACCAGGGCATGCTGTTCGGCGCCCGCGCCCTCCAGGGTGTCTTCGCCGCGCTGCTCGCGCCCTCCGCGCTGTCGCTGCTGACGACGACGTTCACCGACCCCAAGGACCGCAGCAAGGCCTTCGGCGTGTTCGGCGCGATCGTCGGCGCGGGCGCGGCCGTCGGACTGCTCGCGGGCGGCTTCCTCACCCAGTACCTGGACTGGCGCTGGTGCCTCTACGTCAACGTGCCCATCGCGCTGGTCGCCTTCGCCGGCGCCTGGGTCCTGCTCAGCGACAGCTCCCGGCACCCGGACGCCCACCTCGACATACCCGGCGCCCTCCTCGGCTCCCTCGGCATGCTCACCCTCGTCTACGGCTTCTCCGAGGCGGAGTCCCGGAGTTGGGGCGACGGCCTGGTGCTGACGCTGCTCGCCGCCGGGGTCGTCCTGCTCGCCGCCTTCGGGTTCTGGCAGACCCGGGCCCGGGTCCCGCTGCTGCCGATGACGGTGGTGAAGGACCGCCAGCGGGTCGGGGCGTTCCTCACCATCCTGTTCGTCACCATCGGCATGTTCGGTGTGTTCCTCTTCCTCACCTACTACATGCAGCGCGTCCTCGGTTATTCGCCGGTCAAGACGGGCGTCGCCTATCTCCCCATCACCGTCGGCATGATCACCGGCTCGACCCAGGTCGCGGCCCGGCTGCTGCACCGGGTGCCGCCGCGCACCCTGATGGTCCCGGGCCTGCTGGTCGCGGCGGGCGCGCTCGCGCTGATCGCCCAGGTCGGGGTGGAACCCGCGTACGCCACGTACATCCTGCCCGGCATGCTGATGCTCGGCCTCGGCATGGGTACGGCGATGATGACCTCGGTGTCCCTCGCCACCGGGAGCGTCGCACCCCGCGACTCCGGCGCGGCCTCCGCCACCTTCAACACCGCCCAGCAGGTGGGCGGTTCGATCGGTACGGCCCTGCTCAACACGATCGCCGCCACGGTCACCGCGCGCTACGCCACCGCCCACGCGGGCCCCGGCGCGAACAGGCAACTGCTGGAGGCCAAGGCCGCGGTGCACGGGTTCAACGTCGCCACCTGGTGGGCGATGGCCTCGATCCTGCTGGCCGCGCTCATCGCGGGCGTCCTGGTGAACACGGACCGGGTGCCCACACCGGCCGCCGCCCCGACGGAGACGCCCCAACAGCCGGTGGACACGACCATTTAGGGCCGCCCTCTAAAACTGCCCTTCAAGGCTGTTGTCCCCGCTCGAAGTAGGCGATCAGCTCCGGGTCGAGGGGCGGTACCTCGCGCGGGGTGCCGCCGTCCCGGAGCGACTCGGTGGCTCCCGACCCGGCCGCCACCGCCATCCGCGCGGCGACCGGCGAGGTGTCCGTGCGGCCGCCGTGCCGTACGAACCGCAGGAACTCGTCGATCAACAGCGGGTCGGCGCCGCCGTGTTCGCCGTCCCGCTCCACGATGTCCGGCACCGCGTACTCCGCGTCGGGCCGCTGCCGGTAGCCCGAACGGCGGCTGTTCCAGACCCTCGCCACCGCGCCCGGCCCGTCGCCGAAGTTCTCCAGCCGGCCCGCGTCGCCGATGACGGTGTAGTTGCGCCAGTAGTCGGGGGTGAAATGGCACTGCTGGTAGGCGGCCAACACCCCGTTGTCCAGGCGCAGGTTGACCAGCGACACGTCCTCGACGTCGATGACCGGGTTCAGCGCCCGCTGGGTGTGCGGCGGCCAGTGGCCGTCCTCGGTGTACCAGTCGGCGGTCTTCGGCTCGCCGGGTGCCCGCCGGTGCGGACTGCCGCCGTAGACCATGAGGTCGCCGAACGCCTGCACCCGGCGGGTGTATCCGCCGGCCAGCCAGTGCACCACGTCCAGGTCGTGGGCGGCCTTCTGGAGCAACAGGCCGGTGCTGTAACGGCGTTCGGCGTGCCAGTCCTTGAAGTACCAGTCGCCGCCGTAGCCGACGAAGTGCCGTACCCACACCGTCTTGACGGTGCCGATCGCTCCGCCCTCGACGAGGTCGCGCAGCAGGCGGATCACCGGCATGTGGCGCATGTTGTGGCCGACGTAGAGGCGGGTGCCGGTCTCCTGGGCGGTGCGCAGGACGCGGTCGCATTGCTCGACGGTGATGGCGAGGGGCTTCTCGACGAGGACGGGCCGGCCGGCGCGCAGGGCCTCGCAGGCGAGGTCGGCATGGGTGTGGTCCGGGGTGAGGACGAGAACCGCGTCGATGTCGGGGGACTCGATGACCTTGCGGTGCACGGCAGTTGTGGTTGCCCCTGGGAAGTCTCCGGTGGCCTTCGCGCGGGCCGCCGGGTCGGGGTCCGCCAGGGCGATGACGCGGGAGCCCGCGCCGGGGCGGTGGGCGACGCGGGCGAGGCTGCCGCGCAGGCCGTAGCCGAGGACGCCGATACGGAGGTCGGACATGGGTCTCCTTCGTTCGAGGGGACGCCACGGGCGGACGTTCACCTGGGCCAGAGGGACCGTGCCCCGTCGTAGGGCCCGAAATGTGTGCGACGGCTGACGGGCTGTGACATTTCTGTGCGACCCGGCGCTGATGGCCATGGGGGGTGCGGGGGACCGCCGCGCCCGGTACGGATCACGCATCCTTCGCGCATTCGGTACGGACGAGGACAGTCCTTGGGCCAGACAGGCGAGCCCCGGCGCGGGCACGCGCACGACGGGGAGCTGGGCGCGGCCGTGGCGCGGGCCCAGCAGGGCGACGACGGCGCTTTCACGGTCGCGTACCGGATCGTGCAGCCCGGCCTGCTCGGATATCTGCGCGGGCTGGTCGGCGACGAGGCCGAGGACGTGGCGTCCGACGCCTGGCTGGAGATCGCCCGCGACCTGGGCCGCTTCCGGGGCGACGGGGCGGGCTTCCGCGGTTGGACGGCGACCATCGCCCGGCACCGCGCGCTCGACCATCTGCGCAGACAGCGGGTGCGGCCGCGGTCCTCGACGCTCGAACAGGACGTACTCGAACTCCCCGGACCGCACAGCACCCACGACCAGGCCCTGGAGTCCCTCTCCACCGAGTACGCCCTCGGTCTGGTCCGGGGGCTGCCCCGCGACCAGGCCGAGGCCGTCCTGCTCCGCGTGGTCGTCGGCCTCGACGGCCCCGCCGCCGCCCGCGTCCTGGGCAAACGCCCCGGCGCGGTCCGTACGGCGGCCTACCGGGGGCTGAAGCGGCTGGCCCGCGAACTCGCCGGGGACGGTGTGACGGATGCCGGGCCCCGGACGCTGGGGGAGTCGGACGACGGTTCGCCGAAGGCGCCGAAGGGTGGACACGGACATGAGTGAGCTGCAGCACGACGCCGGACTCCCGGCCCTGCTCGGCGCCGCCCTGCGCGGGTCCGCCCTGGACGACGAGGCGCAGGGCCGAGCGGTGGCCGCGTTCCGCGCGGCCCGCGACTCCGGGAGCCTGTGCCCCCACACCCGGCAACAGGACGACTGGAGCCCGGGGGCCCGCGGGGAGGACGGGGAGCCGCGCCGCTGGAGCCGGCCCGGCGGATCAGGCAGCGGGCCGGGCGACGGCGCCTGAGCGGCACCGGTGAGCGGGGTGTGGTGCGTGCGGCCCGCACGGCGGAGGAGACGTCGGTATCGGCGGCTGCCGCAGCGGGCGAGGCGATGGGCGACTCGGCGAGTGACGACAACGCCGTTGGAGGCCTGCGTCGCTTTCGTGGCCTGAGCCGCCGGAGAGCACACCAGCCCCAGCCCCACCCCGGCCGCATGTCCACGAAGTGGCCCGCGGCTGAACGATCGTGCGGATGCGGGGCCGGGAATTGATCGGCTCCGGGGACGGGTGGCTGATCAACCCTCCGGTGGTGAATCTCGGTGTCAGACGCGGGTCGCACGGTTGATGCGACGGCGCCGACATCGCAGAGGAGACACGACGGTGAAGATCAACGGCGGCGTGCGCCGTGGCGGGGATTCCCCGGCGACACGCAGGAAGCGTCCCGCGCGGAGCAGATGGGTGGGGCTGCTGACGCTGGCACTGGCCCCGCTGGTGCTGCTCGCGGCGCCCGGCTCCGCCTCGGCGGCCAGTTGGCAGTGCCTGGGGAACTCGGACGGCTCACAGGCCGACATCGCCGGCAACCGGTACACCCCCGACAAGACCAGGTCGCTGACCACACAGCAGGCGAACAACACCTGGCAGGACTGGACCTGGCGGGGCCCGACGTTCCAGTGCCCCTGGAACGTCCCCAGCTGCTCCTACGCCTGGCAGCAGTCCAAGACCACGGGCTGGAAGTGGTCGGCCGGCCTCAGCGTCAAGGTCCCCGGCGCCCTCAGCAAGGTCGTGAGCGAACTCGCCGCGCTCACCCCCTCGTACGAGCGCAACGGCTCCACCACCACCTCGTACACCTTCACGACCAACCTGAAGCCGGGCCAGTTCGCCCAGCCCATCCAGGTCGTGGAGCGCCGCTGGACGAAGGGCAACTACCAGGGCATCTACCACTCCACCGGGAAGCGGTGCGCGTCGAGCCCGTCCAGCCCGAACACCGCCGCGTGGAAGTACACCTGGTCCCCGAACGAGCGCTGGGGCAGTTGGACGACCAACCTGAAGGTCAGTGACTACGGGACGTACCACGTCTGGTAGGGACCACCGGTCCGGTGTGGCGCCCCGCCGACCGAGGCGGGGTGCCACACCGGCGCACCCCCTCCCGCATCCACCCGACCCCCAGGACCTGATCCCATGTTGGTGCGTCGTCGTCCCCTCCGTGCCGCCGTCGCCGGTTCGATCACGGTGATCGCCGCCCTCGGTCTGCTGACCGCCTGCGGCTCCACAACCCACCACTCCACACCCTCGGCCGCTCCCGTCGCCGGTGCGGTGCGGACCGCGCCGCCGTCCCACCTGTGCACCGCCCTGACCCCGGCCGCCGCCGAGCGGCTCATCACCGACGCCCGGCCCACGATCCAGGCCGCCCCCGACAAGGGCCGGGCCCCGGACGTCTGCGGTTACGCCGCCGCCGACGGAACCGCGACGCTCTCCCTCACCCCGGCCTCCCGCGCCTACGACACCGAGCTGTCCGCCGCCCACGACCTGCGCGCCCATCCGTCCTCGGCCGGGATGCGCGAGGTCCGCGTCGACCCGGTCGGCGACCTCGGCCGGCACGCCTTCCGGGAGACCGCCTACCAGATCCAGGCGCGGCAGCACCTCACCTTCGTCGTGTGGACCACGGGAGCCCGGACCTGGGTGCTGACCCTCGGAACGGCGGCGAGCACCGAGCCGCACGACGAGGTGGCCCAGGTGGCCCGTTCCATCACGGCGAAACTGCCGACCGGCCGCACCGCTCGCTGACCGGGGTCCCCACGCCGCGCTCCTGTGCCGCGGCCAAGGTCCGGGCCGGCGCCGACCCCGGCCCGGACCTCCTCCGGTGTCGGGCAGTGCACCGCGGCGCGTTCAGGGCCGCGTGTGCGCTGCCGACCGCCCGCGGCTGTTGGGGGGGAAGCCGACGGGCTGGGACCGGCCGAGGGGATGGACGCGGATCGGCCGGTGTCCGCGCGTCGGACCGAAGAGGCGGACGCGCGAACACCGGAAACCCTAGGGCGCGGTGGCCTCCGCGCACGATCCGCCGAGCGCGGCCGTTGTCCGCGCAGCGCGGGGCGATGGGGCGGGCCGTGGTCAGCCGGAACGCAGGGTCTGCGAGGGCAACTCGCCGTAGCGGGCCCGGTAGCGGGATGCGAAGCGGCCCAGGTGGCCGAAGCTCCAACGGTGGGCGACCTCGCTCACGTTCACCTCGCCCGGTGTGCCGCGGCGCAGCTCGTCGTGCGCGCGGGTGAGGCGGACGTCGGTGAGGTACGCCAGCGGGGTCATGCCGACGTACTCCTGGAAGGCTTCTTGGAGCCGCCGCACGCTCACCCCGGCGAGAACGGCCAACTCGCTTACCGTGAACGGGTGTTGCGGCATGCTGTGGATGGCCTCGACCGCGCGCTTGACGGGGCCCGGGCGCAGGGCGGGGCCGGGCCGGTCGAGTTCGTCGCGGTAGCGGTGGCCGGTGGCGAGGAGGAGCCCGGTCAGCAGGGCTTCCTGGAGCGGGCGGGCGACCATCGGCCGGGTGGGCAGCCCGCCGGCCCGCACCTCGTCGAACACCGCGCGGATCATCCGTACCCAGCTCAGGCCCGCGCCCTGCGTGACGTCGAGTTCCGGCGTGAGGACGACGGGGGCGCGCAGTGGCCGGCCGAGAAGGCGTTCGAGCTGAGCGTTGAGGGCCTCGGAGTCGATCTTCACGGCCAGCATGGAGCAGTCGGTGCTCACCAGGTCCAGGGTCGTGTCGCCGTACGGCTGGAAGACGGCCGCGTTCGCGGTGGTCGCCACCGCCTTGGTGTGCGTCCCCTGGCGCCAGGCCAGGCGGCCGGCCAGGGGAATGTCCACGTGGTACGAGCCGAGTTCCCCGAACCGTATGCGCACCTCCGCGCCGAAAGCGAGACGTCCGAGTGTGAGCGGACCGAGCGTGGCGATGTCGTACCGGGCCATGAACTCGGCGCCGCCGTCGCGCACGTCGATGAAGTTGGCGTAGAAGCGTTCTCCGATGACGTGCCGGGCCTCGTCGACATCCGTCGTCCGGAACCTCAGCAGATCCTGGCCCTGGCGGGGCGACTGCCGCATACCGCAACCTCCTGCACCTGGGCCGTGTGAGGGACGGTGCAGATTATGGTCAACCACTGCCTGTCACCGTGGCCGATCTTGTCCCCTCCCGGCGGATTGGCCGGAACGGGACGTCACCGGTCCAGGACGCCGTGGATCGCGGAGACGGCCGGAGCCGCCACCCCCCACAGGAGAGGCCCCGGCCGTCGCGCGGTACGGGCCGCGCGGCGGCCCGTACCTTCTACAGCGCCATGACTGCGTTTTCTGTCACACCGCACCCGTGAACCAAGTAGTTGCAGCTTGTACGGACATGGACGAGGAGCAGTTTCAGGTCGTAACGTGCCTTTCGCGCCGGAGTGCGGCCGCGACCATCAAATTCGAGGGACCACGTGCTGGGGGACGACGCGGAGCTGACCGCCGCGGTGCTTGCGGCACAGGACGGGGACGAGAGCGCTTTCCGGACTGTGTACCGCGCGGTGCACCCGCGGCTGCTCGGATACGTACGGACGCTGGTCGGCGATCCGGACGCCGAGGACGTCGCGTCCGAGGCCTGGCTGCAGATCGCCCGTGATCTGGACCGGTTCGACGGGGACGCGGACCGGTTCAGGGGATGGGCCGCCCGGATCGCCCGCAACCGCGCCCTGGACCACATACGGATGCGCGGCCGCCGCCCCGCGATAGGCGGCGACGAGACCGAACTGACCGGCCGCGCCGCCGAGTCCGACACCGCCGGCGAGGCCATCGAGGCGCTGGCCACCGGCAGCACCCTCTCCCTCATCGCCCAGCTCCCGCAGGACCAGGCGGAGGCCGTCGTCCTGCGGGTGGTCATGGGCCTCGACGCCAAGACCGCCGCGGAGACCCTCGGCAAGCGACCCGGCGCCGTCCGTACGGCCGCGCACCGCGGCCTGAAGCGGCTCGCGGAACTGCTCGGCGGCGACCCGGAATCTGCCGCCGCCCTCGACGCCCTGCCGCCCCAGCGAGACCCGCGCGACCGCGCGGTGACGTCCGCCACTGTGACGCATACGCGCGCGCGGACGCAGAAGGACATGTGATGGCCGACGAGCGCTCTGCTTTTCCGGGGGACACCGAATCCGCCGGCGGCTCCGCCGCGGGCCGGACCCCCGGCCGATGGCTGGACCGCGGGACCGCCGAGCTGCTGCTGCGCGGCGAGTCCCTCGAAGCCGTCGACCCGGCCGACCGCGCGCAGGCCGAGCGGCTCGCCAAGGCCCTCGGCGCGCTGTCCGTGGACCCCTCGCCCGCCAAGGTCGAACTCCCGGGCGAGGAAGCCGCGTTGGCCGCCTTCCGGGCGACGCGCACCGGCAACGATGTCGAGCGGTCCGCCCTCGGCCGGCCCGGCCGCACCCACTCCTCCGACGCCGGGCTGGTCCGGCTCGGGCGCCCTGCCCCGGCCGCCCCGGGCTCTCGCTGGGGCAGACCCGCGCGGTTCGGGCTGACCGCCGCGGTCGCCGTCGGGATGCTCGGCGGGGTCGCGGTCGCGGCCGGTACCGGCGTCCTGCCGACACCGTTCGACGACCACCCGGCGCCCGCCGCCTCGATCTCCGCGGCGGCGACCCCCGACCATCCCTTCCTCTCGCCCTCGCCGAACGGCACCGGCGGCTCGGACACGCCCACGACGAGCGGCGGCTCCGACGACTCCTCCGGCGAGGCCGCCGGCCGCGGCACCAACCCCACGCCCTCCGCCGGGGCCGGAGACGACAAGTCCGCCGGGGCCGGCAACGGGCGGAGCGGTCTCACCTCGTCCTGCCGTGCCCTCCGTGACGGCGAGTCCCTGGACGCCGGCCGCAAGCGCACCCTGGAGGGCGCGGCGGGCGGTACGTCCCATGTGTGGACGTACTGCAAGGGCCTCCTCAAGAGCGGTGGCTCCGGCACGGACGACAAGGGCGGCAAAGGCGACAAGGGCGCAAGCGGCAGCAACGGTGACAGCGGCAGCGACGGTGGCGGCGGCAGTGTCACGAACGGTGGCGCTCAGGGCGGCGACCAAGGCGTCGACGACAGTCACCTGAGCCCGATCGCCCCGGGCGGCAATGACGGCAACGACGGCAATGACAGTGGTGGCAACGCCGGCGGGAACGGCGGGCACCAGGACAACGGCGCCGCCGCCACCACGACCCACCGGACACCGGACCCCAGTCCGACGTACAGCGCGCTCTGAACCCGAAGCCCGTCTGACCTGCACTTTCGTGAGCCGTGGAATTTTTTTCACGCGGGGTGTGACGTTTTCGGCCGCCGTGGCGCAGTACTGAGTGAGCCGACTGGTCATCGGCCATCGCACAGAGCCGGGGGTTCCCCCCGTACCTACGGCTCGTGCACTCGGCGCGGGCGGGACACGTTCCCCCGGTCCCGCCCGCGCCCCACACCTCACCGCCTCAGGGCGGTCACCAGTAGACGACGACCTTGTCGCCGGTCCGCACCTGAGCGAAGAGACTCGCGATCGCCGCCTCGTCCCGTACGTTGACGCAGCCGTGCGAACCGCCCGCGTAACCCCGGGCCGAGAAGTCGTACGAGAAGTGCACCGCCTGGCCGCCGCTGAAGAACATCGCGTACGGCATGGGGGAGTTGTAGAGCGTGGACACCCAGTTCCGCGCCTTCCAGTAGACGTGGAACACACCGTCGCGGGTCGGGGTGTACTGCGCGCCGAACCGTACCGACATCGTCGACACCGTCCGGCCGTCGATCATCCAGCGCAGGGTGCGGGTCGTCTTGTCGATGCACAGCACCCGCCCGGTCAGACAGCGCGGGTCGGGCGCCCCGGCCGGCTGGCCGCCCATCAGATACAGCTCCCACTTGCCCGGCTCGTGCGTCATCTTCAGCAGCCGCTGCCAGGTGGCCCTGTCGGTCGCGCCGGTCTTCGGCAGCCCGCGCTTGCCCTGGAAACCCGCGACGGCCTGCTCGGTGAGGTCGTCGTAGGTGCCGGTCGGCCCGTCGAAGAGCCAGTCGACCTGCCGTAGCCGCGCCTGCAACTCGCGTACGTCCGGGCCGCTGTCGCCGCGCGACCACAGGACGCCTCCGGCGGGCGCGGCGCTCGGGGTGCTCGCGGTGGCCGAGGGCTTGGCGTCGCCGCCCGGCAGCTCGATGTGCACCGGCAGATGGTGCCCGCCGTCCGCGTCCGTGCCCTGCGCCGTGCAGTCGCACACCGCCAGCAGGGCCGACAGGGCCGCCGAGGCGGCGATCGCTCTCCCCATGCCCGTAATACGCATCCCGGACCCCCGCCGTCTCACCGGTGTCACCCGGACACGTACCCCCGGATGACGGGCCGCGAACGGCGCGGCATGGTGGTGACCGGAGGTGCACACCATGGTGCGCGAATCGGGCAGTGCCAGATCCACCGAGAGCGGAACACCGATCGAACCCGTCTACGGTCCCGAGGCGCTGGCCGGCTGGGATCCGGCCGAGCGGCTGGGCGCGCCGGGGGAGTATCCCTTCACGCGGGGCGTGTATCCGTCGATGTACACGGGACGGCCCTGGACGATGCGCCAGTACGCCGGCTTCGGTACGGCGGCGGAGTCCAACGCCCGCTACCGGCAGTTGATCGACCACGGCACGACGGGCCTGTCCGTCGCCTTCGACCTGCCCACCCAGATGGGCCACGACTCCGACGCGCCCCTCGCGCACGGCGAGGTCGGCAAGGTCGGCGTCGCGATCGACTCGGTGGACGACATGCGGGTGCTGTTCGACGGCATCCCGCTGGACCGGGTCTCCACCTCGATGACGATCAACGCCCCGGCCGCCCTCCTCCTGCTGATGTACCAGCTCGTCGGCGAGGAACAGGGCGTGGCGGCAGGGCAGTTGACCGGCACGATCCAGAACGACGTGCTGAAGGAGTACATCGCGCGCGGGACGTACATCTTCCCGCCGAAGCCGTCGCTGCGGCTGACCGCGGACATCTTCCGGTACTGCGGGGCCGAGATCCCGAAGTGGAACACGATCTCGATCTCCGGCTACCACATGGCGGAGGCCGGCGCCTCGCCCGCGCAGGAGATCGCCTTCACCCTCGCCGACGGCATCGAGTACGTCCGTACGGCGGTCGCGGCCGGCCTGGACGTCGACTCCTTCGCACCCCGGCTGTCCTTCTTCTTCGTGGCGCGTACGACGATCCTCGAAGAGGTCGCCAAGTTCCGTGCGGCCAGGCGCATTTGGGCCCGGGTGATGCGGGAGGAGTTCGGCGCGAAGAACCCCAAGTCGCTCATGCTGCGCTTCCACACCCAGACCGCGGGCGTCCAACTCACCGCCCAGCAGCCGGAGGTGAACCTCGTCCGGGTCGCGGTCCAGGGCCTGGCCGCGGTGCTCGGCGGCACCCAGTCCCTGCACACCAACTCCTTCGACGAGGCGATCGCGCTCCCGACGGACAAGAGCGCCCGCCTCGCGCTGCGTACCCAGCAGGTACTGGCCTACGAGACGGACGTCACCGCCACCGTGGACCCCTTCGCGGGCTCGTACGTCGTCGAGACGCTGACCGACGACGTCGAGGCGGCCGCCCTCGACCTGATGCGGCGGGTCGAGGACCTGGGCGGCGCGGTCGGCGCCATCGAACACGGCTTCCAGAAGGGCGAGATCGAGCGCAGCGCGTACCGGATCGCCCAGGAGACGGACGCGGGCGAGCGGGTGGTCGTCGGTGTGAACCGCTTCCGGCTGGACGCGGAGGAACCGTACGAGCCGCTCCGCGTCGACCCGGAGATCGAGGCCCGGCAGGCCGCCCGGCTGGCGCGGTTGCGCGCCGAACGGGACGCGAGGGCGGTGGACTCGGCGCTGGGCGCGCTGCGGAAGGCGGCGGAGGGTGCGGAGGGTTCAGACAACGTGCTGTACCCGATGAAGGACGCGCTGCGGGCGCGGGCGACGGTGGGCGAGGTGTGCGGCGCGCTGCGGGAGGTGTGGGGGACGTACGTCCCGAACGACACCTTCTGAGCCGCCGGATCCCGTGCGACACTCGTGCTCATGTTCGGTGTCATAGACCTCCCCACCTACCTGGCCGGCCTGGTCCTGATCGTCCTGCTGCCCGGTCCCAACTCCCTGTACGTCCTCTCGGTCGCCGCCCGGCGCGGGATCCGGGCCGGGTACACCGCCGCCGCGGGTGTGTGGTGCGGCGACACCGTCCTGATGACGCTCTCCGCCGCCGGGGTCGCCTCGCTGCTGCAGGCCAACGCCCTGCTGTTCGGGATCGTGAAGTACGCGGGCGCCGGCTATCTGACCTGGCTGGCCGTGGGGATGCTGCGGGCCGCCCGGACGATGTGGCGGAACCGCAAGGAGCGGGCGGCGGTCGCGGCGGGGGCCGTCGCCGAGAGCGCCGATGAACGACCGTACCGGCGTGCCTTCGTGGTGAGCCTCTTCAACCCGAAGGCGATCCTGTTCTTCGTCGCCTTCTTCGTGCAGTTCGTCGACCCGGGGTACGCCTACCCCGCCATCTCCTTCGTCGTCCTCGGCGCCTTCGCCCAACTGGCGAGCTTCCTCTACCTCACCGCCCTGATCTTCGGCGGCACCAAACTGGCCTCGGCCTTCCGCCGCCGCAGGCGCCTCGCGGCAGCGGCGACCTCGGCGGCGGGCGCCCTGTTCCTGGGCTTCGCGGTCAAGCTGACGCTGGCCAGCGCGTAGGCCTGTCCGGCGGATCGGCGGGGTCTGCTCGCCGCCGCGGGTGACACGGATCGGCCGCCGGACAACGGCGCGGCTGGGGCCCCACCCCTGCAGGGCGGCGCGGGAGCGCGTGCCAGGCCCCGCGTCTGCGGCTTGATCCACTGAGCAGGCCCTAGACCAGGCCGAGTCGGTTCATGTACTCCGCCAAGCCGTCAGCGCTCTCGCCCGCCCAGCCGATGTAACCGTCCGGGCGGACCAGAAACAGACCCGTGCCGTACGTCTCGACGGCGGGGCCCGCCACGACGTGCACGCGTTCGCCGACGTGCGCCGGTGCTTCGGCGTCCAGGGACAGCAAGGTCCAGTGCGGGCCGCGGAAGGCGTCGAAGAGGTGGACGCCGTTGACTGTGCGGTCGGGGGCGCGGTCGCCGGCCTGTAGGGCGTCCTCGGGCAGGGCCGTGCGGGTCTCCACCGAGAGGGAGCGGGCGCGGTAGCCGAGGCCGAGTTGCTGGGTGGCCCTGCCGCGCCGGATCTCGCCGCGGTGGACGCCGGTGGACAGGCCGAGCATGTCGGCGGCGTTGGGCAGCCGCTCCTCCTCGTAGGTGTCGAGGAGGGACTCGGGGGCGCCGTCGCGCAGCACCGCGCCGAGTTTCCAGCCGAGGTTGTAGGCGTCCTGCACGCTGGTGTTGAGGCCCTGTCCGCCGGCCGGCGAGTGGACGTGCGCCGCGTCCCCGGCGAGGAAGACTCGCCCGGTGCGGAAGCGGTCCGCGAGGGCGGCACGCGGCTGGAAGTTGGACGCCCAGCGCAGTTCGGTCACATTCTCGGCGGCGAGGTGGGTGCGCCGGGCCACGGTCTCGCGGACGCCGTCGAGGGAGAGGTCGATGTCCGTGCCCTCCGGGAACTGCGCCGAGATCTGGAAGTCCTCGGTGCCGGCCAGCGGGAAGATCGCGAGGAAGCCCTCGTCCCCGCGCGGCGGGAAGACCTGCACGTTGTCGCGGTCGAGGCCGGCGATCCGGACGTCCGCGACCAGCATCGGGCTCGGGTCGACTGTCTCGCCCGTCATGGCGATCCCCAGCGTCCGGCGGACCACCGAGCGACCGCCGTCGGCGGCTACGGCGTACCGCGCGCGGACCGGAGCGCCGGAGGCGAAGCCGACCGTCACACCGTCCGCGTCCTGGCTGAAGCCGGTGACCTCCCGCCCGAAGGCCACCTTTCCGCCCAGCTCCGTCAGCCGGGCGAAGAGGATCTCCTGGGTGCGCCACTGCGGCACCATCCACGGTTCGCCGTAGGGCGTGTCGGGCTCCTTCTCGGACGGCTCGAACATCTGGTGTTCGCCGACCTTCCGGCCGTCCTGCCAGACCGCGCCGACCGGATAGCGGCCGCCCTTCGCGAGGATCGCGTCGATCACGCCGAGGTCGTCGAAGACCTCCATCGTGCGCGGCTGGATGCCCTTGCCGCGCGAGCCGGGGAAGAGCGCCTCCGCCTTCTCCACGACCAGCGCCTCCACCCCGCGCCGGGCCAGGTCGATCCCGAGGGCGAGGCCGGTCGGGCCCGCGCCGACGATCAGTACGTCCGTCTGCTCTGCCATGATCCAATCTCCTTAACGCTGTTAAGTTCCGACGTCCGCCAGAGTGCCCTTAACGCTGTTAAGCTGTCAAGCGTGAGTACGGAACGCCGCATCCCCCTGGACCGCAAGCGCGTCGCGGACACCGCCCTGAGGCTGCTGAACGAGGTCGGCCTCGACGGGCTCTCGCTGCGTGCCATCGCCAAGGAACTGGACGTCAAGGCGCCCGCGTTGTACTGGCACTTCAAGGACAAGCAGGCGCTGCTCGACGAGATGGCCACGGAGATGTACCGCCGGATGGTCGCCGGCTCCGCGACCGACCCCGCCGGCACCTGGCAGGAGCACCTGCTGAAGTCCAACCGCGCCCTGCGTGCCGCGCTGCTCGGCTACCGCGACGGCGCCAAGGTCTTCAGCGGTTCACGCTTCACCGGCACCCTGCACGCCGTGGAGATGGAGCGCACCCTGCGCCTGTTCACCGAGGCCGGCTTCACCCTCGCCCAGGCGGTCCGCGCGACCTCGACGTCGTACCTCTACACGATCGGGTTCGTGAGTGAGGAGCAAGGTGTGCAACTCCTGCCGGACGAGCGCCGCGAGGGGTACGACGTGGACGAACGGGCCCGCATGCTGGCCGACTTCCCCCTTTCGGCGGCTGCGGGCGCCGAGATCTTCGAGGACTACGAAAAGCACTTCGAGGAGGGGCTCGACCTGCTCGTCGCGGGTGTCGAGGTCCGTTTCGGCATCAGCTGAACGCCCGAAGAGGCCGGGCCGTTACCGTGCGTTCACCTGTTGGCCCCGGCAGGGTTGATATCCGGCGTGGAACATCTCCTACGGTCACAAGAATCCGCCCCGGAGAGAGCCCAGGTGTACGCGTGACCAACCGCCCCCCAACACTGTCCGTGATCGTCCCTTGCTACAACATCGAGGCATATGTCCCGGAAACGGTGACGAGCCTCGTCAACAACGCGCGGGACGAGTTCGAGTTCCTGTTCGTCGAGGACCGCTCGACCAAGGACAAGACCTATGAGGCTCTCCTGGAGCTGACCAAGCGGCTGCCGAACAGCAGGGTCATCCGGCACGAGAAGAACGGCGGCCTGGCCACCGCCCGCAACACCGGGATCGACGCGTCGGAAGGCCGCTACCTCACGTTCCTCGACGGCGACGACTGGCTCGCGCCGGGCTATCTGGCCGACCTGGTGGACGTCATCGAGCGCTTCGACGTCGACTTCGTCCGCACCGACCACGTCACCGTCACCGGTGTGGAGCGAGGCATCCAGCGCTCTCCCGAGGGCCGCCGCCACACCCCGCTCGACCCGCGCAGCTCGATCCTGCCGGTCGACGACACCACCATGGTCGACTACCCGTACGCCTGGGCCGGCATCTACCACCGCCGCCTCCTGGACCGGGGCCTGCTGCGCTTCCACGACGGACTGCGCACCGCCGAGGACCGCCCCTGGATCTGGGAGCTGCACCGCAAGGCGGAGTCCTATGTCGCCGCCAGCCTGCGCGGGGTGTTCTACCGCCGGGGCCTGGCCGGTTCGCTGACCCAGATCGGCGATGTCCGCCAGCTCGACTTCTTCCGCTCCTTCGACCTGGTCCTCGCCGAACTCGCCGACGACCCCGAGGCCGCGAAGCTGCGCAAGAAGGCGCTGCGCAACTACTGCGTCGTCATCGCCCACCAGCTCCTGGACCGGGGCCGGTTCGAGCGCAGCGTGCACGCCAAGCTGCGGCAGATGGCGGCCGAGGCGCTCGGCCGGATGACGGAGACCGAACTCAACGAAGCGCTCGTCGGCATGGGCGAGGAACGCGTGCACACGCTGCGGCGCATCCGCGGTGGCATGAAGGGAGTCGCGGCATGAGCGGCACGAACGGTACGAGCGGCGGCACGAGTGGCGCGAGCGGCACGACGCAGATCTTCTTCTCGGCCACGCAGTACGCCGCCGCGACCGTCACTGCCGCGATCCGCGCCGGTTTCTTCGGCCCCCGTACGGCCCACCGCCGCATCCTCGTGGTCAGCAACACCGCCGCCGTGCCCGAGGTCGGCACCCCGCTGGACCGGATGCCCGGCTTCGAGAAGCTGCGCCCCGAGTTCGACGAGGTGCGCTCGTGGAACGAGTTCATCACCCCGTTCCACCCGGCCGGTTGGTCCCCGCGCGCCCAGGACGCCTCCCTGTGGGAGAAGGCCGTACGCCTGGCCTGGAACCTAGGTGACGAGGACGTCGAGATCGCCTGCGAGTCCATCCAGGCCAACCCCTCCCGCGCGGTCGCCGACATCTTCGCCGACAGCCCGGTGCACGTGTACGCGGACGGCCTGATGAGCTACGGCCCCACCCGCAACCGCATCCCGCACAACCTCAACAGCCGCATCGCCCGCGTGCTGCACCTCGACCTGATACCCGGACTGCGGCCGATGCTGCTGTCCGAGTACGGGGTCGAGCCGCAGCCGATCCCGAACGAGGCGATCGTCGACGTCCTCGCCCAGATCGGCGAGGAGGGCGCCTCGATCCTCGCCGACAAGCTGCCGAGCGAGCACCGGCCGACGGCCGTGATGCTCGGTCAGTACCTCTCCGCCATCGACCTGATCACCCAGGACGAGGAGGAGCAGCTCCACGTCCGGATGCTGCGCGCGGCGGCGAAGGCGGGCCACCAGGACATCCTGTTCAAGCCCCACCCCAGCGCACCGGCCGTCTACAGCAAGTCACTTGAGGAAGCGGCCGCCCAACTCGGCGTCCGCCTCACGGTGTTGCGCGAGCCGGTCCTCGCCGAGACCGTCTTCGCCCATCTCCGCCCGCAGTTGGTCATCGGCTGCTTCTCCACGGCGCTGATGACGGCCGCCGCCTTCTACGACATCCCCGTCGCCCGGGTCGGCACCGGACTGCTCCTCGAACGCATCACGCCGTACGAGAACAGCAACCGCATCCCGCTCACCGTGATCGACGCGATCCTGCCGGACGCGGAGCAGGACAAGGTCGGTGAGCCGCTCGAACTGGGGCGGCTGGCAGCGGAGTTGGCGCCGCTGGTGCGGGCCGTCGGCTACTGCATGCAGGCCCTCAAGCACCATGCGATGCGCGAGGAGGTCATCGCTTGGCTCGCCGTCCATCTGGACGAGTACCAGCGGTACTTCAAGAAGCGCCGCCTGACCAGCCTGCGGCTGCCCGGCGGCAGCGCGGTGCGCGCGGAGTCCCTGCGCCGCAACCCGACCGTACGGCGCGTGGTGCGCCGTATCCGGGCCGCGCAGGCCTGAGACGCGCGAAGGGGCCCCTCGACCGGCATTCGGTCGAGGGGCCCCTTCGGCGTTCCCGGGGGCTACTTCCCGAGCTTCGCCGCCAACTGCTTCGACTGGAGCGACATCGTGCGCTTCAGCTTGGGCCCGAACGGTTTCTCGACGAAGCGGTGCATCAGATACGCCAGGCACAACAGCCCCGGCACGGTCAGCGCGAGCGTCTCGTACGGGCCGAGCCCGAAGCCCCGGTGCAGGATGCGGATCGCGAACCAGCCCAGGTGCTCGTGGATCAGATAGAACGGGTACGTCAGCGCGCCCGCCAGGGTGAGCCAGCTCCAGTTCGCCCAGCTCGTCCAGCCCAGCGCCACCGCCGCGACGGCGGCGAAGGCGACGAAGACGATCGCCTGGATGACATGCGGGTTGCGGTCGAAGTCACCGGTCATGCCGGGGTGCCACAGGGCCGTCACCGAGTAGCGCTGGCCCAGCAGGAAGGACATCCCCACGATGCCCCACAGCAACAGGTCGCTGCCGTAGCGGTAGATCAGGTAGAACGCCAGGCCGCCGATGAAGTACGGCGCGTGGTCGCGCATCACCAGCTCGGTCGTCAGCGGGTTGTCGGCGACCCGGGCGAAGCAGCCGGCCATCGTCCACAGGATGCAGAAGGTCACCACACGGCGGTAGGTGACGCCCTTCCAGATCACGAACAGCGCGAAGAACAGGTAGAACCGCATCTCCACCCAGAGCGTCCAGTCCACTCCGATGACGCGGGGCACGCCCATCGGCTGCTGGAGCATGGTGAAGTTGACCAGGAACTCGTCCGAGCGCAGCGGCTTGACGACCACCGGCATCAGCACCGACGCGGCGCCCACCAGCAGGATGGCCACCCAGTACGCCGGGTAGAGCCGGGCGATGCGGGAGCGGAAGAACTCCCCCACGGTCTTGCCCCAACTGCTCATGCAGATCACGAAGCCGCTGATGAGGAAGAAGAACTGCACACCGAGCGAGCCGTACGTCCCCGCCTGGGACAGGGTCGGGAACATCTGCCCGGGGGACTGGTGCCAGGAGGACGCGACCTCGCCGTTCTTGCCGGTGAAGTGGTACAGACACACCATCAGCGCGGCCAGCAGCCGCAGCCCGTCCAGGGCACGCAGCCGGTTCTCCCGGGGCGGGCGGGGCGACGGGGCCACGGGTGGCTGCTCCGGGTCCTGCCCAGGGTCCTGGCCCCGCAGGGTGGGTACCAGGGCCTGGTCAACCGCGTTCATCCTGGGCCTTTCTCGCCGACGTCGAAGGGATGTTCCGTGGCGGAACGTTGTGACGCTACGAACGTTCGACGGATGAGAGGCAATTCACCGGCGACACACAGGGGTCTCCCACATGTCGCCCGGATGAACAATTTGAATGCGCGCTAACGCCCGGACAACGCCCGGGCGCGGCGCGCGATCCGTCGAACCGTCTGGTTGCGCGGGATGAAAGAGAGCTGCGCCGGTACGGCGCCGGGCAGCGCCAGCGAGGTCAGGCGGCGGCGTTTGAAGTAGCGCCAGGTGTGCGGATTGAGCCGGGTGGAGAGATAGCGCTCGGCGTCCTCGCGCAGCCGCGGGTAGATCTTGGGCTGCATCGCGAAGCCGACTGCCGTGAGCAGCCCTGCCAGTTCGTCCACTTCCTCGGTCGCCGGCATCCGCCAGTCGGCCACCGCCGCCTTGTCGCCGAGGTCCGGCAGTACGGCGTCCACGATGGTCAGCGGCACCCGGTTGCTGTTCTGGTAGGGCGCGAGCCGGGCCAGCACGGTGTCCGTGCCGACCCGCGCCACCGGGATGCCGTACAGGCCGGCGGCGGTGAACAGCGCGGTGGAGAAGCAGCCGACGACCAGGGCGGGTCGCATCCGCTGGAAGGCGACCTCGGCGAGCACCGGCCGGTCGAGCAGGGTGAGTTCGGCGCCGAGCTTCTTCGCCTCGTCCTCCAGGAGCCGCGACCAGCGCGACGGCGCCACCGGGTGCGGCTTGAACACCAGCGTGCGGTGGCCGAGCGCCACGGCGCCGCGCACCATGCGCAGATGCAGCTCCTCCTCCTGCTGGTCGGTGAGGATGCCGAGCGCGGCGAGGTACTGGCCGAGCAGCAGGGCCGGTTGACCCTCCACGGCCGGCAACTCGTCCTCGGACTCGGCGAGTTCACCGAGCACCTTGAGGAAGGCCTCGGTGGGCACCAGCTCCGGCGGGACGCCGAACTCGGTGAGCAGCAGCGGGGTGAGGCCCGGGACGAGATCGAGGTGCAGCAGCCGCTCGATGCGGGTGCCGACCAACGGGTCGATCTTGTCGCGCGTGGGGCCGTAACTTATGAGGCCGTCCGCGTAGACATCGACCGGGGCGCCGGTGAACAACTGGCACAGCGCGAGCGACGGGTTGACCTGGACGGACTCCACGGCGAGCCGGATCTCGTCGTCGCCGAGCCGCCACAGCAGCCGGATGTACCGCTCCCACATCGGGACGTCGTCGCCCCGCGGGCTCCAACCGCTCGGGTGGAAGGGGGAGATGGTCTCGTTCCACGACAGCACGTCGTCGAAGCGCGCACGCAGTCGGTCGAAGCCCGGCATCGAGTCCACCGACGGGGTGGTCTCCGGGTTCACCGCGTTGTTGGTGATCAGCAGCAGCCGGCGGTCGGCCTCGCCGAGGAGCCCGGCGTCCAGCGCGGCGGCCAGGGTCGCGGCGCCGTACAGGGTCGACGCGCACAGGATCTGGGTGGTGCGAGGCATCAGGCGGCCACCGTCCGCGCCGAGGTGGGACGGCGGCGCAGGCGCCGCAGCCGGCTCGCCCGCTGGGGGTCCATCGAGTCCATGACCTCCGCGAGTACGTCCTGCGGCATGCGCTTCAGCGCGGCGGAACTCAGTGAACGCAGTTTTCGAGCCACGGCGGGTTCGAACCTCTCGATCGATCCGAGATGATGAGCCATGATCGCGCAATAGGTGCGGACCGCTTTGGGGAGCAGTTTATCGGCGTCCCGGTCACCCGCGGTTTCCTCGATTACCTGGTCGAACGCACGAATGAAATCGAGTTGCCGGACATCCCCGATCTGGGTGAGCGAGGAAGCGACCCCGCGCCGGTAGAACACCCCGAGCAGCCCCACCGTGGCGAAGGACTCCGCCTCCCGGTGCAGCTTCCAGATCCACGGCCGGTCCTCTGCCGTACGCAGCCCGTCGGTGAAGTGCAGGAGGCCCCGGTCGACGAGTCTGCGGTGGTAGATGCCCGCCCAGGCGTAGGCGTAGTCGACGGAGGTGGAGCGGTCTGCGGGCAGGATCGCGTCCCGCGGGTTCATCACGACACCGCGCCGGCCCTGCGGAACCCGGGCGATCGAGCGGGCCTTGGCGGTGCACACCACATGGTCGGTGCGCACGAAGTCGCAGCCGAGCTGCTCGATGGCGGCCAGCAGCCGGGGGAAGTAGTCCGGGGCGAGCCAGTCGTCGCCGTCCAGAAACGTCAGATACTCGCCACGCGCCTTGTCGATGCCGGTGTTGCGGGCGGTCGCCAGCCCTCCGTTCTTCTTGTGTCTGACATGCACGACTCCTGGCAGTTCCCGCTCCGCGCGCGCGAGAATGTCCGGTGTCTCGTCGGTCGAACAGTCGTCGACGAAGATGAATTCGAAGTCCTCCCGTGTGTTCGCACGCAGGCTCTTCAGGGTGTCGGGCGCGTATTGCTGCACGTTGTAGAACGGCACGATGACGGAGAGCTTGACCACCCGCATGACGTTAGAGGGCGCTCCGGCATCGGTCTTTACCGTTGGTTTGATGTCGGGTGAACGCCACGTGGCGAACCTGTGAACCGGGAATTCTTACGGCCTGCCGACGCCCTGATTCGCCGTTCGGCGGTGTGCTGTTAACCGTTTGTTGTGTTCGGGTTCGGCCGTTCAACCCAATCGCTTCCTAGCGTCTTCGGTGTGCCAGTAAGTGCAACGCAGACCCTGCGAGTCGCCGTCCTCGCGGATTCCGACACCCGGTGGAAATGGGGTTCGCTCACCGCGAACCGTATCGCTCCGGCGAATTCGGACATCTCTTTGGACGGGTACCTCCTGCGGGGTCGTGCCACCCCCACAGCCCGTCAGTTGACGGAAGTCGGCGTCACCGCGGACTCCCTCCGCGAGGTGACCGCCGTCGAGTTCCTGCGCGCCATGGAGACCGAGTCGTACGACCTCCTCGTCCTCTCCCTGGTCGGCGGCGGGGTCCAGGCGATGCTGCACGGTCTGGCACGGGCCTGGGACGGGCGCGCCAAGCGGCCCGTCGTCGTCACCGGCTATGTCGGTGTCGTCTACGAGAAGCTCGCCGACGGCCTGCTGCTGCGCCACGGCGCGGACCTCGTCCTCGCCAACTCCCGCCAGGACGCGGACCGTTTCCGCGAGGTCTACGACGGGGTCGGCGCCGACTCCTCGGCGGTCACCGAGGTCGCCCTGCCGTTCCTCGGCGGGGACACCTACACCGGCGAACACGACCCGTACACCGTCGTGTTCGCGGTGCAGCCCTCGGTGCCCGACAACCGCAGGGACCGCAACTACCTGCTCAACCGGGCGATCCAGCACGCCCGTTTCCACCCGAACCGCGAGGTCCTCCTCAAGCTGCGCTCCAAGCCCGGCGAACACACCACGCACATCGAGGAGTTGCCCTACCAGAAGCTGGTCCAGGGCAAGGACCTCCCCGCCAACTTCAGCCTGGTGTACGGGCACATGGGCGAGGTGCTCGACCGCACCGACCTGCTGGTGACCATCAGCTCGACGGCCGCGCTGGAGTCCCTGCACCGCCGTATCCCCACCGTCGTGCTGACCGACCTGGGCATCCGCGAGGGCCTCGGCAACCACCACTTCGTGGGCTCCGGGTGCCTCGCCTCCTGGGAGCAACTGGACGCCGGGTACAAGCCGGTGCCGGACGCGGACTGGGTGGCCCGGCAGGGCGTCGCCGCCGACGGGTCGTACGAGACGGCCTTCGACGTGGCCCGGGAGCGGATCGCCAAACTGCTGGCCGGCCCCGAGATGCCCGCCCTGAACCCGTACTACACGCCCGACACCGCCCCCGGCTATCTGCCCGGCATCCTCGCCCGCCACCACCTCGGCCCCGACGGCACCCCGCTGCCGGGCGCCCCGGCCGCGGACAAGGCGCCCGGCCCCGTCCGGCAGATCGTCCGCCGGGCCGCGCGCGGCGCCTACCGCCACGGCGTGCAGCGCGTGGCGCCCGTCATCCGCCGGATGGGGGAGCTGTGAACGCCAAGATTCCCGCTCAAGGAGCACATCCCATGGGAGTAGAGCCCCTGTCCAACTCGCAGGCGGGCCACGGCGCTTCAATGCGCCGGGTGCTCGCGGTGATCCCCGCGCGCGGCGGCTCCAAGGGTGTCCCCGCCAAGAACCTCGCCCCCGTCGGCGGCGTCCCGCTGGTGGCCCGCGCCGTCCGTGAGTGCCGCGCGTCGCGGCTGGTGACCGACGTGGTCGTCTCCACCGACGACCAGGCCATCGCCGCCGCCGCCCGCCAGGCCGGCGCCGAGGTCGTGCTGCGTCCCGCCGCCATCGCCGGCGACACCGCGACCTCCGAGGCCGCCGTCCTGCACGCCATGGACGCCCACGAGGCGCTGCACGGCGCGGCGGTCGACGTGGTCCTGCTCGTCCAGTGCACCAGCCCGTTCATCGTCCGCGAGGACGTCGACGGCATCGTCAACGCGATCGTCGCGAACGGCGCCGACACCGCCCACACCGTGGCCCCCTTCCACGGCTTCGTGTGGCGCGACGCCGACGACGAGGCGACCCCGGTCGTCGAGCAGGCTCGTACGGACGAGGTCGGCGGGGCCACGAAGGTCGCCAACTCCACGACGACCAGCGGCGGTTACGGAGTCAACCACGACAAGTCCTTCCGCCCCCGCCGCCAGGACCGCCCCCAGGACTTCCTGGAGACCGGCGCCGTCTACGGCATGGACGCGGCCGGCTTCCGCAAGGTGGGCCACCGCTTCTTCGGCCGCACGGAACTCGTCCGCACCGACCCCGCCCGGGTGTTGGAGATCGACGACCCCCACGAGCTCGCGCGGGCAAGGGCGTTGGCCCCCCTCTTCGACGCGGACCGCCCCGGTTCGCTCCCGACCGCCGACGACATCGACGCGGTCGTACTCGACTTCGACGGCACCCAGACCGACGACAGGGTGCTGATCGATTCCGACGGACGGGAGTTCGTCTCCGTGCACCGCGGAGACGGCCTCGGCATCGCGGCGCTGCGCAAGAGCGGCCTGAAGATGCTCATCCTGTCCTCGGAGCAGAACCCGGTCGTGGCCGCCAGGGCCCGGAAGCTCCAACTCCCGGTCCTGCACGGCATCGACCGGAAGGACCTCGCACTCAAGCAGTGGTGCGAGGAGCAGGGCATCGCGCCGGAGCGCGTGCTCTACGTCGGCAACGACGTCAACGACCTCCCGTGCTTCGCCCTCGTGGGCTGGCCCGTGGCGGTCGCGAGCGCCCACGACGTCGTACGCGGCGCCGCACGCGCGGTCACCACCGTGGCTGGTGGCGACGGCGCTGTCCGAGAGATCGCCAGCTGGATCCTCGGCCCCTCTCTCGATTCCCTCACCAAGTAAGGAAACCCGCTGTCATGAGCATCAACTCCCGTCTGCGCCAGTTCGGTTCGAAGACCGCAGGACCCGGCCACCCCGTCTACGTCGTCGGCGAGATCGGCATCAACCACAACGGTGAGCTGGAGAACGCCTTCAAGCTGATCGACGCCGCCGCCGAAGCCGGCTGCGACGCCGTCAAGTTCCAGAAGCGCACCCCGGAGATCTGCACCCCGCGCGACCAGTGGGACATCGAGCGCGACACCCCCTGGGGCCGCATGACCTACATCGACTACCGCCACCGTGTGGAGTTCGGTGAGGACGAGTACCGCCAGATCGACGAGTACGCCAAGAGCAAGAACATCGACTGGTTCGCCTCCCCGTGGGACACCGAGGCCGTCGCGTTCCTGGAGAAGTTCGACGTCCCGGCCCACAAGGTCGCCTCGGCCTCCCTCACGGACGACGAGCTGCTCCGCTCGCTCCGCGCCACGGGCCGCACGGTGATCCTCTCCACCGGCATGTCCACCCCGAAGCAGATCCGCCACGCGGTCGAGGTCCTCGGCTCGGACAACATCCTGATGTGCCACGCCACGTCGACCTACCCGGCGCAGGCGGAGGAGCTCAACCTCCGCGTCATCAACACCCTCCAGGCCGAGTACCCCAACGTCCCGATCGGCTACTCCGGCCACGAGACGGGCCTGCAGACCACCCTCGCCGCGGTCGCCCTCGGCGCCACCTTCGTCGAGCGTCACATCACCCTCGACCGCGCCATGTGGGGCTCGGACCAGGCCGCCTCCGTCGAGCCGCAGGGCCTGACCCGCCTCGTCCGCGACATCCGCACCATCGAGGCCTCCCTCGGCGACGGCGTCAAGAAGGTCTACGAGTCGGAGCTCGGCCCGATGAAGAAGCTGCGCCGCGTCACCGGCGTGGTCGCCGAGGCCGAGATCGCCGCGGCCGCGGGCGAGCCGGTCTCGGTCTGAGTCTGAGCCATCAAGCGCCAGCGTCACTTACGGTCACGGGACGGTCGTACGACAATGAGCCCCCACGCCGGCACCGCCGGCAACACCCCCCACACTCTCGCGTTCGTGGAGAGTCCGGTACAGCTGCTGAACGTGCTGGAGTGGGCGCACACCCGTGCGCCCCGAGCGGAGGAGGCACCCGGCGTGCCCGGCGGGGGGCTCACCCTCGTGGTCCTGTCACCGACCGACCCGATGACCCGTGGCCAACTGCGCCGCATGGCCGACCTCGCCCGCGACGAGGGCCACACCGTGCGCTGGGAGGAGGCGCGGGGCGGCCCCGCGGCCCCCTTCCAGACGATCGGCGGCCTGACGCGCCTGCTGCGCCGGGCGGACCGCATCGTGATGGGCGACCCGTTTTCCAGGTATGTGCAGTTGCTCCTGACGATCACCAGGGCACGCGACCTGGTGGTGGTCGACGACGGCACGGCGACGATGGAGTTCGTCGCCCAACTGGCCAGCGGCGAACGCCTGGTGCGCTGGCACCGCAAGGGCGGCCGGCAGGGCCCCCGAGACCTGATCTTCGCCCCGGTGTCGTCGGCGGCCCGCCGCCGACTGACCCCGAGCACGCGTAGGCAGGTGGAGATCTTCTCCTCCATGCCGATCGATTCGTCCCCCGAGGGCGTCACGATCACGGCGAACGAGTTCGCCTGGACCCGCGCCCGCTTCGGCCCGCCCCGCATCACGAAGGGCGCCGACATGGTCGGAACGTCCTTGGTGGAGACGGGAGTTGTGGACGCCGACCGCTACCTGGAGGCGGTGGCGTCCCTGGCCAAGACCCACGGCGCGACCCGCTACTTCGCCCACCGCCGCGAAAGCACGGAGAAACTCCACCGGTTGGCGGTGGAGACGGGCCTGGAGATCGTCCGGCCCGATCTCCCCCTGGAGCTGATTGCTCGGCGGGGCCCGATCGGCCGTACGATCCTGAGCTTCCCGTCAACTGTCGTCCACACACTGCCACTTGCCCTGGTGGGTACGGAGGTGCGGGTCGCGGTGTGCGACATCGACCCCGGGTGGCTGACGGAGAACGCCTCGCCTCGGGCGCAGGGGTTCTTGTCGGGGGTTACGGGGACGGCTCGGGATGTGCATCGGTTGTCGGCTGTGACGACGGTGGCGTAGGGGGACTCCTCCGGTACCGCGACCGTGCCGGAATCCCCGCCGGATTCCTCCGCCCCTTGTCATGTCTCGTAAGATCCTGGTGTACACGGGACTTACGTTGCCGATGCGACGGGGGCGGGGATACGGCGTGGCAGTACCCGGATCAAGTGGCGGCCCGGACCTGCGGGTGTCGTCGGGCGACCTGACCAAGCTGGCCGGTGACCTGGACGACATGCGGGACCACCTGGACCGGCAGGTCAGACGTATGGACGCGGTGGTCGACCGGATCGAGGCCGGCTGGCGCGGCCCGGCGGCGACGGCGTACCGCGAGTTCCACCGCGCGGCGACCGAGGACGCCGTACGCATCCGCGAAGTCATGAAGCTGCTGGAGCAGGCCGTCCGGATGAGCCGGGACGGCTTCTCCGAGCACGACATCGAGGTGCTGGAGCGGATGCGGCGCATTCAGGTGGACGTGGGCAGCGAGGTCGACAAGTTGTCGACGCCCGACGTGAGTTCGGCCGCCGAGGTGCCGCCGACGCCGCCGCGCAGCAGCCTCGACTCCTTCTGATCAGCCGTACTTGCCGACATCCAGGGGGATCATGTCGACCGGGGCTTCCGCCGACGACCACATAGCCGTCTCCTTCTCCACCCTCCACGACCTCGCCGCCGAGCTGGAGGACATCCTCAAGCAGCTCAACGGAAAACTCGACGACCTCTACGACCGCGCCGAACCGGTCGTCCTGTCCTGGAAGGGCGAGGCCCGCGAGGTCTTCGTCGAGAAACTCGACGAGTGGGACCGCTCGGCCCAGGACCTCCAGGCAGCACAGAAGTGGCTGCACGCGTATGTCACCACGGGGCATGCGAATTATGCGGCGGCGCATCGGGCGGTGCTGCGGGGTTGGGGGGCGGCTTGATGACGACGCCTGCCCCGTCACCCTCGACAACACCCCCGGCCGGCACGGGCGGCGGCTCCCTGCCCGCCCCGTCGTCCGGCTCGGGCCCCACGCCTGCCCCTTCTCCCGGCACCCTCCAGGACCCGCAGGGCAAGGACATCTCGCAGCAGGACACGGTCTCGGCCCGGCAGCAACGCTCCGATGAACTGGCCGCGATGAAACCCGCCGCGCCGGGCAGCAGCGTGGTCACCGGGTTCGACGTCCAGCCGCCGCACGTGTACTACGCGTCCTTCATGCTGCGGAACGCTCAGTACGACTTCGCGGACCAGGCCAAGAGCCTCGTCGACACGCTCGACGGATACGGACACGCGGTGGGCTGCGGCACCGGCCCGGCGGCCTTCGCGAGCGCGTACGCCGAAGTCGCCGCCCTGTTCCTCGACGTGTGGGACGCGGCGACACAGGGTGTCGGCGGTGCGGCCGTCGGCCTCACGGTGACGGCGAACAACTACGCGGAGGCCGAGCACGCCACCAACGTCCTCACCCCGGCGGTGGTGAGGAAGAGCCCACCGGCCGTCCTGAAGAGGGCCGGGGCAGGCGGGCCCGTCGCCGAACTCGGCTGGGGTGGCGGCGCAGTCGACGACGGCTGGGGCAACGCGATCATCGACGAGGTCTCCGGCGCGCTGAGCTGGGTCGGCGACCACATCCTGCGTCCTGTCCTCAAGCACGCGTTGCAGCACGGAAAGGTCGCCGACATCACCCCCGGCGGCGACGACGTCGACCTCCCGAAGATCGCCCAGGCCTGGCGCGCGGCGGCCAAGGACGCCAAGAAATCAGCCGGCACCTTCGACGACGCGATCGCGTACATCACCAACCCCGCGTCGGGGAACGACGAGTGGCAGAGCGCGATGAAACAGTTCTGCTCGGCGATCTGGGGGACGACGGCCTGGGGCAAGGAACACCAGGGCTACAAGTGGGCCCACAGCGACGGCCAACAGCCCGCGCTGGACGTCCTCCAGGACACCGCGAGCGGTATCGCGGCAGCGAGTGACAGCGTCAGCGTGGAAGTCACGAAGATCAGGTCCACCATCACGGACGTCTACAAGGACGCCGCGGCGAAGACCTTCGCAGTAAAGGGCGTCCTGGATGCCCTGGAGAAACTCAGCGAACTCCCCGAACTGGCAGCGGAGTTCATCTCCAACATCGACACCGGCCGCCTCAACCACGCGGTGGACTCCTACAACCGGCAGATACACGACTACGCCGCGGACTTGACGAAGCTCAAGCCTGCTTTGGAGGAGGCCATACGCAGCGTGCCGACATACGCTGCGGAAGAGGCACGGGCGGAGGCATTCGGTGCGCGATCGCTGAACGAGTTCAGAGAAGAGCAGCGCTTCACGGTTCCCGGGCAGGATCCAGAAAATATGTACTTTCCACTGGACTTGGCGAATCAGGAGGGCTTGTACGGCAGCCATGTCATCGATAAACACGTCGGCCTCACCGACGACCAGCTGAGAATGAGATTGCGAGACCAGAGCAATGCTCCGGCCGCATCCGCGTTTCAGGATATCAATTCCGCCCAGAGATTTACCACCGCCACAATTGAGGACATTGACAACGCGGACCGGGTTGACAAGTGGATCGAAAGTGTCAGGAAGAAGATCAAGAATAATCCGAACTATGATCCGAACAAATCGGAACTTCAACCTCCGCTGTACAAAGAATTTCCTGGTCAGTCCGTCGGCCGAAGCGTCTCACGCGACGACTATGATAACGACGGCATGCAGGCCACGGCTACGGACATGGACTGGGTACAGGTCCGCCTGATCTACAAGGTGGGCCTGGAGCCACCCTTCATCGTTCTCACAGCCATGCCTCACAAGGCGCCATAAGACAGGTGATCAGCGTGTACTCACTCCCGCCTTCGCTTCTCTCGGACGGCCCAGTGATCCGGCTCCTCGACATCGCGATAACAGCCCAGGAATCCCAGGGAAAGCTGTCGCTGGACGATGAAATCCGACGGTACATCCGAGTCGTCGGCGGAGATTGGACCGCACGCTGGAGCTGTTCCGTGTACGTGGCCACCGGCGTCCTAGATGTTGTCGCCGACCATGTTGAGATCAACGCGGGCCTGGAATCGCTTCCGTCGAATTTTCTGGAGAAGATCAAGCGGGCCAGCGGTGATGTGGAGCCGGCGGAATATTTGCGTATGCTTGCCGAAATTGTTCGAACGCTCGACCGGCAGGGGGTGCCGGAATACTGGGAACTCCCCATGGGGGGCTGGGAATTCTTGCAGTCGTTTCCTTACCTGTTTGGCCTCGATGCGATCCTCATCGATGAGGCGGATCGAAAATTCTCGGATGTCGTGGGTTCCCTGGTGGCAGACGAACACCCCTACTGCCATGAACGTGCCGCTTCGTACACCACGGAGGCGCAGCGCGCCCTCGCCCTGTTTCCAGGTCCGGATGCTCTGAGCGCGCGACTGTCCTGGGCCACCCGCAGCCGTCTGCAGGAAGTCATCGACACCATCAACGAGCACATGCAACGAGAGCACTCATGACCCCGTATCCAGCCCGTTCCGCCACCTACCCCGACCACGAGACCGCCCAGTGGGCCACCCAGCAGGTCGTCACCGCCAACGAGCAGGTCATCCACCGCTGGTTGGCCCAGTCGACGCGCCCCCGGCTGACCATCGAGGCGTCATGGCCGTCCCGGGAGGAGCCGGTCGGGCGGGTGCTGCTCCAGGCGATGATGCTGGCCGGACGGGAGCCGGTGGATGCGCGCGCGGCCCGGGTGATCCTGAAGAGGGACGCGTCCCGGCCGCACGGGTTCGCCGTCCACGCCACCTTCCCGATCTACCTGTAGAAGGCCTGCCACCGTGCCCCTGACCCCCCTCGAACACGACCGCCGCTACGGCGAGTTGGACCAGGTGATCCGCGCCTACGCCGGCCAGCCCGCCGACGACACCCCGGACAAGCCCAGCCAGGCCCTGACCGCCTACCTTCGTCACACCTGGCACACCCGCCCCTGGGCGCTGGCCGTCGCGGAACGCCAATTGCGGGAGTACGCCGAGCATCCGCCGGGCCGGCTTCGCCTGCGCCTCGGCGAGTTCTACGCGATCCCGGATGTCGGGCTCCCCGAGGGTGAGGTCCAGCAGTGGCTGCACTGCCTGGCCGATCACCTCAAACACAGCGTCGAGGAGGGCGAGGTACCGCCGCCGGCCACCCCCGCCACCCACTGGGAATGGCATGCCCGCTTCCCAGAACTGGCCCAGTTCCTGGGCGGCTGGTTCTCCCAGGACATGCCGGACGAGTTCGACGACCACGACACAGCCGTAGACGACTACCGGGCCTCCACCGACCCGCAACTCGTGGCCCGCCTGGTGGGGGAGTTGCACGAGCTGCTGGCCCTCGACCTGGACGAGTCCGACTACGCCCTGGCCGTCGCCGAGTTGGGGATGGAGGTCGACCCACCGATGCCGTACGCACCCAGCGGCTGGCTCGCTCTCGTCGCTGAGCGGCTCAGTGGACCGCGGGCGGAGTACGGGCGGTCGTCCGGCTGAGCCTCGGGCCCGGTTCCTGGAGTCTCCGGGTCTTCGGCGAAGAGGTCCTCGGCCGTCGTAGCGGTCAGGGAGCGATCGAACCAGCGGGCGAGGGTGTCGAGGTCGGTGCACGAGGTGATGCGCTCGCGGGTTTCGTCGGGGACGGGGATGTCGTGCTTCTCCAGGACGCGCAGGGTCAGCGAGGCCTCCACTTCGGCCCTGCCCGCGGCCTCGCCTTCAGCCTTGCCTTCCAGGTAAGCCGTCTCACGGACAGTCCCTCGACCGGGGAAGTAGATGACGAACGACATGATTTCCTTCCACTTCTTTTGGGCTGGGGTGTCATCCAGGTTGATTTCCAGGAACTCGGCGAAGTACCCGACCGTCTCGGGGTCCGTTTCCTGGAGTATTTGGAGGGCGCTGCCGATCGCCTCCCGTATGGCGCCGCACTCGGGGTTGCGGGCGTGGGCCATGGCGGACAGCACGGCCAGCGCGAGCTTGTTCGCCACGGTCCTGGCGTCGGTGATCACCGGCAGGTTGTCCGGACCGGCGACCAGCGGATACGTCCGTAGGGCCGTCCATTCACGGGTGCCGCAATCGAAGGGACCGATCGCCCACTTGGCCGTGGCCCGGTCCTGGCAGACCACGAGAAGCAGCACGGGCAGGCGGTACTTGGCCTGGAGGTAGGCGACGTAGTACGCCCAACTCGCCGCTTTCGCCTCCTTCTTGTCCGACTGCGCCTCGATGGCGAGCAGGAAGTCCTCACCGTCGGACTGGCCGATGCGCAGGACCGTGTCCACGCGCCGTTCCAGCGGCCGGGTCTCCGTCACGTCCGTGGTGACGGCGT
This sequence comes from Streptomyces sp. NPDC051576, assembly GCF_040681835.1. Taxonomy (NCBI): domain Bacteria; kingdom Bacillati; phylum Actinomycetota; class Actinomycetes; order Kitasatosporales; family Streptomycetaceae; genus Streptomyces; species Streptomyces sp. NPDC051576. The sequence continues at coordinate 538,257 of NZ_JBFAZO010000001.1, forward strand.
CCACGGTCGCCTTGGCGGATAACGGGACCTCCAGTACGGCACGGAAACGTTCACGCCGCCGAAGTCAGCTCGAACCAGACGTACTTGCCCCGATCGCCGTTCCTCGACAGCGGCCGCCACCCCCATTCGTCGGCGCATGCCTTGACGAGGGCCAGTCCTCGTCCCTCCTCCAGGTCGAGAGGCAGATCGAGTGAACGCGGAGGCTCGGGCGGACGGGGGTCCGCGTCCCAGGCTCCGATGCGCAGCACGCCGGCGGACCAGCGGACCCGGAGCGCGGCGGAACCCTTCGTGTCTACTCGCCCGCGCCCCGCACCTGACCCCTACCCCGCCTTGTGCGCCAGCAAAAAGTCCCGCCCCCACTTCTGCTCCCCCTGCCGCTCCACGCGAGCCCGTGCGTACAAGCTCAAGCCCGCCTCCGTCAGGAACCTGGTGACCTCGGCCGGCGTGCGGAAGTAGTAGTCGAGCGAGATGTCCTGGCCGTACCGCTCCGCCATGTGGATGTGCTCGCCCTCCGAGGCCTGGAACGCGAGCAGGACTTGACCACCCGGCCGTAGGACCCGGTGGAACTCCGCGAAGACGGTGGGCAGATGGGCGTCGGGGATGTGGATCGTGGAGTAGAGGGCGATGAGGCCGCCCAGAGACTCGTCCCGCACGTCCAGGGACGTCATCGAGCCCACGCGGAAGGTGAGTTGAGGGTGTGCCTCGGTCGCCAGGGCCACCATGTGGGGGGAGATGTCGATCCCGAAGGCGGAGAGGCCGAGGGCGTTCAGGCGTGCCGTCACGTATCCGGGGCCGCTGCCCACGTCGGCCACCTGCGCCTCGCCGCCTCCCGCCGTACGGACGCGCTCGGCGAAGGCGGTGAGCAGGGCCTGTTCGAGGGGGCCGTCGCCCAGGCCGTCGGGGTGCTCCGCGCTGTACGCGGGGGCGATCGCGTCGTAGGAGGAACGGGTGGACTCCATGAAGTCCGCGGCGGGAGATGTGTTCGGGTCGGTCACGTCGGCGGACGCTAGCAAGGGCGGGTGGCTCGCGGGGTTGCTTCCCGCCATCTTCCACATTCGGCGCTGGCCACGCTGTGTAGTCGTAGCACCCCACAGCGGTGTCGATTCCGCGATGCGGACGGTGCGGGCCGGGCTGTGGGGAGGCGTGGTATCCCAGAAGGAGCGGGGAGTTTACCCATCCCGGCGAGCAGCTATGCGGTCGGTGGTCAGATTTTCTTCGACTAACGGGTTGAACTTTTGTTGATCGAGGGTCAGTTGACCACCCGGGCGCCTTACCCTTCAGAGGGTGAAGCAATTGATGTCACCAGAGTCCGAGGCAGGATCCGAGGCGGAGTCCGAGGGCGCGTCCGTCGGGAGTGTGCTTCCGGGCACCCTGCCCGAAGCCCTGCGTGCCGAACTCGTCGCGTTCCGCCGCGACTTGCACATGCACCCCGAGCTGGGCAACCAGGAGTTCCGGACCACCGCCGCGATCAAGGCCCGGCTGGAGCAGGCCGGTCTCGAACCGCGTGTCCTCGGCATCGGGACCGGGCTCGTCTGTGACATCGGGCCCCGCGACACCGGCGTCCCCATGCTCGCGCTGCGCGCCGACATCGACGCCCTGCCCATCCCGGACACGAAGAGTGACTGCGCGTACCGGTCGACCGTGCCCGACCGTGCCCACGCCTGCGGTCACGACGTGCACACCACCGTGGTGCTGGGGGCCGGGCTCGTGCTCGCCGCGCTGCATGAGCAGGGGCTGCTGCCCCGGCCCGTGCGGCTGCTCTTCCAGCCCGCGGAGGAGGTTCTGCCGGGCGGGGCCGCCGATGCCATCGGCTGCGGGGTGCTGGACGGGGTGGGGCGGATCATCGCCGTGCACTGCGATCCCAAGGTGGACAGCGGGCGGATCGGGCTGCGGGTCGGGCCGATCACTTCCGCCTGCGACCGGCTGGAGGTCGCGCTGGACGGGCCGGGCGGGCATACGGCCCGGCCGCATCTCACCACCGACCTGGTCACCGCCGCCGCCCGGGTCGCCACCGACGTGCCCGCGCTCGTCGCGCGGCGGATGGACGCGCGGAGCGGGGTCTCCGTGACCTGGGGGCGCATCGAGTCCGGGCACGCGCCCAACGTCATCCCGCAGCACGCCGAGCTGTCGGGCACCGTACGGTGTCTCGATCTCGACGCCTGGCGGCAGGCGCCCGACGTCGTGCACGCGGCGATCGACGAGATCGCCGGGCTGTACCGGGCCAAGTCCGTGATCGAGTACGTGCGCGGGGTGCCGCCCGTCGTCAACGACGTGCTCGTCACCGAGCTGCTGCGGGACGCGATGATCGCCCGGCGCGGGCCCCTCTCGGTCGAGGACACCGAGCAGAGCCTCGGCGGCGAGGACTTCTCCTGGTATCTGGAGCAGGTGCCCGGCGCCATGGCCCGGCTGGGTGTGCGGACCCCGGGGGAGCGGACCGTGCGGGACCTCCACCAGGGCGACTTCGACGCCGACGAGACCGCGATCACGGTCGGCGTGGAGCTGTTCACCGCGGCCGCGCTCATCGACGCCGCGCTCTGACCGCGCGACGGGGGCGTAGGGGTGCCCGTTCGGTACCCCTACGTCCCCCTGTGTCACCCGGGTGTAACCACCGGCGCGCGAACGTAACGCGGCGGCGGCACGATCCGGTAACGGCAAGGAGAAACCCCGTTCCCCTCCTCGTCTACGCGCGTTACTGTGCGCGGAAATCGCCACCAGAGGCGGCGCGTTGGGGAAGCGGTCCGGTGACGGTGCCGTGGGGACGAAGGAGTGCTTGCTGTGCGTCAGATTTCTCGGAGGACGAAGTTCTCCCAAGCTGCGGTGACCGTCACTGTCATCGCCCTCGCGGCCACCGCCTGCGGTAGCTCCAGCAAGGATGCCGACAAGGCCAGTGACAGTTCCTCGTCCTCGTCCGGCAAGTACACCGGCAAGGGCATCGGCCTCGCCTACGACGTCGGCGGCAAGGGCGACCAGTCCTTCAACGACGCCGCCTACGCCGGTCTCCAGAAGGCCGAGAAGGAGTTCAAGCTCTCCGGCCGCGACATCGAGCCGCAGGACAACGAGTCCGACGCCGACAAGGTGCAGCGCCTGGAGAGCCTGGCCCAGGCCGGCTACAACCCGGTCATCGGTGTCGGCTTCGCCTACGCCCCCGCCGTCAAGGAAGCCGCCGCCAAGTTCCCGAACATCACCTTCGGCATCATCGACGACGAGACGATCAAGGCCGCCAACGTGGCCGACCTCGTCTTCCACGAGGAGCAGTCCTCCTACCTCGCCGGCGTCGCCGCGGCCAAGGCCACCAAGAAGAACCACATCGGCTTCATCGGCGGCGTCGACGTCCCGCTGATCCACAAGTTCGAGGCCGGCTTCGACCAGGGCGCCAAGTCCGTCAACCCCAGCATCAAGATCGAGTCGCAGTACCTGACGCAGACCGCCGCGCAGGGCGGCTTCTCCAGCCCCGACAAGGGCAAGGACGCGGCGAGCGGTCAGATCGACGCGGGCGCGGACGTCATCTACGCCGCCGCAGGCCTCTCCGGCCAGGGCGTCATCTCCGAGGCCTCCGCCAAGAAGGTGTGGGCCATCGGTGTGGACTCCGACCAGTACGAGCAGAAGGCGCTGGCCAAGTACAAGGACGCCATCCTCGGCTCGGCCCTCAAGAACGTCGGCGGCGCCGTCTACGACCTGGTGAAATCGGTCTACGAGGGCACGCCCAAGACCGGCGTGGTCCGCTACGGCCTCGACAACGACGGTGTCGGCTTCTCCGACACCAACCCGAAGTACAAGGCCATGACCGCCGCCGTGGCGGCCGTGGACAAGGCCAAGCAGGACATCGTCAGCGGCAAGATCACCGTCAACACCAAGTAGTCCGCCCCGTCGCGGACTAGCCCCTACGGGCATCGTTGCAGCCAGGCGCCCCCAGGCCCGGGGCGTCGAACTCCCGCCTGCCGCGCGGCGTCTGGCACGCACGCTCGCCGCGTTGCCGGACCGCCCACGTGGCTCCGCCACGAGGGCGCCCCGGCGCCTTGCGATCGCACGCACCAGACGCCGCGCGGCCCGCCCTTCGGGCGGACGACGGGAGTTCGACGCCCCGGGCCTTGCCTCCCGCAAGGGGCGTCCTGCTGTCCGTACGCTGGCCACCATCTGTGGCCACAGCTCTATAACGGACCGGACAGATGGGGTTTTCCGTCTGGTCTACGCGCGTTACGCTGCGGCGGAACCAGCGCCTGGTTTGGGCGCTTGCACGAAGGAGTCTCGTTCCATGCGCCGGGTGTCCCGAATCGCGGTTGCAGGCGTTGCAACCGCAGCTCTTGCAGTAACCGTCTCCGCCTGCGGCAGCTCGTCCAGCGAGTCCAGCTCCAGCAGCAGCAGTTCCGGCACGTCCAAGGGTATTGGTCTGGCCTACGACGTCGGTGGCAAGGGCGACCAGTCCTTCAACGACGCGGCCTACGCCGGTCTCCAGAAGGCCGAGAAGGACTTCGGCGTCAGCGGTCGTGACGTCGAGCCGCAGGACAACGAGTCCGACGCCGACAAGGTGCAGCGCCTGGAGACCCTCGCCCGCGCCGGTTACAACCCGGTGATCGGTGTCGGCTTCGCCTACGCCCCCGCCGTCAAGGAAGCCGCCGCGAAGTTCCCGAAGATCACCTTCGGCATCATCGACGACAACACCATCACGGCCGACAACGTCGCCGACATGGTCTTCCACGAGGAGCAGTCCTCCTACCTGGCCGGCGTCACCGCCGCGCTGACCACGAAGTCGAACACCGTCGGCTTCATCGGTGGCGTGGACGTCCCGCTGATCCACAAGTTCGAGGCGGGCTTCGAGCAGGGCGTCAAGGACACCAAGAAGGGCGTCACGGTCAAGGCGCAGTACCTGACCCAGACCGCCGCACAGGGTGGCTTCTCCAGCCCCGACAAGGGCGAGGCCGCCGCCGACGGTCAGATCGAGGCCGGCGCCGACGTGGTGTACGCGGCCGCGGGCCTCTCCGGCCAGGGCGTCATCAAGTCGGCCGCCGCGCACAAGGTGTGGGCGATCGGCGTGGACTCCGACCAGTACAAGCAGGCCGCGCTGGCGAAGTACAAGAACTACATCCTCACCTCCGCCCTCAAGAACGTCTCGGGCGCGGTGTACGACCTCTCCAAGTCCGTCATCAAGGACAAGAAGCCGCTCAACGGCGAGATCCGCGGCTCGCTGAGCAACGGCGGTGTCGGCCTGGCCGACTCCAACCCGACCTTCAAGAACAACGCCACCCTCCAGGCCGCCCTCAAGAAGGCCGAGGCGGGCATCAAGGACGGTTCGATCACGGTCAAGACTTCTTGATCGAAGGGGAAAACCGGCGGTCGTAGGGCCGTACGGACCATGGCCAAAAGAGCGCTGTAATGACAGCGTTACGGCCACGGAACGGGGTGCGGGGAGGATGTCTCCTCGCGCCCCGTTCTCGCGGCAGAATGCTCGGAACGGATCGGACGGCGATGTCAGCCGAACAGAGCCGATCAGGTCCGGGCACTATTTAAAGCAGGGGCGCTACGCGCGTAGAGAGGCCCCTTTCCACGAGGAGAGTTCGCCATCGACGCGTCCAGCAGCCCTCCGCTCACCGCACAGTCGACCGCGGTCGAGCTGGCCGGGATCACCAAGCGCTTCCCCGGTGTCGTGGCCAACCACGACATCCACCTCAGTGTCCGAAAAGGCACCGTGCACGCCCTCGTCGGCGAGAACGGCGCCGGCAAGTCGACCCTGATGAAGATCCTCTACGGCATGCAGAAGCCGGACGAGGGCACCATCGCCGTCGACGGCGAGCACGTCACCTTCTCCTCCCCGGCCGACGCCATCGCCCGCGGCATCGGCATGGTCCACCAGCACTTCATGCTCGCCGACAACCTCACCGTCCTGGAGAACGTCGTCCTGGGCAGCGAGAAGCTGCACGGCATCGGCGGCGGCGCCCGCAGGAAGATCAAGGAGATCTCCGACCGCTACGGCCTGAACGTCCGCCCGGACCTTCTCGTCGAGAGCCTCGGGGTCGCCGAGCGCCAGCGGGTGGAGATCCTCAAGGTCCTCTACCGCGGCGCCCGCACCCTGATCCTGGACGAGCCCACCGCAGTCCTGGTCCCGCAGGAGGTCGACGCCCTCTTCAGCAACCTGCGCGAGCTGAAGTCCGAGGGCCTCGCCGTCATCTTCATCTCGCACAAGCTGGGCGAGGTCCTGTCGGTCGCCGACGAGATCACCGTCATCCGGCGCGGTACGACGGTCGGGACCGCGGTCCCCTCCGAGACCACCCCGCGCCAGCTCGCCGAGATGATGGTCGGCAGCGAACTGCCCACCCCGGAGACCGCCGAGTCCACGGTCACCGACCAGCCCGTCATCGAGGTCAAGAACCTCACCGTGTACGCGAGCGGCGGCGCCTCCCTCGGCGTCGCGGCCGAGCCCACGGCCGGCGGACTGCTCGGCGACACGGCCGTGGGGGAGACCGGCGCCGCCAAGCGCGTCCTCGACGACGTCACCTTCACCATCCACGCCGGTGAGGTCATGGGCATCGCCGGCGTCGAGGGCAACGGCCAGACCGAGCTGATCGACGCGCTGATCGGCCTGAAGAACGCCGACTCCGGCACCATCGGCTTCCTCGGCGAGGACATCACCCCGTGGGCCACCCGCAGCCGCCGCGAACACGGCATCGGCTACATCCCCGAGGACCGCCACCGCCACGGCCTCCTCCTGGAAGCCCCGCTGTGGGAGAACCGCATCCTCGGCCATGTGACGGAGAAGCCGAATGCCAAGGGCATCTGGCTCGACATCAAGGGCGCCCAGGACGACACCCGTCGGATCGTCGAGGAGTACGACGTCCGCACCCCCGGCATCGACGTCACCGCCGCCTCCCTCTCCGGCGGCAACCAGCAGAAGCTGATCGTCGGCCGCGAGATGAGCCACAAGCCGAAGTTCCTGATCGCCGCCCACCCCACCCGCGGTGTGGACGTCGGCGCGCAGGCCGCGATCTGGGACCAGATCCGCGCCGCCCGCCGCGAGGGCCTGGCCGTGCTGCTGATCTCCGCCGACCTGGACGAGCTGATCGGCCTGTCGGACACCCTGCGCGTGATCTACGACGGCAGGCTGGTCGCCGACGCCGACCCGGCCACCGTCACCCCGGAGGAGCTCGGCTCGGCCATGACCGGCGCCGCGTCCGGTCACCTCGAACACGTCGAAGAGTCCGCAGAAGACGGCGCCGACGACACCGCCCCGGAGGACGAGGCCCGATGAAGAAGTTCGACAAGGAGCGGGTGCTCCTCGCCGTGGCCGGACCGGTCATGGCGCTTGTCGCGGCGATCCTGCTGACCTCGGTCGTGCTGCTCGCCTCGGGCAAGAACCCGATCGAGCCGTACCACCTGATGCTCCAGCAGGCGACGTACTCCGACGTCCAGGTGCTGATCATCAACCAGGCGTCGATGTACTACATCGCCGCTCTGGCGGTCGCCCTCGGCTTCCGGATGAACCTGTTCAACATCGGCGTCGACGGCCAGTACCGCCTCGGCGCCGTGATGACCGCCGTGGTCGGCGCGCACGTCGGCCTGCCGGCCGTCCTCCAGGTGCCGCTGCTGCTGCTCGTCGCGATCCTCACCGGCGCCTTCTGGGCCGGTATCGCGGGCGTCCTCAAGGTCACCCGGGGGGTCAGCGAGGTCGTCGCCACGATCATGCTGAACGCGATCGCCACCAGCCTGATCCTCTACCTCACCCAGACCAACACCTGGGGCGTGCAGGTCGGCAACAACATGACGACCGGCATCATGAAGAAGTCCGGCTGGATCCCGGGCATCGACCTGGGCTCGGACGTCGGCGAGATCTACGGCCTGGTCTTCCTCGCCGTGATCATGGGCGTCCTGTACTGGCTGGTCCTCAACCGCACCCGCTTCGGCTTCGACCTGCGCGCCACCGGCGAGTCCGAGTCCGCCGCCGCGGCCTCCGGCGTCGACGCCAAGCGCATGACGCTCACGGCGATGCTGATCTCCGGCGGTGTCGCCGGCCTCGCCGGTCTGCCGCTGCTGCTCGGCGACAGCCACACCTACAGCCTCACCTTCCCCGAGGGCCTCGGCTTCACCGCGATCGGCATCGCCCTCCTCGGCCGCAACAACCCCGGCGGCATCGCGCTCGCCGCCCTCCTGTGGGCCTTCCTCGACAAGGCGTCGCCCGCCCTGGACTACGCGACCCCGGTCGCGTACCAGAAGGAGATCGCCACGATCATGCAGGGCCTGATCGTCTTCGCGGTCGTCATCTCCTACGAGGTCGTCCGCACCTGGGGTCTGCGCCGCCAGCAGAAGCGCGTCGGTGAGGAACTCGCCGCCGCCGCGAACGACAACTCCGAGAAGAAGGAGGTGGCGGCCTGATGTCCACCGCGACCATCGCCAAGCCCAAGGCGCAGCAGCCCGGCAAGGGCGGCCGCCGTTTCTCGCTCCCCGTGCTCCTGCTGATCATCGCGGGCGCGCTGATCCTGACGTCGATCGTCCGACTCATCACGGGCGCCGACGGCATCACGTCGACCGGTCAGATGTCCACTGCCCTCAGGGCCGCCGTGCCGATCGGGCTCGCCGGTCTCGGCGGTCTGTGGGCCGAGCGCGCGGGCGTCGTCAACATCGGCCTCGAAGGCATGATGATCCTCGGCACCTGGTTCGGCGCCTGGGCCGGCTACCAGTGGGGCCCCTGGACCGGTGTCGTCTTCGGCATCATCGGCGGCTGCCTCGGCGCGCTGCTGCACGCCATCGCCACGGTGACGTTCAACGTCAACCACATCGTCTCCGGTGTCGCCATCAACATCCTGGCGCTCGGCACCACCCGCTATCTGTCGAAGTTCACCTTCGCCAACACCGAGCAGGGCTCCGCCAAGCAGTCCCCGCCGATCGACTCCCTGGGCACCTTCGACATCCCCGGTCTGTCGAGCTGGCTGAACACGCTCAACGAGAAGCACTGGTTCCTGATCTCGGACATCGCCGGCCTGATCGGCGGTCTGATCACCGACCTCTCGCCGCTCACCGTCATCGCGGTGGCCCTCGTACCGGTCACCTGGTGGGTGCTGTGGCGCACGGCCTTCGGTCTCCGCCTCCGCTCCTGCGGCGAGAACCCGGTGGCCGCCGAGTCCCTCGGCGTCAACGTCTACAAGTACAAGTACATCGCCGTGATCATCTCCGGCGGCTTCGCCGGTCTCGGCGGCGCCTTCCTGTCGATCGTCGCGTCCAACGTCTACCTCGACGGCCAGACCGGCGGTCGCGGCTACATCGGCCTCGCGTCGATGATCTTCGGCAACTGGATGCCGGGTGGACTCGCCCTCGGTGCGGGCCTGTTCGGCTACACCGACAGCCTCAACCTGCGCGGTGGCGCCACCAACGTCCACGCGCTGATCCTGCTGCTCGGCTTCCTGCTGGTCGCCTACGTCGCCTTCCTGGTCTGGAAGAAGCGGTACGTCCCGGCCGGCATCACCGCCGTCGTCGCGGCCCTGATGTTCGTCTGGTACGCCACCACCGACCAGGTCCCGACCCAACTGGTCGGCGCCAGCCCGTACATCGTCACCCTGCTGGTGCTCTCGCTGTCCGCGCAGCACCTGCGGATGCCGAAGGCGGACGGCCTGCCGTACCGGAAGGGACAGGGCAAGTGACCACGCCCGCCGCCGATCCGGCCGTCGACTGGGACGAACTGCGCGCCGAGGCGCGGGAGGCGATGTCCCACGCCTACGCGCCGTACTCGGGCTACCCCGTGGGGGTCGCCGCCCGGGTCGACGACGGGCGCACGGTCTCCGGCTGCAATGTCGAGAACGCGTCCTACGGCCTCGGCCTGTGCGCAGAGTGCGGGCTGGTGTCCGACCTCCAGCGCACCGGCGGCGGCCGGCTGACCCACTTCACGTGCGTCGACGGCAAGGGCGACATCCTCGTCCCGTGCGGCCGCTGCCGCCAGCTGCTGTACGAGTTCGGCGGCCCCGGTCTGCTGGTGGAGACACCGGCGGGCGTCCTGCCGCTCTCGGAGATGCTCCCGCAGGCTTTCGGGCCGGACCATCTCACCAAGTAACTCCCGTACGGCCCCTCTGAGTTGACCACCGTCTCGCTCGGAGGGGCCGCGCATTTTCCGAACGCCCGGAAGGAAAGCCAAGCCATGGCACAGTTGTCAATGGATGCCATCTCCGTCATCCGCACCAAGCGCGACCGCGGTGAACTGAGCGACGACCAGATCGACTGGGTCATCGACGCGTACACCCGCGGAGAGGTGGCCGACTACCAGATGGCCGCCCTCAACATGGCGATCCTCCTCAACGGCATGAACCGCCGGGAGATCGCCACCTGGACCGCCGCGATGATCGCCTCCGGCGAGCGGATGGACTTCTCGTCCCTCTCCCGCCCGACCGCCGACAAGCACTCCACGGGCGGTGTCGGCGACAAGATCACGCTCCCGCTGGCGCCCCTCGTCGCCGCCTGCGGCGCGGCCGTCCCCCAGCTCTCCGGCCGCGGCCTCGGCCACACCGGCGGCACCCTCGACAAGCTGGAGTCGATCCCCGGCTGGCGCGCACTGCTCTCCAACGAGGAGATGCTGTCCGTCCTTGACGGCACCGGCGCGGTGATCTGCGCGGCGGGCGACGGCCTGGCCCCGGCGGACAAGAAGCTGTACGCGCTGCGGGACGTCACGGGAACGGTGGAGGCGATCCCCCTGATCGCCTCGTCCATCATGTCGAAGAAGATCGCCGAGGGCACGGGCTCGCTGGTCCTGGACGTGAAGGTCGGCACGGGCGCGTTCATGAAGACGATCGAGGACGCGCGGGAGTTGGCGTCCACGATGGTGGGCCTGGGCACCGACCACGGCGTGAAGACGGTCGCGCTCCTGACGGACATGTCGACCCCGCTCGGTCTTACGGCCGGCAACGCGCTCGAAGTACGGGAATCCGTCGAGGTGTTGGCGGGCGGCGGCCCCTCGGACGTGGTCGAGCTGACCATCGCCCTGGCCCGCGAGATGCTCGACGCGGCGGGCGTGAAGGACGCCGACCCGGCGAAGGCCCTGGCCGACGGTTCGGCGATGGACGTCTGGCGCCGCATGATCGCGGCCCAGGGCGGCGACCCGGACGCTGCCCTCCCGGTGGCGAAGGAACAGCACGTGGTGAAGGCGCCGACCTCCGGCGTCCTGACCCGCCTCGACGCCTACGACATCGGCATCGCGGCCTGGCGCCTCGGCGCGGGCCGTGCGCGCAAGGAGGACCCGGTCCAGGCGGGCGCGGGCGTGGAGATGCACGCCAAGCCGGGCGACGTGGTCACGGCCGGCCAGCCCCTGCTGACGCTGCACACGGATACGCCGGAGCGCTTCGACTATGCCCTGGAGGCGGTCGAGGGTTCCTACGACATCGGCGCCGAGGGAACTTCGTTCACGGCTTCGCCGGTGGTGCTGGAGCGCATCGCCTGATCGGGGGGACGAGGAGCGGAGGAGGCGCCGGGCTTTCAAGTTCCGGCCCCTTCCGCCTACTTGGGACCCTGGAGGAACTGTTCCAGCGCCGCCCGGACTTCCGGCCGGTGGCCGCCGCCGTCCAGTTCAAGGATGGCGGCCTCCACGACGGCGCTGTTCCACATGGCCGCGCTGGGTTCCACGTGGGCCCAGCCCATGGCGGCGAAGTCGGGGCTGCTGCGCTGGACGACCAGCTTGTTCCGGGCCGCGATCGCCCCGATGATCGCGGGGTCGACCCGGGCCTCCAGCAGCAGGGCCCGTACACCGCGATGGCGCAGGCACTCGTCGAGGTAGGCGTGTGCGACGGCGAGCAGTCTGTCCCGGCCCGGCGCCATCCCCGCGATGGTCCGCTCGATCTCCGCGAACACCCGGTCGTGGAACTCGGTGTGCAGCGCCAGCAGGAATTCCGAGCGGTCGCCGAAGTGGTGGAAGAAAGTGCCCTTGGCCACGCCCGCCTCGGCGACGACGAGGTTGACGCTCATGTCGGCCAGACCCGTCCGTTCCGCCAGGGCCAGGCCCGTGGCGATCAGCTGCCTGCGGGTGGCCGCCGCGCGCTGCTGCCGTACGCCGGTGCTCATGATGTGCTCCCGGCGGTCCTCACCGATTCGAGGAAGGGCAGGACCAGGCCCAGGAAACCCTCCGGATCGGAGGCGAAGGCCACATGTCCGGTCTGCAGCAGCCGTAGCTCCGAGCCGGGTATCGCCGCCTGCGTCCGGCGCGCGGTGGACAGCGGGAGGACGATGTCCCGCGCCCCCCAGGCCAGCAGCACAGGCACGCCGAGCCGGGGCCCGTCGGCCCGCAGGTCGTAGGACGGATCGGTGAAGCTCTGCCACAGCGCGGCCGAGACCGCGGCGCCCGTCCTGCTGCGCGCCCGGTCCTGGACCCGGCGGGTGAGGGCGTGCAGGTGGTCGCTGTCCGGTTTCATGTACCGGGGGACGAGCCGGGGGAACACGGCCCGGCTGACGGCCGGGATGCCCAGGAGGCGGGCCGCGAAGGGGACCTTGAGGAACCCGCCGGCGTTGACCAGGACGAGCCCGGCGACCCGCTCCGGATGGTCCAGCGCGATCCGGGCGGCGGCGTACCCGCCGACCGAGTTGCCGATGAACACGGCTGGTTCCAGATCGAGTTCGGTGACGAAATCGGTGAGGACGTCGGCCAGCAGTGATGCGGTCAGTGGTTCGCCCGGCGTTCCGGACCGGCCGTGGCTCGGCCAGTCGACGGCCAGCACGCGGTGCCCGGCGGCGGCCAGCGGTCCGGCCACGGCGTCGTAGTCGGTGTGGTCGTGCAGGGTGGCGTGCAGCAGCACGACGGGCGGGCCGCTGCCCTGCTCGTCGTAGAACACCTGCCCCGCTCTGGTCTGTGCGTAAGGCATCGCGGACCCCTCCCTCTCGTTGACCGACCAGTCGGTCAACGAGAGGTCAGGCTAACTCCCTGCCCAGGCGAGGACAACACCCGCCGTCGGGGCACCCATGTCGTTGATGATCAGCCCGTTCACCCGAGCAGCGCCGCGATCACCACCAGCACCGGCACCGACAGAATCGTCGACAGCAGGATCGAGTCCCGGGCCAGTGCCTCGCCCACGCGGTAGCGGCTCGCGTAGGTGTACAGGTTCTGCGCACCGGGCAGCGCCGATGTCACCACCACGTCGAGCAGCGCCGCCCCGTGCAGACCGAACACGCCCACCGCCGACGCCCAGGCTATCGCCGGCTGCCCCACGGACTTCAGGGCGACCGACAGCAGCACCGGCCACCGCTCGACACCGCGTGCCGGCACCGCACTTCCGCGCAGCGAGATGCCGAAGCCGAGCAGTACGGCCGGCACCGCCATGTTGCCGATCAGGGTGAGCGGGTCCATCACCGGGCCCGGAAGGCGCACTCCGGCCGCCGCCACCGCGACCCCGGCGAGGGAGCCGACCGCGATCGGGTTGCGGACGGGCGTGAGCAGCCGTACCCACCGGGGGTCCTGCTCGCCCCGGCCCGACAGGTCGAGGATCGTGAGCGCGAGGGGGCTGACCACGACGAGCTGGAACAGCATCACCGGGGCCACCAGCGAGGCGTTGCCCAGGACGTACACCGAGATCGGGATGCCGAGGTTTCCGGAGTTGACGTAGCTGGAACAGAGCGCGCCGATCGTCGTACGGCCCACACCCCAGCCGCGGGCCACCCCCACCGCCACGAACACGCCCGCCACCGCCGCCGTGCTCAGCACCGTCACGAGCAGCCAGCTGGAGAAGACCACCGAGAGGTCGGCCCGCGCGAGGGTGGTGAACAGCAGGGCCGGGGACGCCACGTTGAAGGCCAGCCTGGTCAGTACGTCACGGCCGTTCTCGCCGAGGGAGCCGCGCAGGCCGAGCAGATAGCCGACGGCGATGACGGCGCCGATGACCGCGAACCCGGTCAACACCCCCTGCACGGCGTCTCCTCGGCGGTTTCGGCGCGCGGGAGGGCGTCGGGTATCCAGGGCGGGGCTGATCCGTGGGGCATACAGCAAACCTAGGCGGTGGCTCCCGATGAGTTATGACCACCCACCCGGTCTACCGATCGTGGACGCCATGACACCCGCTGTACTCGTGCCGAACCGCCCCGTCACCCGTGACGAGGTGGCGCGGCTCTGCGACGAAGTACGGAGGCTGCTGGAGACGACCGGTGCCGGGGTGGTGCTCGTCGGGGTCGAGACCGTGGGGCCCGGGCCGCCGGGGCTCGGAACCGTCGATCTCCTGGCCCGCCTCGAACTGACCGCGCGGCGGGCCGGTGGCCGGATCAGACTGCGCGGGCCCAGCCCCGGACTACGCGCCCTCCTCGACCTGGTCGGGCTCCGCTTCGAGGTGGAGGGGCAGGTCGAACAGCGGGAACCAGCGCTTGGTGTCCAGGAAGAAGTGGAACCCGGTGAGCCTGCCGTCTGAGATCTCCAGGACCTGCACCGACCAGGGGCTGAAGCCGCCCGCCTCCGGGTCCGGCTTGTACTGGGCGAAGCCCGGCAGGCCGTTCACCTGCACCGGGATCAGACGGGAGCCCTCGCAGGCGGCGCCGAGCGTCGTCATGAAGCCCGTGATGTCGTCGTGGCCGGTCAGCCACAGGTCGAACGGCGGCATCGTCATGATGGCGTCCTCGTGCAGCAGCGCCGTCAGCGCGGCCATGTCGTAGCCCTCGAAGGCCGCGACATACCGCTCCAGAAGCTTCTGCTGCTCCTCGTCGAGCGGGTCGGAGACGGCCGCGTCGGCCGCCTTCTCGTCCCGCTCGGCGAGGGTCGCGCGGGCCCGCTGCAGAGCGCTGTTGACGGACGCCACCGAGGTGCCGAGCAGCTCCGCGACCTCATTGGCCCGCCAGGCCAGCACCTCGCGCAGGATCAGCACCGCCCGCTGCTTGGGCGGCAGTTGCTGCAGGGCGGCCATGAACGCGAGCCGCACCGACTCCTTGGCGACCGCCGCCTCCGCCGGGTCGGCGACCGTCGGCAGCACGCGCGCGTCCGGCATCGGCTCCAGCCAGGTGTTGTCCGGGCGGGGCGACAGCGCGGCCTGCGCCAGCGGGGTGGAGTCGCTGAGATCGACGGGCCGCGCCCGCTTGTTGCCCGCGGACAGCATGTCCAGGCAGACGTTCGTCGCGATCCGGTACAGCCACGAGCGGAGGCTGGACCGGCCCTCGAACTTCTCGTAGCTCCGCCACGCGCGGACCATCGTGTCCTGCACCGCGTCCTCGGCCTCGAAGGAGGAGCCGAGCATCCGGTAGCAGTAACCGGTCAGCTCGACGCGGTGTTTCTCCAGCCTGATGTCGAGGTCTGTCGTCGTCGCCGTAGCGTCACTCATGGTCTCGCCCACCCACCCCTGTGGCCGTTCTTCCGTTACCCCGAAACGTAGCGCAGCCCACTGACAATGGCGCCCGGAGTGGATGAACGTGCAGGTCAGAGTGGTTCCTCTGGAGGATTGGGCAGATCAGGCCGCCGCCACCAACCCCCGCCGCTCCACCCGCGCCGCCCGCGACCCGAACACAGTGATCGTCACGACACCCAGCACCGCCAGTACACCCACCCCGACCGTCCCCGCCCAGCCACCCGCGTGGAACGCCATCGCGCCGACCGTGCTGCCGGTGCTGGAGCCGATGTAGTAGGCGGACTGGTAGAGGGCGGAGGCCTGGGCGCGGCCGGTGGTGGCCGTCTTGCTGACCGCCGAGGACGCGACCGCGTGGCCGGCGAAGAAGCCGGCGGTGATCAGGACCAGGCCGAGCAGGACCAGGGGGAGCGAGTCGGCCAGCGACACCAGCAGGCCCGCGGCCGTGGTGCCGCCCGCCAGGTACAGGGCGCCCCGGCGGCCCAGGCGGCCGACCAGGCGGCCCGCGGTGGACGCCGACACCGTGCCGACCAGGTACACCAGGAAGATCGAGCCGATGATGCCCTGGGGGAGGGAGAAGGGGGCCTCGGTCAGGCGGTAGCCGATCACCGTGTAGACGCCGCCGAACACCGTCATGAACAGGGCACCGATCGCGTACAGCCGGCACAGCAGCGGGTTCGCGAGGTGGTCGCGGACCGTGCGGGCCAGGACGCGGGGGCGCAGCGAACCCGGCGTGAAGTGCTGGGGGGCCGGGAGCAGGAGGCGGAAGGCCACCGCGCAGCCGACCGCGAGCACGCCGATCACCGCCACGGCGATCCGCCAGCCCCACTCCTGCGCGACCCAGCCGGTGATGATCCGGCCGCTCATCCCGCCGACGCTGTTGCCCGCCACGAACAGGCCGATGGCGGTGACCAGCGCCTTCGGCCGGACCTCCTCCGCCAGATACGCCGTCGCCGACGCGGGCAGCCCGGCGAGCGCGGCACCCTGGAGGAAGCGCAGCGCCACCAGCGCGCCCAGCGAGGGCGCGAACGGGACCAGGACACCCAGGCTCACCGCGACCACCAGCGAGGCGGTCATGACCGTACGACGTCCGAAACGCTCCGACAGCGCGCTCATCGGCAGGACGAACAGCGCGAGTCCGCCGGTAGCCGCCGCCACCGTCCAGCTCGCCGCGCTCGCGCTCACACCGAAACCGGACGAGATCAGCGGCAGCAGCGCCTGCGTGGAGTAGAGCAGCGCGAAGGTCGCGACACCCGCGAGGAACAGCGCGAAACTCATCCGGCGGTAGCCGGGACCACCCGGCGTCAGCCGCGAGTCGGAGACGGGGACAGGGGTGCGGACGGAGGTGGAGGCGGCCACGATCGTGGACGCCCCGGTATCGGCGGGAGACATGCTTCGAAGCTACGTACACCGTCGTTCATCCGTCCAATGCACGGAAACGTCATAATCGTTCCCATGGCGCATCAGCAGAGGTCACAGGCCCACCTGTCACCGTCCGGTGACACAGAAGACATCGTCGCGCTGCTCGCGCCACGCCTCGCGTACTTCGCCGGCGTCGCCCGCACCGAACACGTCACCCGGGCCGCGCAGGAGATGCAGGTCCCGCAGTCCACCCTGTCCCGGGCCATGGTCAGGCTCGAACAGGACCTAGGCGTCGACCTGTTCGCCCGCAGAGGCCGGACCGTCTCCCTGACCCCGGCCGGCCGTACCTTCCTCACCTCCGTCGAACGCGCCCTCGCCGAGATCGAGAAGGCCGCCGACGAGGTCCGCGCCGACGCCGACCCCGCCACCGGCAAGGTCGCCTTCGGTTTCCTGCACACCCTCGGCTCGGAGACCGTCCCCGGCCTCATCCGTGCCTTCCGCGCCGACCACCCCCGCGTCCGCTTCAGCCTCGTGCAGAACTACGGCGAGGCCATGCTGGAGCGGCTGCGCGCGGGGGAGCTGGACCTGTGCCTGACCTCGCCGGTCCCCGACGCGCCGGACCTGGTCGCCCGCCGCCTCGACGAACAGAAGCTCCGCCTGGTCGTCCCCGCCGACCACCGCCTCGCGACCCGCAGGAGGGTCCGCCTCGCCGAGGCGGCCGACGAGACCTTTGTGACCCTGGAACCCGGTTACGGTCTCCGCCGCATCACCGATGACGTCTGCAAGGAGGCCGGCTTCAAGCCCCGGGTGGCCTTCGAGGGCGAGGAGGCGGAGACCCTACGGGGCCTGGTGGCTGCGGGCCTGGGAGTCGCCCTTCTCCCGCCACCAGCCGTACCTCGCCCGGGAGTTGCCGAACTGACGGTCACGGCCCCGAGGGCGGTGCGCGAGATCGGAGTGGCCTGGCTGGACGGCCACCCGGACACCCCGCCGGTGGCGGCCTTCAAGAAGTTCCTGCTGTCGAGAAGGGGCAACCTGCTCCCCAACTAGCGACCTCTGCACGCTTATTGACCGGCCCCGAGGGTCATTGTAACGTTTCATTTCCTAGGGGCCGTCTGCTGTTCATCGGATCGAACGTCTACCTGGGGGGCGGATGAGTACATCCGAGGCGTCAACTCTTTCCATGCTCGCGCTCGAACGTCAGTGCCCGTATCAGCCGCCGCAGCTCTTTCGAGAGGTGGCCGAGGCGGGACCGATTACCCGGGTGCGCCTGTTCGACGGGCAGGTGGTGTGGGCGGTCACCGGTCATGCGGCGACACGTGCGCTGATCGTCGATCCCGGTCTTTCGGTCGAGCGCGGCCGAGCGGGATTCCCCCGGGTGCTGCCGTCGCTGGCTGCGGTACAGAGCTCCCGGCGTGACGCGACGAGCACGCTCGTCGGCACCGATCCACCGCTGCACACCCGGCAGCGCCGGGCACTGCTGCCGAGCCTGACCGTGCGCAGGCTCTCGGCTCTGCGGCCCGCGATCACCCGGGACGCCGTAGAGCTCACGGATGCCATGCTGGCCGCCGGGGCGCCCGCCGATCTGCTGAGATCCCTGGCCAGACCGCTGGTCGCCCGGGCCCTCTCGCATGTGCTGGGCCTGCCTCGGCAGGACCTGGCCGAGTTCGAACGTGTGACGTACCGGAGTTTCAACACCGTCTCCTCCCTCACCGGCTACCTGTCCGGACTGCGCGCCCGTGACGCGGAGTTGGGGGACGGTGTGCTCAAGGATCTCGTGGCCCGGGAGCAGGCCGGCGAACTTGAGCCCGACGAAGTGACCGGGCTCGCCCTGATTCTTGTCATCGCCGGTCAGGACATCACCGTGAACATGATCGCGCTGAGCGTCCTCACGCTGGTCGAGCATCCGGAACAGCTGCGGGTCCTTCGTGAGGACGCGGACCGCTGGCCGGCCGCGGTGGAGGAGCTTCTCCGCTTCCTGACTCCCACCACCGGCGGGCTGCCCCGGGTCGCCACGGCTGACATCGTGGCCCCCGACGGTCAGCTCATCAAGGCCGGAGACGGGGTGCTCTTCCTGCATCCCGTGGCCAACCGCGACGCGGCCCGGTTCAGTGACCCCGACATGCTGGACGTCCGGCGGACGGTTCACAACCACTTGACGTTCGGGTTCGGTATCCACCAGTGCATCGGCCAGAACCTGGTGCGCGTCGTCCTCGAAGCCGCTCTCAGCACGCTCCACGGCCGCATCCCGGAACTGTCGCTCGCCGTACCGGTCGAGCAGATCCCGGTCCGGCACGGGATCAACCTCGCGCTGTCAACGATGCCTGTCACCTGGTGAGGGAGAGATCATCATGAGGATCGAGGTGGACTCCGAGGTGTGCGTCGGCGGCGGCCACTGCGTGCGCACCCTGCCGGAGCTGTTCGAGCAGGACGGCGACGGCACGGTCCGGGTGCTGCTGTCGGACGTCCCGGCCGACCGTCGAAGCGGCGCGGCGGCCGTGGCGGATCTGTGCCCGTCCGGAGCGATCAAGTTGATCCGTTGAGCAGCCGATGACGAATCGTCCGGGCGACCGCCTCTCTCCTGTGAACGCGTCGGACGCGACACGCGGTCACCCGACCCTCGGCGAAACGGCGTGGAACATATACACCCATGCCGTGAAGCGCGGCTGCCTGCGTGACACCGATGTAGCTCAACTCCACGACGAGTACTCACCGGCCGCGCTGAAGACCGCGCTCGACCAGTTGCGGCGGCTGGGCCTGCTGGAGGAGCAGGATGACCTCTCCGGCACCTACGTCCCAGTGGATCCACGGCTCGTGGAGGCGCGCATCGGGGCGGAACGGCGCACAGCCGCGGCGCGACTCCTGGAGGAGGCAGCCCAACTGCCCCTGCTCCTGACCCCTTTCCAGGAGTCGTTCCAGGAACTGGTCGATGACAGCGGTGGTGCGGGACTGGTCCAGCTGACGGGCAAGGACGTCATACAGGCGTGCGTCCGCGAAGCGGTCGAGCAGAGCAGCGACGAACTGCTGACCGCGCAGCCCGGCGGTCGCCGCCCCCCTCAGGTCCTGCGGAACGCGCACAACCGCACCACGGCGCTCCTGGAGCGGAACGTGAAGGTGCGCATGCTCTACCAGCACACGGCGCGGCACGACTCGGCGACGCGGTCCTACGTCACGGACATGGTGCGGCTCGGTGCCCAGGTGCGCACGCTCGACCACTTCTTCGAGCGGCTCATCGTGGTCGACCGGAGCACGGCGTTCCTGCCGGCGGACGCTCAGCGGAACACCGCGGTGCTGATCACGAACCGTGCGCTGGTCCGGTTCCTCGTGGATGTCTTCGACCACAACTGGCAGCGGGCCGTGTCCTTCGACGGTGTGCACAACCCCAGGACCGCGTCGATGGTCAGCAACCGGCTGCGGGAGACCATCGTCCGCAGTCTCATCGAGGGCGAGTCGGACAGCGCCATCGCCAAGTTGATCGGTCTGAGTCCGCGTGCCTATGCCACGCATGTGGCCAAACTGAAGGCCGAGCACGCCGCACAGACACGCTTCCAGCTCGGTTACCGGCTGGCCCTGTCGATGGTCGCCGACCACGGAGAGGACGCCGTGCCCGCGGGCGCGGGCCTGGGGGAGGACCTCTTCGACAGTGCGTGAAGGGCGGTTGACGGGGCAGGTGTTCAGGCCCGTCCCGGCCGCACCGCGGAAGCGGCGGCGCGGACCAGGATGTTCTCCACGGTGTCCAGGGTCTCGGCCACCCGGGCGGGCGACAGGCGGAGCATGTCCGCGTACAGCCGCATGCGGTCGGGGCCGAAGAAGTCGAAGAACCGAAAACCCTCCGGCTCCCTGTCGCTCTCCAGCGTCCAGGTGAAAGAGCGCCGAGGCGAGAGTGCCTCGCCCTGCTCGAAGGAGTTGAACGTCAGGTCGGTGTCGGGGCTCACCCCGCGGCTCACCGTCGTCTCGGTCAGCAGAGCCCGCAGGGCGGCCGGGGAGTACAGGCCGAAGCGGCAGGCACCGAGACCCGCCACATGGATCCGGCCGACCGCCTCACCGAAGGAGACGCCCGTGAGGTCCACGACGACGGGCACCCGCTGCGGCAGGTTCATCACGCTCCATCTCAGCTCCCGTACATGCCGGTTGTCACTGATGACGGTCATGGCGCGGGGACCTTCGTGATCTACGCCGATGGCCAGCATGGTGGCGGTGAGGACCACCGAGTGCCGGCTCACACCGAGTCGCCGGGACAGTTCGGCCACCGCCTCGCCCAGCGCGGGGGAAGCCAGTTCGGCCCGCCGGAACCGCGGTCCGTCAGGGGTACCGGTGAGCGGTGTGCTGTCGGGGAAGGCGGGCAGCTTCCGCCGCCAGTGTGCAAGCGCCCGCTCGGCGGCCCGGACCCCGGCCGGCGAACTCTCGTACGCCGTCTGGTCCAGCGGCTGGCGCCCGAAGCCCATCGTCGCGGCGGCGCGGCCCGGGGCCGCCATCTCCAGTTCGAGATAGCGCCTGACCAGCTGGGCCGAGTGGCCGTCGGCCGCCATCCTGCTCAGCGCCAGGACGAGGCACCACGGTCGGCCACCGCTGCTCAGCACGGCCGCCCGCACCGGCAGGTCCGCGGCCGGGTCGAACGCCCCAAGGCGCAGACGCGCGACGACGTCCTCGACGGGATCGCTCCCGTCGCCGGGCACGGAGGCGTCGACCTCGACCACCTCCAGCGGGATCGAGCCGCGCCGCACGAGGACCTGCCGTAGTGACTGCCCGCCGCCTGGCTCGTAGCGGGTGCGCAGCGACTCGTACGCCCGCAGGAGTGCGCCCAGCGCCCGGGTGACGTCCGCCATCCCCGCGCCTTGCGGCACCGGCGCGACCAGTCCGAGGTTCATGTGCTGGTCATGGGGCCGCAGCCGGGCGAGCGCGTTCCCGATGTACTGCTGCCCGAAGGTCAGCCGGGCCGTCCCTTCCCGCTCGCCCCGGAAGGCGACGACCAACGCGTCTTTCGCCGTCTCCTGCACCGTGTAACTCCTTGTCGACTAGGGGTGATCGGCTTCTGGTGCCGCGAGGCACACCGCTGCCACATAACCGGTGGGCGCCGCGAGGTCGTGGACCGCGCCTGGGTCGTCTGCGAACCCGTCGGCCACGGGCTGTCTCAGGGCGTGCACCACGCCGAGTCCCCGTGCCTTGGCCCACGCTTCCTTCCGCACCCACAACCCGTGGTACGCACGGGAGCGTCGGGCCTCGGGCAGGGACCGCAGGAACTGCCGGTCGGTGCGGGGGAAGTAGCGGGCGAGTCCGAGGACCGCGGCCGCCGGCACCCGGATCCGTTCCAGGTCGACCCCGACCGGCCGGTGCGGCGAGATGCCGAGCAGCGCCCAGTCGCCCGAGGTGCTGAGGTTCCAGTGGACGCCGGCCGCCCGGGCCGGTGCCACCGTCTCCGGCTTGCCCTGCGGGCGCCGGGAGAAGCGCAGGTCCCGCGGGTGCACTCCGCTGTACTGGGCGAGCAGGACCCGCACGGAGCCATGGGTGATCGCGTAGGCGTCGCGGAGAGCCGTGGTGTCCAACCGGTTCATCCGGGTCAGCTCGTCACGGTTCAACAGCCCCCGCAGCGCCCCCAGTCGGTTCTGTCCGTCCGCCAGACAGATGTACCGGACGGTCGTCCCGACCGGTCCCTGCGTCCGCATCCGTACCTCCTTTCCGGCTCAGCCGGCGAATCCGCCATACCGCGAGGGCGACCACCGCGGGGCCGGCTGTCACGTTCGCCGCCGCGATCACCCGGAAGAACGTGTCCGGGTCACGGCCGGGAGCAACCAGAGCGTTGCCGAGCAGCACGACACCGGCGAAGTAGACGACATTGAGGGTGAAGGCCAGCAGTCCTTGCCGGAGTTGCTCCAGGACGGTGAGTGCCACCAGCACCAGGCACATCAACGGCAGGGTGGGACCGACGAGTTCGAGGTAGCGCTCCGTCCAGGGGGCCACCGTCCGCGAGCCGGTGATGCCATGGGCGAGTGGTCCCGCGCCCGCCCACAGGGCGAGCGCGACGACGGTGTACCACAGAGCGGTCAGCCGCAGTCCGGCGCCGAAGACGGGCGTCAGCCCCCGGTGTTCACCGCGTCCGATGCGCCGGTTCATCACGATCGCCGTGGCCGAACCGAGGGCGATCGTCGGCACGATGACCAGAGTCTGCACCGTGTACGCGGTGGAGTAGCCGGCCTGCGCGTACTTGCCCAGCGGCGCCAGCACCCACAGAGCCGCCAGGTTGAACCCGCTCAGCAGCCCGTACGAGGCGGCGACCGGTAGCCCCACGTCGGTGAGCAGGCGCAGAGGGCGGCGGACGGCGGGGCGCGGGCCGACGGGAGACAGCCCGCCCCGCCGTACCCATGCGGCAGCGCAGCCCGCACTCACCACGGACCCCACGAGGATCGCCCAGGGCAGGCTGAAGACGCCGTGTCCGGCCTGATCGCCGAGCCCGTAGACGACCCCCACTTCGGTGGCCGCGCCGACCACGGTGCTCAGCGTGGCCGCGGCAGCCCGGCCGTGGCCACGCAGCATCGCGGTGGCGACCACGGGCGGGACCCGGGCCAGATTGGCCAGCGCGGTCCAGCGCAGGAACTCCTCGAACCGGCCTCGCTGACCGGCCGTCACCTGCATGGCGTCCGCCACCAGTGGCGTGGACATCGTCAACCCGAGCACGGCGAGGGCCATCAGGGCGCCACCGAGCAACAGGAACCCGGCTCCGTTGCGGCGCACTTCGCTCCGGTCACCCCGGCCGTGGGCCTGGGCGGTGGCTACCTGGGTGGCGATACCGATGCCCTCGCAGACGGCGGCGAAGCCGAAGGCCACGGGCACGTACAGGGAACGCAGGTAGAGCTCCGTGTCGCCGGCCCGACCGAGCGCCGTCACAATCAGCGTCTGGGCCAGCACACTCACCAGCCCCCCCACGGACAGGGGCACCGCGAGACGGCGTATCTCCCCGCGCAGCGCCGCCCCCGGCACCGCGGGCGGGCCGGAAGGAGCGGTGTGCGTACCGGACATGGGGCCTCCTGGAAGGGGACGGGGGTCTCGCCTCAGCGGGTCAACCGGTCCTTGAGGTGGCTGTTCACGTAGGCGAGCTTCTGCATGTGGGACGTGCCTTCCATGAACTCCAGGCCCCACGCGTCGCGCGCCAGCTTGTCCAGCAAGGGATGGTCGATACGGGCGCCCGGACCGAAGAACCGGGGCGCCAGCGCGGTCGCGTGTTCCGCGAGTTCCACGGCGCGCACCTTCGCCACCGAACCGAGCGCGCCGTCCGACGGGTCTGCGTCCACCCGCGCCGCAGCGTGCCGCACCAGTTGTCGCACGGCGTGGATGCGGTCCTTCAGCTCGTCCAGCCGGTGCCGCTCGGCCGCCCGGAGCGTACGGCGGTGGGTGACGACGTAGTCGTGTGCGGACCTGGCCACCCCGAGGGCCAGCCCCGCGACACCGGGGCGGAACTGGTGGAAGGTACGGACGACCGCGTTGATCCCTCGCCGGGTGGCCGGCAGGTGCCGCCCCAGGAGTCTCTCCTCGCTCACCGGAACATCCCGCAGGGTGATCGCCGACAGGCCCGCGGCGCGCAGCCCGACGGTGGGCAGTGCTGCGGCGGCGAATCCGGGCAGGGAGGTGTCGACCAGCACGGCCGTGATCCCCAGGGGCCCGTCGGACCGTCGGGCCACCACCACCCCCACGTCGGCCCTCGTCGCCCCGCCCACGTACCGCTTCATCCCGGACAGCCGCCAGTCGCCGCTGTCGCCGTCGCGTCGTAGACGGGTCGTCAGCCGGCCAGCGTTGGAACCCTGGCCGGGTTCTGTCAGGGCGAAGAACGTCCACCGGGGAGCGGTGAGCATCCGCTCGTAGAACCACTCCTTCTGCGCCTCGTCGGCGAGCTGGCCCACGATCACGCCGGACAGGGACGGACCAGGCGCCGCGAGTACCGCGGCCGCATCCGCCGACGCCAGCTCCTCCAGTGCCACGACACGTTCGGCGCAGCTGATGCCGTCGTACCGGTACGGGCCGATCGTCAGCGGTGACGGCTGCCGGTCCGCAGGGATGAGCATCGTGGCGAGGTAGCGCAGCGCGGGCACGTCGAGCAAGGTGCCGACGTCATCGGGGGTCCTGTCCAACTCCAGGGCTCGCTCGCGGAGTTCGCCGGACCATTCGCGCATCTGCGCCTGGAGCAGCGACAGGCGGTCGTCGAGTTCACGCATGGTTGTTCCCCCCGTCGTCCAGCGGATCGGGGACATAGGCGTCGGCCAGTAGTTCGGAGACCCACAAGGCCGTGCCGACACCGCTGGACTCGAAGCCGTACGCCCCCGCCAAGTGCCGCAGTTGCCGGTCGGCTGCGGCGATCCGGCGTGATGCCTCGGCCGCCACGTGCGACTCCGGTGGACTCTGCTCGCCGCTCAGCAGTGCCTCGGCCTCCAGTTGCTCGGCCAGCGCGTCCGCCAGGGAAGCCTGCACCATCTGCTCGGTGAGCAGCACACGGTCGGCCGAGCGACGCTCCCCGAGCCGCCGCACGGTATGCGTGAGGAACCGGCGGGAGATGCCGAGGCGCAGCCACACCACCGCGGTGCACCACGAGGCCGGCTGTTCCAGGGGCGGCCGACCGGGCGGTCGGCCCAGCACGGCGACCTCGTACGCTCCGCCCTGGGGTTGCGCCAGGGCAATGAGGTGGAGGCAGGTCTCGCGCTGCGCGTCGGTCAGGGCGGACGCGGGGACGACGGCGTGCCCGCCCGGTCCCCAGGGGATGTCCCCGTCGTCCGCCACACGGCTCGCGACCAGCGTGTCGAGGGCGCGGGGCAATCCCTGAGCGGTCACCAGCTCGCACAGGGAACTCGGTCCGGGGGCCGTGGTCGAGGTTTTGGTCATTCTCCTTCCCCTCGTGTCGTCACGGCGTCGAAGGCGCAGAACTCCCAGGTGCCGGCGACAGCGCCCGCGTGGACGACGCACACCCGGTCCCACCGGGCCGTGCCCTGAGCCAGCGTCTCCGCCCCGGTACGCCATACCGCCATGGGGGGCTGGGACGCGGCCACCGGCCGCAGGGTGACGTCGACATCCGGACGGCCGGGCCACCGGGCCCCTTGGGCGGGGCCCAGTGCGGACCGCGGACCGGCTACGACGACCCGGGCCCGGTCGGGCAGCGGGGGCAGGGCGCTGCCGAGCGCGGCGAGGCCGGGCGCGGGACCGACCGGTCCGATGGCACTGGTCCGCGGGGACCGCAGGACCCAGCCGTCCGCCGCGTCGCCGTCCGCCGCCCGCAGCAACAGGCCGACTGCCAGGTCCTCGGCCGGACCGCGGACCTGCGCTCCGGCATGCGTCGACTGGTCGAGCAGCACCACCAGCGCATGGCCTGCCCACCCGTGCCGCAGGTAGCGGTCGGCCAGGTCCAGAGCGGTGACCGCGGCCGGTTCGCCCTGGTCGCTCACCGCGAAGCACAGCGGCTCGCCCGGGCAGAGCGCGTTCACGGTGCCCGACAGGGAGCGTCGCGGATCGCAGTCGGACCGCGCATGGGCCAGCACGACCAGGTCGAGCGGCGGCAACGGCCGTAGTTCGGACACGAGCCGCTCCAGCAGCCGCGCGTAGCTGTTGTGGTGCCCGACGGCTCGGACGGGTCCGGAGACGTCCACGCCGTAGGACGTGAACATGTCTCGCAGATACCGCTCGGTCATCCGGTCCGCCGTCGGCCTCCGGTCCGGTCGGCCCAGTGTCACGCAGGCCTGGGCAGCCAGGAACGCGGCGGTGGACCCGACGCGGAGGTCCGGCCCCGTCGGGCCGTACGGCATGGCGCGGATCACGAGATCGCTTCCCGGATGTACGTGCTGAGCGATCCGACGCTCGCGAAGTGCTCCTGCTCGAAGGTGTCGGGGTCGAACTCCACATCGAGCCGGTTCTCCACCGCCATGAGGAGTTCGAGCACAGCGGTGGAGTCCAGACCGAGGTCCTCGAAGAGGCGGGTGCCGGCGTCGGCGTCCGGCAGTTCGCGGTTCAGTACTTCGCTGAGCGCGTCGACGACACTGCGGACGACGTCCTGCAGAGCGGGACTGCCGGAAGTGGCTTCGGTTCCCATGCTCACGTTTGGTTCAGCTCCTCACGGGGTGGGTGGTGTGCAGCGGCAGGCGCTGTTTGGCGAGCAGGTCCTGCGGCATGTCGTGCTCCCGCACCAGGTGCGGCGTACCGTTCGCGACCAGCACTTCGGCGGGGTGGCCGTGGCCGAGGAAGAGGACCGGGGAGGCGGAGGGGCCGTAGGCGCCCGAGCGGTGGATCCCGATCAGGTCGCCTGCCTGGAGCGGCGGCAGTTTCGCGTTCTTGACGAGGGTGTCGTTCGGTGTGCACAGCGGGCCGGTGACATGCCAGGTCTCGGTGGCCGGCCGGTCGGTGTCGGTCAGCACCTGCACGGGGAAGTTGCGCTTGACGAACGAGCCGGTGCCGACGGCCGCCATGTGGTGGTTGGTGCCGCCGTCGGCCACGGCGAACCGTTCGCCCCGTGAGGTCTTGACGTAGCGGATCCGTGTCACGTACAGCCCTGCCAGGGCTGTCAGATAGCGGCCCAGCTCCATGATCACCCGGGTGCCGGGCCTGCGGCCGCGGAAATCGAGCACGGCCTGGTTGACTCCGCCCGTCACACCGTCGACGTCGACGTCCTGCTCGCCCTCGAAATAGGCCACGCCCAGCCCGCCCCCGACGTCGACCACGTCCAGTGGGAAGTCCAGCAGGTCGGCGAGCCGCTCGGCGAGCAGCAGGATACGGCGCGTGTTCTCGGCGATCACGGACGAGTCCAGGATCCGGGTGCCCATGAACACCTCGACGCCGCGAACGTGCAGGTGCGGCCAGCGTGCCGTGACGTTGCCGGCGGCCTCCAGCTGATCCTCGTCCATGCCGAACTGCCGGGCCTTGCCGCCCATGGTGAGCCCGGAACCCTTGACCGAGAACGCGGGGTTCACGCGCAGCAGCACCGACGGGCGTGCGGCATGCTGCCCGGCCAGGTCGTTGAGCAGGTCCAGTTCGGGGAAGGACTCGCACACCACGAGCCCGACGCCCTCCTTGACACAGGCCGTCAGCTCGTCGGCGCTCTTGCCCGGGCCGAGGAACATCGTCCGCTCGGCCGGTACACCGGCCCTGGCCGCGGTCAGCAGCTCGGCCAGGGACGACACCTCGGCGCCGGCGCCGAGGGCGTGCAGTTCGGCGCAGACGGCGACGTTCGGGTTCGCCTTGAGGGAGTAGTAGATCTCGACGGAGGGGTCCAGCCCCTGCCGCAGGGTGCGGTACTGGGCGGCGAGGACGTCCGCGTCGTAGACGAAGAGCGGTGTGCCGAAGGTGTCGGCGAGGTCGCGGACGGCGATCCCCTGGACACGGTGATCCGTGGTCATCGGGCTCCTTTTCCGAAGTGGCCGCGCAGACGGGCCTCGATCCGTCCGTCCAGGAACGCGACCCGGGCGTGGTCGGCGGCGACCACCAGCCCGTACAGCCGGCCCTCGGGTGCGGACCCCGGCTCGGCAACGGCCAGCGAGGCGTTGACGGTCGCGAAGTTGTTGACTACCAGTCCCTCTCCGTGCGGTGAGGTGATGAGCAGGTCCCCGAGTGCCTGGGCCAGTTCGGCGAAGGAGACCGGCTCCGTGCGGCGGACGGGGTAGTGCCGTGCCAGGGCGGCCCGTTCCGGCCCCACGAGTTCTGTCTGCAGGCGGTCCTGGTAAGTGGACATGTTGAGCCGCGCGTTGATCTCCACCACCGGGTAGAGGCCGCCGTCCGGGTCGACCATCGCGTCGACGCCGACCACACCGAGGTAGCCGTCATCCGCCAGCGCATGGCCCAGTTCGCCGGCGGTACGGCGGATGGTGTCCCCCTGCGCGCCGGTCAGCGGCGCCGGCATGCGGTGGCCCTTGTGCACACCCCGCTCGGTGACGGCCTCCTTGACGAAGTCGAAGCGGGTGCCGCCGTCCCGGTCCAGGGTGAACTGGTAGTTGAGGTCGGCGGACTTCGCCACCCACTCCTCGACGACGAGGTTGAGCGAGCCGTCGCCGTGGCGCTCCAGCCGCCGCCGGGTCATGGCGTCGAGGCGGCTGAGGTGCCGCTCGTCGCGGATCCTGACAATGCCCTTTCCGGAGACGCCGTAGGCGTCCTTGACGGCGACGCTCCTGCCGTTCGTCAGCAGCCGCCGGGCTCCCGCCAGCGCCTCGTCCCAGTCGTCGAGTGCGGCGCAGGCCCAACCGCGCGGCTGCCGCAGTCCGATCCGGTCGGCCAGCCGTCGGCTGTAGAGCTTGCTGTTGACCTTCTTGCACACGGGGGGTGCGGCGGTGCCGAGGGTGAGACCGGTAGCGATGGCCAGCCGCTCCTCCGCGGCGGACGCCCCATGCGGTACGAGAACACCGCCACGCTCCGCCACGGTTCTCAGCCCGGCGATCACCCCGGGCCGGCGCAGCGCCTCCTCCGTGACCGAGCGCGCCGGGTCCGTACTGCCGGTGACCAGCACGTGCGGCAGGGCGAGGCCCACCTTGCCGAGGTGGTCCAGGTAGGTGGGATCCGGCGGCTCCTTGAGTACGACCGTGTCACCCGGGCCGCCGAGCAGCAGCGCGAACTCGTCCATGCGGCCGACCAGGGCATCGGAGGCCGCGAAGCCGATGGTAGGCAGGCCGAACTCGCCCTGTCCCCACTGCTGTTCGACCTCGAAGTTGGCCAGCAGGACGAGGGGGGCCGACGGAGGTGCTCCCACAGCCTTCCTCAGGCGGTGTGTGAGGCTCTGGGCGGATACGGACACGGGTGTCTCCCTGCGTAGACGACACGGGCGGGAGCGTGGTCAGCTCTTTTCGAGGACCATCGCCGAGAACGTGGCGCCGAGTCCGACGGCGACCATCAGATAGTGGTCGTGCGGCTTCAGACGACCGGAGGCCACTGCCGAGTCGTGGTTGATGAAGGGGTCGGCACAGAAGCAGTGGCCGGTGACCGGAACGTTGTCGAGATGGACCTGGTCGACCGGGTAGCCCGCATGCCGGCACCACCGCACCCAGGAGATCCGGTTGACGTTGTGCGGCAGCACCAGGTCGATGTCCGCCAGGGACAGGCCGGCCATGTCGACGGCGGTCCGGACGACCTCGGCGAGCGTCTCGGTGTACGTGTTGCCGAACCGCGCCGCCTGCTCGGGGGAGATGGCCAGTCCGTCGCGGTACTCGCCGCAGGTACGGGTCGCGTAGGAGAGCACCCGGTCCCCGGGGCAGGTGTCGCCGCCGACCAGGACGGCGGCGGTGCCCTCGCCCATCACCGTCGTGCCGGGGATGAACCGGGCGCTCGGCGTGAACGCCTTCTCTCCGGTCAGCAACAGGGCCAGAGCGTCCGGTTCGCCGTCCGAGGCGAGCAGTCGGCCGGCGACGTCGACCGCGAGCAGTCCGGACGCGCAGGCGTGCTGGGTCAGCGCGAACGCGCGGGCGTGGCCCAGCCCCAGCTCCCGGCAGACCTGTCGGAGAACGGCGGTGGTGTCCGGCGCGACCGCCTGCAGTGTTCGAGCCGCGATCACATAGCGGACGCGACCGCGTACGGCGGGCAGGGCCGTCAGCCGCTCCGCGGCCGCGACCAGCAACCGTGCCAGGTCCAGCTCGGGTGCCCAGCGCACGGAGTCCAGTCCGTAATAGCGGCGCAGCAGCTTGACCTCGGCCTCGCTGGGGCCGTCCGGACCGCACACCGCCTCAACCGGTACGTCCTTCTCGGGCACGAAGGCCGCTATCTCCGCCAGCCGTGTCACGGCCGGGTCTCACGGAGCCGGGAATCCACGGCGTCGGCAAGCCGGGTGACCGAGTCGTGGTCCCAGACCAGGGTGGCCGGCACGGACAGCTCGAAGTGGTCCTCGATGTCCCCGCACAGGGCCACGGCGTAGAGCGAGTCGAGGCCGTACACGCTGAAGGACTCGTCCGGGTCGATGGCCCCGGGCGCCCTGTTCACGTAGCGCGCCACCTGCTCGGTGATCCATGTCTGTATGGCGCCCACATCGTCGCGTCGGTGCTGTGTCGTTGTCACGTGCTTCACTCGCCTTCCGGCAGCGGTAGCGGTAGCGGTGGGAGTCATCCCGGGACCGGGCGTGCGGTCAGATCGAAGAGCCGCTTCTCCTCCTGGCGCCGGAGCAACTGCTCGAACAGGGCATGCTCCGCCTCGGCCCGCTCGTCGTCCGTCAGCAGTCCGCCGCCCGGGAGTCTCGCGGCCAGTCGGTCCAGCGCGGTGCACACCCATGCCTCCTCGCCCGTGAACGGAGCGCCGTCGTCCCGTGCCTGTCGCCACCGGCCCAGACAGGCGGCGGCCGCGAGGACGGCGGCGTAGCGGC
Organism: Streptomyces sp. NPDC051576; assembly: GCF_040681835.1. NCBI lineage: Bacteria > Bacillati > Actinomycetota > Actinomycetes > Kitasatosporales > Streptomycetaceae > Streptomyces > Streptomyces sp. NPDC051576. The sequence goes on from NZ_JBFAZO010000001.1 coordinate 569,184, forward strand.
CGGCCAGGGCATAGGCGTGCGGCGAGGCATCGATGGTCAGGTCGGTGGGCGGCAGCGTGAGGCACTCCTCGCGCAACGCGGCCAGTTCGGCGGCGAAGCGCCGCGCCAGCCGCCCGGGAAGGCCGGGGAGTTCCTCGGCGAGGGCGACGAGCGTTCCACTCAGGTGGTCGCTGCGCGTGCCGCCGGGCATGAGCGCGGCGAAGTCCACCGGTGCGACGTCGGGAGAAGTGTGAAACAGCGTGTCGGGCGCGGGTCCGTCACGGAACCAGGCGCGGCGGGCCAGGCGCGGCAGGTGCGGCAGGATCGTCACCTGGCAGGCCGCCCTGGACGCATGGCCGAAGCCCGCGGGCGCGAGGTCCCGGGCCAGCTTCTGAAAGATCCCGAACGGCCCCTCACGGAGAAAGGCCCGAGCCCCGAGGACCCCGCGCACCTCGTCCATGGCGTCGATGAGCAGCCGTGACACCAGGTACTTCACGGCCGACGCGGTCACCGGCGTCTCGTCCGGGGACACGCTCAGCTGGCGGGAGACGACCCGGCAGAACGCGTCGGCCGTCAGCAGATCGGCGAAGACCCGGGCGAGAACGGACCGTACGTGCGGGATGTCCACGACTCTCCGCCCGTACAGCCGGCGGTCGAGGCCGGCCGCCAGTGCGGCCCGCAGCCCGGTGTCGACGATTCCCACGCACTGGGCGGGCAGCGCGACCCGGGTGAGCTGGAAGGAGCGCAGCGCTGTCTCGATGCCGTGTCCTTCGGACCCGAGCAGACAGCCCTGCGGGACTCGGCAGTCCGTGAGCTCGACACCGCCGAGGTGGACGCCGCGCATGCCGGAACTGGTGAAGCGGGGCAGATGGTCGAGGCGGCCTCCCGTGACGGCCTCCTTGGGCACCAGGAACTGCGAGTGGCTGCGGCTGCCCGGGGCGTCGTCGGTGCGCGCGAAGAGGACCAGGGCGTCGGCGCGCTCGATGTTGGTGATGACCTCCTTCCGCCCGTTCAGCAGCCATGCGCCATCGCTCGCACGGGCGGAGAACTCCGCCTTGGAGAAGTCGTTGCCGTGGGCCAGCTCGTGGTAGACGGAGGCCGCTCTCCCGCCGCGCAGCAGCAGACGTGCCGTGCTGGCCTGCTGATCCGTGTTCCCGGTGGCCCAGACGTTGACTCCCGCGATGAAGGAGCTGAAGCCGTATCCCAGGCCGAGGCAGGGATCGCGGCGCCATACCGTACGCATGACGTCGACGAACTCCTCCAGGCCCCGGAACCGGCCGCCCTGACCGGCGGGCACGAACTCGGCGTTCAGTCCGTACGCGTCGAGGGTCCGTTCGGCCGCCGCGTTGCGCTCGGCGCGCTCGTCGGCGCGCAGCACGGCGGCGAACCCGAACGGGTTGCCGTCGTCCCACGGATCACCGAGGACGCTGTCCAACCGGGCGGCGGCCGAGCGGCCGGGGGAGATGTCCGACCCGCCGGTGAGTGGTGGGGCGGCGGTCACGGCCGTCCTCCTTCGTCGTCGGTGAGCAGCAGATGCCGCAGCGACAGCGGGGCATCCGCCGCGACCGTCCCGATCAGCCAGTCCATCGCCGCCTGTTCGGCCTCGGCTCCGGAGCCCGGTGGCGTGCCGACGTCCGTCGTGGACCCGCTCCGGGTGAGGCGTGGCAGCAGTTCGGCGAGTGTGAGGGCAAGCCACCAGCCGGAGTCGCCATGGCGGGCGGCCCGCCACAGGTGCAGGCATGCCGCAGCCGCGAAGAGCGCTTCGTACGCTTCGGCCAGTTCGAATGCCGCCATGGGCGGGAACGGGCCAGGGGCGACATCGGCCAGCCGCAGGTGCAACTCGTCCGCGCACCGCCCGAGGCGGGCGACGGCGGGTACTCCCGCGGCCTCCTCGGCCACGACACGGGGCAGGGCTTGGACCGCGCTGCAGCCGTGCGGCGCCGACAGCACCAGCCGGGAGGTGTCCAGCGGCGGCAGGCCGCCTCCCGCCGAGGCCGCCAGGACCAGGGCCGCCGTGTCCTCGCGACCCTCCGTGTAGCCCCGCGCCAGGCGCGGGAACTGGCCGATGAGGGCGGCCCGGTTGACGACTGTGCTGCCGTCGAAGATGCCGACGATCTGATGGTCGCGCTGCAGCTTCTGGAACATCCCGTCGGCGTAGGTGGAGTCCAGGAACGAGCGCGCGCCCAGCAGTTCGGCCAGTTCCTTGATCACCCAATCGGTCCACGTGGGCACGGACGCCTTGACGGTCGCGGAGATGACGCTCATCTCCCCGGTCAGTACGTGTGCGCCGCGCGCGGCGAGAGTGCACGCTGCCTCGGACGCCAACAGCACGGCGAGGCAGCGGGTCAATGTACGGCGGACGTTGGGGCGCTCGATGAGGGGGCGGCTCTGGATGATCCGCTCGCCGGCGAACCGTACGGCGAGGCGCAGCGCGTGCTCGGCGGCACCGAGCGACAGGCCGGTGGCAACGGTGCGGGTGAGCTGCAGCGCGCGCAGCACCGTCTCCACACCGGTCCCCTCCCGGCCGACGAGGGCGTCGACGGGGAGAACGGCGTCGTGGAACGCGATGCCGCTGATGTCCGCCCCGCGGATGCCGACGGTGCGGAACTTCGGCAGGTACGCGTAACTCTCTTCCGCCAGTGCCGACTTGTCCACCAGGAACAGGCTGTGCGCGCGGCTGCCGGAGGCGGGTCCCGTACGTGCGAGCACGCATACGTGGGTGCTTCTCGTGGCGTTGTTGATGAGCCACTTGACGCCGTCCAGGCGGTAGCCGCGCGGCACCGGCCGGGCGGTCACCTCGCCGGCGAGCAGGTCCGCGCCGTGGTCGGGCTCGGACAGGGCCCAGCTGACCGGTCTGCCTGCCCGGACCGCGTCGGCAAGCCGACCGGCCTGGGTGCCGTCGCCGGAAATCCACACCGGCGCGGCGCCCAGGAACGTCTTCACGTGGGCCACGGCGACGGTCATGTCCTTCGCCGCCACCGCACGGACCTGGCGCAGCAGCCGCTCATGATCGGACCAGGTCCCGCCGTACGGGACGGGGACGTAGCCGGCGCTGAGTCCCAGTCCGTCGAGTACGTCGCAGGACTGCTGTGGAAAGGCTTCGGCACGGTCGGCGTGTGCCGAACGCGCCGGAGTGAACGGCCCGGCGGCGCAGAGAGTTCGGGCCAGCCGACGGTCCAGGTCATAGTCGCTTCGGCCGGAGGTCCCGGTGATCGGCGTACCCGTCATCAGGCGTTCCCCAGGTCAGCCATGGCCCGTTCGGCAGAGCTGCCGGGCGCCGGCGTTCCGGTGTCCGACTCCGCGTACTGCCGGGCGAGTTCGCCCCTCAGGAACCTGTCCCGCATCGCCAGCCGCTGGATCTTCCCGCTGGTCGTCCGGCGCACGGAGCCCCGCCGCACGAGGACGATGTCGCCCAGCGCCAGGCCCAGGCGGGAGAAGAGCCGCTCGCGCACCGCCGCGGCGACGGCCGGGAACTCCTCCGCCGCGGTGCGCGGATGCACCTCGTGCACGACGACGGGCCGCTCCTCGGTGGCGTCCGGTACGGAGAAGGCGGAGCCGATGAGACCGGTGAGCGCGGGGTGGGAGGCGCGCGCCTCGGCCTCGATGTCCTGCGGATAGATGTTCCGTCCCCGCACGATGAGGAGTTCCTTGAGGCGTCCGGTCACATACAGCTCGTCGTCGACCACCGAACCCAGGTCGCCGGTACGCAGCCAGTCGGAGCCGTCCGCGGCAACGGCGGTCGCGGCGCGGAACGTGTGCTCGGTGTCGTCGGGACGATTCCAGTACCCGAGCCCCACGCTCGGTCCGCGCAGCCAGATCTCTCCGATCCGCTGCGCAGCCACCTCCTCACCGGTTTCCGGGTCGGCGATGCGGAGTTCAAGATCTCCGGGAAACCCGCATCCGACCAGGGGAGTCCCGTTCTTCTCGGCTGACCTCAGCTCGCCCCGCTGGAATGCGTCCGGATCTGCGCGGAATTCCTGCGGAAGTGACTCCGGCGCTTTACAGGTGACGAACACAGTGGATTCCGCGAGGCCGTATCCGGGTGTCATGGCCCTGGGATTGAACCCGGCCCGTCGGAAACGTTCCATGAAAGCATTCATCACGGATTCCACAATGGGTTCGGCACCGTTCAGCACATAGCGGAGCCGATTCAGGTCGACGCTGTCGAGATCGGCGTCCGAGAAAGTCCGCAGGCACAGTTCGAATGCGAAACTCGGGGCGGCGGTGACCGTGATCCGATGGCGGTCGACCATTCTGAGCCAGTCCTTCGGACGCTTCAGGAAGGACAGCGGCGACATCAGGACGCATGTGCCACCCAGCGTCAGCGAGGTGCTGAGCAGCAGGAACAGGCCCATGTCATGGTGGAGAGGTGCCCAGCCGCCAAGGCGGTCGGCCGGCCCCAGGCCGAGCGCGTCGGCGAAAGCCCGGGCGTTCCGCGTGATGTTGGCGTGGCTGATCATCACGCCCTTCGGATCGCTGATGGATCCCGAGGTGTATTGGAGGACGGCGACATCGCCGTCCTCCACGACCGGGCGGGCGGTCGGGTCCGTGTCGTCCTCCGGCAGCGGCATGATCGCCCTGCACTGGTGCTCCTGTCCGGTTTTCGCCAGGGCGGCCCTCACCTCGCGGAGGTCCTGCTCTGTCGTCAGCACCAGTCCTGCCCGGCAATCCCGCACGATGCCGGCGAACCGGTGTCCGGCATCGCGGGAACTGCCGGGGACGGGCACCGGAACGGCGACGAGGCCGCCCATCAGACAGGCGACGTACAACTCGACGAACTCCGGTCCGGTCGGCAGTGCCAGCACCACCCGGTCTCCCTGGGACAGTCCGGGTTCCGCCGTGAGCCCTCTCAGGCGCCGTAAGGCCCGTGTCGCCAGCTCGCCGTAGGTCATGATGTCCGATGCGTCGGCCTTCACATCGGTGACCAGAACAAAGGCCGGCTTGTCCGGTGTCGCGCGGGCGTGTCGGAGAACCAGTTCTCCGAGACCTCGGCTCTCGGCCGGGTTCCGAGACATGGAGTACCGTCACCACCCGAATCTGTCGGAGGCTGAGATCGAGTCCCATTCCGGGTCGCTCGCGATGCCCACAGGCATTGGCCTCCGAAACGTCGGCCGGCCCATGAACGTGCCTTTTCTTTTCGCCCGCATTCCCTCTCCCCCCGATGTCAGGAACTCGTGCACAGAAAGCGCTTGCCGGAAGCCTTCATGAAAAGGTCACGAAATGAAAGATTCAAACTGTTGCACTGCAGGTTTCTGCACGGGGGGTGCGTTGCGAAAGCGCTGGTCACGGCCGTTTGCCGAGGGTCGTGCCGAGGGTTGTGACCAGCACGGTCGCTTCGTGTCGGACACCACGCCCGCCGTGCCTCGTGCCTCGTGCCGCGCGGCCGGATGGTGCTCGTCGGGTGATGCGGCGGCGATCGCAGAGGAAGAGCGGGCCGCGGATCGGGTTCAGCACCTGCCGACCGCGCGGACCTGGCGCCATGTCGACGTGGTGGCACTGCCGGTGGCGGCTTTCCAGCCGCCCGGGCGCGTCCGGGCAGGGGTGTGGCGCCGTATCGATGTGCGGCTCAGCCGCGCGGGCGCGACCAGCCATGCCGAACGCGCACCCCGCGATGCACCCTTACCCCCGACGAATCGACCGCCCGAACCCAGCAGCCAACGGCATCCTCAACCCCAAAGGCGGCGGAGCCTGAAACGCGTCCTCCAACGGCCGCGCGAACGCCCGCCCGAACAACGCCCCCATCACGAAGTCCTCGGTCAGCGCGTGCACTTCATGCCGGTGCTGGTGCAACCCGTGTCCGTCGGAGTGCACTTCGAACCGGCAGATGTCCCGGTTGGCCTTCTTCGCCCGCGCCGCCAGCCTGAACGACAGTTCGGGATCGGTCCGTTCGTCGTTCGTGCCGTGCACGATCAGCACCCGCCGCCCCGCGAGCTGTTTCACCGGTTCGGGTGGCGCGGCCACATCCTGCTCAGGCAGCCAAGGGGCCAGCGCCACCACGGAGTTGACGGCCTCGTGCCCGGCGGCGCGCAGTGCGGCGCGCCCGCCCATGTCGATCCCGGTGAGGCACACGGGGACGTCGCCGTAGCGTCGTACGACCTCGTCCACCGCCCAGGTGGCGTCGTGCGCGAGATACGCCTCGCTGCCGTTCCAGCCGCGGCAGCGGTAGTGGACGACATGTGTGGCGAGCCCGTCGGCCGAGCCCGCGCGGGCCAGCCGACGTCCCAACGTCCGTACGGAGGCCGTCGCCATCATGGGGGAGGGCCTGCGGCCGGAGGTCTCCTCGCCGCCGGGGAGCAGCAGCACCACGCCGCTCACCGAGGTCGGTTCGGGGCCGAGCGCCCTCCCCAGCCGGGCCGTCCGAACCGGCGTCGCTTGCTGTGCCATGACAGAACAGTGTCAGAAGCGAGCGTGTACGCCACCCTTCCGCGCGGTCACCGTTACGTATCGACGGATTCGTACAACAGGTGATCTACGCGCGTAGGAGTTAGAGTGCGGAAATGACGAGCCAGAACACCCCGAACACCCCGACGCCGGACCAGATCCGCCGGGCGCCGAAGGTTCTGCTGCACGACCACCTCGACGGCGGACTCCGCCCGGGGACGATCGTCGAACTCGCCCGCGACGCCGGGTACACCGGACTCCCCGAGACCGACCCGGACAAGCTCGGCCTGTGGTTCGCCGAGGCCGCCGACTCCGGTTCGCTGGAACGGTACTTGGAGACCTTCTCGCACACCGTCGCCGTGATGCAGACCCGGGATGCGCTGATCCGGGTCGCCCGCGAGTGCGCCGAGGACCTCGCCGAGGACGGTGTCGTCTACGCCGAGGTGCGGTACGCGCCCGAGCAGCACCTCGACGGCGGGCTCGGCCTCGAAGAGGTCGTCGAGGCCGTCAACGAGGGCTTCCGGCAAGGGGAGTTGCTCGCCCGCGAGAACGGCCGGCGTATCCGCGTCGGCGCCCTGCTCACCGCGATGCGGCACGCGGCCCGCGCCCTGGAGATCGCCGAACTCGCCAACCGCTACCGCGACTTGGGCGTCGTCGGCTTCGACATCGCGGGCGCCGAGGCCGGTTACCCGCCCACCCGGCACCTCGACGCCTTCGAGTATCTGAAGCGGGAGAACAACCACTTCACCATCCACGCGGGCGAGGCCTTCGGGCTGCCGTCGATCTGGCAGGCCCTCCAGTGGTGCGGCGCCGACCGGCTCGGCCACGGGGTGCGCATCATCGACGACATCCAGGTCCAGGACGACGGCTCGGTCAAGCTCGGCCGGCTCGCGTCCTATGTACGGGACAAGCGCATCCCGCTGGAGCTGTGCCCCAGCTCCAACCTCCAGACCGGGGCCGCCGACTCCTATGCCGAGCACCCCATCGGACTGCTGCGACGGCTGCATTTCAGGGCGACGGTCAATACCGACAACCGTCTTATGTCGCACACCAGCATGAGCAGCGAATTCGAGCACCTTGTCGAGGCGTTCGGTTATTCGCTCGACGACATGCAGTGGTTCTCCGTCAATGCTATGAAGTCAGCATTCATTCCTTTCGATGAACGACTCGCCATGATCAATGACGTGGTCAAGCCCGGATATGCCGAACTGAAATCCGAGTGGCTGTTCCGGCAGACGGCTTCCACCAGCGGTTCTGTGCCCGAAGAGGGCTGAAGAGGGCCGATGGGGATACGTGGGGTGCGGACGGGTGTTCACAATCCGTCCGCATTTCGATGTTTGCGGCGGATGCCGTCGCGTGTTTACGGTCTTGGACCGCTCACATCCCCGTCATCCCATTCAAGGACGCATTCACCATGAAGCAGTCTGCTGCCAAGACCCTCGGTGTCGCCGCCCTCGGTGCCGCCTTCGCCGCCGTAGGCGCGGGTGCCGCGAGCGCGGCTCCGGCGGTCCCGGACGCCACCCAGGCGCTGGGCACCGTGACCCACACGCTGCCCGCGGAGAACGTCACCAAGGCGCTGCCGGGTGCCGGCGAGGCGCTGAGCCAGGCGCAGCCCGCGCTCGCCGGTGGTCTGTCCGCCGTGCAGCCGGCCGCCGAGAAGCTCCTCTCCGACGGCCCGACCGCGCCCGTCGCCGGACTGCTGGGCGGCCTGCCGCTGTCGCAGACGGGCCTGCCCACGCACGGCCTGCCGGTCAACGGCATCCCGCTGGGCTGAACCCACCCCCGAACGCGCCGATGGGGCGCACCCCCTTGTCGGGGGGTGCGCCCCATCGGCGTACGCGCGGCCCTAAGCCTCACCAGGCCTCGGTGCGCACCTTGTCCTCGGACGGGAACAGGATCCACAGCGCGATGTAGAGCAGGAACTGCGGGCCGGGCAGCAGGCACGAGAGCAGGAAGATCACCCGCATCGTGGTCGCGGAGGTGCCGAAGCGCCGCGCCAGCGCTGCGCACACTCCGCCGATCATGCGGCCTTGGGTGGGGCGGGCAATGGCGGCCATAATGGCTCCTTCGTGAGCGTCTCTCCGAGGCCTCCCCTGCGGCTGCCTCATCTGACGTCAACGCTACGGACCCGGAGCGGGCCCGGCGTCGCTCTACGGTGCGATGCCGACCCTGGGAATCGTCGGGGTCCGTCCCTGAGTGGCTTCCTCCTGGAGGACGGCCAACGGGAGGGGCTCCTCTACCCTGTGGCGGACCCAGGCGCGGGCGGCGGGGACGATCGCGGCGTGTGCGAGGGCCACGCCCACGGTGTTCATGAGCAGCGAGTCGATGTCCACTACCTGGCCCGGCACCCCGGTCTGGAGCAGCTCGATGCCCAGGGAGATCAGGGCGCCCGCGGCGACCGTACGGACGAGGGACGCGAGCGGGGAGACATGGAGTCTGCCGCTGACCATCGGGAGCAGGACGCCCAGCGGGGCCAGCAGCGCGAGGCCCTCACCGATCCGCTTCGACGCCTCCGGCCAGCCCATCGCCAGATCGGCCCGGATGCTGGCCAGCGGATGCAGATTGGGGGGCATCACCCAGGGGACGTCCCTGGGGCGCAGCGTGACCCAGGCGACGAGCACGAGATGTGCGACGAGGAGGACACCCCCTGTCACACGGATGCGAATCGCGGCATTGCCGCCGATGGAGCCTTGACGCTGCACGCCCCCCAAGACGCGGCCTGCGGCACGATCGGTTCCGGGCGGCGGCCAAGCACCATGGTGAGGCTTCCGCCACACCCTCTTTTCTGGGCTCGTTCACCTCCGGGGCGCCTTCAGCCGCCCGTCACCTCGCTGGAAGGCGGTGCCTTGGTGCCCGGGTCGGAGCGGACCTCGTCCGTGCACGCGTAGCGGCGCAGGGGCGTGGCGTCCGGGCCGCCGAGGATCACGGAGCCGTCTCCCTCGGCCGCGGCCGAGTCGGAGAACGTGCAGACGATCTGGGCGAGCGCGTACGACGTGAGGTCGGCCGGTGAATTGCTCAGCCGCAGCGCGTCCTTGGGGTCCTTGGCGCGCGGCCCGCTGACCGTCATGCCGCCCCGCACGTCGGTCGTGTACCCGGCGTCCTTCTCACCCGCCGACGGCGACTCGGCGAGCTGGTCCAGCAGCCCCTGCGCCACGATCACCCGCCGCTGCACGTCCGCCGTGCCGTCCGGCACCTGTACGGCCCGGTCGACGGTCACCAGCGACGACCCGCACAGCAGGAACACCTGCACGGGCACCCCGTGCGCGGCCTGCGGCGAGACGTCGGGCTCGGTGAGCGTGCAGGGCACCCGGGAGGGCGCGGGCCCGAAGTCGGTCGGCACCTCGGTGGGCCGGATCCCGCACCCGGTGAGCAGCAGGCCGAGCAGCGGCAGAGCCATCAACCGGCGTACCGTCATGAGGGGTTCCCCTTCGAACTGTCCCCTTCGCCCTCGCCCTTGTCGGTCTCCTCCATGAGCGCGGAGGCGTCCCTGGGCAGCCGCAGGGTGAACACCGCGCCGCCCTCGGGGGAGTTGGCGGCGGTGATCCCGCCGCCGTGGATGTGCGCGTTCTCCAGGGCGATGGAGAGGCCGAGGCCGCTGCCCTCGGAGCGGGGCCGGGAGGCGCTCGCCTTGTAGAAGCGGTCGAAGACATGCGGCAGGACGTCCTCGGGGATGCCCGGGCCGTGATCCCGTACCGCGATGACGAGTTGGTCGTCCTCAAGGCGCACCGACACCCGCACCGGCGAGCCGCCGTGCTTGAGGGCGTTGCCGATCAGGTTGGCGAGGATGACGTCGAGGCGGCGCGGGTCGAGCCGGGAGTGGATGCCCCGCTCGGCGTCCAGGTCCACGGCGTCCAGCCAGGCACGGGCGTCGATGCACGCGGTGATCTGGTCGGCGAGGTCGACGTCGTCCAGGACGAGCCGGGCGGTGCCCGCGTCGAAGCGGGTGACCTCCATCAGGTTCTCGACGAGGTCGCCGAGCCGCTTGGTCTCGCTGACGACGAGCCGTACGGCGGGCTCGATCATCGGGTCCACGCTGCCGGTCTCGGCGTCGAGTTCCTCCTCCAGCACCTCCACCACTGCCGTGATGGCGGTCAGCGGGGTGCGCAGCTCGTGCGACATGTCGGCGACGAACCGGCGCGAGGCGTCGTCCCGGGCGGCCATGTCGGCGACCCGTTTCTCCAGGGCCTCGGCGGTCTGGTTGAACGTCCGTGACAGTTCGGCGAGTTCATCGGTCCCGGACACGCGGAGCCGGGTGTCGAGCTTGCCCTCGCCGAGCCGGCGCGCGGCGATGCCGAGCCGGTGCACGGGCTTGAGGACGGTCGTCGCGGCGGCCTGCGCGAGCAGCGCGGAACCGATCAGCGCGAGCCCCGTGGCGATCCCCAGCGACCAGGCGAGGGAGTTGAGATCCTTCGCCTCCGGCTCAAGGGACTTGAGCATGTAGCCGGTCGGACCGCCGCCGATCATCCGCGTCCCGGCCACCAGGAACGGCGTGCCGTGCTCGGTGACCCGCTGCCAGTACAGGTGGTACGGCTCCTTGTTGCCGTCGGTCACCGACTGCTGCTTGTTCACCGCCGTACGCAGCGACTTGGGCACGTCCTCCAGCGAGAAGCCGTTCAGGCCGCCCGAGTTGCCGTAGACCGTCTTGTCGTTCGCGTCCTCGGCGACCAGCAGCACGCTGAAGCGCTGGCTGCTGTTGGCCATCTGCCCCGCGGTGCGCAGCAGTTCGTCCTGGGTGGGGTGGACGGGCAGGGCGCCGGCGCGGTTCTGCATCTCCTGCTGGAAGTCGCGCAGCACGGCGTCCTGGGCGCGGGTGAGGACGGCCTCGCGGTTGAGCCAGTAGGCGATGCCGGACGCGGACACGGCGGCGGTCAGCGCGACCAGCCCGAACACCACGACCAGCCTGAGGCGCAGGCTGGTGAACCGCAGCCGCCACAGAACTCCCTTACGACCCGGGCGCCAGCCGCGGATCCCCCCTGGTGCGTCGGTCACTGAGGCGAGTCCAGGCGGTAGCCGACGCCGCGCACGGTACGGATGAGGGTGGGGGAGGAGGGGATGTCCTCGACCTTGGCGCGCAGCCGCTGGACACAGGCGTCCACCAGCCGCGAGTCACCGAGGTAGTCGTGTTCCCACACCAGGCGCAGCAACTGCTGCCGGGACAGGGCCTGTCCGGGCCGCCGGCTCAGTTCGAGCAGCAACCGCAGCTCGGTGGGCGTGAGTTGGAGGTCCTCGCCGTTCTTCGTCACGGTCATGGCCGCGCGGTCGATGACGAGCGAGCCGAAGCTCGCCGCGTCGGTCGACTCACGCTCCCCGCGCCGCAGCACGGCCCGGATCCGGGCGTCAAGGACCCGCCCCTGGATCGGCTTGACCACATAGTCGTCGGCGCCGGACTCCAGCCCGACCACGATGTCGATGTCGTCGCTGCGCGCGGTCAGCAGAATGATCGGCAGCTGGTCCGTGCGCCGGATGCGCCGGCACACCTCGAAGCCGTCGATGCCGGGCAGCATCACATCCAGCACGATCAGGTCCGGCCGCTGCTCACGCAACAGCTTCAGACCGTCCTCGCCGCTGGCAGCGGTGGCCACCCGGTGGCCCTGGCGCGTCAGCGAGAGCTCCAGGGCCGTCCGGATGGCGTCGTCGTCCTCGATCAGCAACAGGGAAGGCACGGGGCTCATTCTGGCCCATGGTGGGGTGGGGTTTCGACACCTGTACGGGTACGCGCCCCTGACGATGCCCTAGCGCCGCTCTCTGTGACCGGACTGTCCGGATTCTGAGGGCAGCCGCAGAGACCCACCCCTGTGACAGGTCTGTGACAGTCGGGGGACACGTCCATGAAGTGCCACGGGCAGGATTTTCGGCACAGGCAAGGAACCACGCCGGAACATCCGAACACCGGGCAAGTCCACTACGGGGGGCGCGAGATGAACACGCTGCACAGCACCAGCAACAACGCAGTCATCACGCGTCTGCACGACGTGAACCGGGGTTCGGAGAAGTCCGGTGCCGTGAGCGGGCGGGGGTGCGTTCGCGGTGCCGGGCGTCAGCACACCGGTTACATGACGGTGGTTGACGCGCACACGGGGGAGGCGCACGGGGGGAGTGCGTACAGGGAGGAGACGGGGGAGCGTCGTTCGCTGTCGGAGGCGGAGTTCACCGCCTACGTCCAGGAGCGCCGCGCCTCCCTGTACGCCACCGCGTACCACCTGACCGGCGACCGCTTCGAGGCCGAGGACCTGCTGCAGAGCGCGCTGTTCTCGACGTACAAGGCGTGGGACCGGATCAGCGACAAGGCCGCGGTCGGGGGCTACCTCCGCCGCACCATGACGAACCTGCACATCAGCGCGTGGCGCCGCCGCAAGCTGAACGAGTACCCGACCGAGGAACTGCCGGAGACGCCCGGCGACACGGACGCGATGCGCGGCACCGAACTGCGCGCGGTCCTGTGGCAGGCGCTGGCCCGGCTGCCCGAACTCCAGCGCACCATGCTGGTCCTCCGTTACTACGAGGGCCGCACGGACCCGGAGATCGCGGAGATCCTCGACATCAGTGTCGGCACGGTGAAGTCCAGCATCTGGCGGTCGCTCCGCCGGATGCGCGAGGACGAGGTCCTCAGCTTCGGCCGTGACGAGGAGGACGCCTTCGGGGAGCTTGTCGCCTGAGGGTCGGGGGGAAGTAAAAGGGGCCGCGGGGGATCGGTACCGGGGGGTGCCGACGGGGCCACGGGGGGAACACGGGGGAAGCACCACGGGGGAACGGGGAGAGCGGGACTGGAGGGCCGGGGGGTCCGTCCAGTCCCGCTTTCTTCGTTCTACGACGGGGAAGGCGCCGGAGTCGTCCGGGTCGGGCGCCGTCCGACCGCCGCCGCGGCGAGCCGGCCCAGCGCCTCGTCCTTGTCGCAGGCGTACGCGCCGAGCCCGGTCTGCCGGGCCACGATCGAACGCTCCAGCCGCATCAGCCGCCAGCCCCGCCGCAGCAGGAACGGCACGGACTTACGGCCCTCCTTGAGATCCCGCAGGAACCGGCGCCGGAAGGTGCGCACCGGACCCCGGTTCAGGCAGAGCGCGTCCGCGAGGACGCCCAACTCCTGGCAGCGGGTGATGACCTCGGCGGCGAAGATGCCCTCCGCGATGAACAGCGGGGTCCGCCCGACGTCGACCGCCTCCGTGCCCGTACGGGCGCTCAGCGAGATGTCGTAGACCGGCACATCCGTACGACCGGTGCGGCACAGCTCGACGATCGCGGTGACCGCGACCTCCGCGTCCCAGGAGTCGGGGTGGTCCCAGTCGATGTCCGAACTCCCCGCCACCAGCGGCAGCGTCGGGTCGTCGCCCTCCTTGTAGAAGTCGTCGAGCCGCAGCACGGGCAGACCGGAGCGGGCCGAGACGAGGGACTTGCCGGAACCCGAGGGGCCGCACAGCAGCACGACACGGGCCGGTGACGGGGAAAGGATGCTCACGGGACACCAGTTTGACGTATTCCGTACGTACTGCCGACCCCGCGGGTCGCCATTGGAACGCGCATCACACGTCAACTACCCTTCGTGCTGACCTGATTACCCTGCGCACCAGAAGGTGGCACCAGCAATGGCACGACACACGTCCCCCCAGCACCCGACCGCCCAGCGCGCCCTGGTCGCCCTCGCGACGGCCGGAGTCGCCCTGGGCGCGGGCGCGGCGACGGCCGCCGCGGACACCGACCCGGTGGTGGACGTGATGCGGACGCGCCCCACCTCGCTCGGCAACATCGACCCCCAGGCCGGCCTCCAGGCCACCACCGGCATCGTCGGCTACGTCACCGGCCCGATCACCGGCCTCAAGCCCAACCCCCTCGCCGGCACCGGCGTCGACCCCCTCGACAACGGCGTCGCCACCCAGCTCGCCGACTTCCAGCCGCTGGCCTCCCAGGCGCTGACCGGGCCGGTCGCGGAGGCGGAGTCGATCGGGAGCATTCCGGTGCTCGGGCAGGTGACGGGACTGCTGAACCACTGAGCGCGCGAGCACGGCAGAGAGCCGCGCCTTCCCCGGACGGGGGGAAAGCGCGGCTCTCCGGTCTCGGCGGCCGTCAGTACGACGAGCCCGACGCCCCCAGCGAACCCGTCGGATGCCAGACCGTCTTCGTCTCCAGGAAGGCCGTCAGGCGCTCGATCCCCGGAGTCTCCGCGTAATCCACAGCCTGTGGACGAAGAACGCGCTTCAGGTTGTCCGCCGCCGCGATCTCCAGCTCCTTCGCGAGTACGTCGTCCGCGCCCGCGAGGTCGATCGCGTTGACGTCCTGGTGCGCGGCGAGGGGAGCGGCGATCTCCGCCGTCTTGCCGGACAGCACGTTGACGACACCGCCCGGCAGGTCGGAGGTGGCCAGTACCTCGCCCAACGACAGTGCGGGGAGCGGGGACTTCTCGCTCGCGACCACGATCGCCGTGTTGCCGGTCGCGATCACCGGGGCGACGACCGAGACCAGGCCCAGGAACGACGACTCCTGGGGTGCCAGGACGGTGACGACACCGGTCGGTTCGGGGGAGGAGAGGTTGAAGAACGGTCCCGCCACCGGGTTTCCGCCGCCGACCACCTGCGCGATCTTGTCGGTCCAGCCCGCGTACCAGACCCAGCGGTCGATCGCCGCGTCGACCACGGCGGCCGCCTTCGACTTCGACAGGCCTTCCGCGTCCGCGACTTCGCGCACGAACTGGTCCTTGCGGCCCTCCAGCATCTCGGCGATGCGGTAGAGGATCTGGCCCCGGTTGTACGCCGTCGCCCCGGACCAGCCGCCGAACGCCTTGCGCGCCGCCACTACGGCGTCACGGGCGTCCTTACGGGACGAAAGGGGCGCGTTCGCAAGCCACTTGCCCTTTGAGTCGGTCACCTCGTACACCCGGCCGCTCTCGGAACGCGGGAACTTCCCGCCGACGTACAGCTTGTAGGTCTTGAAGACGCTCAAACGGTTCTCAGACATCGAGGTACGCCTCCAGGCCGTGGCGACCGCCCTCGCGGCCGAAGCCCGACTCCTTGTAACCGCCGAACGGCGAGGTCGGGTCGAACTTGTTGAACGTGTTGGACCAGATGACGCCCGCGCGCAGCTTGCTCGCGACGGCGAGGATGCGGGAGCCCTTCTCGGTCCAGATGCCGGCGGAGAGGCCGTACTGGCTGTTGTTGGCCTTCGCGACCGCCTCCTCGGGCGTGCGGAAGGTGAGGACGGAGAGGACCGGGCCGAAGATCTCGTCCCTCGCGATGGTGTGCGCCTGGGTGACGTTCGTGAAGAGCGTCGGGGCGAACCAGTAGCCGGCGGAGGGGAGTTCACAGGCCGGGGACCAGCGCTCGGCGCCCTCCGCCTCGCCCTGCTCGACGAGCGAGGTGATGCGGGAGAGCTGCTCGGCGGAGTTGATCGCGCCGACGTCCGTGTTCTTGTCGAGCGGGTCGCCGAGGCGGAGCGTGGACAGCCGCCGCTTCAGCGAGTCCATCAACTCGTCCTGGATCGACTCCTGTACGAGCAGTCGGCTGCCCGCGCAGCAGACCTGGCCCTGGTTGAAGAAGATGCCGGTGACGATGCCCTCGACGGCCTGGTCGATCGGGGCGTCGTCGAAGACGATGTTCGCGCCCTTGCCGCCGAGTTCGAGGGTGACCTTCTTGGTCGTGCCCGCGATCGTGCGCGCGATCTCCTTGCCGACGGCCGTGGAGCCGGTGAAGGCGACCTTGTTCACATCCGGGTGCGCGACGAGCGCGGCGCCCGAATCGCCGTATCCGGGAAGGATGTTGACGACACCCTTGGGCAGGCCCGCCTGGCGGCAGATGTCCGCGAAGAAGAGCGCGGAGAGAGGGGTCGTCTCGGCGGGCTTCAGGACCACCGTGTTGCCGGTGGCGAGCGCCGGGGCGATTTTCCAGGCCAGCATCAGGAGGGGGAAGTTCCAGGGGATGACCTGGCCCGCGACGCCGAGGGGCTGGGGGTTCGCACCGAAGCCGGCGTGGTCCAGCTTGTCGGCCCAGCCCGCGTAGTAGAAGAAGTGCGCGGCGACCAGGGGGAGGTCGGCGTCGCGCGTCTCCTTGATGGGCTTGCCGTTGTCCAGGGTCTCCAGGACGGCCAGTTCGCGGCTGCGCTCCTGGATGATCCGGGCGATGCGGAACAGGTACTTGGCGCGCTCGGAGCCGGGCAGCGCCGACCACTTCTCGAAGGCCTTGCGGGCGGCCCGTACCGCGCGGTCGACGTCCGCCTCGCCCGCCTGGGCGATCTCGGAGAGGACCTCTTCGGTGGAGGGGGAGACGGTCTTGAAGACCTTGCCGTCGGCGGCCTCGGTGAACTCGCCGTCGATGAACAGGCCGTAGGAGGGGGCGATGTCGACGACCGAGCGGGACTCGGGCGCCGGTGCGTAGTCAAAGGCAGTCATGATGGATCAGTCCACCGTCACGTAGTCGGGGCCGGAGTAGCGGCCGGTGGCCAGCTTCTGACGCTGCATCAGCAGGTCGTTCAGCAGCGAGGACGCGCCGAAGCGGAACCAGTGGTTGTCCAGCCAGTCCTCGCCCGCCGTCTCGTTGACGATGACCAGGAACTTGATCGCGTCCTTGGAGGTGCGGATACCGCCCGCCGGCTTCACGCCCACCTGGACGCCGGTCTGGGCGCGGAAGTCGCGCACCGCCTCCAGCATCAACAGGGTGTTCGCGGGCGTGGCGTTGACGGCGACCTTGCCCGTCGACGTCTTGATGAAGTCAGCGCCGGCCAGCATGCCGAGCCAGGAGGCGCGGCGGATGTTGTCGTACGTCGACAGCTCGCCGGTCTCGAAGATGACCTTGAGGCGAGCCGCCCCGGACGCCTCCTTCACGGCAACGATCTCGTCGTACACCTTCATGTAGTGGCCCGCGAGGAACGCCCCGCGGTCGATGACCATGTCGATCTCGTCGGCGCCCGCGGCGACCGCGTCGCGCACGTCGGCCAGCTTCACGTCCAGCGCGGCACGGCCGGCCGGGAACGCGGTGGCGACGGAGGCGACCTTCACGGAGGAACCGGCGACGGCCGCCTTGGCGGTGGCCACCATGTCGGGATAGACGCAGACGGCCGCCGTCGCGGGGGTCGTACGGTCGGTCGGGTCCGGGTGGACGGCCTTGGCGCCGAGCGCGCGGACCTTCCCCGCGGTGTCCGCGCCTTCCAGCGTCGTCAGGTCGACCATCGAGATGGCGAGGTCGATGGCGTACGCCTTCGCGGTGGTCTTGATGGAACGGGTGCCGAGCGAGGCGGCGCGCGCCTCCAGGCCGACCGCGTCGACGCCGGGCAGCCCGTGGAGGAAGCGGCGCAGCGTGCTGTCGGACGCGGTGACGTCGCCGAGAGCGGGTGCTGTGGGTGCAGTGGTGGGCATGGTCACCAGACGAGCATATCTACGCGCGTAGCGGCTGTACACCCCGGGGAGCTGTCCGAGCGCTTCGCAGGTCCCCGACGGTGACCGGGCGACCCCCTGAGGCAGAATCGGCACCATGACGACCCCGCAGCCCGAGTCCAAAGACCGCATCTACCGGTCCCCGATGGGCCTCATCGGCGGCGTACTGCTGCTGGGCATCGCGCTCTGGCTCGGCATCGACGCGATCGTGTCGGGCAGCGGCCGCACCCCGTGGCTCGCGCTCGCCGGTCTGATCCTCGTCGTACCGGCGATCTCGGCGTTCACGCTCCGTCCGGCGGTGTACGCCAACCAGGACCGGCTGCGGATCCGTAACCCCTTCCGGGTCGTCGTGCTGCCGTGGGGCGAGATCGCCTCGCTGCGGTCCGGGTTCTCGAACGAGGCGGTGGCCAAGTCGGGCGCCAAGTTCCAGCTCTGGGCGGTTCCCGTCTCGCTGCGCGCCCGCAAGAAGGCGTCGCGGCGCGAGGCACGGGCCGCGGCGGAGGCGGCGGGCGCGCGGCGCGGCAGGTCCGGGGGGCTCGGCCTCGGCGGCGGGCTCGGTGGGTTCGGCGGCGGTATGGGCGGCGGTGGCGTCGTGCCGGGCGGGTCCACTCGGCCGGAGTCCGACCAGATCATGACCGAACTGCGCGAGCTGCTGGAGAACCGGGAGCAGGCGGAGTCGGCGCAGGGCGAGGTCACGGTGCGCTGGGCGTACGAACTGATCGCGCCGGCGGTCGCGGGAGCTGTGTTGCTGGCGATCCTGCTGGCCACGGGCTGACCGGCGCCCGTCCCGCTCTCACAGCCTTCTGGGTCATGATCCGATCCGATCCGAACCCGGCCGCGAGGTCGCGACGGCGAAGGTCCGTCACCACGCCTGTGGTCAGAGCCCCTGGGAAGTCATGAGCACGATCACCCAGCAGCCGGTGCGGCTGCCGTCCGCCGCGATACCCGACGGGTGTGCGGGCTGGGACGAGGAGCACGCGCGCGCATGGGCCGAGGGCGCGGTGCCGTGGTGGGTGCCGGTCCGGCCTCGGCGGTGGGCCGTCGAACTGGCCGTCTGGTGCGCGCTGTTGGTCGTCCCCGCTGTGCTGACGACGACGGACCTGCCCCCGGAACTGATCGCGCTGCTGCCGCTCCAGGTCGTCTGGTGGCTGTGGCGCCCCGAGGCCGTACGGCTCTCCGCCCCCCTCCTGATCGTGGTGGTGGCGGTGCGAGGGACCGGGCTGTCGTGGCCGGTCCTGGTCTGCGCCGCCCTGCTGGTCCTGGTCCCCGTGACGGCCACCGAACTACGGGCACGCGCGCGTGCCCGTCAGCGGCACAGCGCCCTTGCGGCGGCCGGCGGGGTCACGGCCTCACTGCCGGACGCGGACGGTCCGGTACGGCGGGGCGTGCTTCTCCTCCGGCTCGGGGCCGTTCTGGCCGTACCCGGTGTCGTCCTGCTCTGCACCTCCGGCCTGTGGGCGGACGACCGCCCGGAGGCGGTCGCCACGGGCCTGTTCCTGGCCGGGCTGGCCCTCACCCTGATCCTCTCCGGAGCCCTCGGCCGGCGCCGGGCCGTCGCGCTGCGCCGGGCGCCCGCGCCGGTGCTGCGGGTCCTCGTCCGCAAGGACGCCCACGGGGACGCCGTGGTCTTCGCGGCGGACGACCCGACGGCGCTACGACCGCTGTTCACGGTCCCTGTGATGGAGCACGCCGACGACAAGGCGGCCGACGAGGACGCCGAGGCGGAACTGGACGAATTCCTCGACGGGAGCAGGGGCGACGAGCACGGCCCCCTGCGCGAGGCCGTCCTCTACGGCACGCCCTGCGACGGCGCCGAAGTGCTGCTCGTGAGCGCCTCCCCGAAGCCGGGCGAGCCGCCGGTGACGGAGTGGTCGACCGGGCCCGTGCGGCCAGTGTCCGAGCACGGCCTGCGGCGGCGGCTCGCCCGGGAGAAGCGGGCCGTGGAGCGGGCGGCGCGGGCCGACGCGGAGCACCAGGAACTGGTCGAGGCCGCGCGGGGGTTGACACCCGTGCCGGCACGGCGCTGGCGGGCGGGGCCGGTGGACTGGCTGTCGACCTTCCTGGTGGTGCAGTGGGCCGGCTGGGTCCTCTGGATCGGGAGCGACCCGGGCCTCTGGAACGGGACCGTGCTGTTCGTCGGCGGTCTCGCGGGTGCCGCCCTCGTCCCCCGGAAACTGTGCTGGCGTATCACCGCCGACAGCACCGGCATCTGGCTGAACGGTCTGCGCCGGCCGCGCCACGTCCTCTGGGACGACCTCCGTTCGGCCCGCCGGGAGGCGTTCGAGCTGAAGCTGCGGGTGCGCGACGGCGACCACTGGGACGTCTCCGCACCCCGCTGGCCCTGGCTCCAGCGCAAGCGCGGCCTCACCCACCCCTACGACGCCCTCGCCGCCGAACTCTCCGCGATGATCGACGATCCCGCCCTGCGCCCCACGGGTGAGAGCGGCGAGCGGGAGCGCGGGCGTCCGCTGTGGCCGTTCGCCGCGGTCCTCGGTATCGCCTGGGTCGCGCTGCTCGTCACGCGGTGGCTGTCCTGACCGTGGTTGCGGGGCTGCCGGAGCGCCTCGGCAGCCCAACTCCCTCTGAACCGGGGCCTTTTCCCCTCAGATACCGGCTGCCGCCGACAGGTCCCGCTTGATCGTCGCGAGGGTCTCGGCCGCCCGTGCCCGGGCCGCCGGGAGGTCGGCGTGCGCGGCGACGGGGACCACGACCTCCAGATAGCACTTCAGTTTGGGCTCGGTGCCGCTGGGCCGGACGATGACGCGGGCGCCGTCGAGCGTGTAGCGCAGGCCGTCCGTGGGCGGGAGCGCGTCGGTGCCCTCGGTGAGATCCTCCGCCTTCGTCACCCGCAGGCCCGCGAGCCGCGTCGGCGGCCGCTCGCGCAACCGCCGCATGGCGTCCGCGATGACGGTCAAGTCCTCGACGCGCACGGAGAGTTGATCGGTGGCGTGCAGACCGTGTGCTACGGCGAGATCGTCGAGGAGGTCGAGCAGATCGCGGCCCTCCTCCTTCAGCTCGGACGCCAGCTCGGTGATCAGCAGGGCCGCCGTGATGCCGTCCTTGTCGCGTACGCCGTCCGGGTCCACGCAGTAGCCGAGGGCCTCCTCGTAGCCGTAGCGCAGACCGTCGACGCGCGCGATCCACTTGAAGCCGGTGAGGGTCTCCTCGTAGGGCAGGCCCGCCTTCTCGGCGATCCGGCCGAGGAGGGAGGAGGAGACGATCGACTCGGCGAAGGTGCCGCGGGCGCCGCGCCGCACGAGGTGTGCGGCGAGCAGGGAGCCGACCTCGTCGCCGCGCAGCATCCGCCAGTCCCCGTCCGCCTTCACGGCGACGGCGCAGCGGTCCGCGTCGGGGTCGTTGGCGATGATCAGGTCCGGGTCGGTGGCGCGGGCCCGGGCGAAGGCGAGGTCCATCGCGCCGGGCTCCTCCGGGTTGGGGAACGCGACGGTCGGGAAGTCCGGGTCGGGCTCGGCCTGCTCGGCGACGAGCACGGGCTCCGGGAAGCCCGCGCGGGCGAACGCGGCCAGCAGGACGTCCTTGCCGACGCCGTGCATCGCCGTGTAGACGGTGCGGGCGGTGCGCGGGGAACCGGCGGCGAGGACGGCGTCCGTGCGGGCGAGGTAGGCGTCCAGGACGGCCTCGTCGAGGATCTCCCAGCCGGTCTCCGGGCGGGGCACGTCGTGCAGGGAGGCGACGGCGTCGATCTCGGCGGCGATCTCCGCGTCGGCCGGGGGCACGATCTGGGAGCCGTCGCCGAGGTAGACCTTGTAGCCGTTGTCCCGGGGCGGGTTGTGGCTGGCGGTGACCTCCACGCCCGCGACGGCACCGAGATGCCGTATGGCGAAGGCGAGGACGGGGGTGGGGAGTGGCCGGGGCAGTACGGTCGCCCGGAGTCCCGCACCCGTCATCACTGCGGCGGTGTCGCGGGCGAAGTCGGCGGACTTGTGCCGGGCGTCGTAGCCGATGACGACGAGTCCGCCGGTGTCGCCGTTCTTCTTCAGGTACGCGGCGAGACCGGCGGCGGCCCGGATGACGACCGCGCGGTTCATGCGCATGGGTCCGGCGCCGAGTTCGCCCCGCAGACCGGCGGTGCCGAACTGGAGGGTGCCGCCGAAACGCTCCGCGAGTTCCGTGACGTCCCCGGCGTCGATGAGCTTCCCCAGCTCCTCACGGGTGTCGGCGTCGGGGTCCTCGGCGAGCCAGGTCCTGGCCCGCGCGATGAGATCGTCGTCGTGCACGTCCGGTCAACCTCTCCTGTTGTCCTTGCGTTTCGGGGTGTGAGGGGTGGGGACCTACAGCCTGCCCAGCACCTGAGCCAGCAGCGACCCCATCTGCGTGGCGGAATCCCGCCCGGCCTGAAGAACCTCCTCGTGGTTCAACGGTTCCCCCGTCATCCCCGCCGCAAGATTCGTCACCAGGGAAATCCCCAGCACCTCCGCCCCCGCCTCACGCGCCGCGATCGCTTCCAGCACCGTGGACATGCCCACCAGGTCCGCCCCGATCACCCGGGCCATGCGGATCTCGGCCGGAGTCTCGTAGTGCGGGCCGGGGAACTGGGCGTAGACACCCTCCTCCAGCGCCGGGTCGATCTCCTTGCAGAGGGCGCGCAGGCGCGGTGAGTACAGATCCGTCAGGTCGACGAAGTTCGCGCCGACGATCGGGGAGGTCGCGGTGAGGTTGATGTGGTCGCTGATCAGCACCGGCTGGCCGGGGCGCATGCCCTCGCGCAGCCCGCCGCAGCCGTTGGTCAGCACGACGGTCTTGCAGCCGGCCGCGACGGCGGTACGGACGCCGTGCGCGACGGCGGCGACACCGCGGCCCTCGTAGTAGTGGGTACGGCCGAGGAAGACCAGCGCGCGCTTGTCCCCGATCCCGTACGAGCGGATCCTGCCGCCGTGGCCCTCGACGGCCGGCGGCGGGAAGCCGGGCAGCTCGGTGACGGGGAAGTCGGCCTCGGGGACGCCGAGGGCGTCGACGGCCGGTCCCCAGCCGGAGCCCATCACAAGGGCGACGTCGTGGGTCTCGGCGCCCGTCAGTTCGCGCAGGCGCGTGGCGGCGGCGTCAGCGGCGGCATGGGGGTCGCCCTGGATGTCGTCCGGAAGAAGAGATGCGTTCACGCGGATGAGCGTAGCCGGTCCGGGCCTACGCGCGTAGATGACAGAGCTCACGGGATTGCGATCGTTGTCTTGTCGTTTCCAACGAGGCCTGTGCCCGGCGTTGTGTGGTGGAAGCCCTCAGCAGGGACGCTTCCGCAGCTCCATCACGTAGTCGTGGGGTGCCCCGGCCGACTCGGCGGCGTCGGCGAGCTCACCGAGATACCGGGCCGAGGGCAGGCCGCCCTCGTACCCGTTGAGGACGTACACCCAGGCGGGTTCCTCGCCGTCCAGCGTGTGCACCCGCACCCGCATCCGGCGGTAGACGTCGAGGCCGACGCCCTCCCAGCGGTCCATGGACTCCTCGTCGGGCGGCGCGATCTCGTACAGCGCGACGAAGACCTGGGAGCGCGGCGCCTCCACGATCGTCGCGAGCGCACCCTCCCAGCCCATGTGCTCACCGCCGAAGGTCAGCCGCCATCCGTTCAGCCAGCCCGTGGCGCGCAGCGGCGAGTGCGGGGCGCGGCGGGTCATCAGCCGCGCGTCGAGATTGCCGGCGTACGCGGCGTAGAGCGACATGCTCCGAGAGTACGGCAGCGAACCCGCGTGTCACTCCCGCACCGGCCGCACCTGGGGGCGACTCCGGGCCCGGCCGCGAATGCCCTGGCGCGGGGCCCGGCGCCCATGTTCCTCGCGCCGGGGCACGCGGCGGGTGCGATGTCGGCGGCTTTCGGGGTGGGTGCGGGGGTCGTCCTCGGGGGAGGCGGCGGGACTGGGGGGCGGGGCCCGGCGCCTCGGGCGAGCGCCTTGAAGTGTGCTTCTGGCGCCTATGTTCTCCCCCCCCGTGCCGGGGGCAGGCACCGACCGCTTTGCGCGCTGGGTGCGGCCCCGCCAGGTCGGCGGAGGGACTCCGACGGCAGGGCCCTGCCGCCCCGGGTGAGCGCCTTGAAGTGCTTCCGGCGCCTACGCTCCCCGTGCTGGGGCCCGCACCGGCGGCGACACGGGCGGCTTCTGCGGCGGCCGCGCGGCGCCTGTCCTCGGGGCTGGCGGTGGGACTGGGGGCGGGGCCCGGCTGCCTCGGGTGAGCGCTTTGAAGTGCTTCCGGCGCCCATGTTCCCCGTGCCCGGGGCACGCGCCGGCCGCTTGTGCGGAGGGCGTCGGGCCCTCCCGTCGGGTCGGCGACCGGGCTCCCGCGACAGTACCCGGCCGCCCCGGGCGGAAGCACCTTGAAGCGTGCGGGACAATGGGGTACGTGACTCGGATCGTGATCATCGGTGGCGGACCCGGCGGCTATGAAGCGGCGCTGGTGGCCGCGCAGCTCGGCGCGGAGGTGACCGTCGTCGACTGCGACGGTCTGGGCGGGGCGTCGGTGCTGACCGACTGCGTGCCGTCGAAGACCCTTATCGCGACGGCTGAGGTGATGACCACCTTCGACTCGTCGTACGAGGAGCTGGGGATCATCGTCGCCGATGACACTCCACCGCTGGAGCAGGCGGCCCGGGTCGTCGGTGTCGACCTCGGCAAGGTCAACCGGCGTGTGAAGCGGCTCGCGCTCGCCCAGTCGCACGACATCACCGCCTCGGTGACGCGGGCCGGCGCCCGGGTCATGCGGGGCCGGGGGCGGCTCGACGGCATGCAGGCCATCGACGGTTCGCGCAAGGTGATCGTGAAGGCCGCCGACGGGACCGAGGAGACCCTCGTCGCCGACGCCGTCCTCATCGCCACCGGCGGTCACCCCCGCGAGCTGGACGACGCCTGCCCGGACGGCGAGCGCATCCTGAACTGGACCCAGGTCTACGACCTCACCGAACTCCCCGAAGAACTGATCGTGGTCGGGTCGGGTGTCACGGGTGCCGAGTTCGCCGGTGCCTACCAGGCCCTCGGGTCGAAGGTCACCCTCGTCTCCTCGCGCGACCGGGTCCTGCCCGGCGAGGACCCGGACGCCGCCGCCGTGCTCGAAGACGTCTTCCGGCGCCGCGGCATGAACGTCATGGCCCGCTCCCGCGCCCAGTCCGCCAAGCGGGTCGGCGACAAGGTCGAGGTCACCCTCGCCGACGGCCGTGTCATCACCGGCTCCCACTGCCTCATGGCCGTCGGCGCCATCCCGAACTCTGAAGGCATGGGCCTGGAGGAGGCGGGCGTCAGGCTGCGCGACTCGGGCCACATCTGGACCGACAAGGTCTCGCGGACGACCGCCCCCGGCGTGTACGCGGCCGGCGACGTCACCGGCGTCTTCGCGCTCGCCTCGGTGGCCGCGATGCAGGGCCGTATCGCCATGTACCACTTCCTCGGCGACGCGGTGGCCCCGCTCAACCTGAAGACGGTCTCCTCCAACGTCTTCACCGACCCCGAGATCGCGACCGTGGGCTACAGCCAGTCCGACGTCGACTCCGGCAAGATCGACGCCCGGGTCGTGAAGCTCCCCCTCCTCCGCAACCCGCGCGCCAAGATGCAGGGCATCCGGGACGGCTTCGTCAAGATCTTCTGCCGCCCGGGCACCGGCATCATCGTCGGCGGTGTGGTCGTGGCGCCCCGCGCCTCGGAACTGATCCACCCCATCTCGATCGCCGTCGACAACAATCTGACGGTCGAACAGATCGCGAACGCCTTCACCGTGTACCCGTCCCTCTCCGGCTCGATCGCCGAGGTGGCCCGACAGCTCCACACCCGGAAGGCGACGGGCGAAGTCTGACGTCGGACCGACTCCCCGCTGGTCACGGGGAGTCGCCGCCCATTCGTGCGGCATAGGCGGCGGGACTAAGCCCTATACCACTTCTCGCCCTGCTGTGCGAACAACTTCTGCTATTCACCGCAAACTGCTGAAAGCAGACGGTCGTTGGGGTTACTGTCAGTTTCGTGTTCGCTGCAGAACGTCGCCAATTGATCCTCGAAATGGTGCGAGCGAATGGGGCCGTATCGCTCCGTGAGCTCGCCCGCGTCGTCCAGACCTCCGAAGTGACCGTACGGCGGGACGTGCGCGCACTGGAGGCAGAAGGACTCCTCGACCGCCGGCACGGCGGTGCGGTATTGCCGGGCGGGTTCACGCGGGAGTCCGGCTTTCCGCAGAAATCGCATCTCGCGACCGCCGAGAAGACGGCCATCGCCGATCTCGCCGCGAGCTTCGTCGAAGAGGGCGAAGCCATCGTGGTCGGGGCGGGTACCACCACCCAGGAACTCGCGCGCCGACTCGCGCGGGTCCCCGGCCTGACCGTCGTCACCAACTCCCTTCTGGTGGCACAGGCGTTGGCCCATGCCAACCGCGTGGAGGTGGTGATGACCGGCGGCACCCTGCGCGGCTCCAACTACGCGCTGGTGGGCAGCGGGGCCGAGCAGTCCCTCCAGGGGCTGCGGGTCTCCCGGGCCTTCCTCTCCGGTAGCGGGCTGACCGCCGAGCGCGGGCTGTCCACGTCCAACATGCTCTCGGCCTCCGTCGACCGGGCCCTCGTCCAGGCGGCCGCCGAGGTCGTCGTCCTCGCCGACCACACCAAGCTCGGTACGGACACCATGTTCCAGACCGTGCCCACCGACGTGATCACCCGCCTCGTCACCGACGAGCCCCCGGGCCACGACGACCGTGCGGCCACCGAGTTGCAGGCCCTGGCCGACCAGGGGGTGCAGATCGCCGTGGCCGGCGCGTCGGGAAGCCAGGGGGGTGATCAGGCCTCGGCGCGGGAGCAACGCCGCCGGGACGTACCCCTCCCGGCTCCGCGACGGGGTCAAGTGCCGGGCGGGGGCCCGGGGTTGCGAGCGGCCGGCGTACTCGGCGGCGAGTCGCCGGAGCGCGCGGAACGAGCGGCGAGGGTGGCGGACCTCCGCAGGCGTTGACCAAGAGGACCGCAATAGACCGCAACAAGACCGCAACAGGACCGATGAACCAATAGGCACGCGGAGGGGGCAGCGCCGCCAAGGGCGTGCGGGTGACTACGCCTTCAGTCCTCGCAAGGTCAACGCCAGCAACCGGTCGGCCAGCCCCGCATCCCCAGGGTCCCCCTCCGCCGCGAGCGCGATCGCATGGGTCAGTTGCAGCAGGTCGCCGATCTCGACGTCCTCCCGCACGACCCCGGCGACCTGCGCCCGGGACAACAAGGCGCCCCCGGCCTCCCGGATAGGGCCACTGCACCGGCCCAACGCCGACGAATCGTCATGAGCCACCGCCATCAACGCCCGCGCCAACCCCCGGTACTCACCGGCGTGGGCGACGATCTCCCGCAACCACGTCACCAGCGCCGCACACGGCTCCGGCGCGGACAGCAACTCTCTTGACCGGGCGAGGAGTTCACCCACCGCGTCCTCGAAGACCGCGCTCATCAGGGACTGCCGGTTCGGGAAG
This sequence comes from Streptomyces sp. NPDC051576, assembly GCF_040681835.1. Classification (NCBI taxonomy): domain Bacteria; kingdom Bacillati; phylum Actinomycetota; class Actinomycetes; order Kitasatosporales; family Streptomycetaceae; genus Streptomyces; species Streptomyces sp. NPDC051576. Next base: position 596,320 of record NZ_JBFAZO010000001.1, read on the forward strand.
TGGCGGTACAGGGTGCCGATGCCTACGCCCGCGCGCCGGGCCACGTCCTCCAGGGACGCGTCCGTGCCGTGCGCGGCGAAGGACACGCGGGCCTCGGCGAGCAGCCGCTCGTAGTTGCGGCGGGCGTCGGCACGCAGGCCCGCCGGCGGCCTGGCTGTGTTGGCCATGGGTCCCCTCCGCCCTCCTCGGCGCGCCGCCGCGTTGTCCCGTCACATTACAGAGGTGCCCGGCGGACAGGCTGTTCCTGTCGGCCGGGCACCTCTCGACGTGCTGCGGGTCAGTCCTTGATCTCGCAGATCGCGGCGCCGGAGGTGACGGACGCGCCGACCTCCGCGCCGAGGCCCTTGATGGTGCCGGACTTGTGGGCGTTCAGCGGCTGTTCCATCTTCATCGCCTCAAGGACGACGATCAGGTCGCCCTCCTTGACCTCCTGGCCCTCCTCGACCGCGACCTTGACGATCGTGCCCTGCATCGGGGAGGCGAGGGTGTCGCCGGAGGCGACCGGGCCGGACTTCCTGGCCGCCCGCCGCTTGGGCTTGGCACCCGCCGCGAGACCGGTGCGGGCCAGCGACATGCCGAGCGAGACGGGGAGGGAGACCTCCAGACGCTTGCCGCCGACCTCGACGACGATCGTCTCGCGGTCGGTGTCCTCGTCCGCCTCGGTGTCCGTGGCGGCGGCGAAGGGCTTGATGTCGTTGACGAACTCGGTCTCGATCCAGCGGGTGTGGACCGTGAACGGGTCCGCGCTGCCGGTGAGTTCGGGGGCGAACGCGGGGTCGGCGACGACCGCGCGGTGGAACGGGATGGCGGTGGCCATGCCCTCGACCTGGAACTCGGCCAGCGCACGCGCGGCCCGCTGGAGCGCCTGCTCACGGGTGGCGCCGGTGACGATCAGCTTGGCGAGGAGGGAGTCCCAGGCGGGACCGATGACGCTGCCGGACTCGACGCCGGCGTCCAGGCGGACACCGGGGCCCGACGGCGGGGCGAACGTGGTCACCGTGCCGGGGGCGGGCAGGAAGCCGCGGCCGGGGTCCTCGCCGTTGATGCGGAACTCGAAGGAGTGGCCGCGCAGTTCGGGATCGCCGTAGCCCAGTTCCTCGCCGTCGGCGATGCGGAACATCTCGCGCACGAGGTCGAGGCCGGCGACCTCCTCGGTGACCGGGTGCTCGACCTGGAGGCGGGTGTTGACCTCCAGGAAGGAGATGGTGCCGTCCTGGCCGACGAGGAACTCGACGGTCCCGGCGCCGACATAGCCGGCCTCCTTCAGGATCGCCTTCGAGGACGCGTACAGCTCGGCGACCTGCTCGTCGGAGAGGAACGGCGCGGGCGCCTCCTCGACCAGCTTCTGGTGGCGGCGCTGGAGTGAGCAGTCACGCGTCGATACGACGACGACGTTGCCGTGGGAGTCGGCCAGGCACTGCGTCTCCACGTGCCGGGGCTTGTCGAGGTAGCGCTCGACGAAGCACTCACCGCGACCGAAGGCGGCAACGGCCTCGCGGACGGCCGAGTCGTACAGCTCGGGGACTTCTTCGAGGGTGCGGGCGACCTTCAGGCCGCGGCCGCCGCCACCGAACGCGGCCTTGATCGCGATCGGCAGGCCGTGCTGCTCGGCGAACGCGACGACCTCCTCCGAACCCGACACCGGGTCCGGGGTGCCGGCCACCAGCGGGGCGCCCGCGCGCTGCGCGATGTGCCGGGCGGCGACCTTGTCGCCGAGGTCGCGGATGGCCTGCGGGGGCGGGCCGATCCAGATCAGGCCGGCGTCGAGGACGGCCTGGGCGAACTCGGCGTTCTCCGACAGGAAGCCGTAGCCGGGGTGGATGGCGTCCGCGCCCGACTCGCGGGCGGCGTTCAGCACCTTCTCGATGTCCAGGTAGCTGCTCGCGGGTGTGTCACCGCCCAGGGCGAACGCCTCATCCGCGGCGCGGACATGCAGAGCGTCCCGGTCCGGGTCGGCGTATACGGCCACGCTCGCGATCCCGGCGTCCCGGCAGGCCCGGGCTACGCGGACAGCGATTTCGCCACGATTGGCGATGAGCACCTTGCGCACGATTGAGGCTCCCTCCTTGAAACAAGCCGAGTTTAGGGACTGCCGACACGACGCATCGACCCGTCCCCAGTGGTGAGCTTGCCCACACGGAGCGTGATGCGAGGCCCGCTCGACCCGCGAAATCCCTTGTCGCACCTCGGTACGCAGGACTCCTCCGTAAAACCCTAGCCCTCCGGTGTGGTCAAGGTCTCTGTGAGAGCGTGCCGCGCGCCACGCCGTTTCTTTGTGGAGTCCCTACGAATGGCCCAATGATTCTTTGCCCCCGCCACAACCCTTGTCCCGTGGTTTACCCGTTAGTAGCGTTCGGGGTGTCTCGAACGGCAGCAGGACGGAAGTGGGTGGGGGCCGGTGGTGCGCAGGCCGGTGGCTTGGATCTTGGCGGTCGTCCTGTTCGCGGAGGCCGTCGGCATAGCGGCGCTGAACTGGTTCCTGGGGATCGTCGTCGACCGCCAGGACATGTCCCTGGCGGGTCTCGACCCGGACGCCATGTCCGTGGGCTCGAAGGCCGGTGGGGTCGTCTTCGGCCTCTACTTCGCCCTGTGCGGTGTGGTCGCCCTGCTCGTCGCGCTGCGCGACCGCGCCCCGGCCGGCCTCGGCCGCGTGCTGCTGATCAGCGTGGCGGTGGTGCACGGGCTGCTGGGCGCGTTCGCGTGGGCCATGGTGGGCACCGGCGCGTTCCTGTTCATGGTCGTGGTGCTCGGCCTGGTCGTCCTGCTGCTGATGACCTACGACCGTCTCGCGGGCCCCTCGGACGCGGCCCCGGCGCCGGAGGGCCCCAAGGACCCAGGGCAGCCGGACAACGATCCGGCCCCGGCCCCGATCGCCCCGCCGCCGGCCCCCAGCCCCTCCTGATCACCCCTCTGGCGGGGTCCACAACTCCGTGATGCCGACGCCCAGTTGGGCCAGCAGGCGGCGAACCAGCGGCAGGCTGATGCCGATCACATTGCCGTGGTCGCCGTCGATGCCCTCGATGAACGGCGCCGAGCGGCCGTCGAGGGTGAACGCACCGGCGACGTAAAGGGGTTCACCCGAGGCGACGTACGCGGCGACCTCGGCGTCGGTCGGCTCGCCGAAGCGGACGACGGTGGACGCGGTCGCCGAGACATACCGGCCGCTCGTCGTGTCGTAGACGCAGTGACCGGTCTGGAGCGTGCCGGCCCGGCCGCGCATCGACTTCCAGCGGGCGGTGGCCTCCTCGGCGTCGGCGGGTTTGCCCAGGGCCTCCCCGTCCAGGTCGAGCACCGAGTCGCAGCCGATCACCAGCGCACCCATGACCTCGGGCTTCGCGGCGACGACGGAGGCCTTCGCCTCGGCGAGGGCGAGCGCCAACTCGGCCGGGGTGGGGGCGCTGACGGCGTCCTCGTCCACCCCGCTCACGATCACCTCGGGGTCGAGCCCGGCCTGCCGCAACAGGCCCAGCCGGGCGGGGGACTGGGAGGCGAGCACGAGTCGGCGGCGCGGCTGATCTGTCATACGGCCAGGGTATCGGCGCCGCCCGCACCGCTCACGCCAGCCCGATCACGATCATCGCCAGCACCATCGCGAGCGCCATGAGAACCCCGAGCCGCCGCAACATCACCTGCATCTCCCGCAGCTCCTCGGGAGGCTCGTCGTCAGGGTCGGACCACAACATGTTTCCGAGCTTGCGGCGACATGGGCGGGGGCGCCTGAGTACGCGTACTCAACTTCTCCGGGGCTCACCAAAAGGGTCCACGGTTCCGTTAAGGTAATGGGGCTGCAGTTCCCTTTGGAGAGGTGTGCCATGTTCACCGCTGCCTGGATCGCGTCCCCCCAGCTCCCCGCCGAGGGCTTCACCCCCAACTGGTCCCGCGAGGGCTTCTGGCGGCAGTCGGTGCGCCAGGTCGTGCGGCTGACGGCGGGTGGGGAGCGGGTGCGGGTGCGGTTCTCGAACGTGTACGGGACCTCGCCGGTGCGGATCGCGGCCGGCTCCGTGGCCCGTGGCGGGGCCGTCGCGCCGCTGACTTTCGGGGGCGCGGCGGTGGGGGAGATGCCGGCGCGGGGGGAGTTGGTGAGCGACGCGGTCCAACTCGCCGTAGCGGCAGGGGAGTCGGTGGCTGTCACCCTCTACTTCGACACGGCGACCGGGCCGGCGACCTTTCACGCGCAGGCCTTCGCGACCAGCCACCGGGGTCCCGGGTGCCTGCTGGACGGGGAGGGGTTCACGGAGTCCAGCGAGTCCTGGTACTTCCTGTCCGCCGTCGAGACCGACTCGGGGCGCACGGACGGGATCGTGCTCTTCGGCGACTCGATCACCGACGGATTCGGCTCGACGCCGGGGGCCGACCGGCGCTGGTCGGACGCGCTGGCCCGGCGGACGGGACGACCCGTGCTGAACGCGGGGATCGGTGGGAACCTGCTGCTCAACGACTCCGCGTGGTACGGGGAGCGGGGTGTGCACAGGCTCGGGCGGGATGTGCTGCGGCTCGCCGGGGTGGACACGCTCGTCGTGCTGCTGGGCCTCAACGACATCGGGTTCAGCGAGACGGACGAACAGCCGACGTACAAGCCGGCGCCGGTGGTCGAGGCGGGTGAAATCGTCGCCGGGTACCGGGAGTTGATACGGCAGGCGCGCGGACTGACCGTGATCGGGGCGACCTTGCTGCCGTTCGGCGGGTCGGACCACTGGGGTGAGCGCGCGGCGAAGGTGAGCCACGAGGTCAATGAATGGGTGCGCTGCTCAGGGGAGTTCGACAAGATCGTCGACCTGAACCGGGTGATGGCCGACCCGGATGACCCGGACCGGCTGCACCCGTCGTACGACTTCGGCGATCACCTGCACCCCGACGACGAGGGGTACGAGGTGATGGCCGAAGCCGTCGCCGACCTTCTTTAACCCGGCCAGAAGGTACGGGTCCACGCACTCGGCCCCGGGTGGGGCAGCCGGGCGGACGCGATGCGGGCCGGGTCCGACCACGCGTCGCGCTGCCTCGGGGCGCCGGGCGGTGTGGCTGCCGCCGCCGCGGCGCGGGCCCTGACCACCGCCAGGGCGGCGGCCAGCTCCTCGGGGGTCGGGTTGCCCCGTACGACCTTGATCGTCACAACGGCTCCTCTACAGGGGGATGTTGCCGTGCTTCTTCGGAGGCAGGGACTCGCGCTTGCTGCGGAGCTGGCGCAGTCCCCGTACGACATGGCGGCGGGTGTCGGAGGGCAGCACCACCGCGTCGATGTAGCCGCGCTCGGCCGCGATGTAGGGGTTGAGGAGGGCGTCCTCGTACTCCTGGATGAGCCGGGCCCGGGTCGCCTCGACGTCGCCGGCCGCCTCCGCCTCGGCGATGGTGCGCCGGTGCAGGATGTTGACCGCGCCCTGGGCGCCCATGACGGCGATCTGGGCGGTCGGCCAGGCGAGGTTGAGGTCGGCACCCAGGTGCTTGGAGCCCATGACGTCGTAGGCGCCGCCGAAGGCCTTGCGGGTGATGACCGTGATGAGCGGGACCGTGGCCTCCGCGTACGCGTAGATCAGCTTCGCGCCCCGGCGGATGATGCCCGTGTGCTCCTGGTCCACGCCCGGCAGGAAGCCGGGGACGTCCACGAAGGTGATGACCGGGACGTTGAACGCGTCGCAGGTGCGGACGAAGCGGGCCGCCTTCTCGGACGCGTCGATGTCGAGGCAACCGGCGAACTGCATCGGCTGGTTGGCGACGATCCCGACCGGACGGCCCTCCACCCGCCCGAACCCGGTGAGGATGTTCGGCGCGAACAGCGGCTGCGTCTCGAAGAACTCGGCGTCGTCCAGGACGTGTTCGATCACCGTGTGCATGTCGTACGGCTGGTTCGCGCTGTCCGGGACCAGCGTGTCCAGCTCGCGGTCCTCGTCCGTGACGGCGAGGTCCGCCTCCTCCGGGAACGCCGGGGGCTCGCTGAGGTTGTTGGACGGGAGGTACGACAGCAACTGCTTGACGTACTCGATCGCGTCCTTCTCGTCGCCCGCCATGTGATGCGCCACACCGGACGTCGAGTTGTGGGTCCGCGCCCCGCCCAGCTCCTCGAAGCCGACGTCCTCGCCGGTGACCGTCTTGATGACGTCCGGGCCGGTGATGAACATGTGCGAGGTCTGGTCGACCATCACCGTGAAGTCGGTGATCGCCGGGGAGTAGACCGCACCGCCCGCGCAGGGGCCGACGACCAGGCTGATCTGCGGGATCACACCGGACGCGTGGGTGTTGCGGCGGAAGATCTCGCCGTACGCCCCGAGGGAGGCCACGCCCTCCTGGATGCGGGCGCCGCCCGAGTCGTTGATGCCGATGACCGGGCAGCCGGTCTTCAGCGCGAAGTCCATGACCTTGACGATCTTCTGGCCGTAGACCTCGCCCAGCGCGCCGCCGAACACGGTGAAGTCCTGGGAGAACACGGCCACGGGACGCCCGTCGACCGTGCCGTACCCGGAGACGACCCCGTCGCCGTACGGACGGTTCTGCTCCAGGCCGAAGTCCGTGGACCGGTGCCGGGTCAGCTCGTCGAACTCGACGAAGGAGTCCTCGTCGAGGAGCAGGTCGATCCGCTCACGGGCCGTCAACTTGCCCTTGGCGTGCTGCTTTTCGACCGCGCGTTCCGAGCCGGCGTGCGTCGCCTCCTGGATACGGCGGTGAAGATCCGCGATCTTCCCGGCGGTCGTGTGGATGTCGATCTCTTGAGGCGCTTCCGGCTCGGACATCGGGATTGCGGCTCCCTGCCTGCTCAAAAGGGGGGACTGTTACTCATCCGTAGAGTAGTGGCGGGTTCACCGATCGGCAGTGCGGCGTACAACACACCTAGGGTGGCTTGCATGACGCCGCGAGATGCCTCAGACGACAGCAGCCGTTGGTCCGATCTGGAACGGCCTCCCCTCAACGCCGGCGCGCTGCGGCGCGGACTCGTGCGGGCGGGCGGGCTGTGGACCGGGGTGGAGGTCGTGCAGCGCACCGGTTCCACCAACTCCGACCTGGTGGCCCTGGCCGCCGCGGGCAAGGCCGCCGAGGGCACCGTCCTGGTCGCCGAGGAGCAGACCTCGGGGCGCGGACGCCTCGACCGGCAGTGGACCGCACCGGCCCGCTCCGGCCTGTTCTTCTCCGTCCTCCTGGAGCCGGGCGACGTCCCCGTGGCCCGCTGGGGCTGGCTCCCGTTGCTCACCGGGGTCGCCGTCGCCACCGGCCTGGCCCGCTCGGCCGGCGTCGACACGTCACTCAAGTGGCCCAACGACCTCCTGGTCACTGTCGGTGGGGAGGAACGCAAGGCCGGCGGCATCCTCGCCGAGCGCGCCGGGGACCAGGCCGTGATCGTCGGCGTCGGCATCAACGTCACCCTGCGCGAGGACGAGCTTCCGGTCCCCCAGGCGGCCTCCCTGGTTCTGGCCGGCGCGGTCACCACGGACCGGGACCCCCTGCTGCGGGCCGTGCTGCGGTCCCTGGAGCACTGGTACGACAAGTGGCGCGCGGCGGGCGGCGACCCGGTGGAGAGCGGCCTCCAGGAGACCTACGCGGCCGGCTGCGCCACACTCGGCCGGACCGTACGGGCCGAACTGCCCGGGGACCGGTCGATCACCGGGGAGGCCGTCGCGATCGACGGGGACGGACGGCTCGTCCTGGCCACGGCGGACGGAGTGCAGGAGCCCGTGGGGGCGGGGGACATCGTGCATCTGCGCCCCGCGTGACCTTGGCCGCTGTGGTGGCCGTCGTGTCAGTGTGACGCGGTCGGTCGTGGCGGGCCTGGTCCGGGTTGTCGGGGTGGTGGATCGTCGGAGTGGTGGTGATGATCGCCGGGGACGTGTGGTTGATCCCGGGCCTTGGCGGACGGAGTGCAGGAGCCCGTGGGGGGCGGGAGACATCGTGCGCCTGCGCCCGGCATGACCCCGGGCGCTCTTGCAACCGTCATCTCCGCGTGACTCACGGAGTGAGCTGGCCCACACCTGCCGTAGCATTGGGCCCGGTCGATACCTGACCGTGGCAGATCGGAAGGGCAGCAGGCGTGACCGTCGACGACACGGGCTCCGGCGCGGACGCGGACGGCCGGGTGGACCCCGATGCCGCCGACGCGGCCGATCCCGGCGAGAATCCGCTCGCGCTGCGTCTCGAAGGACTCATCCTCGGCGCGGAGCGCCGCTACACGCCCTTCCAGGCGGCCCGCACCGCCGGTGTCTCCATGGAGCTGGCCACCCGCTTCTGGCGCGCCATGGGCTTCGCCGACGTCGGCCAGGCCAAGGCGTTCACCGAGGCGGACGTCCTCGCGCTGCGGCGCCTCGCCGGTCTGGTCGAGGCGGGGCTGCTGAGCGAGGCGATGGCCGTGCAGGTGGCCCGCTCCACCGGGCAGACCACCGCCCGGCTGGCCGGCTGGCAGATGGACTCGTTCCTGGAGGGCCTGACCGAGCCGCCGGAGCCGGGCATGTCCCGCACCGAGGTGACGTACCCGATCATCGAGCTGCTGCTCCCCGAACTGGAGGAGTTCCTCGTCTACGTCTGGCGCCGCCAGCTCGCCGCCTCGGCGGGCCGGGTCGTCCAGGCCGGTGACGACGAGGAGATGGTCGACCGGCGCCTGGCCGTGGGCTTCGCCGACCTGGTCGGTTTCACCCGCCTCACCCGCCGCATGGAGGAGGACGAACTCGGCGAACTCGTCGAGGCCTTCGAGACCACCGCCGCCGACCTGGTGGCCGCGCGCGGCGGCCGGCTCATCAAGACCCTGGGCGACGAGGTCCTCTTCTCCGCGGACGACGCCGGGGTCGCCGCCGAGATCGCGCTGCGCCTGATCGAGACCATGGCGGGCGACGAGACCATGCCCGAACTCCGCGTCGGCATCGCCTTCGGCACGGTGACGACCCGCATGGGCGACGTCTTCGGCACCACGGTCAACCTCGCCTCCCGGCTCACCTCGATAGCTCCCCGCGACGCCGTCCTCGTCGACAGCGCCTTCGCCGAGGAGCTGATCCGCAGCGGCGAGGCCCCCGCCTCCGAGGCGGAGGCCGCCGAGGCCGCGGCCACCGCCGAGAAGGAGGGCGAGGAAGCACCGACCTACCGCTTCGCCCTCCAGCCCATGTGGCAGCGCCCGGTGCGCGGCCTCGGCGTGGTCGAACCCTGGCTTCTCACCCGCCGGGACTCGTCACCGGCGTAGAGGCCGGGTCCGCCGCTCAGTGCTGCCCGAGTCCGTTCACGCAGAGCCCGATGATCGGCACGCACAGACCGGGTCGACTCGGCGCCGGGGCAGGGGAGTCGGCGGTCCGGCTGGGTGTCGGAGTGGGGGTCGGCGTGGCGGTGGCCGCGGGCGTCGGAGTCGACGCGGACGTCGACGTCGATGTCGGGCGGGAGACCGGTGCTTGAGGGGCTTCCGCGATGCCGGGCGCCGTCGTTGTCTCCGGGATGGTCGTGGGTGCGGTCGTCGCGTACGGAGTCGGTACGACCCCGGAGGCCATGGTCGGGCTCGCGCTCGTGCCGCCCATCACGGAGGTCGCGGACGGGAACGCCGTCGGGTCGGCGCTGACGGTCGCGGCGGCGTTGGCCGGGCGGTCGGTGCCGTCACCCGTGTCGGCGCCCTGGTCCGGGCGGGGGTCGGCCTCCGCCGTGCCCACCCCGCCGATGCCCGACTCGGGCGTCAGCCGTACGAGGCTCAGCACACCGGCGGCCACGGCGAGCCCGCCGACGGCGAACAGGACCTTGCGGGGCCGGGGCCGGCGGTGCCGTCCGCGCGGGGCCCTGGGGAGGGGTGGTGGCTCTATGTCCGCGGTGTCCTCGACCGGCTGCGCCTTCGTGGTCGTCGTCACGATCCCTCCCCTGTGCTGTGGCGGACGCACGTTATGCGCTTCTACGGGCGGTGCGGCGGGAGTTGGGCGGGATGTCACCCGAACGGGGAGAGCGCGTGCGATGATCGGGACGAGTTCTGTTAACCCACGTTAACCAGGAGGCGGTCATGAGCGAGGAGCGTTCCGGGACCCGGTCCGAGACCCGGTCCGAGTCGCGGTTCGGGGAGTTCGTGCTGGTGCGGCGGCACGAGCACGTCGCGGAACTCGTCCTGGACCGGCCCAAGGCGATGAACGCGGTCTCCACCGCGATGGCCGGGTCCATCGCCGCGGCCTGTACGGCGCTGGCGGCCGACCGGGACGTCCGTGTGACCGTGGTGACCTCGTCGCATGACCGGGCGTTCTGCGTCGGAGCCGACCTGAAGGAGCGCAACTCGCTCACCGACGCGGAACTCGTCCGGCAGCGCCCGCTCGCGCGCGGGGCCTACACCGGCGTCCTTGAACTCCCGATGCCGACGATCGCCGCCGTGCACGGCTTCGCGCTGGGCGGCGGCTTCGAACTGGCCCTGTCCTGCGACCTGATCGTGGCCGACGCCACGGCCGTGGTGGGGCTGCCGGAGGTGTCCGTGGGCGTGATCCCCGGGGGCGGCGGTACGCAGTTGCTGCCGCGCCGGGTGGGTGCGGCCCGCGCGGCCGAACTGATCTTCACCGCACGGCGGTTGGCGGCGGCCGAGGCGGCGGGGCTGGGCCTGGTGGACGTCCTGGTGGAGGCGGGCCAGGACCGTGACGAGGCACTGGCGCTGGGCGCGCGCATCGCCGCGAACTCGCCCGTCGGCCTGCGCGCGGCCAAGCGGGCGCTGCGGCTGGGCCACGGGCTGGATCTGCGGGCCGGTCTCGAGGTCGAGGACGCGGCGTGGCGGTCGGTGGCGTTCTCCGGGGACCGGGCGGAGGGCGTGGCGGCGTTCAACGAGAAGCGCAAGCCGGAGTGGCCCGGCGAGTAGGGGGGCCGCTGCTGACACCTGTTCGCCGCATCAATGTCCCGATATATCCCAAACCTCCCTAGCCTGGAGTGATGGGTGAGGACAGGCGGCTGGCGGCCGTGGTGGAGCTGGCGCAGGGGATGGCCGCGGCGCACACCCCGCGCGAGTCCTGGCGGGCGGCGGCGTCCGGCGCGTGCCGGGCGCTGGCCGGGAGTTTCGCCGCGCTGTCGGTGTGGGAGCGGGAACTGGGGCGGCTGCGGGTCCTGGCCAACGTGGGGGAGCGGGCGGAGGGCGAGGAGGAGTTCCCGGACCGCGAGACCTATCCGGTGCACCAGTTCCCGGAGATCACCGAGTTCCTGCACGAGCGGTGGGCCGGGGGCGGCGAGCCGGACGCGTGGGTCGAGACCGCCGAGGGCCCGGCCGCGGGCAGCCCCGGGTACTGCCATCAGCGGGTGGCGGCGCTACGGCGTCGTGGGCGCGGCTGCTGTGTGGTCGCCCCGATCGTGCTGCACGGGCGGGCGTGGGGGGAGCTGTACGTGGCGCGGCCATTGGGGGCGCCCGTGTTCGACCGGGGCGACGCCGACTTCGCGACGGTCCTCGCCTCCGTGGTCGCGGCCGGGATCGCGCAGACCGAGCGGCTGGAGGAGGCGCGGCGCCTCGCCTTCACGGACGCGCTCACCGGACTCGCCAACCGCCGGGCCGTCGACGTACGGCTCGACGAGGCGGTCGAGCGGCATCGGAGCGAGGGCGTCGTGGTCAGCCTGGTCGTCTGCGACCTCAACGGCCTCAAGCGCGTCAACGACACCCGGGGCCACGCGGTCGGCGACCGGCTCCTGGAACGCTTCGGCTCGGTCCTGTCACTGTGCGGCGCGATGCTGCCCGGCGCACTCGCCGCACGCCTCGGCGGGGACGAGTTCTGCCTCCTCGCGGTCGGGCCGCCCGCCGACGAGGTGGTCGACGCGGCAGCCGAACTGTGCCGCCGCGCCGCCGAGTTGGAGTTGGGCGAGGGCGTAGCCTGCGGCGTCGCGTCCACCGAGGACCCGATCGGCCCGGTCCGCTCGGCCCGACGCCTCTTCCGCCTCGCGGACGCGGCCCAGTACCAGGCAAAGGCCCTCCGCGCCGACAAGCCGGTCGTCGCCGGGCGGGACGGCCCGGACGATCCGGTGGTACGGCTGGCGGACACGCCGTCGCCGGAGATGCCGGCGGAGCGGCGGCGGTTCCGGGGGCGGCGGACGTGAGGGTGTGGGGGCGGGGGGGCTTGTTCGTGTCCGGGGTGTCTGCCGAGCGGGACACTCCCCGACGCCGTCGGACGTGACCTACCTGTAAGGGTTCAACCCGTACCCCGGTAGTGACACTGTCGCATTCAATGCGTACGCTCCTGAATATGGATATGCACACTGTGGTGGTGGGGACGTCCGGGGTCACCGCGTCCGACGTTCTTGCCGTGGCGCGTGGCGGCGCCCGGATCGAGCTCTCCGGCGAGGCCCTCGCGGCGCTTGCCGCCGCGCGGGAGATCGTGGACGCGCTCGCGGCGAAGCCGGAGCCCGTGTACGGCGTGAGCACCGGCTTCGGGGCCCTTGCCTCCCGGCACATCAGCCCGGAACTCCGCGCCCAGTTGCAGCGCAACATCGTCCGCTCGCACGCCGCCGGCATGGGCCCGCAGGTAGAGCGGGAGGTCGTACGGGCCCTGATGTTCCTGAGGCTCAAGACCGTCTGCTCCGGTCACACGGGCGTACGGCCCGAGGTCGCCCGGACCATGGCCGACGTGCTCAACGCCGGCATCACCCCCGTCGTCCACGAGTACGGCTCCCTCGGCTGCTCCGGCGACCTCGCCCCGCTCTCCCACTGCGCCCTGACCCTCATGGGCGAGGGGGACGCGGAGGGCCCGGACGGCGTCGTACGCCCCGCGGGCGAACTCCTCGCCGAGGCCGGCATCGCCCCCGTCGAGCTGCGCGAGAAGGAGGGCCTCGCCCTCCTCAACGGCACCGACGGCATGCTCGGCATGCTGGTCATGGCCCTCGCCGACCTCGACATGCTCTACAAGTCCGCCGACGTCACAGCCGCGTTGAGCCTGGAGGCGCTGCTCGGCACCGACAAGGTGCTCGCGCCCGAGCTGCACGCCATCCGCCCGCACCCCGGCCAGGGCGCCAGTGCCGCCAACATGCTTGCCGTGCTGGCCGGTTCGGAACTCACCGGCCACCACCAGGACGACGCGCCCCGCGTCCAGGACGCCTACTCCGTGCGCTGCGCCCCGCAGGTCGCCGGTGCCGGCCGGGACACCATCGCGCACGCCCGCCTGGTCGCCGAACGTGAGTTGGCGTCGGCCGTCGACAACCCCGTTGTGCTGCCCGACGGCCGGGTCGAGTCCAACGGCAACTTCCATGGCGCGCCCGTGGCCTACGTCCTCGACTTCCTCGCCATCGCCGCCGCCGACCTCGGCTCGATCGCCGAACGCCGTACCGACCGGCTGCTCGACAAGAACCGTAGCCACGGCCTGCCGCCGTTCCTCGCGGACGACGCGGGTGTCGACTCGGGCCTGATGATCGCCCAGTACACCCAGGCGGCCCTGGTCAGCGAGATGAAGCGGCTCGCTGTACCGGCCTCCGCCGACTCGATCCCGTCCTCCGCGATGCAGGAGGACCACGTCTCCATGGGCTGGTCGGCCGCGCGCAAGCTGCGCACCGCCGTCGACAACCTCACCCGGATCATCGCCGTGGAGCTGTACGCGGCCACCCGTGCGGTGGAACTCCGCGAGGGCCTGAACCCGGCACCCGCCTCGCAGTCGGTCATCGATGCCGTACGGGCGGCGGGAGTTGAGGGCCCGGGCCCGGACCGCTTCCTGTCTCCCGACCTGGCGGCGGCGGACGCGTTCGTGCGCGGCGGCCATGTGGTCGAGGCCGTGGAGAAGGTCACCGGACCGCTCAGGTAGGGCAGTTGGGGGCCCTGGCGCGTCAACGGCAGGGCCCCACAGGTCACTTCAGCTTGGTTGCCTGGGCGTCGATCACGACGGACGGCACGTCGTAGGCCTTCGTCGACATCAGGGCGCCGAGGTTGACCGTGTAGTACGTGACGAGGGTGGTGCCGTGCCGCACCACCTCGGTGTGCACGGTGCCCGTCTGACCGTCGGAGTCCTCCATCTCGGCGCTCGCGCCGAACGCCACCGACTCGTCGCCGGTGCCGGAGGCCTTCTCGGCCGCGATCCCGGTGTACTTCTGGTCGTCGGCGCCGGAGGTGATGGTGAAGCCGCCGGCGCAGCTCCTGACCGCGTCGGAGACGGCCTTGAAGGTCTTCTCGGCGCCGTCGCCGTCGTACGAGGACAGCCCGACGACGGTGGTCGTACGGTCCAGCGCGGCACCGAACGCGTCGTCGAACTCCTTCTCGGTCATGTCCTCCACGGACTTGGAAGGGCTGGAGGAGGGCTTCTTCGCCTCGGTGACCATCCTGTTCGTGGCCGCGGCGGCGTCACCCGGCGCCTGCCCGGCCATGGCCCAGGCCAGTGGCCGGCACTGTGCCTTGTCGACGGTGACGGCGCTCTTGGTCGCGGGGTACGTCTTGCCGACCGACCCGACCTCGTAGCCGACGACATCGCCCTTCGCGAGGGCCAGCTTCTTCAACTCGGCGGCGGTGAACGCCTTGCCGGAACTCTTGCCGGTGTCCTTGGCGTTGCTCTTCGTATCGCTCTTGACGTCGTCCGAACCGCCGCTGGAGCACCCCGTGATGAGGGCGAACGAGAGCGCGCTCACGGCGACCGCCGCGCACAGGCGTACGCCCGATGATCTCTTCATGAGCGGACTATGAAGCCCACGTCATGAAATCGTCAAGTAAGTTAAAAACCGAGCCGTTCCCGCCGTACCGAATACGCCACGAAACCGGCGCCGAGGCCGAGGAACAGCGTGCCGCCGAAGATGTACGGAGTGGTGTTCGGGCTTCCGGTGTCGGCGAGTTGGGTGTCGTCCGAGGCGGTGGTGGCGCCCGTCGCCCCGTCGGTCGAGGTGACCCGTGCCTGCTGGGTGACCTGCGGGGCCGGCGTCGCCGAAGTCTCCGCTCTGGCCTGGTCGGTCACCGTCGCGTGCGCGGAGGGGACGAACCACAGGGCGCCCAGCAGGGTGCCCGCGGCGGTGGCGGTCAGCATCGTTCGGCGAGCGGTTGACACGGAATATCGATCCCCTTGTGGCGCTGGCGAATTGGCCGTGTGGAGCGATGCTAATGAACTCTGCGGGTCGTGGGAAAGTCGCGGGAGCTGTGGGCCGTACGCTCCCGGCATGAGCACCCCAGAGACATCACGTTTTGTACGCCTTCGTGTCGAACTCGTTCTGGAAGTGGAGAACGAGGACGCCGTGACCCGGGCCGCGCTGGCCAAGATCGCCGACGATCCGGAGCTGCCCGGCGACGAGCGGGCCCACGCCGAGAACGCTGTGACGGAAGACACCGCCGAGGCCCTCGCCTATCTCGTGGACCCGTTCGACCTGGTCAGCGAGATGCCCGGGGTCGAGCTGGCCCAGGCCTCCTGGAGCAGTGAGGAGATCGACTACGACCCGGATTCGCCGGATTGGGATCTCGACGAGGATGATGTCGACGGCGACGAGGAAGAAGCGGACGGGGCGGCAGTGGTCGGCTGAGCCGTGCCGGGGCCTCGGGGGACGTAGGGGTGTGGGTGTGCACGTGGTGTGCCCCACACCCTGGGGACGCGGGGAACGGGACGCACGGGTCGTAGCGTTGATTTCTTAGAGACGTTTTAGAGATGTTTCAGAGACGGATAAACGGGGTTGGACGGGGACTGTGTTCCCGGCGGGGGATTCGGCAGGGGTTTCGGCAACGATGGAGAAGCGTGTGATGACGGACAGTAAGCGGCGCAAGGGCCTGATGGCCGCGTCCGCACTGCTCGGCGGTGTGCTCGTGCTCACGGCGTGTTCCGGCAGCGACGACAAGTCGTCCGGCAGCGACGCGAGCCAGAGTTCGCAGTCCAAGGCCGACGAGGCGGCGGCGAAGAAGTCCTCCGAGGCTCAGATCAAGATCACACCGGCGGACGGTTCGGACAACGCCTCCATCAACAACTCGGCCGCGGTCACCGTCAGCAAGGGCACGCTCACCGCCGTGACGATGACGACCGCGGACGGCAAGGCCGTAGCGGGCACCATCTCCGCCGACAAGCTGAGCTGGAAGCCCAGCGCCCAGCTGGAGCGCTCCACCACCTACAAGGTCGCCGCGACCGCCAAGGACTCCGCGGGCCTGGCGGCCCACGAGAACGCCTCCTTCACCACGGTCTCCCCGGCCAACAGCTTCATAGGGAACTTCACCCCGGAGGACGGTTCCACGGTCGGCGTCGGCATGCCGGTCTCGATCAACTTCAACAAGGCGATCACCAACAAGGCCGCCGTCCAGAAGGGCATCACCGTCACCTCCAGCAGCGGCCAGGAGGTCGTCTGCCACTGGTTCAACACCCAGCGCATGGACTGCCGCCCCGAGGACTACTGGAAGGAGAACTCCACCGTCACGCTGAAGCTCGCGCTCGACGGCGTCGAGGGCGCCTCCGGTGTCTACGGCGTGCAGCAGAAGACGGTCACCTTCCACATCGGCCGCAACCAGGTCTCGTACGTCGACGCGAAGACCAAGCAGATGAAGGTCGAGCAGGACGGCAAGATCGTCAAGACCATCCCGATCTCGGCCGGCTCCCCCGAACACACCACGTACAACGGCCAGATGGTGATGTCCGAGAAGTTCGTCCAGACCCGGATGAACGGCGCGACGGTCGGCTTCACGGACGACGACGGCAAGGGCGAGTACGACATCAAGGACGTCCCCCACGCCATCCGCCTCACCAGCTCCGGCACCTTCATCCACGGCAACTACTGGGGCGCCTCGTCCGTCTTCGGCAGCACCAACACCAGCCACGGCTGCGTCGGCCTCCAGGACAAGAAGGGCGCCAACGACCCGAGCACGCCCGCCGCGTGGTTCTACAACCACTCGATCATCGGCGACGTGGTCGTCGTCTCCAACACCGGCGACAAGACGGTGTCTCCGGACAACGGCCTCAATGGCTGGAACATGGACTGGGCGCAGTGGAAGGCGGGGTCGGCGGTCTGACGCCACCCTCCAACTCCGGTTTGCTTGAAGGCGGTTGCCCCCCTTGGCTGGGGGTGGCCGCCTTTTGCGTTGTCCAGAGGAAAGGCAAGTTGGCGGTAATATCCGTCATGTGACGCACCTCCGGGTGCGCCTCCCTTGTTCCGGGCCCCGTCCCCTCGGGGCCCGGCCCGTAGCGAGGCGGTTCCGGGCAAGAAAAAAAGCCGCCTCCCTAGGAAAAGGGAGGCGCGCCTGTGGGACGTCATGCCAGGCCGAAACCGACTCTTGTGTGTCGGCTCACCCGGTTGCTACCGGAGAAGTGGGCCAAGCATGTGAGGAGGTGGTGGCTCTGGTGGATGTAAAGGTTCACCAGGTAGCGGGAGATCCCCAGACGTACTAGGGACCTCCCACCAAGCTCCTGGCTGAGCTGGAGCCCCTGTCACGGATTCCGGCCGTGGCGGGGGCTTCTTGTTCTACGACGACGATACCCGCTGAGATGCCCGTCGCAAGCGTGATCAGCGGCTGCCGTCGGTCTTGAGGGCGGTGATGAAGGGGGCCCAGGCGGCGGCGGTGAGGATGACGGCGGGGCCGTGGGGGACTGCCTTGGAGTCGCGTACGGGGACGAGGGCGGGGATGTTGGCGGCCACTTCGACGCAGTGACCGCCGTCGCCGTTGCTGTAGCTGGACTTGCGCCAGAGGGCGTCACTCAAGTCGATTGGGGTGTTTGCCATTTCGGTAGTCCTCGGATGCTTGCTCAATCAGCTTCAGGGATGCTTCAGGCGGTAGCGCGGCAGCCCTGAGCCGTCCGTACGCCTTTGCATACTGCCTTACGAGACCGGGGTCATCGATCAGTTGACCGCTGTACATTCCCTCGGTGTACATGACCGGCGGGGCATCGGCAAAGGTCATGAACCTTGCAGTGCCCATCATGAAGGGGTGCGCCCCCGAGTTCCGCAGAAGGATCTGCGGAAATGACCGGCGCTTACGCGCGACTTCCGCGATGTGGGCAAGCTGATCAGCCATATCGGCGGGCGCAATGATCGGGTTCCACAGAAGCGACTCGTGCAGCACGAGCCACGTCTCCGGTGCCTGCTGGTCCTCGAAGAGCCATGCGCGCTCTCGTCGAGCCGCGACTTTCGCTGCCACCTCCTCCTCGGAGTAAGTTGGGTGGGATGCCAGGACAACAGCCCTGATGTACGGCTCTAGTTGGAGCGGGCCGGGAATCAGGGATGGGTCCCACTCCTCGATCTCCTGGGCACGCTTCTCCATCTCCAGGACGTCGAAAAAGTACTCGGCGTGAGCCCCCTTGCGCGCCTTCCGCACATCCTCGCAATGCCGCTCGAAGAACCCGTCCGCCGACTTGAGCACACGATCCGCATGCCGAGCCAGATCGAGCGGCATCCTCCGCTCCCCGTGCTCGATGTCGCTGAGGAACGTCTTGCTGTAGAAGATCCCCTCAAGGAACGTCTCCAGCGACAGTCCCGCCGCCTCCCGCTTCCACCGCAACTCCTTGCCGTAGAAGGTGGGAACGCTCATCGAGCCGTCAATGTCCTTGCCCCGGGCCACCGATCACCCTCCTCCGCTACCGGGATCGCGAACGCGAACCCCCTTTTACGGTAGCCAGCAAGACGTCAGCCTGTGAGTGATTCGTCACGGAACGCACAGGAGGCACCCGTCCATGTCCACCCCCTACGACACCACCCTCTGCGTGGAGGAACTCCGCGAGGCCCTCGCCCTGCACGGCATCACGCTGCCCTCCCTGGGCGTGGACATCCTGACCGCCGGCCTTGTCGCGCTCGGGAACTGCAACACGGCCACGGTCCGCGAACTCGCCGCGGCTCTTCGCAAGGCGGCGGAACAGTGACCCTCGAACTCCGCCTGCTGGCCACCCCGAAGGCAGTGCCGGAACTACGGCATCACCTCCGTGCCCACTCCTACGACGTTCGCCTCTGCGCGACGGAACTGGTGACGAACGTGATCGACCACGTCGGCGAGGGAACTCCGGTGACCGTCCGGGTCCTCGGCACGGACACCGGCCACATGAGAGTCGAGGTCACCGACCCGGACCCCCGCGCACTCCCTGTCCTGCTCCGCGCCACGGCAACGGATGAACACGGCCGAGGCATGGCACTTCTCGATGCCCTGGCGACAAGATGGGGCGTGACCCCGGCCGCGGACCATAAGACGGTGTGGTGTGAACTGAACGGCCTTACGGGCAAAGGGTATTGATCTATCAATGCTGCCTCAGGGACTTCCGCAACCTCAATGTGCCTGAAATTCAGCCTCCCGGTGCCGGGATTTGCTGAAGGTGCTGGATGATCAGCCTGAAGTCTGCGAGTGCCTTAAGGCAGAAATCCTGATCCTGCACGTTGGTTTGGTTCACGGCTTCCATGAAAGCTGGATCTTCGAAGCCGTGGGACTCGTCCAGAATCCTGCTGGGAATCAGGATCCAATTCTTTTGTGTCGTGCCGAGTGTCCAATCGACTTGGGTTGGAAGCTCTCTGACGGAGTCCTCCAGGAGCTGAGAGGTACCCGCCCTGGGCGACGCATAGCGCCACTTCATGTACGGCACCTGGAGGTAGCCGTACACAGGATGGGACTCTGAGGGAAGTCCGAACCATGCAAGTTCGCCGAACCTACTGAGCACCTGTACTGCTTGCATACTTCGAGCTGGCATGTCGGATTCCATTCGAGAGCGCAGCCCGCCCTCCTGGACGGTCGGGCGGTGCTCGCTACTTCCGGTATCAGTCTGCGCCGGCACTGGAAAGCGCGCTGCGAAGGAAGCTTTCCAACGAAGGGGAGATCCAGGTACGGCTGTCCGTCTCATGATCCCAGACGAAGACATTGTCCCGCTCGGGGGCCCGCACGAGCGCGAACTGTTCCCCTCCTCCGTTGTCCCCAAAAAAACATGAGCGGATCAAACGGCATGTACAAGGATCGGAAGTGGCCGTTGCTTCGGAACTCCCTGTTCGCGGTGAGGATTCTCTCTGAACTCCACACCAGTTCGGTCCCGTACTCTACTTCGATCCCGTTGGATTCCATGAGCAGCCGCCGAAGCGGCACAGAAATCGACTGACCAAGCTGACTTTCGGCGTCCGCGCGCCGAACCGTGGTGGTTCCCGACTCGCGTCGACCACGACACCATGTAGCTGGTCCCCGACTTGGGGCTGGCTGGTGTTCTGGTTCCACCGCTAAGGATGCTGCATACGCGGTGCAGCGAGGAGGCCTCGTAGGCGCCTCACTTCTTCGACCAGTTGAGGAACCGCAGTTCGTGACATGGCAATGAATGCCGCGTTCTCGTCCCAGCGCCCGTCAGTGCTGTCCACGTATCGCGGATGCTGCACCAGCGTCGCCGCAATCAAGTCGCCTTCGTCGAACTCAGGCCACCTCTCGTCCAGTCCGCTCTCCTCGGCCGTACTGACCGCGACCAGGTTCATGGCATGGTCATCGTCGAGACTTCTGACGAACCACGGGCCGGGCGTGGCGGCCAAGCACATCTCCTCGATATTATCGAGATCGAGTTCCGGACTTCTTGAGCAGGGTTTTCGCGTCATCCCGAGAAACCGATCCTTGTTGGCGATTTACGTTTCGATCGGACGGTAAGCGAGAGCTCGGTCTACCACTTCTTCGCTCGATAGAAACAGCGCGCAGATAAGATCCCGAACACGCACCCAGTCGAGATACGGCATAGATGTTCCGTACGGCTAGGTGGCGTCCCAATTAAGTGAATTCACCGCTGCGATGTCACCGCGAGAAAGTTTAATGAGCGCATCAATTACTTCTTGCCAGGATGCCGCGGTGAACTCACGAGGCGGAATTTCAGAGTCGTTGACGTTCTCCCAGAGCAGTGCTTTGTCCGGGTAGACGCTCAGAGACCAACCGGATTCGTGGATCAGGGAGACATCGCCGTGCTCAACATCCGCACCGTGCAACTCTGCCAGAATCTCACGCATCCTTGATTCGCTCGGTTCATCAATTGATTCCCCCATGGTGTTGTTCATGAAGTATGACACGATTTCACCTACTACGATTTGGTGGTGCCCCGTTTGGAACCGCCCACTCAGCATACCCTCCGGAATTCCCGGGATGTAGAACATCCCACCATGGGGAGCCCGGGGTGTGCTGGTATGTCGGGACCAAGCGCATCACGCCTTGGCGTCCGCCGGCGTTGGCGGCCGGCTCATGCTGCCATGTATGGCCTGCGGGGTTCCGCCGACCACCTTCCTCGCTCACCTGCTTTGCAATATCGGGCGAGAACTGATCCAAATACCTACCAAGTTCAGGGTCGGCCTTGATGGCTTCATCCAGTGCGGCATTGGCTCGATTGAAGTGCACGCTGCGGCTTCGCCCAAAGTCTGTCGGATCCAACCGCATTTCAAACAATGATGTGTACCCGCGAGGATTTATTTGCTGACCTGTTAGGGGGCAAACTCCGGGTGCGAGACCGAGCGGGTCGGTCCAGGTGAGCGGATTCGGTATGTATGTGACTGGATTGGGTGCGGGCTCAATTCCGAGGGGGTCGGATGTCAGGTAGCGGGCGGCTTCGGGATCGTAATAGCGGAAGAAGTTGTAGTGCAGCCCCGTCTCAGGGTCGTAGTACTGACCGGGGAAGCGGAGGGGCGTATAGGTAGTGCTGTTGGCTGACCAGGCTGTGGTGCCCCACAGAGTGCTTCGTGTGTGCCAGGCGATGTCGCCTTGCTCGTCGACGAGTTCTGTCGGCGTGCCGACCAGGTCGGTGACGATGGCGAAGAAGCGGGAGTCGATTTCGGCCTGGGGGGTGTTGGCCGTGGTGATGCGTTCTGTTTGGGCTATGGGTCGTAGGTCCTGGTGGTCCCAGGTGAGAATCACCGGGTTGGGCAAGTCCGGTGAAGTGGTGACCTGTTCGCACAGGGTGGTGCCGTCCCAGGTGAACGCCACCCGCTCGATGACCGTTTCGCTGTCCGCCGCCAGACGGAGTTTCGCTGTGCGGCGACCGAGAGGGTCGTACGTGTAGCGCCAGCGTGTGCCGTCCGGAGTCGTTACCGCCGTCAGGCGGTCTTCCGCATCCCACTCGTAGCGCCACGTGTCCGGCTTCTGGGACAGACGAGTCTTCTGGCGCAGGGTGATGCGGCCGAGGGCGTCGTGTTCGTAGCGGAGGCTGCCGGCGCGGGTGATGCGGGTGCCGACGTAGGAGCGGGCGCCCGTTGCCTCCTGGCCGGGGTGTCCCGGCGGCCAGTGCGCCTGGGTCTGGTTGCCCGCCTCGTCGTAGGCGTACGTCTCGGTCCAGTTCGCCGCGTGTACCGCCGTTACGCGGCCTGTCGCGTCCAGGTCGAAGCGGCGGGTGCCGGAGAGCTGGTCGTGGATCGTGGTCAGGTTGCCGTCGGCCCGGTAGGTGTAGGCGCGGTGCTGGAGCGAGGTGCCGGTCGGGCCCGTCACGGACTGGGTGGTCAGGCGGCCGAGGGTGTCGAACGTGTGCTCCAGGGTGACTGTTTCGCCCACTTGGCGGGCCAGTTCACGGCCCACCTCGTCGTATGTGAAGTCGACGGAGCGGCCCGATACCGTCATGCCGACGCGGCGCCCGAAGTCGTCGTACGTCCATCCGGTGGTCGCGCCGGAGGGGGTTCTACGGGTCACGCGGCGCCCGAACTCGTCGTACGTGTAGGTCAGTTCGCGGCCGTTCACGGTCTCGGAGCGGACTTGGCCGTGGCGGTCCCGCAGCAGCGTCAGTGTGGTGTCCGGGCCGGTCGCCTGGGCCAATTGGTCCGTCAAGTCGTAGGCATACGTGGTGACTTGGCCGGCCGCGTTCTTGCGCGTCACCTGGCCCAGCGCGTTGCGCTCGAACTCGACCGTCTGGCCGAGGGCGTTCGTGCGGGTGGTCAGGCGGCCTGCCGTGTCGTGGGCGTAGGTGAGGGTGCGGTCGTCGAAGTCCGTCTCCGCGATCAGGCGGCCTGCCGGGTCGTAGGTGTACGTCCAGGTCAAGCCTTGTGGATTGGTGACCCGGGTGAGGTTCAGTTCCGTGTCGTGCGTGAACTCGTGGCGCACTCCGTCCGGGCCTGTGCGGGCCGTGAGCAGGTCGAAGTGGGTGTACTCGTAGCGGGAGATGCTGCCGAGCGGGTCGGTGTGGGTGGTGCAGTTGCCCTCGCCGTCGTACGTCCAGGACTCCGTCGTGCCGTCCGGTGCCGTGCGGCGGGACAGGTGGCCCTCGGTCGTCCACTCCAGGCGGGTGACCGCACCGGTCGGATCCGTGAGTGTGACGGGTCGGCCGAAGTCGTCTCGTTCGTAGCGGGTGATGGCGCCGAGTGGGTTCGTGATCTCCAGGGGGAGGCCGGCGCGGTCGCAGTGGATCGTTGTGGTCTGGCCAAGCGGGTTGGCCACTGAAGTGACGTGGCCCGCCTCGTTGTAGGTGAAGCGGGTGGTGTGGCCCCGGGAGTCCGTTACCGAGGTGCGGTTGCCACGGGCATCGTACGTCTGGCGCACGGTCGTGCCGTCCGGGTTCACCAGCCTTACCGGCAGGCCGAGTTCGTCGTACTCGGCTCTCGCCTCGCGTCCGTCGGGGCGGGTCGCCGCGAGCAGGTTGCCCTGCGTGTCGTAGCGGAACGTCGTGGTGTGCCCGAGCGGGTCGGTCTCCGAAAGGAGGCGGTTGTAGCGGTCGCGGTGGTGGCGGGTGGTCGCGCCCAGCGGATCGGTCTCCGCCACGACCTGACAGGCGTCGTTGACGAGGAAGCGGCGGGTGTGGCCTGCGGCGGTGGCCGTGGTGGTGACGCGGTGTCCCGTCTCCGGGTCCCTGTCGTCGTACGTCACGCGCAGGCTCATGTGGCCCGCCGAGCCACCCTCGGCGATGCAGCGGTCCTGGTCGTCGTACTCGTAGGTGTAGCCGCGGTCGTTCGTGTCCGTCCAGGAGGTGACGCGGCCCTCGTCGTCGTAGGCGAAGCGCAGCGGCAGGCCGGAGGAATTGACGACCTCCGTCAGGTGGCCGTCCGTGTAGCCGTACCGCTTCAACTCCTGGCCGGTGGCGGCCAGATGGAGGGCCGTTATTCGGTCGGCCTCCGTCGTGACACGGACCTCGTAGCCGCCGCTGGAGACGACGGCGAGGGGCGTGCCCCCCGTGTCGTACTCGAAGGTGATCCAATTGCCGTTGCGGTCGTCGATCTGTTCCAGGACCGCCAGACCCTCGGTGCGGTCGGTGAAGTGCCAGACTCGGACGGACTGTGGGTCGGTGACCGTGTAGCCGCCGTCCTCGCGGTCCAGCGGCCAGCGTGGGCCGTGGCTCGGGAGGGTGGGAAGGCCGGGGGCGGGGTGCGGGTAGGCCAGGAGCAGGCCGTCCTCGGTGACGAAGACGACGCCCTCGGGGTCGATCTCCAGGCGTTGGTCGAGGGTGGAGGACCAGGACGGGCCGAACCAGCGGCCGAGGCGGTAGCCGGACTCCACCCGCCTCTTCAGGATCAGGGGCAGCGCGCCGGGAAGGGTGACGTCCGTCTGCGGCAGGTACATCTTGCCGGTGGCGAGGTCGATCGGGTCGCTTCCCTTGTTGACCACCGACCCTTCCTCGCGGGAAACGGCCTCCGGCCCGTCCGCGACCTTGCCCCGGGCGGAGCTCTCGGCCGTCTCCTGCGCCGCGCGGCGGACCCCCGACTCCGCCGCCCCCTCCAGCCCCTCCTTCGCGGCCAGCCGAGCCAACCCCGCCTCCAACCCCGCCCCGTCCCCCGCCAGGTTCGGCAGCAGCCGCCCCAACCCCTCCGACGGGTCCTTCTTGAAGTCGTCCAGCATCACCTTCGCGGCCCGCTCGGGATGCGCGGCCGTCGAGACCAGGCCCGCCAGGGTCATGTTGACGTTCTGGACGTACGCGGCGGGGTGGGTGATGTTGTACGGGTCCATGGGGTTGAGGCCGCGGGCGAAGTTGAGGATGCCCGCTGTGCCCTTCAGGACGCCGCCGCCGAAGTGGAGGACCTCCGTGTTGACGGCCTGGTAGCCGTCGACCGCGTCCGCCTTGAGCCGGGTGAGGGGAGGGGGTTCGGCGGGGGCGTGGGCCAGGGCCTTGCGGACCGCGCTCGCTGCCGTGTGGCCGGCCTCGTCTCGTTGGCGGCGGGCCTCGGAGAGGATCTCGTGGGCGCGTTGGACGTCGGCCGCGCCCGGATCTGTCGACGGCACGGCGTCCTTCTTCTTCGCCACCTCCGCCTTGTACGCGTCCGACGCCTTCTTCCCCGGGCCGTACAGCGATATCGCGTCCTGCGCCTGCCCCTGCGCCCACTCCACCGTGTCCGCGTACGACGACAGCGCCCTGCCCGCCGTGTCGCAGGCGTCCGCCGCGTGCAGCCAACGGACCGGGTGCATCGCGAACTTCTCGCGGAAGGTGTTGGCCGCCTCGCCCTGCCAGGACGAGGAGTTGAGCCTGCGCATGCCGTCGCCGACCGCGTCGAACGCCGTGTAGAAGTCAGTGAGGTGCTTGGCGGCCGCCCTGATCGCCTTCGGGTCGCCGTGGATCAGGTCCTTCGGCTGGTCGCTGTCGCCGAGTTGCTGTTCGGCCGGGGTCGCGCCCAGGTCGGAGGCGATGCGGTCGCCGTATCCCTCGACCTTGTTCGCGAGGTCGTGCGCCCCGACCTTGTCCAGCGCGTCACCGGCGATGTCCGTGCCCTTGTCGACGCCCTCGCCGACCAGTTTCTTGCCCGCGTCGACCACATCGCCGGCCTTGCTCAGACCGGAGTTGACCAGATCGCCGAAGTCCATCAGCCCGCGTCCCCGCCCTGCTGCTCCGCTGCCTTCGCTCGTTCCTCCGGCGAGGGGCCCACCACCCCGTCGATCATCTTGTTGTACTCGTCCCCGCTCACCCCGGCCGCGCTCGCCAGGTTGGCCGGGTTGAGGCCCGGTCCCAGCGGGCTGAGCGTGTGCGAGGTCAGGACGTCCCGTGCCGCGTCCTTGTAACCCTGCGCGCTCGCGTCCAGCGCCTTGTCCATCGACTCCTGGCTGTAGTCGACGCCACCCGTGTACTCGTTGTGGCGGAGCAGATCGCCCCAGCCTTCCTTGGTGACCTCGTCCTCCGTCGCGTAGGGGTTGCCGATGCCCGCGTTGACCACGATCTTCATCGCGCCGCCGACGTACTGGTCCGTCTCGTAGAGGGTGCCGGCCGAAAGGCCCACGCCCGCCGCGAAGTTGTTGCCCTCGTTCACCAGCGCGCGCACGCCCCACTCCCAGCGTTCGCAGAACGACGTGAACTGCGAGAGCAGTTCGCCGTGGCCCAACTCAAGGCCGGACAGGCTGAGTTCGGAGAAGCCCCGGCCCGCGCCCGCCAGGCTGTCGACACCCAGTTCCTTCAACTCGGCCAGGGTCAGGGTGATCCCCTGCGCGATCTCGGCGAGCCCCGTCGCCTCGATGTCCTCGCTCATTCCGGTCCCCTCTCCCGCGCGTCCACCGCCACCGCCTCCGGCACGATCCCCACCACCGGCGGAAACAGCACCCCTTCGCCCTCCGTGCCCACATCCAGCGCCACCCCGCACGGCACGCCCACAGCGGGCACCGCGGCGTCCAACAGCCGCGCCCCGAGCATCCGTTGATAGGGCCACTCCCGGCCGCCTTCACCCCTCGCGATCGCGAACCGGGCCAATGCCGCATCGTTCGAAAACGCGTAGATCCACCGGATACCGCCGAAATCGGCGAGCAGGGGCGCGTCGTCCTCGTCCGTGGGCACCAGCACCGCCGTTCGGCGGAACTCGCCCAGCAGTACCGGGAATTCACTGCTCAGTGGCCTGGGTGCGGGAGTCGGGTCCGGTGCGGCCGGCTCCGCGTAGTCCGACAGCCGGGACCGTCGTATGTTCCCGGTCCCCGAACCGTCTCCCGTGCCGTCTCCCGAACCGTCTCCCGTGCCGTTTCCCCCGCCGTCAGACATGGGTGAAATCATCACACCAGCACATCGCGTACGGCAACGAGGACACTCGCGACAGCCGCCGGGGGCAATGCAAAAAACCACCAAAGGGGATATAAACCCCCTGCGTTGACAGCCCCACGCGGGCCCGCTCCTGGGTCACGGACAGGCTTCTCATCGTTCTCTTATGTCGGCCTTATGGCATCATCACGCGCTGTACCTAGCTTGCGGCCCATGTTCTTCACCTACCTGAGGCGCGAGTTGCGCCGCCGCAGAAAAGCGGCCCTCGTCGTCGCCTCCGGCCTCGCACTGGGCATTGCGCTGGTCATCGTGGTCAACTCCGTGTCCTCCGGCATGGGGAAGGCACAGGACAAGGTCCTCCAGTCGCTGTACGGACTCGGCACGGACATGACCGTCACCAAGGCGGCCACGCCCACCTCGAGCAGCTCGCAGCAGCCGCGGTTCCAGTTCGACGCCAACAACAACGACGACAGCAAGACGCAGAGCAGTGACCGCGTCATGGTCCAGGGCTTCACCACGCTGGCCTCCACCACCGTCACCAAGGTGGCGGGGCAGAAGGGCGTCTCGGACGCCGTCGGCGGGCTGAGCCTCAACGTCGTCAAGGTCGACGGGCAGTTCACCCGCGGCCAGTTCCAGCAGAACCAGGGCAGCGGCAACGCGGAGGGCGGAAACCGCGGCGGCGGCACCGGGGCGCCGCAGGGGCAGGTCACCGGCGGTGGCGCCAACTTCAACATCAACTCGTACTCGGTCTACGGCACGGACGTCACCAAGCCCGCGCTCGGCCCGCTGACCTCCTCGAAGATCACCAGCGGCCGTACCTTCACCACGTCCGAGACGAACGCCAAGGTCGTCGTCGCCGACTCGGCGTACGCCAAGGAGAAGAAGCTCAAGGTCGGTTCGACCGTCACGATCAAGAGCGTCAAGTACAAGGTCATCGGGATCGCGACCGCGACCAGCGGGGACGCGGCGGCCAACCTGTACGTCCCGTTGACGCAGGCGCAGACCCTGAGCGGTGACAAGAACAAGGTCACCACCATCTACGTCAAGGCGACCGACTCCAAGCAGATCTCGGCCGTCAAGAAGACCATCACGAGCAATGTCTCGGGTACGACGGTCACCACCTCCGCCGACCTGGCCGACACCGTCTCCGGGTCGCTGTCCACCGCCTCCAGCCTCGCCACCAGCGTCGGCAAGTGGCTGTCGATCGCGGTGCTCATCGCCGCGTTCCTGGTCGCCGGTCTGCTCACCTCCTCGGCGGTCTCGCGCCGGGTGCGGGAGTTCGGCACGCTGAAGGCGCTCGGCTGGAAGTCGGGCCGGGTGACCCGGCAGGTGGTCGGCGAGGCCATCGTCAACGGTCTGGTCGGCGGCGTCCTCGGCATCGCGCTCGGCCTGGCGGGCGCGTACATCGTGACCGCGATCAGCCCGACCCTGTCGGCCTCCCTCGGTAACTCGGCCGGTGGCGGCGCCCGGGCGGGCGGCGGACCCGGCGGCGGCGGTGGCTTCGGCCCCGGCCGGCAGGCCGCGGCCAAGACGCTCGACGTCGCGCTCACCGCGCCCGTCAACGCCACCACCATCGCCCTCGCGGTCGGTCTCGCCATCACCGGCGGCCTGATCGCCGGAGCCTTCGGCGGCTGGCGCGCCTCCCGACTGCGCCCTGCGGACGCCCTGCGCCGCGTCGAGTAGTCCGCACCCGTACGGCAGGCAGTCACCGCCCGGTACTGGGGCCCGTCGCACCGGCGGCGGGCCCCAACCCCCGTTACTTCTCCAGGAGTTGGACCATGTACGAACTCAGAGGCGTCACCAAGCGCTACGCGCGGGGCAAGGAAGTCGTCCACGCCCTCGACGGCATCGACCTGACCATCGGCGACGGCGACCGCCTGGTCATCCAGGGGCCCACCGGCGGCGGCAAGTCGACGCTGCTCCAGATGATCGGGGCGCTCGACCGGCCCAGCTCCGGTGAAATCGTGCTGGACGGCGTCGACTTGGCGAAGCTGTCCGAAGCAAGGCTGACCAAGGTGCGCAGCGAGAACATCGGGTTCGTGTTCCAGTCCTTCAACCTGATCCCGACGCTCAACGCGCAGGAGAACGTCGAGACCGCTCTCGTACCGCTCGGGGTGAAGACCAAGGAGCGGCGCGAGCGGGCCGCCGAGGCGCTGGTCTCGGTCGGGCTCGGGGAGCGGCTCGGGCATCTGCCCGGCGAGATGTCCGGTGGTCAGCAGCAGCGTGTCGCCATCGCCCGCGCGCTGGTCAAGCAGCCCAAGGTGCTGCTCGCCGACGAGCCGACCGGAAACCTCGACGAGTCGATGCGCGACGAGATCATGGACGTACTGGAGCGCATGTGGAAGGAGCACGGGCTGACCTTCATCATGGTCACCCACGACTCCGCCATCGCGAAGAAGGCACCGCGCCTCGCCACCATCCGCAAGGGGAAGATCACGGTGAAGGAGAACGCCGCGTCCAAGTAACTGGGTTGCTGGGCAAGGGAGTTCGGTGGTGCCGGTGGCTCTTTACCGGAGTTCCCGCGCGCCGCACCCGGCGACTGGGTAACGGAGTCCGCGCGGGCGGGTAACAGTCCGCGGATGTGCTTTCTTACCCCCCTCTCATCTCTTGAGTGGCTGATCACCCCTCGGCATACTGCGTGTTCCGGGGGGTGTGCGCACAGGTGTGCGGGCTTTCCCCTGGTCGGGTGAACGGGGAATTCGCCCGGTACCTCAGCTCCAGGGGGAGCCTTGCGCAGACAAGTGAAAAGAGCGTGCGCGGCCACCGTCGCGGTGGCCGCCACCGTCGCCCTCGCCGCGGGCATGACCAGCCCGGCGTCGGCGAAGCCCGAGCAGCGCGCGTCCGGTGCGGCCGGTGCCGCGCGGGCGCGGCTGGCGGGTGACCACCACATCACCCTGATCACCGGCGACCGGGTCGCCGTCGACGCCAAGGGTCGGGTCGTGGGCCTGCAACCCGCAAAGGGCCGTCAACACATACCTGTTCAGGTGCGTCGGCTCGACGGGCACACCCTCGTCATACCCGCCGACGCGGCCCGGCTGGTCGCCTCCGGCAAGCTCGACCAGCGGCTCTTCGACGTCACCGAACTCAACAAGTCCGCGGAGCGGGCCTCCCAGAAGTCCGGCCTCAAGGTCATCGTCGGCTACCAGGGCGCCGCCACCGCCACCAAGGCCGACGTCCGGGACGCGGGCAGGCTCCGCCGGTCTTTGAAGACCCTGAACGCCGACGCCGTCCAGACCCCGCAGAAGGACACGCCCGAGCTGTGGGACGCCGTCACCAACGGCGACCGTACGGCCTCCGGTATCGCGCACGTCTGGCTCGACGGCGTCCGCAGGGCCAGCCTCGACAAGTCCGTGCCGCAGATCGGCGCCCCGAAGGCATGGGCGGCCGGCTACACCGGCAAGGGCGTCAAGATCGCCGTACTGGACACGGGAGTCGACGCCGACCACCCCGACCTGAAGACACAGGTCGTGGAGTCCAAGAACTTCTCCACCGCCGCCGACGCCAACGACCACTTCGGGCACGGCACGCATGTCGCCTCCATCGCGGCCGGCACCGGCGCGAAGTCGGGCGGCAAGTACAAGGGAGTCGCTCCCGGCGCGAAGATCCTCAACGGCAAGGTCCTCGACGACAGCGGTTCCGGTGACGACTCCGGCATCCTCGCGGGCATGGAGTGGGCGGCCCAACAGGGCGCCGACATCGTCAACCTGAGCCTCGGCGGCCAGGACACCCCGGAGATCGACCCGTTGGAGGCGGAGGTCAACAAGCTCTCCACCGAGAAGGGGATCCTGTTCGCGATCGCCGCCGGTAACGAGGGCCCGCAGTCGATCGGTTCGCCCGGCAGCGCCGACGCGGCGATCACCGTCGGCGCGGTCGACGGCGCCGACAAGCTCGCCGACTTCTCCTCCACCGGCCCGCGTGTCGGCGACGGCGCCATCAAGCCGGACGTCACCGCGCCGGGTGTGGACATCACGGCGGCCGCCGCGCCGGGCAGCGTCATCGACCAGGAGGTCGGCGAGAACCCGCCCGGCTACCTGACCATTTCGGGTACGTCGATGGCGACCCCGCATGTCGCCGGTGCCGCCGCGATCCTCAAGCAGGAGCACCCCGACTGGGGGTACGCCGAGCTGAAGGGCGCCCTCACCGGATCCGCGAAGGGCGGCAACTACACGCCGTTCCAACAGGGTTCGGGCCGGATCGCTGTCGACAAGGCCATCAAGCAGAGCGTGATCGCCGACCCGGTCTCGGAGAGCTTCGGCATCCAGCAGTGGCCGCACACCGACGACACCCCGGTCACCAAGCAGCTCACCTACCGCAACCTCGGCACCACGGCCGTCACCCTCAAGCTCACCGCGGCCGCCACCAACCCCAAGGGCCAGGCGGCTCCTTCGGGCTTCTTCAAGCTCGCCAAGTCCTCGGTGACCGTCCCGGCCGGCGGCACAGCCTCGGTCGGCCTGACCGTCAACACCAAGCTCGGTGGCACGCTCGACGGCGCCTACTCCGCGTACGTGACGGCGACGGGCGGCGGACAGAGCGTCCGTACGGCCGCGGCCGTGGTGCGCGAGGTGCAGTCGTACGACCTCACGCTGAAGTTCGTCAATCGTGACGGCACCCCGGCGACGTACTACTCCGCCTCGGTGGTGGGCATGTCGGGCCTCGGCGCCGGCGGCTCCTTCAGCCCCTACGACGCCTCGGGCACGGTCAAGGTCCGTGTCCCCAAGGGCGGTTACATCCTCGACGCCGGGATCTTCGTGAACCCGGACGACCCCACCAAGGGCGCCGACTGGATCGCCCGGCCCAAGCTGGACATCAGCAAGAACACCACGGTCACGATCGACGCCCGCACCGCCAAGCCGGTCGACATCACGGTCCCGGACACCGGCGTCAAGTCGGTCTTCGCGGCACCGGCCTACACGGTCGAGACACCCGACGGGGGCGGCGCCTCCTTCGGCTGGCTCCTGGACACGTACGACAACTTCCGTACCGCGCACCTCGGTCCGCAGATCACGGACGGTTCGCTGTCCGAGCAGTGGGACGCGCACTTCACCAAGGGTGCCGACGAGCAGTACGACACCACGACCACCGCCAAGGTCAAGCAGCTCGCCACCGGCTACACCAAGCACTACAAGGCGAGTGAACTCGCCACGGTGAAGACCCACTTGGGCGCCGCGTCGAGCGGCAAGACCGGATCGGTCAGCGCCTTCGGCTATCTGCCCGAAGGGTCAGGCGGCAGCGCCATCGGCATCCAGCAGAAACTGCCCGGCACCCGCACCCTGCACGTCTCCACCGTCAACGGGGTGCAGTGGGAGCTGGACTTCGAGCAGGACGGGGGGCTCGACGCGGACGGCTTCCCGATCGCGGAGGCCTACTACTCGCTGAGCGGCCTGCAGAACTTCAAGGGCGGCCAGACCTACTCCCGGACCTTCAACACCGCGGTCTTCGGGCCGCATCTCGACGCCGACTACGGGGTGTTCCGCAGCGGCAACGAGATCACCGGGATGCTGCCGCTGTTCGCCGACGCCCAGAAGAACCCCGGCTCGTCGCTGTTCACCTCGGTGAACACGACCCTGTACCGCAACGGCACCAAGGTCGGCTCCAACAAGGACCCGCTGTTCGGCGAGCAGTCCTTCAAGGTCCCGGCCGCCAACGCCTCGTACAAGCTGACCACTTCGGTCATCCGCAGCGTCAAGGTCGCCGCCGCCTCCACCCGGATCGACGCGAGCTGGACGTTCTCCTCGAAGAAGCCGAGCGGTTCCACCATCGCCAAACTCCCGGTCTCCACGGCCCGCTTCAACGCGGTCACGGGCCTGGACAGCCGCGTCGCGGCCGGCAAGAAGATGACCTTCCCGGTCACCGTCGAGGGCGCGGCAGCCGGCCGCAACCTCCAGTCCCTGGGCGTGTGGGTGTCGTACGACTACGGCCAGACCTGGAAGAAGATCCCCGTGGTCAACGGCAAGATCACCGTCACCAACCCGGCCAAGGGCCAGGCGATCTCCTTCCACGCGAAGATCGCCGACAAGAAGGGCAACAAGTCGACCATCTCGATCTACAACGCGTACTACGCCAAGTGAACCGCTAGTACCTGAGTAGGCCGACAGCGAACGGCCCGCCGGAAGTGCAGCTTCCGGCGGGCCGTTCGTGTTTCCGTGCCTCCATGACAACCCAGACCGTGGAGTACATCCGGTACCGCATCCCCGAGCAGCGGTCGGCGGAGTTCCTGGCCGCCTACACCCGTGCCGCGCGTCACCTGGCCGCGGCCCCGCAGTGCGTGGCGTACGAACTGACCCGCTGCGAGGAGGACCCCGAGCACTTCGTGCTCCGCATCACGTGGACGTCGACCGAGGCACATCTGGAGGGTTTCCGCAGGTCGGAGCAGTTCCCGCCGTTCCTCGCCGAGATCGGCCCGTACGTGGAGGACATCGAGGAGATGCGCCACTACCGGCCGACCGACGTGCGCGGTGACGGGTCCGCGGTCCCCACCCTGTACGACTGGGCGGGCGGCGGCGACGCCTTCTCGCGGCTGACCGAGGTCTTCTACGACAAGGTGCTCAAGGACGACCTCCTCGCCCCCCTCTTCGCCGACCTGGCGCCCGCGCACGCAGCGCACGTCGCCCTCTGGCTGGCGGAGGTCTTCGGCGGTCCGGCGGCCTATTCCGAGACCCAGGGCGGCCACGGCCACATGGTCGCCAAGCACGTCGGCAAGCACATCACCGAGCCCCAGCGCCGCCGTTGGGTCAATCTCGTCCAGGACGCGGCGGACGCCGCGGGCCTGCCGACGGACGCCGAGTTCCGGTCGGCGTTCGTCGCGTACGTGGAGTGGGGGACACGGCTGGCCGTGTACTTCTCCGGTCCGGACGCGCAGCCGCCTGCGGAGCAGCCGGTACCTCGGTGGAGCTGGGGATCGATGCCGCCGTATCAGGGGTGACGTCGCCGTACCGGGGGTGCCATAGGGTCACCGCATGACCGCCGCCGTGACCGCCATGATCACCGCCGTCGTCGGCGTGCTCGGCACGCTCTTCGCGCCCGTCCTCAGCCAGCGCCTCACCGCCCGGCAGCGCACGGAGGAGACCCAACTCGCCGAGCGCAGGCGGGTGTTCGAGGAGCGGCGGGACGCCTACACGGCCATGAACCGTTCCTCGCGGCAGTTCCACACGCTCCTCAAGGACGCCCTGCACCGCGTCCGCGACGGCGTCTACACCGAACTGGAACGCGACCAGGTGGAAGAGGCGCGCCGCGACTACCGCGACCGCTACGCCGAGGCGCAGATGGTCGTACCCGAACGTGTCCTGGACGCCTCCCGCGCGGTCAACGAGATCCTCGCGGACGTGGACGCCGCCGTGAAACGGCTCGACCGGGGTCTGCCCCGGGACGGCGAGAACGCCGAACAACTCCTGCTTGACCTCAAAGAAGCCGAGCCCCGGCTGGCCGCGATGCGGCGGCTGATGCGGGCGGACCTCGGGGTCACGGAGTGAGCCCGGGACGGTCGGCCGACGCCCCCGCGCGGGTCGCGTCCGCGCCCCAACTCGCCAGCAGGCGCAGGGCGTCGGCGGACGGGGAGCCGGGTTCCGCGTGGTAGGTGATCAGGGACTGCTCGGAGTCGTCGGCCAGGCGGAAGCCCTCGAAGTGCAGGGTCAGGTCGCCCACCAGCGGGTGGCGCAGACGCTTGACGCCGTGGTTCTTCTCCTTGACGTCGTGTATGGCCCACAGGCGCCTGAACTCCTCGCTCTTCAGGGAGAGTTCGCCGACCAGGGCGGCCAGCCGCGGGTCGTCCGGGTGGCAGCCCGCGTCCATGCGGAGGTAGCTGACGATGTCGCTGGCCTTCTGGTCCCAGTCCACGAACAGGTCCCGGTACTCGGGCCGCAGGAACACCAGCCGCGACCAGTTCCGCTCCTCCGGCTGCAGCTCCGACCAGTCGCCGAAGACCGCCGCCGCCATCCGGTTCCAGACGAGGATGTCGCAGCGACGGCCCGTGACATACGCCGGGACCGAGTCGATCGTGTCGATGAGCTGCCGTAGCGCGACCCGCACGTGCTGGGTGGGCGCCGACTGTTTCTTCTTGTGCTGCTTCGGCTTCGCCAGGTGGGTCAGATGCGCGGACTCGGCGTCCGTCAGCCGCAGCGCGCGGGCGATCGCGTCGAGGACCTCCGCCGACACGTTCCGACCGTTGCCCTGCTCCAGGCGGGTGTAGTACGCCACCGACACCCCGGCGAGCTGCGCCAGCTCCTCGCGCCGCAGCCCGGGCACCCTGCGGTGCCGCCCGAAGTCCGGCAGACCGACGTCCTGCGGCTTCAGCCGGGCCCGCCGGGTGCGCAGGAACTCGCTCAGCTCGGCACGCCGGTCCAGGGGCCGGCCGGGGTTCGGGGGCTCCGTGGCGGATGCGGGCTGTTCGTCCATACGGCCCAGTATTCCCGGTCGCACGCACACGAGCCTGTCCTCGCTGGTGGTAGGCACAGCGAACGTACGCAGAAGCGTGGTCTGGGTGGCCGTAGGACATTCGGGCAGGCTCGTGACCGTGCCCGGCCGGAAGGCAGCCGGGCGCACATCCCCCTAGGAGAGTGTTCCGGCATGACCACAGTCGCTGCGTACGCCGCCCCCGCCGCCAAGGCTCCCCTGGAGCGCACCACCATCGAGCGCCGGGCCGTCCGCGAGTTCGACGTCCTGATCGACGTGAAGTTCGCCGGTATCTGCCACTCGGACATCCACCAGGCCCGCGAGGGCTGGGGCGAGGCCATCTTCCCGATGGTGCCGGGCCACGAGATCGCCGGCATCGTCTCCGAGGTCGGCCCCGGAGTTACCAAGTTCCAGGTCGGCGACCGGGTGGGCGTCGGCTGCCTGGTCGACTCCTGCCGCGAGTGCGACAACTGCAAGGCCGGCCTGGAGCAGTACTGCACCGGCGGCGGCGTCCCCACGTACAACGGCGTCGGCAAGGACGGCGAGCCCACCTACGGCGGCTACTCCGAGAAGATCGTCGTCGACGAGAACTACGTCGTCGGCATCCCCGAGGGCATCTCCCTCGACGTGGCCGCGCCCCTGCTCTGCGCGGGCATCACCACCTACTCGCCGCTGAAGCACTGGAACGCCGGCCCCGGCAAGAAGGTCGCGATCATCGGCATGGGCGGCCTCGGCCACATGGGCGTCAAGATCGCGCACGCGCTCGGCGCGGAGGTCACCGTCCTCTCGCAGTCCCTGCGCAAGCAGGAGGACGGCCTGAAGCTGGGCGCCGACCACTACTACGCGACCAGCGACCCGAAGACCTTCGAGGAGCTGAAGGGCTCCCTCGACCTGATCATCTCCACGGTGTCGGCCCCGCTCGACCTCGGCGCGTACCTCTCGCTGCTGAAGACGGACGGCGCGCTGGTCAACGTGGGCGCCCCCGAGGAGCCCGTCTCCCTCAACCTGTTCTCCGTGATCGGCGGCCGCAAGACCCTGGCCGGTTCCGGCATCGGCGGCATCCGGGAGACCCAGGAGATGCTGGACTTCTGCGCCGAGCACGGCTTCGGCGCCGAGATCGAGCTGATCTCCGCCGACCAGATCAACGAGGCTTACGAGCGGGTGCTGTCGAGCGACGTCCGCTACCGGTTCGTGATCGACACCGCCACCATCTGAGCGCTGTCGGGAGGTGGTGCCGGTCCCTCAGCGTTCGGCCCGGCTCCGCCCCAGCAGCCACAGCAGATACGGCCCGCCGACCAGCGAGGTGAGCGCGCCGACCGGGACCTCCAGTGGGGGCAGGATCGTCCGGGCCGCCAGGTCGGCCGTCACCAGGATCACCGCACCCGTCAACGCCGAGCAGAGCAACGGCAGTTGGGGTGTGCGGGTGAGCCGACGGGCCAACTGCGGGGCGGTCAGGGCGACGAACCCGATCGGCCCGGCCGCCCCGGTCGCCGTGGCGGCCAGCACCACGCCGAGCAGGGTGAGTGCGAGTCGCGTACGGTCCACCCGCACCCCCAGCGACGCGGCCGTGTCGCCGTCCAGCCCGAGGGGGCGTACGGCACGGCTCGCCCACACCAGCGCCGGCAGACACAGCAGGAGTACGACGGCCAGGGGGCCCGCCTGCTCCCAGCCCCGCCCGTTCAGCGAACCGGTCAGCCACAGCTTGACCTGCTCGGCGGCCTCCAGCTCGCTGTCCGTGAGATAGAGCTGGACCACGGCCGACAGCGCGACCCCGATCCCAACCCCCGTCAGCACGAACCGACTTGGCTGCATCCCATGCCGCCACGCCAGTACGTACACGAGCGCGGCAGCCGCGAGTCCGCCCAGGACGGAGACGAGGGGCATCGCACCGGGCGAGGCGACGAACCCGGTGGACAGCGCCAGCACGGTCGCGGCGGCGGCGCCGTGCCCCACCCCGATCACATCCGGACTGGCCAGCGGATTACGGGTGACCGTCTGCACCAGCGCCCCCGCCAGCCCGAGCGCCACCCCGACCAGCGCCCCCAGCACGATCCGCGGCACCCGCAACTCCATGACGACGAGGTCGTACGGTCCCGAACCGGTGCGGAGGGTCTGCCACACCTCGCCGGGCGAGATGTAGGTCTGGCCGAGACAGGCGGCGGCGGTCATGGCAACAGCCAGCAGCAGTACGAGAGTTACGGCGATGACGGCCGAACGCCGGTGCAGGAGAAGGGAGATGGCGGGACGGGGGCGCAGGACCGTGACACCGGCGGGCCGGAAGTCCCCGCGCGCTCCGTCCCGTTCGGCCGTCGCTTTCATACGGCGGTCGCCTTCCGCCGCACCAGCACCACCAGGACCGGCACCCCCACCAACGCCGTCATCACCCCGGCCGGCACCTCCGCCGGTGCCCGCACCACCCGCCCCGCCACATCCGCCGCGACCAGCAGCGCCGCGCCGAGGAGCGCGGACAGCGGGAGCAGCGCGCGGTGGCCGCCGGAGGTGAGGCGCCGGGCCAGATGCGGGACGGCGAGACCGACGAAGGCGATCGGCCCGGCGGCGGCCACCGCGGACGCCACCAGCAGGGTCGCCCCGAGCGCCGCACACACCCGCACGACCCCCACCCGATGCCCGAGCGCCCGCGCCGTCTCGTCCCCGAGCGCCAGCGCGTCCAGCCCGCGCGCACAGGCGAGCACCAGCAACGCGCCCGCCGCCAGAAACGGCAGCATCCGTACGACGGTGTCGGCGTCCCGCCCGCTCAGTGAGCCGACCTGCCAGAACCGGAACTGGTCCAGCGTCGCCGAACTCGACGTCAGCACAACGGTCGTACCGCCCGCGGTCATCGCCGACAACGCCGTACCGGCGAGGGCCAGTTTCACCGGCGACGCCCCGCCGCGACCGCGCGCGGCGATGCCGTAGACCAGACAGGCGGCGAGGACAGCGCCGGCGAAGGCGTACCAGACGTACCCCTCGAAACCGCTCGCGAGCCCCGTCGCGATGGCGAGGACGACACCGGCCGCCGCGCCCTGGCTCAGGCCGAGGATGCCCGGGTCGGCGAGCGGGTTGCGGGTGACGGCCTGAAGTGCCGCGCCGGCCACGCCGAGCGCCGCGCCCGCCGTCAGCCCGATCTCGGTACGGGGCAGCCGCAGCGACCGTACGACCAGGGCGTCCGGTGAACTCCCGCCGTACAGCAGCGCGTCGAGCACCGCGGACGGCGGGACCGGCCGGGTGCCGACCGCGAGACTGAGCAGCACGGCGGCGGCCACCGCGAGGGTGGCCGCCGGCCAGGCGAGGCGCTTCACATTCACTGCTCTTCGCTCACTACTTGCTGATGTCCTCGGCGAGTTGGAGGACGACGAGGCCGGCGGCCGTCGGGCCCGCGTTGAGGTACCAGGGGTCGTCGTCGACCTTCACCGCGTGCCCGGCCTTCACCGCCTTCATCGACTTCCACAGCGGTCCGGCCAGCGTGCTCGCCGCGTCGGTCCTGCCGGCGTCGCCCTGCACCGAGTAGAAGATCCAGTCACCGTCCGCCTTGTCGATGCTCTCCGCGCCGATGTCCTCCGAAATCGCCGTGAACTGCTGCGACTTGGGCCGGTCGAGCCCCATGTCGACGGCGATCGAACCGGTGAACGACGAGACACCGAACATCCGCGTCCTGCCGGGTGTGAAGCGCAGCATCGACACGGAGGTCTTCGACAGCGCCTCGCCCTTCTCGTGCGCGTCCTCGACGATGCCGTCGAGCAGTTTCTGCGCCTGCTGCCACTTGCCGATCGCGTCGCCGACGAGCAGCAGATCGCGCTTCCAGTTGATGCCGTTGCCCGCCGTGATGACGGTCGGCGCGATCTTCGACAGCTTGGGATAGAGGTCGCCGAGCGAGTCGTTGGCGAGGATCAGGTCGGGCTTGGCGGCGGCCAGCGTCTCCAGGTTGGGCGCCTGGCGCGTGCCCGCGTCCGTCATCGCGGCGAGCCTCGACTTGTCGGTCGGGAAGGCGTCCGCGAGGTAGTCGGGGACGAGTCCGGCGTTGTCGGCGCGGGTGGTGACCGCCGGGACGGTGCCGAGGGAGAGCAGGTCGTCGAGCTGCCCGGTGCTCAGCACGGCGATCCTCGTGGGCTTCGCCTTGATCGTCGTCGTGCCCTCGAAGTGCGTGACGGTACGGGGGAAGGTCCCGTCGGTGTCGGTGTCCGCGCCCATACCGGTTGCGAGCGTGCTCGGGGCGGCGGACGGGCCCTCCGAGGCGCCGAGCACCTTGTTCTGCTGTCCGTCGGCCGTCCGCTCGGCATCGTTGTCGGCGGTGGACGACGAGCACCCGGCCAGCAGCCCCCCGACGACGGCCACGGCGGCCATCGCCGTGACCGCCTTCCTCTTGAACGCGCGCACTGTCACTGTCTGTCTCTCCGATCACTGGCCAGGTAAGGCTTACCTTAGCTTGCGTGTGGAGGGGGTTGAGCGCGGGGGATGTGGAGGGGGTCGACTCCCGTCGTCACACTTTTCCGCCGCCCGGAGTCATACCGGTGAAGCCGCCTCACGGGGCGGCGCGGACGGCCCGGGGGATTCCGGGCCCTGTGGAGGGAGTTGGGTCATGACCTCACCGATCCTGGTCACCGGCGGCACGGGCACCCTGGGCCGTCATGTCGTACCGCTGCTGCGCGCGGCCGGCCATGAGGTACGGGTGCTGAGCCGGCAGGCGCGACCAGCGGCGGACGGCGTCGAGTACGTCACCGGCGACCTGCTGAAGGGCGAGGGCGTGGCGGCGGCGGTCGCCGGCACGGAGATCGTGCTGCATCTCGCGGGCGGCCAGAAGGGCGACGACGTGGCGACCCGCAATCTGGTGCGTGCCGCGGCGGAGGCCGACGTCCGTCACCTCGTCTACATCTCGGTCATCGGCGCGGACCGGGTCCCGCTGGCCTGGCTGCGCACCAAGCTCGACTCGGAGCGGGCGATCGCCGACTCGGGCATCCCGTGGACGATCCTGCGCGCGGCCCAGTTCCACGAGCTGACGCTCACGATGGTCGAGAAGATGGCGAAGCTCCCGGTCCTCCCGGTCCCCGGCGGCCTCCGCATCCAGCCGGTCGACTCGCGTGAAGTGGCCGCCAGGCTGGTCGAGTTGGCCCTCGGCACCCCGGCGGGCCGGGTGCCCGACCTGGCCGGACCCGGCCTCTACGACATCGCGGCGCTGACGGCTCCGTACCTGAAGCTGCGCGGCAGGCGGCGGCGGCCGACGCTGCCGGTGCGCATCCCCGGCAAGGCGGGGCGGGCCTACCGCGCGGGGGAGAACCTGGCGGTGGAGGGCGCGGAGGTCGGCAAGGTGGGGTGGGAGGACTTTCTGGCGGAGCGGGAGGACGTGGTCGCGTAGCGGACGGAGGCGTGGTGGGCGGGGATGTCCTGAGCGGAGGTGTGGTGGGCTGGAATGTCCTGAGTGGAGGTGTGGTGGACAGAGGCGTGGTGGACGGAGTTGTGATGGACGGAGGTCACAGGCGGCCCGCGTCCGCGTCCGCGCCCGTCGGCTCGAACCGCGCCGCGCCCCGCAGCCGTACCGCGTCCTGCCCCGGCGGTCTGCCGAAGTGGCGCCGGTATTCGCGGCTGAACTGCGACGCACTGTCGTAACCGACCGCGAAGCCGACGCCGGCGACGTCCTCCGCGCCGCTCATCAGCAGCAACCGGGCCTCCTGCAACCGGATCCGCTTCTGGTACTGGATCGGGGTCAGCGCGGTGACCGCGCGGAAGTGGCGGTGGAAGGGGGAGGCGCTCATCCCGGCCAGCCGGGCCAGGTCCTCGATGCGCAGGGTCTCCGTGTGGTGGTCGCGGATCCAGCGAATGGCCCTGCCGATATGGGTGAGTTGACTGTCGGCGAGCCCGATCTGCCGTACGAGCGCACCCTGTTCACCGGTGATCAGCCGCCACAGGATCTCCTTCTCGATCAGTGGCGCGAGCATCCGGGCGTCGCCGGGACGGTCGAGCAGCCGTAGCAACCGGACGGCCGCGTCGAGGAGTTCGAAGGGCGCGTCGCACACGGCGAGACCGTGCGGGGCCGAACGGCGGGGGAGGGCGAGCGGTTCGGTTCCGGCGTCGAGCAGCAGCGAGGCGATCTTCGCGGGTTCGAGGGCGAGCCCGCAGGCGAGGAACGGTTCCTCGGGCGTGGCCCGCGTGTAGTGCCCGGCGACCGGCAGGTCCACCGACACGACCAGATACTGACCGGCGCCGTAGTCGTGCACCCGGTCGCCCACGGTCAGTCGCTTCGAGCCCTGCGCGACGATCGCCAGCACGGGGCGGGCGAGGCTCGCGCTCGGCGCCTCGGGCCGGTCCGCGCGGGACAGCAGCAGGCCGCCGACAGCGTGGGGGCGGGAGGCGTGCCGCTCGATCAGGGCCCGCAGCTCGCGCAGCCGCGCGTCCGAGTCGTCCACGGTGCGCCTCCTCGAATCGGCAGGATCGTGCAAGAGCCTGATGCTATCGCCCTAACAACATGCCTGCTCACAGTGGTGTCATCGAGGAGTCGGTTCCCCGCCCACTCTCCATGGGAGCATTTTCATGGCACACGACACACTCGACTCGTACGTCGGTCTCGGCCGTTCCGGCCTCAAGGTGAGCCCCTTCTGCCTCGGGGCGATGAACTTCGGCGAGGACGGCGGCTTCGGCTGTGACGTCGAGGAGTCCGAGAAGATCCTGGCGACCTACCTCGAACGCGGCGGCAACTTCGTCGACACCGCGAACTTCTACACGAACGGCCACTCGGAGGCGATCCTCGGCGACTACTTCACCGCCCACCCCGGCCTGCGTGACCGGGTCGTCCTCGCCACCAAGTTCTACGGCAACCTCCACCTCGGCGATCCCAACGGCGGCGGCGCGAGCCGCAAGGCGATCGTCGGCCAGTTGGAGGACTCGCTGCGCCGCCTCCGTACCGACTACATCGACCTGTACTGGCTGCACAACCACGACCGTTCGACGCCGATCGAGGAGACCCTGCGCACCCTGGACGACCTGGTGACGGCGGGCAAGATCCGATACGTCGGCTTCTCCGACACACCCGCCTGGTTCACCGCCAAGGCACACACCATGGCGTTGCTGCGCGACTGGACACCGGTCACCGCGCTCCAGATGGAGTACTCCCTCCTGGAGCGCACCATCGAGGGCGAGTTGATCCCGCTGGCCCAGGACGCCGGGATGGGCCTACTGCCGTGGGGCCCGCTCAAGAGCGGTTACCTGTCCGGGCGTTACACCCGGTCCGACTCAACTCCCGCCGACAGCAAGCGTGCCGCGATCCTCGGTGCCCCAACCGCCGCCCAGTTCAAGGTGATCGACGCCCTCGCCGAGGTCGCCGCGGACGCGGGCACGACCTCCGCTGCCGCGGCCCTGTCCTGGGTCCAGTCCCGCCCCGGCGTCACCTCGACCCTCATCGGCCCGCGCACCCTGGCCCACCTGGAGGCCAACCTCACCGCCCTGGACCTCCACCTCACCCCGGCCCAGACGGCCACTCTGGACGAGGTGTCCGCCCCCACGCTCAACTTCCCCTACGACCTCAACCAGCGGGTCGGCAGCATGCTCAAGTACGCGGGCGCGACGGTGGACGGCGTACCGAGCGCGGTGTATCCGCCGCTGCTGGAGTACCCCGCGCGCTACTGACCGGGGCTGAATCGCCCCGTACGGCATGGGAGTTCGCCTCGATACGCTGGCGGCGACCCTGACGTACGAATCCGTCGCACCGGAGTCGAGCTATGCGAGACGCAGAGGCAAGGGCGACAGCGGCAGCGACAGGCACGGCGACCGGCACGGCGACAGGTACGGCGATCGTGGTGGGCGCGGGTATCGGAGGGCTCGCCGCCGCGCTGAGTCTGCGCCGGGCCGGTCGTGAGGTCACGGTCGTCGAGCAGGCGACACGGTTCGCCGAGACCGGCGCGGGGATACAGCTCGCGCCCAACGCCACCCGCGCGCTGCGCCGGCTCGGTCTCCTCGACACGGTCGCCGCGCGGGCCGCCCGTCCCTCCCACGTGAGCTACCGCACCTGGTCCGACGGCGCCGAGATCTGCCGGTACGCGCTGGGCCGCGAGGTCGAGGAGGAGTTCGGGGCGCCCTACCTCCAGGTCCACCGGGCCGACCTGCACCGGGCCCTGGCTGCCACGGCGCCACCGGGCTCGGTGCGTCTGAACACCGTCGTCGTGGGCATCGACCAGGACGAAGACTCCGCCTCCGTGATGATCGCGGGCGGCGAGCGTCTGACGGCGGACCTGGTGGTGGCAGCCGACGGCATCCGCTCCGAGGCCCGGCAGTGGCTCTTCGGCGCCGACGAGGCGGTGTTCTCCGGCACCGCCGCCTACCGGGCCCTGCTCCCGGCCACCGAGGTGACCGACCTGGACCTGCCCCCGTTCGGCGTCTGGCTCGGACCAGGCCGCCACTTCGTCCACTACTGGGTGCGCCGCGGCGAACTCCTCAACGTAGTAGCCGTGTTCAGCACGGAGACGGAGACCGAGACGGCCCAGGAGTCCTGGACCGCCCGCGCCGAACCCGGCGAGCAGACCGCCGAGTTCACCGGCTGGGACCCCCGCGTGCTCAGCGTCCTCGACCGCGCCGGACGCGTCTTCCGCTACGGCCTCTACACTCGCGCCCCGCTGCCCCGTTGGAACCTCGGACGGGTGACCCTGCTGGGCGACAGCGCCCACGCCATGGTCCCCTTCGCGGCCCAGGGCGCCGCCCAGGCCATCATGGACGCGGCCACCCTGGGCGACGCCCTCGCGAACACGCCACCGTCCGAAGTCCCGGACGCCCTCGACCGATACGTGACCCGACGCCTCACGACCGCCACCGGCGCGCAGACCAGCTCAGCCCGGGCGGGCGAGGACTTCCACCTGCCGGACGGACCCGAGGCTCGGGCGCGTGATGCCCGGATGGTGGCGCATGCGGCCGGGAACAGGTTCGCGCCGTTCGCGACTGGGTGGGCGGCGGACGTCGTCCCGTGAGCGCTGGCTGTGTTCGGGTGCGTAGGCCGGTTCTGGCTGGGCGGGGAGTGTCCCGTGAGTGCTCGGTGTGTTGAGGCGCGTAGGCCGGTTCCGGCTGGGCGGGTGAGGACGTCCATCTGCCGGATGGCCCCGAGGCCCGGGCGCGTGACGCCGTGGCCGTGTTCCGCACGGAGACGTGGGCGATGGACACCCGGTGACTGACTGCCGAGGTCAGGCGCGCAGGCCCGTCAGCCCGTCGTAGACGGACATGACGATCTCCATCCCCCGGGTGTCCACCGCGGGCTCGCGCATCTGGTTCGGTACGTACGCCACCGCCATCCGGGCCGCGGGCTCGACCATGACCAGCGCGCCGCCCCAGCCACCCCACCCGTAGCTGCTGCCGAAGAGCCCGTAGCCGAGGCCCCAGCGCACGGACATCCCC
This sequence comes from Streptomyces sp. NPDC051576, assembly GCF_040681835.1. Lineage (NCBI taxonomy): Bacteria > Bacillati > Actinomycetota > Actinomycetes > Kitasatosporales > Streptomycetaceae > Streptomyces > Streptomyces sp. NPDC051576. The sequence continues at coordinate 640,740 of NZ_JBFAZO010000001.1, forward strand.
AGCCGCCGGTCCTCGCCGCTGAACTGCTCCACCCACGCACGCTCACAGCCGGCCTCCGACAGCAGCCGCACCCCGGCCGTCGTACCGCCGCCCGCCATCACCGACTGCACCCGGGCGACGGAACGGGCGTTGCCGAAGCCGCTCGCCGCGGGGATCTGGGCGCGCCGCCAGGCCACGCTGTTGCCGTCACGGACCCGGAGCGCGGTCGCGCCGGACGCGCTCGCATCGGCGCCGGGCGCGCTCGCGGTGTAGTCCTCGTCCTTGCCGGGCGGCGGGATCGTGAGCCCCACGCGGTGGTCGTGCTCGGCGGCCAGCCCGATGTGGAAGTCCGCGCTCAGCGGTCCGGCCACCTCGGCGGCGAAGTACTCACCCACACTCCGGCCCGTGATCCGTCGTAGGACCTCGCCCACCAGGAATCCCTGGGTGAGCGAGTGGTAACCGGCCGCGCTGCCCGGCTCCCACTCCGGAGCCTGTCCGGCAAGCCGGGCCGTGGCGGCGGACCAGTCGTAGATCTCCTCGACACTGCCGAACCAGTCGGGCAGCCCCGCGGTGTGCGACAGCAGGTGCCGCACCAGCACCCCGTCCTTGCCCGCGGCGGCGAACTCCGGCCAGTACCGGGCGACCGGCGCGTCCACGTCCAGCTCGCCGCGGTCGGCCAGGATCAGCGCGCACAACGCGGTCATCGTCTTGGTGACGGAGAAGACGTTGACGATCGTGTCCCGTTCCCACGGAACCGTCCGCTCCGCATCGAGGAACCCACCCCACACGTCCACCACGGGCTCACCGTCCACGAAGACTGCGACGGAGCCGCCCGCGTCCCCGCCGGCGAGGGTGGCGGCGAGTGCGTCGGGGACGGCGGTGAAGAGACCGTCGTAGGAGCCCTGAATGCCAGTGGTTCCAGCCGTGTCAGCCATGTGTGGCATTAGCCCGCATCGGGCGGCGCCGGGCAACCGGGTTTTTCGCGCTGACCCGTGACCCGTGACTTGTGACCGGTGAGTGGTCGGCCGGGCGCGGAATCGCTCGGGACCCTCGTACGTTGTGGGGGGTGGGTACGGAACGCCGGTCCGAGTGACCGGGCTGACAGAAATTGGAGGGTCGCGATGGCTGCGCAGACGCAGAGGGCCGTGCTGGCGGGCGGATGCTTCTGGGGGATGGAGGAGCTGATCCGCCGACTGCCGGGTGTGACGGCGACCCGGGTCGGTTACACCGGGGGTGACGTCCCGAACGCGACGTACCGCAACCACGGCACGCACGCGGAGGCCATCGAGATCCTCTACGACCCCGAGAAGACCGACTACCGCGCGCTCCTGGAGTTCTTCTTCCAGATCCACGACCCGAGCACCAAGAACCGCCAGGGCAACGACATGGGCCTCAGCTACCGCTCGGCGATCTACTACGTGGACGACGAGCAGAAGCGCGTAGCCGAGGACACGATCGCGGACGTGGACGCCTCCGGCCTGTGGCCCGGCAAGGTCGTCACCGAGGTGGAGCCGGTCGGCCCCTTCTGGGAGGCCGAGCCCGAGCACCAGGACTACCTGCAGCGCTACCCGGACGGCTACACCTGCCACTTCCCCCGGCCGGGGTGGCGCTTGCCCGCTCGGGCGGAGGGCTGAGTCGACGCCGACGAGGAGCAGGCGGGTTCACGCCCGCCTGCGCGTCCACAGGGACAGATCGCTGCTTGTGGCAACGGCGATGGTCTGGCCGGAGGGGGAGAAACCAGCGGCTCGGAACTCGGAGTAGCCGGCGTGGAAGATGTGCCACCACCCCTCTCGATGCGGACCGGAGTGGGGCAACCCCCCGTCCCGGGACACCAGGACGCGATGATTGGGCCAGGCCGGGGCAACGACCTCCAGGATCCAGCCGTCCGCGGTGACGGTGTGAAGCCCGCCGCCGAAGACCCCGGCTATGCGCACCCTGCCGCCGGCGATCGGACCCAACCCGGGGCACGACAGGTCGGTGGACGCGTCAGGAGTGTGCTCATCCGGGTCCGGGTCGCGGTCCCGGGCCACCTTCTCCCCGGTCACGGCGTCGAAGAGGCCGTGACCGTCGCCCGAGACGACCATCACCAGCTCGTGGCCGCTGTCGGGATGCGTGGCGAAGCCGATCCCGAGAAGTCCACCGACAGGAACGCCGTACTCGTACTCGAAGACGGGCCGCCAGGGCTCGGGCGCGGGCACCACCGGGGCGGCGAGGAGCCGTTCCCGCATGGCCTGTTGGTACGCGGAGAACACCGGTTCACGCCCTGGTCGCTCCACCGGAGCCACCTCCTTGATCCTCTTCGGTTGCGGGTGCCTGTCCGGGCCCGCGCTGTTACGGTGCCGCATCGTGAGTACGGACATCCACGGCGGCATCGAGTTTCGCCACCCCGGATCCGACAGCGACTACTACGACGGTGAGCCGTGGGTAGCGGCCATGGACCTCTGGCCGCTGTACGACGAGACGGACTACGCCGCCTTCGGCTGTCTCTTCGGAGTGCGCAACCACGCGGGCTTCCAACCGCTCGCTCCGGACCGCGGCCTCCCCGTCGATCTGTCGAGTGGGATGCGTTCGCAGTTGGCGTCCTCGGTCGAAACGGGCGGTCTGTCCGGCGCCACCTGGGTCAGTTGGGCGGAACTCGCTGCGATGGATCCGACCGCGCCCGCACAGTTCACCGGCGGGCTGACCTGGCGCACGAAATCGCTGCCGTCGACACCGCGTCAAGGCGTGGAGTGGACCACCGACGACCTGATGTGCGCCTACGAACCGCTGACCGCAGGCACCGTCCTGGGGCCGGAAACGCACTGGCCCCATGTCTTCGCCGTGATGAAGGCTCTCGCAGGCCGCTTCGGTGATGACGGCGTCCGCCTCGTCGTGGCATTCGACTGACCGACCGCACGCACGGCGCCGCCCCCGCGACCTGGCGAGCCGGCCCGTCACCGCTCATGACGAGAGCGACGTAGCCTTGCACGGTGACCCGTGGGAACCAGCAGACCGACGGCTCCACCTTCGATGGATTCCCCTGCCATCAGGCGCTGTTGGCCGACACGGACTGGGCCTCACTCGGTACGGCGAGAGGGGACGGCGCGTTCCTGCCGGCCGTGCTGTCTCGACTTCTCGACGCCGACCCGGTGGTTCAGGCCAACGCCATCAAGGAGTTGGAGCCGGTATGCCACCAGAACAGTTTCTACGGAGCCACCCTCCCCGTGGCCCTGTACGTGGCGGCCGTCCTTGACCATCCCGCCACCACGACGTTCGAGCCCGACCTGCGAAGGAAGCGGGAAAGGGACTATCCGGTACGAGCGGCGCTGTTGGACTGGCTCGGATCGCTCGCCTACGACGCCGATGACGCGTGTGTCGCCATCGGTGAGCGTCACTTCGGCGGCGGCCATCTCGACAACTACCCGGACATGCGCGCCTTCCGGGACCGGCGCCCCACGTTCTACCGTGCCGTGGCCCCCTTCCTGGGCCACGACGACACGGCCGTACGCGAAGCCGCCGTCGTTGCCGCCTTCCCCCTGACCGAGCATCCCGAGGTCACCCGCCACCGGGAAGGACTCGGGCGCCACGCCCGTCATCTCCTGGCGACCAGCACAAACCGCTACAACCGCAGCCGCACCCTGGACGCACTCAAGACCTGGGGCCACGACACCAACCACCTGGAAACCGCCGAAGACATCGCCGCGCGCGCCCAACACGCCTGTGGCGGCAGCCATGTCGGCGGCTGCATGGACGACCCGCTCTTCTGACCACGGCTCAGGCATGAGACCGGTGTTCCCGTGGGAATGGTGGCCGGCAGGCCGTTCCGGGGAACGTTCAAGGAGGACTCCGAGGTGCCGTTGCGCTCGCACGGCAGCATGGCGCCGAACCGGGCGCTGATGGCCGTCGGCCCGGTCGACCACGTCCAGGTGACACTCTTCCCGCTACGGGGTGCCGTCCCCGGCGAACGTCCACACGGCACGGCTGCCGGGCCCGACGGTCAGGGTCGAGTTGCCGATCTGTTCCACGTGCCGGTACTTCACGGGGTGGTTGAGCGACATGTCGACCTGCTGGTACCCCGCTTGGTCGCGCGGGACGGAGTCGAGCCGGATCGTGGTGCCGCCGCCTTCCGCGACGACGCCACCGCCCGTCAGGGTCCGGACGGTGAACCCGCCGGCCCGCAGCAGCGGAACGGTGTCGGCGAGGTCCCCCTCGGTCACCGCGATGCGGACCGAGGTCACGTCACGCATCAGGTGGGTCCGGTAGTCGTCGGAGAGGTAGCGCTCCCGGCCGACGTCACCGGGGAAACTCGCCGGCTCGGTGTTGCCGCGCGGATCGGCGAAGTACTCCGGCCGGTACTCCATCGCCCAGGCCCCGAACGCGTCGTACTCACTGGCGGTGAGGATGGCGTCGAACCACGGCACGGGCACCCCGTCACCGAAGTCCCGGGTCTGGAGGAACTCGATGGGGTCGGCGACCCCTTCGTCCTTCAGCCGCTCGGTGACCGTCGCCAGGTCCCCGTCCCGCTCGGTCGAAAGCCCCAGCCCGGCGGAGCCGAGAGTGCCGTCCTGGCCGGCGAGGTCACCGACTCCGAACAGCTCCAGGTAGGTCTCGCGGCCCATCAGATAGCGGCCGGTCCAGGTCTGCCCGCCGGTACCGGTCGTGGTGCGGACCTGGAAGTTGGCGAACTCCCGCAGATAGGCGGAGTGTTCGATGGCGTCGGCGGTCTCCCGGTCGAGGACCCCGTAGGAGTGGTTGTAGAACAACAACTGCCGCTCCACCGACGACCGCCCCCCGTCGGCCTGCGCCGTCGCCACCCCACCCCCGATCGCTCCGGCGAGAGCCACAGCGAACACGATGATCATCCGTAATGTCCGACGAATCAGCATGTGCGCGATCGTAGGGCGGGGAGGACGCGGCTGCCGTTCTTATTCGAACGGGGCCGAAATGCTTGACACTTGGCCTTGGGGAGAGATGGCCTCAAGGTGCCCGACGGGTGAGCCGCCGGGGTCTCGCGGCTCAGGGATCACTCGCGAAAACGGAGCGCGTAGTCGCGGAAGATGCTTCGCAATCCGTCTCGCTCCAGGTCACGGTCATGGAGGAATTCTCCGAGAAGCTGGAACAGGGCCTCGACGGCCACGCTGTTCTGCTTCTCGTCCAGGTCCTTGTAGCCCCGGCCAGGAGTCGTCTCCGGCAGCGCCAGTTGCGTCACGAGGCGGGACCACACGAAGTTGCTGCGGTCGCCCAGTTTGAGGAGTAGCCACTCCCGGAAACCGAGCAGCGCGCTGTCGCGAGTGCCCGCATCGTAGCCGTGGAGGTACGTGACGTAGTCGCCGTACGAACCGTCCAGGCCGTACATGCCGGGCCGCTTCCGGATCAACTCCAGGTGTTCCCTGAAGCTGAACTCACCGATGCGGCGATCACCGAACGCGGAGACAGGCGGGAGAGGCTCACCCATGCGTCGTGACCACCCCGACCGGACAGGAAACCCCCGTCCCCCCGATCCCGCAGTACCCCGCCGGATTCTTGTCGAGGTACTGCTGGTGGTACCCCTCCGCCGGATAGAACACCCGCCCCTCCGCCGGCAGGATCTCCGTGGTGATCGTGCCGAAGCCAGAGCGCGTGAGGACCCGTTGGTAGGCCGTGCGGGAGGCTTCTGCCGTGGCTGTCTGGGCCGGGGTGTGGGGGTGGATCGCCGAGCGGTACTGGGTGCCCACGTCGTTGCCCTGGCGGAAGCCCTGGGTCGGGTTGTGGGACTCCCAGAAGGTCTTGAGGAGCGTCTCGTACGAGATCAGCTTCGGGTCGTAGACCACGCGGACCGCCTCCGTGTGGCCGGTCAGGCCCGAGCAGACCTCCTCGTAGTGCGGGTTCTCGGTGTAGCCGCCCTGGTAGCCGACCAGCGTCGTCCACACGCCCACCGGGACTCGCCAGAACGTGCGCTCGGCGCCCCAGAAGCAGCCCATGCCGAAGTCGGCGATCTCCAGATGCCCGGGGTAGGGGCCGAGGAGTGGGGTGCCGAGGACGGTGTGGCGGTCGGGGACCGTGAACACCGGCTCCGGGCGGCCCCGCAGGGCCTGCTCGGCGGTCGGCAGTCGGGGCGTACGGCTGTGCAGGAACATGCGGTCTCCCAACGGGCCTCAGGGTGGGTCCGGAGTGGGAACGGGCGGGGGGCTTCGAGAATTCCGGTCCGCCGTGCTGCCGCCCCGGCGCTCAGTGCGGCAGGCTCGCCGGGCTTCCGCCGTTCGCCTCGTAGCCCGCCACCGCGAGGGCGCGGTAGACCGCGAACTCCGCCGCCGGGTCGGGGGACAGGGTCCACGGCAGGGCTCCGACGTGGCCGTCGATGTGTATGAGCTGGTTCATCGCCTCGGACCAGCGCTCCGCGCGGACCAGGAAGAAGACCAGCAGATGGCGGACGTGCGCCAGCATCGGATCGTCGGGGCGGGCCGCGTGCACGGCGAAGAGCGCGCCGTGGATCGCCTTCTCCACGACCTCGCTCCGGTAGAAGCTGCTGACCAGGTTCACCTCGGGGAGGTGCTCGAAGACCGCGAAGAGGGGCATCGCGGCGAGGAGGGAGCCCTGGGGAGCCCGCGCGGCGGCCGCCTCCGCGAAGGAGTTCGCCAGCTCGCGCGAACCGTGCCACTTCTCGCACCAGTAGTGCAGGGCGGCCAGGTGCGCCCCCATGTGGGCCGGTGCGCGGTCCAGGACCGTCAGCCACAGTCGCTCGAACTCCGGCTGCGTGTACGTCAGTCCGCGGGCCACCGACAGCTCGACGATGTACGGGACCGGGTCACCGGGGGAGAGGAGCGCAGCCTCACCGCACGCGGTCCGCGCCTCCTCCATGATGATCCGGAACTCGTCCGTCCCCCGCGTCGACGTACGCCACGCCTGCTGCACCAGGAACTCCGCGTGCACGGCCGCGCCGCCCGCGTCCTTCGGGTTCTCGGCCCGCCACACCCGCAGCCACTGCCCGCCCGGCATCTCGCTCACCCCGCCGGGCCGCTGCTGCAGCTCCAGCGACGCGGCGCCCGCGAAGGCCTGCACGCGCTGCCAGCGCAGCTCGCCCGTGATCTCGGTGCCGGCCAGCAACTGCGCCGCCGCGTGGTAGTCCTGGGTGCGCTGCACCAGGTCGAGGACGTCCAGCAGATCCTGGTCGGGGCCGGGCATGCGGATGTCCAGCTCCTCCTCGCGCACGAAGCCGTAGGTCGCCGGGTCCGCGGCGTCCGGGTGGCCGGGCAGGACCTGCTCGATCATCCCGCGCCTGCGCCGCAGGAACGGGATCAGCACGAAGCCCATCATGACCAGCGCCATCAGGACCCAGAGAATCTCCATGCCTCAAGCGAACCAGACGGGTCCGACAATTGGCCAACCCGGTCCGCCGCCCTGTGGAAAACCATCGCCGCCGTTCCCGCGCACCTGTGGAAAACCTCGGGATCGTCGTCCGCCCCGCGAGCGCACTACGCTCGGCCCCATGAGCGACAGGCACATCAGTCAGCACTTCGAGACTCTCGCGATCCACGCCGGCAACACCGCCGATCCCCTCACCGGCGCGGTGGTCCCGCCGATCTACCAGGTCTCGACCTACAAGCAGGACGGCGTCGGCGGCCTGCGCGGGGGCTACGAGTACAGCCGTAGCGCCAATCCCACCAGGACCGCCCTGGAAGAGAACCTCGCCGCCCTCGAGGGCGGTCGCCGCGGCCTCGCGTTCGCGTCCGGACTGGCGGCCGAGGACTGCCTGTTGCGTACGCTGCTCAGCCCCGGCGACCATGTCGTCATCCCGAACGACGCGTACGGCGGCACGTTCCGGCTGTTCGCGAAGGTCGTCTCCCGGTGGGGCGTGGAGTGGTCGGTCGCCGACACCAGCGACCCGGCGGCGGTCCGCGCGGCCATCACCCCGAAGACCAAGGTCGTCTGGGTGGAGACCCCCTCCAACCCGCTGCTCGGCATCACCGACATCGCCGTCGTCGCGCAGATCGCGCGGGACGCGGGCGCGAAGCTCGTAGTGGACAACACCTTCGCCACGCCGTACCTCCAGCAGCCGCTCGCCCTCGGGGCGGACGTCGTCGTGCACTCCCTCACGAAGTACATGGGCGGTCACTCGGACGTCGTCGGCGGCGCGCTGGTCACCGCCGACGAGACGCTCGGCGACGAGTTGGCGTACCACCAGAACGCGATGGGCGCGGTCGCCGGGCCCTTCGACTCCTGGCTGGTGCTGCGCGGCGCCAAGACGCTGTCGGTGCGCATGGACCGGCACAGCGAGAACGCCACCAAGGTCGCCGACATGCTCACCCGGCACGCGCGCGTGACGCGCGTTCTCTACCCGGGGCTCCCGGAGCACCCCGGTCATGAGGTCGCCGCCAAGCAGATGCGGGCCTTCGGCGGCATGGTCTCCTTCCAGGTCGAGGGCGGCGAGGAGGCGGCCGTCGAGGTCTGCAACCGCGCCAAGGTGTTCACGCTCGGCGAGTCCCTGGGCGGTGTCGAGTCGCTGATCGAGCACCCCGGGCGGATGACGCACGCGTCCGCCGCCGGTTCCGCCCTGGAGGTCCCCGCCGATCTCGTACGCCTCTCCGTGGGCATCGAGAACGTGCAGGACCTCCTGGAGGACCTCCAGCAGGCACTGGGCTAGCCCACAGCCCACAGCCCACAGCTACCAGCCCGTCAGGGGTGGAGTCGTCTCAGACGGCGGCTCCACCCAGGGATGGGCCATCAGCGCCCACACGGTGAACGCCACGACCGCCGTCCACAGCAGCAGCCACATCAGCCGCCGGGCGGCCCTCCTGCGACGCAGCATGCGGCCGCCGCGCCGCACGATGTCCGGGTACAGCTCGGGCGGCACCTGCGGCGGAGTCCGCTCCATGATCCGCCGTACGGCCGCCTCCCGTTCGGGCCTGTTCACGCGCGCGTACCCCCGCTCCTCGGCCTCATGAGGGCGCCACCTTGGCCCCGCCCACCTTCGGCAGCGGACCGCGCGACGGATGCAGCAGGGTGGCCGTCGCGCGGTCGCAGATCGTCCGGACCCGTTCCGTGGGGAGGCCCAGCAGCGCGGCGGCCTGCTCCTCGGCGACCCCCTCGTACAGCCTGAGGACGACGATCAGCCGCTCCTGGGGCGCGAGGACGCCCAGCGCGCCGCCGGAGTGGTGGCGCGCCCGGCCGAGACCGCCGTACTGGTGCCAGGCCGCGCGGGCGAAACGGGTGGCCAGGTACTGGCGGGCGTGGTCGTACGGGTCCTCGCCGCGCAGCCGGTCCCAGCACGCGTACGTGTGGGCCAGGGACACCGTCAACAGGCGTCGCGCGCGCGGGTTGTCGTCCGGCGCCTCCGCGGTGAGCAGCGTGGCGGCATGCAGCAGCCGCCCTGCCGCGCCCGCGACGAACGCCTCGAACTCCCGGGCCCGGCGGGCGCCTTGGGACGCCTGCCGTTCTCGCACCGAGCCTCCCCCCTGAACGACCCGGTTTCATCTGAGGCCAGGTCTGTCGCCAGGTCAAGAGTTCGGGACGAAGGGCGGGAATCGCACATCGCCGCCACGCGCGCGTGGCGGGCACCCTTGTAGGAAGCCGGCTCAGGAAGCCGGCTGGTTCTCCCCGCCCGGGACCGCCATCCGCGCGGAGAGGGCGCTGTTGAAGCGCGTGAGGAGCGTGCAGAACGCCTCGCGCTCCTCAGGCGCCCAGTCGTGTGTCAGCTCGTCCATCAACTGACGCCTGGACGAACGGACTTCCTCCAGGCGAGCCTGCCCGCGCGGGGACAGCTGCAGCACCACCGCGCGGCCGTCCTCCGGGTGCGAGGTGCGCTTGACGAGCCCGGTGTCGACGAGCGGGGCCACCTGCCGGGTGACCGTCGACGAGTCGATGCCCATGCTCGCGGCGAGCGCCTTGACGCCCATCGGGCCCTCCTTGTCGAGGCGGTTGAGCAGCAGATACGCGGCGCGGTCCATGGAGTTGCGCACCTGTCCGACTCCGCCGAGCCGGGTCTGTTCGGCACGGCGGGCGAAGACCGCCACCTCGTGCTGCAGCGTGTCGAGGAGACCGGGTTCACCGACGGTCGTCATGTCCATCGACATTTCAGGTGTTGTGGGCATGGCCGGGGGCTCGCTTCATGAAGGGGTGCTGGGTTGGGGGACAGGGTACGCGGATGGAAGGCGGCCCGTACCGGCGCTGCGCAAACCAGTCTCGGAGCTTGGTCACAGCCATGGCGCGCGGCTGTGAACTGCGATGCTTGAGTCATGAGCTACAGCACGGCTGACTCCTTGCGACCCGTCACCCTCGACGATGTGCGCGGCGCCCAGAAGATGCTCACGGGCGTGGCGCGGGTGACCGGCATGGAGGGCAGCAGGCATCTGACCCAGCTCGTGGGCTCACCGGTGCACTTCAAGTGCGAGAACCTCCAGCGGACGGGCTCCTTCAAACTGCGCGGCGCCTACGTCCGCATCGCCGGACTGCTGCCCGAGGAGCGCGCCGCCGGTGTCGTCGCCGCCAGCGCCGGAAACCACGCCCAGGGCGTCGCGCTCGCCTCCGCGCTCCTGGGCGTGCGCTCCACGGTGTTCATGCCCGTGGGCGCGCCCCTGCCGAAGATCAGTGCCACCAAGGAGTACGGCGCCGAGGTGCGCCTGCACGGCCAGGTGGTCGACGAGACGCTGGCCGCCGCGCAGGAGTACGCCCATGAGACGGGCGCGGTGTTCATCCACCCCTTCGACCACCCCGACATCATCGCGGGCCAGGGCACTGTCGGCCTGGAGATCCTGGACCAGTGCCCCGAGGTGCGCACGATCGTCGTCGGGATCGGCGGCGGCGGGCTCGCGGCCGGTATCGCGGTCGCCGTGAAGGCGCTGCGCCCCGATGTGCGGATCGTGGGCGTGCAGGCGGCGGGCGCGGCCGCGTTCCCGCCCTCGCTGGCGGCCGGCCGGCCGGTGTCGGTCGAGCACCCGGCGACCATGGCCGACGGCATCAAGGTGGGGCGGCCCGGTGACGTGCCGTTCGGGATCGTCGCCGATCTGGTGGACGAGGTCCGCACGGTCACCGAGGACGAGCTGTCCGCCGCGCTGCTGCTGTGCCTGGAGCGGGCCAAGCTGGTCGTCGAGCCGGCCGGCGCCAGCCCGGTCGCGGCGCTGCTGAGCGATCCGCGGGGCTTCGAGGGACCGGTCGTGGCGCTGCTGTCCGGCGGGAACGTCGACCCGCTGCTGCTCCAGCGCATCCTGCGCCACGGCATGTCCGCGCAGGGCCGCTACCTGGCCGTACGGCTGCGGCTGACGGACCGGCCGGGGGCCCTCGCGACGCTTCTCGGGGTGTTGTCAGTGGTCGACGCTAACGTCCTCGATGTGAGCCACGTCCGGACCGACCCTCGGCTCGGGCTCACGGAGGCGGAGGTCGAGCTGCATCTGGAGACGAAGGGTCCGGTGCACTGCGCCGAGGTCGGCCAGGCTCTGCGCGACGCGGGCTACACGGTCATCGACTGAGGTCGGAGCCCGTTCCCTGACCGTTCCCCATCCGTCCCGTCACTCGTTCGAGAAAATCCGTTGAGACTCGCGATACATCGCGTTATGGTGTGTCTCGAATCGCCCGCAGGCAGCAGCATGCCGTTGCCGTGGGCAGAGCAAAAGACTCAAACCCAGGCTTTTCAAAGAATCCCCGACGACGTGGAGACTGATATGCCAGGCGCCATCTATGCCGAAGGCCTGGTGAAAACCTTCGGCGATGTGAAAGCTCTGGACGGCGTCGACCTCGATGTCCCCGAGGGCACCGTGCTGGGCCTCCTCGGGCCCAACGGCGCGGGCAAGACGACGGCCGTCCGCTGTCTGACCACCCTGCTGCGCCCCGACAGCGGCAGGCTGGTCGTGGCCGGTCTCGACGTGCTCAAGCAGCCCAACGAGGTACGGCGGTCCATCGGCCTCTCCGGCCAGTTCGCCGCGGTCGACGAATACCTGACCGGCAGAGAGAACCTGCAGATGGTCGGCCAGCTCTACCAGATGAAGGCGAAGGCCGCGAAGGTCCGCGCCGAGCAACTGCTCGACCAGTTCAACCTCGCGGACGCCGCCGACCGCACCGCCAAGACCTACTCCGGAGGCATGCGCCGCCGGCTCGACCTGGCGGCGGCGCTCGTCGTCTCCCCGCCGGTGATGTTCATGGACGAGCCGACCACCGGCCTGGACCCGCGCAACCGCCAGATGCTGTGGGAGGTCATCAAACAGCTCGTCTCCGGCGGTACGACCCTGCTGCTGACCACCCAGTATCTGGAGGAGGCCGACCACCTCGCGCACGACATCGCGGTGGTCGACCACGGCCGGGTCATCGCCCGCGGCACCTCCGACCAGCTCAAGGCCCGCACCGGTGGCGAGCGCGTCGAGGTCGTCGTGCACGAGCGCGAGCACATCCCGATCGCCTCGGAGGTGCTGCGCGGCTTCGGCAAGGGCGACACCACCGTCGAGGAGCACACCCGCAAGCTCACCGTGCCCGTCACCGGCGGCGCGAAGCTCCTCGCCGAGGTCATCCGCGAACTCGACACCCGCGGCATCGAGATAGACGACATCGGCCTGCGCCGCCCCACCCTCGACGACGTCTTCCTCTCCCTGACGGGCCACCTGGCCGAGGAGAAGGCCGAGGAGAACGGCGCGGACACCACCCCGGACGCCAAGGACCGCAAGCACAAGAAGGAGGCCGCGAAGTGAGTGCCGTCACCGAAGCCGTACCGATCGCGGCGCCGAGCAGCGCCCTGAGCCAGTCCGTGCACGACTCGCTGGTCGTCGCCAAGCGGAACCTGATCCGCATGTCCAGGATCCCCGAAATGGTGATCTTCGGGCTGATCCAGCCCATCATGTTCGTGGTCCTGTTCACCTACGTCTTCGGCGGTTCCATGCAGATCGGCGGCAGCACCAGCGCCACCGACTACAAGAACTTCCTGATGGCCGGCATCTTCGCGCAGACCGTCACGTTCGCCACCGCCAGCTCCGGCGCGGGCATCGCCGACGACATGCACAAGGGGCTCATCGACCGTTTCCGCTCGCTGCCCATGGCGCGCGGCGCGGTGCTGACCGGCCGTACGCTCGCCGACCTGGTGCAGACGGCGTTGACCCTGCTGGTCCTCGCCGTCGTCGCCCTGCTGGTCGGCTGGCGCGTCGGCTCGGACGGCGGGACCAACGCCGGCAAGGTCCTCGGCGCCTTCGGGCTGCTGCTTCTGCTGGGATACGCGTTCACCTGGATCGGCGCCCTGATCGGCCTCAGCGTCCGTACGCCCGAGGCGGCCACCTCCGGCGGGCTGATCTGGCTCTTCCCGGTGACGTTCATCTCGAACGCGTTCGTGGACACCAGCCACATGACCCCGTGGCTGCGGCACATCGCCGAGTGGAACCCGTTCAGCGCGACCGTGCAGGCCTGCCGGGTGCTCTTCGCCAACCCGGGACAGTCGCCCTCGGACGCCTGGCCCATGGTGCATCCGGTGTGGGCGTCACTGATCTACTCGCTGCTGATCATCCTGATATTCCGGACGCTGGCGGTGCGGAAGTACCGCTCGGCGACGGCCTGAGGCACGACGGAGCCCCCGGCGCCGTGCGGCTGCCGGGGGCTGGTCGAAGGCGAAGGACCGCTGCTGTGGGTCAGCCGTTGTAGGGCTCGGCCTTGAGGATCCGTACGGAGGCCTTCTTGCCGTTGGGCAGCTCGTACTCCGCGTCCTGGCCGACCTTGTGGCCGAGCACGCCGGAGCCCAGCGGGGACTGCGGCGAGTAGGTCTCGATGTCGGCGCTCGCGTACTCGCGCGAGGCGAGCAGGAAGGTCGTCGTGTCGTCCTCGTCGCCGTCGAAGGCGATCGTCACGACCATGCCGGGCGCGACCGCGCCGTCCGTCGACGTGGGCGCCTCGCCGACCTTGGCCTTCTCCAGGAGCTGGGTGAGCTGGCGGATGCGGAGCTCCTGCTTGCCCTGCTCCTCCTTGGCCGCGTGGTACCCGCCGTTCTCGCGCAGGTCGCCCTCCTCGCGAGCGGCCGCGATCTTCACGGTGATCTCGGCGCGCGCGGGACCAGACAGGTACTCCAGCTCGTCCTTGAGCTTGGTGTACGCCTCCTGCGTGAGCCAGGTGACGTCTTCGCTGGTCTGGGTCACAGGGTGCTCCTCGTAGGTACTGGGAATACAAAGCATCGCCCTACCCAGAAGAATGTTCCTTCATGGAAGGGCGAAACCACGAGCCTAACAATTCAACGGCGTGAGGGGGAGGACATAAGCCGTCAGAAATACGTCAACGCAGGTCAGCGCCTACGTAACGGGGGTGACGTCAGTCGGAGTGGCAGCCGAGCAGCTCGGCCGTGGTGCCCTTGGCCGTGGTGCGCAGGGTGACGACCCGGTCGATGCGGGTGGCGGAGCCGTCGAAGTGGAAGTCGGCCCGGCCGACCTCGGACTGGTCCGCGGCCTGGGAGCGCAGCGTGCAGTAGCCGCTGGTGCCGGAGTCCTTGTGGACCTCCAGATGCACCTTGACCTCGTTGTCCGAGGCCTGGAAGGTGATCACCTCGGCGCTGATCTTGGCCTCGACGACGTAGTGGTAGGCGAAGTAGCCGACCAGGGCGAGCAGGGCCGCGGCGAGGACGGCGCCGGCGATCTTGAGCTTGTGGTCGGCACGCTCGTCCGACGAGCGGCCGTAACGGCCCTCGGGCAGGCGCGTACTCGCCGTACTCATGATCGTCCTCCCGGCGAGGGGATCCCGAAACCAGCCCCCGGAATTATTCGCCCCTCGATTCGGTCACTATAGAAGCGCCGATTGCACCCCAGGACACCGGGGCGCCGACTTACTGAGGATTGAGTCTTGACTGACCAGCTGCGACTGATGGCCGTCCACGCGCACCCCGACGACGAGTCGAGCAAGGGCGCGGCCACCATGGCGAAGTACGTGTCCGAGGGGGTGGACGTGCTGGTCGTGACCTGCACGGGCGGGGAGCGCGGCTCCATCCTCAATCCGAAGCTCCAGGGCGACAAGTACATCGAGGAGCACATCCACGAGGTACGTAAGAAGGAGATGGACGAGGCCCGCGAGATCCTCGGCGTCAAGCAGGAGTGGCTCGGCTTCGTCGACTCGGGGCTGCCCGAGGGCGACCCGCTGCCGCCGCTGCCCGAGGGCTGCTTCGCGCTGGAGGACGTCGACAAGGCGGCCGGCGAGCTGGTGCGGCAGATCCGCTCCTTCCGTCCGCAGGTGATCACCACCTACGACGAGAACGGCGGCTACCCGCACCCCGACCACATCATGACCCACAAGATCTCGATGGTGGCCTTCGAGGGCGCGGCCGACACCGAGACCTATCCGGAGTCGGAGTACGGCCCGGCGTACCAGCCGCAGAAGCTGTACTACAACCAGGGCTTCAACCGGCAGCGCACCGAGGCGCTGCACCACGCGCTGCTGGCGCGGGGCCTGGAGTCGCCCTACGCCGAGTGGCTGGAGCGCTGGGACAAGTCGGGTCACAAGGAGCGCACGCTCACCACGCACATCCCGTGCGCCGAGTTCTTCGAGATCCGTGACAAGGCGCTGATCGCGCACGCCACGCAGATCGACCCCGACGGCGGCTGGTTCCGGGTCCCGATGGAGATCCAGAAGGAGGTCTGGCCCACCGAGGAGTACGAGCTCGCGAAGTCTCTCGTCGCCAGCTCCCTCCCCGAGGACGACCTCTTTGCGGGCATCCGCGACAATGCCTGACATGAGCGCAAGCGCAGCCCTGGCAATGACGCACCTGGTCCCCCTCGCCGAGGTCGACGAGAACAAGGTCACCCCCGGCGTCCTCGGCTTCATCGTGTTCGCGGTGATGGCCCTGGCCGTGTGGGGACTGATGAAGTCCATGAGCAAGCAGATGAACCGGGTCGACTTCAAGGAGGCCCCGGACCCGGAGACGGAGTCCGAGGCCGCCCCGGCCGAACCCAAGGCCAAGCGGGGCTGATCGGGCGGGCCGTGTGAGCGGTCCCCGGGGGTGACTCAGGCAGTGCCCGGCACCGCCACCCCCATCACCTCACGGGCGTGACGGCTCGGCACCATGCCCAGCCGCCATGCCTGCCAGCCCGCCTCCAGGTTCACTCCCCGCTCCAGCAGGAGCTGGTACGCCTGCACATAGTCGTCGAGCTTCTCGTCGCGGGACGGGTGGCCGGCCCGGGAGAGCTGGGCCAGTTCCTCCTGGGCGACCGCCGTGCCGACCTCGACTCCGCCGGGGGCCGCGTACGGCAGGAGGGTGGCGCGCAGGAAGTGCGCCCAGTCCTCGCCGCGGTGGTCGCCGTAGGAGGTGAAGAGGCTCAGCGCCTCGTCGCACAGGGTCAGTGCCTGTTGTGTACGGAGATTGCCCGCGTCGACCACCGCGAGTTCCAGGCAGGTCCACGCCTCGCCGTGGGCGACGCCGATGCGCTGGAAGTCGGCGCGGGCGTCGACCAGGAGCTGGCGGGCGAAGCCGGAGTTGCGCAGGGAGCCGGTCTGGGCGGCGCGTTGGTCGCGGGTGACGCGGGCCGAGTGGTGCCGGGCGCAGGCGAGGCCGTAGACGTCCCGCATGCGGGAGAACATGGTCCGCGAGCGTTCCAGTTCCCGTACGGCCAAGTCGAGGTTGCCGGTCTCCTCCAGGGCCTGGCCCAGGTAGTAGACCGTCCAGGCCTCGCCGCGGGCGTCCTCGTTCTCGCGGTGCCGGGCGGCCGCCTGGCGCAGGCCGTCGACCGCGGGGGAGGGGTCGCCGGCGACCAGCCGGGCCCGGGCCAGTTGGGTCAGGGCCCAGGCCTCGCCGCGGGCGTCGCGGGTGCGGCCGTAGAGGCCGAGGGCGCTGGTCAGTTCGGCTTCGGCGCGGGGGATGTCGCCCATGCGCAGGCCGAGTTGGCCGAGCTGGAAGTGGGCCCAGGCCTCGCCGTGCACGGACTCGCCCGCGTGGTGCAGGACCAGGGACTCGGTGAGCAGCCGCATGGCCTCGGGGAGGCGGGCGCGGTCGCGTTCGACGGCGGCCAGGGCGTGCATGGTCCAGGCGCGGTCGGTGGCCAGTTGCGGGGCGGCCTGGAGGTCGAGGGCCTCGCGCAGGCGCAGTGCCGCCTCGGTGAGGTTGCCCTGGTGGTGGAGGGTGATGCCGAGGGAGCACAGGGCGCGTGCGGCGCCCGCGTCGTGGTGGGCCTCCATGTAGAGGTCGACGACGGAGGTGAGGGTGGTGCACGCCTTGTCGAGTTCGCCGAGCTGCCGGGCCGCGATGCCGGTGCGCCACTGCACCGAGCGGACAAGGAGGCCCTGGTCGACAGCTTGCGCCAACTCGCTGATCTCGCCGAGGCGGTAGAGGTCGCCGCGCAGCAGGCAGTAGTCGCACAGCGCGCCGAGGAGGTTCAGTACGGCGCCCTGGTCGACGCCCTCCGCGTGCCGCAGGGTCGAGGTGATGAAGCTCGACTCGTCGTCCAGCCAGCGCAGCGCCTCGTCGAGCGAGGTGAAGCCGTGCGGGCCGAACCGGTCCGAGCGTGTGGACATGTTCCCGTCGACCAACCGCAGTACGGAGTCGGCGAGTTCGCCGTAGTTCACGATCAGCCGCTCCTGCGCCGCCGTGCGCTCCGCGGGCTCCTCCTCGTCGAGGAGGCGGGCCTGGGCGAAGGCGCGGACAAGGTCGTGCAGCCGGTAGCGGGTGCCGCGGACGTGGTCGATGAGGCCCGCCCGCGACAGGGCCTGGAGGTGACGGGTCGCCTCCGTCTCGTCCGTGGCCAGCAGCGCGGCCGCCGCGGCCGCGCCCAGGGACGCCCGCCCGGCCAGCGCCAGTCGGCGCAGCAGGGTGCGGGCCGGGTCCGACTGGTCGGTGTAGCGCAGCCACAGCACCCGCTCGACGGGCTCCACCGGGCCGTACGCGCCCAGATCGGTGGCCAGTCGGCGCGGGGAGCGCGGGCCGAGGGACGACCCCGCGATCCGCAGGGCCAGCGGCAGTCCGCCGCACAACTCCCTGATCTGCTCGGCGGATTCGGCGTCGTAGGGTCCCGAAGTGTCCTGCGCCGCCGCGCCGAGCAGCTCCTCCGCGCCCGCCGCGTCCAGCGACTCCACCGGCAACTGGTGCACCCAGGCGGCGAGTTCGGCGGGCAGGTCGAGGGGCTTGCGGGCGGTGACGACGACCAGGCTGTCCGAGCGCTCCGGGACCAGGGTCGCCACCTGCTCGGCGTCGGAGGCGTCGTCGAGCACGATCGTGACCGGGAGGCCGGTGAGGTGCTGGTGGTACAACTCGCCCAGCCGCTTGACCTGTTGGTCGGGGGAGGAGCGTTCCCGGAAGAGCAGTTGCTCGCGGGGCGCGCCGAGCCGGTTCAGCAGGTGCAGCAGGGCGTCGCGGGTGGGCAGCGGGGGCTCGCCCGGGCTGTCGCCGCGCAGGTCCACCACACAGGCACCGCGGAACTGGTCCCGCAGATCGTGCGCGGCGCGCACCGCGAGGGTGGTGCGGCCCGAGCCGGGCGCGCCGTGCAGGACGACCACGGTCGGCCGGGTCTCCGTGCTCGCGCGGGCCGCCTGCACCGACTGCCGGATCCGGGCCAGCTCCGCCCGCCGCCCGGCGAACGGGCCGACCGGCTCCGGGAGTTGACCGAAGGACTGCTCCAGCACACTCCGCCTGCGGGCCGCCGCGCTCTTGTCCGCACCGCGCAGTCGCGGCCCCGGCTTCCGCGTCGGGCCGGTGGAGGCGGCGAGCACCCGCTGCTGGTCCAGGAACGGGCGGATGCCCCGCACCTCCAGCGCCGTCAGCCACTGCAACCGCAACTGCTCCGGGCCGCCGGGCTGGCTCACGGCACCGGCACGGTGGTGCGCGGCGGGCAGGTGCGAGGCGGTCACCTTCACCACGGTCGCCGCCGCGCCCACGACGCCGACCGTCGCCCCGGCGCCGAACGCCGTGCCGGCGCCGGTGCCCAGCGCCAGGTCCGCCACCACCGCCGCGACCGCGGCAACGGCCGCCACCAGCAAGGGAGTTCCGCCGCCCTGCCGTGCGTAGCGCTGCCCGAAGGTGAGCTGTCCGGCGCTCGCCTCGTCGAGAGCCGCCGTATACGCCGCGTACTCCTCGGCCGCCGTCTCCGCCATGGCGTCCAGCGCGGCCCGGGACCGCGCCAGCAGCACCTGCCCCTCGATGCGCCCGCCGGAGCGCCGCACCTCCTCCTCCACGGCCCGGGCCAACAGCCGCTCGGCGTCGGTCCGATGGCTGTCCCGCATGTCGCGTCCCCCTCCGGCGTCAACTCCTTGGCCTATGAGTGTCCTTCGGGCGGGGCGTGAGCGCGAGAGGGCGACGATCACCCGTTCGCGGCGCGGAAGCGGCGGCCGGTCCCGTGGCAGCCGACTCCGGTCAGGCACGATGGGGGCATGCCGAACCGACTGGCCCATGAGACCTCCCCGTATCTGCTCCAGCACGCCGACAACCCCGTCGACTGGTGGCCCTGGTCGGCCGAGGCCTTCGAGGAGGCCCGGAAGTCGAACCGACCCGTCCTGCTGAGCGTCGGGTATTCGAGCTGCCACTGGTGCCACGTCATGGCCCACGAGTCCTTCGAGGACCAGCCCACCGCCGACTACCTCAACGAGCACTTCGTCAGCGTCAAGGTCGACCGCGAGGAGCGCCCCGACGTCGACGCCGTCTACATGGAGGCCGTGCAGGCGGCCACCGGGCAGGGCGGCTGGCCCATGACCGTGTTTCTCACCCCGGACGCCGAACCGTTCTACTTCGGCACCTACTTCCCGCCCGCGCCGCGCCACGGCATGCCCTCCTTCCGGCAGGTCCTGGAGGGTGTGCGCAGCGCCTGGACCGACCGGCGGGAAGAGGTCGCCGAGGTCGCCGGGAAGATCGTGCGGGACCTGTCCCAGCGCGAGATCGACTACGGCGCCGCCGAGGCCCCCGGCAAGGAGGAGCTGTCCCAGGCGCTCCTCGGGCTCACCCGGGAGTACGACCCGCAGCGCGGCGGATTCGGCGGGGCACCCAAGTTCCCGCCGTCCATGGTGATCGAGTTCCTGCTGCGCCACCACGCCCGCACCGGTTCCGAGGGCGCCCTGGAGATGGCGCGGGACACCTGTGAGCGGATGGCGCGCGGCGGTATCTACGACCAGCTCGCGGGCGGCTTCGCGCGCTACTCGGTCGACCGCGAGTGGGTGGTCCCGCACTTCGAGAAGATGCTCTACGACAACGCCCTGCTCTGCCGGGTCTACGCGCACCTGTGGCGAAGCACAGGCTCCGATCTGGCCCGCCGGGTCGCCGTCGAGACCGCCGACTTCATGGTGCGTGAACTCCGCATCGCCGAGGGCGGGTTCGCCTCCGCGCTCGACGCCGACAGCGACGACGGGACCGGCCGGCACGTCGAGGGTGCCTACTACGTCTGGACGCCCGAGCAGCTCACCGAGGTCCTCGGCGCGGACGACGCGGAACTCGCCGCCCACTACTTCGGGGTGACGGACGAAGGCACCTTCGAGGAGGGGCAGTCGGTCCTCCAACTCCCGCAGACCGAGGGCGTGTTCGACGCCGAGAAGATCGAGTCGATCCGGGCGCGGCTCCTCGCCGCCCGTGCCGGGCGGCCCGCTCCCGGCCGGGACGACAAGGTGGTCGCCGCCTGGAACGGCCTCGCGATCGCCGCACTGGCCGAGACCGGCGCCTACTTCGACCGCCCCGACCTGGTCGAGGCCGCCGTCTGTGCCGCCGATCTCCTCGTACGACTGCATCTCGACGACCACGCCCGGCTGGCCCGCACCAGCAAGGACGGCCAAGTCGGCGCGAACGCGGGCGTGTTGGAGGACTACGCCGATGTCGCGGAGGGCTTCCTCGCGCTGGCGTCGGTCACGGGGGAGGGGGTCTGGCTGGAGTTCGCCGGGCTGCTGCTCGACCATGTGCTCGCCGGGTTCGTGGACGAGTCGGGGGCGCTCTACGACACCGCCGCCGACGCCGAGCGGCTCATCCGGCGGCCGCAGGACCCGACCGACAACGCCACCCCGTCGGGCTGGACCGCCGCCGCGGGCGCGCTGCTCGGGTATGCCGCGCAGACCGGCGCCGAGCCGCATCGCAGCGCGGCCGAGCGGGCGTTGGGGGTCGTGAAGGCGCTCGGGCCCCGCGTGCCGAGGTTCGTCGGGTGGGGGCTCGCGGTCGCCGAGGCGTATGTCGACGGGCCGCGCGAGGTCGCCGTCGTAGGACCCTCCCTCGACGACGAGGCCGCAAAGACCTTGCACCGTACGGCACTTCTGGGCATCGCGCCCGGCGCGGTGGTCGCGTTCGGGGTCGCGGGGAGTGACGAGTTTCCGCTGCTCGCCGACCGGCCGCTGGTGGCTGGCGGACCGGCCGCGTATGTCTGCCGTCACTTCACCTGTGACGCGCCGACGACCGATCCGGAGCAGTTGCGTGCCGCGCTGAGCGGGTGAGAGCCGCCGGGGCAGAGCTTCCAGCCGGCCGCGACCGTCAGCGACACCTCCGCTTTCGAGGTCGAGCCCTACTCCGGCAACCCGTGCTCCAGCACATCCATCGTGCGGTCCACCAGGTCCGTGAAATCGTCCCGGTGGCCGTTCTCCGCCCAGTACAGGGAGGTCTCCATCAGGCCGCCGATGAGGGCCATGGCGTAGACCCGTACTTCCAGGCTGTCCGGGGCCCGGCCGGTGCGTTCGCTGATGGCTTCGCAGAGCATGGTGCCGGTGACCGACATGCTCTCCATCATGCGTGAACGCACCGCCGGGACCTGGACCATGAGATGGGTGCGGAGGCGGGAGATCTCCTCGTCCTCCTTGATGCCGAGGCTGATGGCCTTCTTCATGACGTAGCGGAGGGAGGTCATCCACGGCTCGTCGGTGGGGCGGGCGCGGAGTTCCTCCATGAGGAGCGGGTCGAACTCGTCCGTGAGGACGATGTCCTCCTTGGTGGGGAAGTAACGGAAGACGGTGGACGGCGACACCTCGGCGCGCTCGGCGATCTGCTCGATCGTCGTCGCGTCGTACCCCTGTTCCTTGACCAGTGCGTACATCGCGGAGCGGATCGCCTCGCGGGTCTTGATCTTCTTCCGCTCGCGCAGGCCCAGTTGGGGGCGGTCGGCGGGGTTGCGGAAGGGGGAGGGTGCGGCCGTCATGTTGCTCATTGTCCGGCATCCGCCACAACGGTGGCCATGGCCGGGTTCTCGTCCTCCTTCGTGGCGGGCGCGACCGGGGTGTTCGGCAGGAACGCAGCGGCCAGCAGGGCGGTGACCAGGGCCGCGATGCCGCACACCAGCAGGACCAGGCCCATGCCGTGGACGTACGCACTGTTCGCGGAGGAGATGAGGTCGGCCGAGCCTGCCTTCTGACCGACGATGTGGGCCGCGACCACGGACTCCCCGGCGGTGTCGGCGGCCTTCGCGGGCAGCCCGGTGACGTCGAGGCGGTCGCGGAAGGTGCTCGCGAGCAGGCTGCCGAGCAGCGCGATGCCGATCGCGGCGCCGACCTGGCGCATGGTCATGAGAAGGCCGGCGCCGCTGCCGGCCCGGTCGCGGGGCAGCGCGCCGAGGGCGCCGTCCATCGCGGGGACGACCGAGAAGCCGAAGCCGAAACCGGTGACGGACAGCCACAGCGCGGTGAAGCCGTAGCCGGAGTCGACCGTCGTACGGCTGCCGAGGAGCGCGGCGAAGGCCAGGACCACCAGGCCCGCGGTGACGACCGCGCGGGATCCGAAACGGGCCACGACCGGCTGGGCGGCGCGGGCCGCGACGATCAGGCCGCCCATCAGGGGCAGCAGCCGGACACCGGTGCCCAGCGCGTCGTTGCCGAGCACCGCCTGGAGGTACTGCGGCAGCACGAACAGCAGGCCGGACAGGACGAACATCACCAGGGTCGCGGCGAGTGTGTTGAAGAGAAAGCCGCGGTGGGTGAGCAGGGACATGTCGAGCATCGGGCGTGCCATGCGCCGCTCGCGCAGCACCAGGGCGGCGATCAGGATCGTGGACCCGATGAGCATGCTCACGATCAGCGGGTGGCCCCAGCCGCGGCTGGGCGCCTCGATGATCGCGTAGATGAGGGCGCCGAGGCCGGCCGCCGTGAACGCGGTGGAGAGGGTGTCGACCTTGGGGGAAGCGGGGTCGCTGGTCTCGGGGAGGAGGAAGACGCAGGCGGCGATGCCGATCGCGGCCATCGGGATGTTGACCAGGAAGACCGAGCCCCACCAGAAGTGGTTGAGCAGCCAGCCGCCGATGATCGGGCCGAGCGGCAGCCCGAGCGAGGAGGCCGCGGAGATGATGCCGACGGCCTTGGTGCGCTCGTCGGGGCCGAACAGCGAGGGCAGTACGGACAGGGCGAGCGGGGTGATCAGGGCCGCGCCGACGCCCATCACCGTGCGGGCCGCGATGACCCAGTTCACGTCGTTCGCCAGGACGCCGGCCACGGAGCCGGCCAGGAAGATGCCGAGCCCCACGATCAGCATCCTGCGCCGTCCGAAGCGGTCGCCGAGCAGTCCCGCCGGGAGCATCAGCGCGGCGAAGACGATCACGTACGCGTCCGCCATCCACTGCTGCTGGCCGGTGCTCGCGCCGAGGTCGCCCGCCATCGTCGGCAGGGCGACATTGAGGATCGTCGTGTCGAAGCCGAGCGTGAGCATGCTCGCGACCAGGGCGCCGAGAGCCCACCAGCGGCGCGGGTCGCGTCGCACATCGTTGTTCTGCTGAGTGACAGTAGCCATGAAATGAGAGTAGCTCTCAAAAGGTGGTTGATGTCAATGGGGATCAACTTTCAGGGCATGAAAAATGGCCACGGCTCGCGAGCCGTGGCCAGGAGGAAGCGGGAGGGTGCGTTACCCGTGCTGGTACGCCACCAGCGAGATCCCGACGTAGTGCACGAGGAAGGCCGCCACCGTGAGGGAGTGGAAGACCTCGTGGAAACCGAACCAGCGCGGTGACGGATTCGGGCGCTTGATGCCGTAGATCACGCCGCCCGCGCTGTAGAGCAGTCCGCCGACGATGACCAGGACCAGGACGGCGATGCCGCCGGTGCGCATGAAGTCGGGCAGGAAGAAGACGGCCGCCCAGCCCATCGCGATGTAGCAGGGGGTGTACAGCCAGCGCGGTGCGCCGACCCAGAACACCCGGAAGGTGATACCGGCCGCCGCCGCGCCCCAGATGCCCCACAGCAGCCACTCGCCCTTGGCGCCCGGCAGCAGCAGCATCGTCAGGGGTGTGTAGGTGCCCGCGATGATCAGGAAGATGTTGGCGTGATCGAGTCTGCGCAGGACGCCGTCCATGCGCGGGCTCCAGTTGCCCCGGTGGTACAGCGCGCTGACACCGAAGAGCAGGCAGGCGGTCAGGGCGAAGATCCCGCAGGCGATACGGCCCCGGGTCGAGTCGGCGAGCGCGGTGAGCACCAGGCCCGCGATGAGTACGGCCGGGAACATGCCGAGGTGCAGCCAGCCGCGCAGCTTCGGCTTGACGTGTTCGGGGATCGAGAGCGCGGAGGGACCGTGGCTGTCAGCCGGCGTGTCCGTGTGCGCGTCGGGGACGGACGCAGTCATGCGCGCAATCGTACCTACGGGACCGTAAGTTACGTGTCAGTGTGCCGAGATGGGGGATCAGAAGTGGCCACTGTCTCATGCGTAGCCGACATTCGGGTACCCGGGGTGAAGCGGTGGTGACGCACGGAAAACATCTCGTTACGTGGCGATGGTCACGTCGCTCAGGTGTGAGGCCCTCTGGACATATGGGCGGGTGCGTCGGATGATCAAATGAGTGCGGTCGGCACCGGATGAGCGCCAAGATCGACCATCGTGAAGCATCCGGGTCGCGGCCCCCACGGGGCAACAAGGACAAAATCCCTCACCATAGGAGCAATCGTGGCGCGCGACATCGCGGCTCCCCCCGTCATCCCAACCGAGCACAAAGAACTGGTCTCGTGGGTGAACGAGATCGCAGAACTGACCCAGCCGGACAGCGTGGTCTGGTGTGACGGATCCGAGGCCGAATACGAGCGGCTGAGCGAGGAGCTCGTCCGAAAGGGCACCTTCAGGAAGCTCGACCCGATCAAGCGCCCCAACTCGTACTACGCCGCCTCCGACCCGACCGATGTCGCCCGGGTCGAGGACCGGACGTTCATCTGCTCCGAGCGCGAGCAGGACGCGGGCCCGACCAACAACTGGAAGGCCCCCGCCGAGATGCGGGACATCTTCGCGGGGGACAAGGGCATCTTCCGCGGCTCCATGAAGGGCCGGACGATGTACGTCGTCCCGTTCTGCATGGGCCCCCTCGGCTCGGACCTCTCCGCGATCGGCGTCGAGATCACCGACTCCGCCTATGTCGCCGTCTCCATGCGCACCATGACCCGCATGGGACAGCCCGTCCTGGACGAACTCGGCACCGACGGGTTCTTCGTGCGTGCTGTGCACACGCTCGGAGCCCCGCTCGCCGAGGGCGAGGCGGACGTGCCCTGGCCGTGCAACTCCACCAAGTACATCTCGCACTTCCCCGAGAGCCGCGAGATCTGGTCCTACGGCTCCGGCTACGGCGGCAACGCCCTGCTCGGCAAGAAGTGCTACGCCCTGCGCATCGCCTCCGTGATGGCGCGGGACGAGGGCTGGCTCGCCGAGCACATGCTGATCCTCAAACTGACGCCCCCGCAGGGCGAGTCGAAGTACGTCGCCGCCGCCTTCCCGAGCGCCTGCGGCAAGACGAACCTCGCCATGCTGGAACCCACCATCTCCGGCTGGACGGTGGAGACCATCGGTGACGACATCGCCTGGATGCGGTTCGGCGCGGACGGCCGGCTCTACGCGATCAACCCCGAGGCCGGTTTCTTCGGCGTCGCGCCCGGCACCGGCGAGCACACCAACGCCAACGCGATGAAGACGCTGTGGGGCAACTCCGTCTTCACCAACGTGGCGTTGACCGACGACAACGACATCTGGTGGGAGGGCATGACGGAGGAGACTCCGGCCCACCTCACGGACTGGAAGGGCAACGACTGGACGCCGGAGTCCGGCACCCCGGCCGCCCACCCCAACGCCCGTTTCACCACCCCCGCCGCCCAGTGCCCGATCATCGCGCCCGAGTGGGAGGACCCCAAGGGCGTGCCGATCTCGGCGATCCTCTTCGGCGGCCGGCGCGCCTCCGCCGTACCGCTGGTGACGGAGTCCTTCGACTGGAACCACGGCGTCTTCCTCGGCGCCAACGTGGCCTCCGAGAAGACCGCCGCCGCCGAGGGCAAGGTCGGCGAGCTGCGCCGCGACCCCTTCGCCATGCTGCCGTTCTGCGGCTACAACATGGGTGACTACATGGGCCATTGGGTCGATGTCGCCAAGGGCAAGGACCAGGCGAAGCTCCCGAAGATCTACTACGTGAACTGGTTCCGCAAGAACGAGGCGGGCAAGTTCGTGTGGCCCGGCTTCGGCGAGAACAGCCGCGTCCTGAAGTGGATCGTGGACCGGCTCGACGGCCGCGCCGAGGGCGTCGAGACCCCGATCGGCGTGCTGCCGGCCAAGGGCGCCCTCGACACCAAGGGCCTCGACCTGTCCGAGGCCGACCTGGACTTCCTGCTCACCGTCGACAAGGACGTGTGGCGCGAGGAGGCCGCCCTGGTCCCCGAGCACCTCAACACCTTCGGCGACCACACCCCTAAGGAGCTGTGGGACGAGTACCGGGCGCTGGTCGAGCGCCTGGGCTAGCCGAGACTCGCTCGCAGAACGTGGCAGGGCCCCGCACAACGGCGTGCGGGGCCCTGCCACGTTGTTCGCCAGTTCCCCATTTCCGGCATCACCTCTGCCTGGACCGGCATTTCGGGGGACACTCGGGACAACCTGCAACAGGGACTGACAACCTGCAACGAACCCCGAAGTGAGGTGAGCGGGGTGCGCACTCCGGTCAGCGATCCGCTGAGCGTGGGGCCGTACCGGATCGCCGGGCGGCTCGGCTCCGGCGGTATGGGATGGGTGTACCTCGGCCGTTCACCGGCCGGCCGCGAGGTGGCGGTGAAGGTCGTACGGCCCGAACTGGCCGCCGAGCGGGAGTTCCGCGAGCGCTTCGCCCGCGAGGTCGCCGCCGCCCGGCTGGTCAGCGGCGCCTACACGGCGGCCGTGGTCGACGCCGACACCGAGGCCGAACTCCCTTGGCTGGCAACGATGTACGTGCCCGGGCCCTCCCTCGCCGAGGCCGTCCGCGCCGACGGACCGCTGCCCGAGGCCCAGGTCCGCAGGCTCGGCGCGTTCCTCGTCGAGGCCTTGCAGGCGATCCACGCGGCCAACCTGGTCCACCGCGACCTCAAGCCGGCCAACGTGCTGCTGGCCTCCGACGGCCCCCGCGTCATCGACTTCGGCATCTCCCGAGTCGAGGGCGCCCCGAGCCTCACCCAGGCCGGGATCGTGGTGGGCACCCCGCCCTTCATGTCGCCGGAGCAGATGACCGCGGCGCCCGTCGGCCCGCCCAGCGACGTGTTCTCCCTCGGGGGCGTCCTGGTGTACGCGCTCACCGGCCGCCCGCCCTACGGCTCGGGGGAGGCGGTGAGCCTCAGGGTCGTGCACGGCGAGCCCGACCTGGACGGCGTACCGCCGGGGATACGGCCGCTGATCGCGCGGTGTCTGGCCAAGCGGCCCGCCGACCGGCCCCGACTGGACGTACTGCTGGCCGAGTTGCTGGCGCCGCCACGCACCGCCGTCTGGCCGCCGCCCGCCGTGGCCCGCACGATCGAGGTCCGCCGGGGTGAGCTCGCGGCCCGGCGCGAGGGCGGCGCGAGTCTGCCGGTGCCGTCCTGTCTGCTGCTGCACGCGCAGGCCCTGCTGGACGCGGGCCTCACCGACGAGATGGTCACCCGGGCGGTGGTCCGTGGCGACGCCTGAGGCCTCCATCCCGCCCGGCCGGGACTACGACATCGGCTCGTCCTGGCGGCAGTTGGTGCACAACTGGGGAGCCCGCCGGAATTACCACGTGCAGAGCGATGTCGATTCCGTGTCCCTGCAATTCGATCTAGAGGCGTCGGGGCGCACGCTCACCGTGCGTTTCATGACCACGAAAAGACTCCTTGTCGCCTTTGTCACCGACGGTCATTCCCTGCGCAAGGATCAATTGGCGATCGCCGCCGCCGCGTCGAACGCGTGGAACACCGAACAGCTGAATCCCATGCTGTCGGTGTGGGACGTGCGCGGACCCGGGCCGTGCCTCGCCGGGGTCTGCGACCTCCCGCTGACCTGCCGGATCTCGCAGACCGATTTTGATGTTCTGGCCAGTGATTGGGTGGAACGGGCGCGGCAGATGTTCACCCGTTGCCATCAGGTTTTCAAGCTGTAGAAGTCAATTGAGCATTCTCGGTCAACCCCTTTCGGCCACGGCCCTGTTGCCTCCACTATGGGCGGCAACGGGGGGTCGTCATGAGACGTACGTTGTTCACTGCCTTGCTGTTCGGCTTGTTGATCGCGGTGATTCCGGCGGGGCCGGCGGCCGCGGACGCCGCCGACTGCGGCAAGGACTTTCCGACCCGGCTGGGCTGTTGGAAGGACACGCTCGACTCCGGGGCCGTGGTCACCGTCACGCTGAACAAACCCCTGAACTTCGACACCGGTCAGCGGGTCAGCCAGGCCGACGTCCGCCGGGAGCTCAAGAACCTTCGGGTACAGGTACCGGCCGGCGTCCACACCGGCCAGGGCGGCACCGCGCTGTTCATCCTGGCCGGCTCCCGGCTCGTCGACCCGGACGCCCGGATCGACCGGCTGGACACCAAGACGCTGAACGCCCTCGGCGGCTGCGGCGGCGACGACGTGTGCAAGGCTCTCCAGGGGTCGGCGCTGACCGGCCGTCAACTGATCGAGAAACACGGCGTGGCCGAACTCGGCGGGCACAAGTCCTCGAACTACCCGCTCATCCTGTTCGTCGCCCTGATCGCCGTACTGCTTCTGCTGGTCCTCGGCCTCCTCCTCGCCGTCCGCCGCTCCCGCGCCCCGGCCGTCGCCATGGCGGGCGCGCCGGAGGTCCGCTCCGAGGAGACCACCGCCCGACTGCGGCCGGTCCCGCCGGCCCCCGCACCCACCGCGTCCCCCGGCCGCCGGGTCGGCCCCCGCACCGGCCCGTCCCGAACAGCCGTCGTACGTACGGCACTTCACCCGCAGGGCTATGTCGAACTCGACCACGTCCTTTACCGGGCGGTGTGGACCGAACCGGACCGCACCCCGCCCGAGCCCGGCGCGTACGTCGAGGTCACCGACGCCCGCGAACCCGACTCCGACGTCCTCTACGCCTTCCCGCCGGCCGCCCGGCACCACGCCCGCAACAGCTAGGGCCCGTCCGCCCAGGAGAAGCCATGCACAGCGAATACCCGCCCACGCTGCCGGCGGAGTACGCCGACATCGAGTTCGAGAACAACGCGCAACGGCTGCCGCTGGTGCTGTGCCTGGACACGTCGAGTTCCATGGCGGGCGCACCGATCCAGTCGCTCAACGACGCCCTCGCCGAGTGGACCCGGGAACTCCACGACGACGTCTCCCTCAGCTACAGCGTCGAGGTCGCCGTGATCACCTTCGGCGGCCGGGGCGTCGGCGCCTGGCGAGGGCCCCAACTCCTCGACCCGCGCACTCCGATGAGCCCGTTCGTGCCCGCGCACGCCTTCCAGGCACCCCGGTTCACCGCGTCCGGCGTGACGTTGATGACGGAGGCGCTGGAGCTGGCCATGCATGTCGTCGCGGCCCGCAAGGCGGAGCTGCGCGCCTCCGGACTCCAGTACTACCGCCCGCAGATCTGCCTGGTCACCGACGGCCTCCCCACCGACGGCACCGGCCATATGACCGACTCCTGGCACCGGCTGCTGCCCGTCCTCGCCGAGGAGCAGCAGGCCCGCCGCTTCCGGCTCTACGCGATCGGCGTCGGCGGCATCACCGACCGCGGCGAACAGGTCCTCCAGGCCTTCGCGCCGAAGTTCAACGCCCGCATCCAGGGCTTCCCGTTCCGCGAGCTGCTCCAGATGATGTCGGCCAGCGCGAACGCCGAGCAGAAGGGCGCGGGCGACGAGGTCTTCGAGAAGATCTTCAGCCAGTTCAAGACACAGCGCCCGGCCTGGGAGAGCTGACCGGTGGCCGACTCGCCCTGGCGCATCCACGGCCTGAGCGTCGAGGGCTACCGCCATCGCCGCACCGGCACCCCCTGCCAGGACGCCTGCACCTATGTGGCCTCGGCTTCGGTGACCGTCCTCGCGGTCGCGGACGGCGCGGGCAGCCGCCCGCACTCCGACCAAGGGGCCCTGCACGCCGTCGAGTTGGCGGCCGAGCACTTCCGGCGCCGGGCCGCCGCCGCGTCCGGCTGCCCGCCGGGCGAGGAGGTCCACGACCTGCTCGCCGACGCCTTCCACGACGTCAGCAAGATCTTCCTGGACACCTACGGCGCCGCCGCCCCCGACTACGCGACCACCCTCACCGTGGTGGTCCTCACCCCCGGCTGGCTGGGCCATCTCAGCGTCGGCGACGGCTTCGTCGTCGTCCGCGCCGGAACCGAGGACGGGGAACGGCAGTTCCATCTCCTCCCGCAGCCGCCCGCCGTCAGCGAGTACAGCAACGAGACCGTCTTCCTCACCTCCCCGGACGCGCCCCGCCGACTGCACACCGACTGCGTGGCGGACCCGCGCGTCGACGGGGTGCTGCTGTCCACCGACGGCCTCGCCCAGGCCGCGCTCTCCACCCCCGGCGGCGGCCCGCCGCAGCCCAACGTGTCCTTCGTCGACGCCGTCCTGCGCTCCCTGGACACCCCCGGGCCCGTGACCGACAGCGCGCACGAGGGCATCGCCGCCCTCCTCAGGTCGGACCGGCTGACCAGCCTGAACGCCGACGACAAGACCCTGCTGCGGGCCGTGCGCACGGTGGCGAAATGACCGGCCGCACCGTCTACTTGGACGGCAAGCCCGTCACCCTCGCCGAACTCCCGCTCAAGGGCGGCGGCCAGGCGGCCGTCTTCCCCGTCGAGGGCGACGACACCATCGTCGTCAAGCTCTACCGCGACCGCCCGGGACCCGACCTCGAACGCCGGCTCGCCCGCATGCTGACCATGTCACCGCTGGCCGCCCGCCCCACCGACGCCAACCAGCCCCCCGAACTCGCCTGGCCCACCGCCATCGCCCGCGGCCCCGACGACGCCTTCCTCGGCTACGCGATGCGCCGCTTCGGCGAACCCCAACACGTCCAACTGGTCGGCCTGTTCACCCGCGCCCAGCGCCTACGGCTCTTCCCGGACCGCGCGGACTGGCGCTTCCTGCTCGGCGTCGCCTGGAACCTCGCCTTCATGACCGCCCGCATGCACTACGACCAGCTCGTCATCGGCGACTTCTCGTCGAGCAACGTCGTCGTCGACGCCAACGGCTTCGTCACGTTCCTCGACTGCGACTCCATCGCCTTCACCGACCCGGTCACCGGCGAGCACTTCCCCTGCCTGATGCACACCACCGACTACTCCTCACCGGAACGCCAGTCGGGCGCCGCGGCCACCCCCGAGAGCGACGACTTCGCGCTCGCCGTGCTGATCTACCAGCTCCTCACCGCGGGCAACCACCCCTTCGGGGGTGTCCCGCACGACAGCACGCCCGAGTCCACCGTCAAGGACAACATCGCCGCGAGCGTCTCCTACGTCGTCCGCCCCGAGCTGGTCGTCATCCCGCGCGGCACCGTCGACCCCTCGGTCCTCCCGCCCGGCCTCCTGACCCTGGCTCACACCGCCTTCGGCGCGGGCGTCCACACCCCGAATGCCCGCCCCAACGCGGAGAGTTGGCTACGGGCCCTCGACCAGGAACGCTCCCGTGTCCAGGTCTGCCAGGGCCGCCCCCTGCACACCTACGGCTCCCACCTCCCGACCTGCCCGTGGTGCACCCGGGCCGCGGTCACCGGCCACGACGTCTTCAACCCACCGGTACGACCGACCGTGCCCGCACCGCCACCGGTGCCACCGACGGCCGGTGAGGGCTTCCAGTACGGCGCGCTGAAGGTGGTGGGCGTCCTGGTCCTGCTCGTCGTCCTGCTGATCGTGCTGGGTCAGCTGTTCTGAGAACGCCCGCGCTCCTCCAGGAACCGGGTGTGCGTCTCCTGCCGCCGCTCCTCGGCCTCGCGCAGCCCCCGCGCCAGGCCCTGCGCCTCCTCCTGAAGCACCGTCAACTGCCGCTCCAGGTGCCGCTCCGGGGGTTCGGCCCCCGGCGCCAGCCGCGTCCACCACCGCGTCCGTACGAACGTGTCGACCGCCTCCGGTACGTCCTGCCGGATCGCCCGCGACAGGATGTGCACGCCCTCCGGATCCTGGGCGAGATGGTGGGTGACCTGCGGATCGAGGAGCGCGGCGAGGAGCTGGGTCAGCTCGGTGAGCCGGCCCGCGGCGGCCGGGGGCAGGTCGACGCCGGTGAGATAGCCGCCGAGCTTCTCGAAGTCGTCGCGCAGTTCCTCCAGTTGGGCCGAAGGGTCCGGGAAGTCGGGCGGCGCCGGCCGCTCCGGCGGGGCGATCAGCGCGCCCGCGCCGTACAGCCCCACGACCACGACCGGCCAGTACGGCCCCGCCACGCCCACGAAC
This sequence comes from Streptomyces sp. NPDC051576, assembly GCF_040681835.1. Classification (NCBI taxonomy): domain Bacteria; kingdom Bacillati; phylum Actinomycetota; class Actinomycetes; order Kitasatosporales; family Streptomycetaceae; genus Streptomyces; species Streptomyces sp. NPDC051576. The sequence continues at coordinate 673,097 of NZ_JBFAZO010000001.1, forward strand.
GTCAGCACCAGGCCGACGAGTCCGCAGGCGCTGCCGGTGAGGTTCTTGCGGGACTCCAAGTAGCCCAGGAACTTACTGGTAGCCACGGATCTCCTCGAAGGCGCCGTCCAGCGAGCCCTGTTGGGCGTCGAAGAGCCGGCCGCCGGTCAGGTCGGCGATTTGCTGGAGCTCCGACTTGTCCGAGTCGCCGAAGAGGATGGGGAAGACGGGGATCTCCCGGGGACCGGCGAGCAGTTGATGGTAGAAGTCCTCGAACTCCGATTCCTTCGCGCCCGTCGTGTTCTGGCCGTCCGTCATCAGCACGATCGACGTGAACGTGTCGCCGCCGGTGCCGAGATGGTCGTACGCCTTCTCCAGCGAGGTGTAGATCGCGGTGTTGCCGTCGGCGCTGAGCGCCTTGGTGTCCTCGCGGATCGCGTTCAGCCCGGCCTGTGGATCACTGGGGCTCACGACATGCGTCCGCACACTCTTCACGGACGACCCGAAGGGCATCAGCGTGACCTCCTCGCGCTGCCGGAAGTCGCCGGTCAGATCGGTGAGGGCCTTCTTCAGCCGGGACAGCCTCTCGCCCGCCATCGAGCCCGAGGTGTCCAGGACGTACACGGTCCGCGAGGGGCGGCGCAGCTTGTTCTCGTACGAGTCGAGGAGGCCGTCGGCGACGGATTGGCTGCCGGGGAAGGGGAGTTCACGCCGTCGGCTGGTGTCGAGGCCGGACGCGGGCGGCACCGAGGCGACCACCGGGCGGCGGTGCGTGCGGGTGGTGATCAGCTTCTGGAGGGCGTCCGTGCGCAGGTCCGTCGTCACCCGGCGGACGTTCTCGCGGGTCGTGGCGTCCGTCGCGGCGAGCGAGGTCAGCGGGTAGTCGGCGGTGACGACCCCGTCGCTCGGGCGGATCACGGTCAGGCCCGGGATGCCCTTGAGGACGGACTCGTAGTTGAGCAACGCGTCCACGTTTCCCCGGCGTTGGTAGGCCTGGGCCAGCCAGCCCGACGAACCCGACGTCAGCTGCTGCCCCTTGAAGAACTCCTTCAGCCGGGGAGTCGCCTTCGCGACGTCCGCGTCGGTGAGCGCCGACTGGGCGTCGGAGAGGGCGGAGGCCACCGAGATCAGCGTGGACAAACCGGAGTTGGAGCGCGCCGGATCCGTCATGCCGTAGGTCAGTTTGCCGTCCTGGACGGCCTGCTCGATCTGCGACCAACTGACCTTGTCCGGCTGCCAGCCCAGCGTCCTGACAGTGGCCGTCTTCACGCCGATCGCGACCGGGCTCGACATGATCGGCGTCTCGGACACGACCTTCTTCGCCGCGTCGGGCCGCAGCCGCAGATAGTCGTCGGACGACAGCCACAGGGCGTCGTACTTCCCGTCGACCTTGCCCTTCGCCAGCAGGTCGACCGCGTCCAGGGTGCCCATGTAGGTGGGGCGGATGGTGATGCCGGTGTCCTTGCGGATCCGGTCGAACACCGGGGTCATGTCGCTGAGTTCGCTGGAGGCGAGGACGCGCAGGGTGCCGGGCTTGGCGGCGTTGTCGTCGGTCGCGGGCTGCTTGGACTGCGAGGTGCAGGCGGTGAGCAGCGCGACCGCGGTGAGGGTGAGCGGGAGGAGGCGTCTCATCCGAGGCCACCCTCCAGCGCGCTCTGCGACCGGCTGCGCTCCAAGTAGGTACTGGCCTGCTGGAGTTCGGAGGTCAGGGACTCCACGGTCGCCGCCATCACCTCGGTCGCCTGGACCTTGTAGGTGTCGATCGCGTCGAGCGTGCGGTAGATCTGCTGGAAGGCCGTCCGCAGCGTCTCCGCGCCCACCGCCGGGTCCGCCGCGATGCGCTGGATCTCGCCGCTCTGCGTGGCGAGCATCTCCGCGTTGCCCCGGATGAGGTCCTCGGTGGTGCCGCGCAGCGCGTTGACCTGGTCGACGACCTTGCGCTGGTTCTCCAGGGCGGACGCCAGCATCACCGAGATGCGGAGCGCGGAGACGGTCGTGGTGGCCGCCCGGTCGACGCCCTTGATCAGCTCGTCGTTGTTGCGCCGTACGACGTCCATCGCCAGGTAGCCCTGCGCGCAGACCGCGAGCTGGGTCAGCAGGTCCTGGTGCTTCTGCCGGACCGGGAAGAGGACGTCCGCACGCAGGGTGTCGGCCTGGCCGGGGTCGGTGGCCTCGACACCGGCGATGTGCTGCTCGACGGCCGTGTCCAGGGCCTGGGTGAGGACCACGTACTCCTGGAGCTTGCCCATGGTCTCCCAGAGGCGGACCCGCTCGGTCTGCAACGCCGCGTTGTCGCGCCGGAGTTCGTCCTGGCCGCCGCGCAGCGAGCCCACGATCTTGTTCAACGTGCCTTGCGCGGAGGCGTACTTGGCGACATGGTCGCGCAGCTTGTTGCCGCCGGGTAGCCGGGACAGCAGCTTGCGTCCCTTCGAGGCGGGCAGGTCGCGCGGGTCCAAGTCCTCGACCACGCGCCGCAGTTCGACGAGTGACCCGGCGACCTGCGACTGCGCGTCCCCGCCCTTCGCGGGCAGACTCCGCACGGTCCGCTCCAGCATGCGGTTGGACTGCGCCGTCGCGCTGCGCATCTCCCCGGCGCCGAGCGCGGTGATCTCCCCGACCTTGCCCGCGAACTCGGGCGAGCGGGCGTCCAGGGCGGCGAGCCCCTCGACGTAGGCGGTGGCCTTGCGCTCCATGTCCGTACGGACGGAGTCGTCGACCGGCACGAGCCCGCCGGCCTTCTCCTTCGGGACCGGCTTCACCGCCTCGGGCGGGGTGAGCGTGAAGACGTCCTCACCGCTGAGGGTGTGCTGACTGCTGTTCTGACTGGTGTTGAAACTGCTGCTCATCTGGTCCCCCCGGTCAACCGCGCGCCCGGCGCGCCATGTCGTGCAGCACCTTGGAGGTGGGCACGGGCGCCTGCCGGACGCCGGTCAGTGTCTGGTTGAGGTAGCTGGAGTGGGCGGCGGTGGCCGCGACGAACTCGGCGGTGTCGCCCTGCGGCCGGAACCCGTGCCGCACCGCCAGCTTGCGCAACGTCGGGTCACTGCTGAGGAGTTGACCGAGTTCCCGGCCCTCGGGCGTGAGCGGTACGACGGTGTGGTCGCTGTTGGCCGTGGTGTCCGGGTAGAGGACGACGAGGTCGCCGACCGGCTGCTTGTCCAGGAGCAGGGAGGCCACCTGGGACTCGTACACGAGGACCAGCGGATTGCCGGCGCCGCTGATGAAGTCCCGGAACGGCGCGTCGGAGCTGGACTGTTGGGCGCCCTGGACGCTGATCAGCTTGTGCATCAGGGGCGCGGTGCGATCGACGTCGGCACTACTGGCCGCCACCCGGCCGCCGCCTGCGACATAGGAGGCAGCGGCGAGGTACAGCGCACCCGAGTTGGACGCCTCCGGGTCGGTGGACGCGATGTAGAGGGTGCCGGTCAACTCCCCATGTTTTTCGGCCCCCTTGAGCTGCTGCCAGGTCCGGTCCCGCTTCGCCGCGTCCAGATAGGCGGCCATCTTCAGCGTGCCCCGGTCCTGGCTCTTGTCCAGCGTGGCGAGCCCGTTGGCCGCGAGCACCTGGGCGGCGCTGCGGTGCGCGACGACGACGAGCGGCGAGTAGAAGGGCCGCGGCAACGGCTGCCGCACCTTGTACTTGTCGGCGAGCGCGTCGGCGGGCGCCTGGCTGGAGGGGAAGGCGAAGTCGTACCCCTTGAGGTCGAGCCCCTCCATGGCCCAGGAGCCGGAGGTCTCCGTCTGCACGGTGAAGCCCTTGGCGGCGAGGGCCTTCACCACATCGGGATCGGCGAAGAAGTCCGCCTTCTCCGAACCGATCACACCGTGCACGGTCTTCGTTGCCGTGCCCTTGTCCCCGTTGTCCCGGCCCGCTACGACGGCTGCCACCACTCCGCCGATCAGCAACACCGCGAGGACGATTCCCGCGATACGTCTCACGAGGGGCAGCGTGCTCGCGGAACCCAACATTCCCCGCGAGAACGGATGAACGGCACGTGTCATACCGGTCCCGGATCAACACGCTTGAGGCGGTGCCCTCTTGGGCGACCGGCTCAGGTCAGCGCACTGGTCCGGTGGGCGTCCATCCGCTCGGCCGACAGGATCGCCGCGGCGGTGTCCGCCCGGGACGCCGCGACCACCAGGGCGCGCCCGGCGAGGACATGCGCCCGTTGGTGCAGGCTCGCCAGGTGGGACCCGGAGGAGGCGTCGGACGTGAGCCTCGGTGTGGTGCCGCCGCGCAAGCGGGTGAGCTGACCGGCGAGCCGTTCGGCCGCCGCGTCGAGGTCGGCGGACGGCTCCAGCGCGCGCAGCTCGTCGGTGACCGCGAGCAGCGCGGCGAGGTGACCCGCGAGCTGGATGTCCAGTTCCTCCTCGCGCGACCGGTGGGGGAAGTCGGAGGGGGTGCGGGCCAGCGTGGTGTGGACCGACTTGGTGCGGATCGGTTCGTACATGGCGTGGTCTCCTGTGCTCTGACAGGAAACCATCCTAGCTTGGATTTCGTCTAAAGTTGTGCGAGCCCAAGAAACTGCCGAAAGAAGTGGCCGAAACCACGGGCTGCGAGGTTTAGAGCTGGCTGTACCCGTCCAGGAAGTTCCCGATCCGGGTCACCGCGTCCCGCAGATCCCCGACCGAGGGCAGCGTCACGACGCGGAAGTGGTCGGGCTCGGACCAGTTGAAGCCGGTGCCGTGGACGACCATGATCTTCTCCTGGCGCAGCAGGTCGAGCACCATCTGCCGGTCGTCCTTGACCTTGAAGACCTGCGGATCGAGCCGCGGGAACAGATACAGCGCGCCCTTCGGCTTCACGCAGCTCACCCCCGGGATCTGGGTCAGCAGCTCGTACGCGACATCCCGCTGCTCCTTGAGCCGCCCGCCCGGCAGCACCAGGTCCTGGATGGTCTGCCGGCCGCTGAGCGCGGCGACCACTCCGTGCTGGCCGGGCATGTTGGCGCACAGCCGCATGTTGGCCAGGATCGTCAGACCCTCGATATAGGACTCGGCGTGCGCGCGCGGCCCGGAGATCGCCACCCACCCGACGCGGTAACCGGCCACCCGGTACGCCTTCGACATGCCGTTGAAGGTGAGCGTCAGCAGGTCCGGGGCGACCTTCGCGGTCGGGGTGTGCGTGGCGCCGTCGTAGAGGATCTTGTCGTAGATCTCGTCGGAGCAGACGAGCAGGTTGTGGCGGCGCGCGATGTCGGTCAGCCCGCGCAGCATCGCCTCGTCGTACACGGCCCCCGTCGGGTTGTTCGGGTTGATGATGACGAGCGCCTTGGTGCGGTCGGTGACCTTGCGCTCCACGTCGGCGAGGTCGGGCATCCAGTCGGACTGCTCGTCGCAGCGGTAGTGGACGGCGGTCCCGCCGGAGAGCGAGACGGCGGCGGTCCACAGCGGGTAGTCCGGGGACGGTACGAGAACCTCGTCGCCGTCGTCGAGCAGCCCCTGCATCGCCATGACGATCAGCTCGGAGACGCCGTTGCCGATGAAGACGTGCTCGACGTCCGTCTCGATGCCCAGCGTCTGGTTGTGCATCACGACCGCGCGACGGGCGGCCAGCAGCCCCTTCGCGTCGCCGTACCCGTGCGCCGACGACACGTTCCGGAGGATGTCCTCCAGGATCTCGGGCGGGCACTCGAACCCGAACGCGGCCGGGTTCCCCGTGTTCAGCTTCAGGATGCGGTGGCCTGCCGCCTCCAGACGCATCGCCTCTTCGAGAACCGGGCCCCGGATCTCGTAACAGACATTGGAGAGCTTCGTCGACTGGATCACCTGCATGTCTGGGAGCTTACGGCCCGGTAACGCCGCCCGGGCCGTGTTTTCCACCACGTGGGACGTGGCGGATTGGGTCGTTATCGCCGGTAACTGTCTCGCAGGCCCCTCCTGTCCCTAGAATGCGCGGCCATGTCCAGGCCAACTCAGTCCGAGAACGGGGTACACGGCGCGCCCGAGCCGCCGAACGTGTACCACCCGCAGGCGGATTCGGTGCCGTCCTACGACGCGTACGCCGACCCCGCGGCCGCCCACGGCTGGCAGAACGCCTACGACGAGACCCGCGAGCTTCCTCCGGTACCCGTACCGGCACCGGTACCGGCGGAAGGCCCGGAGGCGCCGGGTGGCCGGGCGCGTACCCGTCGGGACGCCCGGCGGGATGCTCGCCGCCCACGCCGTGTCGTCGTCGCCGCCGGCGCGGCGGGGGTTCTGTCCGTGGCCGCTCTGGTCGTGAGCCTCACCCTCTCCGGGGCGTCCTCGGACGGGTCGCCGGGGCAGGGCGACCGCGTGAAGGTGTCGACGGCCGGGGCGTCCACGGGTGCCCCGGCGGGGGAGGCCGCCTCGGCGTCGCCCGAGAGCTCCGCGCCCGCGACAACCGCCGCCTCTCCCTCTTCTTCCCCGGCTTCCGGCGCGAGTACGCCGGCAGGCGGCCCGGCGTCCGCAGATCCGACGCCCACGTCTCCCGCCGCGACGTCGGTCGCCCCGTCGGCCACACCCACCTCCGCGGGCCCCAGGGCCAGTAACCCCGGCCGCGGCCATGGAGCGACCAAACGGCCCAAGTGACCTGCGGCCGGAAACAGTTGCTTGCCCCTCGCGCACTCACCCCTTCACAATGCGCATGACAAGACCGTAGGCGGCCGGAAGATCTCCGGTCGCTCGTGTCTGTAGAGGGGACCCCCACATGAACAAGCCTCTCCTTGCCGCACTCTCCGTCCTGGCCATCGCCGGGACCGGTGTGGCACCCGCGGTCGCCGCGCCGCAGGCGGCGGCCGTGACCGTCGACTTCGCCGGCACCGTCTCGCTCAGCAACTGCTCCGGTTCGGTCATCCGCTTCCCCAACTCGACCGACACCGCCCCGGCGCTGGTCATGACCAACGGCCACTGCCTGGAGACCGGCTTCCCGGACCCCGGTGAGGTCATCACCGGGCAGTCCTCCAGCCGTACCTTCGGGCTGCTGAACTCGGCCGGCACCAAGGTCGCCACGCTCCGCGCCAACCAGGTCGTCTACTCGACGATGACCGACACGGACGTGACGATCTACCGCACCACCACCACATACGCGGCGATCAAGAGCGCGTACAACATCAGCCCGCTCACCGTGAGCGCCACGCACCCGACCGCCGGCAGTGCCATCAAGGTGGTCTCCGGCTACTGGAAGACGATCTACAGCTGCAACGTCGACGGGTTCGTGTACCGGCTGAAGGAGGGCGACTGGACCTGGAAGGACTCGGTCCGCTACACCTCCGCCTGCAACACCATCGGTGGTACCTCCGGGTCGCCGGTGATCGACACCAGCACCGGCCAGGTCGTCGCCGTCAACAACACGGGCAACGAGGACGGCGAGACCTGCACGGTCGACAACCCGTGCGAGGTCGACGAGAACGGCACGGTGACCGTCCGCCAGGGCATCAACTACGCCGAGGAGACCTACAACATCCCGGCCTGCTTCACCTCGGCCAACGTGCTGAACCTCAGCGCGAGCACCTGCACCCTGCCCAAGCCGTAGGTCAGCGAAGGGGGTTGGCGTTCCGTCGCACGGGACTGCGACGGACCGACCGCCCCGCCAGCACGTCCGTCCGCCGGCCGTCCTCGATCACGAAACGGCCGTCGACCAGGACATGGGGGATGCCGGTCGGCAACGTACGCGGCTCCTCGAACGTCGAACCCGCCGCCACCGTCGCCGGGTCGAACAGGACCAGGTCGGCGCGGTATCCCTCGCGGATCAGACCCCGGTCGGGGAGGCGCAGGCGCGCCGCCGGGCGCGAGGTGAGGTGGGCGACGCACTCCTCCAGGGAGAGGATCCCCAACTCCCGTACGTAGTGGCCCAGATAGCGCGGGAACGTGCCGTACACCCGTGGATGCGGCTTGCTGCCCTGGAGTACGCCGTCCGAGCCGCCCGTGTGGACGCGGTGCCGCATGATCGTGCGGACGTTCTCCTCGTGGCCCACGTGCTGGAGGATCGTCGAGCCGAGCCGGTCGGCCAGGAGCAGGCGGCGGGCGGTGGTCCAGTCGTCGAGGCGGCGGCCCACGTGCTCCGCCAGCGCGGGATTCGCGACCCCCGAGATCTCGATCGTGTCCCACTCGATCGGCACCCCGTGGCAGCCGTCCGCCCCGATCACCTCCAGGTGATGGCGGATCCGCTCGGCGGTGTCGTCGTCCGCCAGCCGCTTCAGGATCGCCTCCGGTCCGCCCTCGCTCGCCCAACTCGGCAGCATCGCCACGAGAGTCGTGCAGCCGGGGGTGTAGGGGTAGGTGTCGAGGCTGATGTCGGCGCCGGCCGCCAGTGCCTCGTCCAACAACGCGATCAGCTCCGGTGCTCTGCCCTCGTTCACGCCGAAGTTCATGGTGGCGTGGGCGAGATGGAGGGAGCAGTCCGCCTCGCGGGTCAGTTCCACCATCTCCTGGTAGGCCTCCAGAGCGCCCGCCCCGTACGAGCGGTGGTGGGGGCAGTAGTAGCCGTCGTACGACGCCACCACCCGGCACAGCTCGGTCAGTTCGGCGTCCTTCGCATACATTCCGGGCGTGTACGTCAGCCCGGACGACATGCCGACCGCGCCCTGCTCCATGCCTTCGGCGACCAACTGCCGCATCCGGTCCAGCTCTTGAGGGGTCGCCTCCCGGTCCTCCCAGCCGACGGCCAGCATCCGGACCGTGCCCTGGGGGATGAGGTAGGCGGCGTTCACCGCGATGCCCCGGCCCTCGAAACCGTGGTCCAGGCGGTCCAGGTACTCGCCGACCGAGCGCCAGTCGAAGTCGATGTCGTCGCCGTACCCGTTCCACCCGGTGATCGCCCGGCGCACCTCCGCGAGCGTGCGGTCGTCCACGGGGGCGTACGACAGCCCGTCCTGGCCGAGGACTTCGAGGGTCACCCCCTGCGCGGCCTTGGCGCTGTGGTCCGGGTCGCGCAGCAGGGCCAGGTCGCTGTGGGCGTGCATGTCGATGAAGCCGGGGGAGAGGACCAGTCCCTCCGCGTCCACCTCCCGTCGCGCCTTGGGGCGTTGACAGCCGGCCGCCGCTGCCTCCTGCACGATCGAGACGATCCGTCCGTGGTCGATCACGACGTCGGCGCGGTACGAGGGCGCACCGCTGCCGTCGACGACGTCCGCGTCCCGGATGACGAGCTGCTCCACGACTCCTCCTGGAAGAACGTACGGACTAGAAGAACGTGCGGATGTAGTCGACGACCGTCCCGTCCGCCTCCGCCACCGGGATCAACTGCCACTTGTCGAAGGACGTGCAGGGGTGGGACAGGCCCATCCCGAGCCAGTCGCCCACCTCCAGGTCCGCCTCGGGCGTCGTCCGCAGCCAGGCGTGCTGGTCGGACAGGCCGGTGACCTCGACGCCGGTCGCCGGGCGCTCGGTGCCGTCCCGGCGCACCACCTGGGCGAGCGGGAGGTCGAGGTCGTAGGCCGCGTCCCGCTTGCCCGCGTTGGCGAAGGCCTGGTCGGGGGAGGGGCGGGAGACGATCTGCGCCCAGAGCCGGAACGCGGGTTCCAGCGCGCCCTCCTCGGGGACGCGGGTGAAGGGGGTCAGCTTGCGGTAGTGGCCGTCGTCGTGCGAGACGTAGGCGCCGGAGCGCAGCAACTTCAGGGCGGGGAGGGAGAGTTCGGGCAGCTCGGCGAAGACGTCGGCCACCGCGTCGAACCAGGCGCTGCCGCCCGCGCTGACCACGATCTCGTCGAGCCCGGTCCCGGTGAACCGCCCCGCCTTGTCGAACTCCACGGCGAGCGAGGTCAGTCGGCGCAGCCAGGTGTGCACGCGGTCCGGGTCGGCCCGCGGCACCTCGCCCTCGTATCCCGCGACCCCCACCAGCCGCAGCGTCTCCACGGCGGCCACCGCGTCCGCGACCGCCGCGCACTCCGCCTCCGTGCGCACGCCCGTGCGGGCGCCCTCACCGGCGGCCAGTTCGACGACGACGTCCAGCGGGCGGGCGGCGCCGCGCAGGGCCGCGTCCATCAACTCCACTCCGCGCACGGAGTCGACGTAGCAGATGAGGCGGAAGCCGGGGTCCGTGTCCTGTTCGGCGGCGATCCACCTCAGGGCGGCGGGGTCGACGAGTTCGTTCGCCAGGAAGATCCGGTCGATCCCGAACTCCCTTGCCACGCGCACCTGGTGGGGGACCGCGAGGGTGATGCCCCAGGCGCCGTGGGCGAGTTGGCGGTGGAAGAGCTGGGGGGCCATGGAGGTCTTGCCGTGCGGGGCGAAGGCGAGGCGGTGGCGGGTCGCGTAGGTCTCCATGAGGCGGAGGTTGTGCTCCAGGCGCTCGGCGGAGAGGGCGAGGACGGGGGTGGTGAAGCCGTCGGTGAAGAGGTTGCGGCGCTCGGCCGCCAGCTCGGCGAGGGTGCGGCCGTCAGCGTCCGGGGGGAGGCCCTTGAAACGGTGGTCGACGCGTTCCCCGGCGAGCCGGGCGAGCGCTTCGGTACCGGTGGCGCGGACCATGGGGCCTCCCTGAACTGGATAGTTGCAGTATCTGCAACGTTCATTGCGCATATCGCTTACCGCTGTCTAACATCTCGCCCAACACCCGGTCAACGGAGCCGCCGCCCAGCGCACCGACGAGGAGTCACCGCCATCGACGTCGTAACACTCGGCGAGTCCATGGTCACCTTCCTACCCAGCCGCCCCGGCCGCCTTGCCGACGTACCGTCCTTCGACCGCGCCATCGGCGGCGCCGAGTCGAATGTCGCCTGTGTGCTGGCCGCCGCCGGGCACAGCGTCCGCTGGGTCAGCCGGGTCGGCGCCGACGGCTTCGGCGACCATCTCGTCGAGACGATCGGCGGCTACGGCGTGGACGTGTCCGCCGTACGACGTGATCCCGCGCGCCCGACCGGCATCTACTTCCGCACCGCCGGGGACCGGGCCACCGACGCGCACGAGGTGGCCTACTACCGGGCCGGATCCGCCGCCTCCGCGATGGCCGTCGACACCGTGGACCTGGACGCGGTGCGGGCGGCCCGGGTGCTGCACCTGTCGGGGATCACCCCGATGCTCTCCGAGGGCTGCCTCGGCCTGGTCCGCGAGCTGACCGCCATCCGAGCCGGCCGCCCGCTGCTCTCCTTCGACGTCAACCACCGCCCCGCGCTGGGGCGTTCGGCCGACGGGCCGAGCGTGCTCCTTGAACTGGCGCGCGGTGCCGACCTCGTCTTCGTCGGCGAGGACGAGGCCGCCGAGGTGTGGGGGCTGGTGGGGGCGGAGGCGGTCCGGGCCGCGTTCCCCGACCCCGAGACGCTCGTCGTGAAGCAGGGTGGACGCGGGGCCACCGTCTTCCACAGGCGGCAGGTCATCTTCGTGCCCGCGCCGCACGTGGACGTCGTGGCCGCGGTCGGCGCCGGGGACGCCTTCGCCGCCGGTTTTCTCTCCGCGACCCTGCGGGGACTTCCAGTACGGGACCGGCTGCGGCACGGCCACCTCACGGCCGCCGCAGCCCTCACCGTCCCCGGCGACCTCGCCCCGCCCCCGGACCGCGACCACGCCGACCGCCTGGTCGCCCTCGACGACCAGGCGTGGGGGAGACTTCGACTCGGCCCCGGCTGGACCGACGCCGCCGACTGGGCCGACGAGGAGGTATGTACGCCATGAGTCAGACCGTCGACCGCGCGCTCAGCATCCTGCCGCTGCTCGCCGAGGGCCCCGCCGACCTCGGCCAGGTCGCCGAGCGCCTCGACGTCCACAAGTCGACGGCCCTGCGGCTGCTGCGCACCCTGCACGAACACGGGCTCGTCTACCGCCAGTCCGACCAGCGCTACCGCCTCGGCGCCCGCCTCATCGCCCTCGCCCAGGAGGCGATGGAGAACCTCGACATCCGCGAGATCGCCCACCCCCACCTCGTAGGGCTGAACGAACAGTGCGGGCACACCGTCCACCTCGCGGTGTACGAGGAGAACGAGGTCCTCTACATCGACAAGGTGGAGAGCCGCTACCCGGTGCGCATGTACTCGCGGATCGGCAAGCCCGTCGCCATCACCGTCGCCGCCGTCGCGAAGCTGCTGCTCGCCGATCTTCCGGAGAGCGAGCGCCGGGTGCTCGCCGACAAGCTCGACTACCCCATGTACACCGCCCGCTCCACGCCCAACGCCCCCGCTTTCGTCAGGGAGTTGGAGAAGGTGCGGGAACAGGGCTGGGCCACCGACCTCGGCGGCCACGAAGAGTCCATCAACTGCGTCGCCGCGCCGATCCGGGGCGCCGACGGACGCGTGGTCGCCGCGATGTCGGTCTCCGCGCCCAATGTCGTCGTCACCGCCGACGAACTCCTCACCCTGCTCCCGCTGGTCCGCCGCACGGCGGACGCCATCAGTGGGGAGTACTCCGGCCGAACCCCCGTCAAGGAAGCCTCCTCATGACCGAGAAGACCGCGCTCACCCCCAAGACCCACACCACCCCGCCCGCGAAGTTCTCGCACGGCGTCCGGAAGGGCAACATCCTCCAGGTCGCGGGCCAGGTCGGCTTCCTGCCCGCGGTCGAGGGGCAGCCCCCGACGCCCGCCGGGCCCACCCTGCGCGAACAGACCCTCCAGACCCTCGCCAACGTCCAGGCGATCCTGGAGGAGGGCGGCGCGAGCTGGGACGACGTGATGATGATCCGCGTCTATCTGACGGACGTGGACCACTTCGCGGAGATGAACGCGATCTACAACGAGTACTTCGAGCACCACCTCACCCAGGCACCGGCCGCGCGCACGACGGTCTACGTCGGCCTGCCCACCGGACTGCTGATCGAGATCGACGCGCTGGCCGTCCTCGACGCCTGACGCTCCCTCAACTCCCGCACACCGTAAGACGGTTCTGCACTCCTCGGGGTGCCGCGCCGCGATCCCCCACGCCCGAAAGTCCCATGCCTTTACGACCACGAGGACCCCCTCATGCCCCTACCGCTCGCCGCCACCGCCCCCGCGACCCCACCCCACACCGGAGGCCTGCTCCTCCTGTTCGACGGCACCGCAGGTCTGCTCACGGTCGCCGCCCTCGGTATCGCGCTCCTGCTGTTCCTGATCATCAAGGTCAGACTCCAGCCGTTCGTGGCCCTCCTGGCCGTCTCCATAACCGTCGGCCTGCTCTCCGGCCTGTCGGTCACCGAACTCTTCGGCACGGTCCAGCGCTCGGACGCCGTCTCCACCATCGAGTCCGGCATGGGCGGCATCCTCGGCCATGTCGCGATCATCATCGGCCTCGGCACGATGCTCGGCGCGATCCTCGAAGTCAGCGGCGGCGCAGAGGTGTTGGCGTCCCGACTGCTCAACCTCTTCGGCGAGAAGCGAGCGCCCCTCGCCATGGGCCTCACCGGACTGATCTTCGGCATCCCGGTCTTCTTCGACGTCGGCATCTTCGTCCTCGCGCCGATCGTGTACGCCGCCGCCAAGCGCGGCGGCAAGTCGATCCTGCTCTACTGCCTGCCGCTGCTCGCCGGTCTGTCGATGACCCACGCGTTCCTGCCGCCGCACCCCGGTCCCGTCGCGGCCGCCGGCCTCCTGCACGTCCAGCTCGGCTGGGTGATCCTCATGGGCATCGTCTGCGGCCTCCCCGCCGTGCTCGCCGCCTGGGCCTACGCGGCCTGGATCGGCAAGCGGATCTTCGTCGCCGTACCGCAGGACATGGTCGAGGCGGCGGCCGAGGCCAAGCAGGCGGTCCTCGACGAACAGCGCGCGGCCGGCGTCGAACCGCAGGAGAAGCCGGTACCGCTGGGCACGGTCCTCGCGATCATCGGCACACCACTCGTCCTGATCCTGGCGGCCACCTTCTCCTCGATCGCCTTCGACCCGTCCACCGGCCGCTCGGTCCTGGAGTTCTTCGGCAGCCCCTTCGTCGCCCTGACCATCGCGCTGCTCCTCGCGTACTACCTTCTCGGTCTACGGCGAGGCTGGTCCCGCAAGTCCCTGGAGACCGTCTCCACCGCCTCCCTCAAGCCGGTCGGCAACATCCTGCTGGTCGTCGGCGCGGGCGGGATCTTCGGCGCCGTCCTCAAGGCGAGCGGTGTCGCCCAGGCACTCTCCGACACCTTCCACGACGTGGGCCTGCCGGTGCTCGTGCTGTCGTACCTGATCTCGCTGGTCCTGCGCGTGGCCCAGGGCTCGGCGACGGTCGCGATCGTGACGACGGCGGGCATCGTGGCACCGCTCCTCGCCGAGGGCGACCACTCGCAGGCCTTCGTCGCCCTGGTCATCATGGCGATCTCGGCGGGCTCGATCTTCGCCTCGCACGTCAACGACGGCGGTTTCTGGATGGTGGCGAAGTACTTCGGGATCAGCGAGCGGGACACGTTGAAGACGTGGACCGTGCTGGAGTCGGTGCTGTCGGTCGCCGGGTTCGCGGTGGCGGCGGTGCTGAGCGTGTTCGTCTAGGACTCCGTGGTCCAGGACTCCGTGGTCCAGGACTCTGTTGTAGGAGTCTGATAACGAAGTTGGGGCTGGCTGTGCCCGACACAGGATCGTCGACCATACTTCCCGCTGTGGAGCAGCGCATAGGTTCGAGCAGCCAGCCCCTGGAGGGCGCCGGATTCGACCCGGCCTTCATCCCCGGGCTCACCGCACCCGCCGTGTCCTCGGAGGAGCCCGAGGAGCCCGAGGGCGAGGAGTCCCCGGCCCAGAAGGCCGACGTCGAGAAGGCCGAGGTCGAGGACGCCGTCGCCGAGGGCGATGATGCCGACGAAGCGGATGACGAAGCCGGTGACCCGGCTGGTGACGAAGCCGACGCGGAGTCGTCCGAGGACGACGGCGAAGGCGACGGCCCGGTCTTCGAGGCGTCCGACCGTCGTGCGGAGATCGTCGCGGACGCGAAGGGCGTACGACTGCGCCTGGACGACCAGAACTGCGAGTTCCGCTGGGACGAGATCGGCGCGGTCGAGACCGAGACCCCGCGCTTCGGCAAGCGTTTCACCATCACGGTGCACACTCCCGACCGTCGCTGGTACCCGATCGAGATCGAGGCGGCGGCCCGCAGCAGGTTCGCCGAATGGGAGACGAGGCTCGACGCGGTTCTCGACGCGTACTTCGAGGACGGCGCGGACGCCGACGACGAGGACGACGAGTCGGCCGAGATAGACGAGGCGGAGCTGGCGGAGGCGGAGGCCGAGGTCCGCAAGGACTAGGCCTGGGCGCGTCCCGGCCCAGAGTTGTCAGAGCCAGTCTGGGCTCAGGGCGATCTGCCGAAGCTGTTTCACCGTCAGGGCCGGGGTCGTGCGGGTCGCGGTGGTGTCCTGGGCGCCGGAGTTGAAGGCGCTGATCACCACCCGCGTCCCCTCGGTCCGGATGGTGTCGACGGTCCACATCACGACCCCGGCACCGCCCTTCTCACCCGCCCCCTGGTGTACGGCGACCTTCGTGCCGTCCGACAGGACCTCCGCGCCGGAGCCGAAGAGGTCGTCCTCGACGTCCGACATGTCCGCCTGCACGTTGACCTGCATGAGGCTCTTGCCCTTGCCGTCGTCGACGACGAGATAGCCGAACCCGGCGTCGTCGGTGTCGCCGGCCTCGGACACCGTCAGGCCGTTCGGCAGCAGGGTCTTGAGGGTGGAGGTCACGGACAGCAGGCTGGTCGTACCGCCGACGTCCGAACTCGCCGGAGTGGTCGGTGTGTTCGGATCGACCGGAATCGCGTCGATCGCGTCCCGCCACTCCTGTGCGGCGGCCAGCTTCCTCAACTGCCCTGCGGACAGCGGCGGTTGACTCCTGCTGATCGGCGCGTCCTTCTCTGCGGCGGCGTTCCACTCGCTGACACCGACGTGCTGCCCCTGCGGGGTGACCAGTTCGGCGCTCCACCACTTGGTGTCCACCCGGCGGTCCGGATACTCGTACCCCTGAAGGACCATGACCACCGACCCGTCCGCCAACCGGCTGGTGTCGCACGCGTCGTAGTGCGCGAACGCCTTCCCCGGGCACGTGGTCGTCTGCCGCGCCTGATCGCTCCCCGGCCGCACCCGGCCCAGGCTGACGCTGACGGCCGACGCGCCCTTCCCGTCGTCGTAGACGAGTTGGACGTACGGCCCCGGTTCCTCGTCGGTGCCGCGGGCGACGGCCTTGGAGAACTTGCCGTCCGGGAGCAGCATTTCGAGCGTACTGATCAAGGTGTTGGCAGGGACGGGTGTGGGGGCGGAGGCGGAGGCGGAGGCCAGGGTGGAGGTGGCCGCGGAGCCCTGCGCCTCCGGGGAGTGTCCGCTCGGCAGCAGCAGGGCCCCGCCGACTCCGACGAGGGCGATACCGGCGGCCCCGCCCATGACCGCGGCGTTCCGGCGCCGCAGCAGACGTCGGCGTCCCTTGAGGGCACCGGCGGTGGCGAGCGCGGCCCGGTCGGTCTCGAAGGCGTTGCCCGCGTGGTGCAGGCCGGCGGTGAGCCGTTCCTCGAAGGGGTCGAGGGGTTCGCTGTACTGGGCGTCGGGCATGGCGGACCACCGTTTCGCGTAAGAGACGTAAGAGACGTAAGAGACGTAAGAGACGTAAGAGACGTAAGAGACGTAAGGGGTGTAAGAGGCTTAAGGGACTTGGGTGTTCAGGGGCGCGCGTATTCGTCGAGGCTCTCGCCGAGCAGCTCCCGCAGCCGGCCGAGCGCGCGGACGCACCGGGTGCGTACGGCGGCTGAGCTGACGTGCATGACGTCGGCGGTCTCCTCCACGGACCGGTCCTCCCAGTACCGCAGGACGATCACGGCCCGGTCCTTGGCGGGCAGCCGGGAGAGGGCCTGGAGCAGGGTCAGCCGCAACGGGGTGTCACCGCCCGAGCCGCCGGGGTCGGGCAGATCGGGGAGTACGTCGGTGGCGCGCTCGGTGCTGCTGCGGCGCCGCTGATGAGTGAGGAAGGTCCGGGTGAGCACGGTCTGCGCGTACCCGGCGGGATTGCCGACCCGGGACATCCGTCCCCAGCCGACGTACAGCCGGCCGAGGGTCTCCTGCACCAGATCCTCGGCGAGATGTGTGTCCCCGGCGGTCAGCAGACAGGCCGACCGATAGAGATGTCCGGCCCGCGCGGCGGCGAACTCCTCGTACTCATCGTCCCGTTCCTGTCGTCTCATACCCGTTCCCCCCGGCCCCCGCGGGCTGTCGCCTGCCGCGCCCTCACTTGTACTGACGCGGTGGACCCACAGAAATGTTTCAGGTTACGAACGGGGCCTGAGGTGAGGTGAACTACCGGCCCACCGGGTCGAGTTCGTCCCCCACCGGCAGTGTCCGCATCGTGCGCAGCGGTGACAGCATGTTCGGGAGGACGCTCAGGGTCATGCCCGCCGTGCCGATCCACAGGGTCGTCGTCGCGCCGAAGGCGGTGCCCGACGCTCCGCCCAGCAGGCCGCCGAGGGGGATTCCGCCCCAGGAGACGAAGCGGGCCGTCGCGCTCACCCGGCCGAGCAACCGGTCCGGGGTGAGGGACTGTTGAAAGCTGGACTGGGCGACCACGCGGATGACTCCGCCCAGGGAGAGGGAGGCGAGGCCGGCCGCCGCCACGCATACGCTCCAGCCGGGCCGTGCCAGCGGCATCAGGGCGGTCAGGGGACAAGTGACCAGTGACGCCAGCCAGATGACCCGGCCCTGTCCGACCCGGCGCGCGACCCTGGCCGCCGACAGCGCGCCCAGCAGCGCGCCGCAGCCCATTCCGGAGAGGATGAGGCCGATGGTCGACGAGGAGAGGCCCAACTTCCGGTCCAGGAAGACCAGCAGCATGGTCTGGTACATGACCAGGAAGAGGTTGAACATCGCGTCGCTCACCATGATGGCGCGCAGAGCCGGGTACTTGAGGACGAAGCTCAGGCCCTCCTTGATGTCGCGAGCCAGCCGGGGCTGATCGCCCGGCACCGGCTCCCGTTTCGGCTCGCGCTTGCGGATGGTGATCGCCAGCAACCCCGACATGGCCATCCCGGCCGCGCTCACCAGGAGCGTCGCGGGTGCGCCCACCCAGCCGACCAGCGGCCCGGCCACGCTGGGCCCGCTGATGCTCGTCACCGAGCGGATGGCGGACAGCTTCGAGTTGCCCTCGACGAGGTGGTCGCGCCCCACCAGATGCGGCAGATAGCTGACGTAGGCCACATCGAAGAAGACCGTCAGCACCCCATGGACCAGCGCCACCGCGTACAGCCACCACACGGTGAGCAGGCCCGCCCACCACGCCACCGGCACCGTCGTCAGGACCAGCGCCCGGGCGAGGTCGGTGCTGATCATCACCGACCGTTTCCGCATCCGGTCCACCCACGCGCCCGCCGGCAGCCCGACCAGCAGCGAGCCCGCCGTGGTCATCGCGGTCAGCAGCCCGACCTGGAACTCGTCGGCGTCCAGCGCCACGATGGCGACCAGCGGCAGGGCGAGGAAGATGACACGGTCGCCCAACTGCCCCAGCGCGGTGGCCGCGAACAGCCGCCCGAAGTCCGGATCGCGCAGCAGCCCGAGCCGCGAGGGGCGAGACGGGGGCGGGGGTAATGACATACGGGGTACCTGCCGGGAGGTCGACGTCACGGGTGATCGTGTCAACCTAACCGAGCGGTGAGGAGTGCGACCCGGCGGCCGCACTCCCCGTCCAACCCTTCAACGGGCTCCGCTACGGCAGCGCGTGCACATGCGCCCCCACCGAGTTCGACCACGAACTGCCCGCGGCCGCATCCCAGTTCGTCGACCACGTCATCGCGCCCCGCAGGTCGGGGTAGGTCTTCGACGGCTTGAAGGTGCCGCAGTTGGTGCCGGCCGTCAGGCAGTCGAGGGCGTTGTTCACGATGGTCGGCGAGACATAGCCGCTGCCCGCCGCGCTGGTCGAGGCCGGCAGGCCGAGGCCCACCTGGGACGGGGCCAGGCCGCCCTGCAACTGGATGCAGGCGAGGGCCGTGAGGAAGTCGACCGTGCCCTGGCCGTAGACCTTGCCGTCGCAGCCCAGCATCGTGCCGCTGTTGTAGTACTGCATGTTGACGACCGTGAGGATGTCCTTCACGTTCAGGGCCGTCTGGAAGTACGAGTTCGACGTCGACTGCATGTCGATCGTCTGCGGGGCCATCGTGAGGATGAGGGACGAGCCCGCCTTCGCCGACAGTGACCTCAACGCCTGTGTCATATAGGTGGCGTTGAGACCGTTCTCCAGGTCGATGTCGACGCCGTCGAAGCCGTACGTCTGCATCAGTGAGTAGACCGAGTTGGCGAAGTTCGTCGCGGACGTCGAGTCGCTCACCGAGATCGTGCCGTTCTGGCCGCCGATCGAGATGACGACCTTCTTGCCGGCCGCGTGCTTGGCGGCGATGTCCGCCTTGAACTGGTCGACCGTGTAGCCGCCGAGGCCGGCCGAGTCGAGCGTGAAGGAGACCGCGCCCGGCGTCGAGGTCGCGTCGGCGAAGGCCACCGCGATGATGTCGTACTGGGAGGAGACGGCCGAGAGCTTCTGGACGGTCGCGCCGTTGTTGAAGTTCTGCCAGTAGCCGGTCACCGCGTGCTTGGGCAGAGCGGTGCCGCCGTTGCCGCCCGTGGCCGTCGTCGTGCCCGTCACCGCCGTCGACTTCCCCGACTCACCGGCCGAGTTGGTCGCCGTGACCTGGAAGGAGTAGGAGGTGGAGGCCGTAAGTCCCGTGACCGTGGCGGATGTTCCGGTCACCGCCGTGATCTTCGCGCCGTCGCGGTAGACGTTGTAGCCGGTGGCTCCCGAGACCGCGCTCCAGGCCAGGGAGGCCGACGAGGACGTCGTGGACGCGACCGTCAGACCCGTCGGCGTGGCCGGGACCGTGGGCGCGGGGTCGCTGCCACCGCCGCCGTCCGGGCCGTAGACCGAGATGTCGTCCGCGTAGTACGCGGCCTGTCCGTACCAGCCGTGCGTGTACACCGTGACGGAGGTGGTCGAGGCGCCCGTCGTGAACGTCGTCGACAGTTGTTTCCAGGCCGTGGTGTCAGGGGTCCAGGTCGACACGTCCGTCGTGCCGGTGCCCGTCACGCCGAGGTAGGAGTAGCCGCCCTGCACCCAAGCGCTCAGCGTGTAGGTCGAGTTGGGCTTGACCGCGACCGACTGGGTGCACTGGGCGTTGTCCTGCCCGGCCGGGGTGCCCTTCAGCGCGGACGCGCCGCTGTGCACCGGGGAGGAGACGGTCGTGCCGCTGCCCGCCGTACAGGTCCAGTTGGTCAGGCCCGACTCGAAGCCGGAGTTCTTCGCGTTGTTGATGTCGGCGGCGGACGCCTGGCCGGTGCCCGCGAAGGAGAGAGCCAGGGCGGCCATGGCGACCCCGGCCCACAGGCGTCTGTTTCTGCTGGGCTTGCCTGGTGCGCGGTCCACTGATGCCTCCGGTGGGGGAGTTGGAGGGGACTGGGGACGGTGGCCACCGCTGGAGTCCAGAGTTGGTCCAGACCAATTGTGCTGTCAAGAGGTCCAGACCAACTTCCCCCGCACGGGTTTCGGTGTCCGGCCCCCGATCAACTGCTCGACCTGCCCCGTTTTGACGTGTTGTGCGTAATGACAGTTGCGGTACGGCTGCACAAACGCTGTTCTCCGGTCACTGGGGCGTGGTTACAGTGCTGAGGTAGTCACGCAATGAAGTCGACTCGGTGTGCCGGAGTAATACCGGCACGCCGACAGGCGTGAGACGGGGAGCTGCGCGTGCCAACTGCCATTGCCGTGACCAGCGCCGACATGGCGCTGCCACCACAGGACGAACGGACCCTGCCCGCCGTCGTCCTGCGGGACCTGGATCAACGACCGCTGGACCAGGCGCTGTCGGAGATGCAGGCCCTCATCGACCAGCACGGGCATGTCGTCGTCGTGTCCTCGCAGGCCGTGCCCGAAGGTGTGGACCGACGGCTGCACACCATCCGGTCCATCCTGGAGAGCGACCGGATCGCCCTGTTCCGTCCGAATCTCCCCCCGCTCGGACTCGCCGTACTGGCCCGCCAGTTGAGGCAGCTCGCGTCCTGCGACCTCAGCCCCGGAGTGCTCGCCTCGGCCGGCCGGCTGCTCACGCACTACATCCACGCCGGCGCGGTCCTCGGCTCGGTCGCCAAGCTGGACCGGGTCCCCGTCGGCCTCCGGTCGCACGCCAAGTCCTGGGTGCCCGGCAGCCAGTTCGCGGTGCTCGCCCACCCCGAGCCGCAGCTCGTCAGGATCGGCCCCGGAGTCACCCTCGAAGGACCGGAGTTCGGCACCTGGATGCTGGTCGCCAAGGGGCAGTTGCAGTCCGACTGGATCGGCACCACCCTCGCCCCGGCGTGGAACGCGATGGGACTGCGCGAGGCCACCCTGCCCGCCGAGTCGGCGAGTTGGTGGGGCACGGGCAGGCTGATCGAGTTCTGCACCTATCTGCCCGACCTGTCGGTGCTGTACCAACTGGTCACCTCGGTACGGCAATCCGTGTGCCACTGGTGCGGTATCGACGTCATCGGCGACCGTTGTGTCTTCTGCTCGGCGACACCACCCGTTCACGAGAACCAAACACCCGCCGGATAAGTCCTCAACTCACAGGACACGCTTACAGCACACGATCTGTTCGATCTCGCTCGATCCGCTCATTTCCGCTCGACCGATATCCCCAATGAGGTTGTACGGTTCATGAACTCCCGTCAGCGCCGCGGCGTGATACTCCTGCTCCTGTCGGTCCTGTGCGCCCTCGGCGCGTTCGCCGGCGTCCTCTCCGTCATCAGCGACGTGAAGTCCAAGGTGGGACCCGAGGTCGCCGCCTACCAGGTCAAGAACAACGTGGCGCCCTACACGGCCCTCAGCGCCGCCCAGTTCGAGAAGATCGAGATGCCCAAGCGGTGGCTGTCGGACAACGCCGTGACGGACCTCCGCCAGATCTCGGGCAAGATCGCGGTGACCACCCTGCGCAAGGGCTCCCTGCTGCAGAGCGACATGATCGTGGACCAGCCGGCCCTCCAGCCCGGGCAGCAGGAGGTCGCCATCATGATCGACGCGGCGACCGGCGTCGCAGGCAAGATCACCCCGGGCTCCACGGTCAACGTGTACGCCACCTTCGCGGGCGCCAAAGAGGGTGATCCCGACCAGTCAAAGATCATCGTGACCAACGCGAAGGTCATCGACGTCGGCCACATCACCGCACTGGACCCGGGCAGCAGCAGCGACCGCAACCAGCAGCAGTCCACCGACGCCGTCCCGATCACCTTCGCGCTGACCACGCTCGACGCCCAGCGGATCACCTACGCCGAGTCGTTCGCCGAGCGGGTGCGGCTCGCGCTGGTGGCGCCCGGCAGCGATACGACCGTGCCCGAGCAGGACCGGACGTACGAACTCGCGAAGGACAAGTGAGAGGCCCGCATGCCCACCAGGATTCTCCCGGCGGTCGGTGACGCGGATGCCATCCGCGCCATCACGACCCTGCTCAGCCAGCTCCCGGACGCCGACCCGGTGGCCCCGGTGGCCGACTCGACCCAGCTCATCGACACCCTGGCCCGGCTCGCCGCCGAGTCCGTCGACGAGCTGCCCGAGGTCGTGGTGGTGCATGAGCGCATCGGTCCCGTCCCCGCCCTGGAGCTGGTCCGCGAGGTCGCGCTGCGCTTCCCCGCGGTGGGCGTCATCCTCGTCACCACGGACGCCAGCCCCGGCCTCTTCCAGGCCGCCATGGACTCCGGCGCCCGCGGCCTCATCGCGCTGCCGCTGAGCTACGAGGAGTTGGCCAACCGGGTCCAGGCGGTCGCCGCCTGGTCCGTGGGCGTACGGCGTCATCTGGGCCACGGCGGCGATGTGTTCACCGGCGTCGGCGGCACCGTCGTCACGGTCAGCGGCGCCAAGGGCGGGGTCGGCGCCACCCTCGCCGCGATCCAACTCGCCCTCGCCGCACAGGCGTCGGGCCGTAGCGCCGCGCTCGTCGACATGGACCTCCAGACCGGTGACATCGCCTCCTACCTGGACGTCCAGTTCCGCCGCTCGGTCGTCGACCTCGCCGCGATCACCGACATCTCGCCGCGGGTCCTGGCCGACGCCGTGTTCCGGCACGACACGGGGGTCGCGTTGCTGCTCGCCCCCGGCGAGGGCGAACGTGGCGAGGAGGTCACCGACCGGGCCGCCCGCCAGATCGTCAGCGCGCTGCGCTCCCGCTACGAGGTCGTCGTCATCGACTGCGGCGCCCAGATGAGCGGCGCGAGCGCGGCGGCCGTCGAAATGGCCGACACGGCCCTGCTGTTCACCACCCCGGACGTGGTCGCCGTACGCGCCGCGAAGCGCACCGTCCGGATGTGGGACCGGCTCCAGATCCGCAAGGCCGAGGAGACGACCATCGTCGTCAACCGGCACACACGCGGTACGGAGATCCAGCCCCCGCTGATCCAGCGGATCACCGGCACGGCGGTCGCCGCCACCGCGATCCCCGCCAACTTCAAGGAACTCCAGGGCGCGGTGGACGCGGGCCGCCTGCACGAACTCGACAACAAGAGCGTGGTCAAACAGGCGCTGTGGGGTCTCGCGGGCGAACTCGGACTGGTCAAGGTGCCCGAAGTCGCCCAGCGGGGCGGCCGGTCACGGGGCGGCGGCGACCGTGGCTCGGTGAGCTTCCGGCGTCGTAGGGAGTGAGGGGATGCGTATGTCCGTGATCGCTTCTGTGATGTCCTCGCGCGGGCGGGACCGGGGCCAGGTCACCATCGAGTTCCTCGGCATGACGCCGCTGATCATTGTGACGCTGGTGCTGATGTGGCAGTTCGTGCTGGTGGGGTACACCTACACGCTCGCGGGGAATGCTGCCGACGAGGCGGTGCGGGCGGGCACGGCCGCCACCCGGGGCGAGCGGCAGGCCGCCTGCCAACAGGCGGGCCTCGACGACCTGTCCGACGCGTGGAGGGGGGACGCCACGGTGACCTGCGGGGGCACAGGGTTCGTCACGGCCGACGTCACCCTCAAGGTGCCCGTCCTCTTCCCGGGCTCCATCGCCTTCCCCTTCGAGGTGCACGGTCACGCGGGCGCGGTCGAGGAGGCGACGAACTGAGATGTCCTACGACCTCCGATTCCGATTCCGGCTCCGCGTGCGCGACCGCGGCCAAGTCGCCATCGAATACCTCGGGTTCATCCCGATCCTGCTCCTCGTCGCGCTGGCGGGCGTGCAACTCGGGCTGATCGCCTACACCGCGATCCAGGCCGGCACGGCTGCCCGGGCCGGGGCCCGCGCCGCCTCGCTGGAGCAGGACTACCAGCAGGACTGCAGGGCTGCGGTCAGCGGCTTCCTGGCCGACGGCACCAGTTGCGGCCGGACGGACCTGGGCACCTCCGTCCGGGTCACCTCCACCGTGAACATCCCGTCCATCGTGCCCGGTTGGGACTTCGGCACCGCCAGCAAGACCGCCACCATGCCGCTCGACCACTGAACGCGGAGCAAGGAGCACTGGACTCATGGGTCTGCGGGAACGCGTCAACCATCCCGAGGAGAACGGCCATCGGGGCGAGGACGGCCACATGGTCGCCTCCTACCGCGCCAAACTCCTGGAGGAGATCGACCTCGCGGAGATGAGCGCGCTGGCCGCCGCCGAGCGCAGGGCCCGGCTGGAGCGGGTGCTCGGGCACATCATCAGCCGTGAGGGACCGGTCCTCTCGACGGTCGAGCGCTCCCAGTTGATCCGCCGGGTCGTGGACGAGGCGCTCGGCCTCGGCATCCTCGAACCGCTCCTCGAAGACGCGTCGATCACCGAGATCATGGTCAACGGCCCGGACGCGATCTTCGTCGAACGCGGCGGCCGCGTCGAGCAGTTGCCGCTCCGCTTCCCCTCCCACGACCAGCTCATGCAGACCATCGAGCGCATCGTGTCGACGGTCAACCGCCGGGTGGACGAGTCGAATCCGATGGTCGACGCGCGACTGCCGTCCGGCGAGCGCGTCAACGTGATCATCCCGCCGCTCTCGCTGACCGGCGCGACCCTCACCATCCGCCGCTTCCCGCGCTCCTTCACGCTCCAGGAGATGGTCGGCTTCGGCTCGCTGGACGAGCACATGCTGTATCTCCTCGCGGGCCTGGTGCACGCGAAGTTCAACATCATCGTGTCGGGTGCCACGGGCACCGGGAAGACCACACTCCTCAACGCGCTCTCCGGCCTCATCCCGGAGACAGAGCGCATCATCACCATCGAGGACTCCGCCGAACTCCAGCTCCAGCAGTCCCATGTGATCCGCCTGGAGGCACGCCCCCCGAACGTCGAGGGCAAGGGCCAGGTCACCATCCGCGACCTGGTCCGCAACTCGCTGCGGATGCGCCCCGACCGGATCGTGGTCGGTGAGGTCCGCGGCGGCGAGTCCCTCGACATGCTCCAGGCGATGTCCACCGGCCACGACGGCTCCCTCGCCACCGTCCACGCCAACAGCGCCGAGGACGCGCTGATGCGCCTGAAGACCCTGGCGTCCATGTCCGAGGTCGAGATCCCCTTCGAGGCGCTGCACGACCAGATCAACAGCGCCATCGACGTCATCATCCAGCTCACCCGCTTCACCGACGGCGCCCGCCGCATCACCGAGATCGCCCTCCTCGACAGCCACGGCAGCGAGCCGTACCGGCTGGCGACGGTGGCCCGGTTCACCCCCCAGCCCATCTCCGCCGACGGCCGGGTCTACGGCGCCTTCGAGTACTTCCCGCTCTCGCGGCGCACCGCCGACCGCCTCTACATGGCGAGCCAGCCCCTCCCACAGGCCTTCGGCGTGGCCCACACCGCGGAACAGCTAGCCCTCCGAGAAGCCAGTAGGTAGGGACCGACCCCATGGAACTCCAGACGATCGTCACGCTCACCACCGGCATCACCCTGCTGACCTGCGTCCTGGGCGTGGCCGGTCTGCACGCCTACGCCATGGGCAAGGCACAGCGCGCGGCCCTGGTCGACCGGCTGTCCTCGACCGGCCAGATCCAGATGGGCCGCACCCGCCGCTTCCGCAACCTGGACCGCCGGCTGCGCCGCACCAGGCTCGGCCGGAAACTCGAACTGCGGCTCGCGGCAACGGGGTTGGACATGACCCCGGGCGAGTTCTTCGTCTACATGATGGCCACGGTGGCGGCCCTCTGGCTGATCGGCCAGGCTTCCCTGGCCCCCTTCTTCGGCCCCATAGCGGGGCTGTTGGGGATCGGGGTGGCGATCCAGTTCCTCAACTGGCAGCGCCAGAAGCGCATCGAGAAGTTCATCAACCAACTCCCGGAGCTGGCCCGCATCATGGCCAACGCCACCCACGCCGGCCTCGCGCTGCGCACCTCGATCAGCATGGCCGCGGAGGAGCTGGAGGCACCGGCCGGGGAGGAACTCGGCAAGGTCGCCAACCAGTTGGCGGTCGGCGCCTCCATGGACGACGCGCTGAGCGAGCTGGCGGAGCGCCTGCCGTCCCGCGAACTCGTCGTACTCGTCACGACGTTGGTGCTCTCCAACCGGGCGGGCGGCCAGGTCGTCAGCGCCCTGCGCAACCTCACCGAGACCCTGGAGGAGCGCAAGGAGACCCGGCGCGAGGTCCGCACCCAGCTCTCCCAGGTCAACATGACGTCGTACGCCGTTCCGGTGATGGGCGTGGGCGCCCTCTTCCTGATGAACAGCGTCAAACCCGGTGCCCTGGAACGGATGACGGGCTCCCCGATCGGCCAGGCCTGCGTGATCATCGCCTTCGGGCTGTACGCGGTCGGCTTCGTCCTCATCCGCCGCCTGTCCCGCATCGACGTCTGAGGAGAGAGACCTGATGGCACTCGTACTCGGACTGGTCATGGGCCTCAGCGTGTGGGGCATCTTCGCGGGCATCCGCATGTACCGCGCGGACGCGAAACTCCCCACCGACCTGGTGCTGGCCCTGGAGGTCGGCTCGACGCGCACAGGCGCCGTCGACTCCCTCGTCGACCGCCTCGGCATGCGCTACGCGCCCATGGTCCTGCGCCTGATGGGCCCCAAGCAGGTCGCCAAGTACCGCCGCAAGATAGACCTCGCGGGCAACCCCGGTGGCCTGACCATCGACCGCTACGCGGCCCGGCGGGCGGTCTACGGCTTCCTCGGCGGCGTCGGCGGCCTGGTGTTCCTGGTGAAGGGGAACTACCTCCTCGCCCTCGTCCTGTTCGCCTTCGCCGCGTTCTGGACCGAGGTCGGCATCTGGTCGGCGATCCGCATCCGCAAGGACGTCATCGAACGCACCCTGCCCGACTTCCTCGACGTCCTCGCGGTGGTGGTGAGCGCCGGCCTCGGCTTCCGCCAGGCACTCGACCGCGTCGCGTCGAAGTACGAGGGCCCCTGGGCGGACGAACTCCGCATCACCCTGCGCCAGATGGACCTGGGCATGAGCCGCCGCGCCGCCTTCGCCGAGCTGCGGCGGCGCAACGACAGCGAGCAGGTCGCGATGTTCGTCACGGCACTCCAGCAGGGCGAGGAGCTGGGCGCGCCGATCGTCGACACCCTGGTCGCCCTGGCCAAGGACATGCGCCGCACGGACGCGCAGAACGCCCGCCGCAAGGCCGCCAGGGCGGTCCCCAAGGCCACCATGATGATCACCACGTTCATGGTCCCGGCCACCATGCTCCTCCTCGGCGCGGGCCTGCTCCTCGGCTCCGGCACGGACTTCAGCACGATCACGGGCAAGTAGACGGGAACGGGGGCGAATTCAACGATGGCGACGACGGACGAACGTGAACGGACGGGACTGCTGCGACGGCGCCCGAAACCGCCGGAGATCACGACACCACCGGCCGGCACCGTCCTCCCCGACCATGTGCGCTCGGGGGCGTCGGACATACCGGTCACGACGGTCACGCCCGCACTGCCGCCGGGCTGGGTCCCGGCAGGGTCCCCGCTCCCCGGCGTCCCGAGGCCGCCGGCCGAACCCCGGCTGGAACAGCTGCCCGCCGAAGCCGCCCCCGTCCCACCGGAGCCGACCCCCGCACCCGGCCCGGACGCCGGCGCCCGGATCGCTCTCCCCATCCAGGTCAGCGCCTTGCAGGCGATGTGCAGACAGGTCTTCGGCTTCCGCCTCGCGATGATCGCGCTGGCCGCCCCCTCCGCCCTCCTCAACGCCAACCCGGGCCTCGCCACCCGCCTGGTGGGCGCGGCCGTGGTGGTCACCTTCATGGCCTCCTACGTCCTCTTCCGGGACTGGGAACGCTTCGGCCCCCTCCTCCTGCGCCACCCCTCCCTCCTCGTCCTGGACACCCTCTTCGGCGCCCTGCTCCTGGTCTCCGCGGGCCCCACCAGCACCCTCGCCTACGTCAGCGTCTGCACCCCGCTGCTGGCCGGCATCGTCTACGGCTGGCGGGGCGCCGGCTGCTTCGCGAGCCTCCAGGCCCTGATCCTGCTGCTGGCGCAGACCGCCGCGGCCGACGCCCACCGGGTCGTGGCGCAGACGTTCCTGCTCCCCGGCCTGTGCGTCATCGCCGGCGCGGTGGGAGTGACCCTGCGCAACCTGATGCTCCGCTTCGGCGAGGCCACCACCGCCCTGACGACGGTCCAGGCCCGGCTCGCCGTGACGGAGGCGGTGGGGGCCGAACGGGCGCGCCTGGCCCGCGAGTTGCACGACTCGGTGGCCAAGACCCTGCACGGCGTGGCACTCGCGGCGGACGGCCTGGCGGGCTCGGCCGGCGCGGACCGCATGAACCCGACCCTGATCAGACAACAGGCGGAACTGGTGGCCCGCTCGGCCCGCAGGGCGGCGGCGGAATCCCGTGAACTCCTGGCGGACCTACGACGCGAGGCAGACCCCGACGAGGGAACGGACGTCCTGGTAGAACTGGCGGCCCGCACAAGGGACTTCAACACGCGAACGGGCCTCCCCACCACCTACCGCCCCACCGGCGACCACGGAGTACCACCGGTCCCGCCCGCCGTGGCCCGCCAACTCCTCACCATCGCGACCGAGGCGATGGAGAACGCCCACCGCCACGCGGCCCCCACCAAGGTCGACGTACGGGCCGGAGTCCACGACAACCTCCTCCGCATCAGCGTCTACGACGACGGCCGCGGCCTGCCCCCGGGCACCACCCTCGAACAGCTCCGCAGGGCAGGCCACTTCGGCCTGGTCGGCATGGTCGAGCGGGCGGCATCGGTGGGCGCACGCATCCGCATCGGCAGGGGCGGCCACGCGAGCGGCACGGAGGTCCGCCTCGAACTCCCCCTCGGAGCGCTGACATCAGCGCCGACAGCGAAGACAGCGACGACATGAGCAGGAAGCCGTAGCAAACCGTACTCATCCCCCCACAGCCGACCCGAGAGGAGGCAGCCATGCCGGACCAGACGACGCCCCACCCCGGCGCTCCGCAGCCGCCACCGACACCACCCAACCCGTTCCCGAACTTCCCTCCTCCGGCGCCGAGTTCGCCCCTCCGGGTCGTGGTGGCCGACGACAACCCGGTGGTCCGGGCCGGGCTGACGGCCCTGTTGTCGGGCCGCGCGGACATCACGGTCGTAGCGGAGGCGGCGGACGGCCGCGAGGCCTACGAGGCGGCTCATCTCCAACGCCCCGACGTGGTCCTCCTGGACGTACGGATGCCGGGCGTGGACGGCATCTCGGCACTCCCGTACCTGGTGCGGATCGCCCCGGTCGTGATGCTCACGTACAGCAGGGAGTCGGAGATCGTCCAGGAGGCGCTGCGCCGGGGAGCGGGCGGCTATCTGGTCCACGGCGAGTTCACGGCGGACGAACTGGTCGCCGCCGTAAGGGACATCAAGCAGGGCAGGGCCCACTTCACGCCGTCGGCGGCGGGGGCGTTGCTGGCGCAACTCAGGCAAGCGCAAGGTTCGGTCGGTCTTTTGCCGGAGGGCTTGGGCTCAACGGCTGTTGGCTCCACATTCGCGCCATCAAGTTCTTCGGAAAACCTTTCGCAAGTGCAACCAGATGTGGGACAGTCGTCGTCATACAGGGCGAGGTTCCAACTGAGCGCGAGGGAGGCGGAGATCATGGACCACATCGCGTCCGGCATGAACAACCAGCAGATCGCCGCCACCTGCTTCATCTCCGAGAAGACCGTCAAGAACCACATCAACCGCATCTTCGCCAAACTCCACAGCACCAGCCGCTCCGAGGCCGCCGCCAAGTGGCTGGGTACGGCGCCGGGTTCGGCCCGAGGGCTGGGGTGAGCCGCGATGACGGGACGGCACACCGGCCGGGACTCGCATTGGGCCCGGGATTGGGCCCTGGGGCCCTCTTGCGCACCGGGTTTCCGGGAATACCGTTCTCGTGTCGAAAGCGGCACCGGCGACGAGGAAGCCGGTTACGCGTCATTCGGAGGGGAACACCATGAGCGACCTGATGCTGAAGACCGCCGTTGCGACCAAGGTGCGGGTGAACGGCTGGAAGAACACGACCGCTGCAGCGGTGCGGCGGCGCGCGGGCGACAAGGGGCAGACCGCGGTGGAGTACCTGGGGATCATCGCGGTGGTGGTGGCTATTGTGCTGGCGATCACGGGTACGGACATCGGCCAGACGATTCTCGACAAGATCAAGGCACAGGTCGCCAAGGTCGCTCCTTGAGGCGATCTCGCAAATTCGGCGATGCAGGGCAGGCCTTCCCCATCTACATCACGGTGGTGGGGGGCCTGCTCTTCCTTGCGTTCGCCTACTTTGCGGTCGGCCAGGCCGCGGTAAATCGCAACGGCGCCCAAACAGCCGCTGACGCGGCGGCACTCGCGGCGGCTCAGAAGACCCGGGACCAACTCGCAGGGATGTGGGTGGGGGACGTACTCGACCCGACCAAGTGGCAGGCCATCTTCGACGGCCAGGGGGCGGACAACTTCTGCTGGCGTGCCGATGAGCTGGCCGGGCAGAACGACGCGCACAGCACCGCATGCAATCCGGGCCTCCTGGATTACGCGGTCGAGGTGCAGACCGACAAGCCTGTCGGAGAGTCCCTCGTTCCCGGAACCGAGAACCGCTACGCGCATGCGTCCGCCACAGCCGTGATCGAGCCGCTCTGTACGTTCACCCTCCCGACGCAGGGTGCCGGGGCCAACGCACTGCCGCAGCTCACCTGCAAGGACAGGAACTGGGACCTGAACCCGGACGATCTCACCAACCTCCCGGGACCTCAGGATCTCTTCGACGTCCATCTGGCCGACTGACAAGCGAACGACGAGTGACGAAGGAAGCAGAGTGATGAGCATTCGGTTCACTGCGAAGGCCCGTAGGGGGTTGGTCGCGCTGACCGTTGCGGCCGGTCTGGCCGTCGGTGTGGCCGGCTGCGGTGGTGGCGGCGACGACAAGAAGCCTGATGCGTCGGCGTCCGCCACCAAAGACGGTGGATCCAACCCGAGTGCTCAGGAAGGGCAGTCGGATCAACCGTTGGCCGAGTTGAAGGGCCCGAACAGCCTGCTCCTTCAGATCACCTCCGCGAAGCGGGACTCCGGCGGCTTCGTCACGGTGAACGGCACGATGAAGAACGACGGCGCCGACACCGCCGTCATCCCTTCCAACCTCAGCGGCAACGAGACCGAGATCATCAAGAACGGCAGCTCGCTCGGTGGCGCCACGCTCGTGGACTCAAAGGGGAAGAAGCGCTACTACGTGCTGCGCGACACGGATGGCCGCCCCCTTACAACCACCGGACTCCCCGCTCTGAAGGCCGGTGAATCGCTTGCGGTGTTCATGCAGTTCCCGGCGCCGCCGAGCACCACAACCGATGTGGACTTCCAACTCCCCGGCTTCCCCACCGGCACCATCAAGATCTCCGGGTGAGGCCACAGTGACCACCACTCCCCGTCTCGCCCTCGTCGTCACCGCCGCCACCATCATGGTCGCCGCGAACATCGTCGGCGCGGTCGCGGCCCACGCCGACGACACCCCGAGCCCGAGCGTCCCACCCGGCACCGAGGCCTCCGCCTCCGCCCCGGTGAAGGTCGACCCGAACGACCCGGACCTGAAACTCCCCGAAGGCGCGACGCTCGCCGACCCCAAGGTCCTGGACATCAAGTCCGTCGTGGAGGACCAGGGCGGTGAGGAACGCCGGGAGGACACCAACTCGGACGTCACCTTCGCCCTCCAGGCCGAGGTCCTCTTCAGCAAGGACAGCGCGAAACTGAGCGCCGAGGCGAAGTCCCGTATCGACGCGATCGCCGAGGAGATCAAGAAGCAGAACGCGACCACGGTCCGCGTCTTCGGCTTCACGGACAACCTCGGCTCGTCCGCACACGGCGACGTCCTGTCCAAGCAGCGCGCGGACGCCGTACAGGCGGTCCTGGACTCGGACTTGAACAACCCGAGCATCACCTTCGAGGTACGCGGCTACGGCGAGCAGTACCCGATCGCCGACAATTCCACGGAGGCCGGCCGCAAGAAGAACCGAAGGGTCGAGGTGACGTTCCCGCGCACGGAGAGCTGATGGTCGGCTGATGGGCCTCAGAGCTTGCCGAACACGACTCCCCGCCAAGTCCACCCGGACCCGAGGACGGTGTCGCGCAGCGGTTCGCGCATTTCCGCACTGTCGAAACGAAAGGTCTCCGTCGCCTCAAGACCACCGTCGGCGCCCCGCCCGAGGGTCCACTGACGGCTGACGGTCCGGCTCGGCCCGCGGGTGTACTCCGACGACACCTGGAGTGTCGTCGGAGTGCCCACCCGGCTCAGCTCCCACTGCTCTTCAAGAGCGCGTACCTCGTGCGCCTTGTGGTCCAGCCGCATCCGGATCCGCACGGCGTGACTGATCTCGGACCGGACGAAGACCTGCTCCCAGGCGGGCTCTGCCAACCGCCACTCCGCCAGCAGGTCGCACTGCTCACCGCCGCCGTAACGGACGACGTACGGAACCTCGGACCGGTTGAGACCGAGCAGCGCCGCCCGCAACTCCTCCCCCGGAACCGGCGACACCCCCTGCGTCGGGTGCTGGGTGCCGGTCAGTCTGTCGAAGAGTCCCATGGGGCCAACCTACGAAGGTCGCGGCCCGCGGCACAAACGCCCCCGCACCTCCCGGGGCCCACCCGAGACTTGGGTACCGATTTGGGTCCACGGGCCCATCTCGGGCATCCGTCCCGTCCCTAACCTCTGGAAGCTCCAGTGGACTTGTGAGCGAAGTCGAGCGATGGCAGGGGACGGGGGAGTCATGGCCTCGATCGGGGGAGTCGGAGTCGGCGGGCGCGGTGGGACGGGTGGGCGGCAGGAGATGCCCGTGCCGCTCGCCACCGCGCTGGTGCTGGTGTACGCGCTCCTCGCGGTCACCGTCGTCGGCGGGCTCGGTCTGCTGATGACCGCCGCGTCGTACGACGTGCTCGACGGACAGGTTCTCGCCCTCGTCGCGTACGCCGCCGCGCCCGGTGTCCTCGGCGGGTGGCTGGCCCGGCGGAGTTGGGAGGGCGGGGCCCGGGTCAGGCTCGGACTCCTCGCCGTACAGGGCTGGTTGATCCTCGGCGGTGTCGTCAACCTCGTCTCCGGATCCGCCCGCGGCGGCCTCCAGCTCTTCCTGCCGATCGTCATCCTCTACTTCCTGTCCCGCCCGGAGAGCCGCCAGTGGTACGGCCTCGCCGGACTGGAGCGCGTCGAGCGCCGCCCGTTCTCCCTGGCGCGGCTGATCCGTTGGCGCCGGGACGAGGGGCAGACGGCGGTCGAGTACGCCGGGTTCATAGCCATCGTCGCCGCCGTCATCACCGCCCTGCTCGTCAGCGGCCTCGGCACGCAGATCTTCAACGGCATCCAGTCGGAGGTCTGCAAGGTCACCGGCATGGCCTGCCCGGGTCCGACCGGCGGCACCACGGATGTGACCGCCCAGAACGGCAACGGCAACAGCAACAGCAACGGCGGTTCCACGGGCGGCACCGGAACCACAGACGGCACGGGTACGGACACAGGCACGACCACCACCACCGACCCCGCCGGCGATAAAAAAGACAAAGACGACGACGGCTGTTTCTCCGGCGTCGGCGCCTTCTTCGGCTGCGCCGGCGACCAGGTCAAACAAGTCGGCCAGGGTCTGTTCGTCGACGGCGTCTGGGGCGACCTCACCGGCATCTACGACATGGTCCGCCACCCGGTCGACACCGTGAAGGGCATCGGCGACTACGGCAAGCAGCTCGGCGACGACTGGGTGAAGAACTCCAAGAACGCCGGCAAGAAGTGGTCCGACGGCGACTACGGCGGGGCCCTGTGGGACTGGGGCAGTGCCTCGGTGAAGACCGGCGGCACGGTCCTCTACGACGTGTTCATCGGCGACGACGTAGCCAAGGACTGGAAGAACGGCGACAAGACCCGCGCCGTCAGCCACGTCCTCTGGAACGTCGGCTCACTCTTCATCCCGGGCTACGACGGCGCCAAGATCGTCGAGAAGGTCGGCGACCTCGGCAAGATCGGCAAGTTGGGGAAGCTCGGCGAACTCGCCGAGAAGGCGGCCAAGGCGGCGGACGACGCTAAGAAGGCGGCAAAGGCCGGTGACGTGGAGGGCGCCGAGAAGGCGGCCAAGGAAGCCGACGCCGCCGCCGAGGAAGCGGAGAAGAAGGCCGAGAAGACCGGCTGCACGATCGGCGCACCCAGCCGCCGGATCCCGTACGACGGCAACGGCCCGAAGAGCGACGGCGGCCTCACCGGTTCCTCCGGCACGGGCACCACCGTCCTCGCCGCCGGCGGCTCCCCGTACGTCGTACTCGCCGAGGACGGCTGCGACGAGGACGCGAAGAAGGAGGCGGAGGAAGCCCGTAAGCAGGCGGACGAGGCCGACGTGGCAGCCCGCACCGCGGACTTGCAGCATGCCGCCGACGAGGCGAAGAAGGCCATCACGGACGCCAAGGACAAGGCGAAGACGCCCAAGGGCGACCGGTTCCAGCTCGACGAGAGGAAGATCGACGACCTCGTCGCCAAGGCGAAGGACGGCCCGGACCTGAGCAAGGGGGAGATCGGGAAGGTCGAACTCACCCAGTCCCTCAAGGACTTGGCGGACATGCTGAAGAACACGACCATCGACAGCCAGAGCCGTGGTTCGCTCGGCGGCCCCGTGCTCAGGGCCGGCGACCGCCACCAACTGGCCGAAGCCATGGCCGAGGTCAGGGCCGCGACGCGCGCCGCGGACGACGCCGCCGAGGGCACCAAGGTCTACGCCGGAGTCGGTGCGAAGAAGGGCCGCCAGACGGTGGACATGGGCGACGGCACCACCGCCGATCTCACCGGCATCGACGACGCCGACGTGGTCTACAAGGGCAAGGACGGCACTCTCAACGTCGTGGAGGTCAAGAACACGGGACAGGCCGCCACGCAGGCCTCGATCCGTGCCCAGGCCCAGAAACTGGCCGACTGGCAGAAGGCGGACCCCGGCCGCAGGGCCCGCTACGAGATCGAGACGCAGGACGGCTGGGACAAGGTGTTCGACGGCTTCCAGAAGGACAGGAAGACCGGCACCGTTCCGGACGGTACGCCGGCCCAGACCCTCGCCGACAACGGCCTCGACCTGCGCGTCGCCGGTCAGGACATCTCGCCGCAGCAGCTCAGGGCGATGAACGACGCGTGGAGCAGCAAGACTCCTGCCGAACGGCAGGCGGCACGGGACTCGGGCAAGATGAAGGACCCGAAGACCGCCATGCAGTACCTGGGTGTTTCCTGATGCGGCGTGGACACAGCGGACGACGAGAGGAACGGAGCGGCCGGACCGTGACCGCACAACACCTGCTGCCCTCGGCCATGCGTCGGCTGCCGCCCCCGTGGAACGACCTGACCCGGGGGCGGCGGCAGAAGCTGCACGACCTGGCGCACACGGAGACGAACGAGCGTGCCGCTCTCGACGCGCTGGCCGCCGCGCTCGTCGACCCGTCGCCGTCGCCCGCGCGCGTCTGGAGCGATGAGTCATGGGAACTCTACGACCGTATCCGCCAGGAGGCCGGACACCGGCTGGCCCAAGTCATGCCGACGGTGGACCAGTTCACCCGTGAGCGCGTCAGCGCCGTACTGGGGGAATGGGCGGTCACGGCGCGGCCGCCGGTGCCGACCTGGTGGATCGAGGAACAACTCGACCTGATCACAGGTGAGTTGACCCGCGGCGTACTCTCGGGCTGGACCCATGACGTGCTGCACTGGCTCCAACAGCAGCCCTACGACGGGGCAGGTACCGCCGCGGCCGCCGAGCGGTGTGTCGTGAACGGGCTCGCGGCCCACGACGCGGTGAGCCTCCTGCGGCACCTCGGTACGCCCCACGGTGAGCGGTCCTTGCTGCGTCTCGTCCGGGACGGCAGAGTGAGCGAGGACAGTCGCGCCTGGGCGAGGGACTCCCTGATGCTGCTGCGCCGCCCCGGCTACGAGGCCCGCGCACGGCAACCGGCGCAGGCCGAACACCCCCTGCTGCCCCCCGCCGTACGCGAACTCCCCTACAGCTGGGGCGCAGGCTTCCAGTGGCCCGCCGAACTCCCGGAGACCGACGAGAACATCACCCGCGCCCGCGCGATCCTCCAGGCCGGCGCACCGACCGAGCCCGTGCCCGACCCGGTCCCCGACCCCGACTGGACCGGCGCCGAGGACGAGGAGCCGCCCGCCTGGCTCGAAGTCCGGCAAGTCATGCGGGAGTTGATGCCGTACGCCCGTCTGGTCACCCAGGAGCGCATGACCGAGGCCCTGGAGGAGTGCGCGCTGCTCGGTGTCCCCGGAGTACCGCACGACCCCGACAGCGCGGAGGCCGTGCGTTTCGTCGAGGTGTGGGTGAGGTGGATCGGCGGCTGGATCGCCGGGGAGGTCTTCACCTGGCTCGGCATGTGCGTCGACGACGAGACCCTCGTCACCCCGTGGGCGATGGAACTCGCCGAGCGGTACGCCCGCTACGGCGTCGCCGCCGAGCGGGCCGTGGCGATGCTCCGCTGGCACGGCACCGTGCCCGCGAGCCGTGAGGCCCTGGCCCGGCTGGCGGCCGAGGGCGTACTGCCGCCGGAGGAGCGATGACCTCCTGGCAGTGGATCGCGGGCGTCCTGCGGGAGCGGTACGTCACGGACGTCCTGGTCCCGGGCCGGATCGACCGGGACGGGACGATCCCCCGCTTCGCCCCGCGGCCGCTTGTCGTCTTCGTCCTCCTCGACGACGGAGCCCTGCGTCTGGAATCGGTCGGAGGGTTCGGCCAGTTGGAGGTCAGGGTGGTCGACTCGGTCACCCTGGACGGTGTCGAACTCTTCGCGGCCGTCGAGGAGCAGGAGGGGGACGAACTCGCCCTCGCCTCCCAGGGCGAGCAGCTCTTCGGCGACGGCTGGGACCGCCTCCGCTGCACCACCGTCCGCTCCTTCACCGACGTCGACTCGAAGCCCGAGGAGGGTGTGGTCAAGTGCCTCGCCCTCGAACTCGAGTCCCGCTACTGGCTCTTCTTCGACCCGACGTGGCCCTTCGGCATCAGAGTCGGGAATGCCGAGGACATGCGCCGGTGGGAGTCGGAGTGCGGAGGGCCGCCCGGCACGGCCGACGGGGCGCTGACCCCGGAACCCGGCCGGCCGCTTGGGGCCGTCGACGCGCTGCTCACCGGCCCCGTTCCGACGACCGGGCCGACGACGAGCGAGGGCGATCCGGCCACGGGGGAGTGGACCGCAACGCGCGGCGAGGGCTTCGTGATCGCACCGCTCCTTGTGGGCAGGGCCCTCACCGGTGTGTACGCACCCGAGTGGAACAAGGCGGAGGAGGCTGCTGAGACCCAACTGGCTTCCCTGGTAGGCGAGTTGGATGCGCGATACGGCCAGCACCGCCAAGTCGGCATGCGCGAACCGCTCTTCCGCCACATCGCGGGAACTCCGATGCCCGCCCTCTTCCAAGCACTGTGCGACGAGGACCTGTTGGGCGACCTGACGGTCTGGGGCCCGGTACCCACACGCTGGCTGGCCGTCTCCCTCAACCAGTCCGACGGCGACGCCCCCATGATCCTGTGCGCCGTCGTCGCCGACCACCCGATCACCGAAGTCCTGCCCGACCCCACCCAACCCGACCTGGACGGATGAAGTTGTTGGAGTTGCTCCTGGCGAACCTCTTCGTAGTGGCGGAGCCGCAGCCCGCCGAACTCCGCCGCGCCCTCGCCGAGTTGCTCCGCCTGCCCGAGGATGCGGTCGACGTGGCGCATCAGGACTGGGATATGGAAGGCCGTGACTGGGCAGCCCCCGTGCTCTGCACCTACTGCCCGCTGCCGCCGGGCGACCTGGCGCTCTCCCTGGACATCAGCGTCACCGCCTCCGCCGCCGGCGACCTCACGGAGGCGGACCTCGCCCGCGGTATCGCGGCCGGAGTGGGGAGTTCGGTGCTCTACCCCGCGGAGTCGTACCCGCCGAGCGCGTATTGGGCGGCGGTCCCCGACGGGCGCTCGGTCAGGTGCAGCATCGAGCCGATCGAGACGGGGTACGGCACGGACGCCGCCCTCTTCCCGTTCCGCGTGTACGAGACGGCAGAACCGGTGCCGGACCTGCCGCCCTCACCCCCCATTCCGCCCACTCCGCCTACTCCCTCTCCACCTTCACCCGAGCCCCCACCCTCACCCCCCACCCCGCCATGACCCCCGCCCCCGCCTCCACCACATGCCGCGACCGCAGCCGAGGCAACCCCAGCCTCCCCGGCCTCATCGTGTGGACGGCGATCACCTTCAGGTTCCGGTCCAGGTAGGCCACATCGATCGGGAACCGCATCCGGAAGGTGTGCACGCTGCTCGCCGGTGACAGCAGCATCGCCCCGTCGATGGCGTCCCGGCCGAGCAGTCCCTTTGTGCGGGCCCGGTACGAGGTCGCGAGTTCCAGTGGGACGGTGACCGCGCCCGAGGCCCCCTGTACGACCAGCTTCCCCCGCCCGTCACTCCAGCGTCGTCCCATGTCGCGTCACCCTCCTGCGCCACAACGGATCCGGTGTCGACCGACCGTATCCACCCGGTAGTGGGCCCCACATGGGCCCACGGACCCATGCCCCGCCCACCGCACCCCGGATATCGTCCCCGCGTGCGTCTGATTCTGATCGTCGTGGGTGCCCTGTGGGGCGCGGGGGCGGGCCTCCTGCTGCCCCGCGCCGCCCACCGCCTCGCCGTGGAACCCGAGGAGCCCTGGAACGGGCAGTGCCCCGACGGTCATCCGATCACCGGCACGTTCGGCGGGTGGCTGGGCCGGGCCCGCTGCTCCTGCGGCGGCTACGGCCCCAGCACTCCCGCCGTCTCCACCGCGACCGCCCTCATCTGCGCCGCCCTCGCCGCGGCCACCGGACCCCGCCCCGAACTCGCCGTCTGGCTGCTCGCCGCCCCCGTCGCCGTCCTGCTCGCGCTGGTCGACTACCGGGTGCACCGGCTCCCCGACGTCCTCACGCTCCCCCTCGCCGCCGCCACCCTCGCCCTCCTCGGCATCGCGGCCGCGCTGCCCGCCGACGCCGGCTCCTGGCCCACCGCCCTGTTCGGCGGACTCGCCCTCGGGGCCGGGTACTTGGTGCTGTTCCTCATCAACCCGGCCGGCATGGGCTTCGGCGATGTGAAACTCGCCCTCGGCCTCGGCACGGCCCTCGGCTGGTACGGCTGGTCGGTGCTCGTCGCGGGCGCCTTCGCGGGGGTGCTGTACGGCGCGCTGTACGGCCTCGGCATGGTCGCCCTGCGCCGGGCGGGCCGTAAGACGGCGATTCCGTTGGGGCCGTTCATGCTCGGCGGCGCGTTCACGGGTCTGGTGCTGGGCGCGTTCGCGGCGGCGTGAGACGGTGGCGAACCCGCGTCATGCGCGGCGGCCGGGCCGGCGACGAACGAGGTGATGTGAGCGTGCGGAAGATCAGTCTGATGATGACCGTGTCCCTCGACGGCTACATGGAGGGCCCCGACCGGGACATCGGCTGGCACATGGTCGACGAGGAACTCCACCAGCACTTCAACGACACCCTCAGGCCCCTGGGCGCCTTCCTCGACGGCCGCGTCACCCACGAACTGATGGCGGACTTCTGGCCCACGGCCGACGCCGACCCCGAAGCCCCCGCGCCCATCAAGGAGTTCGCCGCCATCTGGCGGGACAAGCCGAAGATCGTGTACTCGCGGACCCTGCCGCCCGGCCCCGCCGACTGGAACACGACCATCGTGCCCGAGGTCGTCGCGGAGGAGGTGCGGGCCCTCAAGGAACAACCCGGCGGCGACCTGGGCCTCGGCGGCGCCGACCTAGCCGCCACCTTCCTCCGGCTCGACCTCGTCGACGAGATCAAGGTCTACGTCGACCCGATCCTCCTCGGCCGCGGCAAACCGATGTTCCCCGTCGCCGACAACCGCCTGGCCCTCCGCCTCGTCGAGAACCGCACCTTCGGCAACGGGGTCGTGCTGTTGCGCTACGAGCGGGCACGCGACGGCGACGCGTAGTTGTCCGCCGTGCCTCCGACCGGTAGGAAGAGACCCATGACTGGACTCGGCGCGGTGTTCCGGCCCCAACTGCCTCCCGAGCGGCTCCGAGAGGTGGTGCGGCTCGCCGACGCCTCGGGGCTCGAAGAACTGTGGCTCTGGGAGGACTGTTTCCGGGAGGGCGGGATCTCGGCCGCCGCGGCGGCGCTCGCGTGGAGCGAGCGGGTGCGGGTCGGGGTCGGGCTGCTGCCGGTCCCGCTGCGGAACGTCGCCATCACCGCGATGGAGGCGGCCACGCTGTACCGGCTGTTCCCGGGGCGCGCGATCCTCGGCGTCGGGCACGGCGTACAGGACTGGATGGGGCAGGTCGGGGCGCGCGTCGAGTCCCCGGTGACCCTGCTGCGCGAGCATCTCGACGCGCTGCGCGCCCTGTTGAGCGGCGAGCGGCTCACCACCGAGGGCCGCTACGTCAGGCTCGACGACGTCGGCCTCGACTGGCCGCCTGACGGTCCCGTCGAGATCCTCGCCGGTGCCACCGGCCCCCGTACCCTCCGACTCTCCGGCGCCGCGGCCGACGGCACGATCCTCACCGCGGCCACCGCACCGGACGGGGTCCGCAGGGCACGTCAACTCATCGACGAGGGACGGGAGTCGGCCGGCCGCACCGAGCCGCACAAGGTCGTCGTCTATCTCCTCACCGCCACCGGGCCGGACGCCGCCGCCCGGCTCCGTGCCGAACTCGCCG
This sequence comes from Streptomyces sp. NPDC051576, assembly GCF_040681835.1. Taxonomy (NCBI): domain Bacteria; kingdom Bacillati; phylum Actinomycetota; class Actinomycetes; order Kitasatosporales; family Streptomycetaceae; genus Streptomyces; species Streptomyces sp. NPDC051576. Next base: position 713,870 of record NZ_JBFAZO010000001.1, read on the forward strand.
ACGAGGGACTGGAGTCGGTCCCCGACCTCGGTGTCGCCGGTGACGCGGGCACGGTCGCGAAGGCGGTCGAACGGCTCGCGGAGGCCGGCGCCGACACGGTCGTCCTCCAGCCCACCGGCGACGAACCCGACCCGGAGGGCTTCGTACGCTTCGCGGCGGAGGAGGTCAGGGCGCTGGTTCCCTGACCCCCGCGCTACGCCTGCGAAGGCCGATGGTCCCCGGCGGCGCCGTCGATGAGTTCCCGCACGATGTCCATGTGACCCGCGTGTCTCGCTGTCTCCTCGATCAGTTGGACCAGCACCCAGCGCAGCGACACCGAGTGCTCACGCCAACTCGGCCGGCCGACCGCGTCCAGCGGCAGCTCCGCGATCACGCGGTCGGCGGCGGCGCGCGCACGGCCGTAGAAGGCGACGATCTGTTCGGTCGTCTCGTCCGGCGAGGCCCTCATGTCCTCGTCCTTGTACGGGTCGAACCACAGGGGCTCGACCTCGCGGCCGAAGCTCTCCACGAAATAGCCGTACTCCACCGACGCGAGATGTTTGACCAGCCCGAGCAGACTCGTGCCGGACGGGGTCATCGGCCGTCTGGCCTGCTCCTCGTCCAGTCCGTCGAGCTTCCACAGCACCGCGTCCCGGACCCGGTCCAGGCTCGCGCGCAGCGTCGCCTTCTCGTCGCAGTGGTACGGCATGCCGGTAGCTCCGTCGTTGGCCATGCCTCCGAAATTAGCAGCGCCCACTGACAATGCCCTGCGACCATCGCCCCATGGACAACAACGGGAGCTTCGAGGACCTCGTCGCGGAAGCCGCCGCCGTACCCACGGAGGGCTGGGACTTCTCCTGGTTCGAGGGCCGGGCCACCGAGGCGCGCCCCTCGTGGGGGTACGCGCGCTCGGCCGGGGACCGCCTCACCCGCGCCACGACCGCCCTGGACGTCCAGACCGGGGGAGGGGAGGCCTTCGACTTCGCGCTGGGCCGGGCGGCCGCGCAGCCCCCGATGCTCGTCGCCGCCACCGAGGGCTGGCCGCCGAACGTCGCCAAGGCCACCGCCCTGCTCCGCTCGCGCGGTGTCGTGGTGGTCGCCGCGGCCGAGGACGCCCCGCTGCCCTTCGCCGACGCCTCCTTCGACCTCGTCCTGAGCCGCCACCCGGTCCGCGCCAACTGGCCCGAGATCGCCCGCGTCCTGCGCCCGGGCGGCACCTACTTCGCCCAACACGTCGGCCCCCGCAGCGTCTTCGAACTCGTCGAGCACTTCCTCGGCCCCCAGCCGGATGGCGTGAGCGCCCGCGACCCCGAGCGGGAGCGGGCCGGTGCGGAGGCGGCGGGCCTGGAGATCGTCGACCTGCGAGCCGAGCGGCTGCGCATGGAGTTCCACGACATCGCAGCCGTCGTCCACTTCCTCCGCAAGGTGATCTGGATGGTCCCCGACTTCACGGTCGAGGCGTACGAACCCCAACTCCGCGCCCTGCACGAGCAGATCCGGACCACGGGCCCGTTCGTGGCCCACAGCACCCGCCACCTCTTCGACGCCCGCAAACCGCACGGGTGACTCAGGCGTGCGGTCCGGACACGACCTCCCCGATCACCAACTCCGCCCGAGCCTCCAGCACTTCACCCACCCGCCGCACCCGCTCGCCCAACTCCCGTACCTGCCCCGCCGTGAGCTTCCCCAGCGGCTCCACGGTCACCGTCGTCCGCCGTCCCCGTCGGTGCTGGTGCCAGACCCCCGCGACCACCCCGTCGAGCAGCAGCACGGGGTAGTTGCCGGCCTGGCCGCGCGCCAGGGCTCGTTCGTACGCGGCGCCGGGGAACAGCGTTTCGCGGGGCTGGGCGGCGATGACGTAGGCGTCGAAGTAGGGCAGCAGGCGTACGCCCTGGACCGGGCGGTCAGGGAACTCCGTGTCGCCTGCCACCACCCACGCGCGGGTGCCCTCGAAGTCGACCTCCTCGATGGCGCCGTCGGTGGCGGCGGTCTCGAAGAGGGCCGTTGCCCAAGTTCCCGGTGCCGCGAGCCATTTGGCGAAATCGCGTGGGGTCGCCGGGCCGTAGGCGTGCAGATAGCGGTGGACCAGGGTTCGTAGGGCCTCGGTCGTGGGGAGCGGGGTGAAGCGGGGTGGGCGGGTGTAGGTGACTTTGCGGCCGCGGTCCGGGCCGAAGCAGAGCGCGCCGGACTGGCCTGCCCGGTGCAGGACCTGGCGCCAGCGGGGCCACATGTCCTGGAAGGCCGGCATGACGCGGTCGCCCGCCCACGCACCGGTGCGGGCGACGACCTCCTCGTCCAGTTCGTCGATGGTCAGCGTCGAGCCGGTCAGGGCTTCGGCGATGGCCTCGACCACCTCCGTGGCCTGTTCGTCGGTGAGGCGGATGTCGGAGGCGAACCGGCCCGTGCCCGGGATCGCGGGCAACGCGGCGCTCCACAGGGGCAGTTCGCGTGTGGGCAGCAGGTGGACGGTGCCGCGCGGGCCGTGGGTCTTCAGGAGGGAGGCGGAGGAGCCGTCGTCCGGACGGAGCGCCGTACGTACGTCCGCCCTGGTGCGGTCCGCCGCCCGTACCCCTACCGACACCTCCGCCGCGGACAGCACCTGCGCATGCGCGCCGAGCATCGCGGACACCACGTCGGCGACCGGTGTGCCGGTCTCGGCCGGTGTGTCCAGGAACTGTCGTGCGAGGCGGCGGGCGCTCGCCCGGCTCCACGTGATCGTCGAGGTCATGCCGCGCACGCTAGGGCCGAACTAGGTCGTACCGCGTCCGCCATACGCACACGCGATGTGCACGCGGTTTCCACATCGTTATCGAGATCGACTCGCGTCCCGCCCGTCTCCTCACGTAAGTTCAGACCAAGGTAATTCGCGTGAGCAAAGCTGCGCGGTCGGCACCGCGCGGTGGAGGGGGCTGCGCGGTGCCCCTGCCCGTCAAGCGGACGTTCGCTGACGGTGTCACCCATGAGAGTGAAGTGCCGACGTGTGGCGGGGAACCCCCACGTTCCTCCACGTTCTCCTTGGAATCCGCTGTGAACCAGCCATGATCAGGGCCGGAATCGGGGCTTCCGGACCCCTCGACGCGTTGTCGGCCGACTTCGGAGAGTAGTTGTGGCACGCCGATGCACGCAGCATCACTTACGAAGGGTTATGGTGGAAACCCCCCCTCGGGCCGGTCCGTATCCCCCCCACGGACCGGCCCGATTTTTTGTGCCGTGCGGTGTTGACGCCGCGCGATGCCGTTCGACCCCGAGCCCGACCTTCGTGCCGAACCGGGATGAGCCCAGACACCCCTTGGGGGAACAGGGCTCCAGCGGGGGTAGGCTGCACAGCCGGGGACTGCCATCCACGGAGGGGCTGACAACACGTGAACCTGCGCGACACCCTGCGCCGCCTGCTGGTCAGGTTCTACGTACGCAGGGTGGGAGGCCATCTCGACCACGCCCAGGTGCCCAAGCACATCGGCGTCATCATGGACGGCAATCGGCGCTGGGCGAAGGCGGCCGGCTCCACCACCGTCCAGGGGCACCAGGCCGGCGGCGACAAGATCGAGGAGTTCCTCGGCTGGTGCAGCGAGACGGACGTCGAGGTCGTCACCCTGTGGCTGCTGTCGACGGACAACTTCGACCGCCCCGCGGAAGAACTCGGCCCGCTGCTCGGCATCATCGAGAACGTCGTCAGTTCCCTCGCCGCGGACGGCCGTTGGCGCGTGCACCACGTCGGCACCCTCGACCTGCTGCCCTCGCGGATGCAGTCCGTCCTGAAAGAGGCGGAGGAGTCCACCGCGCACGTCGACGGGATACTCGTCAACGTCGCCATCGGCTACGGCGGCCGCCAGGAGATCGCCGACGCGGTCCGCTCGATGATCCTGGACGCCGCCGACAAGGGCACCTCGATGGAGGAGCTCGCCGAGCACGTGGACGTCGACCTCATCGGCAGGCACCTCTACACCGGCGACCAGCCCGACCCCGATCTGGTGATCCGCACCAGCGGCGAGCAGCGGCTGTCCGGATTCATGCTCTGGCAGACGGCCCACTCCGAGTACTACTTCTGTGAGGTCTTCTGGCCGGCCTTCCGCAAGGTCGACTTCCTGCGCGCGATGCGTGACTACGCGGCGCGACACCGGCGTTACGGCGGATGACGGGCAAGTCGTCGCGTCTACCCCGTTTGGTGCAGAAGTAACAAGGAGTTCACCAGGGCGCCGTCATATGCCCTGGCATGGCCGCGCATGTTCGAGGGCATAAGCCAAGCAGGTCGACGCCCGAACCACGGGTGTCGTATCTCAGCGGACGGCACGGGGCCGTCCGCCCGGGAGGCCCTTTGCACCAGCCCGACCGTGCGGTCAGTACGGGCGAGACGGAGGGCCGGTCCCCGGCCCGCGCAATGCGGCCTGGACCGGTCCAGCTCCTCTCCGTCGCTCCCCGACCTCTTCCGAGGGGGTACGTCCTTCCGTGGTGACCAGCACAAAGCGCCGTATGCCTGACCGGCGCACCTATGTTCTCGACACCAGCGTTCTGCTGGCCGACCCGAACGCGCTGAACCGCTTCGACGAGCACGAAGTCGTGCTGCCGATCGTCGTGGTCACAGAGCTGGAGGCCAAACGGCACCATCCCGAACTCGGCTACTTCGCCCGACAGGCCCTGCGCCTGCTGGACGAGTTCCGGGTCCGGCACGGTCGCCTCGACGCCCCCATCCCGATCGGGGAACTCGGCGGCACCGTCAGGGTCGAGCTCAACCACTCGGACCCCAGCGTGCTGCCCAGTGGGTACCGCCTGGGGGACAACGACTCCCGCATCCTCGCGGTCGCCCGCAACCTGCAGGCCGAGGGGTACGACGTCACCGTCGTGTCGAAGGACCTTCCGCTCAGGATCAAGGCGTCGTCCGTCGGACTCCTCGCCGAGGAGTACCGCGCGGAACTCGCCATCACGGGCTCCTCCGGCTGGACCGGAATGACCGAACTGACCCTGCCGGGCGAACAGGTGGACATCCTCTTCGAGGAGGGCCACGTCTACGTCCCGGAGGCGGCCGACCTTCCCGTCCACACCGGTCTCACCATCCAGTCCGAGCGCGGCAAGGCGCTGGGCCGGATCACGGCCGAGGGCAATGTCCGCCTCGTCCGCGGCGACCGGGAGGCGTTCGGCATCAAGGGCCGCAGCGCGGAGCAGCGCATCGCGCTGGATCTGCTGCTCGACCCGGACGTCGGGATCCTGTCCATGGGAGGCCGGGCCGGCACCGGCAAGTCCGCGCTCGCGCTCTGCGCGGGCCTGGAGGCGGTCCTGGAGCGCCGCCAGCACAAGAAGGTGATGGTCTTCCGGCCGCTGTACGCGGTGGGCGGACAGGAGCTGGGCTATCTGCCCGGCTCCGAGGCCGACAAGATGGGCCCCTGGGCGCAGGCGGTCTTCGACACGCTGTCCGCGGTCACCAGCCGCGAGGTCATCGAGGAGGTCACCGCCCGCGGGATGCTGGAGGTCCTGCCGCTCACCCACATCCGCGGGCGTTCGCTGCACGACGCGTTCGTGATCGTGGACGAGGCGCAGTCCCTGGAGCGGAACGTCCTGCTGACCGTGCTGTCCCGGATCGGCGCCAACTCACGGGTGGTCCTCACCCATGACGTGGCACAGCGGGACAACCTGAGGGTCGGCCGCTACGACGGGGTCGTCGCCGTGGTGGAGAAGCTGAAGGGGCATCCGCTCTTCGCGCATGTGACTCTGACCAGGTCCGAGAGGTCCCAGATCGCGGCGCTTGTGACCGAAATGCTGGAGGACGGCCAAATCTGAGCTGTTCCTGACCAGTTGGCGCCGTCCCGCGAAGCCGAAGAGCTTAGCGGGGCGGCGCTTTCGCGTCCTGCTGTTTCTCCAAATCCCAGGGGGCAAACGGGATGTGAGCTTTCACACGCAACTCAGAATTGCCACCCGGCGTCCGGTTACGGCAGAGTCTCACTCCTGTCAGGCCCCGCATACGACACACGTGTACCCCCAGCGGTACGCACCACATAGGCACCACCACCAACTCCACAGCGAAGTCGTATGCCGCCCGCTCTTCACGCGGCGCTCCCCTCGCGGGAGTTGCCCACCGGGCCCGTGCCTCCCGTGACCCCGCAGTTGGGAGGCCAGCGTTCAGGGGCACGATTGCGTCCGCCAGGGTCACCGAAGCGGACGATGCTGGAAGGAAACCGTGTGAGCCGGATTTCGGTCCGGGGATTCGCAGTGGCTTCGGCCACCGCGGTCACCGCCGTCGGAAGCGTCGTAGGCGTTGCCTCGGGCAGCGTCGCTCAGGCGCAGAACAATGACGCCGAGACGACGGCAGCCGACACCACGCTCCTGGCGGACATCCCCACGGGTCAGCAGGCCCAGGTGCAGACGGCCTCGCTGACGCAGCAGGCCGACGCGCAGGCCATCCAGGCCGACGCGAGCGCCAAGAAGGACGCCGAGGAGTCGGCCCGCCTGGCCGCCGCCAAGACCGCGGTCGCCAAGAAGGCCGCCGCCGAGAAGGCGGAGAAGCTGGCCAAGGAGAAGGCGGAGGCGAAGGAAGCGGCCGCGAAGGCCAGCAGCTCCTCGTCGAGCTTCCCCGTCCAGAGCTCCTACACGATCTCGCAGATCCAGTCGATGGCCGCCTCCATGGTGCCCAGCGGCCAGTACGCGTGCTTCAGCAACATCGTGGACCACGAGTCGAGCTGGAACTACCGCGCGGTCAACGCCTCTTCCGGCGCCTACGGTCTCTTCCAGGCCCTGCCCGGCTCCAAGATGTCGTCCGTCGGCTCCGACTGGCAGACGAACCCGGCCACCCAGATCAAGTGGGGCCTCCAGTACATGAACGGGCGCTACGGCAGCCCCTGTGAGGCCTGGACGTTCTGGCAGGCCAACCACTACTACTAGGCCCCGCCCGAGCGTCGGCCGCTCAACCTTTCCGAGCCCCTCCCCGTCCTACGGGGAGGGGCTTCGGCCATGTACGGTCGGACACGCAACGACTCCAGGGGGGAGTGGTGGGGACGGACGGGGGAAGAGGGCGGATCATGTCGCGCGTACCAGGGTGGCTCGGCCGGCTCGGTGCCGGACTGAGCGAGATGGGGGAGCGGTTGGACGAGCGTCGCGCCGAGGTGGAGAAGGAGCACACCGAGGCCGAGCCCCAACCGCCCGCCGACGCCGTACCCCCACAACCCGCGCCCGCCCCCGAACCGGTACCGGTCACCATCGCCCGGGACCGCCCCGACCCCGCGCTCGCCGTGCCCTGGGGAGTGCGCGTCGCCGCCGAGGCGGGCTGGCGGCTGCTGATCCTGGCCGGCACGCTCTGGGTGCTGATGCGCGTCATCAGCGCCGTCCAACTCGTGGTCCTCGCCTTCGCCGCCGCCCTGCTCGTCACGGCACTGCTCCAGCCGACCGTGGCCCGCCTGATCCGCTACGGCTTTCCGCGCGGGGTGGCCACCGCGCTCACCGCGATCCTCGGCTTCGTGGTGATCGGGCTGATCGGCTGGTTCGTGACCTGGCAGGTCATGGCGAACATCGACAACCTCTCCGACCAGGTCCAGAACGGCGTCGACGACCTGCGCAACTGGCTGCTCAAGGGCCCGTTCCACGTCACCGAGAAGCAGATCAACCAGATCGCGAAGAACCTCCGCGAGGCCATCGGCGCCAACACCGACCAGATCACGTCGTTCGGCCTGGAGGGCGTCCAGGTCATCGTGGAGGCCCTGACCGGCATCCTGCTGGCGATCTTCTCGACCCTGTTCCTGCTGTACGACGGCCCGCGCATCTGGCAGTGGGCGCTGAAGCTGGTGCCCGCGGCGGCCCGGCCGGCGATGGCGGGCGCGGGCCCGCGCGCCTGGCGCACACTGACCGCCTACGTCCGCGGCACGGTGATAGTCGCCCTGATCGACGCGATCTGCATCGGCATCGGCATCTACTTCCTCGGCGTACCGATGGCCGTGCCGCTCGCCGTCTTCATCTTCCTGTTCTCGTTCATCCCGCTGGTGGGCGCGGTGGCCTCCGGCGCGCTGGCGGTCGTCGTCGCGCTGGTCACCCAGGGCGTGGTCACGGCCCTGCTGACGCTGGCCGTCGTCCTCCTCGTCCAGCAGATCGAGGGCCACATCCTCCAGCCGTTCATCCTGGGCCGCGCGGTCCGGGTCCACCCGCTCGCGGTGGTCCTCTCGGTCGCGGCCGGCGGCATGATCGCGGGCATCGGCGGAGCGGTGGTGGCCGTCCCGCTGGTCGCGGTCACGAACACGGTCGTGAGCTATCTGAAGGCCTACTCCCAGGGCACCGAACCACCACCGAGGCAATCCCCCCGGCCGAGGGGCGCGACGGCGGTGTCGTCGACGCCGGAGGAACCCCCACAGCCCGAACCGCCGACGCAGTCCTGACCCACCCTCGTTCGGTCAAATGAGCGTCGGACAAAGGAAATCGAACGGCGGGAATTCTCAACTTCCGTCAGCCGCAGGCAGGTAGCGAGAACCTCGTCCGGAATATGCGCTCGGACTGATAAACCTTCACCCCTCAGCGCTACACGTCAGGTGCGTGTACGAAAAGCCTAGGGGCGTGATGGCGGGCATTCGGGATTCCCTCGGCCGGGTCGGTCACGACCTGCTCGCGACGGCTCTTTCGGCCTGTGGGCGCGAGGAGTTCACCGGGGGACTGCGGGTGTCCGGCAGACCCGGCGGGATCTTCCATCTGCGCGGCGGACTCGTCGTGGCCGTGGAGAGTCCCGGCGCTCCCGGCCCGGAGGCCCTGCTGTTGCGCTCCGGCCGGATCGACGGCGAGCAATGGGCCGACCTGGTAAGGGAGTCGGGCGGCTCGTGCTGGCCGCTGGACGGGCTGATCGCCCACGGGTACGCGGGCGCCGCCCAGTTGCGGATCGTGTGTGTGCTGGCCCTGCACGACGCGGCCTTCGCGGTCGTCGCCGGGGACGTCGACGACTGCGAACGCGCCCCGGACGCCGAGCCGTTGGCCCCGGTCAGGCTCGGTGAGTCCCCGGTCCGGCTGCTCCAGGACGCGACCCGGAAACTCGCCGCGATCGCCGCGCTGCCGCACCCCGTACGCCCCGACCGGGAACGGCCCCGGCCGCCCGCGTACCTCCCCGACGAGGCCGGACTCGGCAGCCTGCAACGCGAGTTGCTCACCCACGTCGACGGCCGCCGTACCGCCCGCGATCTCGCCTTCCGTACCGGGCGCGGGGTCTACCCGGTCACCGCCGAGGTCGCGCGGATGCTCGCCGAGGGCCTCCTGGAATGCGCGGACATCCCGGTGCCGATCCCGGTGCGACTGCCGCCCGGGGGGCTCGCCGTGACCCGTCGTGAACCGGCGCCCGCGCCACCGCAGTTCACCGCGCCCACCGCCCTGCCCCGCCGGAATCCGGGCGCCAGCGGCATCACCGAATCTCTCGTCCCCGAAAAGAGCGGGGCGGGTTGGAAAGGGTTCTTCCGCCTGCGGAACGGAACCCCGAAATGAAACACCCTGAAATGAAACACCGTGAACAATTTTCGATCAGTCATAGGGGAGTTGAGTACGTGGATCACAAAGCCCTGGCACTGGAAATGCGTGGACTGCGGGAACAGGTGACCGGAATCACCGACACCGCACTGACGGCGGCCGACGGACTGCTCATCGCGGCCGACACCGCCGACTCGATCGACCCGGAGGCCCTCGCCGCCCTCGCCGCGGCCGGCCTCGGCCTCGCCCGGCGCACCGCCGAGGCCACCGACCGCGGCACGCTGCGCCAGACGGTCACCTACGGCAGCCACGGCTGTGCCGCGACCTACGCCGTCGGCGACACCGCCCTGATGGTGGTGCTCGGCGACGAGGGGATGGACGTGGACCGGCTGCATCTCGCGGCCCGGCCGGCGCTCGACCGCATCGAGTCGATCCTCACTGAGAAGGCGTCAGAAGGAGTGTGAAGGGATGGCGACGAAACGTATGACCCCAGGATTCTCCGACCAGGTGATGGGCCTGGTCAAAACCCTCCGCACCGACGCCCCCGACTGTGTGGCCTCCGGTGTGGTCGACATGTCCACCGGCATGCTGCTGTCGTACGAGACCATCGACAACCACCCGCCAGAGGTCCTCGACCTGCTGGCGGGCGCGACCCTCGACCTGTTCCAGGGCCGGACGGTCGTGATGATCGAGGACGTCTTCAAGGAGCGTCGCGGGATCACCAGTGACCACCACTTCTTCCAGGAGATCCTCGTCAACAGCGAGAACCTCACTCATCTGTTCGTACGGATGACCGAGCAGCAGGACGTCGTCGCTGTGGTCGTCTGCCGCAAGTCGGTGAACGTGGGCATGCTGTTCGCCCAGGTCCGCCGGGTGGTGCGGGAGTACGGCCTCTGAGACACCGGCGGGCGGACGGCTGCGGACGGGCCCTACTCCGTGCGCAGCCCGTCCGGCCGCATCATCCGCAGCAGCGGCGGCAGGCTCAGCAGGGTCACCGCCAGGACGACCCCCGCGCCGATGCCGGTCATCGCCAGCACGCTCGCCCAGTCGATCCGCACCGGTGTGGCGGTCATCTTCAGCAGCACCGAGCCCAGTGTCATCCCCACCGCTGTGGCCAGGGCCAGGCCGAGGCCGATCGGGATCGCCGTCTGCCACAGCACCGACAGGCTCAGTGTGCGCCGCCGGGTGCCGAAGGCGACCAGCGCCGACAGCAGCTTCCTGCGTTCGCGCAACTGCTCCAACTGCGAGACCAGCAGGCTCGCCCCGATCAGCAGCAGCACACAGGTGGCGCCGACGAGCAGCCCGGTGCGGATGGACCGGAACTTGTCCGACTGCTGGGTGGCCGCCAGGGTGAACACCTCCGTCTGCGGATCGAGGCGGGCGGCCGTGTTGCGCACCTGGTCGTCCGCGTCCGCCACCGAGGGGTCCAGCGAGACGAACACCTTCTGGCTCAGGCCCTTCGTCGCGTTCGAGGGCAGCGCGCCCGAGGTGATCAGCAGACCGCCCCGCACGTTACCGGTCGGATCCTCGCGGGGCGCGGCCGTCCGCAGGCCCGCGGGCACCTTCCAGGACACCGGGTGCGAGACGCTCGTCGAACCGTCGTACCCCGGGTCGAAGTACAACGTGCCGCCCGCCTTGGCGAGTTTCCCCGTGTCGTCGTCGTAGTCGCCGCCGAGGATCTTGAACATGTCGCCGTCCGCGCAGGACGTCAGGCGGGCCACCTCGCGCAGTTCGGCGCAACTGCCGACGGCCACCTCCAACTCGGTGTTCGGGTTCCTCGCCCGGTCGCCGAGCGAGGTGAGCGAGACGGCCGACGTGCCGCGCACGCCCTCGGTCCGCGCGAACTGCGCCTTGGCCTGGGACAGTTGGACCCCGCTGTTCACGGAGACCTCCATCTGGGCCCGGTTCACGTCGTTGCCGGTCTCCTTGGTGTAGTCGCCCTCGACCCCGGCGAACAGCATCTGCAGGGCGATCGCCCCGGCCACCGCGACCGCGATGCCGTTGACCATGCGGGCGGCCGTACCGCTGCTCAACTGGAGCCTGCGGACGGCGAGTTGCCAGGACACCGAGCCGGAGTTCAGCTTGGCCACGGTCGCCTCGACGACCCAGGGCAGCAGCGCGGTGACCCCGACGAGCAGCAGGACCGTGCCGCCGATCACCAGCCACTGGTTGAAGTTCCCGTTGCTGTCGCCCTTGCCGGTCATCGGGTACAGCATCGCGAGGCCGGCCAGCGGCAGCAGCAGCCGCCACCACAGCCGGCGCCGCGGCGGCTTCGCCTTGCGGACCACACCGAGCGGTTCGATGACGACCCCGCGCAGCGCGAACAGCGTCACCAGGACGGCCGCGGCCGGCACGGCGACGGCGACGAGCAGGGCGAGCGCGGGCGACGGGTTGAGGTCGCTCGGGAACACACTGATGTCCCGCACCTCCAGCAGATTCGCCGACTGCCGCCCCAGCAGGAAGAACCCGGTGCCGAAGACGAGCCCGAGGAGCGCCCCCGCGAGCGCCTCGCCGCCCGCGATCCGGCGCGTCATCCGCCCGTCCGCGCCGACCAGCCGCAGTGCCGCGAGCCGCCGGTCCCGGCGTTCGCCGCCGAAGCGCACGGCCGCCGCGATGAACACGCCGACCGGCAGCAGCAGTACGACGAAGACGATCAGGACCAGCAGGAGCAGCACCGGATCCAGCCCGTCCGGCTGGCTGTTCGGGGAGGGCCCGAAGCGGTCGATCCGCTCGACGGAGCCGCCGGACTGGTGCTCCAGGAGGTTCTTCCCGCCCGCGTAGTAGGCGAGTTCGCCGGGCCCGATGAGCCCGGTCTGCGCGATGGTGCCGGTCACCCGGTAGGGCAGCCGCTCGCGCAGCAGTTTTCCGGAGGTGGACTTGAGGAGCTTGTCCAGCGCGGGCGAGACGACCATCTCGCCCGGTGCGGGCACCCTGGCGACGCCCGGCGGCAGCGGCGCCTTGGCGCCGTCGGGCTCCAGCAGCCGCCCGCGCACGTCCTTGGTGCGGAACGTCGTGTCCGTGTCGGCGACGACGAGGGTGTTGTCCGCCTTCGGCAGCACCTTCCCGCTGTAGGTGAAGTCCTGCCGGTCGTCGCCGCGTTGACTCCGCTGGGACAGCGCGTTCGGCAGGGCGGTGGTGAGCAGCAGCAGCGCCACCCCGAGCCCGACACCGACGGCCGTCAGCAGGGCCCGTACCCAGCCCTCGCGTCCGCCGCCGAAGGCGAACCGCACCCCCATGGCCAGATCGGCCGCAGACTGACGCATGTTCATACGATGCGCTCCATGTCCTTGGACTTGCCGTCGCGTACGACGATCTCGCGGTCCGAGTAGGCGGCCACCCGGGCCTCGTGCGTGACCAGCACGACGGCCGCGTTCGTCGACCGGGCCGCCTCGGTCAGCAGCTCCATCACGCGCTCGCCGTTGAGCGAGTCCAGCGCGCCGGTCGGCTCGTCGGCGAACAGCACGCGGGGGCCGGTGACCAGCGAGCGGGCGACGGCGACGCGCTGCCCCTGACCGCCGGACACCTCGCCGGGCCGCTTCTTCGCGAGGTCGTCGACCTCCAGCCGCTCCATCCAGGTGAGCGCGGTCCGCTCGGCCTCCTTGCGGTGGGTGCCGTTCAGCCGCAGCGGCAGCGCCACGTTCTCGACGCAGGTCAGCTCGGGCACCAACTGGCCGAATTGGAAGACGAACCCGAACTCCGAGCGGCGCAGCGCGCTGCGCTGGGCGTCGCTCATGGTCGCCATCTCCTGCCCGTTGTAGAGGATCGAGCCCGAGTCGGGCGGCACGATCCCGGCGAGGCAGTGCAGCAGCGTCGACTTCCCGGATCCGGAGGGCCCCATGACGGCGACCACTTCACCGGGATGGATGGAGAACTCGGCGCCGTCGAGCGCGGTCGTCGGACCGTAGGCCTTGCGCAGCTCGTGGGCCGCGAGCAGGGAACCAACGGGATGCGTCGTCACTTGGCCACCGCCTCGGCGAGTTTTCCGAGACGCGCCGCGGTGAGTTCGAGCCACCGCAGGTCGGCCTCCAGATGGAAGAGGGCGTGGTCGCAGATCAACTGGTCCGCGAGATCGCCCTTGCGCTTGCGGTCGGTCAGGATCCGCATACCGCGCAGATGCTCGGAGCGCTGCACGTCGAGGATCTCGGCCGCGTCGCGGTGGGTGAGCAGCGCGAGGACGACCTTGGTGTAGAGGGTCGACTGGAGATACGGCTCGGGCTTCTCCGGCGTCGCGAGCCACCGCTGTACGTCGGTGATGCCGGCGTCGGTGATCGCGTACCGCTTGCGCTCGGGACCGCCGCCGGCCTCGATGCCGTCGACCTCGACGAGGCCGTTCTTCAGCAGTCGGGACATCGTCGAGTAGACCTGGCCGTAGTGCAGCGGCCGGTCGTGACCGAACTTCTCGTCGAAGGCCCGCTTCAGGTCGTAGCCGTGGCGCGGGCCGGATTCCAGGAGCCCCAGAAGGGTGTGACCGATGGACATGCGGAGCACACTACACAGGGTGTATACGCCGTGTGTATACGCACCGTGTGCAGATCATGGCCGGGGGTGCGGCCCCGCAGGTCGGGGCCGATTGTCACGGTTCTGTCACCGCGTTCTCGGTGCGCGGGAGCGCGGAGATGTGCCCCGCCATGGCAACCTTCGGGCCCTCTCGTACGTCGGTTCCGTTGGGACAGGTGCTGATTCTCACGTCCGTAAAAGACAGGATCGGCAGACCTTTGTCACAACTGGCGGTGTTAGCTTTCTGAGCTGACTCGCAGCGACAGCCGATACGGAAGCGGAGCAGACGGACTCATGGGACGAGCGGAAGAGCGACGAGCGCGACAACGCGGTGGCCACCGCGCCGCGCCGAAGACCCGCCGCTCATCGAGCGCGGCCGGCACGGACGCCACGGACAGCAAGGGCGCCAAGGACGGTAAGAGCTTCATACGCAGGCTCTTCACCTGGAAGAAGATCCTCGGCACGTTCCTCGGCTTCTGTCTGCTCGGCATCGGCGCGTTCATCGTGCTCTACATGATGATCAGCATCCCCGCGGGCAACGCCGACGCGAAGCTCCAGAGCAACGTCTACAAGTACAGCGACGGCTCGCTCCTGACCCGCAAGGGCGATGTGAACCGCGAGAACGTCGACCTCTCCCAGGTCCCGAAGGCCGTCCAGGAGACGTTTGTCGCCGCCGAGAACAAGACGTTCTACAGCGACGCCGGCGTCGACCTCAAGGGCACCGCGCGCGGCCTGTTCAACACGCTGTCCGGCAAGGGCGCACAGGGCGGTTCGACGATCACCCAGCAGTACGTCAAGAACTACTACCTGACCCAGGACCAGACCGTCACGCGCAAGCTGAAGGAAATGGTCATCTCGCTGAAGCTGGACCGCGAGAAGTCCAAGGACTACATCCTCGCCGGGTACATCAACACCAGTTACTACGGCCGCGGCGCCTACGGCATCCAGGCCGCCGCCCAGGCCTACTACCGGGTCGACGCCAAGGACCTCACCGTCGAGCAGGGCGCCTATCTCGCCGCGCTCCTCCAGGCGCCGAACCAGTACGACTGGGCCATCGCGAGCGACACCGGCAAGAAGCTGGTGCAGGCGCGCTGGAACTACGTCCTGGACAACATGGTCGGGCAGGACTGGCTGAGCGCGACCAAGCGCGAGGCCATGACGTTCCCGGTGCCCAAGGCGCCCAAGGCCGAGGCCGGCATGGCGGGCCAGATCGGCTACATGGTGACCGAGGCCAACAGCGCGCTGGAGAAGCAGCTGATATCCAGCGGTCAGGCCGCCAACACCAAGGAGGCCGAGGCGCTGGTCAGCGCGGGCGGCTGGACGATCACGCTCAACATCGACAAGAAGAAGCAGGCTCAGCTGGAGAAGTCCGTCAAGTCCCAGTTGACCAGCAAGCTCGACGCCAAGAAGCGCAAGGTCGACGGGAACGTCCAGCCGGGCGCGGTGTCCGTGAACCCGAAGACGGGCGCGGTCGTGGCGATGTACGGCGGTGTGGGTTACACACAGCACTTCACGAACAACGCCACCCGCGCCGACTACCAGCCCGCCTCCACGTTCAAGCCGGTGATCCTGGCCGCGGCCCTGGCCGACCAGGCCAAGACCCAGTCCGGCAAGACGATCACGACGAACACGCTCTACGACGGCACCAGCAAGCGCCCGGTCGTGGGCAGCGACATCGCCTTCGCGCCGGAGAACGAGGACGACGCGGACTACGGCCAGGTCACCGTCCAGACGGCGATGAACAAATCGATCAACTCCGTGTTCGCACAGCTCGGTGTCGACGTCGGCATGGACAAGGTGATGAAGACCGCGGGCGAGCTGGGCATGGACACCGGCGACCTGAAGGCCGTACCGGCACAGACCCTGGGCACCATGGGCGCGAGCCCGATGGAGATGGCCGGTGTCTACGCCACCTTCGACAACCACGGCAAGAAGGTCACCCCGGCGATCATCAAGTCGGTCGCGCACAACACGCGCACGGTGAAGATGCCGAACCCGATCGGCGCCCAGGTCATCCCGGTCCAGGCGGCGGACACGGTGACCTCGGTGCTGACCGGCGTGGTCGACGACGGTACGGCGAAGGTGTCGGTGGCCGAGAACAGCAAGCGCGACGGGCAGCAGGTCGCGGGCAAGACGGGTACGTCCGACAACAACAAGTCGGCCTGGTTCACCGGTTACACGCCCGATCTGGTCACCTCGGTGGGCCTGTTCGGTGAGAAGAAGGGCAGTGGCGCCCAGGTCCCGCTGACTGGCGCGACCGGCCTGATCACCGCGGGTGGCGGCCGTATCAACGGTGGTGGCTACCCGGCGCAGATCTGGGCGACGTACATGTTCGGAGTGACCAAGGCGAACAACAAGTTCGACCTGGACACCGACCAGGGCGCGGCGGTCCAGCCGACCTACTCGCCGACCCCGACCCCGACACCCTCGGAGACCCCGTCCGAGACGCCGAGCGAGACCCCGTCGGAGACTCCGAGCGAGACGCCCTCGGAGACTCCGAGCCAGACCCCGTCCCAGACCCCGAGCCAGACGCCGACGACCAGTCCACCGGTGACTCCGACCGACGAGATCTCGGACAACCCGTTGGACCAGTTCGGCCAGTAGCGCGGTGGACAGCGGAAAGGGCGCCCGGCACACCGCCGGGCGCCCTTCACGTGTGCTCAGAAACACAGGGAGTCGAAAGATCCGGTACGTGCCGCACTCGTCCGGCTGATTCAGGCCAACTTCCGATCTCCATGGGTATCTCTTGACCCTCGGGTTCCACCTGTGACTAAGTTGATCTCCTCGCGGGGGTCCCAACCAGGCTGCCCGCAAAGGGAGTTGACCCACCGGAGATACCGGTCGGCAGCGGGGGGACACGTCGTCAAGCCTGAGGGCCGGCACACGCATGCGCGCACACGGCGCATGTCCACGTATGCGCAGGTTCCCCCTTCGTAACCGTCCCGTGCGCCCATCAGCGATCCCCGAACAGCGAGGAGAGGCTGCCTCATGGCCGACGAAAAAGTTCTTGCCGCCCAGCAGTGGGTCAACGCCACCTACGGTTCGGTGGCGGGATACGCGGCATGCCCCGAGAACGGGCAGACCGGCTGGTCCACCATGTACAGCCTGACGATGGGTCTGCAACACGAGCTGGGAATCAGCCCTGTTGTGGCCAACTTCGGTGCAGGCACCCTCTCGGCGGTGGCCGCCCTGGGAAACATCGGAATCGGCTGGCAGACGAAAGCGAACATCGTCAAAATCATCCGTCACGGGCTCTTCTGCAAGGGCTATTGGGGCGGGGACACCGGGGTGGTGTCCTTCGACTCCGTCGCCGCCGCATCGGTCGACCTGATGAAGGAGAACATGGGCCTCGTCCGCGATGGTGGGGTGGTCCAGCCCAAGGTCCTCAAGGCGATTCTCAACATGGACGCCTATGCCGTTCTGTCCGGCGGCGACGACAAGGTCAGATCCATTCAGCAGTGGCTCAACGGCCGCTACTGGACGCGGAGTACATGCACCATCGGCCCCACGGACGGCCACTATTCCCGCGATGTCCAGCAGGCCCTGATGAAGGCCATCCAAATAGAGAGCGGCATACCGGAGGACCAGGCGACCGGAAACTTCGGCGCCGGAACCCAGGCCGCGCTCAAGGCCCATTCCGTGGGCCCCGGCTCGACCGGAATCTTCATGCAGCTCTTCTCCGCGGCCTGCGTGTTCAACGAGCCCGTTCTCACAGCCGCCGAGGATGATCAGCGCACCCACTTCACCGACACCTGGGACTCCGACATCGCGGGCTGGGTCAGCGGCTTCCAGGCGTTCTCCGGGTTCTCCACCTCCGAGCGCACGGGCATGGGCGACTACCTGACCTGGGCCCAACTCCTGGTGTCCATGGGCGATCCCGACCGCAATGCCACCGCGTCCGACACCGCGTACACCATTACGGCGTCGCGGGGACAGCGGATGCACAACGACGGGTATCTGCACGTCGGCCGCTACCTGAACGAAGCGTCCGCCGGCGGTGGTTCGAAGATGCTGGAGGAAGGCGAACTCGGAGACATCTTCGGCGCGGGCCTGCGTGTCTTCCCCATCTTCCAGGACAACGGCAGAAGCCTCTCCGAGTACAACTCCGCCAACGGCTACACCCACGGCCGGCTCGCTCACGACCAGGCAGTCCACTTCGGGTTCAACCGGGGCACCGTCATCTACTTCGCCGTCGACTACGATGCGACCGTGGAGGACATGCCAAAAATCCTGGAGTACTTCCGGGGTGTCACCTCCGGCCTTTCCTCCAAGGGAAAGCGTTACGTGCACGGCGTGTACGGCTCCAGAAACGTGTGCGCCCAGGTGACACAGGAGACCTACGCCAGATACTCGTTCGTCTCCGGAATGTCCTGGGGATTCTCCGGCAACCTCGGCTTTCCGCTCCCCTCGAACTGGTCCTTCAACCAGATCAAGGAATACCAGGTCACCAACGGCACCGACGTGTTCTCCTTGGACCGTGACGTGCACCGGGCCGGTTCCGACAACGGTCAGGGAGACGTCAACCGCGCCGTCTCTCCCGCTGCCGCCCTCCTCACGAACATCGACCAGTTGTACGGCCTGGCGCAGGACTACGGCAGCGGCGACCCGAACCGGCTCGTCACCGACTACTACCGCCAGGCGCGCTACTCGGACTATCGGTGGACGCAGTTGATAGGTGACGTCGACTGGGACTTCGTCGCCTACGCCGACAGTCACGGGGCGGAATTGCTCGCCGAATTCACTGATCCGTTCACGGGACAGACTCTGGGCCCCCAGCATCTGCTCGCCACCGCCGCCGGGCACATGATCAAGCCGCCCCTGGTCGACCACACCCAGGCCAACGCGGGTGATGTCGCCGGATGGGCCGGGGACGTCATGACGTTCTACGGGAACTGGCGTCGCGACAGCGACTCGATCGCCTCCGGCTACACCTACTGCACCGACTACATGGCGAAGATCGGCGTCTCCTCCAGCTTCAGCTTCGAGGATCTCATCGAGGACGTGGACGGGTTCCTCCTCGCCGAGAAGCTGCGAGCCGGCAAGGCCATCACCACGGCCCTGCGCGAGCACTACGAACAGACCGGCGGAGCGACCCGCTTCCAGGACTTCCTGTCCAAGCGGTTCGACACCACGCGGTCCACGGCGCAGGACGCCGCGCACTACATCCTCACCGCGCTGGATTCCCCGATCATCAACCTCGGACGGGTCGCGCTCGAGTACGAGGGCGGAGGAATCGCCATCATCCTTTCCCACACGCTCCCGGACGACCTGCTCCAGCCCTTCTGTCTCGGTTTCGCGGAAACGCTGTTCGCCCGCGCCGGGCTGGAGGAGACCAGCCAAACGAAGCTTCTGGCCAACCACGCAAAGCTCTTCTCGGGCTCAGCCGACTGATGGGTTCCTGGTTCCTGGCAGTTCTCCTCGTGGCGTGCGGCCTCGCCTTCGTCCGGCTCCACGAGGGCCGACGGCTCGTCAGCATCGTCAAGGCGTCCGCCACCACGGGGATTCTCTGCTACGTCGTCGGTTGCTTCCAGGTCGTCATGACCATCCCGGCGCACGCATGCCCCGACCAACTCGAACTGCGCCCCACCGTCCATCTGATCCGTTACGACAGCGGCGTTCTGCCGCCGCAGGCGACATGCCACTGGGACAACGGCGCGCACAAGGATTTCGTGAGCGCCTGGATCAATCCACTCGCCCTCACCTGCGCGGTCGTCCTGACGGCCAGCCTGGTGGCGGTGCTTGTCCTCGCCTACCGCCGCCACCGGAAAGGACGCACACGTTGAACGACACCACTCGCCCCGCCCGCACGCTGACCCGCCGTCAGACCCTCGGCCTCGCCGCGGGCATCACCGCCGCAACCCTCGTCGCCGCGAGCCCGAGCGCTCAGGCAGCCCCGCAGTCGAGCGGATGGCGGGGCAGACGGACCCAGAACCACTGGCCGGTCGTCGACACCGCCCACACGGAGACCTCGAGGATCGAGGGCACCAACGCCTCCGTCCCTCTCCTGAAGGGCGACGTCGCCACCGTGCTTCTGCACGTGGCCCGCCGGTTCAGCTACGAGATCGACACGCTCCGCCCCGGCGACGTCCAGGGGCACTCGACCGACCGGGCCGTCGGCGCGGACTTCGAGTCCAACCACCTCTCCGGTACGGCGATCACGATTCGCCCGCTCTTCTACCCACTCGGGGCGCAGAAGGGCACCGGACTCTCCGATGTGGAGAAGGTGGTCGTGGCCGACATCCTCGCCGACTGCGAGGGAGTCGTCGGCTGGGGCGGAAACGCGGACCCCGTCAAGGAGTCCCACTTCCAGATCAACGTCGGCCCCGGTGATCCTGAGCTGACCCGTCTCGCCGCCCGTATCCGTGGCGAGGACGCCTCCCCCGGCACCGGCGCCGGTTCGATCGACCCGTTCCTCCCCGCGCGCCGCAGAAAGGCCGCAGCGTACCTCAAGGATGTGCCCACTCCGGCCCCCTCGTCCTGATCACCCCGTTAGGGCGCCCGGCACACCGCCGGGCGCCCTAACGTCTGCCGTACCGCTAGGCGAAGTTCGCGGCGATCCGGTCGCCGGTCTCCTTGTCGATGTTGTGCCAGTACTGCAGGGCGCGGTCGAGGACCGAGCGGGAGACGTCGGCCTTCAGGTGGCCGCTGACGTTGGACACGAGGCGGTCGCGGGCCGCGTCGTCGAAGACCTCGCGGACCATCGTGCCGGCCTGGCCCCAGTCGTCGTCCTCGCGGTGCAACCTCGTTGCCTCGCGCACCAGTTCACCGGCGGTCTGCCAGCTCGCCGGGTCGCCGAACTGCCCGTAGTCGGCCGCGGGGCCGCCGTAGGAGTTCGGGGCGTACGGGCGGGCGGCACGGGACGGCTCGTAGCGCATCGGGCCGTCCTTGGCGTACGAGTCGACCCGGGAGTGCGGGCGGTTCGGCGGCAGCTGGGCGTAGTTGGGGCCGATCCGGTACCGGTGGGTGTCCGGGTACGAGAACAGCCGGCCCAGCAGCATCTTGTCCGGTGAGGGGCCGATGCCCGGGACCAGGTTCGAGGGCTCGAAGGCGGCCTGCTCGATGTGGACGAAGTAGTCCTCCGGGTTCCGGTTCAGGGTCATCCGGCCGACGTCGATCAGCGGATAGTCCCCGTGCGGCCAGACCTTGGTCAGGTCGAAGGGGTTGAAGCGGTAGTCCGCCGCGTCCTCGAACGGCATGATCTGGACCTTCAGGGTCCAGCTCGGCGCGTTCCCGGACTCGATCGACTCGTGCAGGTCCCGGCGGTGCTTGTCGCCGTCCTGCCCGGCCAGTTCGTCGGCCTCGGCCTGGGTGAGGTACTCGATGCCCTGGTCGGTCTTGAAGTGGTACTTCACCCAGAACCGCTCACCGGCGCCGTTGATCCACATATAGGTGTGGGAGCTGTAGCCGTTCATGTGGCGGTACGTCTTCGGGATGCCCCGGTCGCCCATCAGCCAGGTCACCTGGTGTGCCGACTCGGGGGAGAGGGTCCAGAAGTCCCACTGCATGTCGTTGCTGCGCAGCCCGGTCACCGGATGGCGTTTCTGCGAGCGGATGAAGTCCTGGAACTTGATGGTGTCCCGGACGAAGAAGACCGGGGTGTTGTTGCCCACCATGTCGTAATTGCCGTGTTCCGTATAGAACTTGAGGGCGAAGCCGCGCGGGTCGCGCCAGGTGTCGGGCGAGCCCTGCTCACCGGCCACGGTGGAGAACCGGGCCAGCATCTCGGTGCGTTTGCCGGGCTGGAAGAGATCGGCCCTGGTGAACTGACTGACGTCGTTGGTGACTTCGAAGAAGCCGTACGCCCCGCTGCCCTTGGCGTGCACCACCCGCTCGGGGACCCGTTCCCGGTTGAACTGGGCCATCTTCTCGATGAGGTAGTGGTCCTGGAGCAGGATCGGGCCGTCGGGTCCGACGGTGAGCGAGTGTTCGTCGCTCTCCACCGGAATTCCGACGTTGTTCGTGGTGTACGGAGTGTGCTGGGGTGCCTGCGTCACGAGCGTCCTCCTTCAGGGAGAGTAGGTCGCTTCCGCTTCGCGTACCCCAGCAGTCAACTCCGACGCCGGTATGTCGGCAACTTTTGGACGGGGTCTAATTCCGGTTCAGTTCGAACCAGACCACCTTTCCGGTACTCAGCCGGGTGGCTCCCCACCGACGGGCCAGTTTGTTGACCAGGTAGAGGCCGCGCCCGCCCTCGTCCGTGGCCCGCGCCTGCCGCAGCCGGGGCAGCTGGGGCACGTCGTCGCCGACCTCGCAGCGCAGCACGTCGGTCCGCAGCAGCCGTAGCGTGACCGGGCGGGAGGCGTACCGCACGGCGTTCGTCACGACCTCGCTGACCAGCAGCTCGACCGAGTCGCTCATGTCCTCCATGCCCCAGCGGGACAGCGCGCGCCGGGCCAGTCGGCGGGCCTGGCCGGGGGCCGTTTCCTCCGGGTCGAGGAACCAGTACGCCACGTCACTCGGCGCGATCCCGTCGAAGCGGGCGGCGAGCAGCGCGATGTCGTCGTCCCGGTCGCCCGGGCCGAGCATGTCGAGCACCTCGTCGCACAGGGCTTCCAGGGGCGGCGGATGGTCCGGTCCGGTGAGCTGCGCGACCGCGGCGAGCTTCTCGCGGAGCTGCTCTATCCCGGTCCAGACGTCCCGCAGCCGCGACTCGACCAGCCCGTCCGTGTAGAGGAGCAGGGTCGCTCCGGCGGGTGCGTCCAGTTCCACGGCTTCGAAGTCGACCCCGCCCACGCCGATCGGGGCGCCGGGCGGCACCCGCAGCACCTCGGCCCGGCCGCCCAGGTGGAGCAGGACGGGCGGCGGATGGCCGGCGTTGGCGATGGTGATGCGGTGCGAGACCGGGTCGTAGACCGCGTAGAGGCAGGTCGCCATGCGGTCGGTGCCCAGCCGCTGGGCCTGCTCGTCGAGATGGTGCAGGACCTCCTGCGGGGGCAGGTCCAGGCCCGCCAACGTCTGGGCGGTGGTGCGGAGTTGGCCCATGATCGCGGCCGAGGTCATGGAGTGGCCCATGACGTCGCCGACGACCAGGGCGACCCGGCTGCCGGGCAGCGGGATCGCGTCGTACCAGTCGCCGCCGACCCGGGCCGTCTCGGCGGCCGGGAGATACCGGGAGGCCAGCCGTACGCCGGTGGGGCGGGGGAGGGTCTCGGGGAGCATGGTGCGCTGCAGCTCGTCGGCGATGTACGCCTCACGGCCGTAGAGCACCGCCTTGTCGATGCCCAGCGCGCTGTGGGTGGCGAGCTGGGCGGCGACCAGGAGGTCGTCGGCCTCGAACGCCATCCGCTCCGAGCTGCGCAGGAAGAGCGCGGCGCCGATCACCCGGCGCCGGCCGCGCAGCGGCGCGAGGATCGCGCGCTGACCGCCGGGGACGATCAACTCGCCGCCCTCGCCGAGGAGTTCCGGCAGCGCGGCACGGGCGGCGGGCGAGTCCGCGAAGACCGGCCGCACGCCCCGCAGCACCTCGTTGAGCGCGCCGCCGGGCCGTACCTCGCACAGCTCGGCGGTGACCGCCGACAGCTCGGACGGCTGCTCCGGCTGGAGGGCGGGCAGGAAGCCGTTCTCCGTGTCCCGCTCCTCCGGGATCCGGTCGGTACGGCGCAGCCGCAGCACGACGGGACCGGTCGGCCGCTCGTCGCCCACCGGTAGCGGGTCGCGCAGATAGACCAGGATCGCGTCCGAGAAGGTCGGCACGGTCGCCCGGCACAGCCCCATCACGATCTCGTCCAGGTCGATGCCGCGGGCGATCCGCCGGGTCGCGGCGCCCACGAAGCGCAGCCGGTCGCCGTCCCGCCGCATCGGCATGGGACGGCCCGGTGGCAGCCCCTGTCCCGTACGGCGCTCCTTGTCGGAGGAGTCGGAGACCTCGCCACCGGCTGGCTGGGCCGGGATGCCGTCGGGCACGGGACGCGGACGGTGGGTGTCGGGTTCGGCGGCCGAGGGCTGGGAGTGCTCGGAGCCACCTGCGGTGTCGGGCTTCACAGGGGTACCTGCCGGGTCCTTCCCCTTGGCGCGGGACGTGCTCGTACCCGGTGCCGAATGCGGCTCACCGGTGCGTGCCTGGGCCGGTAAACCGGCGGCACCGGACGGCCTGGGCGGCGTCGGAGTACGCAGAAGCGCCCCACGGGGGTCCGTGGGGTCGGCGCCCTGTGGGCGCTCGAAGGAGGTGGGGTGCTCCGTCACGCGTGTCGAATCCGTCCGTCCGGGACCGCACGCCGTCCGCGCGGTTCGTCCCGCCGAAATGCCGATACCCGGAATACGTGCCCCAGGAACGGAATTCCCGCGTGGTCAGAGGCTGTTCCTGTGCCACCGGTGGGCCGGCGGCCCGAACCGCCGGTGCCCTGATACCCCTCGCTCACGTCCTGCCGCCCCTCGGTGACGTCTGGTCAGTCCCGGTGTCCGCCCCGGGAGTTGTCGCTGTGCCCTTGCGGAGGACGATCCTACGGTTGCGGACCGGGGGCGCATCAAGGGTCTCATGTGGACATGTGCGCGGGGGTGCGGTCCCAGTCCTCCGGAAGTGAAGGTACAGCCCAGGACGGATCCGGGCGCCAGTGCTGCCAGCCGTCCGCGAACGGCGGGCCCCAGGCGCGGATCGTCTCGACCGCCGACCAGCCCGCTTTCCTTACCCGCTCGGCGAGTTGGGGATCCATCAGACCGTCCCGCTGGGCCTGCGCGAACTCGTCCTCGTCACGCCACTGCCAACTCCGGTCCGGCTCCACGGTGATGTCCAGGAAATGGTCCTCGGAGTCGACCCCGCCCGCCCAACGGGCCAGCGGCTCCTCAAGGTTCACGTACCAGTTCTTGAACTGCCATCCTGGTTCCCAGAAAAGCCACACCGACCAGGGCTCACCGGGCCGCGCCAGCTTCAGCACGCCCGTCCCGAACCAGCGGTCCAACTGCACGGTGCGCGGCTTGGTGTACCGGGTCTCCAGCGGCTCCACGTGCACCGAAGTACCGTCCGCGAGCACCGGCTTCACACACTCGGTGCCGGGCGCCATCCAGACCGCGAGCAGCTCCTCGTCGTCGCGGACGACCGTGACGGGGCGGACGATGTGGAAGCGCTCGCCGGCGTTCTCCCGGTAGCGCCACAGGATCTGACTCCCGGGCGCCCAGAAGGCCGTAGACGTACCCGCTTCCACCGCTCTCACCGCTCCACCGTCTGCCATGAACAGATATTAGGTGCCCCGGGCATACGACGCTGCGGTGCGCGTCACGGTTCGCGCCATGGCAACCAAAGGTTACGGCCGCGTCATCCGCAGGACATCGAGGGCCTCGTCCAGCTGGGCGACGGTGAGATCGCCGCGCTCAACATAGCCGTTCTCCAGCACGACCTGCCGGATCGTCTTCCGCTCCGCCAGCGCCTTTTTGGCCACCTTGGCGGCCTCCTCGTACCCGATGTACTTGTTGAGCGGGGTGACGACGGACGGCGAGGACTCGGCGTATTCACGCGCCCGCTCGCGGTGCGCGACGATCCCGTCGACGGTCCGGTCGGCGAGCAGCCGCGAGACGTTCGCGAGCAGCCGGATCGATTCCAGGACGTTCTTGGCGATCACCGGCAGCATGACGTTCAGCTCGAAGTTGCCCGCGGCCCCGGCGGTGGCGACGGTCGCGTCATTGCCGACGACCTGCGCCGCGACCATCAGCACGGCCTCCGGAATCACCGGGTTGACCTTGCCCGGCATGATCGAGGACCCCGGCTGGAGGTCGGGAAGGGAGATCTCGGCCAGCCCCGTGCGCGGCCCGGAAGCCATCCACCGCAGATCGTTCGCGATCTTCGTCAGCCCTACGGCGATGGTCCGCAACTGCCCGCTGGTCTCGACGATCCCGTCCCGGGCACCCTGCGCCTCGAAGTGGTCCCGCGCCTCGGTCAACGGCAACCCGGTGACCAGGGCGACCTCAGCGATCACGGCGGCGGAGAACCCGGGCGGGGTGTTGATCCCCGTACCGACGGCGGTCCCGCCCAGAGGCAGCTCCGCGAGCCGCGGCAGCGAGGCCTCCAGCCGCTCGACGCCGTAGCGCACCTGGGCCGCGTACCCGCCGAACTCCTGGCCCAGCGTCACGGGCGTGGCGTCCATGAGATGGGTCCGCCCGGACTTCACCACATCGGCGAACTCGACGGACTTGCGCGACAGCGCGTCCGAGAGATGCTCCAGGGCGGGAATCAGGTCGTGGATCACGGCGCCGGTGGCCGCGATGTGGATGGAGGACGGGAAGACGTCGTTGGACGACTGCGAGGCGTTCACGTGGTCGTTGGGATGCACATCGCGCCCGAGCCGCTCGGTCGCCAGGGTCGCGATCACCTCGTTGGTGTTCATGTTGGACGAGGTGCCCGACCCCGTCTGGAACACGTCGATCGGAAAGTGCTCGTCCCACTGCCCATCGGCGACCTCACGGGCCGCCTCCTGGATCGCCTCCGCGATGTCCTTGTCGAGCACGCCCAGTTCCGAGTTCACCTTGGCGGCGGCACCCTTGATGCGGGCCAGGGCCTGGATGTGGGCCCGCTCGATGTGCTGGCCGGAGATCGGGAAGTTCTCTACGGCACGCTGGGTCTGGGCACGCCACTTCGCGTCCGCCGGGACCCGTACCTCGCCCATGGAGTCGTGCTCGATGCGGTAGTCGCTCATACCCGTATAGCGACCGGGCGGGCCCGGATGTTCCGGGGGCGTTCCCCCGAATGGTCCCGTCAGCGGGTACGAAGCTGCTCGTCCAGCCGCCCCAATTCGTCGAGAAGCTGACTGTCGTCCTGCCATTTGGTCAGTTGGGCCAGGGCTTCGGGGGAGATCCCGGGGACGGGCTCGGCGGGCGCCCCGCCCTGAAGGAGGGCGATGCAGCGGCGCAGGGTCTGCCGGTCCACGTCGAGGGGGGCGCCGCGTGGCACGGTGCGGATGCGCGACACGTAGTCGACGGCTTCGTTCGCGTCGCGGAGGTCGAACAGGGCGGTGAAGAAGGCGGGGCCGCCGGGGGAGCCCTGGGCGATGGCGCGGGTGAGGGCGCGGTGGCGGCGGAGTTCGCGGTAGAGGGGGCGGATGGCGACGCGGAACAGCGCGTATGAGAGCGTGCCGACCGCTATCGCACCGAAGACCACGAGGATGATGTGGACCACCAGCGATGGGAATCGGACCCGCGTCATCAAGTAGCTGAGGAAGCCCGCCATACCGAGCCCCAGCGGGATCGTCGTGACCGCCAGTACGTAGACCAGGGTGGGTTGCTTCTTCAACAGCCTGCGGACCAGACGGGTTTCGGACATCAGCATGTACGGCACGACGAGCACCACTCTCCTCGCGCTGAACGGCCAGGAGGGGGAGGCCCGACGCACCGCGTAGAGAAGGCTGGGACCCCACATGGCCGCGTACAGGGTCAACAGCAGCCAGACCAGTGCCCCGACCAATGCGTGTGTCCCTGCGAACGCCAACAGGACCAGGATCGCCAGCGCCATTACACAGAGAGCCCCGGTTCCCGCGGCGAGGCCCACCGTCAGCCATACGAGCCTGATCCTGACCACACCGAGGCCGCTCTGATCCAGAAACCTGTGGATCCGCCGCCGCCTTGCTCCGTAGGACAGCGGCTCGCTGGCCTGGACGCACCAGAAGAGGGCCCAGGGAGCGCTGAAAGCTATGAGCGATCCCAGCACGAAGTCGGACAGCATGGTCAGCGGACGCGATAGGTCGGGAAGCACCAGGACCAACGTGCCGAACGGGAACCAGAGCCAGACCCCCTTGGGCGCCCACTTCACCACCCTCCGCAACCCGACCAGATCCTCCTCCACACGCAACCGCCGCAGATCCCCGTCGAACGCCCGAGTCTCCGCGGCCGACGGCTTCTCCGCGAGACGCGTGATCAACAGCCTGCGGACCGCCCTCCGTACCGTCGCCGGCACCACCGGCAACATGGCGCAGTCCCGCAGCGCCGTCATCCGCAGCCAGTTGCTCTTTCCGGCGAACGCCGCGTCCACGTACGACTGGCGCAGTCCTTCGGAGAGCAGCGGTATGCAGTCCAGGGCGAACTTGCGGTCGCTGATGCTCCCCTGTTTCCACGCCCTCGCCACGAGATCCTCGACCAGCGTCCGCACGAGGGTGTGCGGCAACTCCGGCCGGCCCTGGTAGGCGGCCGTCAGCAGTTCCAGGGTGTGTACGGCCCTCGGTGACCAGGTGAACCCGTCCGCGCCGGCCTGGTCGGCCTGGTCCCGCTCGTCGGCGAGGACCTCGCTCAGTGCCTCCAGCAGCGGGTCCGTGACCTCGGCGGTACCGTCCTGGAGCACGGTCACGGCGGTCTCGCGCCACTGCCCGCTGGTCGCCAGTTCACGGGGCGGTACGGCCGACGGGTGTTCGGTCACGTACCGGCCGGCGAAGTACTGCAGGACGCGTCGGTGGCCGAAGGACACCCTGCGGCCGGACTGCTCGGCGGGTCCCGGTTCGTTGGCGCTCCCCACCGGTTCCTCCGGCGAGGAGACCAGGATCCGTGACTCCGCGAGTACCTGGATCATCAGGTCCCGGGTCGCGGGATCCCCGGCATCCCGGGAGATCTCGTTCCGCAAGGTCCGCTCGTCCACGGACAGTCCGCCCCGCGTCCCGGTCAGTTGGAAGGCGAAGCGGGCAAGGAAGTCCTCGATCCGACGGTGCGGGCCGTGGGGCCGCCGACCGGTGGGCTCAAGGCCGTCCTGGTCGTCCGCCGAGGGCAGTGCCCTGCGCAGCCGCGACGCCGCGTACTCCTCGAACAACGCGCTCGGGCGGTCCGGCACGGCGTCCCTCTCCCGTACGTACGTGGCGAGGAGATGCAGGCTGAGCGGGTTCCGCAGCTCGGTCGCGAACCCCCGGCGCGGTTCCGTCAGCAGTGCCTGCACGCGCGCGAAGTCGGCCTCCCTGAAGCCGAGTCTGCGCAGGAACACCTCCTGCTGTTCCGGATCCAGGCCGAGGAGCTGGAGCCGGGTCCAGCCCGACGCGCGCGGGCCCTTGTACTCCCGCGCGGCGACCACACACCGCCCGCCGCCCCCGACGAGCTCGATGACGGTCTGGATGTAGGGCGCCACCGCGGCGTCGATCGTCGGACTGTCGAGTACGGCCGGGATCTCGTCGAAGGAGTCGAGCAGCAGGGTGACCCGTCGCTGCTGGAGGTCCTCCCTGAAGCAGTGGGCGAAGTACGTCGCGACGTCGGTGCTGCCCCGTGCGCCGGTCTGCGACATGATGTACCGCCGCAGTACATCGGTGTTGATTTCATGGGGTTTCGCCCTGAGCTCGCGGAGGTTCACGTAGAGCGGCAGGGGCCCATCCGGGTCGCGGCCCTCGGCGATCTCCTCCAACCGCGACATGGCGTGCTGACGCAGGGCCACGCTCTTGCCCGCGCCGGCGCCGCCCTGGAGGAGGACGAGGTCGGTCTCGGGGCGGTCCAGCATCTGCATCAGCGGTCTGACCGCCGAGCGTTCGCGCCGTCTCAGGGGACCGCGGCGGCGACCGGTCACCGTACGGCCGTCGACGTCCTCCACGATCGCGGACAACTCGACCAGCGTGTCGTCCAGCCAGTGCATCTCGTCGAGCGTGGAGGTCAGCTTCCGCAGCAGCAGCCGGGCCAGTGACCGCCGGAAGCCCGCGGCGTCCGGCGGCGGCGGAGGGACGTCCTCGGGTGTCCCACCGAGCTGCGGCCCGGAGCTTCCGGGAAGGTGGACGGCGCCCGCGTTGATGACGGTCTCCGCCCGCCAGTTCGGCTGCTCGTAGCCAGGTTGTGTCGCGTCGGATCCCCGCATCGCACGGGGCCGATCAAAAGTGGTGGCCGCCGGCCCAGCGGGCCAGCTCGTCCACGGTGTTGCCCAGTTCGGCGGCCGCGGCGGCGGTGCCGCGCAGGGCGCGTAGCCGGTTGGCGAACCGGGTCAGCCGACCGGTGACGGCGTCATCCGTTCCGTCGGGCGCGGCCTCGGCGTCGTCCTGGTCGTTCGCGGCCTCCACGTCCGGATCGGCGGCCGTATCGCCGTCGGCCTCGCCCGTGCCCCCGAGGGCGTCCCCGGCGATTTGGGCCAGTTCCGCGTCGAGGGCAGCGCGCTCCGACTCCGGTACCCCCTCCAACGCGCCGACACGGGACCGCAGTTCGGCGACCGCCTCGGCGAACTCCGCCGGCCCGCTCTGCTCGGTCAGACGCAGATCGCCCGCGATGTTGAAGACCCGGCTGTTGTGGAGCTGCCAGGAGGACTGGTCGAACGTCATGCGTGCTCCCCCGAGAGTGACAGGCCCTCAGGGTAGGGCCCAGCAGGCCCCGTTGACATCACGAACAACCGCATTGCCCTGGCGGGCCCGGCGGAAGCGCGCTCGCCCCGACGGGGGGACGGCGCGACGCTCAGGCCAGCCCCGGCCCCCGCACCGGAATGTGCGTGAACGTCGGCTCCGGAGCCGGGTTCTGGAAGAAGTCGTTGCCCTTGTCGTCGACCACGACGAACGCCGGGAAGTCCTCGACCTCGATCTTCCAGACGGCCTCCATGCCGAGCTCCTCGTACTCGACGACCTCGACCTTCTTGATGCAGTCCTGGGCGAGCCGGGCCGCCGGGCCGCCGATCGAGCCGAGGTAGAAGCCGCCGTGCGCGTCGCAGGCGTCGGTGACCTGTTTGCTGCGGTTGCCCTTCGCGAGCATCACCTTGGAACCGCCCGCCGCCTGGAACTGCTCGACGTAGGAGTCCATGCGCCCGGCCGTGGTCGGGCCGAAGGAGCCGGACGCGTAGCCCTCGGGGGTCTTCGCCGGGCCCGCGTAGTACACCGGGTGGTCCTTCAGATACTGCGGCATCTCCTCGCCCGCGTCGAGCCGCTCCTTGATCTTGGCGTGCGCGATGTCACGGGCCACGACCAGCGGGCCGGAGAGCGAAAGCCGGGTCTTCACCGGGTACTTGGTCAGCTCGGCGAGGATGTCGTCCATCGGCTGGTTGAGGTCGATCTTCACGACGTCGCCGGCCTCGTCGAGATGCTCGTCGGTCGTCTCCGGCAGGAACCGCGCCGGGTCGGTCTCCAACTGCTCCAGGAAGACGCCCTCCGCGGTGATCTTCGCGACGGCCTGCCGGTCGGCCGAGCAGGACACGGCGATGGCGACCGGGCAGGACGCGCCGTGCCGCGGCAGCCGCACCACGCGCACGTCGTGGCAGAAGTACTTGCCGCCGAACTGCGCCCCGATGCCGATCCTCTGGGTCAGCTCGAAGACCTTCTGCTCCAGGTCCTTGTCCCGGAAGCCGTGCCCCAACTCCGAACCCTCGGCCGGGATCTCGTCCAGGTAGTGCGCGGAGGCGTACTTCGCGGTCTTCAGCGCGTACTCGGCGCTCGTGCCGCCGACCACGATCGCCAGGTGGTACGGCGGGCAGGCCGCCGTACCCAGCGAACGGATCTTCTCCTCGAGGAACTTCATCATGGAGCCCTCGTTGAGGACCGCTTTCGTCTCCTGGTAGAGGAACGACTTGTTGGCCGAGCCGCCGCCCTTCGCCATGAACAGGAACTTGTAGGCGCCGCCGTCGGTCGCGTACAGCTCGATCTGGGCGGGCAGGTTCGATCCGGTGTTCTTCTCGTCCCACATCGTCAGCGGGGCCATCTGCGAGTACCGCAGGTTCAGGTTCAGGTAGGCGTCGTAGATGCCGCGCGACAGGGCCTTCTCGTCCTCACCTCCGGTGAGGACGTTCTGCCCGCGCTTGCCCATGACGATCGCCGTGCCGGTGTCCTGGCACATGGGCAGCACGCCGGCCGCCGCGATGTTCGCGTTCTTCAGCAGGTCCAGGGCGACGAACTTGTCGTTGTTCGACGCCTCGGGGTCGTCGATGATCCGGCGGAGCTGCGCGAGGTGCGCGGGCCGCAGATAGTGCTGGATGTCGTGGATCGCCTCGGCCGCGAGCTTGCGCAGCGCCTCCGGCTCGACCTTGAGGAACGTCCGCCCGTCGGCCTCGAAGGTGGAGACACCCTCGGAGGTCACCAGCCGGTACGGGGTGGTGTCCTCTCCCATGGGGAGCAGATCGGTGTACGCGAACTCAGGCATGTCGCCCATTCCTCACTCGACAGACAGCGCAGCCGGCCTCCATCGGCCGGCGCCCACCAGCGTAGAACCTGCCGCTGACAGCGGGCTTGTGAGGTAGGGCTCAGTTCGCCACGCCAACGTTGTCCACACCCCTAGTCGCGATCTATCGCGTTTCGGTACGCTGCTGCCGTGGACCTTCAGAAGCAGCCCGCGCAGAAGCAGCCCGCGGCCCCGCAGCCCGCCCCCGCGGCCTCCGCGCTGCGCGCCTCGGACGCCGACCGTGACCGCATCGCCGACATCCTGCGGGACGCCCTGGCCGAGGGGCGGCTGACCGCCGACGAGCACGCCGAGCGGGTCGAGGGGGTGCTGAGCGCCAAGACGGTGGGCGAGCTGGAGGTCTTCATCCAGGATCTGCCGGCCGCCCATGGGCATCGGGCGACTGCCGCGTCGTACAGCCCCGCCCCGAACCGCCCGACGGAGGGCGCGATCCCCGCCGAGGCCGATGAGAACGTGGTGGCGGTGTTCAGCGCCGCCATGCGCAAGGGCCGCTGGCGGGCCGGCCGCCGTATGCACGCGTACGCCGTGTTCGGCAGTGTCGAGATCGACCTCAGCGAGGCGATCTTCGAGTACCAGCAGGTCGTCATCAAGGCCATCTCGGTCTTCGGCAACGTCGAGATCCGCGTCCCGGAGAACGTGTCGCTGCGCGGCACCGGCGGCGGTGTCCTCGGCAACTTCGAGGTGGACACGCTGGATTCCCTGGAACCGGACGCGCCGGTGGTCTACGTCGACGGGTGGGCCGTACTCGGAAACATCGAGGCAAAACCCAAGCGGGGCAAGCTCGTTGCGGACATTCTCGATCGGGTTCAGCGCAAGGTCGACAAGAGTTTGCGCAAGCACCTGGATCGTTGACGGTTGTGAATCGGGGCACATGTGGAGCTGATCGGTCCACGCCGGTCGGCCCCTGACATCGCGCAGAAGAGCCCGAAAACCAGCGGTTCGGAACTCAGTGCATAGGCGCGCGCACAGCGGGTAGGGCTTGCTGCATCGTCTCTCGCTCGCGAAGCCGTCGTCAGGAGTAGACCGTGCTGCAACCGCCGCATTCGTCCCTGCAGGTAGCCGCTGTTCCGGCTCAGCGGGTGCCTGCGCGAGACAGGGACCAAGACGCTCCCTGGCACACCGAAGCGGTGTGCCGGCGCGACGAGGCCGGCCTGTTCTTCGCCCCCTCCAAGGAACCCACCGCCGCCCGACTCTCCCGCGAGGACGCCGCCAAGCGCGTCTGCGCCCGCTGTCCGGTCATGGTCGAGTGCCGGGAGCACGCGCTCCTGCAACCGGAGCCGTACGGCGTCTGGGGCGGCCTCACCGCCGCCGAACGCCGGGTGGTCCTGGCCAGGCGCCGCCGCCGCGACCTGGAGCTCCAGAAGGCCCGCGCGGCGGGCCGTATAGCGGCGGCCGGCTGACCGACGTGGAAGAGGCGCCCCCACCGCACCGGGGGCGCCTCTTCGTGTACGACCGTGTGGTCGCGGCTACTTGGCCCGGTCGAAGTCGATCGCGCTGTAGGCCCGCAGCTTGCTGAGCCGGTGCTCGGAGTCGATCCGCCGGACCGTGCCGGACTTGGACCGCATCACGATCGAGTCGGTGGTGGCGGTCTCCGAGCGGTAGCGCACGCCCCGCAGCAGCTCGCCGTCCGTGATCCCGGTCGCGACGAAGAACACGTTCTCGCCCGACACCAGGTCGTTCGTGGTCAGCACGCGGTCCAGGTCGTGCCCGGCGTCCAGCGCCCGCTGCCGCTCGGCGTCGTCCTTCGGCCACAACTTGCCCTGGATGACGCCCCCGAGGCACTTCACGGCACACGCCGAGATGATGCCCTCGGGGGTGCCGCCGATGCCGAGCAGCAGGTCGACGCCGGTGCCCTCGCGCAGCGCCAGGATCGACCCGGCGACATCGCCGTCGGAGATCAGCTTGATCCGCGCACCGGTCTCCCGGATCTCCTTGATGATGCCGTCGTGGCGCGGCCGGTCCAGGACGACGACGGTGACGTCCTCGGGCGTGACCCGCTTGGCCTTGGCGACCCGGCGGACGTTCACCGAGATCGGGGCCTCGATGTCGACGAACTCGGCGGCCTCGGGCCCGGTGACCAGCTTGTCCATGTAGAACACGGCGGACGGGTCGAACATCGAACCCCGGTCCGCGGCGGCCAGCACGGCGATCGCGTTCGGCATGCCCTTGGCGTTGAGCGTGGTGCCGTCGATCGGGTCGACGGCGATGTCGCACTCGGGCCCGGTCCCGTCACCGACACGCTCGCCGTTGAAGAGCATCGGCGCCTCGTCCTTCTCGCCCTCACCGATGACGACGACGCCGTTCATCGAGACGGTGGAGACGAGGGTCCGCATGGCACGCACGGCGGCGCCGTCGGCGCCGTTCTTGTCGCCGCGCCCGACCCAGCGGCCCGCGGCCATCGCGGCGGCTTCGGTCACCCGGACGAGTTCCAGGGCGAGGTTGCGGTCGGGGGCCTCGGAGGGGACTTCGAGTTCGGACGGCAGATGATGATGCTCGGTCATCGGAGCGCACCTTTCTGATACGACGACGGCCGGATGAGGGTGTGCCCCGACTCTATCGCCAGGCAGACAAAATGAGCAGGGGGGCCCACGGATGAGCGGACCGGGGTACCTGCGACGATAGGGACGTGGCAGGTTCGAACGGCAAGCAGAAGACGGTCCGGGACATGATTCTCTCCCTGGGCCTGATCGGGATCGCGGCGGCGATCGTCTACATCTTCATCCCGCACGACGACCACGCTCCGGACGTCAAGCGGGTCGACTACCGCGTGGAGCTGCTGACGGCACGCCGCGCGGCGCCGTACCCGGTCGCGGCGCCGGAGGGCCTGTCCAAGAGCTGGAAGGCGACCTCGGTCCGCTACGACGGCGCCGCGTTCGACGCCTGGCACCTCGGGTTCAGTGCCCCCGACGGACAGTACGTCCAGATAGAGCAGTCGACTCAGAAGCCGTCCGACTTCGTGGACACCGCCAGCCAGGGCGCCGACGCGACGAAGACCACCCAGACCATCGACGGCCACACCTGGACCCGCTACACCGGCGGCCGCTACGACGCCCTCGTGCTCGCGGACAAGGGCTCGACGACGGTCGTGGCGGGCACGGGCTCGTTCGCCCAGTTGACCGAGATGGCGCAGGCGCTGCGGACGAAGTGAGTCCGCGTGTTTTCCGCGCGTACGAGCAAGGCCCCCGGCGGGAGTGCCGGGGGCCTTACTCGTGTCATCCGTCATACGTCGTCCGGCATGCGTCTCAGACGGTGGTGACGACCTCGTCGTAGGCGAGGCGCGGGGAGCGCGGGAACCAGGCGTCCGGGCCCGGCCTGCCGATGTTGACGACCATCAGCGGGGTGTGGTCGCCGTCCAGGAACTCCTTCTGGAGGCCCGCGAAGTCGAGACCGGTCATCGGGCCGGCGGCGAGGCCGGCGGCGCGGATGCCGATGATGAAGTAGGCGGCCTGGAGGGCGGCGTTCAGCGTGGCGTTGCCCTCGCGGACCGAGCGCTCGGCGAAGACGGCGTCCTTGGCCTGCGGGAAGTGCGGGAACAGGTTGGGCAGTTCCTCGTGGAACTCGTTGTCCGCGGAGAGGATCGCGACCAGCGGGGCGGTGGCGGTCTTCTTCTGGTTGCCCTCGGCCATGTGCTGCACGAGGCGCTCGCGGGCCTCGGCGGAGCGGACCAGGGTGATGCGCAGCGGCGACTGGTTCATGGAGGTCGGGCCGTACTTGACCAGGTCGTAGATCGCCTGCACCTGCTCGTCCGTCACCGGCTCGTCGGTGAAGGTGTTCGCGGTGCGGGCCTCACGGAACAGCAGGTCCTGGGCGGTGGGGTCAAGAACGAGAGACATGGCGAGAACTTCCTCGGTGGCCGGGAACCGGTTATCCGGACCGCGGTCCGGATGGGCTGACGAGACCGACGGTACGGCAGAGAAGTTCAAGGTTCAACGAAAAGCGGGGCGTAGTGATCCGCTTCACAGCGGAGGCCGCCGCTGTGACCGTGTGTGGTGGTTACTCGCCGCCCTCTTCCGCGGCCTCTTCCTCCGCCAGCGCCGCGTCCAGCCGCGCCCGGGCCCCGTCCAGCCAGCGCCGGCACACCTTGGCCAGCTCCTCGCCCCGCTCCCAGAGCGCGAGCGACTCCTCCAGCGTCGTACCGCCCGCCTCCAGCCGCCGCACGACCTCGATCAGCTCGTCGCGCGCCTGCTCGTACCCGAGCGACTCTTCCGTCACCTTGCTGGTCATCCGCCCACCCTATGCATCCGCCGCAGCGACTCGAACCGTGAACTCACCCTCGGCGACCCGGGCCCGCAGCACCTCGTCCGCCGTCACCTCCTCCGGGTCCCGGACGGCATGCCCGTCGGCCTTCTGCAGCACCGCGTACCCCCGCTTCAGGGTCGCCGCGGGGGAGAGGGCCACCACGCGCGCGTGCGTGTGGGTCAGCTCCGAGTCGGCGCGGTCCAGGAGATGGCCGAGGGTGCGCCGGCCGCGGTCGAGGAGGGCGGCGACATGATCCGCGCGCTCGTCGATCATCCGGTGCGGATCCTCTATCGACGGCCGCGCCAGCGCCTGCGCCAGCCCGCGCTCCTCCCGGTCGACGAACGCCACCACGCAGCGCCGCGCCCGGTCCCGCAACTGCCGTACGCGCTCGTACTCCTCGCCCACGTCCGGTACGACCTTCTTCGCGGCGTCGGTGGGGGTGGAGGCGCGCAGGTCGGCCACATAGTCCAGGAGCGGGGTGTCCGGCTCGTGCCCGATCGCGGACACCACGGGCGTACGACAGGCCGAGACCGCCCGTACGAGCTGCTCGTCGGAGAACGGCAGCAGGTCCTCCACGCTGCCGCCGCCCCGCGCCACGATGATCACGTCCACGCCGTCGAGCGCGTCCAGCTCCTTCACCGCCTGCACGACCTGCGGCACGGCGTGCACACCCTGCACGGGCACATTGCGCACCTCGAAGCGGACGGCGGGCCAGCGATGCCGCGCGTTCTCCAGCACGTCCCGCTCGGCGGCCGAGGCGCGCCCGCAGACCAGTCCGATCAACTGCGGCAGAAAGGGCAACGACTTCTTCCGGTCGGCCGCGAACAGCCCCTCGGCGGCCAGCGACTTCTTCAACTGCTCCAGCCGCGCGAGGAGTTCACCGACCCCCACCGGCCTTATCTCCGTGGCCCGCAACGACAACTGCCCACGCGGGGCATACCACTCCGGCTTCGCGAGCACGACCACCCGCGCGCCCTCGCTGACCACATCGGCGATCTCGTCGAACACCTGCCGGAAGCAGGTCACGCTCACCGAGATGTCGTACGACGGGTCACGCAACGTCAGAAACACGACACCGGCCCCCGGGCGCCGCGACAACTGGGTGATCTGCCCCTCGACCCACACCGCCCCGAGCCGATCGATCCACCCCCCGATCAGCCGGGAGACCTCGCCGACGGGGAGCGGCGCGTCCGGAGCGGTATTGAGAGCCATGCGCCCGAGGGTAGTGGGCGCCTCTGACAACGGGGGCGAGGTGCTGGGGGTGGTGGTTGTCGGTCGTTGACCGAGTCGTCGGACGCGGGTCTCAACCGGCGTCCGCGCGGGCCCCGTCCCCGCGGGACTGCAGCGCGAGGACCAGTACCCCCACCGCCAACCAGATCGCGCCCACCACCTGTGCCGTACCGGACGCCTCCACGATCACCGCGATGGTGATCGCCGCGCCCAGCACCGGTACCAGTACGTGCCGCCACCACACCACCGGCCCGCCCCGGCGTCGTACCGCGAACCAGCCCACCACGCTCGCGTGCAGCAGGGTGAAGGCGGTGAGGGCGCCGATGTCGACGACCGAGACCAGGTGGTCGAGGCCGTCGTCGCGGCGCGCCGCCCACACCGCGGCGATCAGCGTGATGGCGGCCGCCGAGAGCAGCGCGGCCCGGGGCAGTCCGTCGTCGGTCTTCGAGAGGGCGCGCGGCAGCCGTCGGTCGCGGGCCATCGCGAACACCAGCCGGCCCGCCGCGGCCTGCCCGGCCAGCGCCGCGAAGGCCGCGCCGATCGCCTTGCTGACGGCCACCAGGTTGTGCAGCCAGTCGCCGACCGAGGCGTCGACCGCGTCGTAGAACGCCGTTCCCTGCTTCCCGGCGTCCGCGGCGAGCTGTGCGGACGTCGTCGGCTCCAGGAGGGCGACCAGGTACGTCTGGGCGACGAACAGGACACCGGCCAGGGCGAGGCAGAACAGCAGGGCCCTGGCCACCTTCTCGGAGCCGCCGGTGACCTCCTCCGCGAAGGTGGCGACCGCGTCGAAGCCCAGGTAGGAGAGCACGGCGACCGAGACCGCGCCGATCACCGCCGACAGCGCGAACGCGCCCTGCGTGCCGTCCCCGGACAACGGCGACAGCCAGCCCCGTTCCGCGCCGTCGCGCGCCAGGACGACGATCGCCGACACCACGAACACGACGAGGACCACGATCTCCATCGCGAGGACCAGGAAGCCCACGCGCGCGGCGGCCCGCACTCCCCAGAGGTTGAGGCCGGTCGTGACGACGACCGCGAGCGCGGTCCACACCCACCGCGAGACGTCCGGGACCAGCGCGTTCATGGCGATTCCGGAGAAGAGATAGGCGACCGCGGGAATCAGGACGTAGTCCAGCATCGCCATCCACCCGGCGATGAACCCGGCCTCCCTGCCGAGCCCCACGCGCGCGTAGGCGAACACCGACCCCGCCTGAGGGACGACCCGCACCATCTGCGCGTAGCTGAATGCGGTGAACGCCATCGCGACGGTCGCCACGACATAGACGAGCGCGACCGCGCCGTGCGACTTGGCGTCCAGGGTGCCGAACACGCCGACCGGCGCCATGGGGGCGATGAACAGCAGCCCATAGACGACGAGATCCCGGAAACCGAGACTGCGCCGTAGCTGAGGCCCTTCGGTGGCCGTGGTCGTCGTATCCGTGTCCGTGTCCGCCATCTCACGTCTCCCGTACGTCGCTACGCCGCTACGGCGCCTACGGCGCCTATGTCCTCGCCCGCCCCACCCCTCCCGCTCCACGGCCAGTCTCCCCAAGGACGTGATCTTTGACCCGTCGAGCGCGGCCTTACGATGGGACGCATGACTGCTTCGCCTGGCCGCCGTGTCCTGCTCGCCGCCCCCCGGGGCTACTGCGCGGGTGTGGACCGCGCCGTGATCGCCGTCGAGAAAGCCCTGGAGCAGTACGGGGCTCCGATCTACGTCCGGCACGAGATCGTGCACAACAAGTACGTCGTCCAGACCCTGGAGAAGAAGGGCGCGATCTTCGTCGAGCGGACCGAGGAGGTCCCCGAGGGGAACATCGTGATGTTCTCCGCGCACGGCGTCGCGCCCGTCGTCCACGACGAGGCCAAGCAGGGCCGGCTCGCCACCATCGACGCGACCTGCCCCCTGGTGACCAAGGTCCACAAGGAAGCCGTGCGCTTCGCCAACGAGGACTTCGACATCCTCCTCATCGGGCACGAGGGCCACGAGGAGGTCATCGGCACCTCCGGGGAGGCCCCCGACCACATCACCCTGGTCGACGGCCCGTCCGACGTCTCCAAGGTCGAGGTGCGGGACCCCTCCAGGGTGGTCTGGCTCTCCCAGACGACCCTCTCCGTGGACGAGACCATGGAGACGGTCGACGCCCTGAAGGAGAAGTTCCCGCAGCTCATCTCCCCGCCCAGCGACGACATCTGCTACGCCACGCAGAACCGTCAGCTCGCCGTGAAGCAGATGGGCGAGGAGGCCGACCTGGTGATCGTGGTCGGCTCGAAGAACTCCTCCAACTCCGTGCGGCTCGTCGAGGTCGCCAAGCTGGCCGGCGCCCGAGACGCCCGCCTGGTCGACTTCGCCGACGAGATCGAGGAGTCCTGGCTTGAGGGCGTGACCACGGTCGGCGTGACCTCGGGCGCCTCCGTCCCGGAGGTCCTGGTCGAGCAGGTCCTGGAGTGGCTGTCCGGGCGCGGCTTCGAGGACGTCGAGCTGGTCAAGGCGGCCGAGGAGTCCATCACGTTCTCGCTGCCCAAGGAACTCCGCCGTGACCTGCGCGAAGAGGCGGCGGCACTGGTCGCCGAGCGCACCGCTACGGACGGTTCGACCCCCTCCGGGCAGTGACTGTCAGTCGTTCGTCGTAGCGTGGATCCATGCAGATCTTCGGCGTGGACATCGGTGGTTCCGGGATCAAGGGCGCCCCTGTGGACCTGGACAAGGGCGATTTGACCCAAGAGCGGTACAAGGTGCTGACCCCGCACCCGGCGACACCGGACGGGGTGGCCGACGGTGTGAGGGAAGTCGTCGAGCACTTCGGCTGGACGGGACCGGTCGGCCTCACGTTCCCGGGCGTGGTCACCGGCGGTGCCACGATCCGTACGGCGGCGAACGTCGACAAGAGCTGGATCGACACGGACGCGGGAGCGCTGTTCAGCGACAGACTGGGCGGCCTCCCGGCGACCGTCGTCAACGACGCGGACGCGGCCGGCGTCGCCGAGATGCACTTCGGCGCCGGCCGCGACCGCAAGGGCACGGTGATCCTGCTGACCTTCGGCACGGGCATCGGCAGCGCCCTGTTCCAGAACGGCGTCCTCGTCCCGAACACGGAACTGGGCCACCTCGAACTGAACGGCCACGACGCCGAGAAGAAGGCCTCAAGCAAGGCCAAGGAGGACGGCGAGCTGACCTGGGAGCACTGGGCTCACCGCGTCCAGAAGTACCTCACCCATGTCGAGATGCTGTTCTCGCCCGAGCTGTTCATCATCGGCGGCGGAGTCAGCCGCAAGGCCGACAAGTTCCTGCACTTCATCGAGGGCATCAAGGCCGAGATCGTCCCGGCGCAGTTGCAGAACAACGCGGGGATCGTGGGGGCGGCCATGCATGCGGCGGGAGACGACTAGACGACCGGGGGTTGTGCGCGGAGCGGCTGGCCGCGAGGGGATTCGGGCGGCCATCCATTGACCGACGCTGGTAAGCGGGGTCCGGCGCGTGCGGCTGTGCGGCGGCGGAGGCTGACATCGGCGGCTTCCGTCGCGGGCGAGGCGGTGGGGGAGTCGGCGAGTGACGGCGACGACTCGGCTGCGGGTCCCACGCCGTTGAGCCCGTGGGGAGTGCGTGCCGGGCCCCGCGTCCGCGGCATGATTCGCCGCGCAGGTTCCTGCTGTGGCCGGGGCGAAGGCCGACGGAGCAGGCTGCGGGGTCGCGGCAGGGCTTGATCGGCGCGGGCTCGGGTCGGCGCGTCCGGCGGGCGGGCGGGTTCGGTGAGCGAGCCAGGTCGGCGGCGTGGGGTGGGCGTTCGGCCGCAAGGCGGCCCTCCCGGCCATGGCCGCAGCGGTCGATACGACACGACACGACGCGACGCGACACGTTATGCGGATCAGAGCCCGGCGGCCGACTACGGCGCTGCCGCCCCCCTCGAAGTCAGGCCCGTCGGCGCCGGTTCAGCAGGCGGATCCTGCGGACCGTCGCGATGAGCCCCGCGACGAGCGTGCCGCCGTAGAGCCAGCCGGCCTGGGTGGCGAGTCCGGTGAACAGGCCCATCAATCGGTTGCCGAGGCCGCCGCTGCCGTCGGCCACCGGGAACAGCCCGACGGCGAAGGCGATCGGTACGACGACCGGCGCGATCAGCAGGTCCCCCCGCCGGATCCAGACCGCGGTCAGCACACACACCGGCAGGAACAGGACGCCGTACGCGGTCAGCGACGCCCCGAACAGCAACTGGTCGAGGCATCCGAGAGCGAACATCACGGCCGCGCAGAACAGACCGCCGCCGAGCCCGGTGAGCCGGGGGTTGGGCAGTTGCCGTGCGCTCTGGGCCGCCGCGGGACCCGGGCGCCGTACCGCCGCCGGACGGCGCTGCGTGGTGCCGCGCGGCTGCGGTCCCGGCCGGGGGGCGCGGGCCGGGCCGCCGTTCGGGCCCCGGCCCGCCTGCGGGGGCAGGGGCGGGGCCCCACGTCTTGCGCCGGGCTGTGGGGGTCGTGTCCTGTGTTGCTCCACTGGACCAACTTAGGTCGGTTTATGTGCCGAATCGGTCCTCAGACACGCCGATGGGCAGAGCTTGGCCACGTGTTCGACGCGGAGCCGGGACGGCGCGGCTCACGCCGTAGACTGGTGGATCGGCCCCCGGACTCCGGAGTTACTCGCACCCTCCAGTCCGCTCCGGCCTCTCACGCCCTCTCACCACGGGAAGTCGCAACGTGTCGCTCACGATCGGAATCGTCGGTCTGCCGAATGTCGGCAAGTCGACCCTGTTCAACGCCCTGACCAAGAACGACGTGCTGGCGGCCAACTACCCGTTCGCCACGATCGAGCCGAATGTCGGTGTGGTCGGTGTCCCCGACCCGCGCCTGACGAAACTGGCCGAGATCTTTTCCTCCCAGAAGATCCTCCCGGCGACCGTCGACTTCGTCGACATCGCGGGCATCGTGAAGGGCGCCTCCGAGGGCGAGGGCCTGGGCAACAAGTTCCTCGCGAACATCCGTGAGTCCGACGCGATCTGCCAGGTCATCCGCGCCTTCAAGGACGAGAACGTCGTCCATGTCGACGGCAAGGTCTCGCCCAAGGACGACATCGAGACGATCAACACCGAGCTGATCCTCGCCGACCTGCAGACCATCGAGAAGGTCCTGCCGCGTCTCCAGAAGGACTCGCGCATCAAGAAGGACATCGTGCCGAAGGTCGCGGCGGTGGAGGCGGCGAAGGAGATCCTGGAGCGGGGCGACACCCTCTTCTCCCAGGGCATCGTCCAGGGCTCGGGCAAGGAGGAACTCCTCCACGACCTGCACCTGTTGACGACGAAGCCCTTCCTCTACGTCTTCAACGTCGACGAGGACGAACTGGTCGACGAGGACTTCAAGACCGAACAGCGTGCCCTGGTCGCCCCCGCCGAGGCGATCTTCCTCAACGCCAAGCTGGAGCAGGACCTCGCCGAACTGGACGAGGAGGACGCCATGGA
The DNA here is from genome assembly GCF_040681835.1 of Streptomyces sp. NPDC051576. NCBI lineage: Bacteria > Bacillati > Actinomycetota > Actinomycetes > Kitasatosporales > Streptomycetaceae > Streptomyces > Streptomyces sp. NPDC051576. The sequence goes on from NZ_JBFAZO010000001.1 coordinate 756,700, forward strand.
GCTCCTGGAGTCGGTCGGCGCCGAGGAACCCGGCCTCGCCACCCTCGCCCGCGTCGGCTTCGACACCCTCGGCCTCCAGACCTACCTCACGGCCGGCCCCAAGGAATCCCGCGCCTGGACCATCAAGAAGGGCGCCACCGCCCCCGAGGCCGCGGGCGTCATCCACACCGACTTCCAGAAGGGCTTCATCAAGGCGGAGGTCATCTCCTTCGCCGACCTGGTGGAGATGGGGTCGGTGGCGGAGGCCCGGGCCAAGGGGAAGGCTCGTATGGAGGGCAAGGACTATGTGATGCAGGACGGGGATGTGGTGGAGTTCAGGTTCAACGTCTAGTGCCTGATTCCTTGATCGGCCGGAAGGGCTGGTCAAGTTAAGAAACACCAGGTCAGGGGTCAGATCTTAGGGTCTGACCCCTTCCTGTCCAAAAGTGCTGGGCTGACCCGACTGACAGGTACCGGTAACGGCAACGGGAACGGGGAGTGCGGACGGGGCGACTGCCCGAACGTCTCGGGAGAACGCGCTGCCCGACGTCGACGACTTCTGGATGTTCGACCGCGCAACGGTCGTCCTCATGAAATACGAGGCGGACGGCACACAGACTCAGCGCGAGCTGTACGAGGGCGACCCGGCCCCGTTCCTCGAATACCAGCGCATCGCGATCGCGGAAGCGGTCCCATTCCTGGAGTACGTGACCGAGTGACGTTCGAGCCCGAGCAACTGGGGCAGTCCTCCCAAGAACTCGCCGCGACGCTGCGCAACCTGCGGAAGCAGGCCGGTCTCTCCGGAGACAGGCTTGCCACGCGCTGCAACATGTCGCAGTCCAAGGTGAGCCGCATCGAGAACGGAAAGGTGCGTACGTCCCTGGTGCACATGGAGCGCATCACGCTCCATGTGCCGCAAGGGCCTGGACAAGAAGCAACTGGAGCTGGCCGGACTCGAAGCAGCCTCGACAGCCTTCCCGTCACCTTCCTGATCACCGAGCAGGTGGCCCTCGACCTGGCGCTCAGGCTGCGGCTTCGCCAGGGTCCTCGTCCCCTGGGTTCAAGAAGAACCACCGGCGGACCAAGGTGTAGCCGGGCGGGAGTTCGTTGCCCGTCAGTTCCCTGTACCTCTGCTTGGCCGCCTCGCTAGCCTGCTGACCGTCGGGGAGCCTTCGAAGGAACGGGTCGCAGTCAGGGTCAAGGGCGGACTGACGAGGCTCGTCCGTGGCTTCATGGCCGGAGTTCGGCTCGAAATCCCCGATGTCCTCGGCGTCGTACCTCTCGCCCTCTCGCCTCCTGCGGAGATGGGCGACCCCCACCAGGCCCACGGCCAGAGTCACGCCGAGGGCGACGTGAATCTTCGGCTTGTGCCTCTCGTACCAGCCCTTCGTCTTCTCGGCGAAGGAGGTAGGCTCACCGCCCTCCGGGGTGGGCTCGCTGGGCGTGGCGGCGTTCTGGTTGTTGACCTCGGGGGTCTCGGCAGAGTCATCCACTCGCACAGACATACCGGATCCATCTTCGGCTGTCAGGCGATTACCGACATTGCCGATCAAGTTCAATGGGCCGTTTCAACCTGACTGAGCGGATGGCCATTGGCTCGGCCTAGCTGTTGGTCGGGGAGGGGCCAGCGGAGTCCGAGGTCCGCAAGCCGGTGAGGCTCACACGTGTCTTTTCCAGGTCGTCCGGGGCAGAGCTCCGGGACCTCAGAGGGTTGTCGGTGGCGTCCGCTAGCCTTCGCGTGTGATTACGGGTGAGCTGAAGAGCAAGATCGACCGGGTATGGGATGCCTTCTGGTCGGGCGGGATCTCGAACCCGCTGGAGGTGATCGAGCAAATCACCTACCTGATGTTCATCCGCCGCCTGGATGACCTCCAGACGGCGAAGGAGAACCGGGCGAACCGTACAGGCCGACCGATCGAGAACCCGATCTACACCACGGAGACGGACCGGCTGCGGTGGTCCCGCTTCACCAATGAGGCGCCGGAGAGCATGCTCGTCCTTGTGCGCGACGGTGCGTTCCCGTGGCTACGCAACCTGGGCGGCGAGGACTCGACGTACTCCCACCACATGAAGGACGCCCGGTTCACTATCACTACAGCGAACCTCTTGGCGAAGGTCGTCGACATGCTTGACGAGCTTCCGATTGGTGACCGGGACGTCAAGGGCGACCTGTATGAGTACATGCTCGGCAAGATTGCAACGGCAGGGCACAACGGGCAGTTCCGCACGCCACGGCACATCATCCGTCTGATGGTGGAGATGACAGGCCCGGGGCCGAAGGACGAGATCTGTGACCCGGCTTGTGGTACAGCGGGCTTCCTCGTCGCTTCGGCGGAGTACGTCAGCAGGACTCATCATGAGGCTCTGCTGGAGCCGGAGCAGCGTCGGCACTTCAACGAGAGCATGTTCCACGGGTTCGACTTCGACAGCACCATGCTGCGGATTGGCTCGATGAACATGCTCCAGCATGAGGTGGAGAACCCGGACATTCGCTACCGTGACTCGCTCGCGGAGAGCGCGGCAGGAGAGGCGGAGCGGTACTCGCTGATCCTCGCCAACCCGCCGTTCTCGGGAAGCCTAGATTATGACGCCACGGCTAAGGATTTGCAGCAGGTCGTTAAGACCAGAAGCACCGAGCTACTGTTCCTCGCATTGTTCCTGCGCCTGCTCAAGCCGGGCGGACGTGCTGCGGTGATCGTTCCGGACGGGGTGCTCTTCGGCTCGACGAAGGCGCATAAGGAACTACGGAAGATCATCGTTGAAGACCACAAGCTTGATGCAGTCGTGAGCCTTCCAGGCGGTGTCTTCAAGCCGTACGCGGGCGTTTCGACGGCGATCCTGTTTTTCACCAAGACCAACAGCGGCGGCACGGACCACGTGTGGTTCTATGAGGTCACTGCTGACGGCTTGAGTCTGGATGACAAGCGCGGTCCTTTGTTGGATGAGGACAGACTTGGGGCTGTGCCGGAAGTGGGCGCGCTGACCACGGCTGAGCACGAGAAGAATAACCTCCCGGATGTGCTGCGCCGCTGGAATCTCCGCAACGGTAGCGAGAAAGGCCGTGCCCGGACCGACCAGAGTTTCTGCGTTCCCAGGGAAGAGATTGCTGCCCAAGGGTACGACCTCAGCATTAACCGCTACAAGGAGACCGTGCAAGAAGAGGTTGAGCACCGCTCGCCAGCTCAGATCATGGACGAGCTCGCCCGGATCGAAACGGAGATCCAACTGGGTATGAGCGAGCTGAAGGGGATGCTGGGATGAGCGGGTGGGAAATGTTCGCCCTTTCCGACATCTGTGAAATTCGAATTGGGCGCACTCCGTCTCGCAGTCAGCGAGAGTATTGGGGGGCGGGACACCCCTGGCTCTCCATTGCCGACATGAAACAAGGGCGTCGGCTGAAGAAAACCAAGGAGCAGATCACTCACCTTGCCGCAGATAAGGTGATGGGGGCACCTGTCCCTGCCGGAACTGTCCTCCTGAGCTTTAAGTTGAGTATCGGAAAAGTGGGAATTTCCGAAATTCCAATTTATACCAATGAGGCGATCGCGGCCCTTCCGATCAAGAACCCTAGGCTGATTGACTCAGCTTTTCTGTACTGGGCTCTTCGGTCCATCGACCTAACCGGTGATGCAGACCGTGCGGCAATGGGGAGGACGCTGAACAAGTCAAAGTTGGCGCGCCTGCAGATTCCTGTTCCTCCCTTGTCTGAGCAGCGACGCATTGTGCAGACCCTCGATCAGGCGGAGGTATTGCGCACCAAACGCCATGACGCTATCGCCCTCTTTGATGACCTAGTCAGGTCAGTATTCATCGAAATGTTTGGCGACTCCGATAGTGCATGGTCGCGCGTGACCGTCGCCGATCTCACAGATGGCCAGAAAGGGGCGATCCGGACCGGCCCTTTTGGGAGCCAACTCCTGCATGAGGAGTTCGTTGGCTCTGGAATCGCCGTTCTTGGCATCGACAATGCCGTCGATAACGAGTTCAAGTGGTATGGGCGCAGGTTTATCACGGAGGAGAAGTATGCGAAGCTCGTGCGGTATACCGTTCACCCGGGCGATGTCCTGATTACTATCATGGGTACGTGTGGGCGCTGCGCAGTGGTTCCCGATGACATCCCCGTAGCGATCAACACCAAGCACCTCTGCTGCATCACGCTCGATAAGTCCCGCTGCCTTCCAGAGTTCTTGCATGGTTACTTCCTGATGCATCCAATCTCCCGTTCCTACCTTGGTCGCAACGCCAAGGGCGCGATCATGGCGGGTTTGAACATGGGCATCATCAAAGAGCTACCTGTGCATCTCCCGCCAATCGAGGTGCAGGCCGATTTTGTGCAGCGGGTTCGAGCTGTACGGAGGCTCAAGGCTGAGCAGGAGCACCATCTAGCCATGCTCGATGCGCTCATGGCCTCGATCCAGCACCGCGCGTTCCGGGGTGAGCTGTGGGTTGATGCTTCAGCAGTCTGACCAGTTTCGCCGGAGACGGCTTTTTCCTTTCGTTCGTTGACCTGGGTTACTAGGGAAGGGCACCACGTGAGCAACTTCGGGTTCCTAAAGGCCGAGTGGCCTGACCTCTGCGGGGAGGCAACGCGTGCAGAGCGCTTGGCGGTAGCCGATCCGCGCGCCGCGGTTTTCTATGCGCGGCGGTCGGTGGAGCTTGGGGTCACCTGGATGTTCGAGGTGGATGAGGCGCTGCAGCGGCCGTACCGGGATGACTTGGCGGCGATGCTCTCGGAACCGACGTTTGTGCGGGTCGTGGGTCCGGCGATCCGCACGAAGATGGACGTCATCCGGCGGCAAGGGAACGCCGCGGTACACCGCAAGACGCCGGTGTCGGTCAACGATGCAATGCGGGTCGTGGGCGAACTGTTCCACGTCATGTACTGGCTGGCTCGCACCTATGTTGTGGACAAGGCGAACCTGCCCGCGCCGGGCCTGGCCTTCGACTCGACGCTCGTGCCGCGCCCGGAGCCGGCCAGCGTGCGACTGGCAAAGCAGGCCGAGCTGAAGAAGATGGCGGAGCAGTTCGCCGCGCAGCAGGAGGAGTTGGCGGCTGAGCGGCGGAAGAGCCAGGACCTCGATGCCGAGTTGCAGACCCTCCGCGCGGAGATCAAGGTCGCGAAGGCTGCCAACGAGGCGCGCGTCGACACGCACGACTACAACGAGTCCGAGACTCGTACGCTGATCATCGACCTGCTCCTGAAGGAGGCCGGCTGGGCGCTGGACCAGCCGAGCGACCGGGAGTTCTCGATCACGGGCCTGCCGGAGTCGGTGTCCAAGACGGGTAGGGGCAAAGTCGACTACGTCCTTTGGGATAACGATGGGAAGCCTCTGGCGGTTGTGGAGGCCAAGCGCACCACGAAGGACGCGAGGGTGGGGCAGCACCAGGCCAAGCTCTACGCGGACGCGCTGGAGAAGCAGTTCGGGCAGCGACCGGTCATCTTCTATACCAACGGTTACCACACCTATATCTGGGATGACCTGAACTACCCCCCGCGCGAGGTTCAGGGTTTCCATACCAAGGAGGAGCTGCGGCTCCTGGTGCAGCGCAGGGCCGGGCGGCAGAGTCTGGCGAAGCTTCCGATCAACGACCAGATCGCTGGCCGCGCCTACCAGGCGCATGCGATTCGTCGGGTGGCCGAAGCGTTCGAGTCCGACGCGGCGCGGCATGCCCTGCTCGTAATGGCCACCGGCTCGGGCAAGACCCGGACCGTGATCGCGCTGTCCGACCTGATGATGCGGGCGAACTGGGTTAAGCGCGTGCTCTTCCTCGCGGACCGCAAGGTGCTGGTCAAGCAAGCCACGAACGCTTTCAAGAACCTGCTGCCGGGCGCGCCGGTCGTGAACCTCAGGGAAGAGAAGAACACCAACGCCCGGGTGTACGTCTCCACGTACCCGACGCTGATGAATCTCATCAACGAGGTGGACGAGTCGGGGATGCGTCGCTTCGGTCCGGGGTACTTCGACCTGATTGTGGTGGACGAGGCTCATCGGTCGATCTACCAGAAGTACGGCGCGATCTTCGACTATTTCGACGCGCTGCTCGTCGGTCTGACCGCGACGCCGAAGGACGAGATCGACCGGAACACCTACCGACGCTTCCAGTTGGAGGACGGTGTTCCGACCGACGTGTACAGCCTGGAGGAGGCTGTGGCGGACGGCTACCTGGTGCCTGCCAGAGCGGTGGAGGTGCCACTGAACTTCTTGCGGCGCGGCATCAAATACGACGAACGATCCGAGGAGGAGAAAGAGCGCTGGGACGAACTTGAGTGGTCGGAGGACGGAAGCGTCCCTGATGAGGTGAGCTCCGAGGAGGTGAACAAGTACCTACTCAATGCTGACACGATCGACAAGGCCCTCGCGATTCTGATGGAGCATGGTGTCCATGTGGCTGGCGGAGACCGCCTCGGTAAGACCATCATTTTCGCGGCGAACAAGAAGCACGCTGAGTACATCGCCGAACGCTTCGACGTCAACTACCCTCACATGCGGGGCGAGTTTGCTCAGGTCATCGTGCATGGCAAGGAGCATGTGGAGAGCCTGATCGACAATTTTTCCGATCCGGTCAAGGCGCCACACATAGCCATCTCGGTCGATATGCTCGACACGGGCGTGGACGTGCCGGAGGTCGTGAACCTGGTCTTCTTTAAGCTTGTGCGCTCCAAGACCAAGTTTTGGCAGATGATGGGTCGCGGCACCCGCCTGTGTTCGAACCTGTTCGGCCCGAACCGGGACAAGGACGGATTCCTCGTCTTCGACCTCTGCCAGAACATCGATTTCTTCAACCAGAACCTAATGAAGGCCGAAGGCAAGCTCGGGTTGTCTCTGGCCCAGCGCATCTTCACCAGCCGTGCGGACCTGCTGTTCGCCCTGGACGCAGCGGACCCTGCACCGCGCGTTGACGGGCAGGAGCAGCCTGACCAAGACGAGCGTGCTGAGGCGCAGCTAACTGCAGCTGATGGCACGCAGAGCACTACTGGGTTGCGGCAGGAGCTGGCCGAACGACTGCACCAGGAAGTCACGGCCATGAACGCGGAAAACTTCCTGGTGCGTCCTAAGCGTGAGTACGTCGATGCCTTCTCCGGCTTGGACGCATGGCTTTCGCTGACGCAGGAGACCCATGCCCAGGTCGTGGATCACCTTGCCGGCCTTCCCACGGCGTTCCGCGACGATGACAACACCGAGGAAGCCAAGCGCTTCGACCTGCTCGCCCTTCGTTTGCAGCTCTCGGTAGCGAACGCGGACCCCGGCTACGACCGACTACGTGCCCAAGTACAGGAGATCTCCTCAGCGCTCCAGGATCAGTACACGATCCCGGCGGTGCGGGCCCAGCAACAGCTGATCGACGAACTGGTCGGTGACGAGTGGTGGCAGGACGTGACTCTGCCGATGCTGGAGACGATGCGACGGCGGCTGCGGAGCCTGGTCAAGCTCATGGACAAGACCCGTCGCAACATCGTCTACACGGACTTCGAGGACGAGCTCGGTGAGCTGACGGTCGCGCAGTTGCAGGGCACGGCCATCGGCGCGGACCTGACCCGGTTCGAGCAGAAGCTCAAGATCTATCTGCGTGCGCACGAAGACCATTTGGCAATCCAGAAGATCCGCCGGAACCGGCAGATCACGGCCTCCGACTTGACCGAGTTGGAACGGATCTTCCTTGACGCCGGCATCGGCACCGAGGCCGACCTCGATCGCACGCGGAACGCCGACGGCGGGCTCGGCGTCTTCCTCCGCTCACTGACCGGCCTGGAGCGCGAGGCCGCCCGGAACGCTTTCGAAGACTTCCGGCGAGGACGGACCTTCTCCAGCGCCCAGCTGCGCTACGTGGATCTTCTTGTCGACTACGTGACCCGCAACGGCATGGCCGATGTTGCCGTGCTGTACGACCCGCCGTTCAGCGCCCTCGCCCCCCGCGGCCCGGAGGACCTGTTTGATGAGGCGGACATTGACAGCATGGCGTCGGTCATCAAGTCCATCCGCGCCACCGCCGTGGCCGCAGAGGGAGCCGCGTGAGCTGGCAAATCGACCTCTCCGAGCTGAACATGCCCACGACCTCGACGTACGGCTACCACTGGCGCAAGGCGCTGACGGGGGCCGGCGTGATGACGCCGGGCGGGAAACCGACGTACACGCCGCACTCGCTGCTTCGCCTCGACGGTCCTCGCGAACGGCGTGCCGATCCATGAGGTGAGCCGCTGGCTCGGGCACCGCAACATGAAGACGACCGTCGACACCTACGGGCACCTAGTGCTGGGGGCGTGGGACCGCTGCCGGGACGTGATGCAGGAGGCGCTGCGGTCTTCGAAGCCCCGCCCGGCGATGGCTCTAAGCGGCGTGACGTGCTGACCGGTCGACACGGTTGGTGGAACCGTCAGAACAACCCCGAGATCGACCTCGTCGGCGCGGACCACGAACCGGTCGCCCGCCAGGTGCACTTCGTCGGGTCGGTCAAGTGGCTGGAGACCCAGCCCTTCGGCCGTCACGACTACGACGCCCTGGTGCGCGACATGCTCGCCGTGCCCGGTGCCACGCCAAACACCCCGCTGGTGGCGGTCTCCCGCTGCGGGGTGGCGGACGATCTGCCGCTCGCCGCGTCCTGGGAGCCGGAGGATCTCGTACGGACGTGGCGGCCCGGGCCGCACTGAGCGGTGCGAGAATGCGGCCCGGGGCAGGGGCAGGGGCAGGGGCAGCACGGGAACGGGGTGGGGAACCATGAGCTTGGCCATGTGTCCGCTGTGCAGCGAGGACGAGGACATCGAAGTGGTCCGCCCGCTCGGTGGCGGACGGAACGTCGTGAAACACCGGTGCGGTTATGAATGGGAGCACGGCGAGGTCGCGTCCCTGCAGAAGCAGCGGTCGGCCCACGCCTTCAGCGACCTCAAGGCCCGGTTTCCGAAACCCGAGGACATCGAGCCCGAGCGGCTGGCACGTGCCGCCCGGCTGAAAGAGCAATACCTCGTCACCAGGCCCGACTTCGAGCCGGAGGTCGCGGCCTACTGGGCGAAGTACCAGCAGGTCTTCTCCCCGGACGGGCTGCGGACCTGCGACCCCAGGGTCCTCAAGGACTTCGCCAACTCCGACGTCGGCGCCCACCCCGGCAACCAGGCCACCTTCAACTCCGCCTGGAACGCCCTGGGTGACGCGGCGGCCGGCGAGTCGACCCGGCAGACGCTCGAATACCTCCTGTACGGACCCGACGACGTACCGCTCGCCGACCGGCTCCAGCATCTGCTGACGGGCGCGAAGCCGTTCGCCATGACCGGATTCAAGGAGGCCCTGCTGACGCGGGCCCTCTGTGTGACACAGCCGGACCGCTTCCTGTCGATCCTCAAGTACACGACGCAGGCGGGCGGTAAGCGCGAGATCGCGCGGTCGGTCTACGGACTCGAACTCCCGGCGCCCGAGTCGGTGAACTGGACCCTCGGCCGGCTCATCCTGTGGAGCAACGACCTCCTGCACACTCTGGTCGGCGACGGCTTCGCCAACCAGCAGCACGCCGCCGCGTTCCTGTGGTGGGCCAAGGACCAGCCCTGAGGGCACCGCCCAACAGGCAGACATCAGAAGGGCGTTGGCGCATGACCTCGATCCTGGAAGCGCTCCGGGACAACCCCTACCCCGGCCGGCTGATCCTGCTGGCCCGCACGATGGACGGCGAACCGACCGCCGGATACGCGCTCACCGGGCGGAGCGCGGCCTCCCGGGCCCGCCGGATCGAATCCACCCCGTCCGGCGAACTGGCCGTCGTACCCGTTGTACCGGTCGGCGCGGAGGGCCACGACGCCCTCCGGCACTACATCGCCGCGACCGCGGACGAGCGATGGACCGTCTACGGCAACGGCGAGCAGGTGGCGGAGGTCGCCGGCCGACTGGCCAAGGGACTCGCACCGGGCATCGCCCTGGAGGGGCTGAGCTACGAGCCGGATCCGCCGATCCACACCCCGCGGATCACCGCCGTCGTGGACCGGGTCGGCCGACAGGCCTGGCTCGGGGCGGCACGCCGGCCCGAGGGCGGCCGCGAGAGCGCGGACACCGTCGTCGTCGCGCTCGGTGAGCTCTCTCCGGGGCAGGCGGTCATGCTCAGCACCTATCGGTCGGACGGGGACTCCGTGTCGACCGCGCCGCGCCACCTCGACCTGAACACCTCGGCCCGGGACGCGGACGCGCTGCTCACGGAACTGTGGGCGGCCCTGGACCCGCGCTTCCGGGTCGCCGCGGTCACGTTCGCGCCGATCATCGGGGTACGGGGGCCCGTCGCCCGTCACGCCCAAGCCCCGGCGGAGTGACCGCGACGAGGGTGGCCGACCGGGAGGCTCACCCTCACGCGCTCACGGCAATGCCTTCAGCGCGCTCTCTGCCGCGGCCAGCACCGTGCGTGCCTGGTGTTCGACCTGATGACGTACGGGTACCCAGCGCACCCGCAGGGCGTCCTCGGCGTCCGTGCACCAGGTGGTGAAGAGTTCGTCGAGTTCGCGGTGGAGCGCCGGGGCGGCGCTGTCGTCCGACGCCTCCAGGAGCCGTAGCAGAAGGCCTGCCGCGCGGATCGGCTGGCGGCGGGCCACGGTGTTCAGGGTGGAGACCTGGGCCGTCGTCAACAGCCGGGGTTCGGCGGCCGCTTGGCGGGCGAGCGGGGCCCAGGAGTCGGCGACCATGGTGTAGAGGCCGTCGGCCATCCACTCCAACACGCGTCTGAGAGGGTCCTCCTGGGGCGGTGGCAGGAAGCCGCGTGCCCTGTCGAGGACGGCGGTCACCCGGCGTCCGCCGTCCAGCACCAGTTCGGAGAAGGCGCGCAGGGCGTGCCCGGCATCCGGGTACGGGGTCAGGTCCTCCGCCAACTCGCTTGCCCACATGGGGACTTCGACGATCGCGGTGATACCGCCGTAGCGAAGCGGCGCGCACCAGGTGGACGCTCCGATGTTCTCCGAGCCGGCCGCCAGGCGTCCGGTGCCGGCCGGTGGAGGCAGGACGTAGATCGCGGGGCTGGGGTTCTCCCAGAACAGGGCGTCGTACGTGCCGTGTTGGAGCGGGATGCCGAGTTCGCTCGCCGATGTGCGGAAGGGGGCGGCCAGTTCGGGGAGGTCGCGGGTCAACTGGACCCAACTGCCGCCCACATCGGTGCTGTGCAGGGAGCACTGGAGGAACGGCCTTGTCTCGTCGATCAGTTGGAACAGTGCGCGGCTCTCCGGGAGCGGGTGCGTGACGATCGGCGCCCACTCCGGTTGCTCCGCCGCGATGGGGCGGAAGGTGGTGCCGTAGTAGCCGCGCAGGGTGTGGCCGACCGCCGTTGGCGTGCCCTCGGCTCCGGCCTCGCTCACGGCGGCGCCGTCCGGGTCGAGGCACAGGACGATGTCCCAGGTGACGAGGGCGGGATCGGTCGCCGCGGAGAGGCGGTCGCCGCGGGCCACCCGCTCCGCGAGCGCGAGCGCGGTCGCGCCGCCGACCGGTTCGTCGGGGTGCGGTCCGGCGACCACCAGGACGTGGCGCGGCCCGTGTCCCACGGACAGCATCAGGATCGGACGGCCCGCGCGGGAGTTCCCGATCCGACGCAGCCGGCCGGCTCCGGGAAACCGGGAGACCAGCCGCCGCGCCGATTCGGTGACCTCCGCGACCGTGGGGTAGCGGTCCGTCGTACGAGCCATCATGTACGCCGTCTACGTCGCGTGCGGCGCGTGCGTCGCGCAGGTTGCATGGGTCACGTACGTCATGTGAGTCGGCGCGGCCGGTCAGGAGCCGCCGTTGCCGCCGCTGTCGCCGGTGGTTTCCTTCTTGTCCAGCGGACGGATCTCGATCTTGTTCGCCATGCCGATTCCTTCCGGTGGGGGCTGTGACGTGCCCGTATTGACGTGCTCTTGCCAGAGTTCGCGCAGGGGGTGACCGTTGTCAACGACTGTTGCTTTCGAAGGGGCCGGTGCTGACGAGATTGGCGCGAAGATGACGGTACGAGCGATGCGACGGCCCCGGATCAAGCCGGAACACCGGGCCTATCGGACGGTGGACGGCCACATCCGGATCGGCAGTGTCGTCTACGGCATCGGTTCCGAGGTCAGGGATCCCGACGGCTGGCTGTGGACGCTGGTCGAGACCATGGACGGCACGCGGAGCCTCGCGGAGATCGTCGCCGAGGTGACCCGTCGGCACCCCCGACTCCGGTTGCCGGCACCGGACATCGTCCAGGCGATGACGGATCTGACCGGAGCCGGATTCGTGGAGGACGCCGGTGCCGAGCCGCCCGCAGAACTGTCCGAGCGGGAACGCGAGCGGTACGGCAGGGGCATGACGCTGCTGCGCTGGATGGATCTCCGGCCCAGGGAGAGCGCCTGGGAACCCCAACTGCGGCTGCGCCGGGCCCGGGTCCTGCTGATCGGTGTCGGCGGAACCGGCGGAGCCGCCGCCCGAGATCTGATCGCCTCCGGCGTGGGACGGCTGCACTGCGTCGACCCGGATGTCGTCGAACTGTCCAACCTCAACCGGCAGACCCTGTTCCGCGAACGCGATGTCGGCACGGCGAAGGTCGACGCGGCGGTGCGGGAATTGCGGGCGTTGAACTCGGGGGCGGTGGTCACGGGGGAGCGGCGGGAGGTGCGGGGGGTGGGGGATCTTGAGGCGTTGTTGGGGCGTGGGGGTGATGGTGGCTCTGGTGGTTCGGGTGGTTTCGGTATGGCGGGGGGCTTCGGGAGGGTCGGGGGTGTCGGGGTTCTCGGGGATGCGGATCGGTCCGGTGTTCCTGTTGTGCCTGCCGGTCCCGGTGAGCCAGGGGACGCGGGCGTTCCGGGCTGTTCCGGCGAAGGATCGGTGCCGGAGGGCTCCGGCGTTCCGGGCGGCCCCGGCGATCTCGGGGGCATGGAGTGCGTCAGCGAAGCGCCCGTGCCCTGCGGCTCCGCTGTCGCCGGTGTTCCCGGCGTTCCGGGAGAGTCCGGGGCTACGGACCACTGCGGCGAGGCACTGACGGTGGGCAGCTCCGGTGTTCCTGGGGAACCGGAGCCCACGAGCACAGACCGTTCCGGCGATGCTCCGACGCCTGGCGGCTTCGGCACCCCCGACGTTCCTCGCGTGCCCGGGGACACTGAAGTCACAGATCGCTCCGGCGGGCCTGTCGTTCTGGACGTGTCTGGAGATCTCGGGGACCCCGGGGACCCTGGGGGCATCGACCGTTCCGCATTTCCGGGCGGCCCCGGCGACCTCGGGGACCCCAAGAGCACGGACCGCTCCGCCGAAGTCCCGGCGTCCGGCGGCTCCGGCACCCCCACAGCCCCCGGTCTCCCCGGCACCCCAGGACCCACGACCACCCCCTCCGACGAGACCCCGGCCTACGACCTGTTGCTGCTGGCCGCCGACCGGCCCGCCGTGATCCGCAGATGGGCCAACCGGGTCTGCCTGGACCGCGGCATGTCCTGGGCGGAAGCCGGTTATCGCGGGCCGTTGGTGAGTGTCGGTGTTTTCGTGCCCGGCCGGGGTGCGTGCTGGGAGTGTCTGCGGATCGCCGAGGCCGAGCGGCGTGAACTCCGGCTCGCGCCCGGCCAGGACGAGGATGTCGCCTCGCCCCGGATGCCGTGGAATCCGGCCAACGCCGTGACGGCGGGCCTGTCCGGCGGTCTGCTGGCCCACGCGGCCATCGCGCTGCTGTGCGGTGTGCCGCCGGTCGACCCGGGGTACCGGTTCGGGCTCAACCTGATGGTGCCCGGCGACGCGATCATGCAGCGTTCGGGGCGACGGGCCGACTGTGCCGCCTGCTCGGCGGCACCTGGGGATCGTCCGTGACCGACGCCCGACACCACCCCCGGATCACGCCGTCCACCCGCATCCTGCTGCATGACCTCGCGACACGGCGTGACCGGGACGAGTGGATCGTGGGCCGTATGGCCACCCGGACCTTCGTCGCCCTACCGGCGGCCGGTGCGCGGGCGGTGGAGCTTCTGGGGGAAGGGCTGAGCGTGGCCCGTACGGCGGAGTTGCTGCGCGACGAGACCGGTGAGGAGTTCGAGATCTCGGACTTCGTGGGGGATCTGGTCGCTCTCGGTTTCGTGGCGCGGATCGGGGACCGCCCCGTCCCGGACGGCGAACCACCGCGCGCGTCACTGCCCTGGCTCCGCCCCCACCAGGTCCGTTCAGCCCTGCACCCGGCGCTGCCCGTGTTCGTCGGCGTGCTGTTGCTCGCCGCCGTCGTAGCCCTGATCCGTCGTCCCGAAGTGCTGCCGGGCTATCGCGACCTCCTGTGGAGTCCGCACGGCAGCCTGGTCCTGATCAGCGCGGCGGCGGCCGGGTGGACGCTGGTGCTGGCCCATGAGCTGGCGCACCTCGTCACCGCCCGTGCGGCAGGCGTGCCGGGGAGGATACGGCTGGGCACCCGGCTCCAGTTCCTGGTCATGCAGACCGACATCAGCGGCATCGAACTCGCGCCCCGCCGCCACCGGTTGACCGCCTACCTGGCCGGCATCGCCCTCAACCTCTCCCTCGCCTCGGCCCTCGTCCTGACCCTCGCCCTGGCCGACACCGGGACCACGACCCACCGGCTGCTGTCCGCCGCCCTGTTGCTGGCCCTGCTGCCGCTGCCCTTCCAACTCATGGTGTTCACACGCACGGACCTGTACTTCGTCCTCCAGGACCTCACCGGCTGCCGGGACTTGTACGGCGACGGTCTCGCCTACGCCCGGTACGTGTTCCGCCGGGGGACGCGCACGGGGACCGGTGACCCGAGCACCCGTCTGCCCCCGCACGAGCGCCGGGCCGTACGCCTCTACAGCCTCGTCCTCGTGGTCGGCACGGTGGCCTGCCTGACGTTCATGGCCGCCGTGACCCTGCCCGTCGAGGTCACCCTGCTGGTCCGCGCGGCGCGGGGACTGGGACCGGGGCACGGCCTCGCGGGCAACGCCGACTCGGCGGCGGTGCTGGTCACCCTGGGCGGGATCAACGTCCTGTGGGCGGTCACCCGGTGGCGCAATCGACGTTCCGCGGTGCAGTCGTAAGATCGGTGAATTCTTCGAAACATTCGATCGAAAACATTCGAACTGCAGATCTTGAATTCTCACCGCACGCTTGGACTCCCCGGCCGTGAATCGTTCCACATGGCCACTGAGCTGCATAAGAGCGGCGATAAATAACGCCGCCGGGTCTGCGAAATATTCGCACCCAAAGCCGAAACTATTGACAGTTGACAGGGACGTACCAACACTGACGCCGCATGGACAACACACCCGCACGCACGACGAACCGCTTCAGACTGTTCATCAGCGGCGCCTGCGCCCTGCTGCTGGCGCTCCTCGCGGCGATGACCCTGCCCGGCACCGCCCAGGCCGACACGGTGGTCACCACGAACCAGACCGGCACCAACAACGGCTACTACTACTCGTTCTGGACCGACACCCAGGGGTCGGTCTCCATGAACCTCGGCTCCGGCGGCAACTACAGCACCTCATGGAGCAACACCGGCAACTTCGTGGCCGGCAAGGGCTGGAGCACCGGCGGTCGCCGTAGCGTGACGTACTCGGGGACGTTCAACCCGTCCGGCAACGGCTATCTGTCGCTGTACGGATGGACGTCGAACCCGCTCGTCGAGTACTACATCGTCGACAACTGGGGCACCTACCGGCCGACCGGGACGTACATGGGCACCGTCACCAGTGACGGCGGTACGTACGACATCTACAAGACCACGCGGTACAACGCCCCTTCGGTGGAGGGCACGAAGACCTTCGACCAGTACTGGAGCGTGCGGCAGACGAAGCGCACCGGCGGCACCATCACCACCGGCAACCACTTCGACGCCTGGGCCCGCGCGGGGATGCCGTTGGGCAGCTTCAGCTACTACATGATCCTCGCCACCGAGGGCTACCAGAGCAGCGGGAACTCCAACATCACGGTGGACGGCGCCAGTTCGGGCGGCGGGTCGAGCGGCTGTACGGCGACGCTGTCGGCCGGCACGCAGTGGAGCGACCGCTACAACCTCAGCGTCGCGGTCACCGGTTCCAGCAACTGGACCGTGACGATGAACGTCCCCTCCCCGGCGAAGGTCCTCTCCACCTGGAACATCGCGGCCTCCTACCCGAGCGCGCAGGTGCTGACCGCGAAACCCAACGGCAGCGGCAACAGCTGGGGCGTCACCATCCAGCCCAACGGCAACTGGACCTGGCCCACGGTCTCCTGCACCGCTAGCTGACGCTCCCTCAACTCCCGATGCTGGAGGAGGACTTCACATGAGAGCCGCACCGTACCTTTCCTTACGTTCCCTGGTCGCCAGGCTGGCCGTCATCGTCCTGGCCGCCGCGGGCATCGTCGCCGTCGGAGTGAACACCCCCGCGCGGGCCGCCACTTGCAGCGGCTACGTCGGGCTCACCTTCGACGACGGCCCTGGCACCAACACACCCACCCTGCTCAACGCGCTGACCCAGAACGGTCTTCGGGCCACGATGTTCAACGAGGGCCAGTACGCGGCCGCGTACCCGGCACAGGTCAAGGCCGAGGTCAACGCCGGTATGTGGGTCGGCAACCACAGCTACACCCACCCCCACCTGACACAGCAGACCCAGGCGACGATCGACTCGGAGATCTCCCGGACCCAGCAGGCCGTCGCGGCCGCGGGCGGCGGCACACCCAAGCTCTTCCGGCCGCCGTACGGCGAGACCAACGCGACGGTGAAGGCCGTGGAGGCCAAGTACGGTCTCACGGAGATCATCTGGGACGTCGACTCGCAGGACTGGAACGGCGCGAGCACCGACGCGATCGTCGCGGCGGCCGGGCGGCTCACCGCGGGCCAGATCATCCTGATGCACGACTGGCCGGCCAACACGGTCGCGGCGATCCCGCGCATCGCCCAGGGGCTGGCCGCACGCAACCTGTGCGCCGGCATGATCTCCCCGCAGACGGGCCGCGCCGTCGCCCCCGACAGCGGTGGGAGCAGCGGTAGTTGTACGGCCGCGCTGTCGGCCGGTACGCAGTGGAGCGACCGCTACAACCTCAGCGTGACGGTCTCCGGTTCCAGCAACTGGACCGTGACGATGAACGTCCCGTCGCCCGCGAAGATCCTCGCGACCTGGAACATCACCGCCACCTATCCGAGCGCGCAGGTGCTGACCGCGAAACCCAACGGCAGCGGCAACAGCTGGGGCGTGACCATCCAGGCGAACGGCAACTGGACCTGGCCCACGGTGTCCTGCGCGGCGAGCTGATCCCGCGACCGGGACCCGGCCGGCGACCACGACACGGTCCACCGTGGTCGCCGGCGGCGTAGGTGCTTGTACCACCGGCCGCACGCTCCTGACCAGCACCTTCGGCATCGCTTTCAGGTTGTGTTCAGGCTCGGACGGGCCTTGGGCAACGTACGCACCGGAAGCGCCAAAACTCTGGCAAAGAGGTCTGGGGCAACCCTCCGGGAGCATGCCATCGTGCCTGCCATGACGACAGATCACCTCACTCACGACCGGCCCTCGCGCCGCATCCGGCACGCGGCGAGCAAGGTGCCGGAGGTGACCGTCTACTTCTGGATCATCAAGGTGCTGACGACCGGGATGGGGGAGACCGCCTCCGACTTCCTCGCCCACGCGTTCGGCCCGATCCCCGCCGTCGGACTGGGTGGCATCGCCCTGGTGGCCGCCCTGGCCGTGCAGTTCGCCGTCCGGCGGTACGTGGCCTGGATCTACTGGACGGCGATCGTCATGGTCAGCGTCTTCGGCACGATGGCCGCGGACGTCCTGCACGTCGGCCTCGGAGTGCCGTACGCCCTCTCCACGCCGTTCTTCATGGCCGTACTGGCCGCCGTCTTCGTGCTCTGGTACCGGAGCGAGGGCACGCTGTCCATCCACAGCATCCACACCCGGCGCCGCGAGACCTTCTACTGGGCCGCCGTGCTCGCCACGTTCGCGCTGGGCACCGCCGCCGGGGACCTCACCGCCACGATCGGCCTCGGCTATCTGGGCTCCGCCGTCCTGTACGGCGTCGCCATCGCCGTTCCGGCCCTCGCGCACCGATGGGGCGGCCTGAACGCGGTGGCCGCGTTCTGGGCGGCGTACGTCATCACCCGCCCGCTCGGTGCCTCCGTCGCCGACTGGATGGCCGTCGGCCGTCAACGGGGCGGTCTCGACCTGGGACTTGGGCCGGTCACGCTGTCCTGGACGGTGGCCATCCTCGGCTTCGTCGGCTATCTCGCCGTCTCCCGCAAGGACGTCCGGCACGACGCCCTGGCGTGAGGGCGAGTTCGAGTGGTCATCCGGCGGGCAGGGTGACCACGAACCGTGCGCCGGGGGTGTGCCCGGGGTCGTACACCACCTCGCCGCCGGCGGAGCGGGCCAGACGGCGGGCCAGCGGCAGCCCGAGGCCCGCACCGCCGTGTCCGTCGTCGGGATCCGCACGCCGGCCGGGCTCGAAGAGCCGCCCGGTGAACTCGGCCGGTACGCCGGGGCCGTCGTCCACGACGGTGACGCGGATGCCGTCGGGTGCGCGGTGCGCGTGGACGCCGACGCCGGAGCGGGCGTAGCGGCAGGCGTTGGTGAGGAGCGGGCTGACGATGCGTTCGAGGAGGGCGGGCGGGACCCCGGCCAGGAGGTGCGGGCCGTCCACCGTGATCATCAAGTGAGCTGATCCGTAAGGGACTTCGGCGAGGCGGCGCAGTACGGGCAGGACCTCGGCGGTGCCCGGAGCGGTGAGCGTGCCGTCGCGGGCGTCGTCCAGGAGGGTGTCGCAGATGGTGCGCATGGACTCGGCGGCGGCCGCGATCACCTGGTGGGTGGCGCGGGTCTGCGCGGCCGTGCGCGGGTGGGCCCGCCACCAGTCGAGCTCGGCGACGATCCGGCTCAGGGGTGTGCGCAGCTCGTGCGAGAGCTCGCCGGTGAGCCGGCGCTCGTAGCGCAGAAGAGTGCGGATGCGGTCCAGCAGGGCATCCAACGACCCGCCGAGGCGCGCGAGTTCGGCCGGCTGCCGGATGCCGCCGAACCGTTCCTCGGAACCGACCGCGCTCCACTGCGTGGCCTGGTCGGTCATCGTGCCGACCGGGCGCAGCGCGCGGCCGACCGCCAGCCCGGTCAGGACGTAGGTGCAGGCCAGCATGACGGCGTCCAGGGCGAGCGACCCGAGGAGCAGGGTGTCGGCCGAACTCCGGTAGGGGGAGAGGTCCAGCGCGGTGACCACGGTGGCCCGGCCGCCGGATCCGGGGACCGGGTGGGAGCACAGCCGGAGCGGGCGACGGACGGTGGCGGTCACGCACCGCTGCCCGCCGCGCCGGGCGAGCGCGTCGGCGATTCGGGTCAACGGCCGTGCGCCGGGCGGCTGTTCCAGCAGCCGCCGGCCGGCGTAGATCCACACGTTGGCGTCGAGCAGGTCGTCGTTAGAACTCTCCAGCACCCGCACCGTCGTACCCCTGGTGTCGACGGTCGTCGCGACGGCGGCGGCGCGGGTGCGCAGTTCGTCGTCGGCCTGGTGCTGGAGGCGGTGGCGGGCCACGGAGTTGAAGGCGACCGTGAGGACCAGCATCAGCAGCGCGGCCGTGAGCAGCGCGACGAGCGAGAGGCGGCCGCGGAGGGTGCGGGGTGCCGTCCGGTCGCGGATACCGCTCACGACAGACGGTGGCCGATGCCGCGGGTCGTGGCGATCGTGTGGGTGCTGCCCGCCTCGCGGAGTTTTCGGCGCAGACGGGTCAGGTACTGGTCGAGGGTGTTGTCGTGGACCCGGGCTCCTTCGGGCCAGCCGGCCCGGACCAGTTCGCGGCGGCTGACGATGCCGCCGGTGGCCGCCATGAGCGCGGCCAGCAGCCGGAACTCGGTCGGCGTCAGATCGACCCGGGCGCCCCGGACGTCGACCGTGTGCCGGACGGCGTCCAGGGTCAGGTCTCCCGCCGCGGCGACCGGCGGTGGCGCGGACCGTTTGAGGGCCGCCCGCAGCCGGGCCGCGAGTTCGGCGAGATGGAACGGCTTGGTCAGGTAGTCGTCGCCCCCGGCCGAGAACCCGGACAGCCGGTCGGGCAGCCGGTGATGCGCGCTGAGGAAGACGACCGGGGAGCGGAATCCGTTCGCCCGCATCGCCTGGCACACGTCCCGCCCGTCGGCGTCGGGCAGCCCGATGTCGAGTACGGCGGCGGAGACGTCGGCGGTGGCCAGGCGCAGGGCGGTGGCGCCGTCCGGCGCGGGCACGGTGTCGTAGTCCTCGTCCCGAAGTCCGCGCATCAGCACGTCCCGCAGTGCGTGATCGTCCTCGACGACCAGGATCGTCCGGCGCATGGTCCTCCCTGTGCTCTCGCGTCCACGGATGACTACAATCCTGTAGACGGTCTACGGCACTGTAGACGACTAGGGGCGGGAGCGCGCCGTAGGGCAGGCGGTCAGGATGTGTTCAGGTGGCCGGTGGCACGGTCGGGCCCCATGACATACGAGACTCGACCGCGCTGGAACAAGGTGCCGGAAGTCACCCTCTATTTCTGGATCATCAAGGTGCTGTGCACGACGGTCGGCGAGACCGCGGCGGACCTGCTGAACGAGAAGGCCGGCCTGGGCCTGACCGGAGTGTCGGTGCTGATGAGCGGGCTGCTCGCGGTGGTGCTGGTGGTCCAGTTCCGCACCCGGGCCTATCGCGCCGGCGTCTACTGGCTCGCCGTGGCGTTGATCAGTGTCGTGGGCACGCTGATCAGCGACAACCTGACCGACAACATGGGTGTGCCGCTGGAGACGACCACCACGGTGTTCGCGATCGCCCTCGCCGTGGTGTTCGTGGTCTGGTACCGGCGTGAGGGGACGCTGTCCATCCACAGCATCGACACCACCGGCCGCGAGGCCTTCTACTGGCTCGCCGTGCTGTTCACCTTCGCACTGGGCACCGCCGCCGGCGACCTGGTCTCCGAACGCATGAACCTCGGCTACTGGCTGTCGGCGGTCCTCTTCGCCCTGGCCATCGGGGCGGTCGCCATCGCCCACTTCGCCCTCGGCCTGGACGCGGTGCGCGGTTTCTGGATCGCGTACGTCCTCACCCGCCCGCTGGGCGCCTCGATCGGCGACTACCTCTCCCAGCCGACCGGCGACGGCGGCCTCGGCTTCGGCACCGTCGTCACCAGCGGACTCTTCCTGGCGGTCATCCTCGGCCTGGTGATGTACCTCGCGGTGACCCGCAAGGACGTCGTCGACCGGGGGCGCCTCGTCCACGAGCCGGTCTGACCGCCCGACGCGGCAACCAGGTCCTACGCCACCGTCAGCTTCCGGGCGGCGGCGCGTAGTCCTGGTCGGCGGCCGGGCCGGAGACTCCCGCCTCTGCCAGTAGTCGTCGTTCGGCGGGTGTGAAGGTCGGGCTGTCGAGTTGGGGCTGTAGTGGGCCGATCGGCCCGGCGTGAGGACGTCGGGGGCGGTGGAGGGCTGTGTTCGGGGAGTGGCTTCATGAAGGCGGCCGTCACAGGCAATTCCGGCTCACTTGCTATCGGGTGGGCCCGGCTATCGGGACCCCGGCCTCTGCCAGTAGTCGTCGTTCCGTGGTCGTGAAGGTCGGGCTGTCGAGTTGGGGCCGTAGGGGGCCGATCAGCGCGGCCGCGAGGACGCCGGGGCGGAGGAGGGCGGTGCCCGGGGACTGGAGGGTCAGGACCTCGGTCATCGCGGTTGCCACGTGGTAGGAGCCGGTCGCTGTGTGGGAGAGACGGCTGACGTAGCGCTGGAGGAGGCGGTCGGCGGTGCCCGCGCTTCGGCCCTGTGTCGTCGCGTAGTGGATGTCCTGGCCTACGGCGAGACTCCAGGCGAGTTCCACGGGGCGGGCGATGGCCCGCTGGGTGGTGCGGGCCAGGCCGCGGGTGAGGCCCTGGGCGGCGAGCCGGTCGCGGAGGGCGAGGGCGCCGAGGGCCGCCACCGACATGCCGTGGCCGTACACGGGGTTGAACGCGGCGACCGAGTCGCCGAGTGCGACCAGGCCTTCGGGCCAGGACTTGACGCGCTCGTAGTAGTAGCGGCGGTTGGTGGTGCTGTGGGTCATCGCTACGTCGGTGAGCGGCTCGGCGCGGGTCAGCAGGCCGGCGATGACCGGGTGGCGGAGCGTGCGGGCGTACGGCTCGAACTCGGCCGCGTCGCGGGAGGGTTGGGCACCCGGGGTGCCCATCAGGCTGACGTGCCAGCGGTCGTCCTCGATCGGCACGATGCCGCCCGTCCGGCCCGGTTCGCCGCGTCGAGGGTCGGCCTGGACGCTGATCACCGGCCAGTTCCGGGTGGGGACGGGGGCGCGGTAGATCCGGCTGGCATACGCGATACCGGAGTCGATGCTGTCCTCGGCGAGCCCGGAGATGCCCAACTCGTCCAGCCACTGCGGAGTGCGCGCCGATTTCCCGGAGGCGTCGACGACCAGGTCCGCGGTCAGTTCCGTCTCGGTGCCGTCGGCCGCGCGCAGCCGTACGCCGGTGACGCGGCGCGCGGTCCCCAGCAGCCCGATCGCCCTGGTCCGCGTACGGACGTTGACCCGAGGATCCTTCAACACCTGCCGGCGGACGACGGAGTCGGTGAGGTCGCGGCTCGCGGCGATCAGGTAGTGGCTGTCCCGCTGCCAGCGGCGGTACCAGCCCTCGGGCGAGTGGATCACCATGTTCGTCGTCATGGGCACCCGGTTGGCGCCCGCCGTCAGCAACTCCCCGATCGCGCCCGGCAGCAGAGCGTCGATCGCGTTCGCCCCACCGCACAACAGCACGTGGAAATGCGCCGCTTGGGGAACACCGGGACGTGCCTCGGGCCCCTCGGGAAGGTCGTGCGCCTCGATGATCTCGACCGACTCGACATGGTCGCGGAGCGCGGCGGCGGCGAGCATGCCGGCGAGACTCCCGCCGACGACGACGGCACGGGTGGACATCCGGTGCGGCGATTCACTCATGAAGGGACGATAACAATCACAATTGGCCTGCCGCACAAGGAAGTTGGCCAGTCGCGTCACGCACCGTCGAGCAGCGAGGCGAGGCCCCGGTCGAGGGCCGGCTCCAGCGCCTCCTGACCGGGTTCGGTCACCGTGTACGTGCGGTGCAGGAACCGGTCCAGGGCGGCGGTGTCGAAGCGGATCATCGCGATGCCCTCCGCCGCGTGGAACTCGACGGCCGTGTGGGAGGCGCCGTAGGGCCGGATGCGCACGTTGCCCAGCCCGGCGGGGGTCTCCAGCCCCTCCTCCAGCAGCGCCCGCGCGAAGGTCCACGCGACCTTCCGGCCGTCGAGCGAGATCCAGGCGGGGAACAGGAGTTGGACGGCGAGGGGGTCGCCGGAGGAGTAGGCCAGGGTGACGGTCACGGCCAACTCCTGGTCGTCCTCGGTGATCAGACGGGCGCCGGCGGGCTGTTCCAGGGTGATGTGGCGCATGGGCGGTCTCCGATTCGGGTGGGACGGCGGCCGTTGTGCCGACGCACCTCCTTGATCACCGGGAGGCCTTCTTGATTACGCCATCGCACAAGGCAATTTCTGTGACGTGTGTCACCTTGTGGAACGGCTGCAACTTTAATTGAAAGTTTTGCCATCTAGGGTACAAACCCTTCCCCGCCCCACTGGCAACTGGAGCGTTGCTGCCATGACCGACGGTCCCACCGCCGAGTACGCCCGGATCTACGAGGAGCAGCAGCCGCGCCTCGTCGCCTACGCCCGCTCGCTCACCCGCAACACCTGGGTCGCCGAAGACCTCGTCGCCGAGGCGCACTTCAGGGTGTGGCGCCGGCTGTCCGCCGGGCACGAGATCGAGAACGTACCGGCGTACCTGATGACCACGGTGAAGCATCTCGCGACCGCCGCGGGGAGCGCCGCACGCGAGACACCGCGCGATCCGCAGGCCGACGAGCGGGCCGGAGCCGCCGACCACGCGCGCGTGCACGCGCAGGTCCAAGGGGGCGATCCGGCCGAACAGGTCTCCTCCACCGACCTGTTGGTGCGGGTCCTTGAGCAACTGCCCGAGCGCTGGGTGAAGGCGCTGTGGCTGGCCGAGGCGGAGGGACTGCCGCTGGCCGCGATCGGCCCCCAACTCGGCACCAAGCAGGGCGCGACGGCCGTCCTGCTGCACCGCGCGCGCGAGGGCATGCGGCAGGCGTTCCTGCGCGCCCAGACCGGCGCCCCGGACGATCCCGCGTGCCAGGTCCACTGGGCCCGGATGCCCGCGTACGTGCGCGGCGGCGCCACCGAGCGGCAGTCCGAACGGCTCCTCGGCCATGTCGACGCCTGCGACGACTGCCGCGCCCGCCTCGCGGCCCTGATGCGCGCGAACGACCGGTTGCCCGCACTCGTGGCACCGGCTCTGCTGGTGTTCGTGCTCGGCGGCGCGGGCAAGTTCCTGCTCGCGTTCGGCGCGGGGTCCGCCGGTGCGGCCGTCGGCCATGGCGGCGGACTGCTGCACGGCGTACGGCATGCGGCGGTCGGCGCCTCCAAGACCCAACTGGCCGCCGCCGTCGGTACGGCCGTGGCGGGCGCCGTCGCGGTGATCGTCGTCCTCGGCGGCACCGACGCCACGGAGGTCCCGGTCGCGAAGGGCCCGGTGACCGAAGTACCGGTGTCCCAGGCGCCGGTGGCGGCGCAGCCGGGGACGGAAGCGCCGGTGAAGACACCGGGCGACCGAGGCGGTTCCACGACACCGGCACCTGCGCCGGCACCTGCACCGGACGGGTCCATAACCGCCGTGTCCCCGGCCGCACTTGGCATCACGCGGCCCGGATCGGTCGTAACACCTGTTCCTACGGCGCCTGTTGAGACGACACCACCGGTGACCACCGAGCCGACACCTGCTCCGCCGGTGACCACGGAACCGGTTCCCGCTCCGCCGGCGAACCCGGAGCCGGACCCGACCCCGACGCCACCGGTTGTCACGGAGCCGGATCCGGCTCCCACGGACCCGACTCCCACATACCCGGCTCCGAGTGATCCCGCAGACCCCGCTCCGGGCGGTCCCGTGAAGGAGACCCCGGAGCCGACCACGCCGGAGCCCACGACCCCGGCCGAGCCGTCACCGACGCCCGCCCCCGATCCGTCCACGGAGGCCCCAACCCCCACCGATCCCACGCCCGTTGGGGATCCGGACCCGGACCCGGTGACCACTCCCGAGGAACCCGAACCGACCGCCCCGGTCGGTGACGGGCCCTGTCGGCGGGCCGAGGTGGATCAGCCGATCGCGTAGGCGCGGTAGACCGTCTCCACCGAGGTGCCGCCGCCGGAGTCGGTCACCTGGGAGCGCAGCGCGACCGCGCCGGAGGCCGGGTTGTGCACGGCGGCCTTCCAGGACGTCCCGGAGCGGGTGACGGAGGCGGCCTTCCAGGTCCTGCCTCCGTCCGAAGACGCCCAGACCTTCAGGGACTTGACGGTCGTCTTGGTGAACTTGACGTCGGGTCCCTGGGATCCGCGCCCCGCGCCGACGGTGACCGACGTGGTGCTGTTCGCCTTCGCCCGGTTGCGGCTGTCGAGACCGGCGGGCAGGAAGCGGGTCATGAAGACGGAGGCGACCGCCGACTTGGCCGGGTCGGCCTTGAACCGCCAGTCGAGGGTGACCCGCGACGACAGCATGCCGGACGGGAAGGTGATGCCCGGGCGGTAGCGGTGCGCGTCCACGGTCAGCCGGTAGGTGCCGGCCGAGTGGATCGCGGCGGAGAACTCGGCGTCGGAGGAACCCCAGTTGGTCAGGGTCTTCTTCTTGACGGTGGTGCTCCCCTTGGTCAGGACCACCGTCTCCTTCGTCGGGTCGGCCCCGCTGGTGCCCACGTCGGGGTCGCCGATCAGCGCGTCCGGAATGAACTCCACGGACTTCTGCCGGACATGGGGCAGATAGTGCATCGGGCTCCACACCGCACGGCCGAAGGACTGGGTGAAGCTCTGCCCCGCCTTCAGTGTCCGCACCGCCGGGAAACCGCCCCCGACATGGTCCCCGTTGCTGGCGAAGATGTCGTCGCGCGACTGCCAACTCCCTGGCGTCACATGGGCGGTTGTGCTGTACGGCGCGCTGCCGCCGTTGACGCCGGCATACAGATCGGTGGTGCAGTTGTCGGTCTTGGGGGTGGGCTGGAGGGCGACGTCGTGCTGGTTCGCCATCTGCGTCCCGCCGCGCACCGAGAGCCGCATCGTCGCCAGGCCGGCCCGCTTGAACGACCCGCCGGGAGCGGCCGGAATGCCGGTCGTGTTCTTCACCGCGACATAGCTGTCGTTGCCCGACCACTGCGCCAGGTACCCGAACTGGAGCAGCTTGGAGGAGTTGGGGATGGCGTACAGGGACCCTGCGTTGTTCCAGCCGCCCACGCTGAACGCGGAAGGCATGCCCAAGGTGGCGGCACACACCTGTGCGCTGATCCGGGCCGGTTCGGTCACGTCGGCCGGGGTGTCCAGTGACACCTTCACCGCCTTGCCCTTACGGGCGTCCAGCGTCACGGACTTGGCCCCCGACACCGAGACGGCCTGCGCGCCGAGGGTGTCGGTGCCCAGGCCGTCGGTGGCGCTCTCGTAGATGTCGGTCATCGCGAGGTACCGGCCCGAGGGCAGGCTGAGCCGCTTGCCGGACTTGACGGTGCGCGTCTCACCGGACGGTACGGCGACGACGGTGACCGTCGTCGACACCTTGGCGCCGTGGCGCCCCAGCGTGGTCACGGTCAACGAGCCCGACGCCGCCTGCGCGGAGGCGGCGGGCACCAACAGCGGCGCCAGCATGGCCACCCCGACGAAAGCGATCGGCGCGCGTCTAGTCCGTCGCCCTGGCCGTCTTACAGACACGAATCCCCCTCAGGAACCCCACAGAAGTCCAACCCCCGAAACCGGATCATCGTAGCCGTGCCCGCAGGTGTGTTCGATCAGCCCCCCGTTACCAGTCGGCACGCGCGCGTGTACGCCTCCACCAGCGGCCGTCCGCCGTCCTCCCGCCGCCAGGCCAGGGCGTAGCGGCTCGGCGAGAGGCCGCGGACCGGGCGGGTGGTGACGCCGCCGAGGCTGATCAGACGGGCGTTGCCGGTGGCCACCAGACAGATGCCGAGACCGGCGACCAGCGCCTCGTACGTCTCCTCCGTGCTCGCGATCTCCGCCCCGACGCGCGGCGGCCGTCCGCCGCGTTCGTCGAGGGCGAGCCAGTAGTCGCGCAACGGGCCCGCGTCGGGCGGCAGGGCGAGGAACGACTCGTCGAGGAGGTCCGCGAAGTCGACCTCCGCGCGGGCGGCCAGCGGATGGGCGTCCGGGAACGCGACCAGGCGAGACTCCTCGGCGACCACCGTCCACTCGTAGCGCTCCGCGTCCGGCAGGGGCAGCCAGACGAACGCCACGTCCGTGTCACCGTCCGCGAGACCCGCCGTCGGATCGTCCCAACCGACCTGACGCAGCCGTACGACCCCCTCCGGACACGCGGCCGTGAAGCGGGAGCGGATCGCGGGCAGCAGACCGCCCCGGCCGGGGCTGGTGCTCATGCCGACCACCAGGGTGATGCGTTCGGCCGCCCCGGCCTCCGCCAGCGCGGACGCGCCCTCCGCCCAGAGGGCCACCATCCGCTCCGCGTACGGCAGAAGAGCCGTCCCGGCCGCTGTGAGCGCCACGCCCTGCCGGTCACGGCGGAACAGCTCAGCCCCCAACTGCCGCTCCAGCGCCCGGATCTGCTTGCTCAGCGCGGGCTGCGACACATACAGCCTCTCGGCCGCGCGTGTGAAGTGCAGCTCCTCGGCGACCGCGACGAAGTAGCGCAGGTCCCGCACATGGACGTCCTTCGTCATAGCCATCGGTTATGAGCTTAGGTCTTGGACGGCTCGTCGAGGGCGGGAGCAGGCTGGTCGGCAGATGGGCAACAGGTATCTCACTGGGAGTCGTCATGAACAAGGTGTGGCTGATCACGGGTGCGAGCAGCGGGTTCGGACGGGCCATCGCAGAGGCCGCGCTCGCCGCCGGTGACGTGGTCGTGGGCGCGGCGCGGCGGACCGAGGGGCTCGACGACCTGGTGGCCGCGCGGCCCGACCAGATGGAGGCGCTCAGGCTGGACGTCACCGACACGGGGGCGGCCCAGGCGGCGGTACGGGACGTGGTGGCCCGGCACGGGCGGATCGACGTCCTGGTCAACAACGCGGGCCGCACCCATGTCGGGGCCTTCGAGGAGACCACCGAGCAGGAGCTGCGGGACCTGTTCGACCTGCACGTCTTCGGGCCCGCCGCGCTCACGCGCGCGGTGCTGCCGTCCATGCGGGAGCGGCGCTCCGGGGCGATCGTGCAGATGAGCAGCATGGGCGGGCAGATGTCCTTCGCGGGCTTCTCGGCGTACAGCGGAACGAAGTTCGCCCTGGAGGGACTGTCCGAGGGGCTCGCGGACGAGGTCTCCGAGTACGGCATCAAGGTGCTCGTCGTGGAGCCGGGCGCCTTCCGGACCTCCCTCTTCGACACCAGCCGGGCCGGGGTCAGCGCCGACAGCGGTGTGTACGCCAAGGTGAGCGAGACCCGCGGGTTCGTCTCCGGAGGCGACGGCGTCCAGCCCGGCGACCCCGCGAAGGCGGCGGCCCTCGTCCTCGCCGCGCTCGACGCCGAGGAGACCCCGCTGCACCTGCCTCTGGGCGACGACGCGGTCGACGCCGTGCTCGGCCATCTCGCCCAGGTGCGCGGCGACATCGTGGCCTGGGAGAAGCGGACCCGGGCGACGGGCTTCGACGCCTGACGGACGGCGGGGAATCCGGGTGGGACCCCGTTGTCAGTGCCGCGTGCCACGATGGATGCACACCGGGACGAATGGGGAGCGGGGGGTGACATGGAGGGCGAGTCTCCGCGGGCCGGCCGGCGGGCCAGGGAGCTGTGCACGCAGGGCACGCGGCTCTACGACATGGCGCGCGCCCTGCGTGCCGACCACACCCGGGCCCTCGACACCGTCCGCTCCGCACTCGCACCGCTGCGGGCCGAACTCGTCGCCCAGGAGCTGGAGTCCATCCCGGTCGCCCGGCTGAAGGACGTCACCGAGGGGCGGCTGCGGCTGGGGGCGGTGGAGGCGGCGGGGCTGACCTCCGTGCGCGCGGTGCACGAGGCGAGCCGGTACGAACTGCGGCAACTGCCCGGTGTGGGACAGCAGACCGCCGACCGGGCGCTCGCGGCGGCCCGGCAGATCGCGCGGGCCGTCGCGGAGACGGTCTCCGTCCGCATCGACGTCGACCACCCCGAACCCCGCACCACCGCGCTGGTCATCGCGTTGCAGCGGCTCGTGGAGGCGGGCCCCGAGCTGCGCCGCGCCCTGGACGCCGCCACCCGGCTCGACGAGCGGCTCGGTGCGCTGCTGCCCGTGGCCAGGCCCGCCAGCAGCAGGCTGTTGATGGCCATCGCCGGTCGCCGCCGCAGGGACGGCGCGCTGGCCGCCGTCGCCGAAATCCGCGAACTGGTCGCCGACGCCACCGCCCGGGACGTACGACTGCTGATCGCTCAGGCCTCCACCGACCTGCTGCGCCCGCCGGTCACCGACATCGAGGCCTGGGTCGACTTCGAGCTGCGCTCCGCCGAGTACTACAGCCAACTCGCCGAGGTCGACGGGCAGCAGCCGGACCTCGCGGCGAGCGAGGGCTTCCTGCCGTCGGAGCTGGCCGAGCGCGTCCACGCACAGCCGCTGGACGACACCCACCGCCGGGTGTCCCTGCGCGGCTACCAGTCGTTCGGCGCCCGCTTCGCCCTCGCTCAGCGCCGGGTCGTCCTCGGGGACGAGATGGGGCTCGGCAAGACCGTCCAGGCCATCGCCGCGCTCGCCCATCTCGCGGCCGAGGGACAGAGCCACTTCCTGGTGGTCTGCCCGGCCAGCGTGCTCATCAACTGGACCCGCGAGATCGGCGCCCGCAGCACCCTGCGCGCCCTGCCCGTGCACGGCCCGGACCGGCTCGACACCTACGGCGAGTGGACCGAGCGCGGCGGCGTCGCGATCACCACCTTCGACACCCTGCACACCCTGCCCACGCCGGACGACCCGTCCCCGAAGGGGAGGCCGAAGCTCGTCAAGAGCAAGGCGCGGGCCCGGGCCGGTGGCCCCACCCCGGGCATGCTCGTAGTGGACGAGGCCCACTACGTGAAGAACCCGGACACCCGCCGTACCAAATCGGTCGCCCTGTGGACCGAGCGCTGCGACCGCGTCCTGTTCCTGACCGGCACCCCCATGGAGAACCGCGTCGACGAGTTCCGCACCCTCGTCCGCCATCTGCGCCCCGACCTGCTGCCGACCGTCCGCAACGGCACGGCGGCGGCCGGACCGCACGCCTTCCGCAAGTCCGTCGCCCCCGCCTATCTGCGCCGCAACCAGGAGGACGTCCTCACCGAACTGCCCGCCCTCGTCCAGGTCGACGAGTGGGTGGAACTCGGCGCCGCCGACCGCGAGGCCTACGACCGCGCGGTCGCCGACGGGAACTTCATGGCGATGCGCCGGGCCGCCTACGCCGACGCCGAGAAGTCAGCGAAGCTCCAGCGCCTGCGGGAGCTGGTCGCCGAGGCCGCGGACAACGGCGTGAAGGTGGTGGTCTTCTCCTATTTCCGGGATGTGCTGACCACGGTCCGCGAGGCACTGGACGGGCCCGACGAGCGGGTGACCGGGACGATCTCCGGAAGCGTCCCGGCCGCCCGCAGACAGCAGTTGGTCGACGACTTCACCCGGGCCCCCGGCCACGCCGTGCTGCTCTCCCAGATCGAGGCGGGCGGGGTTGGCCTCAACCTCCAGGCCGCCTCCTTGGTCATCCTCTGCGAACCCCAGGTCAAGCCGACGGTGGAGCACCAGGCCGTGGCCCGGGTCCACCGCATGGGCCAGATACGCACGGTCCAGGTGCACCGCATGCTCGCCACCGACAGCGTGGACGACCGGCTCCTGACCATCCTCAAGAACAAGGACCGCCTCTTCGACCGGTTCGCCCGGCGCAGCGACCTGGCGGAGGCCACCCCGGACGCGATCGACATCTCGGACGCCACCCTGGCCCGCCGCATCGTGGAGGAGGAGCAGCAGCGCCTTGCGGCCGAGGCCAACTGACCGTTCCGGTCAGGTCACTTGGCCGTCATGGGCGCACATCGAGTTCGGCGAGCGCGGCACCCGCACCCCGTACGGTCACCCGGACGTAGCGGGCGAGCGTCCCGTTCGGGGCGTGCCACGCGCGCCCGTCCGTCGAGACCTGGACGGTGTACGCCCCCGGCCGCTTCGTCCACGTGGGCCGCACCGCCCCGACGCGCACCGGGCGGCCCAGGTCGACGGTGAGGGAGGCGCGGTCGGTGGCCGGGGACCAGGCGGTCGCCGGACTGCCGTCCACCGCCGCTTCCGGGTAGAGGCCGGAGGCGGAGGAGGTCGCCGTCGCCGGCCGGCAGCGGGCCAGGTCGGTGGTGGGGACGAGGTCGGGGCGCCGGGTCTTGAGGGTGACCGTGCCGGAGAGGGTGCGCCGGCCCTCGGGGGTGTCGAGCGCGAACGGCGCTCCCGAGCGCAGCCGTACGGTCGTCGTCCTCGGCCCGATGGCGATGTCGTACGTACGCCCGCGCCAGTGAAGGCCCGACAGGCGTACGCCGTCCGACAGTTGGGGCGGCAGGCTCGGGTCGAGGTGGAGGGCGTCGGGGCGCAGCCGCAGGCCGGTGAGGCCGTGGGTGAAGACCTGGAGGTAGCCGCCCTTGCCGGTGAGGAAGTCCTGCGCCGGGGAGCCCGCGAGCGGGTCGGACGCGCCCGCCTTGTCGCCCCGCGACTCCGAGAAGAGGGCGAACGGGCCGCGTGCGAAGGGCTGGTAGGCCCGCCGCAGGAAGGTGTACGCGGCACAGCCCGGCTCGCCGATCGCCGCCGCGTCGATCGCGTGCACGGCGTCGGTCATGGCGGGACCGTCCGGGTCGGTGCGCTGCGCGTAGTAGTCCAGGGTGGCGGCCGCGGCACCGGCCGGCATCGGCCACTCCAGCGGGTAGATCAGCAGCACGGTGTCGGCCTGCTTGATCTGGGAGCCGCCGTAGCCGTCGTACTGGAGGAAGACCTTGCGCTTCGGGTCGTAGGGGATGCGCAGCCGGTCCGCGATGGTGAGCCAGTCGGCGGGCGCGGGAGTGCCCAGATCGTGGGCGGTGTCGGTGGCGGCGCGGAGGGCGGTGGCGGCGACGGCGTTGGTGTAGACGGCGTCGTTCACGCCGTTGCTGTACTCGTCGGGTCCGGCGACCTCCTTGATGGAGTACGAGCCGTCGGTGTTCTTCGTGACCCGTGAAGTCCAGTACTGGGCAAGGCCGTTGAGGAGCGGCCAGCCCTCGGTGCGGAGCCAGGCGCGGTCGCCGGTGGCGAGGTAGTACTGCCGGGCGGCGAGGGCGATGTCGCCCTGGAGGTGGTTCTGGGTGAGGCAGTGCGGCGGCTGCCAGCTCTGGCACTCGTTCCACAGCAGGCCGTGGCTCGCACTCGTCCACGGGAAGAACAGGCCCTTCACCGAGGTCTTCGCCGCGTTCTCGGCGGCGGCCGCGCGGGTGCGGTAGCGGTAGTCCAGGACCGGGCGGGCGAGCTCGGGACGGGTGGCCAGCAGCGAGGGGAACATCCAGGTCTCGGCGTCCCAGAAGACCATGCCCGCGTAGTTGTCACTGGTCAGACCGGCGGGCGCGATGCTGTCCCGGGCGCCGGGGCGCAGCGCCGACAGCAGCCCGTACTGGGCGGCACGGGCCCAGAGTTGCAGATCCGGATGCCCCGGCACCTCGATGTCCGAGGACCACAGCGCCCGCCACGCGGCGGTGTGCGAGGCGACCAGCGCGTCCCACCCGCGCTCCGCGGCCCGCCCGGCGGCGTCCTGGGCGGCGGAACGAGGATCGCGGGCGGTGAGGGAGGTGTCGACGCCGACGTACTTGGTGACGGTGTAGCCGCGACCGGAACGGACCGGCAGGACGGCGGCCTGGCCGGCGCTCAACTTGCCGTTCTTCAGCGCCCGTTGGGCACGGCCGGCAGGCGCTTCGAACACGGACGCCACGGCCCCGTCCACGTCCGTCCCGTCCGTGCGGAACGCCACGCCGATGGTGTGCTCGCCCACCCGCCCGCCGTCCGTCTGTGTGATCCGGCGGGCGCCCCGGCCGTCGAGGCGGTCGGTGAGGGTGAGTTCGCCGTCCCAGTGCGGGGTCACGCGCAGACGTACGGCACCGGTGTGCGGGCTGTCGCGGGCGGCGAGGACGTCGTAGACGAGGTCGGTGCGGCGGCCGTCCGTCGTGGTCCAGGTGAGGGACGTACGGACGTAGCCGCAGCGGAGATCGAGGGTCTGGCGGTAGCCGGTGACCCGGCCGGCGCTGCCGTACGTCTCGGAGCCCGCCGTGACGTCGAGGCCGGTCCAGTTCGGGAGCGCGGCCAGGGCCTCGCGGTCGGCCGTGTTCGCGGGACCCCGGGCATAGAGGCCGGCGACGAACGCCCCGTCGTAGCGCGGCGTGTAGAGCGGCCACCCGGTCTTCTCACCGGACGCCGCGTAGCCCGCGCCGACGGGCGGGACCCGGACACCGAGATAGCCGTTGCCGATGTACGGGTGGTACGTGTCGGCCGGGTCGAGCCGGGTGGTCGAGGGAGCCCAGCCGCGCGCCCCGCAGTCCTCGCGGGGACGCGGTGCGGCGGACGCCGGGGGAAGCGGGAGGAACAGGGCGGCGGCGAGCAGCGGAAGCAGCAGACGGGTCGGCTTGGTCACCGTCCGACGATGCGGTGCCCTGCGGGGCGGGGGCGGGAAGCGCGCGGGGGATTACCACGTACGGAGCGCACACAGGCGCTATCCCCGGTGCGGCGTCGGATCCGTGACCCAGCCCGCCGTCAGGATCAGGTGGGACTCCCGGTCCACGGCGAGGAAGCCGAAGGGGCGGTCGAAGTGGACCGTGACCACGGTGTTCGTAAAGCGGCGGTCGGGGCCGGCGCCGGCGGGGGCGGGCGCGATCGCGGTCACCGCGCCCGCACGGAAGCCGAGCGCGCCGAACTGCGCCACCGTCGACTGCTGGGCCTGCCCGATGGCCAGCGGTGAAGGGCTGATGCCGGAGAAGTGGCCCTCGGCGGTGTCGCTCGCCGTGGTGAGTCCGAACAGGCCGTGCAGACCGAGGAGATCGTGCCGGGTCCGCAGGTCGAACGCCACCGCCGTCACGGTCACCTCGGGCGGTCGCGGTGTGACGCAGTGCTGTTGCTCGACGCGCAGGCCGGGTCCCACGTCGCCGTACGGGAGTTGACCGCTCGGCACCACGGGGAGGCGGCGGGCCAGGACGTCCACGCCCGTGCCCAGTACCTGGCCGGGGGTCATGCGCTGCTCGCCGAGCAGGAGGTGGACGTCGATCCCGTTGGTGCCGGGGACCTTCAGCCCGGTGACGTGACCGTGCGGGCCGCTCGCCACACCGACGCGGTCGAGACGGACGCCGGTGCGGCGCAGACCGGCCAACTCCCGCTCCTGCCAAGGCCCGGACTCCGGGCAGAGCGGCACCTCGTCGAAGGGGCGCGGCCATTCGGCGCGGAGCGTGAGCGCGCTCGCCAGGACCATCGTCACGTCCTCGTCCAAGGCGACCGGCATCCGCTCGATCAGCCCGCCCGTCCGCTCGGCGGCCCACGCGTCCAACTCCCGTTGGCAGGCCGGGAGATCCTCGCCGAGCACCCCGTGCGTGTCCGCCGGCAGCCCGGCCCGCCACTCCTCCCGCACGGTCAGTCGGGGCCCGGTCCACAGGCCGAGCGCGGAGCGCAGACCGGGCATCGACCCCATCGCGGCCAGCAACTCCCGTGCGGCGGCGGCAGCTTGGTCGGCGGGCAGGCCCAACGCGTCCGCGAGTTCCGCCCGCGCGGCCCCCGAGGCCCCGTCGCCGAGGAACGCGAGCAGCGGCCACACCCCGGCCGCCGAGAACACCGTGCCATCGGCCACCGCGTCCGCCCAGCGCGCCGTGAGCCGGTTGACCGCGTCGACCGTCCCCCCGGCCACCGCACCCTCGACCGCCGTTTCCTGGACCGCTCCCAATTCCGCCCCCGTGAATGCCGTAGCGCAAGATCGCGCACGCGAAGGCTATCGGTCGGCGGCCCGACCTCGGACGACCCGCGTTCCGCCACCGCTCA
This sequence comes from Streptomyces sp. NPDC051576, assembly GCF_040681835.1. Lineage (NCBI taxonomy): Bacteria > Bacillati > Actinomycetota > Actinomycetes > Kitasatosporales > Streptomycetaceae > Streptomyces > Streptomyces sp. NPDC051576. The sequence goes on from NZ_JBFAZO010000001.1 coordinate 791,577, forward strand.
CCCCGCGCCTACCATGCGCGAGTCGTACAACAGTTCCGACATCGGTTCTGACATCAGTTCCGCATCTGCAGATCCCGCCTGAACCAGGAGCACGGTGCCCGTGTCCATACCCCCGCCCCCGGACCCCCAAGTGCCGCCCACCCAGGGTCCCGAAGGCCCGGCTCCCCTCCCGCAGGCGCCCTTCAACCCGTACGCCCCGCCGTCGCCATCCCCCTACGCCCCGTACCCCCAGGCCGCGCCCGCCCCTCAGGGTCCCCCGAGCCCCTACGGGCCGCAGCCCTATCAGACCTGGGGGCAGGGCTACTCCCCGTACAACAACCCCGCGCCCCTCAACGGCATGTCCGTCGCCGCGCTCGTGCTCGGCATCCTGTGCTGCATACCGGGTGTCGGGCTCGTCCTCGGGCTGATCGCGCTGAACCAGATCAAGAAGCGGGGCGAGCGCGGGCGGAGCATGGCGGCGGCCGGCATGGTGCTCTCGGCGTTCGGGCTGATGGTGTGGGTGCTCGGGGTGACCGGTGCCGCGACCGGTTTCTGGGACGATGTGAAGGACAGCGCACGGAACAACACGAGCGCCTCGCCGGTGAAGGGCGAGTGCTTCGACGCGCCGAGCGGTTCGCTGGAGGGCATGGCGTACGACTTCGACGTGGTGTCCTGCGCCGACGAGCACGACGGCGAGGTGTTCGCGGTCGTGCCGCTGAGCGGCGGTACGTATCCCGGGGACAAGAAGGTCACCGCCACCGCCGACGACAGGTGCTACGCGCTGGAGGACTCGTACGCGATGGACGGCTGGGCCGTACCGGACGACGTGGACATCTACTACGTCACGCCCACCGAGGACAGTTGGAGCTTCGGCGACCGCGAGATCACCTGCGTGTTCGGCAACACCGACGCGGAGGCGAGTCTGCCCGGCGGTTCGCTGCGCAACGACGCCACGACCCTCGACTCGGACCAGGTCGCGTATCTCAAGGCGGCCCACGTCCTCAACGCGGCGCTGGACTCGGCGCCCGACGCGCAGTACGTCGAGGACGACCTGCCGGGGCACAAGGCCTGGGCGGGCCGGGTCTCGGCCGCGTTGACGAAGCAGGCCGACCTGCTGGACGGCCACCAGTGGATCGACGGCTCCGACCGGCAGGTCGGGGACCTGGTCAAGGACCTGCGGGCGGCGCAGAAGGAGTGGGCGAAGGCGGCCCGAGCCTCCGACGCCGACGAGTTCTACGCGCACTACGACAAGGGCGCCGACCTCATCGACCCCCAGAAGTCGGTCACCGCCCGCAAGGCTCTGGGGCTCGCCACGACCCCGCCGTCGTACGACCGCGACGACAGCGGCGGGGAGAGCGGGGGAGACAGCGGCGGCATGGAGGTGTGACGGCCCCTATAGCGGGGAGAAAGTGCCTGGGTAAAGCCCACGCCGGGAATAAGTCATCACATCGAGTGATTCTCTGGCCTTTGCTTGCATAGCACAACCCACGGTTGCCAGGCTGTTGCTGTCTGTACAACCTGATGGGAGCGGCCAGTGACATTCGGTGAGCAGCCGGCGTATCTGCGCGTCGCGGGTGATCTCCGCAAGAAGATCGTCGACGGCAGGCTGCCCCCGCACACCCGGCTGCCCTCCCAGGCCAGAATCCGCGAGGAGTACGGCGTCTCGGACACGGTCGCGCTCGAAGCCCGCAAGGTGCTGATGGCCGAGGGGCTGGTGGAGGGCCGCTCCGGCTCGGGGACGTATGTGCGCGAGCGTCCCGTGCCGAGGCGTGTCTCCCGCTCCGGGTTCCGGCCGCCGACCGGTGCGACCCCCTTCCGGCAGGAGCAGGCCGAGGGTGAGGCGCGCGGCACCTGGGAGTCCAGCAGCGAGCAGGCCGAGGCGAGCGGCACGATCGCCGAGCGGCTCGCGCTCCAGCCCGGCGAGCGCGTGATGTGCACGAAGTACGTGTTCCGGGACGCCGGCGAGACGATGATGCTCTCCACGTCCTGGGAACCCCTCGCGGTGACCGGCCGTACGCCCGTGATGCTGCCCGAGGAGGGCCCGCTCGGCGGCATGGGGGTCGTCGAGCGGATGCGCGCCATCGACGTCGTCGTGGACAACGTCACGGAGGAGGTCGGCGCCCGGCCGGGCCTCGCCGAGGAGTTGCTCACCCTGGGGGGCGTCCCCGGGCATGTGGTCCTGGTCATCCAGCGCACGTACTACGCCTCGGGCCGCCCGGTGGAGACGGCCGACGTGGTGGTCCCGGCCGACCGCTACCGGATCGCGTACCACCTGCCGGTGAAGTAGCGCACTCCTTTGCGATGAAGTAACGCGCCCCTTAAGGGACTTGCCTCCGGAACCGGTCAATTCGCCCTGCCCTGCCCGCCGTTGGATTCCGGTCTTTCTCGCAGGTCGTTCACGGGGCCTGTAGCGTGCCTCCGACCGGATGTATCGAGGTGCGCCTACGGCGCGTTCGGCATCGTGCGCCCCCTGCGTTCTGGCTGGTTGCGTACCTCTTTGTGTAAAGGCGTATTCGCTGCGTGAAGGTTAGGCGTAGGCTCCGGCATATGCGTACTGCGGTTTCCTTATGGGGTGGGGCACGGCACGAACCGCGAGCGGGAAGCGGAGGGGCGCGATGAACGACGGCACGATCACTCTTCCCTGGCTCGTGATACGGCAGGACGACAACGGCAACCGCTACAGCGTGGGCAGGTACGCCACCCGCGCCGAGGCCCAGAAGATCGCGGACAGCCTCGACGACCGCGGGCACAAGCAGCTCTACTGGGTCGAGCAGATCGGTCAGAACGGGAACGGAACCCGCAACTGACCGCACCCCCGCACCCCGTAGGCTCCGGCTCATGAGGGAACGGATCGTGGTGGTCGGGGCCGCCCTGTTCGGCAGCGGCGGCGACACCGATGGCGAGGGTGCCGGCCCCGGCGTCCGCCTGCTCGCCGCCCGCCGCAGCGCACCCGCCGACCTGGCCGGGCGCTGGGAGCTGCCCGGCGGCAAGGTCGAGCCCGGCGAGAACCCCGAGGCCGCGCTGGTGCGTGAACTCCGCGAAGAACTCGGCGTCGACGCCGAGACCGTCGAGCGCGTCCCGGGGGAGTGGCCGCTGAAGCCGCCGTACGTCCTCCAGGTCTGGACGGCCCGGCTGCTCCCGGGCTCGGCCCGGCCCAAGCCCCTCGAAGACCACGACGAGCTGCGCTGGCTGGCCCCCGCCGACATCTGGACCGTCGACTGGCTCGACCAGGACGTGCCCGCCGTACGGGAGACGCTCGCACTGTTGGAAGCGGAGGCGCGCCGCGTCGGCGTGCGTCGGGCCGGTGGAGCGCGCTAGGACTCGGTGTACGCCGTTCGTGCCACAGTGCGCCCTCGGGGACGGTACCGGGCATGGGATATCGGGTATGTGCCCATTAACCCCATGAAATCGGACATGGGTGAGCTGGCTGGCCCGGGATGTGATCGGCTTGATCGACACCGAAGGCGACTGCGCCGAGTGGACCTTTCCCGCCGAGCCCGGAGCCGTCCGCACCGCGCGCTCGGCGGTCCGCGGCCAACTGCGCGACTGGGACCTCGACACCCTCGCCGACATCGCGGCGCTGCTGGTCAGCGAGTTGGTGACCAATGCGCTGCGGCACGCCACGGGGCCCATCGGCGTCCGGCTGGTCCGCCCGGTCGGACCGCGGGGAGTGCTGCTGGTCGAGGTCTCCGACCCGCTGCCCGACCCGCCCCGCGAGCGCGTCGCCCGCCCCGAGGACGAGAGCGGCCGCGGCCTCCAACTGGTCGCCCGCGTCTGCGTCCGCTGGGGAACCCGGCCCGGGGAGACGGGCAAGACGGTGTGGTTCGAGCTGGCCCTCCCGGAGTGAACCGAGGTCGCCCATGGCTGTACGGACCGGACAGCGCTGTCCACCGACTGGTTCAGGCCTGTGACGGTTGTCGATCCGCGTGGTTCGACTGCGTGTCCGCTGGTTAGAAGACTGGAAGTGTTGTCGCAGGCCGGTCCGAAATGCATCGGGATTGTCCTGTGATCGTGAACACCGTGTTGTGGGGCGCCGTAGTGCTGGATACTGCGGGCAGCCGCCCCCGGTGACCGGTGCCGGACGCGGTGAGCTGGAGGGGACGGTTCGCGTGAGCGAGATACCAGCGAAGGCCACGGAGTCCGAGGACCCGTCGGACGGCGCGAGGGCTGAGGCCGCGGGCTACCTCGACGTGCCCGGCGGCGATTCGACGTCCGTCGGCGACACCATGTGGCAGAGCAGCCCACCCGGCTCGATCTACGACTACATCAAGGTCGCCTCCTTCTCCATCGGCCCCGACGGGCTCGTCGACCAGTGGAGCCTGCGGGCCGAGCAGCTCTTCGGTATTCCGGCCGAGCGCGCGGTGGGCATGGACCCCATCGAGGCGTTCGTCGACCCCGAGCTGCGCGAGCGCGGCCAGCGGAAGATGGCCGAGATCCTGGACGGCCGCGAGTGGACCGGGGTGGTCCCCTTCCGGGTGGCGGAGACCGAGGAGGGCGAGCCGGGCAAGGAGGGTCTCGCCGAGGTCTATGTCATGCCGACGCGGACCGAGGAGGGCGAGCGGGCCGCGCTCTGCATCGTCGTCGACGTCCGCATCCTGCGCCGGATAGAGACCGATCTCGCCGCCTCGCAGTCGATATTCGGCCAATCTCCGTTCGGTTTCCTGCTGATCGACCCCGACCTGCGGGTCCGGCGCGCCAACCAGCAGATCGCCAACGTCTTCGGCGGCAGCCCCGAGGACCACCGCGGCCGGGGGGTGCAGGACTACCTGCAGACACCCGAGGCCGAGCGGGTCACCGCGACCCTGCGCCGCGTTCTGGAGACCGGCAACTCCATCACGGACATGCACGTCACCGGCTTCGTGCCGGGCTCCGAGGAGCGCCGTCACTGGTCCATCAACCTCTACCGCGTGCACAGCGGCAGCGGCCGTCCCATCGGCATCGCCTGGCTCGGCACCGACGTCACCGCCCGCCGCGCCGCCGCCCGCGAGGCCGCCTCCGCGCGGCGCAATCTCGCCCTTCTGAACGAGGCCGGCGCCCGCATCGGCAACTCCCTCGACCTGGAGACCACGGCCCGCGAACTCCTCGACGTCGTCGTCCCCGGCTTCTGCGACCTGGCGACCGTCGACCTCTACCAGGGCCTCCTGGCGGGCGACGAGACCCCGCCCGGCCGGGCCGACGGCAGTGCGGAACTGCGCCGGGTGGCCTTCGCCAGCGCGGTCTCCGACGCCCCCTTCGTCGGCGGCGGCGCACCCGTGGCCGTGGGCGCGGTCCACCACTACCCCTTCAACTCACCCTGCGCGGACGCCCTGCGCACCGCCCGCCCGCAGTACGTCCCCGCCGAGGAGGGCGGCCCCGTCCAGTCCACGCTGGCCGTGCCGATGGTCGCCCACGACACGGTCGTAGGACTCGCGCAGTTCGCCCGTACGAAGGGCAGCGAGCCCTTCGGCGACCGGGACCGGGATCTCGCGGTGGAGCTGGCGGCGCGGGCCGCCGTCTGTATCGACAACGCCCGCCTGTACCGCCGCGAGCACGAACGCGCCCTGATACTGCAACGGTCCCTCCTCCCGCCCGGCGATCCGGAGGCCTCCGGCCTCGACATCGCCTGCCGCTATCTGCCCGGGAACGCGGCCACGGAGGTCGGCGGCGACTGGTTCGACGTCATCGAACTCCCCGGCCACCGCACGGCGTTGGTGGTGGGCGACGTGATGGGCCGCGGCCTGCGCGCGGCGGTGGCGATGGGCGAACTACGCACTGCCGTCCGCACCTTGGCCCTCCTCGACCTCGAACCGGCCGAAGTCCTCTCCGCGTTGGACGAGATCGCCCGCGGCCTCGGCACACCCGGCGGAGTCCAGCAGGCCACTCGGGCCGCCCGCCGCCCCCGCGAGGCCGACCTCTCCGAGGTGTACCTCGCGACCTGTGTCTACGCCGTCTACGACTCGGTGACCAGGCGCTGCACCTTCGCCAACGCGGGCCATCTCCCGCCGGTCCTGGTCGAACCCGGCGAGCCGGCCCTGATGCTCGACGTCCCGCCCGGCATGCCGCTCGGTGTCGGCGGCGAGCCCTTCGAGGAGGTGGAGGTCGAACTGCCCGAGGGCGCGCTGCTGGCGCTCTACACGGATGGACTGGTCGAATCCCGCGACCATCCCCTGGACGAGGGCCTCCAGGCTTTCGTGGGCGCCCTGACCGACCCGCCCCACGCGCCGGGCTCCCATGGCTCGCCGGTCACCACCGACAGCCACCGCGACCTGGAGGACGTCTGCGACCACGTCCTCAGCACCCTCGACACCCACCACGGCGAGGACGACATCGCCCTCCTCATGGCCCGCGTCCAGGGCCTGCCGGAGGACTCCGTCGGCGACTGGACCCTGCCCCGCGAGCCCCGCAGCGTGGGCCGCGCCCGCGAGTACGCGCGCGCCCGACTCCAGTCCTGGGACCTCGAACCCCTCATCGACACAACGGAGTTGCTGGTCAGCGAACTGGTGACGAACGCGCTCCGGTACGGCGAGGGCGAGATCAGACTCCGTCTGTTGCTGGACCGCACCTTGGTCTGCGAGGTCTGGGACGCGGGGCTCGTCCAACCCCGCCGCCGCCGCGCCCGAGACACCGACGAGGGCGGCCGGGGGCTCCAGTTGGTCGGTCTCCTGTCGGCGGCCTGGGGCTCACGCCGGACGCCCCGCGGCAAGACGGTGTGGTTCGAACTGCCGTTGCCGGACGGGGAGAACGGGATGGTGGATCCGGCGGAGGCGTTGCTCAGTCTGTTCTGAGGGGGGCTCGGCGGGGGCGCGTTCCCGGGCTGGCGAATCTGAAGAGGTGGGCTGCTGTCGGGTTGTTCGCCTGGGAGGCCCGCTGAGGATGACTCCGCCGACTCCGCCGACTCCGCCGGTCGGCCGGTTGTCTTGTGGGGGTTACGTCGGCGGCAGACCCCGGCGTCTGCGTGTCTCCGGTCCGCCGAAGCTCAGGGGTGGGCCGCCGTCCGGGGTCTCGTTCAGGACGATTCCGCCGAGGACGGCTCCGCTCATTCCGCTCGTGGGTTCGTCGGTGCCGGCGTGTGGGTTTCCGTGTACGCGGACGTCCTGTTCGGCCAACTCCCGGGACTTCAGGGCCTGTTCACCGGCCGCGCCGGGGTCGGTACCGGTCAGCCGTTGCGCTTCTGCCAGCAGGGTTCGCGCGCCGGCGGACACCGCGCCCCGGTGTGTGGTCACGAAGTCGTCGGCCGGGTCCACATCATGACGGCCGGTCAGGAGCGCGGCGGCACCGAGTACGCCGTCCCGTCCCCCGCCCAGCGCCCGCACGGCCCGCACGATGCGGCGCAGGGCGTCGAGGGGGTCGTACGGCCCGCTGGTCATCTCTAGCCGTACGGTGGCCAGGACGGTGTCGGCGTGAGTGAGGTGGGAGCGGAGTTCGGCCGCTTTCGCTGTGGCCCTCGCGATCTCCGCCTCCGCGCCGGTGAGGGCGGCCGGGACCAGACCGGCGGCCGCGGTGAGTGAATCGGCGAGCCGCTCGATGCCGTTCAGGAGGATGTCGGCCTGGCTGATGGCCCCCTCGGCGGCGCGGAGATCCCCTATCGCCCTGGCGGTATCTCCCAAATCGGCTGCCTGGCGGGACTGGTTGAGATGGGTCGTGGCGAACACCAGCCGGTCCTTGGCCTGTTCGCCGTATCCGACGACTGTCGCGGTCGCGGACGCCGGGTAGCGCGTGGTCAGGTCGGCGAGGGTGGCTTCCACGGCCCCCGTACGGCCCGCCAGTTCACGGAACCGCCCCTCCGCGACTTCCTGCGCCTCGGCCATCCCCCGCTCCAGCGCCCGGAGTTGATCGAACCCGGGTGCTTCCGCGTCCAGCCGGCGCCCGGCCTCGGCACACCGTCCGACGATGCCGGCGAGCGCGTGCCGACGGGCGGCTTCCTCCTCCGGGACCCCGCCGTCGTAGCGCAGGCGTATCGCGAACGCGGCGGACAGTTCGCGCTCGGCCTCGCGCAGGGCCCCTGCGAACGGTTCGACGGCTTCCGCCCCGAACCGGGCCTCGGCGAAGGCGAGTTCGTCGCGGCTGGTGCGGACGCAGTCGTCGGCCTGGACGAGTGCGGCACCGGCCTGGCGTTCCAGTACGGGGAGCGGGGTCATCGGGGGGTGGGGCGAGATCACACCGGGAGTCGTACGGGTACGGGCCCTACGGGTGCGGCGTAGGTACCCGTACCCCGCGAGTATCCCCACCCCGCCCACGGCGGCCAGCGGCAGCACCAGATCCGTCGCGGAGGCCGAGCCCTCGGCCTCCCGCTCGGCCGCGACAGGCCCGCCCCGGGCCGCCGCAACCGGAGCCTCCGCATTGATCGTCATCACCGGCAACACCAGCCACACGACCCCGGCCGCCCCACCCACCACGGCATGCGCCACCCGCACGGATATGTGAGAGGCACCGTGCCGCGGCCGGCCCCGTATCAAGGATGACGTCACATTTCGGAGCGTATGAGCAGGAAAGCGGGCGCGCGACCGGGGCGGGGCCGGGTGGGACGCGGGGGTGGGGGAGGGGCGGGTGAGGTGCGGGGCGTACGGCTCTGGGGAGGGGAGACGCGGGATGGGGCAGGTCGGGGGCGCGGAGAGCGGAGCGGGGATGGGCGTGGGTTCGGAGTCCGGGGAGAGGGAAGCGTCGGCTGTGTCGACCGGACTGGAGATCGGAGATGGCGGGGTGTCGGTGGACCCGGGGGTCGGGAGGGGGGAAGCGTTCGCGGGGTCGGGGATGGGCGTGGGTTCGGAGTCCGGGGCGGTGGAAGCGTCGGCTGTGTCGACCGGATCGGAGGTCGGAGATGGCGGGGTGTCGGTGGACCCGGGGGTTGGCAAGCGGGAAGCGTCCGCGTCCGCGGGGGCGGGGCCAGGAGAAGGGGACGGAGTGGCGGACCCGGAGGCGGCGGAGAGGGAAGACTCGGCTGGTTCGGGGATGGGCGTGGGTTCGGAGTCCGGGGAGGTGGAAGCGCCGGCTGTGTCGACCGGATCGGAGGTCGGAGATGGCGGGGTTCCGGTGGCCCCGGGGGTCGGCAAGCGGGAAGCGTCCGCTGGGTCGGGGGCAGGTGAGGGGGACGGAGTGGCGGACCCGGAGGCGGCGGAGAGGGAAGACTCGGCTGGTTCGGGGATCGGGCGGCCGGATGCGGCAGCGCGCCCGACCACTAGCAAGGCGAATGCGCCCACCGGTCCGGACACGCGCGAGGAAGCCGTGCCCGCTGGTTCGGGAGCCGGGGGCAGGGGCGTGTTGGCGGGTCCCGAAGTCGCTGGGGCGGAGACGGCGGCTGACCCCAGAGCCGGAGAAACAGAGACGTCGGCGGGGCTGAAGGCTCGGGACACAGACGGGTCGGCAGGGCTGAAGGCTCAGGAACCAGACGCGTCGGTCGGCCCGGTGGCCGAGGTGGGGGACCTCGGGGGCGGTCCGGTGGACGGCGACGAGGCCGGGTCCGGGGAGCCGAGGGCCTGGATAGGCGGCCGGAGCGGAGTGAGCGCCCAGGCCTCCCTGACCGGCCGGGCCCCCGAAGCCGTCGATGGCACGGCACCCCCGCAAGGGCCACCCGCCCCCGGCGACGAGACGAGCCCGGGAGGCGCAGGTGGACGGAAGAAGTGGGTCCGGTGGGCGCGGCGCGGTGTCCTCGGGCTCGTTCTCGTCCTGCTGCTCCCCATCCTCGCCGCCGAGATCGCCCTCCGCGTGAACTACACCGGCGACCCCGCCGACGGCACCTACACCAGGAACCGGGACGCGATCTGGCTCGGCCACGCCTGGGTGGACGGGCGTAAGACCGACGCGGATGTGAAGGCGCTGGCCCGCCGTCTGCAGGGCACCGGTATCCGTGACCTGTACGTCCATTCGGGCCCTCTGGAGCACGACGGCACGCTCCCGGCGTCGGACTACCCCAAGGCCGCCTGGCTGATCGAGTCGGTGCACCGGGAACTTCCCGGCGTCCGCGTCCAGGCCTGGCTGGGTGACGTGCTCGCCACCGAGGGCCCGGACGGCCTGCGCCTGGGACGCGCGGCGACCCGTACCGCGATCGTCGCCTCGACCCGCCAGATCCTCGCCGCCGGCTTCGAGGGCGCCCACTTCGACCTCGAACCCCTCCACTCCGACGACGTCGACTACCTCGACCTCCTCGACAGGCTGCACGAGGTCACCGAGTCCCGGCACGCCGTCCTCTCCGTCGCCGCCCACCAGATCGACCCGCTTCCCGCCCTCCACTCCGTCTGGGGCACCTTCACCGAGCACCCCAAGTGGTGGTCGCAGGCGTACTTCGGCCAGGTCGCCCGCCGCGTCGACCAGATCGCCGTGATGTCGTACGACACGGCCCAGCCCCTGGAGAGCCTCTACGGCGGCTATGTCGCCGAGCAGACCTCGCTCGCCCTGGAGGTCACCCCGAAATCCACCGACCTCCTGATGGGCCTGCCCTTCTACTACGAGAGCAACTTCGACCACTGGGGCTCCGCCGAGACCGTCCCCGCCGCCGTCCGGGGCGTACGCCTCGGCCTGTCCCGCACGGACGCGGACCGCGCGAACTTCGGGGTCGCCCTGTACGTCGACTTCGCGGCTACGGAGGCCGACTGGGCCGCGTACAAGGGCGGTTGGGTGCGCTGAGACAAGGGATGGTCGGCAACGGCCGGCGATGCGATGATCGAAGAAGCGCACAGGGCGCGGGGGCACGCGGGGGCAGGGGGGCCACAATGAACTGGATCATTGCGCTGGCTTGGACGGTCTGGGGACTCATGGTCCTGGTGGGGATCGCGGCAGTGCGCAACTACTGGATACTCCCCTGGCTGCGGACCCGGGTCGTGCGGCCCTGGCTGTGGGGCTACGGCGCACTGCTGGCCTGCGCCGGTATGGCGGTGGGCCTGGCCGGGGGACCCACGGCACACAGTGTCACCGTCGACAACATCAGCTTCGGCGCGACCATGGTGCTGCTCATCGGCGGCTTCACACTCCAGCATCTGGGCCAGCGCCCGGGACGCGTGCGTCCATGACCCGCTCACGCTCCACGCTCACCAAGGACCGCCTGGCGGATGTGGCACGCGCCGCCACCGGCGCCGCCCGCCACCTCACCGCCGTCACCCGGCTGCGCGGCGGCTCGAAGAAGGGCGTCTACCGCCTCACCTTCGACGACGACTCCACCGCCGTCGCCTACGTCTGGTCACCGGACGAGGACCTCTGGGACGCCGGCCCCGGCGACCCCCGCGACCCCTTCTCCCACGCCTCCGGCCTCACCCTCTTCACGGCCGCCGCCGACCGCCTCGCCGCAGCCGGCGTCCGCGCGCCCCGGCTCCTGTACGCCGACCCCACGCACACCCACCTCCCGGCGGACACGGCGATCGTCGAGGACCTCCCGGGCGGCACCCTGGAGGACCTGCTCGCCGACGACCCGGCCGCCGCGCCGCAGGCCCTGGAGCGGATGGCGGCCCTGCTCGCCACCCTGCACGCCTGCACGGGCCCGCGCTTCGGCAAGGTCGCGCTCGTCGACAACGGCGGTTCCTCGTACGGCGGTTCATGCGTGGAGGTCGTCGTCGAGCGCGCCCTGAGCGACCTCGACGAACTTCCGGCACGCGATCCACGAGCCGCCGAAGCCCACCCACAACTCACGGACACCGTACGGAAGTTGGCTGCGCGGGTACGGCCCCGCACCACGCCCCCCGCCCTCATCCACGGCGAACTCGGCGGGGACCACGTCCGCGTGACCCCCGACGGCGAACTCGCCCTCATCGACATCGAAGGCCTGATGTACTTCGACGTCGAATGGGAGCACGTCTTCCTCGACCTGCGCTTCGGCCGCCACTACGACCCCCTGCGCACCGAGGGTCTCGACGAGGACCGTCTGCGCCTCTACCGCCTGGCCATGCACCTCTCCCTGGTGGCGGGCCCCCTGCGCCTCCTGGACGTCGGGGACTTCCACGACCCGGAGTTCATGCGGGGCATCGCGGTGCACCACTTGGAGCGGGTGCTGGAGTTCGCGGGGGAATGAGCGCCATGCACGAGGTTCTGGTGGGGATGGCCGCACTCGTTCTGGCGGCTGAGACGGTGGCGGGGATCGCGACGATCGCGAAGGGCCGGATCGTCCGGCCGGCGGGCAGACGTGGGATCCCGCGCCCCCGCTTGTGGGGATACGGCACGGTCGTCAGCGCCGTCGGCCTGGCCGACTACGTCTTTCTCGGTCCCCTGAACAGCGCGCCCTTCGCCCACATGGCCCTGGCGGCCACCGGCTTGGGGCTCTTCTTCGTGGGTCAGGCCGTTCAATGGCTGGCCCGACGCACGGGCCGTGTCCCCGGGACAGGCGTTACGGAGTCCGCCTCCTGATCTTCGACCCCAGCCACACCAGCGGGTCGTACTTGCGGTCAACCGCCCGTTCCTTCAAGGGAATCAGCGCGTTGTCCGTGATGTGGATGCCCTCGGGGCAGACCTCGGTGCAGCACTTGGTGATGTTGCAGTAGCCGAGGCCGTGTTCGTCCTGGGCGGTCTTCTTGCGGTCCAGGCCGGTGTCGGAGGCCGCGTCCAGCGGGTGCATGTCCAGCTCCGCGACCCGCATGAGGAATCGGGGGCCGGCGAACGCCGTCTTGTTCTCCTCGTGGTCGCGGACGACATGGCAGGTGTCCTGGCACAGGAAGCACTCGATGCACTTGCGGAACTCCTGCGAGCGGTCGACGTCCTCCTGCATCATCCGGTACTCGCCGGGCGCGACGCCCTCCGGCGGTACGAACGCCGGAACCTCCCTGGCCTTCTGGTAGTTGAAGCCGACGTCCGTGACGAGGTCGCGCACCACGGGGAAGGCGCGCAGGGGAGTGACGGTGATCGTCTCCTCCCTCGTGAACACCGACATGCGGGTCATGCACATCAGCCGGGGCCGTCCGTTGACCTCCGCCGAGCACGAACCGCACTTGCCCGCCTTGCAGTTCCAGCGCACGGCGAGGTCGGAGGCCTGAGTGGCCTGGAGGCGGTGGATGATGTCGAGCACCACCTCACCGTCGTTCACCTCGACCTTGAAGTCCTCCAGGCCGCCGCCCTTGACGTCCCCCCGCCACACCTTGAAGCGGGCCTCGTAGCTGCTCACTCGTAGAGCTCCTCTTCGGCGAGGTACTTGACCAGCTCTTCCTTCTCGAAGAGGGCGAGCAGGTCGGCGCGGATGGGTTCGGTCGTCTCGCGGGTCAGGGCGATCTGGGCGGCTGTCGGGTCCGATGCCCCCAACCCGCCCGTCGCGTCGGTGAGTTGGCACAGGAGGTTGACGCGGCGCCAGTCACGGTTCATGCCCGGGTGGTCCTCGCGGGTGTGTCCCCCGCGCGACTCGGTGCGCTCCAGGGCGGCCCGCGCCACGCACTCGCTGACCAGCAGCATGTTCCGCAGATCCAGGGCGAGATGCCAGCCGGGGTTGAACTGCCGGTGGCCTTCCACCCCGGCGCGCCGGGCCCGTACCCGCAGGTCGGCCAGCTTCTCCAGGGCCTGTTCCATCTCTCCCTCGCGGCGGATGATGCCGACGAGGTCGTTCATGGTCTGCTGGAGTTCCTGGTGGAGGGTGTACGGGTTCTCGGGTGGACGTCCGTTCTCCTTGCCCGGTTCGGGGCCCTCCGCCGAGAAGGGGCGCAGTGCCTCCGCCGCCGCCAGGTCGACCTCCGTGTCGTCCACCAGCGGGCGGCTGTCGGCCAGGCCTGCCGCGTGGTCCGCCGCGTGCCAGCCCGCCCGGCGTCCGAACACCAGCAGGTCGGAGAGGGAGTTGCCGCCGAGCCGGTTGGAGCCGTGCATGCCGCCGGCCACCTCACCGGCCGCGAACAGCCCCGGTACCCCGCGGGCCGCCGCCGTGTCGGAGTCGACCGCGATGCCGCCCATCACGTAGTGACAGGTCGGTCCGACCTCCATCGCCTCCGCCGTGATGTCGACGTCGGCCAGCTCCTTGAACTGGTGGTACATGGACGGGAGTCGGCGCCGGATGACCTCCGCCGGCATCCGGGTCGACACGTCCAGGAAGACCCCGCCGTGCGGGGAGCCACGGCCCGCCTTGACCTCGGAGTTGATCGCCCGGGCCACCTCGTCACGGGGCAACAGCTCCGGTGGACGCCGGTTGTTGTCCGGGTCCTCGTACCAGCGGTCGCCCTCCGCCTCCGACTCGGCGTACTTCTCCTTGAAGACGTCGGGGATGTAGTCGAACATGAAGCGTTTGCCCTCGGAGTTCCTGAGCACTCCGCCGTCGCCGCGCACCGACTCGGTGACGAGGATGCCCTTCACCGACGGGGGCCAGACCATGCCCGTCGGGTGGAACTGCACGAACTCCATGTTGAGGAGGGGCGCGCCCGCCAGCAGGGCCAGCGCGTGGCCGTCGCCCGTGTACTCCCACGAGTTGGACGTCACCTTGAAGGACTTGCCGATGCCGCCGGTCGCGATCACCACGGAGGGCGCTTCCAGGACGAGGAAGCGGCCGGTCTCGCGCTCGTAGCCGAAGACCCCGGAGACCTTGCTTCCGTCCTTCAACACCCTTGTGACAGTGCACTCCTGATAGACCTTCAGGCGGGACTCGTACTCACCCGTCTCGCGGAAGTCCTCCTGCTGGAGGGACACGATCTTCTGCTGGAGCGTGCGGATCAGCTCAAGTCCCGTACGGTCGCCGACGTGGGCGAGGCGCGGGTACTCGTGGCCGCCGAAGTTGCGCTGCGAGATCCGGCCGTCCTGGGTGCGGTCGAAGAGGGCGCCCCAGGTCTCCAACTCCCAGACCCGGTCCGGGGCTTCCTTCGCGTGCAGCTCGGACATCCGCCACTGGTTGAGGAACTTGCCGCCGCGCAGGGTGTCGCGGAAGTGGACCTGCCAGTTGTCGCCGGAGTTGACGTTGCCCATCGCGGCGGCGATCCCGCCCTCGGCCATCACGGTGTGGGCCTTGCCGAACAGCGACTTGCAGATCACCGCCGTACGAGCACCGCGTTCACGTGCCTCGATGGCGGCCCGGAGGCCCGCGCCACCGGCACCGACCACGACGACGTCCCACTCCTGTCGCTCGACCACGGACATCAGAAGAACCTCGGATCATCGAAAGCGCCGGAGGCGACCAGGTACACGTAGAAGTCCGCGAGCGCGACACTGATCAACGACGCCCAGGCGAGCTGCATATGACGGTTGTTCAGCTTCCCGACGAACTGCCAGGCCTTGTAGCGCACGGGATGCTTGGAGAAGTGCTTGAGCTTGCCGCCGACGATGTGCCGGCAGGAGTGGCAGGAGAGGGTGTACGCCCAGATCAGCACGATGTTGGCCAGGAAGACGAGGGTGCCCAGGCCCATGTGGCCCCAGTGGTAGTGCTCGTCGCGGAAGGTCAGCACGGTGTCGTAGGTCAGGGTGCCCGCCACCAGGAGCGCCGCGTAGAAGAAGTACCGGTGGACGTTCTGCAGGATGAGAGGGAAGCGGGTCTCGCCGGAGTACTTCTTGTGCGGCTCGGCCACCGCGCAGGCCGGGGGCGAGGCCCAGAAGCCCCGGTAGTAGGCCTTGCGGTAGTAGTAGCAGGTCAGGCGGAAGCCGAGCGGGAAGATCAGGATGATGATGGCGGGGGAGATGCCCCACCAGCTCCCGAAGAGATCGGCGTTCGGGCCCGCGTGCATGGTCCGGCACCGCTCGGCCAGACAGGGCGAGTAGAACGGCGAGACATAGGGCGCCGAGTAGTAGTTCGAGTCCGCGAAGGCCCGCCAGGTCGAGTAGACGACGAAGGCGAGCAGTCCGGCGGCGGTGACGGCCGGGGCCAGCCACCACCGGTCGGTCCGCAGATGCGGGGCGTCGATCGCGGCGCGCGTACCGGTGCGTACGCCGCCGCTGTTCGGATGGGGTTCCGTACCAGTGGCCAAGTCAGGACTCCGGTCGGTTCAGGGTGCGTGGCGGTCGCGGGCGCCGAGACCCTCGTCGTCCGAGTCCGTCCACAGGGTGTTGTCGTAGGGGGTGTCGGGGATGGGGACGAGATCGGGGCGCCGGGGGCGCTCGATCCCTGGTGCGGCGTCGCGCAGCAGCGCGACGCTCTCGCGCAGCCGGTCGGCGTCGGCCTTGACCCTGCGCATTTCCAGGCCGCCGCTGCCGAATTGCTGCTCCAGCCGTCCCACGGACCTGAACAGGTCCTCAAGACAGCGCTGGACTGACGTCAGTTCGTCGTGCACGGACATGACGTGACCTCACTTCCGCGGGCGTCGGCCCTGGACGGCAACGTTCATGCGCCTGCGAGTGTTGCGCGTCACACCTGCCGGTGGGAAGCGGTGTGCACGGATTGGTCGGGGTGCGTTGGTGTGTTCGGGGGCGGTACGGGGGCAGATTCGAACATTGCGCCGCACGGGTGGGCTTCCCGGCACCCCTCGCCGTGTCGCCCGCTGCGGCCGAACCGTTTCCTCTTCAGTGGCCGCATACATCTGATCAGCTCCATATATCGACAAATGTCCGCCAAACGTGATCAGAAGCCCGCGGCTCACCGGAGGTAGCAGTGATGTCCCACGACGGCGTCGGACTGCGCGCGATCTCGCGCTCGGTCGCCTTCCTCACCGCGGGCGCGCTCGCGGTGACCACCCTCGCCGGATGCGGCTCCGACGACGAGTCGGGCAAGCCGCTGGCCGCCCAGGACATCGCGCCCGCCGGGCGCGACCTGGTCGCCGACGGCGGCACCCTGCGCTGGGCCGTGGACGACGTACCGGAGACCCTCAACACGTTCCAGTCGGACGCCGACGACGCCACCACCCGCGTCGCCCAGGCCGTGCTGCCCGCCATGTTCCGGCTCGACGCCCAGGGGCGGCCGCAGCGCGACGCCGACTTCCTGGAGTCCGCGAAGGTCGTCGACACCGAGCCCAAGCAGGTCGTCCTCTACAAGCTTGACCAGCGGGCGGTGTGGAGCGACGGCCGCGAGATCGGCGCCGCCGACTTCGCCGCCCAGTGGCGCGCCCTGTCCGGCAAGGACTCCGCGTACTGGACCGCCCGCAACGCCGGCTACGACCGCATCGAGAAGATCGAGCGCGGCGCCAACAACCTTGAGGTCAAGGTCACCTTCAGCAGGCCGTACGCCGACTGGAAGGCGCTGTTCTCGCCGCTGTACCCGAAGGACGTCATGGGCACCCCGGACGCCTTCAACGACGGGGCGCGCCGCAAGCTGAAGGTCACCGCCGGCGCCTTCGGGGTGCAGAAGATCGACCGCAAGGACAAGGAGATCGTCCTCGCCCGCAACCCGCACTGGTGGGGCCGGCCCGCCAAGCTCTCCCAGCTCGTGCTGGCCGCCGTACCGCTCGACAAGCGGGCCGCCGCGCTCGCCGACGGCACCGTCGACCTCGCCGAGATCGACCCCGCCGACGCGAACCGCATCGCGCTGGCGGGCCGGGCCAAGGGCACCGGCACCCCGCTCCAGGGCGCGAGCCCCACGAACACGGACGAGAACACCGAGAACAAGGGCGAGGGCCGGCAGGAGAAGAAGAAGCTCAGCAAGAAGCAGCGCAAGGCGCTCGCCTCCGCTCTGCGCCAGCAGGACGCGCTGCGCGCCTTCACCGTCCGCCGTTCCCTGCAACCCGCCTACACCCAGCTCGCCCTCAACGGCTCCGAAGGCCCCCTCGCCGACGAACGCGTCCGGCGTGCCGTGGCCCGCGCGCTCGACCGCAAGGCGCTCGCCAAGGTCGTCCTCGGACCGCTGGGCCTGCCCGCCGTGCCGGTCGGCAGCCACCTCGCCCTCTCCGGGCAGGCCGCGTACGCCGACAACAGCGGAGCGCTCGGCGGCCAGGACACCGAGGAGGCGCAGGCGCTGCTCGCCGACGCCGGATGGGTGCCGGGCGGTCCGCTCAAGGAGAAGGGCGAGAAGGCGGCCGGCGCCGAGGGCGAGAAGAGCAAGAAGGACGGCGACGAGGCCGAGTCCGAGGGCGGCTCCGACGGCCAGTACATCGTCGGCGAGGACAACAAGGACCCCCAGGACCACACCAAGAAGCACGGGCACGGCGGCGAGGAGGGCTCCAAGCACCTCGCCGACGGCAAGCAGTACGACGGCCGGAAGGTGAAGCAGGGCGGGGCGCCCGGTGCGTACGCACCGAAGGGCACGGCCGCCCCGGCCGGCACGAAGACGGGGACGCTCGCCAAGGACGGCAAGCCGCTGGCCCTCCGCTTCGTGCTCCCCTCCGGGACCGGCTCGGAGTCGCTGCGCGCGGTCGCCGACAGCATCTCCCGCATGCTGGAGAAGGTCGGTATCCGCACGGAGATCACCAAGGTGTCCGACGACAGCTACTTCAAGGACCACATCGCGTCCGGCCAGTACGACCTCGCCCTCTACTCCTGGCCCGCGTCCGCCTACCCCGCGACCGACGCCCGCCCGATCTTCGCCAAGCCGGTCCCGGCCGCGGACGGATCCCTGAACGTCGAGCAGAACTACACCCGCGTCGGCACCGACCAGGTCGACCAGCTCTTCGACCAGGCCGCCTCGACCCTCGACGAGGACGAGTCCGCCGCCCTGGTCCGCAAGGCCGACGCCCGCATCTGGGCGGCGGCCGGCTCGATCCCCCTCTACCAGCGCCCCCAGCTCACCGCCGCCCGCCGAACGATCGTCAACGCCGGCTCCTTCGGATTCCAGACCCCGGTCTACGAGGACATGGGCTACCTGAAGAAGGGGGCGCACCCTTCGGCGAGCCCGTCGAAGGACTGACACCCCACGCACACGACCAGCACGGCCGCCGTCCCGCAGCTCCTCGCGGGGCGGCGGTTTCCGGTGCGGTGAAGGGCGCCGGGCCCCTCCGGCCCCCGCCCGTAAGGCCCTGCGGAGGCTCCTTCCCCGTACGCCACGTACGATGGGGTAAGGCCGTGGCGTGTCCAGCCCGGCAGGGTCCGCGTAACACAGACGTACGCGCAGGCCTTCCTCACTCTCCGGGAGTACGCCGCAATATGGCCACGCGCCACGACATCCGCAACGTCGCCATCGTCGCCCACGTCGACCACGGGAAGACGACCCTCGTCGACGCCATGCTGAAGCAGGCCGGTGCCTTCGCCGCGCACGCCGCCGAATCGCTCGACGACCGCATGATGGACTCGAACGATCTGGAGCGTGAGAAGGGCATCACGATCCTGGCCAAGAACACGGCCGTCAAGTACCACCCGAAGGATGGCGGCGACGTCATCACCATCAACATCATCGACACCCCGGGCCACGCCGACTTCGGTGGCGAGGTCGAGCGCGGTCTGTCGATGGTGGACGCGGTGGTGCTGCTCGTCGACGCCTCCGAGGGCCCGCTGCCCCAGACCCGCTTCGTGCTGCGCAAGGCGCTCCAGCAGCGCCTGCCCGTCATCCTGTGCATCAACAAGACGGACCGCACGGACTCCAGGATCGACGAGGTCGTCAACGAGACCTACGACCTCTTCCTGGACCTGGACGCGGACGAGGAGCAGATCGAGTTCCCCATCGTCTACGCGTGTGCGCGCGACGGTGTCGCCTCGCTGACCAAGCCCGCGGACGGCACCGTCCCGCAGGACAGCGACAGCCTGGAGCCGTTCTTCACCACGATCCTCCAGTCCGTGCCGGCCCCGTCCTACGACGAGACCGCTCCCCTCCAGGCGCACGTCACCAACCTGGACGCGGACAACTTCCTCGGCCGTATCGCACTGCTCCGCGTCGAGCAGGGCGAGCTGCGCAAGGGCCAGACCGTCACGTGGATCAAGCGCGACGGCACCCTGTCCAACGTGCGCATCACCGAGCTGCTGATGACCGAGGCGCTCACCCGCAAGCCGGCCGAGATGGCGGGCCCCGGTGACATCTGCGCCGTGGCCGGTATCCCGGACATCATGATCGGCGAGACCCTGGCCGACCCCGAGAACCCGATCGCGCTGCCGCTGATCACGGTCGACGAGCCGGCCATCTCGATGACCATCGGTACGAACACCTCGCCGCTGGTCGGTCGCGGCGGCACCGGCAAGGGCGCCTCCGCGAAGGCCGCCGTCAAGGACCGCAAGGTCACCGCCCGTCAGGTCAAGGACCGTCTGGACCGCGAGCTGATCGGTAACGTCTCGCTGCGCGTGCTCGACACCGAGCGTCCCGACGCCTGGGAGGTGCAGGGCCGCGGTGAGCTGGCGCTGGCCATCCTGGTCGAGCAGATGCGCCGCGAGGGCTTCGAGCTGACCATCGGCAAGCCGCAGGTCGTCACGCAGATGATCGACGGCAAGGTGCACGAGCCGGTCGAGCGCATGACGATCGACGTGCCCGAGGAGCACATGGGCGCGGTCACGCAGCTCATGGGCGTCCGCAAGGGCCGGATGGACAACATGTCCAACCACGGCTCGGGCTGGGTCCGCCTGGAGTTCGTCGTCCCCTCCCGCGGCCTCATCGGCTTCCGTACCGAGTTCCTGACGGGTACGCGCGGCACGGGCATCGCGCACTCCATCCACGAGGGCCACGAGCCGTGGTTCGGCACCCTGACGACCCGTAACAACGGTTCGCTGGTGGCCGACCGCGCCGGCGCCGTCACCGCGTTCGCGATGACGAACCTCCAGGAGCGCGGTGTGCTGTTCACCGACCCCGGCACCGAGGTGTACGAGGGCATGATCGTCGGCGAGAACTCCCGCGCCGACGACATGGACGTGAACATCACCAAGGAGAAGAAGCTCACCAACATGCGGTCGGCCGCCGCCGACTCGTTCGAGGCGATCGTGCCGCCGCGCAAGCTCTCCCTGGAGCAGTCCCTGGAGTTCTGCCGCGACGACGAGTGCGTCGAGGTGACCCCGGAGGCCGTTCGCATCCGCAAGGTCGTGCTCGACCAGAAGGAGCGCGGTCGCTCCGCGAGCCGCGCCAAGCACGGCTGATCTTCGGCTGGAACCGGCCAACTGAGCCCGGGTGCCCCCATCTTGGGGGCACCCGGGCTTTTCGCAACCGGTTTAACACCCGCTCCCTGCGCCGGTGTGTCCGCAATGCGGAGATCCTCGCCCGATACCCATGTAACAAGTCCGTTTCGCGGCCTTCTCGTGGCGAACAGTTTGTCCATGTTTTGGAAGATGTACGGGTGAGCTGTGACTGAATTGAGATTTAAAGACTGTGGTCGGCACCTGACACATGGCAGATAGTTAGCCGCGTAGCGCTCGGGTCAATGGGTCATCGCGCCGTGGGGACGGCGCCGACTCGCGAGCACCAGGGGGTGTCTGACCCTCCGTCAGGGGTGACGGGGGAAAGACGTGAACCCCCTCCTGTTGGTGAACACGTGGAGTCATGAGGAGGAGCCCCATGCGTGGTGTCACGAACGCCAGGTGGGACACGCCGTCCGTCAGTAGCAACCTCGCCCGCCCATACGGAGATTGGCTCTGAGGAGTCGGCCGGCGGCCTAGTGCCGCCGTTCAACTACGCGCGTCCGGCTGCGGGATCTCCCGCCGCAGGGCACGCTCCGGACCTCTCTCCTAGTTCCGACCGGTGATCGCGCACACCCTGCGCGGATCGCCCGCTCGGCACACCCACACCTGTGAAATGGGCGAACAGTGACAAGTCCTATCGACATCGAGGGCGGCGGAACCTCGGTCCTCGTCGACGGCGAACCGGGGCCGCAGACCGAACCCGAGGCCAAGAAGCTGGAGGGCCGCTCGCCCGGCCAGCTCATGTGGATCCGCTTCAAGCGCGACCGCACCGGCGTCATCTCGGCCTGCGTGGTGGGCTTCTTCTTCCTCGTCGGACTCCTCGCTCCACTGATCTCGAAGCTGTACGGCAAGGACCCGTACACCGTGTACGCGGACGAACGCCCCGAACTCTTCGACAGCGCGGGCGTGCCGCTGCAGCCCAACGGCGGGATCAGCAGCCAGTTCTGGTTCGGCCTCGAACCCGGCAACGGCTACGACGTGTTCACCAAGCTCCTCTACGGCATCCGCACCTCGCTCATGATCTCCGTCTGCGTGACGATCGCGACCGTGCTCACCGGCATCCTGCTCGGCGTCGCGGCCGGCTATCTCGGCGGAAAGCCCGACTACTTCATCAGCCGGGTCATCGACTTCCTGCTGGCCTTCCCCGCTCAGCTCTTCTTCATCGCCAGCATGCCGGTCGTGGTCTCGCTCTTCGTGAGCCCGACCGACGAGACGCCGACCTACGTCCGCGTCGTGGCGCTCATCGCCGTGCAGTGGTTCCTGGGCTGGATGAGCCTGGCCCGTATCCTGCGCGGCACCAGTCTGGCGCTGCGTGAACGGGAGTTCATCGAGGCGGCCAGGGTCAGCGGGGCCACTCCCTGGCGGATCATCAGCAGGGAGATCCTGCCGAACGTGGTCACGCCGATCCTCGTGCAGTCCACCTACATGCTGCCCGGCTTCGTGACCGCCGAGGCGGGACTGTCCTTCCTGGGCGTGGGCATCGTCGAACCGACGCCGGACTGGGGACAGATGTTCTCCAAGGCGTCCACCGAACTCGTGATGTCGAACGACATCACCTACATGTTCTTCCCGGGCGTCTCGATGATCATCTTCATCGTGGCCTTCAACCTGCTCGGGGACTCGGTCAGGGACGCCTTCGATCCCAAGACGGCGCGCTGACCGTCCGTTGGATCCAGCACGGCACATCCAGCACGGCAAATCCAGCACGGGAATTCCTTTGTGCACTGGTGACACACAGATGGGTGGAAACAGAGTGATGAGTAGGGGCGGACGCCACGCATACGCCGCGCTCTCCGTGCTCGCGGCCGGGGCTCTTGTGCTCACCGGTTGCAGCAAGGGCGGCAGCGACGCGAGCGACAACAGCGGCAAGGACAAGGAGAACGCGTCGAGACAGCAGAAGTCGATCAAGTTCGGCGACGCCGCGGACTCCACCGGACCGGCCGCGGCCGTACCCGGCGCCAAGTCGGGCGGCACGATGGAGGTGCTCCAGCGTGACAGCTACGCCCACCTCGACCCGGCCCAGATCTACGTCTCGGACGAGGGCTCGGTCGCGACCCTGCTCCACCGAGGCCTGACGGGTTACAAGGCCACCACCAACGACGGCAAGGGTCACGAGGTCGTCGGCGACCTCGCCACCGACTCCGGTACCACCACGGACGGCGGCAAGACCTGGAAGTACACGCTCAAGGACGGCATAAAGTTCGCGGACGGGACGCCGATCACGTCCGCCGACTTCCGCCAGACCTACGAGCGGCTCTTCGCCCCCTTCATCAACCAGGGCCCGTCCTACCTCCAGCAGTGGCTGGCCGACGCCTCCGGCGCCGACTACCGCAAGCTGCTGCCGGACGGCCCCTACAAGGGCAAGCACCTGCCCAGCACCGTGCTGGAGACGCCGGACGCCAAGACCGTCATCTTCCACTTCAAGTCACCGCACGCCGACCTCCCGTACGCCCTGGCCATGGCCGGCTACGCGGTCGTGTCGGCCAAGGGAGACACCCAGGCGAAGTACGACAAGGCGCCGGTGACGAGCGGCCCGTACAAGATCCAGTCGTTCAAGTCCGGCAAGTCGATGGTGCTGGTGAAGAACACCAACTGGGACCCGAAGACGGACCCGATCCGCCATCAGTACGTGGACCAGTTCAACATCACGTTCAACCAGCAGTTCGAGACCTCGACGAAGGCGCTCCTCGCGGACAGCGGCGCCGACCAGACCGGCATCAGCTTCAACAACCAGGTCGACGCGGGCAACCTGTCCAGCGTGCTCAAGGACCCGAAGATGAAGTCCCGCACGGTCTCCGGCTACCAGCCGTACGTGGGACAGATGAACATCAACATGGCCCACGCGGCGATGAAGGACAAGACGGTCCGCGAGGCCATCGCCTACGCGCTGCCGGTCACACCGTTCCTCCGTGCCTACGGCGGCACCGACGCGATGGAGACCGCCGGCGGCACGATCAGCCCGACCGTCTCCGGCTACAACGCCGCGTTCGACCCGTGGGGCAAGAAGAAGAACTCCGCGGGTGACCCGGCCAAGGCCAAGGCCCTGCTGAAGAAGGCCGGCAAGCTCAACATGAAGCTGACCTTCGGCTACATCAACACCCCCGAGGGCCAGCAGTACTCCACCGCCATGGCGGCCGGCCTGAAGAAGGCCGGCTTCAACGTCCAGCGCCAGGAGATCCCGGCCGAGACCTTCTACGACCAGGTCAGCAAGCTGGACAACAACTACGACATCTTCCACACCGCGTGGGGCGCCGACTGGCCGTCCGCCTCGACCGTCATCCCGCCGCTCTACGACGGACGCGGCATCGCCGACGGTGCGCAGAACTACCCGCAGGTCAACGACCCCAAGGTGAACGCGGACATCGACGCGGCGAACAAGATCACCGACCCGGTCAAGGCCGCGGCGGCCTGGGAGAAGATCGACGAGTACCTGGTGAAGGACGTCGTCGCCTTCGTCCCGACCGCGTACTACAAGCAGACCCAGATCGCCGGTTCCAAGGTCGGCGGCCTCGTCTACGACGACGTCATCGGCGGCGTCGACCCGCGTCGCCTGTTCGTCAAGTAACCGCCGTCCGTCCGGTACCCGGTGCTCCCGCCCCTCCCCGGGGCGACGCACCGGGTACCGGGCGGCCCGCCGACGTCAGAGAGCTGCCCCTGTCATGCTGCGCTTCCTCGTCCGCCGGTTCCTCGGCGCCGTCGTCATCCTCTTCCTGCTGAGCATCGTCACCTTCGTGCTGTTCTTCGGCATGCCACGTGACCCGGGTCTGCTGATGTGCGGCAAGACGTGCAATCCGACCAGCCTCGCGAACATCCACCATGTGCTCGGCCTCGACAAACCGATCACCACGCAGTACGGGATCTTCCTCAAGAACCTCGTCATGGGCAGCAACGGCTTTGCCCAAGGCCCGTGCCCCGCCCCGTGCTTCGGGTACTCGTACCACACCAACGACCAGGTCTGGGCCACGCTCGTCGACCGTCTGCCCACCACCGTCTCGCTCACCCTCGGCGGCGCGTTCTTCTTCCTGCTGATCGGTCTCGGCACCGGACTGCTCGCCGCCTGGAAGCGCGGCACGTTCATCGACAAGACGGCCACGGCCGGGGCGATGGTGCTCAGTTCGATGCAGATCTACTTCCTGGGGCCACTGGCGCTGGCGCTGCTCGTCTACCAGACCCACATCTTCAGCAAACCGGCGTACAACGACTTCACCGCGAACCCGATCACCTGGTTCTCGGGGCTGATCATCCCCTGGGTGGTGCTGTCCACGATCTTCGCCGCGCAGTACACCCGTATGGCGCGCTCGGCGATGATCGAACAGCTCCAGGAGGAACACGTCCGTACGGCCAGGGCCAAGGGCATGTCCCGCAGATACGTCTTCTTCCGCTACGCCTGGCGTGGTTCGCTGATCCCCATCGTCACCATCTTCGGCATCGACCTGGGCTCACTGCTCGGCGGCGCCATCATCACCGAGTACACCTTCAGCCTGCCGGGCCTCGGCAACCTCGCCGTCCAGGCCGTGTTCTTCAGCGATCTGCCGCTGCTGCTGGGCGTGATGATCTTCTCCGCCACCATGATCCTCCTCTTCAACATCATCGTCGACGCCTGCTACGCCTTCATCGACCCGCGCGTGCGGCTGGCCTAGGAGCACTCGTGACCACATTGACCAAGGAAGCCGGTGCTCCCTCGCCGGCCGACGCGGGTGCCTTTCTCTCGGTGCGGGACCTGCACGTCAGCTTCAAGACCGAGGACGGCATCGTGCGCGCCGTCGACGGTCTCTCCTTCGACGTCGAACGCGGCAAGACCCTCGGCATCGTGGGGGAGTCGGGCTCCGGCAAGTCCGTGACCAACCTGACGATCCTCGGCCTGCACAACCCGATGTTCACCACCGTCGAGGGCGAAATCCTCCTGGACGGCCAGGAGTTGACCACGGCCCGCGAGTCGGACCTGGAGAAGATCCGCGGCAACAAGGCCGCCATGATCTTCCAGGACCCGCTCACCGCGCTCTCGCCGTACTACACGGTGGGCCGCCAGATCGCCGAGCCGTACATGAAACACATCGGCGCCTCCAAACGGGTCGCCTGGGAACGCGCCGTGGAGATGCTCGGCAAGGTCGGCATCCCCAACCCGAAGGAACGGGCGAAGGACTACCCGCACCAGTTCTCCGGCGGTATGCGCCAGCGCGCGATGATCGCCATGGCGCTGGTCTGCGACCCGGACCTGCTGATCGCCGACGAGCCGACGACCGCCCTCGACGTCACCGTCCAGGCCCAGATCCTCGACCTCCTGAAGGACCTCCAGCAGGAGTTCGGCACCGGGATCGTCTTCATCACGCACGACCTCGGCGTGATCGCCGACATGGCCGACGACATCATGGTGATGTACGCGGGCAGCGCGGTGGAACGCGGCACGACCAACGAGGTCCTGCGCTCACCCCAACACCCTTACACCTGGGGCCTGTTGAACTCGATGCCGCGCCTGGACTCGGACCTCGGCGCACCGCTGGCCCCCATCCCGGGCGCCCCGCCCTCCCTCCTGAGCCCGCCCTCGGGCTGCCGCTTCCACCCCCGCTGCACCTACCAGGACCGGGTCGGCGGCGCCCGCTGTGTGACCGAACGCCCGCTGCTCGCCCCCGACCGCGCCTCGGCATGCCACCTCACGGCGGACCAGAAGCGGACCATCTTCATCGAAGAGATCAAGCCCCGACTGGGCTAGGAGGAGACGTCATGACAGAGGACCTCGTCCTGCCCGCCCCGCGCGACGCGGTACCGGAATCTTCCGGGGACCCGCTCCTGGTCGTGGAGGGCCTGACCAAGCATTTCCCGGTGAAGGGCGGCTTCCCGATCCGCCGTACGGTCGGCGCCGTCCAGGCCGTCGACGGCATCGACCTCACCGTGCACGTGGGGGAGAGCTTCGGCCTGGTCGGTGAGTCGGGCTGCGGCAAGTCGACGACGGGCCGGCTGATCACCCGGCTCCTGGAGCCGACGGCGGGCAAGATCTCGTACCGCGGCCAGGACATCTCGCACGCCTCGCGCAAGCAACTCGCGCCGATCCGCTCCGAGATCCAGATGATCTTCCAGGACCCGTACTCCTCCCTGAACCCCCGCCAGACGGTCGGAAAGATCATCTCGGGCCCGATGGAGATCAACGGCATCCAGCCGGAGGGCGGCCGCGAGGCCCGCGTGCGCGAGCTGCTGGAGATCGTCGGCCTCAACCCCGAGCACTACAACCGCTTCCCGCACGAGTTCTCCGGCGGCCAGCGCCAACGCATCGGCGTGGCAAGGGCGTTGGCCCTGGAGCCGAAGCTGATCGTGGCGGACGAGCCGGTCTCGGCCCTGGACGTGTCGATCCAGGCGCAGGTCGTCAACCTGCTCCAGGAGGTCCAGAAGGAACTGGGCATCGCCTTCCTGTTCATCGCCCACGACCTCGCAGTCGTACGGCACTTCTCGCACCGGGTCGCGGTGATGTACCTCGGAAAGATCATCGAGGTCGGTGACCGGGACTCCATCTACAACCGCCCCCGGCACCCGTACACCCACGCGCTGCTGTCGGCCGTCCCCGAGGTGAACCTCGGCGACGACGAGAGCACCGGCCGCGAACGCATCCGCCTCGCGGGCGACGTCCCTTCCCCCATCTCTCCCCCCTCCGGCTGCCGCTTCCGCACCCGCTGCTGGAAGGCCCAGGACAAGTGCGCCACCGAGGAACCCCCGCTGATCCAGATCTCCGGCAACCACACCGGCCACTTGACGGCCTGCCACTTCCCGGAGGAACCGACGACCGAGGCGAGGGCCGAGGACATCGTGCTGGATCCGGCGTTGGCGGCATTGGAGGAGGAATAGGGGCTGGTCGACTCGGCGGTGCCGAGAAGTGACCGTCGGACCGCTCGCTTCTTGCCAGTGTCGGGTTGGAGCGGCCCTGAAGAAACGGGGGCCCAGGTGTGCGCACCCTCGCCGGCGCTGCGTTGTGGGCCGGCGCGGAGGGCGCGTCCGCGCCTAGCCGACACCGGTTCGGCTCAGCGGCAACGATCAAGGCGGCGCGCCAACTGGTGGGTTCGTCCCAGAAGCGGGTCATTTCTCACCAGCCGGGTGGCTGCTGACTGGCCGCTTTGGGACCCAGCTTCCAGAAACCGCTTGCCTCCGTGCCGCGCCCACCCACCGTTGGCCGCCGAGCCGAGCCGGCACACAGGCAGGACGCGGGCGCACCCACCACACCGCCCCGCAACGCGGCACAGGCGAGGGAGGGCATGCCTGGCCCCCCACCCCCGCCCGACACTGGCAAAGAAACGAGTGGCCCAACAGCACCGCAGAAGCGCCCTAACCGCAACGCCCCACAACCTCGGCCACAGTGATGATCTCGGGACAGGCAAGGGTCAACGCCCCCCCGCCCCCAGTCGCCGTACCGCTCGACGACAACGAACCCGGCCTCCCGGAGAAACCCGTCCAGGGCATCGACGCCGAGGAACCGCAGCGTGGTCCGGGCGACCTGCGGCAGCTCCCAGTGCGGGCCGGCGAAGGTCTCCGTGAACGTGACCCGCTCCCCGCCCGCCGCCACGGACTCGACCTCGTGCCATACCCGAACGACCCCGCCGTTTCCGTCGGAGACCTCCCGCGCACGGTCCGGCGTCCACTTCTCCCAGGCCCGGGCGTCCGGATTCCGCGTCTCGAAGACGAACCGTCCGCCAGGAGCCAGCGCGGCGCGTACGGAAGCCAGCGCGAGGCGCAACTCCTCGTCGCCGAGCAGCACTTGGAAGGCGTGACCGGTCATCACGGCGAGCTCGAACTCGCCGCGCCACTCCCGCGACCGCAGATCCCCGAGCACCCACTCGACCCCGGGCTCATGAGCCCGCGCCCGCACCAGCATCGCGGCGGCCGGATCGAGCCCCATGAGCCGCCCCCGATGCCCCTCCCGCCGGGCCCGCCCGAGCAGCCGCCCCGTACCGCACCCGATGTCGAGCACGGCAACGGCGGACATCACCAGGGAGAGACAGAAGTCGTCGCCGGGCCCCCAGGGATTGAGGGTGTCGTACAACGCGGCGAGCGAAGGGTCCGTGAACGAACGATCGACCACCGCGGCAGTTTGTCACACGGGGAGGGGGCCGGACATGGCGAAGGCCCGCGCCTGGGTGGGCGCGGGCCTTCGTCCCCTGGAAGCGGACAGTCATGGGCTCGGGTCAATGGGCCGGTGAAGGTCCGTTCCTGAAGGGGGCGGCTGACTAAAGGGGTGTGTCAGGCCGCCGCCTCGGGGTCCTTGGCGAGACGGGGTGCCGGAACGGTGTCCGCCGTCTCGGGGTAGTGGCATGCGGTCAGGTGGCCGGGCTTGTTGCCCTCGACCTGGACCAGCGGCGGAGCCTCCGTCGCGCACTTGTCCGTCGCCTTCCAGCAACGGGTGCGGAAGCGGCAGCCGGTGGGCGGGTTGATCGGCGACGGCACGTCACCGACCAGCCGGATGCGCTCGCGCGCCGGCGTCTCGTCCACCGTGGCCTCGGGTACGGCCGAGAGCAGGGCCCGCGTATAGGGGTGGCGCGGGTTTCCGTACAGGTCGTCGCGGTCGGCGATCTCCACGATCTTGCCGAGGTACATTACCGCGACTCGCTGTGAGAAGTGCCGGACGATCGCCAGGTCGTGGGCGATGAACACGAAGGCGATGCCGAGTTCCCGCTGCACCTTCTGGAGCAGGTTGACGACCTGGGCCTGGATCGACACGTCCAGGGCCGAGACCGGCTCGTCCGCCACGATCAGCTTCGGTTCCAGGGCCAACGCCCTTGCCACGCCGATGCGTTGGCGCTGGCCGCCGGAGAACTCGTGCGGGAAGCGGTTGTAGTGCTCGGGGTTGAGGCCGACGATCTCCAGCAGCTCGCGCACGCGGGCCTCGCGGCCGCCGGCCGGGTTGATGCCGTTGATCTCCATCGGGCCGGACACGATCTTGCCGACCGTCTGCCGCGGGTTCAGCGAGGCGTACGGGTCCTGGAAGATCATCTGGATCTCGGAGCGAATCGGCGCGAGTTGCTTGCGGTCGGCGTGGGTGATGTCCTGGCCGCGGTAGGTGACCTTGCCGCCGGTCGGCTCCAGGAGCCGGGTGATCAGCCGGCCCGTCGTCGACTTGCCGCAGCCCGACTCGCCGACCAGGCCCAGGCTCTCGCCCTCGGAGACCTGGAAGTCCAGCCCGTCGACGGCCTGCACGGCGCCGACCGTACGGCGGATCGGAAAGCCGCCCTTGATCGGGAAGTGTTTGGTCAGCCCGCTGACGTCCAGGAGGGGGTTCGTGTCGCTCATGATGGGAAGTCCCGTTTCTAGTACGTCAGTTGTGCTGGGCTACGGCGGCGAGATCGGCGAAGAGTTCCTGGCGCTGCTCGGTGGTGAGATGGCAGGCGGAACCCCGGCCGTCGACCACCTCCAGCACGGGCCGTTCGCTGGAGCACAGCCCGCCCTCGACCTTCTCGGCGAAGGCGCACCGCGGGTGGAAGCGGCAGCCGGTCGGCGGATTGAGCAGCGAGGGCGGCGAGCCCGGGATCGGCATCAACGGCACGTCGACCGATCCTTCGAGGCTCGGCATGGAGCTGAGCAGACCGAGCGTGTAGGGGTGCTGCGGGTCCCTCAGCACCTCCTTCTTGGTGCCGCGCTCCACACACCGGCCGCCGTACATCACCAGGACGTCGTCGGCGATGTCGGCGATCACGCCGAGGTCGTGCGTGATGAACACGATCGCCGTGCCGAACTCCTGCTGGAGGTCCTTCAGCAGGTCCATGATCTGGGCCTGGACCGTCACGTCGAGGGCGGTCGTCGGCTCGTCGGCGATCAGCAGCTCCGGGTCGCAGACCAGCGCCATGGCGATCATCGCGCGCTGGCGCATACCGCCGGAGAACAGGTGCGGGTAGTCGTCCACCCGGACCTCCGGCTGCGGGATCCCGACCCGCTTCAGCATCTCGATCGCGCGCTCCCGGGCTTCCTTCTTGGAGGCACCGGTGTGCTTGCGGTACGTCTCGGCGATCTGCTTGCCGACCGTGTGGTACGGCGACAGCGAGGCCAGCGCGTCCTGGAAGATCATGGCCATCTTGTTGCCGCGCAGCCGCTCCAGCTCCCGCTCGGAGGCGGTGAGCAACTCCTTGCCGTCGAGCAGGATCTCGCCCTCGATCGCCGTACGGTCGCGGTCGTGGAGGCCCAGGATCGTCAGGTTGGTGACGGACTTGCCGGAGCCCGACTCACCGACGATGCCGAGCGTCTTGCCGCGTTCGACGTCGAAGGAGAGCCCGTCGACGGCCTTGACGATGCCGTCCTCGGTGGAGAAGTGGACCTTGAGATCCCTCACGGAGAGGAAGGGCTGCTGATCGGTGCTCGTCACGGAGACGCTCCTGGGGGGTGATGCGGGGGGTAGGGGTTACGGGCGGAGGGTCAGGCGAGCCGGATCCGCGGGTCGATGAAGGCGTAGGCGGCGTCGACGATGATGTTGAAGAACACGATCGCGGCCGCGCCGAGCACGGTGACGCCGAGCAGCATCGGCAGGTCGCTCTGGATGACGGAGATCACCGCGAGGCGGCCGATGCCCTGGAGGCTGAAGACCTGCTCGGTGATGATCGCGCCGCCGATCAGCGTGCCCAGGTCGATGCCGAACACCGTGACGATCGGGCCCATCGCGCCGCGCCAGGCGAAGCGCAGGAACACGTTGGCCCGTGAGAGGCCCTTGGCGCGGGCCGTACGGACGTAGTCCTCGCTGAGCTGCTCGACGAGCTGGGAGCGGGCCATGCGGGTGTAGTTGGCGGTGAAGATGATCGACAGCACGAGCCACGGCAGCAGCAGACCCGAGAACCACTTGGCGGGGTTGTCGGTCAGTGCCGTGTACGAGGGCTGGTCGAGGATGCCGGCCTTGAAGACCAGGAAGTACAGCGCGATGTAGCCGACGAAGTAGATCTGCAGCGAGGAGCCGAGCAGCGAGACCGAGGTCGCGAACTTGTCCAGGAACTTGCCCTGCTTGAGCGCCGCGATCATGCCGGTGCCGACACCGAAGATCAGGAAGATGACGGCCGAGCCGAAGGCGAGCGAGAGGGTCAGCGGCAGCCGGTCCATGATCGTGCCGAAGACGGGCTCGTTGTTGGCGAAGGAGTAGCCCAGGCACGGAGCGTTGCAGTGCCCGAAGCCGCTGTAGTCACGTCCGACGAAGATGCCCTTGAGCCAGTCCCAGTACTGGACCGGTATCGGATGGTCGATGCCCAGGTTGTGCCGGATCTGCGCCAGCGAGGCCGGCGTGCAGTTCTTGCCGCAGGACATCATGGCCGGGTCACGCGGGACGGCGTAGAAGAGCCAGAACGTGATGGCGCTGATGATCAGCAGAATGACCAGCGCGCCGATCGTACGGCGGACAAGGAAGCGGAACATGGGGTCAGGACTTTCCGGACGGGGCGCCGTTGCCGGGGCGTGAGGGGTGTGGAGCCGGTGGGGGGCGGCCCGGGGTGGGGGCCGCCCCCTTGGGTGGCGGTGGCGCCTACTTCTTGACGTAGAGCCTGGTGAGCGCGATGCCCGTGTTTCCGGCGTCGTAGACGAAGCCGCCGACCTTCGTACCGTGCATCCAGTTGCGGATGGCGTGGTAGTCCGGGACACAGGCCGCGAGCTCCATGACCTGCTTGTCGATGGCGCCCCAGGCCTTGTTGGCCTCGTCCGCGTCGGTGATCAGGGAGGCGGCCGCGATGGCCTTGTCGACGCTCGCGTTCTTCAGCTGGGCGTAGTTGCTGCGGCCGTCGCCGATGTTGGCGCCGTCCCAGCAGGGGTAGAACACCGAGTAGCCGCCCGGCCAGTCCGGGCTCCAGCCGGCCGCGAACAGGTCGTACGTGTTGTCGATCTTGCCGATCTGGGTGTAGAAGGTCGACTTGTCGATCTGCTTGTTGACGACCGTGAAGCCGGCGGCCTCCAGCGCGTTCTTGATCGCGACGGCCTGCTTCACCGCGTTGTCGGACGTCTGGTAGGCGATGACCAGCTTCTGCCCGACCTTGCCGGCCTCCTTGAGGAGGGCCTTGGCCTTGACCGGGTCGCCGCCGGGCTTCTTGGTCTTGTTGTACAGGTCGAATTCCGTGTAACCGGGCGTCACCGGGCTGAAGATGGTGGTCGCTATCTCGCTGGTGGACGCGCCACCGCGGATGGTCTGCAACTGCTGGTTCGGCCAGGCGTAGTTGATGGCCTGGCGGACCTTGACGTCCGTGATCCGGGTGGTGTTGATCGGCCAGTAGTAGGTGACCGTGTCGACCGCGGTGAGCACCTGCTGCTTGAGCTTCGCGTTGGTGAGGACCGTGGCGATCCGCTCGGGGGCGACCTCGTTGAAGATCGACATTGTGTACTGGTCGTTGCCCTTGTCCGCGATGTAGCGGTCGGTCGAGGCCAGCAGTTCGAAGCCGAACTGGAAGAGGTACTTGTCCGGGTAGGCGTTGCGGATCGGGTCCGTCGCCGGGTCCCAGTGCTCGTTGCGGGTGTACGTCAGGGACTTGCCGACGTCGCGGGCGGAGATCTTGTACGGGCCGCAGGAGAACGGCTGCTTGTCGTACTTCTCCTTGGTGTCCTTCGACTTCTTCACGAAGGAGTACGCGCGCTCGGCGAGCGTGAAGTTGAAGTCACCGCGGGCCTCGTTGAGGCGGAAGGTGATGGTCTTGCCGTCGATCTCGATGGAGTCGAGGCTCTTGCCGTCGTAGGGACCCTTGTACTTGTCGCCGCCGACGAGGAACTGCTGGACGTAGCGCGGGCCCTCGGTGACGAAGGAGGCGAAGAGGCGCTCGAAGGTGTGGCGGACGTCGTCCATGGAGAGGTCGGAGCCGTCCTCCCACTTGATGCCGTCCTTGATGGTGAACGACCAGGTCTTGCCGCCGTCCTTGGCCGTGCCCGCGTCCGTGGCCACGTCGCCGACCAGGGTGGCGCCGCCCTTGGAGTCGAGCTTGTAACCGGTCAGGCCGCGCATGATCGGCGTGGTGATCAGGATCTCGGTGGAGACGTAGATCTGCGCCGGGTCGAGGTGGTCCATGTCGAACTGGTCGAGCCCGTAGATCGTCCCGCCCTTGACCGCGCCGGCGACCTCGGGGGCGGGGCCCGTCGAGTCGGCCTTCGTGCCGACCTCGATCTTGCTCTGCTTGGCCTTGCTGACCGAGGGGACCTTGCTGTTCGAGGTCGAGTTGCCGCCGCCACAGGCGGTCAGCACCGAGCTCGACGCGGCCACCACGCCGGTGGCGATCATGAAGTTTCTACGGGAGAAAGACACAGTAGCCCTGCCTTAGGGGTGGGACGGACCAGCCGGACGACGTTGACCGGACCGGAGATGAGAGATGGGTCAGCGCTTGGACTTCGGGTCGAGCGCGTCGCGCGCCGAGTCGCCGAGCAGGTTGAACGCCAGGACGAAGATCACCATGGCCAGGCCCGGGAAGAGCATGAAGGTGAAGTCCTGGGTGTAGAACTGGGCGCCCCGCTGGATCATGACGCCCCAGTCGGGGGTCGGGTCGATCATGCCGACACCGAGGAAGGCGAAGCCCGCCTCCGCGGTCACATAGGCCGGGAGCATGAGGGTGGACTGGATGAGGATCGGGGTCCACAGGTTGGGCAGCAGTTCCTTGAACACGATGCGCGCCGGTGACGCCCCGGTCACCTTGGCGGCCTCGATGAACTCCCGCTCGCGCAGGCCGAGTACCTGGCCGCGCAGCAGACGGGCGATCGACGCCCAGCCGAAGAGGGACATCATGATGATGAGCGCGGTGGCCCGCAGCCAGGTCGGGATGTTGTCGTCGGCGGCGACGAAGAGCCCGAACACCACCGGCATGAAGGCGATGATGAACAGCGTCGAGGGGATCGACAGCACGATGTCGATGATCCGGCCGACGAGGTAGTCCGTCTTGCCGCCCAGGTAGCCCGCGGTCACACCCACGACGACACCGACGACGGTCGTGATCAGGGTGGCCGCCAGGGCGATGCCCAGCGAGGTCCGGATGCCGTAGATCAGGAAGGTGAAGACGTCGCGTCCGAGCTGCGGCTCGATGCCGAACCAGAACTGCGAGCTCATGCCGCCGTTCGCGCCCGCCGGGTACGAGAAGGCGTCGAGCAGGCTCGGGTCCTGGCTCGCGTACGTCGTGTACGGATCCTTCCCGTACAGCTTGGATATCAGCGGTGCGGCCAGCGCGATCGCGAAGAAGAAGATCACGATGATCGCCGATATGACGCCCGTGCGGTCCCGTTTGAAACGGCGCCACGCGAGCTGCCCCGGAGACCTGCTCTCGCCGGCCTTCGAGTCGGGAGAAGTGATCGACTTCTCGACGCTCTCGTCGGTCACCTCGAGCGGGGCCGCGGATGGAGTTGGGGGGGTCATGGTGCTCCTGGCCCAAGGGAGGGTCTGATGAGACTCCGCAGGGCACTCCCCTACGGGCTACGCCGGACTTTTTCAACGCAATTCATGCAAGGTCAATAAAATCTGGGTCGGCTTGGGTTTCTCTTTACCTTCTTTGCTTTCCTTTGACCAATCCGTAGCTACGCGGGTAGCGTGCCGTGATCGATCCGTGTTTTAGATCGGGCCAACTACGCGAAACGGGCAATGAGTTCGTTATGCGGACGCCTCTGTATCGGAATGCGTACATCGGGGCGTCACAATCCAACGGTTCCGCATCGCTTGTCGGTGATCCATTGTGCGCTACACCGAAGATCGTCTGAACAGACGTCGGATGTCCCCCGAACGGATGGGTCCGCAGGCGGTATTTGCCTTTTGCGCCGATATTGACCGGTAATGGATCGGCTTTCCTGAGGAGGCACTCGATGCGTGGAGCCACGCACGCCAGATGGGCCGCTTGCGCGGCGGCGGTAGCCCTCGCGGCGACCGCCTGCGGGGGCGGCGGGAGCAGCGGCAGCGGCGGCGGTGGTGACGGCAGCGCGGTGCTCAGCGCCTCCTGGGGCGACCCCCAGAACCCGCTGGAGCCGGCCAACACCAACGAGGTGCAGGGCGGCAAGGTCCTCGACATGGTCTTCCGCGGTCTGAAGCGCTACGACCCGAAGACCGGCAAGGCCCAGGACATGCTCGCCGACAAGATCGAGAGCACGGATTCGCAGAACTTCACGGTCACGGTGAAGAGCGGCTGGAAGTTCAGCAACGGCGAGGCCGTGACCGCGAAGTCGTTCGTCGACGCCTGGAACTACGGCGCCAGCCTCAAGAACAACCAGAAGAACGCGTACTTCTTCGGGTACATCGAGGGCTACGACAAGGTCCACCCCGACAGCGGCTCCCAGTCCGCCGACACCCTCAGCGGGCTCAAGGTGACGGGCACCGACACCTTCACCATCAAGCTCACCCAGAAGTTCTCGACCTTCCCCGACACCCTCGGCTACGCGGCCTACTCCCCGCTGCCGACGACGTTCTTCTCCGACCACGCCGCCTGGCTGAAGAAGCCGGTCGGCAACGGGCCCTACACGATCGAGTCGTACACCAAGGGCTCGCAGATGCAGCTCAAGAAGTGGGACGGCTACACCGGTGCGGACAAGGCACAGAACGGTGGCGTGACCCTCAAGGTCTACACCGACAACAACACCGCCTACACCGACCTGATGGCCGGCAACCTCGACCTGGTCGACGACGTCCCGGCCGCGCAGCTCAAGAACGTCAAGAGCGACCTCGGCGGGCGGTACATCAACACGCCCGCCGGCATCATCCAGACCCTCGCGTTCCCGTACTACGACAAGAACTGGAACAAGAGCGGCTCGGAGAAGGTCCGCACGGGGCTGTCCATGGCCATCAACCGGGACCAGATCACCGACACGATCTTCCAGAAGACCCGCACCCCGGCCACCGACTGGACCTCCCCGGTGCTCGGCACCGCGGGCGGCTTCCAGGACGGGCTGTGCGGGGACGCGTGCAAGTACAACCCGACCGAGGCGAAGAAGCTGGTCCAGGAGGGCGGCGGGATCCCCGGCGGGCAGGTCAAGATCACGTACAACGCGGACACGGGCTCGCACAAGGAGTGGGTGGACGCCGTGTGCAACTCCATCAACAACGCGCTCGGCAACGACAAGGCGTGCGTCGGCAACCCGGTCGGCACCTTCGCCGACTTCCGCAACCAGATCGGCCAGCACAAGATGACCGGGCCGTTCAGGGCCGGCTGGCAGATGGACTACCCGCTCATCCAGAACTTCCTCCAGCCGCTCTACTACACCAACGCCTCCTCCAACGACGGCCAGTGGTCCAACAAGGACTTCGACAAGCTCGTGAACCAGGCCAACGCGGAGACCGACACCGCCAAGGCGATCAAGCTCTTCCAGCAGGCCGAGGGCGTCGTGCGGGACAACATGGCCGCCATCCCGCTCTGGTACCAGAACGGCAGCGCGGGCTACTCCGACCGGCTCTCCAACGTGGCGCTCAACCCGTTCAGCGTCCCGGTGTACAACGAGATCAAGGTCGGCTGACCCGCGATGGGGCGGTACGTCGTCCGGCGGCTGCTGCAGATGATCCCGGTCTTCATCGGCGCCACACTGCTGATCTTCCTGATGGTGAACGTGATGGGCGACCCCATCGCGGGCCTCTGCGGCGACCGGCAGTGCGACCCGGCGACGGCCGCCCAGCTCGAGCGTGAGTTCGGCCTCGACAAGCCCGTGTGGCAGCAGTACCTGACCTACATGGGGAACGTCTTCACCGGTGACTTCGGTACGGCGTTCAACGGGCAGAAGGTCACCGAGCTGATGGCGACCGCGTTCCCCGTCACCATCCGGCTCACCCTCGTGGCGATCGTCATCGAGGTCGTCGTCGGCATCACGCTGGGCGTCATCACCGGCCTCCGGCGCGGCCGCCCGATCGACACCTCCGTGCTCCTGCTCACCCTCGTCGTCATCTCCGTCCCCACCTTCGTCACCGGTCTGCTGCTGCAACTGCTGCTCGGTGTCGAGTGGGGCTGGATCAAACCGTCCGTCTCCACGGACGCGACCTTCAGCGAACTGATCGTCCCCGGTCTGGTCCTCGCCTCGGTCTCCCTCGCGTACGTGACCCGGCTGACGCGCACCTCCATCGCGGAGAACAAGCGCTCCGACTACGTCCGTACGGCCGTCGCGAAGGGCCTGCCGAGACGCCGGGTGATCGTCCGGCACCTGCTGCGCAACTCGCTCATCCCCGTGGTCACCTTCATCGGCACCGACATCGGCGCCCTGATGGGCGGCGCGATCGTCACCGAGCGGATCTTCAACATCCACGGCGTCGGCTTCCAGCTCTACCAGGGGATCGTCCGCCAGAACACGCAGACCGTCGTCGGCTTCGTGACGATCCTCGTCCTCGTCTTCCTGGTCGCCAACCTCCTCGTCGACCTCCTGTACGCCGTACTCGACCCGAGGATCCGCTATGCCTGAGCAGCCGTTCGAGCAGGATCGCGCCATCGCCGGGACCGGTATGGGCGGGGCGATGGACCTCGCCACGAGCGAGGCGGAGACCCTGGAGCGGACCCCGGGCGGCCCCGAGGGCGCCGGCCCGGCGGAGCGGCCCCGCTCCCTCTGGTCCGACGCGTGGCGCGACCTGCGCCGCAACCCCGTCTTCATCATCTCCGCGCTCGTCATCCTCTTCCTGGTCGTCATCTCCCTCTGGCCCTCGCTGATCGCCTCGGGCAACCCCCTCAAGTGCGACCTCGCGAAGGCCCAGGAGGGCTCCCAGCCCGGCCACCCCTTCGGCTACGACGGCCAGGGCTGCGACGTCTACACGCGCACGGTCTACGGCACCCGTACATCCGTCACGGTGGGCGTCCTCGCCACGCTGGGCGTCGCGCTCTTCGGGTCGGTCCTGGGCGGCCTGGCCGGCTTCTTCGGCGGGGTCTGGGACTCGATCCTGTCCCGCCTGACGGACATCTTCTTCGCGATCCCGGTGGTCCTCGGCGGACTGGTCCTTCTCTCGGTGGTGACCAGCAACACGGTCTGGCCGGTCATCGGCTTCATGGTGCTGCTCGGCTGGCCGCAGATCTCCCGCATCGCGCGCGGCTCGGTCATCACCGCCAAACAGAACGACTACGTCCAGGCCGCCCGAGCCCTCGGCGCCTCCAACTCCCGCCTCCTGCTACGGCACATCACCCCGAACGCGGTCGCCCCGGTGATCGTCGTAGCGACCATCGCGCTCGGCACCTACATCTCCCTGGAGGCGACCCTGTCGTACCTCGGCGTGGGCCTGAAGCCCCCCACGGTCAGCTGGGGCATCGACATCTCCGCGGCCTCCGCCTACATCCGCAACGCCCCCCACATGCTCCTCTGGCCGGCCGGAGCCCTGGCGATCACCGTCCTCGCGTTCATCATGCTGGGCGACGCGGTGCGGGATGCCCTTGATCCGAAGTTGAGGTGAGGGGTGTGTTTTTGAGCGGGTGTGAGGTGAGCGGTCGATGGTTGGGCCTGGTTCCCGCAGGCGGTCGGGCGGGAGGCGCGGGTGTGCCGTCGTCATCGGTCCCGTCCGCCCGGTGGCCCGGCCCCGCTGCGGTCCCCGTGTCCGCGTTCTCCCTGCTCGGCGGCGCGGCTCGCGACGCCCTCGGTCCGAAGGCGAGTTGAGGTGGCGTGAGGGTGGTGGAAGTGAGTGGGCTGCGGCTGGGCCGGGTCCCTGTGGGGTTGCGGAGCATGGCCGGAACTTGGGCGCGGGCCGCTGGTGGGGCGGCTGACGGGGGAGTGCCTTCTGCCCCGGCTGCGCGTTGTGCCTCGGCCGTGCCCGCGGTCCCCGTCCCTGCGTTCCTGGTGCCCGGCGACGCTGTGCGTGACGCCCTCGATCCGAAGGTGAGGTGACGGCGTGCTGACGCTGCAAGCGCATGGTCTGCGGCGGGGGTTGCCGAGCGGGCCGAGGTCTTCGGTTCGGGCCGTCGGTGAGCCGGGTGCGTTGTTCGCCCCGGCTGCGCGGTGTGGTGCCGTGGCCGCGTCCGTGCCGCCCGGCCGGTTCGTGTTCGTCATGTTCGGCGGCGCGGTGTGCGGCGTCTCTGATCCGAAGGTGAGGTGATCGGCGTCATGTTGCTCGAAGTGCGGGATCTGCACGTGGAGTTCAGGACCAGGGACGGGGTCGCCAAGGCCGTCAACGGGGTCAACTACAGCGTGGACGAGGGGGAGACCCTCGCCGTGCTGGGGGAGTCGGGGTCCGGGAAGTCCGTGACCGCGCAGGCCGTCATGGGGATTCTCGATGTGCCGCCGGGGAAGATCACCGGTGGGGAGATCCTGTTCCGGGGGCAGGATCTGCTCAAGTTCAAGGAGGACGAGCGGCGCAAGGTCCGCGGCGCCGAGATGGCGATGATCTTCCAGGACGCGCTGTCCTCGCTCAACCCCGTGCTCTCCGTGGGCGACCAGCTCGGTGAGATGTTCGTCGTGCACCGGGGGATGTCCCGCAAGGACGCCCGCGCCAAGGCAGTCGAGCTGATGGAGCGGGTGCGGATCCCGGCCGCGAAGGAACGCGTCCGCGACTATCCCCACCAGTTCTCCGGCGGTATGCGCCAGCGCATCATGATCGCCATGGCGCTCGCCCTGGAGCCGGCGCTGATCATCGCCGACGAACCCACCACAGCCCTCGACGTCACCGTCCAGGCCCAAGTCATGGACCTGCTCGCCGAGTTGCAGCGCGAGCTGCACATGGGGCTCATCCTCATCACCCACGACCTCGGAGTCGTCGCCGACGTCGCCGACAAGATCGCCGTGATGTACGCCGGGCGGATCGTCGAGTCGGCCCCGGTCCATGACATCTACAAGGCCCCGGCACATCCGTACACGCGCGGCCTGTTGGACTCCATCCCGCGGCTCGACCAGAAGGGGCAGGAGCTCTACGCCATCAAGGGCCTCCCGCCCAACCTGATGCACATCCCGCCCGGCTGCGCCTTCAACCCCCGCTGCCCGATGGCCCAGGACGTGTGCCGGACGGACGAGCCACCCCTCTACGAGGTGGACGAACACCGGGGCAGCGCCTGCCACTTCTGGAGGGAGTGCCTCAATGGTTGAGCCGATCCTGGAAGTCAGTGGACTGGTCAAGCACTATCCCTTGACCCAGGGCATCCTCTTCAAGAAGCAGGTCGGTGCCGTCAAGGCCGTCGACGGTGTGGACTTCACGCTCAACAGGGGAGAGACCCTCGGCATCGTCGGCGAGTCCGGATGCGGCAAGTCGACCGTGGCCAAGATGCTGGTCAACCTTGAGCGGCCGACGGACGGTTCGATCAAGTTCAAGGGCGAGGACATCAGCCGTATGTCCGGGCGAGCCCTGAAGGCCGCGCGGCGCAACATCCAGATGGTGTTCCAGGACCCGTACACCTCGCTCAACCCCCGCATGACCGTCGGCGACATCATCGGGGAGCCGTACGAGATCCATCCCGAGGCGGCCCCGAAGGGCGACCGGCGCAAGCGGGTTCAGGATCTGCTGGACGTGGTCGGGCTCAACCCCGAGTACATCAACCGGTATCCGCACCAGTTCTCCGGCGGCCAGCGCCAACGCATCGGCATCGCACGGGGGTTGGCCCTGCGCCCCGAGGTCATCGTCGCGGACGAACCCGTCTCCGCGCTCGATGTCTCCGTGCAGGCCCAGGTGATCAACCTCCTCGACCGGCTGCAGGACGAGTTCGACCTGTCGTACATCTTCATCGCGCACGACCTGTCGAT
Source organism: Streptomyces sp. NPDC051576 (assembly GCF_040681835.1). Classification (NCBI taxonomy): domain Bacteria; kingdom Bacillati; phylum Actinomycetota; class Actinomycetes; order Kitasatosporales; family Streptomycetaceae; genus Streptomyces; species Streptomyces sp. NPDC051576. The sequence goes on from NZ_JBFAZO010000001.1 coordinate 832,932, forward strand.
CGTCCGGCACATCTCGGACCGGGTCGGGGTCATGTACCTCGGCCGGATCGTGGAGATCGGCAGGGACGCCGAGATCTACGACCACCCGACCCACCCCTACACCCAGGCGCTGCTGTCCGCCGTACCCGTGCCCGACCCGGACGCGCGCGAGCACCGGGAGCGGATCATCCTGGCGGGTGACGTGCCGTCCCCGACGAACATCCCGTCCGGGTGCCGCTTCCGTACCCGCTGCTGGAAGGCGCAGGAACGGTGTGCGCTGGAGGTGCCGCTGCTCGCGGTACCGGCCGAGTTCCGGCTCGCGAGCGGGCCCGCCGCGCACGACTCGGCCTGCCACTTCGCGGAGGAGAAGACGGTCGTACCCACTGAAGCACCCCCGGAAGCATCCCCGGACGATCTTGACAATGGGGTGGAATAGCGCCACAAACAGGCATCAACCGCGTTAACACGCAGGCAACTCGGCCGACCCGATCTCGATATACGGACGCGTCAACCTGAATGACGTACGGCCGTGCGGGTGCCGTAAACGGACCGGGGCGCGCCATGTCGCCCCGGTCCGTTGCCGTACCTAGAGCAGGCCCAACGCCCGCTTCAGGAAGTCGACTTGGAGCAGCAGCAGATTCTCCGCGACCTGTTCCTGCGGGGTCATGTGCGTCACCCCGGACAGCGGCAGCACCTCGTGCGGGCGGCCGGCGGCCAGCAGTGCGGAGGACAGCCGCAGGGCGTGCGCGACCACCACGTTGTCGTCGGCGAGGCCGTGCACGACCATCAGCGGGCGGTGCGGGTCGGCGGGCGAGGACAGCCCCTCGTCGGTGACGAGACTGCTCTTCGCGTACGACTCCGGGTCAGCGGCCGGGTCGCCCAGGTACCGCTCCGTGTAGTGGGTGTCGTAGAGCCGCCAGTCGGTGACCGGGGCGCCCGCGATGCCCGCGTGGAAGACGTCCGGGCGGCGCAGCACGGCGAGGCCGGCCAGCCAACCGCCGTAGGACCAGCCGCGGATGGCCACCCTGGAGAGGTCGAGCGGGTGGCTCTTCGCGAGGTCCTGGAGGGCGTCGATCTGGTCGTCCAGGGAGACCGTGAAGTCGCGGTGGACGGCCTTCTCCCAGGCCGGTGAGCGGCCGGGGGTGCCGCGGCCGTCGGCGACGAGCACCGCGAAACCCTGGTCGGCGAACCACTGCGAAGTGAGGTGCGCGTTGTGCGCGGCGACCACGCGCGGGCCGTGCGGACCGCCGTAGGGATCCATCAGAACGGGCAGCGGGTTCTGGCCGTCGTAGTCGCGTGGCATAAGCAGGGCGCACGGGACGCGGCGTGCGCCCCCCTCGGTGAAGGTGATGCGCGGGGACATACCGGGATCTTCGGCGTACGACGCGACGGTCACCGTCTTCCTGCCCTCACGCAGGACCTGTACCTGGGTGCCCGGCCGCCCGGGTGTCGCCGACAGCAGGACCGTCACGCCCCCCGCGCGTACCGCCGAGTGCACGCCGGGCTCCTGCGAGAGACGCTCCAGGCCGAGTTCGTTCACCCGGTAGACGTGCACCTCGCCGGTCTCCGGGGCGGGCGCGTCCTCGCCCGCCGAGGCCGAGACCAGCACGCTGTCGTCCGAGACGTCCAGGACGGCGCGCACATGCAACTGCGGCCCTGTGAGCAGGCGTTCACCCACCGCGAGAACCCGGGCGCCGCCCTCGTCGGCGATTCGCACAAGTCGTCCCGAAGGGCTCCAGCACGGCACACCAGGGAAAAGATCAAGCCAAACTGGATCTTCGTCGGCGTGCACCATCCGGGTCGCCCCGGAGTCGGGCTCCACGGCCAGGAACAACTGGCTGCGCTGGTCCCGGGCCTGCACCAGCAGCAGCGGCGCCCCCGCCTCTGACCAGTGCACTCGTGCCAGATACGGGTAACGCGCGCGGTCCCAGACGACCTCCGTGCGCACCCCGTCCAGACCGACCACGTACAGCCGCACCTCCGCGTTGGCGGTGCCCGCCGCCGGATACGCCACCCGCTGCGGCTCGCGCTCGGGGTGGGCCGGGTCGGCGATCCACCAGCGCCGCACCGGAGTGTCGTCCGCGCGCGCGACCAGCAGATGCTCCGAGTCCGGCGCCCACCAGAAGCCGCGGGTACGGCTCATCTCCTCGGCCGCGATGAACTCGGCCAGCCCGTAGGTGACTTGTTCCGACTCCGGCTCGGCGAGCGCCCGGTCGCCGTCGCCCTCGGCCCCCACGACCCGCAGGGCGCCGCCGGTGACGTAGGCGATGTGCCGTCCGTCGGGGGCGGGGCGGGGGTCGATCACCGGTCCGGGGACGGGGAGTTCACGCGCCGTGCCGGCCTCCAGGTCGGCGGTGAAAAGCCGCCCTGACAACGCGAAGGAGGCCAACTCGACGGCGCTGTCGGTGGCGTAGCCGACGATCCCGGCACCGCCCTCACGGGTGCGTTCGCGGCGCGCCCGCTCCTCGGGCGAGAGGTGCTCCGAGGCGCCGCCCAGGAGGGCGCGCGGGTCGGCCGCCACGCGCTCCTCGCCGCCCGCCGGATCGAGGATCCACAGCGCGTTCGCCCGGTCCGTGCCGGAGGCGGAGCGCAGGAACACGACCCGGGAACCGTCGGGCGCCACGGTGAACGCGCGCGGCGCGCCGAGCGTGAACCGCTGGGTACGGGCGTGCCGTCGGGGGAAGGAGTCAGCCTCGGTCGTCATCCCCCGACCATATTGGCCATGCGCCCCCTTGTGCGGCTGTGCGCCGAGCGATGCGCGAGCGCGGATAGTTATGATCACTAGCGCTGGGTGGGTATCAACCTGCTGGCTGCTGTATGGATTTGCTCTACGGATCCACTCCATGGATCCATTGCCCCCATAGTCCGACCCCCCGAGTCCCTGGGATCATTGGAGGTGAGCCGCCGTGGCACTCTCGATTTCGGCGGTGGTGCTGCTGGCGATCGTCGTCTTCCTTCTGGTCAAGAAATCAGGGCTGAAGGGCGGACACGCGGTCGTCTGCGTCCTCCTCGGGTTCTATCTGGCCTCCTCGACGGTCGCGCCCACGATCAGCGATCTCACGACGAACATCGCGAGCATGATCGGCAGCATCAAGTTCTGACGGCTCACCTTTAGGGTGGGCGCATGACGGAACTGCCCGGCCGTCGTCTGCTGCTGGTGCACGCGCACCCGGACGACGAGTCGATCAACAACGGCGCGACCATGGCCAAGTACGCGGCCGAGGGTGCCCACGTGACGCTGGTCACGTGCACCCTCGGTGAGCACGGCGAGGTCATTCCGCCCGCACTGCGGCATCTGTCGGGCTCCGACCTGGCCGCGGAGCGGGAGCGCGAACTCACGGCCGCCATGAAGGCGCTCGGTGTCGCGGACCACGGCTTCCTGGGCGGCGCCGGGCGGTACCAGGACTCCGGGATGATGGGCACCCCGGACAACGACGACCCCGCCTGCTTCTGGCAGGCCGACGTCGACGAGGCCGCCGGACATCTCGTCGAGGTGATCCGCGCGACCCGCCCCCAGGTCCTGATCACCTACGACCCCGACGGCGGCTACGGCCACCCCGACCACATCCAGGCCCACCGCGTCGCCATGCGCGCAGCCGAACTCGCCGCCGACGCCGGGCACCCGATCGCCAAGGTCTACTGGAACCGCGTCCCCCGGACCGTCGTGGAGGAGGGCTTCGCGCGGCTCCGCGTCGCGCTGCCGGATCTGCCCTTCGCCGAGGCGGCCGCCGTGGACGACGTACCGGGTGTCGTGGACGGCGGGCGGATCACCGCCGCGATCGACGGCTCGGCGTACGCCGCCGCCAAGACCGCGGCGATGCGCGCGCACGCCACCCAGATCGAAGTCGCCCCGGACGAGCCGTACTTCGTGCTCTCCAACCATCTCGCGCAGTCGATCCTCACCACTGAGTACTACGAGTTGGTCCAGGGCGAGGCCGGCGGCCCGACGCCCGAGACCGACCTCTTCGAAGGGCTGGGCCTGTGATGAGCGCCAACCACGGTGGCGGGAGTCTGCTCGCCCAGCCGCTGCAACGGCCTTCCGGGCTACGGGTGTTGGCCTACCTGGGCCTCTTCGTGCTCGGCGCGGTCGTCGGGGCGGCGGGGGCGCTGGTGCAGGCCGCGTGGTTCCCGGGCGGGCTGCTGCTCGCGCTCGCGGGAGCGGCCGGACTCTTCCTCGGCGGGGCGAGAGCGGCCGACGGACGGGGCGGTGCCGTGGCGCCCGCCGCCGGCTGGATGGTCGCCGTCATCCTGCTCACCGCCAGCCGCCCGGAAGGCGACTTCCTCTTCGGCGCGGGAGTCGGTTCCTATCTCTTCCTGCTCGGCGGAATGGCCGTTGCTGTGATGTGTGCCACGTTGGGTTTGGGGCGGCAACCAAGCAGCCCTGACGTCCGACTTGGCAAGTGACGTACCACTTCGCGGTGAGGCGCGCGTGCGAGTCCGGTGTGGGTTTCCCCAGCGGCCGTGGGATTCCGCCAAGAAGTGGCCAGTATGGTGGTGCGCGCCGCCGAGTCGCCCGTGGGTGTCGGGCGGCGGAGCCAACCGGGAGAACCTGCCTTGAGTCGTGAAACTGACACTCCGTCCTCCGGGCCCGACGGGCGCGGCGGAGCCGCTTACCCCTCGGGGACCCCGCCGTACGGGACGCCCGCGGCTTCCGACGACCGTACGGATGCGGGGCGTTCGGCCGCGCAGCCGGAGGAACGCAAGACCGAGACGACGCTGACGACCCGGATCCGGATCAACATCCCGGGGTCGCGGCCCATTCCGCCGGTCGTCGTGCGCACGCCCGTCGCGGACGCCGAGACCGGCGAGAGCGAGTCGACCGGCGAAGTGCCGTTGCCCGGTGGCGGAATGCCCACGGCGACGGGCATCGTCGAGCCGACCGCCGAGATCGCGCTGCCGACGGCCGAGGAGAAGACGAGCGACTGGTTCGCGCCTCGCAAGTCCGGCCCCGCGAAGGGCGGTCAGGGCGGTGGCGGCACCAACGGGGCCGGGATTCCCGGCGGTTCGGCCGCCGGTACCCCGAGCGCACCCGGCGGCCCCCGGCCGAGCGCGGGCCGCCCCGGTGGTGTGGTCGGCGGCATGAGCGTGACGGGAGCGATCCGCCCCGGCGGCACGAACGGTGCCGGACTCGGCGGTGCCACCGGCGCCGGCCCCGTCGCCCCCGGGCACGGTGGCGGCACCGGTTCCTTCGACGTGACCGAGGCGCTGGCCGCGGCCGGGCAGTCGGGCAACGGCTCACGCCCGAACGGCGGCCCCGGCGAACCGCGCCGCGACGACCTGCCGTACTTCTCGGAGAACGGGCAGGGCGAGCAGGGCGGTTTCCCTGGGGGCAACGGGCAGGGCGGCCAGGGTGGCTTCCCCGGGCCCGACGGCCAGGGCGGCCAAGGCGATTTCCCGGGGGCCAACGGCCAGGGCGGACAGGGTGGTTTCCCTGGAGCCAATGGCCACGGCGGTCCGGGTGGACCGGGCGGCCCCGGTGGACCGAGCGGTTTCAACGGTCCGAACGGGCGCGGCGGCCAGGGCGGACCCGAGGGTCCCGCGGGCCCGACCGGCGGTCCGGTCACCGGCGACGGCCTGATGACGCCTTCGATGGGCGGTGGCCCGGGCGCCCCCAGCGCATTGAGCGGTTACGTCGACGGACCCGGCGGCGCGGGCACACCTGGCGGCCCCGGCGGACCCGGTGGCCCGGGCGGGCGCCGCGGCCGGCATGGCGGCGGCGGACCGGGCAGGGGCACCGAGGGTCCTGGCGCCGGTCCCGGTGATCCCGGCATGGGCGGTCTCGGTGGACCGGGTGCTGGACCGGGTGGTCCGGGCATGAGCCCTGGCGGTCCGCGCGGGCTGGGCATGGGCCCCGGTGGCCCCAGCACGGGAGGCTCTGGCGGTCCTGGCTCTGGACTTGGTGGTCCCGGCGGACCGGGCATGGGCCCTGGTGCGGGCCCCGGCGGTCCCGGCATGGGCGGCCCCGGCGCTGGACCGGGTGGTCCGGGAATGGGTTCCGGTGGTCCGGGCGCTGGTCCCGGCGGACCCGGCATGGGCCCCGGCGGCCCTGGCATGGGCGCCCCCGGCGCCACCCCCGGTGGGCCCGGCATGATCCCCGGCGGTGGTCTCAGCGACGACACCGCGATCCTCACCCCGCAGAAGCCGGCCCCCGAACCCGGTATGCCCGGCTACGGCGCTCCCGCCGACCAGGTCTCCGGGCACACCGTCACCAGCGGTATGCCGGTCGTCCCGGGTACGGGGAATCCGCCGTTCGGCCCCGGTGCCCACCCCGACGGGCCGCTGCCGCACACGCCCCCGAAGCTGCCCGAGCCCGGCTCGACGCAGAGCGCGCCCGCCGCCAAGAACGCGGGCAAGAGCGCGGCGAAGAAAAAGAAGAAGGGCCGCAGCAAGCTGGTCCTGCTCCTCGTCGGCGTGTTCGTCCTCGCGGGCGGTGCCTACGGCGCCGGGCTGCTGATGAACCACACCGACGTGCCCAAGGGCACCACCGTGCTCGGCGTCGACATCGGCGGCGGCACCCGTGACGACGCCGTCAAGAAGCTCGACGACGCGTTCGGCGACCGGGTGAACAAGCCGCTGAAGCTGTCGGTGGGCGGAAAGACGGTCTCGCTCAAGCCGGACCAGGCGGGGCTGCAGTTCGACTTCGCCTCTACGGTCAGCGCGGCCGCGACGAGCGACTACAACCCGGTGTCCGTGATCGGCTCGCTCTTCGGCCAGCACCGGGTCGTCCAGCCCGACATGCCGACCGACGAGGAGAAGCTCCAGGCCGCCCTGGCGGACCTCGGCGGCGGCTCCGGCGCCGGCGCGGTGACCGAGGGCACGATCGAGTTCAAGGCGGGCAAGGCGGTCGCCGTCTACGGCAAGGCGGGCAAGGCCATCGACGCGAGCGGCTCAGCCGACGCCGTGGAGACCGCGTACCGCGCCGAGGTGGAGACCGGCACGGCCACCGCGGTGACGGTCCCGACCACCACCAAGCAGCCGACGGTCTCGAACACCGAGGTCGACCGCGAGATGAAGGCCTTCGCCCAGCCGGCGATGTCCGCGAACGTGACCGTCCAGACGGACGCCACGCACTCCATCCAGATGAGCCCGCAGAACTCGCTGTGGAAGTTCCTCAAGGTGGCGGCCGTCGACGGCAAGCTCGTCGACAAGCCCGACCTGACCGCCCTCCAGGGGCTCTACGGTCAGACTTTCGACGGCGTGCTGATCACCAGGGCCAACGGCAAGAAGACCGCCGTCACCCCCGAGGACGTCTACCTCGCCCTCCGCAAGGCCCTGACGAGCAAGACCGACCGGATCGCGGTCATCGACACGAACCCGAGCTAGCGGGACCGTACGACCGCACGATGGGGGCATCCGGCACAGCGCCGGGTGCCCCCTCGTCGTAGGACCGCCGTATGACATCTGTCATGCGGCACACCGGACCGCCGACACTGCCGGGCACCGGCCCCCGGCGGCCACGATGAGGGCATGACGACAACAGCGGCGACCACCACCGGCCCGGTGGTCGAGTTCGATCAGGTGAGCAAGAGCTACGGCAGCGTGCGGGCCGTCGACGGTCTGTCGCTCGCGCTGCACCCGGGCGAGACGGTGGCCCTGCTGGGCCCGAACGGGGCGGGCAAGTCGACCACCCTCGACCTGCTGCTCGGTCTCAAGCAGGCCGACCAGGGCAAGGTCGGCGTCTTCGGCACCAGCCCCCGCGAGGCCATCGTCGCCGGGCGGGTGGGCGCGATGCTGCAGAGCGGCGGGCTGATGGACGAGGTGACGGTGGCCGAGCTGGTGAGGCTCGCCTGCGACCTGCACCCCAAGCCGTACAAGGCGACCGACGTCCTCGCCCGCGCGGGCATCGCCCAGATCGCCGACCGCAAGGTCAACAAGCTCTCCGGCGGCCAGGCCCAGCGCGTCCGCTTCGCCCTCGCGACGGCCGGCGACAGCGATCTGATCGTCCTCGACGAGCCCACCACCGGTATGGACGTCTCCGCCCGGCAGGCCTTCTGGGCCACCATGCGCGAGCAGGCCGACCAGGGCCGTACGGTCCTCTTCGCCACCCACTACCTCGAAGAGGCCGACGCCATCGCGGACCGCGTGCTGGTCCTGCACCGCGGCCGGCTGCTCGCCGACGGCACCTCCGCCGAGATCAAGGCGAAGGCGGGCGCCCGCCGGATCGCCTTCGACCTGGAGGGCGAGATCGACGAGGCACCGATCAGGTCGCTCCCCTTCCTGACCTCGGTCGACGTGTCGGGCCAGACCATCCGCATCCAGTCCACCGACGCCGACGCGACCGTCCACGCGCTCTACGGCCTCGGCGTCTACCCCCGCAACCTCGAAGTCGCCGGACTCGGCCTGGAGCAGGCCTTCGTCGCCATCACCACCGCCGAGGAGGCCAAGCAGTCATGAACAGTCTGATCCGACTGGAACTCACCCGCGCCCTGCGGAACCGCAAGTTCCTGTTCTTCTCGGTGATCTACCCCTCGGTGATCTTCCTGCTGGTCTCCAACCAGACCGGCAATGTGGACGGCACCGGCCTGAGCGTCGCGAAGTACGTCATGGTCTCCATGGCCTCCTTCGGCGCGCTGACCGCCGTCCTGATGGGCAACAGCGAGCGCATCGCCAAGGAGCGCGAGAACGGCTGGGTACGGCAGCTGCGGCTGACCCCGCTGCCCGGGCGCGGCTACGTCCTCGCCAAGACCGCGAGCGCCGCCGTGGTCAGCCTGCCGTCCATCGTGGTCGTCTTCGCCGTCGCCGCCCTGGTGAAGGACGTACGGCTGGACGCCTGGCAGTGGCTCGCGCTGACCGGCGCGATCTGGGCCGGCAGCCTCGTCTTCGCCGCGCTCGGCGTGGCCATCGGGTACCTGGCGAGCGGGGACGCGGTCCGCCCGATCACGATGATCATCTACTTCGGCCTGTCCATCCTCGGCGGCCTGTGGTTCCCGTCCACGACCTTCCCGACCTGGTTGCAGGACATCGCGAAGTGGCTGCCCACGCACGCGTACGCTGCCCTGGGGCAGGCCATCGAGCAGAGCCAGTCGCCCCACGCCAAGGACGTCACCCTCCTCGTCGTCTACTTCGCCCTGTTCGCGGGCGGGGCGGCGTGGCTGTACCGGAAGGACACGCTGAAGGCGTGAGCGCGATGACCGAAGACCCGCGGTCCGACGACGAAGCCCGGGCGGAGCGGCTGGTGCGCATCGGACAGCCGCCCCGCAACCGGGCCGAGGTGATCCGCAAGCTGGTGTGGGTCCTGCCCTGGCTGGTCTTCCTGGGCTCCCCGGTGGGCGACCTGGCCTCGGGCCACCACACGGCGGGGGCCACGGTGGCCGGCTGGGCGGGGCTGCTGGTCTTCGTCGGGACCTACCTCGCCGTGGTCTTCCGCACCATGGGCCGGCCCTACGCCGGCCGGACGATCGTCGCCCTGGTCGCCATGCTCTGGGTGCTGGGCCTCGTCCTGGCCCTCTGCCTCGGCAGCGCCTGGCTCGGCGTCTTCGTGTACGTATCCGTCACCTGCGGGGTGACCCTCCCGCTGACCACCGCGTACTGGACGATCCCGCTGACCACCGCCGCGATGATGCTGGCGGGATGGGCCGCCGACGACCTGGACGACGCCTGGGGCCTGTTCCTGGTGGTGCTGCTGGTGGGGTACTCCATGACCGGCGTACGCCAACTCGTGCGTACGACGGTGGAGTTGCGAAAGGCCCGCGCCACCGTGGCCCAACTCGCCGCCAACGAGGAGCGGTTGCGCCTCGCCCGTGACCTGCACGACCTGCTCGGTCACTCGCTCTCACTGATCACCCTGAAGAGCGAACTCGCTGGCCGGATGCTCCCCGACCACCCCGACAAGGCGGCCCAGCAGGTCGCCGACATCGAACAGGTCAGCCGCCAGGCCCTGGTGGACGTCCGCGAGGCGGTCACCGGCTACCGCCGCCCCCGCCTGGCCGACGAACTCGCGGGCGCCCAGCTCGCGTTGACGGCGGCCGGGGTCACGGCCGACCTCCCCGTCGAACCGGATCTCGCCGCCCTCCCCGAGGACAGCGAGTCCGCCCTGGCCTGGGCCCTGCGCGAGGCGGTCACCAATGTCGTACGGCACAGCGGCGCCCAGCGGTGTGTCGTGGAACTGGTCCGGCGCCAGACCCTCGACGGCCCGATGCTCGAACTCTCCGTCGAGGACAACGGCTCGGGCGGCTCCGGCAAGGGCCCGGGCAACGGTCTCAGCGGGCTCACCGAGCGCCTGGAGAAGGTCGGCGGCTCCCTGGAGGCGGCCCGCGTCAAACACGGCTTCCGGCTGGTGGCACGGGTGCCCGCCGACGCTCCGGTCTCCTCGGCGGACGTAGGATCGCCCGCATGAGCCGTACGATCAAGGTCCTGCTCGCCGAGGACCAGTCGATGGTCCGCGAGGCACTGGCCGCGCTGCTCGGCCTGGAGGACGACATCGAGGTCGTCGCCCAAGTGGCGCGCGGCGACGAGGTGTTGGCGGCGGTCCGGGAGCACGCCGTGGACGTGGCCCTGCTCGACATCGAGATGCCGGGCTGCACGGGCATCGAGGCGGCGGCCCGGGTCCACAAGGAACTCCCCGGTGTGAAGCTGGTCGTCCTCACCACCTTCGGCCGGCCCGGCTATCTGCGCAGCGCGATGGAGGCGGGCGCCGACGCGTTCCTGGTCAAGGACGCCCCGGCGGCCCAACTCGCCGCAGCGGTACGGAAGGTGCTGGCGGGGGAGCGGGTCATCGACCCCACTCTCGCGGCGGCGGCCCTGGCCGGGGGCGCCAACCCGCTCACCGACCGCGAACGCGAGGTCCTCAGAGCGGCGGCGGACGGTTCCACCAACGCCGAACTCGCCACCGCTCTCCACCTCTCCCAGGGCACGGTCCGCAACTACCTGTCGACCGCCATCCAGAAACTGGCGGTGCGCAACAGGGCGGAGGCGGTGCGGATCGCGCGGGAGAAGGGCTGGCTGTAGGTCAGTTGAGCATCGAGCGGGCCGAGTGGGCCTGACGCCGCACCTGGTCGGCGGCCGGTTCGTCCACCGCGGCCACCACCTCGGCGTAGGCCTCCAGTTCGGCCGCACCGGTGAGGAAATCCCCCCGCTGGACCAGCAGTTGAGCCCGCTCGTACCGCAACCGCGCCGGGTGCGACGGCAGCAGCAAGGCCAACTCGACGGCCCACAACGCCACTTCCGACCGCTCCGGCCGGGCCGCGGCCCAGGCCCGGATGTTGTTCAGGACGCGCGACACCACCTCAAGAGGCGCCGCGGGCGCCAGCATCGAGGGGTGCAGTGCCGCCCCCGTGGCCCCGGCCACCAGCAATTCCGCGTCCGCCCCGGACAGCACCCGCCCCCCGTCGAACGGATCGGCCAGCACCTGCTCCTCCGCCGGCCCGAACCCCACCACGAAGTGCCCCGGCAACGCGACCCCGTAGACCGGAGCCCCCGCCCGCCGGGCCACCTCCATCCACACCACGGACAGCAGGATGGGCAGCCCGCGCCGCCTTCGCAGCACCTGGTGCAGCAGGGAGGACTCCAGCCGCTGGTAGTCGCCGGGCGTACCGCGGAACTCGAAGCGGGCGCCCAGGAGTTGGTGCAGGGCGCTCGCCCAGGCCGACGGCCCGCCGGGGCGGAAGGGCACCTGTCCGGCCAGCCGGTCCAGTTCCATCTGCGCCGCGTCGATGCCCGCGTCGTCCAGCGTCCCGTCCGCCGCCGCGCCCACGAGCAGGCAGAGCGTGGTCAGATCGGGCCGCTCGGAGCGCGTCTCCTCGGCGAACCGGCCGCGCACCTGCGCGGACCGCCCCGGCGGCGGGGGACAAGGAGCGGACATGGCGAACTCGAACCCCCTCACGACGATCCGTCGCGACCGGTGTCACCGGTCGGGGCCGGCTCGCGGTAGTGGTGGTAGGCGTGATGCACCGCGAACCCCATCCCGGAGTACAGCGCCCGCGCCCCCGCGTTGTCCGCCTCGACCTGCAGCCACGCGGCCGACGCCCCCTCCTCCAGCGCCCGCGAGGCCAGCGCGGCCATCACGAGCGAGGCCAGCCCCCACCGCCGTAGCGCCGGATCGACCTCGACCGCGGCGAACCCGGCCCACCGGCCGTCGACCACGCACCGCCCGATCGCTGCGGGCTCGGCACCCTCGCCGGGCACGGTCGCGAACCACACGGACGGTCCGCCGCCCAGTACCTTCAGGGCCACCTCGCTCACCCCCTTGCGCTGATAGCGGGCCAGCCACGCCTCGTCGGCCGTCCTGGACAGGACGACCCCGGACGCGTCGGCCCGGTCGGCGACCGGGGCCAGCGCCCCGGTCCACAGCTCGGCCGTCACCTCGCGGGTCCAGCCGCGCCGCTCCAGCTCGGCGCAGAGCAGCTCCTGGGTGCCCTCCGCTCCGGTCGCGGTCTGGACGTAGGCGAGCAGGCCGCGCTCTCCGTACCACCGTCGTACGGCGGTGAGGGCCTCGTCGAGGGGCAGGCCGGGATCGCCGAGCGGCAGCACGGAATTGGCGCGGCGGGTGAATCCGGCGGCGGCCCGCAGCTCCCACTCGCCGAGCCGCTCGCGCTCCACCGGCTGCCAGCCGCGGGCGGCGACCCGGGCCAGCTCCCGGTAGCCGGCGGAGGGCCCCCGGCGGCGGGCCGGGGCGGCGGGGACCACCTTGCCCGCGACCAGCGAGGATTCCGCGATACGGACGGACTCGCCGCTCTTCCGTGTGATCGTGAGCACACCGCTGTCCCATGATGTGAGAACACCCACCGTGTCGGTGAACTTCTCCGCCGTGTCTTCACCCTGGCTCAAGCGTCGGACCGAGACCCGTTTACCCACGTCAGCGGCGGTTACGCGGACCTCAAGACGTCCAGCCGCAGAGATTTCCACAGGTCAGTTCACCCCTCCTGTATGGATCACGCCCCGGAACGGAGATACTAGGGGCGGGCATGGACGACGCCGCGCTCCAGCGCGCCTGGCGGCGGAGCCTACGGAGGCCCGCCAGCGCCCTATCGAGGAGGAACGACAGCGTGACCTACGTCATCGCGCAGCCTTGTGTCGACGTCAAGGACAAGGCGTGCATCGAGGAGTGCCCGGTCGACTGCATCTACGAGGGCTCCCGGTCCTTGTACATCCACCCGGACGAATGCGTCGACTGTGGAGCCTGTGAGCCGGTGTGCCCGGTCGAGGCGATCTTCTACGAGGACGACACTCCCGAGGAGTGGAAGGACTACTACAAGGCGAACGTCGAGTTCTTCGACGAGCTCGGCTCCCCCGGCGGCGCCAGCAAGCTGGGCCTGATCGAGCGCGACCACCCCTTCGTCGCCGCGCTGCCGCCGCAGAACCAGTAAGAGCGGCCCGCAACAGACGCGCCGCCTCGGTCCCGTACGGCCTGATCGTCCCGATCGCCGTACGGGGCCGAGGCGTTTGCCGTACCGGTCGTACCGGTCGTACCGGTCGTACCGGTCGTACCGGCTGTACCGAAGAAAGTGAGCGAGGAACCGTGTCCGCAGTCTCCGACCGTCTGCCCACCTTCCCCTGGGACAAGCTGGAGCCGTACAAGAAGACGGCGACGGCACACCCGGACGGCATCGTCGACCTGTCGGTCGGCACCCCGGTGGACCCGGTCCCCGACCTGATCCAGAAGGCCCTGATCGACGCGGCCGACTCGCCCGGCTACCCGACGGTCTGGGGCACCCCGGCCCTGCGTGACGCGATCACCGGCTGGGTCGAGCGCCGCCTCGGCGCTCGGGACGTCACCCACCGCCACGTCCTGCCGATCGTCGGCTCCAAGGAACTCGTCGCCTGGCTCCCCACCCAGCTGGGCCTGGGCCCCGGCGACCGGGTGGCCTACCCGCGTCTGGCGTACCCGACGTACGAGGTGGGCGCCCGACTGGCCCGCGCCGAGTACGAGGTCTACGACGACCCGACGACTCTGGACCCCCAGGGCCTGAAGCTCCTCTGGCTCAACTCGCCCTCCAACCCGACCGGCCGGGTGCTCAGCAAGGACGAGCTGACCAGGGCCGTCGCCTGGGCCCGTGAGCACGGTGTCCTGGTCTTCTCCGACGAGTGCTACCTCGAACTGGGCTGGGAGGCCGACCCGGTCTCGGTCCTGCACCCGGACGTCAACAGCGGCTCCTACGACGGGATCGTCGCGGTCCACTCGCTCTCCAAGCGCTCGAACCTGGCCGGTTACCGCGCGGCCTTCCTGGCCGGCGACCCGGCGGTCCTCGGACCGCTCCTGGAGATCCGCAAGCACGGCGGCATGATGACCTCGGCGCCCACCCAGGCGGCGGTGGTCGCGGCCCTCGGCGACGACACCCACGTCCGCGAACAGCGCGAGCGCTACATGGTCCGCCGCGCGCTGCTGCGCGAAGCGCTGCTGAAGCACGGCTTCCGCATCGAGCACAGTGAGGCGAGCCTCTACCTGTGGGCGACGCGGGACGAGTCCTGCTGGGACACCGTGGCCCATCTCGCCGGCCTGGGCATCCTGGTGGCGCCGGGCGACTTCTACGGCACGGCGGGCGAACACTTCGTACGGGTGGCGCTGACGGCGACGGACGAGCGGGTGCGGGCGGCCGTGAGCCGGCTCGGCTGACGGGCCGCGTCTTTCAGGGCACGGGCATGGAAAAGGGGTCCAGGGAAATTCCCTGGACCCCTTCGGCTTCCGCGGACTAGCCGAGCGGGAGGCCCTTGAGGGGCAGCTCCTGCGTGGACGGCAGCCCGCCCTTGGTGACCGCGTCCGTCGGCAGGCCGCCGCCCGCCGTCGCCGTCTTCGCCGTGTCGCCGAGCAGGCCACCCGCCTGGCCCGCCGTGTCCCCGGCGACGTGCTGCGCGGCCGGTGCGACCGTCTTCGCGACCTTGCCACCGGTCTTGCCTGCGGCCGGCACCGCCTTCTCCAGCGTCTGGCCACCGGACTTGCCGGCGACTCCCGTGACGTTCTGGCTCGCGCCGTCGACCGTGTTGCCGACGCTCGCCCCGTCCAGAGCGGTCAGCCCGCTCAGGTTCGGGGTGGCCGGCAGGGAGGGGGCCGCACTGGCGGAGCCGGCCGCACCGACCCCGGCTGCCGCTCCCGCTGCGACGAGCAGCGCGGCACGGGCGATCCGGCGGGTCAGGGGGAGGGTCATGATGCTCCTTGTGTTGATCTCCGGGCTCGGACGCAGTGACTACCGCTCGAAGCGCGCGAAGGTTGCGGAGCGCCAATGTAAAGAGTTGGCAATGCGTCGCATTATCAGCTACGGATAAAAACGGACAAAGAGCGCCCGGTCCGAAAGTCTGCCGAATGCGTACAGCCCTTTGTTCTCAAGGGGTCCGGCTCATGTGGGGAAGACCGCGCGACGACCCGGGTACGGCCGGGCCCTGACCGCCCGCGCATGACCCCTGCGGGTGAGGACCCGAACTGCTGCCCGACCGCCTACTGCCCGGCCTGCTCCTCGGTCACGATGCGGACCCCGCCCGCGGCCTGCGTGCGGGTCGAGTGCCACGGGTCGTTCGCGCTGCCGGCGGCCCATTCGCGGCCGGCGTACGACACGCGCTCGATGTGCAGCTCCGAGGAGTTGGCGACCGCCCAGTGCGCGAGCTGCCAGCCGGTTCTCGTGCTGCCGGACCGCACCGGCAGGGTCACCGTGCTCTTCCCGCCCGTCGCGCTCGCGCTGGGCGTCGGCGTGGCCTTGGTCTTGGTCTTGGACTTGGATGTCGCCCCGGACACCGACTCGCCGGTCACCTCCGCGCCGGTCTCCTTCAGCACCTCGCGCCCGAAGTCCCGTACCAGCGCGGTCCGTACGGCGTCCGGGCCGGTCGCGGTCCGAGTGGTGTCCGGGAGACCCTGGCAGGTCAGCGTGGCGGCCGCCTGCCCGGTGAGGGCGGCGGACAGCAGCGTGGCGTCGGCCTCGTGCTTGGCGTACGCCTCCGGGTAGCCGCTGCGCTGCACGCGCTGCGCGGCGACGGTGAGGGGGAGCTTCTGGTAGTCGGACACCTTGGACAGGTGCTCGTAGAAGACGCCCGCCGCGTACGTCGGGTCCAGGATCTCCTTCTTGGTGCCCCAGCCCTGCGAGGGCCGCTGCTGGAACAGGCCGAGCGAATCCAGGTCGCCGTGCTTGATGTTGACGAGCTGCGACTCCTGGAGCGCGGTCGCGAGCGCGATCGTCACGGCCCGCTCGGGCATACCGCGGCCGGTGCCGACGGCGGCGATCGTCGCCGCGTTCATCGCCTGCTCCTGCGTGAACTCGTACTCCTGGCCGTCGTCCTTGCCGGAGACCACCTTGCAACCGGGCCCGCCCCGGCCGCCGGTGACGTACTGAACGACCAGATAGCCCGCGACCGCGAGCAGTACCACGAGGGCCGAGGAGAATCGGAAGAGGCGGCCTCGTCGACGCCTCTTCGGTGTGGGGGACTGCTCAGGCATCCCCACAAGGTACTGGAGGCTCCTGTCACTCCCGCCCCGGGTGTGGACAACCGGCGGCCCGGCCGTTCGCGTTAGGGTCGGCGCCATGGCCGACACCCCACTTGACCTCACGCTGGACGCCGCACGGCTCACCGCGCAGCTCGTCGACTTCCCCTCGGAGAGCGGCGGCGAGAAGCCCCTCGCGGACGCCATCGAGACCGCGCTGCGCGCCCTGCCGCACCTCACGGTCGACCGGTACGGCAACAACATCGTCGCGCGCACGAACCTGGGCCGCGCCGAACGCGTCATCCTGGCGGGCCACATCGACACGGTCCCGATCGCGGACAACGTCCCCTCGCGCCTCGACGAGAACGGCGTCCTGTGGGGCTGCGGCACCTGCGACATGAAGTCCGGCGTCGCGGTCCAACTCCGTATCGCGGCCACGGTCCCTGCTCCGAACCGCGACCTGACGTTCGTCTTCTACGACAACGAGGAGGTCGCCGCCCACCTCAACGGCCTGAAGCATGTCTCCGAGGAGCGTCCCGAGTGGCTGGAGGGCGACTTCGCGGTCCTCCTGGAGCCGACGGACGGTCAGGTCGAGGGCGGCTGCCAGGGCACCCTGAGGATGTTCCTGAAGTTCACCGGGGAAAGGGCGCACTCCGCGCGCGCGTGGATGGGCTCCAACGTGATCCACGCCGCCTCCAGGGCACTGGCCAAGCTCGCCGCGTACGAGGCCCGCACACCCGTCGTGGACGGCCTTCAGTACCACGAGGGCCTCAACGCGGTGCGCGTGGAAGGGGGCGTGGCCACCAACGTCATCCCCGACGCGTGCACCCTGGTCGTCAACTTCCGCTACGCGCCCGACCGCGGCGAGGCCGAGGCGGAGGCGTTCGTGCGCGAGTACTTCGCCGACTGCGGGGTCGACGAGTTCGTCGTCGACGACCACACCGGAGGGGCCCGCCCCGGCCTGACCCACCCGGCCGCCCAGGCCTTCATGACGGCCGTCGGCGGCGAGGCCCGCCCCAAGTTCGGCTGGACTGACGTGGCCCGCTTCAGCGCGCTCGGCGTGCCCGCGGTGAACTACGGCCCGGGTGCCCAACTCCTCGCCCACAAGGTCGACGAGCGGGTGGAGGCTGCCCTGATCCCCGAGGCGGAGCGGCGGCTGCGGGACTGGCTCACCGCCTGACATCCGTATGTCCCCCCTCCGTAACCTGCGTAGATCTACGCTGAGGTGGAAACACCGCAAGTGGAGGGAGCGCACATGGCTACAGGCAACCCCGAGGGCAAGAAGCAGCCACCGGAGGAGCAGCGCCTGGGACCGGTCCTCCGGCGGCGCGGCCAGGTGACCGCGAGCACGACCGACCAGCGCCTCCTGGACGCGGGCGGCCCCTCGGACTGGGTCCACACCGACCCGTGGCGCGTCCTGCGCATCCAGTCGGAGTTCATCGAAGGGTTCGGCACGCTGGCCGAACTGCCGCCCGCGATCAGCGTGTTCGGCTCGGCCCGCACCAAGGCGGACTCACCGGAGTACGAGGCGGGCGTACGGCTCGGACGCGCCCTGGTGGAGGCCGGGTGGGCCGTCATCACGGGCGGCGGCCCCGGTGCCATGGAAGCGGCCAACAAGGGCGCCCTGGAGGCCAAGGGCATCTCCGTCGGCCTGGGCATCGAGCTGCCCTTCGAGCAGGGGCTCAACGCCTATGTCGACATCGGGCTGAACTTCCGTTACTTCTTCGTCCGCAAGATGATGTTCGTCAAGTACGCGCAGGGCTTCGTGGTCCTGCCCGGCGGCCTGGGCACCCTCGACGAACTCTTCGAGGCGCTGACCCTGGTGCAGACCCAGAAGGTCACCCGGTTCCCGATCGTCCTGTTCGGGAGCGAGTACTGGGGCGGCCTGGTCGACTGGCTGAAGAACACGTTGATCGCCCAGGGCAAGGCGTCGGAGAAGGACCTCCTGCTGTTCCACGTCACGGACGACGTGGAGGAGGCGGTCGCGCTGGTGTCGAAGGAAGCCGGCCGCTAGCGGTTGGCCGAGGCTACGCGAGCCCTCGGCGGGCCACCGCCGGGGGCCGATGCCCCGCGATCGACGCCACCATGTCCAGCACCTGCCGGGTCTCGGCGACCTCGTGCACCCGGTACACCTGGGCACCCAGCCACGCCGACACGGCCGTGGTCGCGAGCGTGCCGACGACGCGTTCCTTGACCGGCTTGTCCAGGGTCTCGCCCACGAAGTCCTTGTTGGACAGCGAGACCAGCACCGGCCAGCCCGTGTCGACCATCTCGCCGAGGCGCCGGGTCGCCTCCAGGCTGTGCCGGGTGCTCTTCCCGAAGTCGTGCCCGGGGTCGATCAGCACCGACTCCCTGGGCACGCCCAGTTCCACGGCCCGTTCGGCGAGGCCCAGGGTCACGCGCAGGATGTCGGCCATGACGTCGTCGTACGCCACCCGGTGCGGACGGGTGCGCGGCTCGGCGCCGCCCGCGTGCGTGCACACCAGGCCCGCTCCGTGGCGCGCGGCGACCTCCGCGAGCCGGGGATCGACGCCGCCCCACGCGTCGTTGAGGAGATCCGCGCCGGCCTCGCAGACGGCCTCGCCGACCTCGTGCCGCCAGGTGTCGACGCTGATGATCACGTCCGGGAAGCGCCGCCGCACCTCGGCCACGAAGCCGACCGTGCGCCGCGCCTCCTCCTCGGCGGTCACCTCTTCGCCGGGGCCGGCCTTGACCCCGCCGACGTCGATGATCGCGGCCCCTTCGGCGACGGCCTGCTCCACGCGCGCGAGGGCGGGCTCGTCGCGGAACGTCGCCCCCTGGTCGTAGAAGGAGTCGGGGGTCCGGTTCACGATCGCCATGATCACCGGCTCGTGCGCGTCGAATTCACGCCTGCCCAGCCTGAGCATCCCCTGTGACCTCTCCTAGTGCGTACCGGTCTTCAGCCGCCTGTGACCCTAACTGTCAGCGTCGCATGGCACGATCGGACCCTGACACATTCGGCTTCGGCACGTCCGACCTCGACGCCTGTGGAGACCCCAGCGATGTTCATGTTCCTGTTCCTGGTCGTCGCGCTCGCCGTCGTGGTCGGCGCCGTGACCCTCTCGGTGATCGGCGGCGGCGACAGCGCCCCGCTCCCCGACGCCGCGCCCGAGCGCCTCGACGACCCGCTGCCCCTGGACCGGCCCGTCAACCGCGCCGATGTGGAGACCCTCCGGTTCCCGCTCGCCGCGCGGGGCTACCGCATGGCCGAGGTGGACGACGCGCTGGGCCGCATCGGCGCCGAACTCGCCGAGCGCGACGCCCGGATCGCCGACCTGGAGTCCGCGCTCGCGGGTGCGCACGCCCACCGCGTCCCGACCGAGAAGCCCGCGGAAGGCGACCACCAGTGAGCGACGCCGTGGCCGGTCCGGACGGTGCCCTGCGGTGTCCCTGGGCGCTGTCCACCGAGGACTACGTCGCCTACCACGACGAGGAGTGGGGCCGCCCGGTCCACGGCGACGACGCCCTCTACGAGCGCCTCTCCCTGGAGGCCTTCCAGTCGGGCCTCTCCTGGATCACGATCCTGCGCCGCCGTGAGGGCTTCCGCGCGGCCTTCGCCGGCTTCAGGATCGCCGAGGTGGCCACCTTCACCGACACCGACCGCGAACGTCTCCTCGCCGACACGGGCATCATCCGCAACCGCGCCAAGGTCGACGCGACGATCGCCAACGCGCGCGTGCTGGCCGACTGGGCGCCGGGCGAGCTGGACGAGTTCATCTGGTCCCACGCCCCGGCGCCGGGCCCGGCCCCGAAGTCGCTCGGGGACGTCCCGGCGGTCACGGACGAGTCGACGGCCCTGTCGAAGGCCCTGAAGAAGCGGGGCCTGAGATTCGTCGGGCCGACGACGGCGTACGCCCTGATGCAGGCGTGCGGACTGGTGGACGACCACCTGGCGGACTGTGTGTCCCGCCGCCTCTGAACCGGATCAGCGGCCCAGGTACTTCGGCTTCTCCTTGTTGACGAAGGCCTGCACGGCGATCGCGTGGTCCTCCGACGCGCCCGCGCGGGACTGAAGTTCGTCCTCTTTCTGAAGCGTCTCCTCAAGGGTGTGCGAGAAGCCGTAGGCCACCGCATCCTTGAGCGCCGCGTACGCCACCGTCGGCCCGTCGGCCAGGGCCCGCGCCACCTTCGCGGCCTCGGTGTGCAGCTCGGCGGCGGGCACCAGACGGTTCGCGATCCCGAGGTCGTAGGCGTCCTGCGCCGTGATCGTGCGCGGGAACAGCAGCAGGTCGGAGGCGCGCCCGGGTCCGACGACCCTTGGCAGCGTCCAGGAGATCCCGGAGTCCGCGGTCAACGCCACGCCCGCGAACGACGTGTTGAAGCCGGCGGTGTCCGCCACGACGCGGTAGTCCGCGGCCAGCGCGAGCCCGAAGCCGGCCCCGGCCGCCACGCCGTTGACCCCGGCCACCACGGGCTTCGCCATCCCGGCCAGCGCCCGCACGATCGGGTTGTAGTGCTCCTTCACGGTGGTCATGGTGACCCCCGTCCCGGCCTCCCGGTCGGCCGCCAGCAGCGTGATGTGCTCCTTGAGGTCCTGCCCCACACAGAACGCCCGCTCCCCGGCCGCGGTCAGCAGCACGGCCCGTACGGCGTCGTCCTCCGCCGCGGCCTGGACCGCCTCCCGGAGGGCGACCTTGGTCGCGACGTTCAGCGCGTTCATCGCCTCTGGGCGGTTCAGCGTGATCGTCGCGAGTCCGTCGCTCACCTCGTAGAGCACGGTGTCGGCCATGGTGTGTCCCCTCCGGTGTCGCCGCTTGGGCGTACCGGTCGGTACGCCCTACGTCCGTAGGACAGCATGGCGGAGATCACCGGCCGCGCACCGGACCGGACGTGTGACCTGCGTCAAAGAATTCGGGTCCGGATTCGGTCGGCCGGGGTCCGCGCGGCGGCGCAGTATCGCAGTCGCATCGGCGAATTGAGTGGTTTTGCTCGCGCGCGTTGCCCAAGCGATGCCGACTGATGTTGGTCATCGGGTCCTGAGATGCGGGATAATGGCTTGGAAGCAATGTGTTCGATGCCGGTGACGCGTGTCTCATTAGGGGCCGCGCGTGCCCTCCATGGGGCCGTCGGCGACGATGAGCTGGTTTCAGGAAGGGGAACGAGCATGGCGGCCATGAAGCCGCGGACGGGCGATGGCCCGCTCGAGGTGACCAAGGAGGGGCGGGGCATCGTCATGCGCGTTCCGCTCGAAGGCGGCGGGCGGCTCGTCGTCGAGCTGACCCCTGACGAGGCCGACGCGCTGGGCGACGCCCTCAAGAAGGTCGTCGGCTGACGCGGCGGAACGCGACCATACCCCTTCAGCTACCCCGGCACCTCGGATGGTGCCGGGGTAGCTGCTTTTCCGGGATTCTTCCGGGGTTCTACGGGCTTTTCCGGGCCCTACGGGCGGGTCAGCGCTTGACGGCGCACAGCAGGCCGTCGCCCACCGGGAGCAGTGACGGGACCAGCTCCGGGCTCTCGCGTACGGCGCGCAGCAGTTCGCGCAGGCGCAGTACCTCGGTGGGCTGGGGGCCCGAGTCGACGGTCCGGCCGTTGGCGAAGACGCCCTCGAAGACCACCAGGCCACCCGGACGCAGCAGGCGCAACGATTCAGCGAGATAGTCCAGGAACTCCTGCCGGTCACCGTCGCAGAACACGAGGTCGTAGCCGGCGTCCGCGAGCCGGGGCAGCACGTCCAGGGCGCGGCCCGGGATGAAGCGGGCCCGGTTGCTGGCGAAGCCGCAGGCGCGGAAGGCCTGGCGGGCGAACTGCTGGTGGTCCGGCTCCTGGTCGACGGTGGTCAGTACCCCGTCCGGCCGCATGCCGTGCAGAAGATGCATCCCGGAGATGCCGGTCCCGGTCCCGATCTCCGCCACCGCCTTCGCGTCCACGGTGGCGGCGAGCATCCGCAGCGCGGCGCCCGTGCCGGGCGACACCGAGCGCAGCCCTGCCTCGCGGGCCCGGTCACGGGCCCAGCGCAGCGCTTCGTCCTCGGCGACATAGGCGTCGGCGAACGCCCAGCTCGTCTGCCGGTTGGCGGTAATGACCCTCTCCTGTCCCCGTGGTTGCCTGGGCGTGACTGTATCCGTTGGTGCCGGGAACCTGCTGATGGGACCGGGCGTTTAGAGGGGGAGGAATGCACTGGGGGACACGGCCGGAGGGAAGAGCGGGGGATGAGGACGGATCAGCGCAGCGGGCAGAGGCACGGGCAGTGGCCCGGTCCGGGGCACGAGGATCGGCTCGCACTGCCGGAAGGTCGGTATGAGCCCGTATCAAATTCTCGTAAAACCCCTTATCCGGAGCTAACGGGGCAGGTGGCTATGGTAGGGGCTCCACTGGACACCACCAGAGCCGACAGGGGAGGTGCGGCTGTACCTGTGGATCGGGGAGGAGTGCTCCGGCGCTTTCTCGGATCGGCGGGCAGGCCGAAATCCGTGAACGACACCGCTGCTGACCACAGCCACGCCGCTGACCATGCCCAGACCGCGACCTTCTCCACCGACGCGGACGGGCAGGCGTGGACTCCGCCCACCTGGGAGGAGATCGTCAGCACCCACAGCGGCCGTGTGTACCGGCTCGCGTACCGCCTGACGGGGAACCAGCACGACGCCGAGGACCTCACACAGGAGGTCTTCGTCCGGGTCTTCCGTTCCCTGTCGACCTACACGCCCGGCACCTTCGAGGGCTGGCTGCACCGCATCACCACCAACCTCTTCCTGGACATGGTCCGCCGCAAGCAGCGCATCCGTTTCGACGCGCTGGGGGAGGACGCGGCCGAGCGCCTGCCCAGCCGCGAGCCGTCCCCTCAGCAGGTCTTCAACGACGCGCACTTCGACGCGGACGTCCAGCAGGCCCTGGACACCCTCGCTCCGGAGTTCCGGGCGGCGGTCGTCCTGTGCGACATCGAGGGGCTCTCCTACGAGGAGATCGCCGCGACCCTGGGCGTCAAGCTCGGCACGGTCCGTTCCCGGATCCACCGCGGCCGCTCCCAGCTCCGCAAGGCCCTCGCGCACCGCTCGCCGGAAGCACGGGCCGAGCGCCGTTCCTTCGTGGCGCGTGTGCCCGCGCTGGGGGGAGGGGGCGCGACCGCGTGAGTGGATCACGTCCTACGCCTGCTGAGCAGCATCTGGGAGACCGACTTTCCGCCCTGGTGGACGGGGAGCTCGGTCATGAGTCGCGCGAGCGCGTACTGGCGCACCTGGCCACCTGTACGAAGTGCAAGGCCGAGGCCGACGCGCAGCGCCGACTGAAGAACGTGTTCGCGGAAATGGCCCCGCCGCCCCCCTCCGAGAGCTTCCTGGCCCGCCTCCAGGGGCTGCCCGGGGGAGGCGACGACACGGACGGCGAGGAGCCGCCCGGTGGGGGACTCCTCGCCGGGGTGGGCTTCTTCGGCGTGAAAAGAGACGGGCCGCTCGACGCCTTCGAGTTCGGCTACGTCCCCGCGGGCCCGCACGCCGCAACAGCCCTGACCTCATCCTCCCCGTCCGCCCGTGACGGTTTCCGTATCCACGACGTCAGCCGGCACGACGCCGACCGCTCTGCCTCGCGCGGGATGCGGTTCGCGTTCGTCGCCGCCGGCGCGGTGTCGCTGGCCGCGATCGCGCTGGGCGGGGTGGCCACGGTCACGCCGGGCGACACCGCGGCCGAGGTGCGGGGCGGTGCCGGTGTGACTCCGGCGCGTACGCAGGGCACGGGTGCGGCGACCCCGGAGTCGGGGCGTCGCCGTGCCGGAGTCGGACCCCTGCTGGCGCAGGGCGCGAACCAGCGGTCGATGCTCGGCGACACCTCGGTGGCACCGACCTCCGTGTCCGCGCCACTGCTGCCCGGGGTGCCGTCTCCCGCGACCGCCCGGAGCGACGAGGTCATGCACACCCTGACCGCGCCGGTGATGGCCGGTGCGGCAGTCATGTCCCCGCTGATACGCCCGCTCAACGCGACCCCGCCGGTCGCCCTCACGTCATGGTCCAACGCCCCCGAGGCCATGGCGCCCGGTCTGCTACGAGCCCCCGACACCACCTCTTCCCCCACCCCCACCCCCACGACCTCCTCCAACCCCCTCCACTGACTGACCCCTGCGCTCCGGCGCATTTACGGGGTGGCACGGCGGGCGGTGGAGAGACGAGGGGACATGGGGCTCTGCCGGGGGCTGAGCGGTGAGGCCTCGACTGGGGGTGCGGCTGGGGCTGTTGGGGGCGGCTTCGAGTCGGGCCGTGCCGCTCCGGGCCCCCGCCCCGTGCCGAAGGCACCGGGCACCGGCGCAGGCATAGGCGTAGACGCCGGCGGCGATGTCCAACCGAGCCGCCCCCCCGCCGAACCCCCAACAACCACCGGCGCACTCCTCCCCTCCGCCGACCGGCCCAGGCCCCTGCCCCCTACAGCACCCCGCCGTACGGCGAGCCGGGCCCCTGGGCGCTCGCGCCGCCCGTTCAGCACCCGGTGTGGTCTCCGTACCCGGCGCGGCTCCACGGGCCCCTACAGCCGCTCCGGGTACTCCAGCCCCAACACCCCCGGCACCTGACCCTCCAGCGCAACGGCAAGAAGAAGACACCCCCGCTGGTCCTCGCCTCCTCCACCGGAGGTCGGGGCAGCCGATTGACACAAACCTCACAGGTGAGCGGCGCGCCCCCGCCCCCACAAGGCAAACAACCCGGAAAACCGGTCGCGTACACCTACTCGTAGCCCCCGGGACAGTACCGGTCGGGTGGGATCGCCGGGTACCGTGGACCCGGCCCGGACCACGGAAGACCGCACAGACCCCGAGGGCCGAGGACCGAGGACATCGCAAGGAGCTTCAGGTGTTCAATGACATAGGACCGCTAGAGCTGGTGACGATCATTGTCCTCGCCGTGCTCGTTTTCGGTCCGGACAAGCTCCCGAAGGTCATCCAGGACGTCATGCGGACGATCAAGAAGATCCGCGAGTTCTCGGAGAGCGCCAAGGCGGACATCCGCGAAGAGCTGGGTCCGGATTTCAAGGACTTCGACTTCGAGGACCTGAACCCCAAGACGTTCCTGCGCAAGCAGTTGGACAACGACGAGCTGGGGCTCAAGGAGATCCGCAACGGCTTCGACCTGAAGAAGGAGATGGCCGAGGTCACGGAGGCGGTCCAGAGTGCGGACACCCCTGCCTCCGCCTCCCCCTCCTCCGGCAGCGGTCGTCTCGACATGACCAAGAAGCCCGAGGACCCCGAGAAGGACGAGCGCCCGCCCTTCGACGCGGACGCCACCTGATCCTCGCGCGCGGCTCCCACGTGACGCGTTTCATACCTTCGCCACGCCCTCGTACGGCCTGAACGCGGCCCCCGCACGCCTCACGCGCCGGGCGCTTTCCGGGCTGCCTGCCATGAGGTGGCTATGCTGCCGAGTTGTTGTGCGGACCGGGCGAGTCGCCCGACGGGGGGCGGGCCGCCCCGGTCCGACGAGAGCGAGGAGGCGTGCGGAGCATGGAGACGACGAGTCGGGTGGGCGCACAGGCGCCGGCCGCGGAGGGTGGACAACAGGTCCCCTCCGCCCGGCGCACGGTCGACGGCTACCTGCTGGCGCCCTTCCCGTGGTACGGCCTCGACGAGGCCTTCACGGGGCCGCGGTGGCTGATGCAGGTGGGCATGGCGGCGGACGGAGCCGTCGAGCACGGTTCGATCGGGCACGGCGACGAGCCCTCCGTACGCAACGAAGGCACGGAGGACAAGGAGAAGTTCGCGGTGGTCGTCACCGTCGCGGGCAACCCCGCCCGGCGCACCGCGGACGGCACGGGCCTGCTGGAGGCCACCTCGGTGTCCTCGGCGGCCTGGCTCGCCGGTGTGGGGCTGCTGTCCTTCACCTGGCCCGGCCAGATGGACCACACCCTGCGCGACGACTGGCTGGAGCAGCAGACGGAGACGGCCTGGGTGCTGGCCGACGACCTCGCCGGCGACGACTGGTCGACCCTGTCCCTGCCGGTGGACGGCGTCCCGACGCCCTTCCACTACCGCGAGTCGGAGTTCGGCTGGGTGCTGGCCGGCTCGACCCAGGCGGGGGTCCACGTGGGGGCGTACGGGAGGGGCATGAGCGCGTACGGGCTCGGCTTCGCCATGATCAAGGACATCGCTGCCTACGCCCAGTAGCGGCGGTACGACGATGGGGGCGCCGTCCGGTGAGACGGCGCCCCCATCGTCGTAGGAGAGCGAAATCCTCGTAAGAAGATCCCTAGAACTTGTTCTTGGGAGTGATCCCCAGCGACAGTCCCGAAAGACCCCGCTGCCGTCCCCCCAGCTTGCCCGCGATGGCCCGCAGCGCCGCGCCCGCCGGGGAGTCCGGGTCGGTCAGGACGACCGGTTTGCCCTCGTCGCCGCCCTCGCGGAGGCGGACGTCGATCGGGATGGAGCCGAGGACGGGGACCGAGGCGCCCGTCGTGCGGGTCAGGCCGTCGGCCACCGACTGGCCGCCGCCGGTGCCGAAGACGTCGACCATCTCGCCGCAGTGCGGGCACGGCAGGCCCGCCATGTTCTCGACGACACCGACGATCTTCTGGTGGGTCTGGACCGCGATGGAACCGGCCCGCTCGGCGACCTCGGCCGCCGCCTGCTGGGGGGTCGTCACGACCAGGATCTCGGCGTTCGGGACGAGCTGGGCGACGGAGATCGCGATGTCGCCGGTGCCCGGCGGGAGGTCGAGGAGCAGCACGTCCAGGTCGCCCCAGTACACGTCCGCCAGGAACTGCTGGAGCGCCCGGTGCAGCATCGGGCCGCGCCACACCACCGGTGTGTTGCCCGGGGTGAACATGCCGATGGAGATGACCTTCACGCCGTTCGCCGACGGCGGCATGATCATGTTCTCGACCTGGGTGGGGGTGCCGTCGGCGCCCAGCATGCGCGGCACGCTGTGGCCGTAGATGTCGGCGTCGACGACACCGACCTTGAGGCCGTCGGCGGCCATCGCCGCCGCGAGGTTGACCGTCACCGAGGACTTGCCGACGCCGCCCTTGCCGGAGGCGACCGCGTACACGCGGGTGAGGGAGCCGGGCTTGGCGAAGGGGACCTCGCGCTCGGTCTGGCCACCGCGCAGCGCGGTCGCGAGTTCCTTGCGCTGCTCGTCGCTCATCACGTCCAGGGTCACGTCGACGCCGGTGACGCCCTCGACGCGCGAGACCGCCTCCGTCACACGCTGCGTGATCGTCTCGCGCATGGGACAGCCGGAGACCGTCAGGTACACGGTGACCGCGACCGCTCCGTCCGCACCGATCTCCACCGACTTGACCATCCCCAGTTCGGTGATGGGTCGGTTGATCTCGGGGTCGTTCACCGTCGACAGTGCTTCGCGCACCGCGTCTTCCGTAGCCATAGGGTCGATGGTACGGCGCCGACCGGTCCCTTCGGCCAGCCCCTCAGCGGTCGTCTGCGTCACGCCCGGCAGACCGATCCGCCGGGACTGCCGGGAATGCGACATGCCCGTCGTGCCGCTCGTCCAGCTCCTTCACCAGGTCCTGCAGTTCGGAGCGGATCCAGTCCCGGGTGGCCACCTCGCCGAGACCGATCCGCAGGGCGGCGATCTCGCGGGTGAGGTACTCGGTGTCGGCGATCGACCGCTCGTTCTGCTTGCGGTCCTGTTCGAGGTTGACCCGGTCGCGGTCGTCCTGCCGGTTCTGCGCGAGCAGGATCAGCGGGGCGGCGTAGGAGGCCTGGAGGGACAGCATCAGCGTGAGGAAGATGAACGGGTAGTTGTCGAAGCGCACCTCGCGCGGGGCGAAGACGTTCCACAGCACCCACGCGATGATGACGATCGTCATCCAGACGATGAACCGCCCGGTGCCCAGGAACCGCGCGATCCGCTCCGACAGCCGCCCGAAGGCCTCCGGGTCGTACTCGGGCAGCAGCCGGCGCCGGGGCGGGCGCGGCTGGTCGAGCCGGGCCCGCGACCGGGTGGCGGCGGTCGCGCCCGCCGGTGTCCGCTCGCGCGTGGTCTCGCGCTCAGGAGTCATGAGCCGCCACCTCCTCACTCTCGTCCGGCTCGTCCTCGTCCAGATGGAATTCCGTCTCCCGCCAGTCCTCCGGCAGCATGTGGTCCAGTACGTCGTCCACGGTCACCGCGCCGAGCAGCGACCCGGTCTCGTCGACCACGGGCGCCGCGACCATGTCGTACGTCGCGAAGAACCCGGCGACGAGCTGGAGCGTGGCGTCCGGGTCCAGCGGCTGAAGGTCGTCGTCGATGATCGCGCTGACCAGGGTGTAGGGCGGGTCGCGCAGCAGCCGCTGGAAGTGGACCGTGCCGAGGTACTTGCCGGTGGGGGTGTCGTCGGGCGGGCGGCATACGTAGACCTGGGCGGCGAGCGCGGGGGAGAGGTCGGCGTTGCGGATGCGGGCGAGCGCGTCGGCGACGGTCGAGTCGGGCCGCAGGATGATCGGCTCGGTCGTCATCAGGCCGCCCGCCGTGTGCTCCTCGTAGGACATCAGGCGCCGTACGTCGGCCGCCTCGGAGGGCTGCATCAGGTTCAGCAGGCGCTCCTTGTCGTCCTCGGGGAGTTCGGAGAGCAGGTCGGCCGCGTCGTCCGGGTCCATCGCCTCCAGGACGTCCGCCGCGCGCTCCTCCTTGAGCTTGCCGAGGATCTCGATCTGGTCGTCCTCCGGCAGCTCTTCGAGGACGTCGGCGAGGCGGTCGTCGTCGAGGGCGGCGGCGACCTCCGCCCGCCGCTTGGGCGAGAGGTGGTGCAGCACGTTGGCGAGGTCGGCGGGGCGGAGCTGCTCGAAGGTGGCCAGGAGGCTCTCCGCGCCCTGTCCCTGCTCCTCCAGGGAGAAACCGGTGACGGCGGACCACTCCACGGTCAGCGTCTCGCCCTTGGTCCTCCTGAACGCTCCGCTCTTGCCCTTCCGTACGAAGATCCGGTCGATCTCCCAGTCCCGGCGGGCCGGCAGATGCTGCACCGACAGGTCGAGGACGGTGACCTCCTCGCCGGTCT
Source organism: Streptomyces sp. NPDC051576 (assembly GCF_040681835.1). Lineage (NCBI taxonomy): Bacteria > Bacillati > Actinomycetota > Actinomycetes > Kitasatosporales > Streptomycetaceae > Streptomyces > Streptomyces sp. NPDC051576. The sequence continues at coordinate 862,183 of NZ_JBFAZO010000001.1, forward strand.
CGACCAGGGTGACGCGCCGGTCCATGAGTTCGCCGAACACCAGCCGCTCGGTGGGCCGTTGCTCGAAGCGGCGGACGTTGAGCACGCCGGTGGTGATGACCTGGCCGGACTCGATGCCGGTGACCCGGGTCATGGGGAGGAAGATCCGGCGCCGGGTGGAGAGTTCGACGACCAGGCCGAGCAGCCTGGGGGGCTTCTGGCCGACGCGCAGCATGACGACGAGGTCGCGGACGCGGCCCACCTGGTCGCCGTTGGGATCGAAGACGGCGACACCGGAGAGGTGTGAGACGAAGACCCGAGGGGCGCCTCCAGCCATGGCCGCACCTCCCTTCCTTCCTGGTTTCCGGATGGGTTGAATTGCCCGCTCGGATGGGCTTCAGGCTAGCCCGTCCGTTTGCGATCCGCGCAGGTGGGCGGTCCGGACGGTCTGCCTCCGCCACTGACCGGAGACCCCGGTACGCTGCCGTACGCCATCGACCCCCGCACGAAAGGCAAGCCACCTGTGACTGCGATTCCCGAGGCCCGAAACCGTCGTGCGGCGCTGCTCGGCGCGGTGTGTGTCCTGGCCGTGACGGGGACGGCGCTGACGGGGTGCGGCGGCGAGGATCCGGACGCGGGGACCAACGGGGTCGGCAAGCTGGCGGCCGACAAGATCCAGTCGAAGTCGGTGACGGCCGCGGGCGCCGCCGACGCGGTCCGGCTCTCCGGGACCGTCGTCGCCGGCGGGCGGACGTACACGCTCGACATGCGGCTGAAGTCCGACGGCGGCAGCGGGTCGGTCACCTCCAAGGGGGCGACCTTCGGGCTGCTGCGGGTCGGTGAGCAGTTGTATCTGAAGGCGGACGCGGACTTCTGGAACAGCAACGGGGACACGGGTGCCGGTGACACGCTCCACGGCAAGTACGTGAAGGTGCCGCAAGGCGACCCCTCGTACAAGAAGTTCAGTGGCTTCACGGACAAGGACGTACTCCTCTCCAGTCTGCTGACCCTGCACGGCACCCTCGCGACGAACGGGCACCACGACCAGAACGGCGTCCGGACGATCCGCATCACCGGCGACGACGGCTCCGGCGGCACCCTCGACGTCTCCCTGGAGGGCAAGCCGTATCCCCTGCGGCTGGTCCGCGCGGGCGGCGCGGGCACGCTGACCTTCTCGGACTGGGGCAAGAGCTTCGCCGTGAAGGAACCGGCGGACAGTGACACCGTGGACTACGGCAAGCAACTGCCGTCGTCCTAAGGGGCGTTACCCGCGTTTGCGTTTCTTCAGGAGCAGGCGCGGCAGGCCGGCCGGAACCGGCTGACGGGTCGTCGCGGGTGACGGCAGCGGAGGCTCGGCGAGTGAACCCTCCGGGAGGGCGGCCGTCGTGCCCGTCGGTTCGAGCCGCAGCACCCGGCACTCGCGGGCCCAGCGGTCCGTCATGGCCTCGCCGTCGGGGGCGTTGAGGCGCTTGCCCTTGAGCTCGGCGACGGTCGCCTGCCAGGCCTCGGAACCCGGGGCCAGTTCCGCGACCCTCGCCGTCCAGGAGACCAGCCGGCCGCCCTTGTCCTTGCTGCGGACCGTGACCTCGGCGGCGCCGCCGTCGGTCAGCCCCGGCAGCGGCTGCTCGCCGGGACCGTCCCCGATCAGACAGGCCGCGCCCTCGTGCCAGACATGCCACAGGGCACGGGCCGGGACACCCGGACCGCCCACCCACACGAGGCCGGACTTCTTGGTGGCCTCCTCGACGAGGGCCCGGTCGAGCAGCCCGCTCGGCTCGCTAGTCATGACCTCAGCCTATCCAGGCCGCTCACAGCCAGCCGTTGCGCTTCAGCGTGCGGTGGATCGCCAGACAGACGGTCACGGTGAAGGCGAGCACCGCCGGATACCCGTACTTCGCGTGCAGCTCGGGCATGTGCTCGAAGTTCATGCCGTACACACCGGTCACCATCGTCGGTACGGCGATGATCGCGGCCCACGCGGTGATCTTCCGCATGTCCTCGTTCTGCGCGACGGAGGCCTGCGCGAGGTTGGCCTGGAGGATCGAGTTGAGCAGCTCGTCGAAGCCGATGACCTGCTCGTGGACCCGGGCGAGGTGGTCGGCGACATCCCGGAAGTACTTCTGGATGTCGGGGTCGATCAGCCGCATCGGCCGCTCGCTCAGCAACTGCATGGGACGCAGCAGCGGCGACACCGCGCGCTTGAACTCCAGCACCTCGCGCTTGAGTTGGTAGATCCGCGCCGAGTCGACACCGCGCGAGACCCCGCCCCTGCGGCCCGGCGTGAACACCTCGGTCTCGACCTCGTCGATGTCGTCCTGCACCGCGTCCGCGACCGCGACATAGCCGTCGACGACATGGTCGGCGATCGCGTGCAGCACCGCCGAGGGGCCGCGGGCGAGCAGCTCGGGGTCGTCCTGGAGGCGGTGGCGCAGCGCCCGCAGCGAGCCCTGGCCGCCGTGCCGGACGGTGATGAAGAAGTCCCGCCCGGTGAAGCACATGACCTCGCCGGTCTCGACGACCTCGCTGTTGGCGGTGAGCTGGTCGTGCTCGACGTAGTGGATGGTCTTGAAGACGGTGAACAGGGAGTCGTCGTAGCGCTCCAGCTTGGGCCGCTGGTGGGCCTGTACGGCGTCCTCGACGGCGAGCGGGTGGAGTCCGAACTCCCCGGCGATACCGGCGAATTCGGCCTCGGTGGGCTCGTGCAGCCCGATCCACACGAAGCCGCCGTCGCGGCGCACCTGGCGCATCGCCTCGTGCGGGGTCATCGGCCTGCCGGAGTCGACGCGGGCGCCGTCGCGGTAGACGGCGCAGTCGACGACGGCCGAGGGGGTGCCGGGGTCCCGGGTCGTGTCGTACGCACCGCCGTCCTTGCGCAGGGAGGGACGGGACGGGCGGACCACGGCACGCAGGTCGCGGATCATCGACATGGCGGGCTCCTTCGCGACGAGCAACGAAAGGCGCCAACGACGGTTGGAACTGCCCGGAATGGGGACGTCCTGTGTGCGGATGTTTGGCACGTCCACAAAGCGGGGAGCACCGCACCGTCGCGGTGGCGGGTTTCGCTACTGATTCAGGTACTGACGTACAGGTCAGACAGATCAGGTAAAGAAACGAAATGCTCTTCCGCGACGGTGAAGAAGTGCGAGCGGCGACAGCCGGCTGGAGGCCAGAACCAGAGCTACGACATCAGCGGCCGGAAGAGCGGGTGGTACTGCCAGGTCGACTTCGGTCCATTGCAGCCCCACCTCCTCCGGCCGGTCCCCCGTAGGGGAGTCTCAACGGCGTCGGGACTTGATCGCGACGCTTCTGCGTGCTGCCCCGAACGACCGGCCAAGACTATCAGCCGACAGAAGTGTCAAGGCGCTGCTTTGCCCGGTACTGACGAGTTCTATGCTCGCCGCATGGTTGATGTTCTTGCTCTGGTCGAGGCACGGTTGCGTACCGCGCTGGGCGAACCGGACGCGCGCGCCGCGGTCACTTTCCTGGGTACGGACCGCGTCGAGGTGCTGCGTTTTCAGAGCACCGACCAGGAGGGTGTCCTCGTCCGCTACGCCACGCTCGGCATGTCCGCACAGCCCATGAGCGACCCCGCGGCGATGCTCGCCGACCCGGTCGCGGGACCGCGCGCCGAGCTGGTCCTGTCCGTGCGCGGCGGGCACGCCGACACCGACAAGGTGCTCCGCCCGCTCGCCGTGCTCGCCGCGTCCCCGCAGGTCGAGGGCGTGATCGTGGCCCCCGGCGCCTCGCTCGACGTGGGTGAACCGCTGTGGCCCGGCGCCCCGTTCACCTCGGTGCTGGTCGCCGAGCCGGGCGGTCTGGTCGAGGACCTGGAACTCGACGCGCCCCTGGACCCCGTCCGCTTTCTGCCGCTGCTCCCGATGACCCCGAACGAGGCCGCCTGGAAGCGCGTCCACGGCGCCCAGGCCCTTCAGGAGCGCTGGCTGACGAACGGGACGGACCTGCGGGATCCGTCCCGCAAGTCCGTCCCGCTCGACTGACAGCCGGAGTGACAGTCGGAGTGAGCAAGCTCACCAACGGCGGCCGGGAATCGGCTAGTTGGCGAACACCGCGACACTGTCCTCGGTCGCGTGCCTCGGCTCCAACTCCTCGGCCTCGTGCGTGAGCGCGTTCCGTCGTACGAGGACCACCAGCGCGCCCAGTGCCGCGGTGATGGCCGCGACCACGAACGGGATATGGATGTTGCTCCAGCCCTCGATCTTCGGCGCGAAGAACGGCGCGGCAGCGGCGGCGAACCAGCGGACGAAGTTGTAGCCCGCGCTCGCCACCGGGCGCGGCGCGTCCGACACTCCGAGGGCCAGCTCGGTGTAGACGGTGTTGTTCACGCCGATGAACGCGCCGGACAGGATCGTGCAGACGACGGCGGTGGTGTGGCTGCCGTAGCCGAGGACGAGGACGTCGGCGGCGAGGAGCACCAGGGAACCGCCGAGCACCTTCAAGGAGCCCAGCCGGGCCTGGAGGCGCGGGGCGACGAAGACCGAGAAGACGGCGAGTAGGACGCCCCAGGCGAAGAACACGGCACCGGACTTGTACGGGGTCATGTCCAGCACGAACGGGGTGAAGGCCAGCACGGTGAAGAACGTGTAGTTGTAGAAGAAGGACGAGACGGCGGCGGAGGCCAGACCGCCGTGGCCCAGCGCCTTGAGCGGGTCGAGCAGTGAGGTCTTGCGGGCCGGCTTCGGCTGTTCCTTCAGGAAGACCGTGATGCACAGGAAGCCGATCGCCATCAGGAACGCGGTGCCGAAGAAGGGGTAGCGCCAGCTCTGGTTGCCCAGCAGGGCGCCGAGCAGCGGGCCGCAGGCCATGCCCAGGCCGAGGGCGGACTCGTAGAGCAGGATCGCCGCGGCGCTGCCGCCGGCCGCCGCGCCGACGATGACGGCGAGGGCCGTCGAGACGAACAGCGCGTTGCCCAGACCCCAGCCGGCCCGGAAGCCGACGAGTTCGCCGACCGAGCCCGAGGTGCCCGCGAGGCCGGCGAAGACGACGACGAGGGCGAGGCCGAGCAGCAGCGTCTTCTTGCCGCCGATGCGGCTGGAGACGAAGCCGGTCACCAGCATCGCGAGGGCGGTGATCAGGAAATACGAGGTGAAGAGCAGGGAGACCTGGCCGGCCGTGGCGTCCAGGCCCTTGGCGATCGACGGCAGGATCGGGTCGACGAGCCCGATGCCCATGAAGGCGACGACCGAGGCGCCCGCTGTGGCCCATACGGCCTTGGGCTGCCGCAGGATGCTGCCCGCTCCCGCGTCGAAGGTGTCCATTGCTTCCGTCCAATCCCTGGGAGTCGTGTCATCGAGATGGTTGGCTTATGCACATGATAAGTTAGCTCGGCTAATTAATGCAAGCTACATCTAGTTTCGCCTGGTGAGGGCTTCGGTCCGGACGGGTGATCGTCCTTGACGTGGCGGAGTGAGGGTAGGACCGTGGGGCCCTATGAGGGGCGAACTCAGTTGCCCGAAGTGCGGTGGCCGGGTCAGGGCTCCCGGACTCTTCGCCGATTCCTGGCAGTGCGATGTCCACGGGACGGTGCATCCGCTGCAGCCCGTGATCCCGCCCAGCGTCGAGGCCCTCAGCGTCGTCGTGCATCGCACGCAGGTACCCGTGTGGATGCCCTGGCCCCTGCCCGTCGGCTGGCTGTTCACGGGCGTGGCCTGCGCGGGTGACGACCGCAGCGGCGGGCGGGCGACCGCCGTGGCGTGCTCAGGACCCGGGCCGCTCGGCGGTATAGGGGAGCTGATCCTGGTCGCCGAGGAACTCGGTGTCGGCCTCGGCGCGCGCTATGCCGGCATCGACGGGCCGGACCCGGGGCCGTACATGAACGTCGAGAAACCCCCTCAGGCGAAGCTGCTCGCCGCCGGACGGCCGACGCCGTTGTGGCATGTCGCCACGGCGCCGGACGACCGGGCGGTCTTCGCGGGGGAGGCGCTGGGGCTGTGGCTGTGGGCCGTGGTGTGGCCCGAGCAGTCCGGGCTGCTGATGTACGACGAGCTGGTGCTCACGGATCTGCGGGACGCGGGGGCCGAGGTCGATCTGGTGCCATGCGGCGCGTTGTCGCCGCGGCTGATCGAGCCGTAGCGCCTGGGGGAGCGGGTGTGAAAGGTGCTCAGGAGGTGCCGTTACCCTTGAGTGGTCCCTTCCTGTCCCGTCCCGCCCTGGAGTTCGCGTCGTGCGTATTGACCTGCACACCCACTCCACGGCCTCCGACGGTACGGACACGCCCGCCGAGCTGGTGCGCAATGCCGCTGCCGCCGGGCTGGACGTCGTCGCGCTGACCGATCACGACACCAGTCGCGGCTATGCCGAGGCGATCGACGCGCTGCCCGCGGGGCTCACCCTGGTGACCGGTGCCGAGCTGTCCTGTCGTATCGACGGGATCTCCATGCACATGCTGGCCTACCTGTTCGACCCCGAGGAGCCGGAGCTGCTCGCCGAGCGGGAGCTGGTGCGGGACGACCGGGTGCCCCGGGCCCGGGCGATGGTCGCCAGGCTGCGGGAGCTGGGCGTGCCGGTGACCTGGGAACAGGTCGCGCGGATCGCCGGTGACGGGTCGGTCGGACGGCCGCATGTCGCCACCGCGCTGGTCGAGCTGGGTGTCGTAGCGACCGTGAACGACGCCTTCACCGTGGACTGGCTGGCCGACGGCGGCCGGGCCCATGTCGCCAAGCACGAGACCGACCCCTTCGAGGCGATCCGGCTGGTCAAGGCTGCCGGCGGGGTCGCCGTCTTCGCGCACCCCGGCGCCAGCAAGCGCGGGCACACCGTGCCGGAGTCCGCGATCGCCGAGATGGCCGCCGCCGGGCTCGACGGCATCGAGGTCGACCACATGGACCACGACGCCGAGACGCGCGTACGGCTGCGCGGGCTGGCGAAGGACCTCGGGCTGCTGACCACCGGGTCCAGCGACTACCACGGCAGCCGCAAGAGTGTGCAGCTCGGTGAGTACACGACCGACCCCGAGGTGTACGGCGAGATCACGCGGCGCGCGACCGGGGCGTTCCCGGTGCCGGGGACCGGCGGAGCCTGACCCCCCGACCCCGCCCGCCCGTCTCCGCCCCCTCTCACCTGCAAGGCTTGTGGCTCACCCATGTTCGACGTCGCCGTCTTCGGCTCTCTCTTCCTGACCCTGTTCGTCATCATGGATCCCCCTGGGATCACCCCGATCTTTCTCGCGCTGACCGCCGGACGTTCCGGCCAAGGTCCAGAAGCGGATGGCGTTCCAGGCCGTGTGCGTGGCCGGCGGGGTGATCACCGTCTTCGGACTGCTCGGCCATCAGATCCTCGACTACCTGCATGTCTCCGTCCCCGCGCTGATGATCGCGGGCGGCCTGCTGCTCCTGCTGATTGCGCTCGACCTGCTCACCGGCAAGACCGACGAGCCGAAGCAGACCAAGGACGTCAACGTCGCGCTCGTGCCGCTGGGGATGCCGCTGCTGGCCGGACCGGGTGCGATCGTGTCCGTCATCCTCGCCGTGCAGAAGGCCGACAGTGTGGCCACACAGGTGTCGGTGTGGACGGCGATCCTCGCCATCCATGGCGTGCTGTGGGTGGTGATGCGGTACTCGCTGCTGATCATCCGGGTCATCAAGGACGGCGGGGTCGTCCTCGTCACGCGGCTCGCGGGCATGATGCTGTCCGCCATCGCCGTGCAGCAGATCATCAACGGGATCACCCAGGTCGTGCGGGCGGGCTGAGCTCCGCGAACGCAGAACCCCCGTCCGGCGTCGGTGCCTGACGGGGGTTCTGAAGTCGTCGTATGCGTCGTAGGTGTTACGAGCGTCGTAGGTGTTACGAGGCCTTGGTCTCGGCGGGGCGGATCCACAGTCGCTGTCCTATGGCGGCGGCCTGTTGCACGATCCGATTGACGGAGGCGGCGTCCACGACGGTGCTGTCCACGGTGGTGCCGTCGACCTCGTCGAGACGCATGATTTCGAAGCGCATGGCTTCTCCCTTCGTCTGGTCATCCTCCTGAGGAGAACTACTTGGTTACTGATGGAGTCAACGGGATGCGTGTTACAAACATTCCCTACGCTAAGGAAATTTTTCGAACGCCTAATTACTGACCGGTAAGTGATCGTTCCGAGACCGACCGGGACCAGTTGTGTTCGCAGCGTGACCGCCGGGACAATGAAGGCGATGAACGACGACCTCGCGGCCCTCAGCGCCCGCATCGACCGCACGAACGAGCTGCTGCAGCGCATGCTCGCCGAGGTGGCGAAGACGCCCTCGACGCATGCGATCTTCGTCGACGCCGGGTACTTGTACGCAGCCGCGGGCCGGCTCGTCTCCGGGACCGAGGACCGACGCACCTTCGACCTCGACACCGAGGGCCTCATCGAGGCACTCATCGACAAGGCCCGCACGATCTTCGCCGACAGCCGGCTGCTGCGCGTCTACTGGTACGACGGCGCCCGCCGCCGCATCCACACCGCCGAGCAGCAGGCCATTGCCGAACTCCCGGACGTGAAGGTGCGGTTGGGCAATCTCAACGCCAACAACCAGCAGAAGGGCGTCGATTCACTCATCCGCTCCGACCTGGAGTCCCTCGCCCGGCACCGCGCCATCAGCGACGCGGCCCTCATCGGCGGCGACGAGGACCTGGTGTCGGCGGTCGAGGCGGCCCAAGGGTACGGCGCCCGCGTCCACTTGTGGGGCATCGAGGCCCCGGAGGGCCGCAACCAGGCGGAGCCGCTCCTCTGGGAGGTCGACAGCCAACGCACCTTCGACCTCGACTTCTTCAAGCCGTACGTCTCCCGGCGCACGACCGCCGTCTACGAGGCGACGGCGGTACGGCCCACCCGGGACGACGTCCGCTTCGTGGGCGCCCAGATCGCCGCGAAGTGGCTTTCGGCACGGGGACGCGAGGCACTGGTGGAACTGCTGCCCGGCCATCCCTACCTCCCGGGCTCGGTCGACCAGGACCTGCTGGTGGAGGCGGAGGGGCTTCTCCAGTACTCCCTGCGCGGCCAGGCCGACCTGCGGCGGGCGCTGCGGGACGGGTTCTGGGAGCACTTGCGGACGCAGTACTAGGGCCTGTCCGGCGGATCGGGGCGCGGGAAACCGGCGGGGCCTGGTCGACGCCGTGAGCGGGGTCTGGTGCGTGCGGCTGCAAGGCGGCGGAGGGCGGCGATGCGATGGGGGTCTCCCGCACGAGGTCGTTCGAGCGTGGGGGAGTGCGTGCCAGACCCGCGCGTCTGCGGCATGGTCCGCCGGGCAGGCCCTAGATCTCCGTGGTGTGGTCCCAGAAATCGGCGATGGCCTTCGCCGTCGCGGCCGGCTGGTCGGTGTTCGGTGAGTGCTCGGCCCGCGCGATGACGGTCCGCCGCGCCTTCAGCCGTACGGCCATGTCGTCGAGGAGCGGCACCGGCCAGGTGTCGTCGCGCGAACCCGACAGGACGTGGAACGGGAGCGCTACGGCGGCCAGTTCGGCGATCCGGTCCGGCTCCACGCACAACTGGCGCCCCGCCGCGAGGAGTTGAGCCGGCTTGGTGCCCAGCCAGCGGCGGCGCAGGTCGGCCCGGTCGTCGAGCCCCTCGTCCAGCCCACCGCCGGTCTCGGTCTCCTCCGGCGCCTCCATGGCCTGGATCGCGTCCCACACCTCTGCCATCGACATCACGGCGAGCGCGTCCCGCAGCAGCTTCACCCGCTCCTGCTGGGAGGCGGAGATCTGCGCCGGCCCCGACGCCATCAGCGTGAGCGACAGGAACGGCGCGGGGTCCAGCAGTACGGCGGCCCGTGCGACCTGCCCGCCGAAGGAGTGCCCGAGCAGATGCACCGGTGCGCCCACGGCGTCGGCCAGCGCCAGCACGTCCCGCGCCAACTCGCCCTGCGCGTAGGTGGATTCGTCCTCCGCCGGCCCGTCCGTCTCGTACTGCCCCCGGCCGTCCACCGCGACCGTCCGATACCCGCGCGCGCCGAACGCCTCGTGCAACGGGTTGAAGTCCTCCTTGCTCCCGGTGAACCCCGGCAGCAGCAGAGCGACCCCCTTCGGCTCGACACCGTCGCCCACGGGCGAGTCCACGACGGCGAACTCACCGCGAGCGGTCCGCAGCGGGTATGCGCGAGCGCCGGGGGGCGGGGTGAAGGAGGGGGGCTTGCTCATGGGGTGAGGTTATCCGGCGGGGTTGTGCGGAGTGGGGACGGGAGGGTGTAACTGGGGTTAACGGAGGAGTGGGGGAGCCGGGGGAATGCGGACGGCCCGGCCCACATGGCGTGGGCCGGGCCGTCCGGTACTGACCTTTTCGGCCTTCGGGGGCGGATCAGCCCTCGGTGGCCTCCGCCGTCGCGGGCGCCGCGGTCTTGCGGGGCCGGCGCACCCTCGGCTTAGCCTCCGCCGTCTCCGTGGCGGCAGCGGCCGTCTTACGGGTACGGCGCGGCTTGGCCTCCGGCTCCTCGGCCGACTGCGCCGGGATCTCGGCGGCGACCGGGGCCGCGGCGACCTTGCGGGTCGTACGACGACGCGGCTTGGCCTCGACGGCCTCGGCCGTGTCGACGGCGGCCACGGCCGCGGTCTTCCGGGTCCGGCGGGGCTTGACCTCGGCCTCGACCGCTACGGCTTCCGGCACCTCGGTGGCGACGGCGGCCGCTGCCTTGCGGGTGCGGCGCGGCTTGGCCTCGACGGCTTCGACCGTGTCCACGACGGCGACCGCCGCCTTGCGGGTCCGACGGGGCTTGGTCTCGACGGCTTCCGGTGCCTCGGCGACAGCGGCGGCGGCAGCCGTCTTGCGCGTACGGCGCGGCTTCGTCTCGACGGCCTCGGCCGTGTCGACAGCGGCTTCGGCGGGGACAGCCGCGGCCTTCCGGGTGCGGCGCGGCTTGGCCTCCGCCGTGACCGTCGGCTCGGCGGTCTCCGCCGTCTCCGCGACCTTGCGGGTACGGCGACGGGGCTTGGCCTCGGTGCCCTCCGCGGAGTCGAGCGACGCCTCGGCGGCACTGCCCTGCTCCTCGACGGCCTGCGCGGGGATGTCGGCGACGGCCTTGCGCGTACGGCGACGCGGCGCGGCCTCGACCACCGTCTCGGCCGTCTCGGCCGCGTCGGTCGTGACCACGGCGGCCTCGGCCGGAGCCGCGGTCTTCCGGGTCCGGGTGCGGCGCGGCTTCGTCTCGACGGTCTCGGCCTCCGCCGCGGCTTCCACCGGTTCCGAGGCCTGGACGGCCTTGCGGGCCCGGGTGCGGCGCGGCTTCGTCTCCTCGGCCGGAGCCTCGGCGACGACCACGGTCTCGGCGACCACCGGCTCGACCACGGCGGGCACGATCTCGGTCTCCGCCGACTTACGGGTACGGCGGCGGCGCGAGGTCGCGGGGGCGTCCAGGGCCGGGCCCTCGGCCGTCGCGACGGCGCTCTCCGCGGCCTCGGGTGCGACCACGGAGGCGACTGTCGTGGCCGGCAGCTGCTCTCCTGTCGCTCCGTTGCGCGTGCGGCGACGACGGCGCGGCGTGCGGGTCGCGGCGTCCTCCACGGCGGTGACCGGGGTCTCCTCCGGCGTGGACGTCACGGCCGGAGCCGCCGAAGTCCCGTCCATCGGGGCGCCGTTGCGGGTACGACGGCGGCGACGCGGGGTACGCGCCGGACGCTCGGCGTCAGTGGAACGGGACTCGTCCCGGCTGCCTCGGCCTGCGTCACGACCGCCTCGGCCACCGTCACGACCGTCGCGGCCTCCACGACCGCCCCGGCCACGCGGACCGCCTCGGCCGCCGGTCTCGCCGAGGTCCTCGACCTCTTCCGCCGCCAGCCCGGCGCGGGTGCGCTCCGAGCGGGGCAGGACACCCTTGGTGCCCGCGGGGATGTTCATCTCCTCGAAGAAGTGCGGGGAGGTGGAGTACGTCTCCGGCGGGTCGTTGAACTTGAGGTCCAGCGCCTTGTTGATGAGCTGCCAGCGCGGGATGTCGTCCCAGTCGACGAGGGTGACCGCGATGCCCTTGGCGCCCGCGCGGCCCGTACGGCCGATGCGGTGCAGGTAGGTCTTCTCGTCCTCGGGGGACTGGTAGTTGATGACGTGGGTGACGCCCTCGACGTCGATACCGCGGGCGGCGACGTCGGTGCAGACCAGCACGTCGACCTTGCCGTTGCGGAAGGCGCGCAGCGCCTGCTCGCGGGCGCCCTGGCCGAGGTCGCCGTGGACCGCGCCGGAGGCGAAACCGCGCTGCTGGAGCTGGTCGGCGAGGTCGGCCGCGGTGCGCTTGGTACGGCAGAAGACCATGACCAGGCCCCGGCCCTCCGCCTGCAGGATGCGGGCGACCAGCTCGGGCTTGTCCATGTTGTGCGCGCGGTAGACGAACTGCTCGGTGTTCGCGACCGTCGCGCCCTCGTCGTCCGGCGAGGTGGCGCGGATGTGCGTGGGCTGCGACATGTAGCGGCGCGCGAGACCGATGACCGCGCCCGGCATGGTCGCGGAGAACAGCATCGTCTGGCGGCGCACCGGCAGGAAGTTGATGATCTTCTCGACGTCGGGCAGGAAGCCCAGGTCGAGCATCTCGTCGGCCTCGTCCAGGACGAGCGACCGGATGTGCTTGAGGTCGAGCTTCTTCTGGCCCGCGAGGTCCAGCAGCCGGCCCGGGGTGCCGACGACGACGTCGACGCCCTTGCGGAGCGCCTCGACCTGCGGCTCGTAGGCCCGGCCGCCGTAGATGGCGAGGACGCGCACATTGCGCACCTTGCCGGCGGTCAGCAGGTCGTTGGTGACCTGGGTGCACAGCTCGCGGGTGGGGACGACGACGAGCGCCTGCGGGGCGTCGGTGAGGTCCTCGGGCTTGGCGCGGCCGGCCTCGACATCGGCGGGGACGGTGACGCGCTCCAGGAGGGGGAGGCCGAAGCCCAGCGTCTTGCCGGTGCCGGTCTTGGCCTGGCCGATGACGTCCGTGCCGGAAAGGGCGACGGGGAGTGTCATCTCCTGGATCGGGAAGGGGGAGACGATACCGACGGCCTCAAGGGCCTCAGCGGTCTCGGGAAGGATTCCGAGCTCTCGGAAAGTAGTCAGGGTGCTGCCTCTTCTGTGTGCGCGGTGCGAGGCGAGCGCGGGGGTCGTGTCAGGACCGTGCCGGGGACGTCGGCTGCCTTACGGACAACCCGTGAGGGAAAGCCGTACTGCACGGGACCACTGCCGACGCTCTAGCGCTCGAACCGCTGAGGGTCCCCCTCCGAACTTCGTACGAACAACGCCGTACGGGCGAGGAGGGCTGTCGGGTCGGAGCCGATCGGGCCACCGACCGGGCATCCTCATTCGTGCGGCCCGGCGAATACTCGGCGGGCGCATTACCACCATACCCCGGAATCGCGCATATGCGTTGGCCGATTTGGTCACGTAGTGGTCGTCACAGTGATTGACCAGGGACTTCCGCCGTGCGGTGAGCGGGCTATTGTGCGCTTCATGACGACCGCTGACAACGCCTCCGACGCGCCCGCCGAACCCACCGGAGTCGCCGCCCAGGACTGGGCCACGGCCTCCGCCGACCCGCAGTACCGCAACGCGGTCGTGGACCTGCTCGGCGCGCTCGCGTACGGCGAGCTGGCGGCGTTCGAGCGGCTCGCGGAGGACGCCAAGCTGGCGCCGACCCTCGCCGACAAGGCGGAGCTGGCGAAGATGGCGTCGGCCGAGTTCCACCACTTCGAGCGGCTCAGGGACCGGCTCACGGAGATCGGGGCGGAGCCGACGCAGGCGATGGAGCCGTTCGTCGCCGCCCTCGACGGCTTCCACAAGCAGACGGCGCCCTCGGACTGGCTGGAAGGGCTCGTCAAGGCGTACGTCGGCGACTCGATCGCCAGCGACTTCTACCGCGAGGTCGCCGCCCGCCTCGACAAGGACTCCCGCTCGCTCGTGCTGGGCGTGCTCGACGACACCGGGCACGCCAGCTTCGCCGTGGAGAAGGTACGTGCGGCGATCGACGCGGACCCGCGTGTGGGTGGCCGACTCGCCCTGTGGGCACGGCGGTTGATGGGTGAGGCGCTGTCGCAGTCGCAGCGGGTGGTGGCCGATCGGGACGCCCTGTCGACGATGCTCGTGGGCGGCGTCGCGGACGGCTTCGACCTCGCCGAGGTCGGCCGGATGTTCTCCCGGATCACCGAGGCGCACACCAAGCGGATGGCGGCTCTGGGGCTCGCCGCCTGAATACGGCTGTGCGGGGGCGGTCGGCTACGTACTGCTACGCGGGTGCGGACCGTCCCCGGAGTCGTCTCGACGGGCGCAGCAGCAGTGAGAGCGAGGCGGCCGAGACGACCGCGGCACCGAGCAGGCTCGCCAGGCCACTGCCCGGGCCCAGCGCGCTGTGGGTGACGAAGTCACCGAAAAGCGCTCCGGCGACACCCGTGGAGAACACCAGGGCGCGGGCCGGCAGACGGTCCGCGAGCCGGTGGGTGGCCGCCCATGCGAGCAGCAGACCCAGCACGGCGGCACCGAGCGCTTCCAGGATGATCACGGGGGTCCCTCCCACGGCCGACCGCGTACTGCTGTCGTAGCCGGTCATACCCGTGACCTGCGGAATGCAATCCTCCCCTGTGGGTGACTTGTGCTCCATCTGTGGTGGAAACGCGAGGGGGCCCGGTGACCTTGTCGGTCACCGGGCCCCCTCGTCCGTGCGTGACTACAGCGCGCCGAAGCCCACCTTGCGCGGGGCCGCCTCACCGAGCTCGACATAGGCGAGGCGGTCGGCGGGGACGAGGACCTTGCGGCCGTGCTCGTCCACGAGGCTCAGCAGCGGAGCCTTGCCGGTCAGTGCCTCGGCCACGGCCTGCTCGACCGCCTCGGCGCTCTGACCGGTCTCCAGAACGATCTCGCGAGGCGTGTGCAGCACGCCGATCTTGACCTCCACGCTGTGTCCCTCCGACGGTCAGCAAAGTGCGCGATCTTCCGCGCCGTACCCAGCACACATTAGCCCGGTGAGGGGACCTACATGTTCCGCGCCGAGAACGCCAGGAGCGAACAGCTCCCGGGAACAAACGGCGGGTCGACGGCGGTCAGTGGTGCTGTTCGTTCCCGTGCAGCGGGAAACCGGCGATGCCGCGCCATGCCAGCGAGGCCAGTAGCTGGACCGCTTGGTCGCGCGGGACGCTGCGGTCGCTGTGCAGCCAGGAGCGGGCGACGACCTGGGCGAGGCCGCCAAGACCCGAGGCCAGCAGCATCGACTCGGCCCGCGACAGACCGGTGTCCTCGGCGATGACGTCGCAGATCGCCTCGGCGCACTCGTTCGTCACCTTGTCGACGCGCTCGCGCACGGCGGGCTCGTTCGTCAGGTCCGACTCGAAGACCAGCCGGAAGGCGCCGCCGTCGTCCTCGACGTACGCGAAGTACGCGTCCATCGTCGCCCGGACGCGCTGCTTGTTGTCGGACGTCGACGCGAGCGCGGTCTGCACCGCCTGGATCAGCGACTCGCAGTGCTGGTCGAGGAGGGCCAGATAGAGGTCGAGCTTGCCGGGGAAGTGCTGGTAGAGCACGGGCTTGCTGACGCCGGCGCGTTCGGCGATGTCGTCCATCGCGGCCGCGTGGTACCCCTGCGCGACGAAGACCTCCTGGGCGGCTCCCAGCAACTGGTTCCGTCGGGCACGGCGCGGCAGGCGGGTGCCTCGCGGGCGCGCCGCCTCTGTCTGCTCGATGGCTGTCACGCCGCCTCCCAAATGTCGTCCTCATGCGGTGAGCGCCGCGCCGCCATCGTACTTTTCGGTAACCGTGGTGTGCGCGGTGCGAGCGCAGAATTTCACGGACCGGACGGCGGCGATAGCGGCGCAAAGTGTTTCGAAGGGGGATGGAGTGGGCAAGAGCGCGCGTCCCACGGTCCCCTCCAGTAGGGGGCCGTCAGCGATAGTCGTCCTCGTCGATGGCGACGGCCCGGGCTTGTTCGATGACATCGGCCTCGTTCGCGGAGCCAGGGTCCACCCTGGTCAGTGGCTCGTCGCCGCCCGGTGTCACATCGGCCGACTGCTCGGCCGCGTCGTCCTCCGGGGCCTCGACATCGAGCTCGGCGGCGTTGTCCTCGTCCTCGAAGGTCTCGGGATCGGTGGGGTCGACGGCCATGGCGGGCTCCCTTCCTAGGTACGTCCCTGTGCGGGTGCCCTGAATACGAGCCTAGGAGACACCCGATCCGGACGCCATGCGATGTGGGTGGCATGCGATTGCTGTCTGTGACCGCGGCGTGCACGGAGTGGCCTGTGACGGCGAACACACGAACCACTGCGTGATCGTCTCGTAACATTGCCGCATGTCTTCGACAGAGCTGCCTTCCGTGTCGGCCGCCAGTGTGCTCCCGAAAGTGGCGCCCGTCAGGGTCGGCGAAGGGGAGCGGCTCCGGTCGGTCGGGCTGCCGGGGATCACCCTCACGGTGCGGTCGAGACCACCGGTGCGCGAAGGACTGCCGCCCGCGCTCTACGTCCACGGGCTCGGCGGTTCCTCGCAGAACTGGTCGCAGCTCATGGCCGAACTCGACGGCCTGGTCGACAGCGAGGCCCTGGACCTGCCGGGCTTCGGCGACTCCCCGCCACCGGACGACGGCGACTACTCCGTCACCGGGCACGCGCGCGCGGTCATCCGTTACCTCGACGCGGCCGAGCGCGGCCCGGTGCACCTCTTCGGCAACTCGCTGGGCGGAGCGGTCACGACCCGCGTGGCCGCGGTCCGCCCGGACCTGGTCCGCACGCTCACCCTCGTCTCCCCGGCCCTGCCGGAGATCCGCGTCCAGCGCTCTGCGGTGCCGACGGCACTGCTGGGGTTCCCGGGAATCGCGTCCCTCTTCACCCGTATCAGCAGGGACTGGACGGCCGAACAGCGCGTCCGCGGCGTCCTCGGCCTCTGCTACGGCGATCCCGGCCGGGTGACCCCCGAGGCGTTCCGCTACGCGGTCGAGGAGTTGGAGCGACGCCTCCAACTGCCGTACTTCTGGGACGCGATGGCCCGCTCTTCGCGCGGCATCGTGAACGCGTACACCCTGGGCGGCCAACACGGCCTCTGGCGCCAGGCCGAACGCGTCCTGGCCCCGACCCTCCTCGTCTACGGCGGCCGGGACCAACTCGTCGGCTACCGCATGGCCCAGCGAGCGGCCCGCACCTTCCGTGATTCCCGGCTGCTGTCCCTGCCGGACGCGGGGCATGTCGCGATGATGGAGTACCCGGAGACGGTCGCGACAGCGTTCCGTGAACTCCTCACGGACACAGGGGAATTGGGCAAGCCGGTGGCAGCGGGGGCGGATGCCGTGCGCTCGCTTCACGCGGCCGAGGCGGAAGGTTTCGGCCGAGGTGGCGCGGGTGGCGCGCGGGGGTCCCGTGGCACCGGTTCGGTGCGTACGGTGAGTGAGGGCAACGCCGACGATGTGAACAAGGGGAGCTGAGGGGGCGACGTGGGACGCCATAGTCGCCGTAAGTCCCCTGCCAAGGGTGACTCCGCGGACATAGGCACGGGGGCCGGCACGGGCGCACGGAGCGCCCAGGAGGCCCAGGGTTCGCAACGGGGCCGGGAAGGCCGGCCCGCGGGACATGAGGGCGGCCGGCCTGGGCAGCGGGCTGTGCCGGGTGGTCGGGCGGTGCCGGGGGCCGGCTCGGGTTCGGGTGCGGTTTCCGGTGCGGGTACGGGCTCAGGCGGAGGGGTGGGGCGTAGGTCCGGGCCTGGGGTGATGCCGCCTGGTCGGCAGCAGCCTTCGGCGGGCGGTGGTCCGGGGTATGGGGGGTCGGGGCTGCCGGATGGGACGCCGGCTCATGGCATGCCGCGTTTCCAAGGTGCGCCGCCCGCGCAGGGTGTGTCGCGTCCCCCGTCTCCGGATGGGACCCCGGCTCATGGCGTCCCGCGTTTCCAGGGCGCCCCGCCCGCTCAAGCAGGACCGCGTCTCCCTGACGGGACCCCTGCTCACGGGACGCCGCGATTCTTCGGTGGTACCGGTGCTCCCGCCGCCGGAGGCCCACGCCTGCCTGATGGCACTCCCGCGCGCGGTGTTCCGCGTTTGCCGGACGGTACGCCTGCTCGCGGTGTTCCGAGGTTCGCGGACGGTACGCCTGCTCAGGGTGTCCCGCGGTTCGCCGACGGCACTCCGGCGCACGGTTTTCCCCGGCTTCCGGACGGGACACCGGCGCACGGCTTTCCGAGGCTTCCTGACGGCAGCCGTATGCCCGAGGGCACTCCTGCGCACGGCACGCCCCGCTTCCCCGACGGCACCCCTGCGCACGGCGTCCCGCGTTTGCCGGACGGCGCTTCCCGAACCCGTGCCGGTCACCCCGAGCAGGCTGAATCCGGTGGTGGCTGGGGTGAGTTGAGGGGGCGGAGCGGCGCACCCGCTGCGAGCCCCGGGGTGTCCATCCCCCGGCAGCGCCAGGCGCCTCAGGCCGGTCGGGGTCCCCGGCCGGACTACGTCGACGCCTTCGAAGCTGACGACGATGTCTTCGCGCCCCAGGCGGATGTCGCGACGCACGCGCACCCCGCCGATCCGTACACCTCCGACACCGACGACGCGCCTACGACCGACCCTGATCCCGACGCCGACTCCGCGCCCGCCCCGGCCAAGGGCCGCAAGGGACGCGCCTACACGGGCATCGCTGCCGCCGCCGTCACCACCGTGCTGGCCGTCATCGTGGCCGGGCAGGTCGCCAAGGGCGGTGACGACGACGAGGCGCGGTCGCAGGCGGCCACCGATCAGGGGCGGGACGTACGGAGTACGGCCTCCGCGCAGCCCAGTCCGTCCGGTGCCGCGCGCGTCGCGACGCTGACGTACGCGCAGAAGATGGACACGAAGTACCCGCTCAGCGCCAAGCTCAAGGGTCCCGACAAGTTCGACGCGGTGCCCGGTGTCGACAAGGCGCCCGGCAAGGGGCGCAAGTACACCTACCGCGTGGACGTGGAGCAGGGGCTCGGGCTGGACGGTGCGCTCTTCGCCGAGGCCGTGCAGAAGACGCTCAACGACAACCGGAGTTGGGCCCACAACGGCGCCCGTACCTTCGAGCGGATCTACTCCGGCAAACCCGACTTCGTGATCACGCTCGCCAGTCCTGGTACCACCGCCACGTGGTGCGCCAAGTCAGGGCTCGACACCACCGAGGACAATGTGTCGTGCGACTCGGCGGCCACCGAACGCGTGATGATCAATGCCTATCGATGGGCGCAGGGGTCGTCAACATATGGGGACAAGATGTACGCGTATCGACAGATGTTGATCAACCATGAAGTCGGTCATCGTCTCGGCTACGGGCACGTCACCTGCGACAAGGACGGCGAGTTGGCCCCGGTCATGCAGCAGCAGACCAAGTTCCTCGACCACGACGGGATCCACTGTCTGCCGAACTCCTGGCCGTACCCGGCGAGTTGACGGGCGACGCTTATGTCACATTGACACGAGCCGCGACTTCCTTCATATTTTTGGGCATGTGGTCTAGTCATGTCGCGAACCGCGCCGCCATCGAGCTGGCGCTCATCGGCGTGACCCCGCTCTGCGTGGCCGACATTCTCTGTCGCTGAACACCCGCCCCTGGCGTTCGTGTCGCGACCCGTACCACCATGCCCTTGTCCATGGCCGTGGCAGGGCTTTTCCGACGACCTGACGCCGGGGCAGAGGCCTGTTCGCTGCCGTCTCACCCCTCGTCCATCTGTCTCAGTATTCGAGAAGCTCCGTGAGAGTTCCCGAAAAGCAACCCCGAGAGGTCGTCATTCCGATGCGTCAACCGTCCGTCATAGCCCGGCGCGTGGCCGTGGCATCCGTCAGCCTGGCCGTGGCAGCGGGCGCCGCCGCCTGCGGGCCGAAGGACAACGATGCCAACGGCTCCGGTGGCGACTCCACGCCGCACAAGGGCGGCACCCTCACGGTCCTCAACTCGCAGCCGCAGGAGGACTTCGACCCCGCGCGCCTGTACACCTCCGGCGGCGGCAACGTCCCGTCCCTCGTCTTCCGTACGCTCACCACCCGCAACCGTGAGAACGGCGCGGCCGGCGCCAAGGTCGTCCCGGACCTCGCCACCGACACGGGGCGCCCGAGCGAGAACGCGACCGTGTGGACGTACACCCTGAAGAAGGGCCTCAAGTACGAGGACGGCACCGCGATCACCTCGGCCGACATCAAGTACGGCATCGAGCGCTCCTTCGCCGCCGAACTCTCCGGCGGCGCGCCCTACTTGCGGGACTGGCTGGTCGGCGCGGCCGACTACCAGGGGCCGTACAAGGACAAGAAGGGGCTGTCGGCGATCGAGACGCCCGACAGCCGGACCATCGTCTTCCATCTGAACAAGCCCGAGGGCGAGTTCCCCTACCTCGCCACGCAGACGCAGTTCACGCCCGTCCCGAAGGCGAAGGACACGGGGACGAAGTACGAGCAGCACCCGATCTCGTCGGGGCCGTACAAGGTCGTCAGCAACCAGAACGACGGTGAGACGCTCGTCCTGGAGCGCAACAAGTATTGGTCCGCGGCGACCGACGCCGAGCGCAAGGCCTATCCGGACAAGATCGACGTGAAGTCCGGGCTCGACTCGTCCGTGATCAACCAGCGGTTGTCGTCGTCCCAGGGGGCGGACGCCGCCGCCGTGACGACCGATACCAACCTCGGTCCTGCCGAACTCGCCAAGGTGACCGGCGACAAGGAGCTCGCGGCGCGCGTCGGCACCGGGCACTTCGGTTACACCAACTACATCGCGTTCAACCCCACGGTCGCGCCGTTCAACAACGTCAAGGTGCGGCAGGCGATCTCGTACGCCATCGACCGGTCGTCGGTGGTCAACGCGGCGGGCGGTTCGTCGCTGGCGGAGGCCGCGACCACCTTCCTGCCGAACCAGAAGTCCTTCGGGTACGACCCCTACGACCTCTTCCCGGCCGGTGCGTCCGGCAACGCGGCGAAGGCGAAGGAGCTGCTGAAGGAGGCCGGTTACCCGAACGGGATCACCGTCACCCTGACGCACTCCAACGACAAGGACTTCGAGACCAGCCCGGAGATCGCGACCGCGATCCAGGACGCGCTCAAGAAGGCCGGCATCACCGTCAAGCTCCAGGGACTGGAGATCAACGACTACAAGGACAAGATCCACAGCGTCAAGACCGAGCCGGGCTTCTTCCTCGCCCACTGGGGTGCCGACTGGCCCTCCGGCGGTCCCTTCCTCGCCCCGATCTTCGACGGCCGCCAGATCGTCAAGGACGGCGCGAACTTCAACACCGGCCTGCTCAATGACAAGTCGGTCAATGCCGAGATTGATTCGATCAACAAGTTGACGAATCTTGATGAGGCCGCCAAGCGGTGGGGTGCACTGGACAAGAAGATCGGCGAGCAGGCCCTGACCGTGCCGCTGTTCCACCCCGTCTACAAGCGGCTGGTCGGCAAGGACATCAAGAACGTCGTGATCAGCGACTGGACCGGCGTCCTGGACATCTCCCAGGTCGCGGTCAAGTAACCCCATGAGTGAGGCACTTGTCGCCTCCCAGGCCGCCGGGACGGACATCTCCGTCCCGGCCGCCTCGGGGGCCCGCCAGTTCTGGCGGCGGCTGCGCGCGCAGCGCGCCGCCCTCGTCGCGGCGGCCGTCGTCGCCCTGCTCGTCCTGGTCGCGCTCGCCGCGCCGCTGCTCACCGCGATCGAGGGCCAGGACCCCTTCACCTACCACCCCTCACTCATCGACTCCGCGCGCGGCGGCGTACCGACCGGCTCCTTCGGGGGCATCGGCGCCGACCACTGGCTCGGCGTCGAACCGCAGACAGGGCGCGACCTGTTCGCCCGTCTCGCCTACGGCGCCCGGGTCTCGCTCGGCGTCGCCCTGGGGGCGACCGTCGTACAGGTCACCATCGGGGTCGTGATCGGTGTCGCCGCCGCGCTCGGCAGTCGATGGGTTGATCAACTGTTGAGCCGGATCACCGACATCATCGTGGCGATGCCGTTGATGATCATGTCGTTGGCACTGCTGGCGATCGTGCCCAGCAGCTTCCCGCGTCCCCTGCTCGTCGCGCTCGTCATCGGGCTCATCGCCTGGGGCAACATCGCGAAGATCGTGCGCGCCCAGACGCTGTCCCTGAAGGAGCTCGACTACGTCTCCGCGGCCCGGCTCAGTGGGTGGGGCACCTGGCGCATCGCCCGCCGCGAACTGCTGCCGGGACTGGCCGCGCCCGTCATCACGTACGCGGCGCTCCTCGTCCCGATCAACATCACCACCGAGGCCGCGCTGTCCTTCCTCGGCGTCGGTGTGAAGCCCCCGACCCCTTCCTGGGGACAGATGCTCACCGCCGCCGACGTCTGGTACCAGGCCGCGCCGCAGTACCTTCTGCTGCCCGCCGGCGCCCTCTTCGTGACCGTCCTGGCGCTGACCGTTCTGGGCGACGGCATCCGCACGGCCCTCGACCCGCGCGCGGCATCCCGCCTGCGCATCGGCACCGGCCGCAAGCGCGAGGCCAAGGCCGACGCGAACGCGAAGGCCACGAGCACGGGCACGAGCACGGGCACGGGCGCGGGCACCGAGGAGGCCACCTCATGAGCGGCTTCGGAGGATTCGTCCTGCGCCGCGGCATCGCCACCGTGATCACCCTGCTCGCGATCTCGGTGATCGTCTACGTCGTCTTCTTCGTCACCCCCGGCAACGTCGCCCAGATCACCTGCGGCCCGCGCTGCTCGCCGGAACAAGTGCACCAGGTCGCCCAGCAGTTGAGGCTCGACGACCCGCTGTACCTCCGCTACTGGCACTTCCTCCAGGGCATCCTCGTAGGCCAGGACTACTCCACGGGCACCTCCGTGGAGCACTGCTCGGCGCCCTGCCTCGGGCTGTCGTACCAGGGCGACCAGCAGGTCACCCAACTGATCCTGGCCAAGCTGCCGGTCAGCCTGTCCCTCGTGTTCGGCGCGATGGTGCTGTGGCTGATCCTGGGCGTCGGCACCGGCGTCCTGTCCGCGTGGCGACGCGGCCGGTTCACCGAGCGCCTGCTGACCGGCATCACCCTCGCGGGCGTCGCCACCCCGGTGTTCGTGATCGGCCTGGTGCTGATGATCGTGGTCTGCGGGCAGCTTCAACTGCTGCCCTTCCCGCAGTACGTCGCCCTCACCGACGACCCCGAACAGTGGGCCTGGAACCTGCTGCTGCCCTGGCTCTCGCTGGCCCTCATCGAGGCCGCCGCGTTCGCCCGGCTCACCAGGGCGTCGATGCTGGAGACGCTCGCCGAGGACCACATCCGCACCTTCCGCGCGTATGGCGTCGGCGAGCGGTCGATCATCGGGCGGCACGCGCTGCGCGGTGCGTTCGCGCCGATCATCGCGCTCAACGCCAACAACGTCGGTTCGGCGGTCGGCGGCGCGGTCCTCACCGAGACGCTCTTCGGACTGCCCGGCATCGGACAGGAACTCGTCCATGCCGTCAATGTCGTCGACCTCCCTGTGGTCGTCGGCATGGTCCTCGTCATCGGCTTCTTCGTGGTCATCGCCAACGCCGTCGCGGACGTGCTGTACGCGGTGGCCGACCGACGGGTGGTGCTCGCATGAGTCCGGTGGACGACTCCATGGACGGCTCCGTGGACGGCTCTGGGGATGCCTTGGTGGAAGTCACCGACCTGACGGTCGGGTTCGGATCGCTGCGGGCCGTGGACGGCCTCTCCTTCCGGCTGGAGAAGGGCGCCGCGCTGGGCCTGGTCGGCGAGTCCGGCTCCGGCAAGTCCACGGTCGCCTCGGCCCTGCTGGGCCTGCACCGCGGCACGGGAGCCGACGTCGGCGGCTCGGTGCGGGTGGCCGGCATCGACGTACAGGAGGCGTCCGACGCGGAACTGCGGCGGCTGCGCGGCGGGAAGGCCGCGATGGTCTTCCAGGATCCGCTGTCGTCCCTGGACCCGTACTACGCGATCGGCGACCAGATAGCCGAGGTGTACCGGGTGCACGCGCGTGTGTCCCGTCGTGCCGCACGCGCGCGTGCCGTCGACGTACTGGACCGGGTCGGAATTCCGGACGCGCCACGACGGTCCCGCTCGCGCCCGCACGAGCTCAGTGGTGGCATGCGGCAACGCGCCCTGATCGCCATGGCGTTGGCCTGCGAACCGGACCTGCTGATCGCCGACGAACCCACGACCGCGCTCGACGTGACCGTCCAGGCGCAGATCCTCGACCTGCTGCACACGCTCCGCGAGGAGACCGGCCTCGGCCTGCTGCTCGTCACCCACGACGTGGGCGTCGCCGCCGAGAGCGTCGACGAGATCCTGGTCATGCGGCACGGACGGGCCGTCGAACACGGGCCGGCAAGTGCCGTATTGGGGGCGCCGGCCGAGCAGTACACCCAGGACCTGCTCGGTGCCGTCCCGCGCGTGGACGTGCCACGGGCGCCCTCAGGGGCGTCCCAGGACGTCGTTCTGGAGGCGACCGGCCTACGACGTGAATTCGGGCGCGGGAAACGGGCGTTCGCGGCCGTGGACGACGTGTCGCTGACCATCCACCGGGGCGAGACCCTCGGCATCGTCGGCGAGAGCGGCAGCGGCAAGACGACGCTGGGCCGCATGCTGGTCGGGCTGCTCAAGCCGACGGCCGGTGAGATCAAGCCGGGCGGGGGCGTACGCCCCGACGTCCAGATGGTCTTCCAGGACCCTGTCTCCTCCCTCAACCCCCGCCGCAGCGTGGGCGAGTCGATCGCCGATCCGCTCCGCGCGCGTGGCGAACGCGACGAGGAGCACATCAGGGGGCGCGTCCGCGAACTGCTGGAGCGCGTGGGGCTCGAAGGCGCGCACTACGACCGCTACCCGCACGAGTTCAGCGGCGGACAGCGCCAGCGCGTGGGCATCGCGAGGGCGCTCGCGGCCGACCCGCGCGTGATCGTGTGCGACGAGCCGGTCTCCGCGCTCGACGTCACCACCCAGGCCCAGGTGGTCGCCCTGCTCGGCGAACTCCAGCGCGAACTCGGCCTGGCCCTGGTCTTCGTGGCCCACGACCTCGCCGTCGTGCGCCAGGTCAGCGACCGGGTCGCGGTGATGCGACGCGGGAGGATCGTTGAACAAGGCCCCGCCGACGAGGTCTACGACTCCCCGCAGGACCCGTACACGAAGCAACTCCTGGCCGCCGTACCGGCCCTCGATCCGGAGGTGGCGGCCCAGCGCAGGGCGGTGCGACGGGAGTTGGCGACGGCCTGAGGATCGTTGAACGATCCGCTCCAGGGTGATCCCTTAGCGCGAGCGAACGCGAGCCGTACGGGAAAGTTACGACCGTTCACCCCTTTTGGTGGCGCGATGGACAACCGTCCATCGCGCCACCGCCTTGTCCGCATACGTTCGTCCCGCTGCGAGCCGCCGGGTCAACGGCGGCTCCCCATATGGGAGATCGGGGGTGTGCCCGTGCGCGTAGGACTGCTTACGGAGGGTGGCTATCCGTATGTGAGCGGTGACGCCAGGCTCTGGTGCGACCGGCTCGTGCGCGGGCTCGGGCAGCACGAGTTCGACATCTACGCGCTCAGCCGCAGCGAGCGCCAGGAGGACGAGGGCTGGCTCGAACTGCCGCCGCACGTCGCCCGCGTACGGACCGCGCCGCTGTGGACCGCCGAGGACGACGGTGTGTCTCTGGGGCGCCGTGCGCGCCGGCGGTTCGACGAGTGCTACGGGGAACTGGCGGCCGTCCTGTGCGCCGGGGACGGGCGGACGGCGGGGGACGGGCCGCTGTCGGAGACCGCGTCCGCAGGGCCCTCCGAAGCCTCGGCGGCCGTCTCCGCCGATGTGGCGGACCGTTTCGCCAACGCGCTGTACGGCCTCGCGGACCTCGCTCGCGAAGAGGGCGGACTCGTGGCCGCGCTGCGCTCCGAACGCGCCGTGCGCGCGCTGGAACGCGCCTGTCGTGCGCCCGGCGCACTCCGCACGGCACGCGAGGCGCGTGTGCCCGAACTCCTCACCGTCGCCGCACACTTGGAACGCGCCCTGCGCCCCCTCTCCCTCGACTGGTACGAGGACGACGCCCTCGGCTCGGTCGACCTCTGCCACGCGACGGCCGGAGGCACGGCGGCCCTGCCCGGCCTGCTCGCCCGGCACTTCGCCGGCGTACCGCTGCTGGTGACCGAGTACGGCGTGCAGTTGCGGACGCACTACCTCGCCTCCGCCGACGCGCCGCCCGCCGTACGGGCCCTGCTCGCCGCCTTCCACGGCAGGCTGGCCGCCGAGATCTACCGCCGGGCCACGCTGATCACCCCCGGCAACACCCACACCCGCCGCTGGCAGGAACGGTGCGGCGCCGACCGGACGAAACTCCGCACGGTCTACCCGGGCATGGAGGCGTCCCGCTTCGCGGAGGTGGGCGAGGCGCCCGAGGGCGCCGACCAGGACACGCTCGTGTGGGTCGGCCGTATCGAACCCGCGAAGGACCTGATCTCCCTGCTCCACGCCTTCGCGGAGATCCGCAAGGAGGAGCCCGGGACGCGCCTGCGGATCGTCGGCACTCCCTCCGGCGCCGAGGGTGACGCCTATCTGGGCCACTGCCGGGCGCTGGCCGCCCAACTCTTTCCCGACGAGGCCGAGGGCGTGCACGCGGTCGGCGACAACCCGGTGTCCTTCGAGGAGATCGGTAGCCCGGAAGCCCCCACGCTCGCCGAGGCGTACGCCTCCGGCACGGTGACGGTCCTGTCGAGCGTCGTCGAGGGCTTCCCGGTCGGCCTGGTCGAAGCCATGTTCTGCGGCCGGGCGACCGTCTCCACGGACGTCGGCGCGGTGGTCGAGGTCATCGGCGGTACGGGACTCGTCGTACCCCCGCGCAATCCGCGGGCGCTCGCCGAGGCGTGCGTGACCCTGCTGCGCGACCCCGAGCGCCGTGAGCGCCTGGGCGCCGCCGCGCGCGCCCGCGCACTCGAACTGTTTACCGTCGAGCAGAACATCGCGGCATTTCACGGCATTTACCTGGAGATCGTCTCGCACTCCCCGGTCCGCCATGTCGTCCTCGACGACGCCGGCGCCCCGCGCCCCTTCGCAGCACCCGCCGAGGCTCATGTCCCCGGCCGCTGGACCGGCCCCGCGGCCCGCGTCGTCGCCCGCGGCGGCCCGCGCTGGGCGGCGGGAGCACCGGTACGCGCCACCATCCCGTCGCCGACCACGGAGGCGGCCCGATGAGCGGCCTCGGCGAACTCGACCGCCCCGGGACACCCCGAGGGGCGGGCGCGTGGGACGCGCGGTCCGAGGAGTGGCTCGGGGGACCGGGGGAGGAGCACCCTGAACCGGAGGCGCACGAGGGGGACCCGGCGGCTGTCGGTCAGGACACCCACGACAGCCCTCCCTCTCCGCCCGCCCCACGCGACGCCGAGCCGTCGGTCGCGCAGGCGGCACCGGGACCGACCCCCCGCGCGAGCGACCGCAAACCCGCCCCCGCCCGACGCGGCGCCGCCGACCCCGTGAAGGCGCTGATGCACCGTCACCGCGAGCTGTGCGAGCGGGCCGTCGATCCGCTGGAGATCGCGGCGGGGCTCGAAGCGCACGGAGTCACCGACCGGACCGCCGGCCGTTTCCGGCACCGGGACGTCTTCTCGCTCGCCGAGGAGATGTACGCCCGCGTGCCCCGCGACGACGCGGCCGCCTCGCACTCCGAGGCCGTGGCCGTGCCGGCGCCCCGCGTCGACTGGGCCGTACTCGCCCTGCTGCCAGGAGTCCTCGGTGCCGCCACCGTGACCGGCCTGCGCCTCACGGACGGCCGGGCACGGCTGACAGTCGCCGTCGTCGGCGTGCTCGCCGTGGCCCTCGGCGTGCGCGCGGCGCTCGGCCGCGGCCCGCTGAGCACCCCACCCGGCACCCACGCCTGGCGCACGCCCCCCGGCGCGCGCCTGTGGACCTGCTGGCTGCTCGCCTACGCCCTCCTCGGCGACGGACTGCTCCGCGCCGCTGACGACGGCGGCCCCGACGAACTGCCCACCGGTACCGCGGGCGGACTCTGGCCCATGGCCACCGCACCCGTCCTGGCCCTCGCCCTGGCCTGCGTTCCCGCGGCCTGGTGCGCCCACCACTTCGCCGTACGCGCCCGGCGCAAGCTCGCGACCAGTCGCGGCCTGGAGGACTTCGCCGACTCCGTACAGCCGCTGCTGCTCGGCACGTTCGCCCTGTTCCTGTGCGCCCTGACCGCCCTCCTCGCTCTCTGCGGCGCGGCCCTGGGCGAACCGGCCGCCTACGCCCAGGCGTTGACCCTGGGCGCCCTGCTGCTGCTCGCCCGCCTCCTCACCGTCCACGGCTTCACCCACGCCCCGGCCCTCGCCCTCGGCGCGGCGGCCGCGACCGAGGCGACGGCGCTGGCCCTGGACTTCATCGGCCGGCTCCCGGGCTGCGGCTTCCTGGCCACCCCGGTCGAAGCCCTCCTGAGCCTCTGGGGCCCGGGCGGCATTCCCGCCGTCGCCTGCGGAGCGGCCGCCCTGATCCTCCTGTTCCACACCACCCGCACGCTGACCAGAGCCTCCGCGCACGCGCCGGCGGACGAGCCGAGGTGACACCGACATGCCCCCATGCCGACGCGTCACGTCACCCGGCCGCAGGCGCCCGGCCCCACCGCCGGAGGCAACCGCACCACCTTGTGAAGGAGAACGCCAGATGATCACCTCCCGATCCGGAGAGTCGGCCCGGGGAGCCGTCCGATGAGGGTCCTGCTGATCGGAGCCAATGGCTACCTCGGCCGCTTTGTCGCCGACCGCCTGCTCGCCGACCCGGCCGTCCAGCTCACCGCGCTCGGCCGCGGCGACGACGCCGACGTCCGCTTCGACCTCGCGTCCGGCAGCCCCGGAGCACTCACCCGCTTCCTGGACGCCGTCCACCCCGGAGTCGTCGTCAACTGCGCCGGTGCCACCAGAGGCGGCGCCCGCGAACTCACCCGGCACAACACCGTCGCCGTCGCCACCGTCTGCGAGGCCCTGCGCCGCAGCGGCTGCGGGGCCCGGCTGGTGCAGATCGGCTGCGGCGCCGAGTACGGCCCCAGCCAGCCCGGTTCCTCCACCGCCGAGGACGCCGTGCCCCGCCCCGGCGGCCCGTACGGCGTCAGTAAACTCGCCGCCACGGAACTGGTCCTCGGCTCCGGCCTCGACGCCGTCGTGCTGCGCGTCTTCTCGCCCGCGGGACCCGGCACCCCCGCCGGCTCCCCGCTCGGTCGGCTCGCCGAGGCCATGCGCCGGGCCATGCAGTCCGGCGACGGCGAACTCAAGCTCGGCGGCCTCGGCGCACAACGCGACTTCGTCGACGTCCGGGACGTGGCCCGCGCCGTGCACGCCGCCTCGCTCTCCGCGGCCCAGGGCGTCATCAACATCGGCTCGGGCCGCGCGGTCCGGCTGCGCGACGCCGCCGCCGTCCTCGCCCGCGTCGCGGGATACGGCGGTGCCCTGCACGAACTCGACGGCCCGCCCGGACCGCTGCGGGCCACCATCGGCCACCCGCGCAGCGACCCCGACCACGCGGCCCCGGTCGCGTACCCGTACCCGGACGGCTGCGGGAGCTGGCAGCAGGCCGATGTGCGCACCGCCCGCGACCGGCTCGGCTGGCGGCCCCGGATCAATCTGGAGGAGTCCCTCGCCGACATCTGGATGGAGGCGGCGTGCCGCATCTGACCAGCACGTCCCTGGGCATCGCGAGCACCGGCGTCCGCACCGGCTTCGGCATCCCCGGCTACGCGCACCCGCTCGTCGCCCCCACCGAATGGGGCGAACTCACCCGCCCCGGCACCCCCTTGCACTGGGTCGTCCTCAACGTGTCCTCCGGTCCGGGCGCCCGCCCCGACCCGCACTGCCTGGAGGCGGCCGGCCGGCTCCGCAACACGGGCGTCCGCGTCCTGGGCCACCTGGACGCCGCGCACGGCGCCCGTGCCTTCGGCGCGCTGGTCTCCGAGGCGCACCGCTATCTCGACTGGTACCGGGTCGACGGCTTCCTCCTGGACCGCTGCCCCGCGGGACGCGCCGCGCTTCCCGAGGTCCGCCGCACGGTCGCCGCGCTCCGCGAGATCCGTGACGGCGCCCACATCGTCCTGGGGCACGGCACCCACCCGTACCCCGAATACGCCGAGTGCGCCGACCAGTTGGTGACCTTCTCCGGCCCCTGGAGCGACTACCGCTGGTCGCAGGTCGCGGAGTGGACCGCCGACCACCCGCCCGAACGCTTCTGCCACTTCGTGCACGGCGTCCCGCGCGGCCATCTCGACGAGGCGCTGCGCATCGCCCGCTGGCAGGGCGCCTCGACCATCTACTTCACCGACCGCACCGATCGCGGCGGCCGCACCGACCCCTGGGAGACGATGCCCGGCTACTGGGACGAGATCGTCTCGCGGATCGGAACAGGTGTCTCGGAATGAAGAGGGGCATGGCAGTGTTACGCGGAGAACAACCGTAGTGATTGACCGACCAACGGAGTCCCCGTGTCGCTGCCACCCCTGGTCGAGCCGGCTGCCGAGCTCACCGTAGACGAGGTCCGCAGGTACTCCCGCCACCTGATCATCCCCGACGTGGGCATGGACGGGCAGAAGCGGCTGAAGAACGCCAAGGTGCTCTGTGTGGGCGCCGGCGGTCTGGGCTCGCCGGCGCTGATGTACCTGGCCGCGGCGGGCGTGGGCACGCTCGGCATCGTGGAGTTCGACGAGGTCGACGAGTCGAACCTGCAGCGCCAGATCATCCACAGCCAGGCCGACATCGGCCGCTCCAAGGCGGAGTCGGCGCGCGATTCCGTGCTGGGCATCAACCCGTACGTGAACGTGGTCCTTCACGAAGAGCGGCTTGAGGCCGAGAACGTGATGGACATCTTCAGCCAGTACGACCTGATCGTCGACGGCACGGACAACTTCGCGACCCGCTACCTGGTCAACGACGCCGCCGTGCTGCTGAACAAGCCGTACGTGTGGGGTTCGATCTACCGCTTCGACGGCCAGGCCTCCGTCTTCTGGTCCGAGCACGGCCCCTGCTACCGCTGCCTCTACCCGGAGCCCCCGCCCCCCGGCATGGTCCCCTCCTGCGCCGAGGGCGGCGTGCTGGGCGTGCTGTGCGCGTCCATCGGCTCCATCCAGGTCACCGAGGCGATCAAGGTCCTGACCGGCGTCGGCGACCCGCTCGTCGGCCGACTGATGATCTACGACGCCCTGGAGATGCAGTACCGCCAGGTCAAGGTCCGCAAGGACCCCAACTGCGCGGTCTGCGGCGACAACCCGACCGTCACCGAGCTCATCGACTACGAGGCCTTCTGCGGCGTCGTCTCCGAGGAGGCCCAGGAGGCGGCGGCCGGCTCGACGATCACTCCGAAGCAGCTCAAGGAGTGGATCGACGACGGCGAGAACATCGAGATCATCGATGTCCGCGAGGTCAACGAGTACGAGATCGTCTCGATCCCCGGCGCCAAGCTGATCCCCAAGAACGAGTTCCTCATGGGCACCGCCCTGGAGAGCCTCCCGCAGGACAAGAAGATCGTCCTGCACTGCAAGACGGGTGTCCGCAGTGCGGAAGTCCTCGCCGTCCTCAAGTCGGCCGGCTTCGCGGACGCGGTCCACGTCGGCGGCGGCGTGATCGGTTGGGTCAACCAGATCGAGCCCAGCAAGCCGGTCTACTAGGCACGCGCCTTTCCGGAAGGGGCTCGGCACCACAGGTGCCGGGCCCCTTTCCGCTGCCCGGGCACATGTCCGGGCAGCGGTCCGGTCGGACGTTCGCGCTACGAGGCGCAGACCTTGCCGTCCTTGGGCACCGTCCCCTTCAGCAGATACGCGTCCACCGTCGAGTCGACGCAGTCGCTCCCGCTGCCGTAGGCCCCGTGCCCCTCGCCCTTCCAGGTCAGCTCCACACCGATGCCCTTGCCCAGCTCGTCGGCCATCTTGCGGGCGCCCTCGTACGGCGTCGCCGGATCCCCGGTGTTGCCGACCACCAGGATCGGCGCCGCACCGGGCGCACTGACCTCCGGGGTGTCGTACTGCCCGGCCACCGGCCAGTCGTGACACCACCCGGCCGTGTCCCAGCCCATGAAGTCGCCGAACACCGGGGAGATCTTCTCGAACTCGGGCAGCAGCTTGCGTGTCTGCTCGGGCGTCGGCCGCTGCTTGTCGTCCAAGCACGATATGACCCGTTGTGAATGGGTCGTCGTGCCGTAGTGCCCCGCGCTGTCACGGTCGTTGTAGCCGTCGGCGAGCGCCAGCAGCTCCGAACCGTCGCCCTCCTCGGCGGAGTCCAGGGCGCTGGTCAGGGTGGGCCAGCCCTCCTTGCTGTACAGCGGGAGGACGATGCCGGTCAGGGCGAGGGTCTGGGTCAGCTTCCGCCCGGACGAGGTCGCCAGCGGCTTGGCGTCCAGCCGCTTCAGCAGGGCCGCGATCTTCTTCGAGCCCTGCGCGGGGTTCTGGCCCGTCGACTTGAGGTAGTCGTCGAGGGCGCGCTGGAAGCCCCGGGTCTGGTTCAGCGCGTGGCCCACCGAGTCGGCGCTCGGGTCGACGACCGCGTCCAGGATCAGCCGTCCCACCTTCTTGGGGAACAAGTGGGCGTAGACACCGCCGAGTTCGGTGCCGTACGAGATGCCGAAGTAGTGCATCTTCGGGTCGCCCAGGACCTGGCGCATCAGATCCATGTCGCGGGCGGTGTCGGTCGTCGACACATGCGCCATCAGCTTCCCGGCGGCCTTCTCGCAGCCCTTGCCGAAGTCGGTGGCGTCCTGGAAGTAGGCAGTCTCCTCGGCCGGTGTGTCCGGCGTGGCGTCCACGTCCTCGGTGGCCTGGATCGCCTTGTCGCTGCGGCAGCGGACGCCCTCGCTGGCGCCGACCCCGCGCGGGTCCCAGCTCACCAGGTCGTAGCGCTCGTGCAGCGCGGACACGGTGGCGGAGTACGCCGGCATGTAGTCGACGCCCGAGCCACCGGGACCGCCGAAGTTGAACAGCAGCGAGCCGATACGGTCGCCGCCGGTCGACCTGGAGCGGATCAGCGCGAGCCCGATCGTGGAACCGTCCGGCTTCGTCCAGTCCAGCGGCACCTTGAGCGTCGCGCACTGCCAGTCACTGCTCGGCGCGGCCGAGTCCCCGGTGGCCTTGCAGCGGCCCCAGTCGAGCCTCTGCGCGGTCAGAGAAGCGGGCAACGCGGCCGTGGTGGACGCAGAAGTGGAGTCGGCCGTCGACGGTGTGGCGGCGTCGGTCCCCGCCCCGCCCTTGCCGTCGTCGGACGAGCCGCTGCTGCAGCCGGCCGTCAGCAGTGCGGCAGCGGCCATCAGGGCCGTCCACCGTACGAGTCGTGCCATGTGCTTCCCCCCTCGCAGGCCGTCCGCGTCACGCCGCGGATGGCGGTCAGGCCATAGTAGGCGGCGCGGGCCGAGCCTGCCGCAGCCTGTGGATAACCTTTTGACCTGCGATTATGTCGGAATTTTGAGGGAGGGGTCAGGAACAGACGGTGCCGGTGGCCGGGACCTTCCCGGTCAGCAGATAGCCGTTCACCGCGCTCTGCACGCACTTGTTCTTGCTGTCGTACGCCCCGTGTCCCTGGCCCTTGTACGTCAGCTCGACCGCGACGCCCTTGCCGAGCGCGTCCACCATCTTCCGCGCGCCCTCGTACGGTGTGGCCGGGTCGCCGGTGTTGCCCACGACGAGGATCGGCGCCGACCCGTTCGCGCTCACGTCGGGATGGTCCGCGGCGCCCGGCACGGCCCAGTCGGTGCAGCTGACCATGCCCCAGGCGAGGAAGTCGCCGAAGAGAGGGGAGGCGGCCCGGAACTCGGGCAGCTTCTGCTCGACGTAGTCGGCGGTGTACCGGGGCTTGTCGTCGGCGCAGTTGATGGCGATGTTGGCCGCGGCGATGTTGCTGTACTCGCCGTTCTCGCTGCGCCCGTTCATCGAGTCGGACAGCAGCATGAGGACCTTGCCGTCACCGGCGTAGGCCTGTTCGAGTCCCTCGGTGAGGTACGCCCAGAAGTCCTTGGAGTACAGGGCCTGCGCGATGCCGTTGGTCGCCGCCGTCTGGGTCAACTGGCGGGGGAAGACGCCCGGGATCGGCTTGCTGTCGAGGCTCTTGAGCAGCTTGGCGATGCGGTCCTTGACGTCCTGCGCGGTGTCGCCGACCGGGCAGTCCGTCGTCTTCGACGTGCAGTCGTCGGCGAAGTTGTCGAGTGCGAGCTGGAAGCCCTTGGTCTGTCCCAGGGAGCCCTGTTCGGAGTTCTGGGTGGGGTCGACGACCGCGTCGAAGACGGCGCGTCCCACCTTCTTCGGGAACAAGTGGGCGTAGACGCCGCCGAGTTCGGTGCCGTAGGAGATGCCGAAGTAGTGCAGCTTGTCGTCGCCGAGGACCTGGCGCATCAGGTCCATGTCGCGGGCCGCCTCGGTGGTACGCACCTGGGGGAGCACCTTCTTGGAGTTCTTCTCGCAGGCCGCGTTGAACTGCTTTGTGTTGGCCAGCAGCTTGGTGCGCTCGGCCGTGTCGTCCGGTGTGGCGTCCTGCTGGAAGTACTGGTCGAGCTGGGAGTCGCTCTCGCACTTGACGCCGGCGCTGCGGCCGACACCGCGCGGGTCGAAGCTCACCAGGTCGTAGCGGGTGCGCAGGGTCGCGTAGTCCTCGCCGAACGCGGGCAGCGTGGTGACGCCCGAACCGCCGGGGCCGCCGAAGTTGAAGACGAGCGACCCGATCCGCTTGTCCGTGGCACCGCTGGCCTTCGCCCGGACCAGCGCGAGCCCGATCGTGTCGCCCTTGGGCTTGTTCCAGTCGAGCGGCGCCTTCATGGTGGCGCACTGCCACTTGCCGCCGTTCGGCAGCGGCGACGGCGCGGCGCCGCCGCCCTCCGACTCGGACGGGGCCGGGCAGTCCTTCCAGCTCAGCTTCTGGGCCGTCGGATCCTCGTCCTTGGAGTCGCCGCCGCAGCCCGCCAGCGTGGCGGACAGCAGGACGACAGCGGCGGTCAGGGCAGCGGCACGCAGCCGGGAGGGGTTCGGCATGACCCCATCCTGGGGTCGGGCGGGGCGACGCGCTCGGGGCGCGGTCCGTACGAGGTACGCACGCGTGCGTGCCCTACGCGCATGCGTATCCGTGCTCTACAGGGAGCCCTTGCGGGACAGGTGGTTGAAGAACAGCCAGCCCGGCAGCACCGGAATCCACAGCGTCAGCAGCCGGTACAGGAGCACCGCAGGAGCGGCGACCTCCTTGGGCAGGCCGACGGCGATCAGACCGAGGGTCAGACTGGCCTCGACCGCGCCCACACCGCCCGGGGTCGGGGCCGCGGAGCCGAGCGCGTTGCCGGCGAGGAAGACGACGGCGACGCTGGCCAGGCTGAGCGTCGTCGACTGGTCGCCGAACGCCCGGATCGACGCGTCCAGGCACATCACGAAGCAGGCCGTCAGGAGCAGCATGCCGCCGATGCCGGTGACCAGCTTCTGAGGCCGCTGCAGCACGTCGAGCATGCGCGGAATGACCCCGGCGAAAAGCGACCGCACGCGCGTGACGAGGAACTTCCGCAGGAACGGCACCGAGGTCACCACGAGCACGAGCACCGCCACCGTCAGCAGTCCGGCGATGACCGTCCGGGACGGCGACAGGGAGGGCGTCTTCTCGGTGCCGGTCAGATAGCCGAACGACAGCAGCATCAGGATGTGGCAGCCCAGCCCGAACAACTGGGACGCGCCGACACTCGCCACGGCGAGTCCGGGCCGCACCCCGGCACGCTGGAGGAAGCGCGTGTTCAGGGCCACACCGCCGACCGCAGCCGGTGCCACGATCTTCACGAACGACCCGGCGACCTGCGCCGCCACGGTCCGCAGGAACGGCACCCGCTCCGGCACGAACCCCAGGAGGGACATCGCCGCCGCGAAGTAGCTCACCGCCGAGAACATGACGGCCGCGGCCACCCAGCCCCACTGGGCGTTGGCCACGAGCGGGCCGAACTCGATGTGCGTGAGCTGCGTCAGCAGGAAGTACGCGCCGATCGCACCGGCGATGAAACTGATCAGCGTGCGCGGCCGCACCCGCTCCAGACGAGCCGGTTCGACCGGCGCCTGCGGCCTGATCAACAGCACCTGATGGCGGATCTGGGTGAGCAGATCCTCCTCGCGGGCCTCGTCCAGCGCCTCGTCGATGGCCCGCTTCTCGGCCCGCTGCTCCGCGCGCACGGCCTTCTTGTCGGTCTTCTTGTCAGGCTTCTCCAGTACCGGAGTGGAGCCCTCCGAGACCGCCTCCGCGTGGGCCTGTCTGGTCTGCCGGGATGCCTCCAGGATCGCCTCGCGCTCCCGCTGGGCCCGCTCCCTGGACAGCCGACGCAGCGTCGCGCGCGTGGAGCGCGACAGCGCGATCGGCTGGAGCATCGGCAGACAGTCGGCCACGGCGTCGGGGCCGAGGACGCCGACCGCCGAGGCCACCGCGCGCTCGGCGCCCACCCGGAGGCCGACCGTGGTCACCAACTGGGCGACGTCCATGCGCAGCAGCAACTCACCGGCCGCGATCTCGCCGCCGCGCAGATCCGTGAGGATCACCCTGCCGGAACGATCCACCAGAATCGCGTCACCGGCGAGTCTGCGGTGGGCGATGCGCCGCGACTGCAGCGCCTGCACCTGGTGCCAGGTCAGGCGCAGCAGATCGTCGGTGATCTCCTCGTCCGCGAGCGAGTCGAGGGTGCGCCCGCCGGTGTGCTCGTAGACGAGCATGACGGCGTCGGGGCCGAGCTCCGAGGTCGCGATCAGCTTCGGGGCGTTGGCCCCGGCCGCGATCGCCGCGTACGCGAGCAGGGCCTCCTGCTCCAGCGCCTGCCGCAGCGACTGCAGACTGCTGCGGGTCGCGAAGCCGCGCAGCGTCAGATTGCGCCACGCGCGGTAGAAGAAACCCTGCGCCTGCTGCTCCCGGTCGACCACCGTGACGTCCAGCGGCGGGCCGTCCTCCAGGGTCACGAAGTAGCGCCGGCCCCGGTCGCCGTTCTCCGTGTCTACGGCCTCCTCGCGGGCCGCGCCCACCGGGCGGAAGCCAACCGTCCGCAGGCCCGCCATCAGTGTCCGCCCGGTCGGACGGACGTTCGGCGAGCCCACCGCGTACAACGTCCCGTAGGCCACGGTCCAGCCGATGAGCACCGTCAGGATGATCGAGAACGGCGTCGTGTAGCCGGTGACCAGCATCGAGAAGGCGTCGAGCAGCAGGACGATCCACAGCACGGAGCGCCAGCGAGGCCTCCGTGACATGCCCACCGCCGTCATATAGGCGATGACGGGCGCCAGATAGCCGTGCACCGGATCGGTGAGGGCGTGGATGTCGCCGGGAGAGGGCTGGGTGAGCGCCTCCTGGATGGAGCCCGGGGCGGCCTTGGCGACCCACAGGTCAGTGGCGAGTGTCACTCCGTGGGCGAGGACCGCCGCGAGCACGCCGTCGGCGATGCGCAGCCCGTCCCGCTTGATCAGCCGCTCGATCGCGAAGGCGACCGGCACCAGCAGGATGGCGATGCTGGAGGCCAGTCCCGCGATCTTGATCAGCAGGTCGGGGGCCTGGCCGGTGCCCTTGTTGATGTCCTGTTCGAGCCCCGAGGTCGTGCCGTGCGCGAACGCGGCGATCGCGAGCAGTACGACGATCGCGAGAAAGCCCACCAGGAGGCGCATGAGATCCGAAGGGCGGTGCACGCGCGCGGGGAGCAGGGGTTCGTCGCCCTCGACCTCTTCGGCGTGCGGTTCGTCACCGCAGTCGTCGAGGCCGGGCGCGGGCGTCTGCGCGGGACCCTCCTCGGGGTCCTTTTCGGTCGCGTCGTTCTCGGCGGCGGTGTCCGGGCGCGACGCAGCGTCAGAGGTACCCTCCGCGTCTTCGGGGTGCACACCCTGCTGCTTCATCGTCTCTTCTTGATCTCGTATCACTGGTCACCGCCCGCACGATGGTGGCATGCCCCACCGACACACGGGGGCATCAGGGTGCAAATGCGGGGGCGCACAGTCTGCCCCACGCGCCGCTCCGGGGCGAGGGATACGCACAGTCGCCAGCGCGTCGCACTGTCGGTGGGGTGCGGCAGGATGGGGCGGATGAGCGAGGAGAGCCTTCCGGACGACATCGGCCCGCACCACGCCAACGCGCTGCCCGAGTACGCGGAGCGGGTCCTCGACGTGGCCGAACGGATTCCGCCCGCGCGCGTCATGACGTACGGGGACGTCGCGGAGTGGCTGGAGGAGGGCGGGCCGCGCCAGGTCGGCCGCGTGATGGCCCTCTACGGAGGAGCCGTCCCGTGGTGGCGGGTCGTCCGCGCGGACGGCGTGCTGCTCCCCGGCCACGAACTGCGGGCGCTCGATCACTACCGCGCCGAGGGCACCCCCCTGAAGGAGGCGAGCAGGGCCGCCGAGGGCCACCTGCCACGCCTCGACATGAAACGGGCGCGATGGGACGGCGGCGAGCGCGCGGACGGTCACACCTGACAGCTTCCGCCATCGGACGGCCCCCGGTGCGACCTGTGGCCCGTACGGGGGAAACCCGGCACATCCGTGGCATGCCGTACGTTCGAGGGGCGAGGGACGCGAGGGTCGCGTGAGCCGCGCGGGAACAAGCGGAAGCCCTGCTTCCCCACGACCCGTCGGCGTAGCGTCGGCTGCACCTGTCCCCCTCATCCCGCGACCACCGCCCTCCACGCGCGGTGGTCGGGCAACCAGCACACCCACCAGGACCGGCGAACCACGTGAGCTCCTCTTCCTCCACCAGGCACTTGTCGCACCCACAGGTGCGACAGGGGAACCGTGGCGCTTACCGACTGGTGCGTACCCCGCCGGACCGACCGGTTCCCCCTCGTCTGGACGCGCCACAGCGCTCGGTGGTTGACCACGAGACCGGTCCGCTGCTGGTCCTCGCAGGTCCGGGCACCGGCAAGACCACCACCCTCGTGGAGTCCGTCGCGGCCCGTGTCGCCCGGGGAGGTGACCCCGCGCGGATCCTCGTGCTGACGTTCAGCCGCAAGGCGGCGGTCGAACTGCGCGACCGTATGGCACTGCGCATCGGGGCCGCCCGCGCGCCCCGGGCGACCACCTTCCACTCGTTCTGCTACGCCCTGGTCCGCGCCCACCAGGACAGCGACCTGTTCGTCGAGCCCCTACGGCTGCTCTCCGGCCCCGAACAGGACGTCGCCGTACGCGAACTGCTCGCCGGTCAGCCCGACCTGGAGCGGCTCGGCCTCGCCCATGTGCGCTGGCCGGACGAACTGCGGGCCTGCCTCACCACCCGCGGCTTCGCCGACGAGGTCCGCGCGGTCCTCGCCCGCAGCCGCGAACTGGGCCTCGCCCCCGACGCCCTGGACGCCTTCGCCCACCGCATCGGCCGCCCCGACTGGCGCGCGGCCGCCGCCTTCCTCGCCGAGTACCTCGACGTACTCGACCTCCAAGGAGTGCTCGACTACGCGGAACTGGTCCACCGCGCGGTGCTCCTCGCCCACCGCCCCGAGGTCGCCGAGCGGCTCGCCGCGCAGTACGACGCCGTGTTCGTGGACGAGTACCAGGACACCGACCCGGCTCAGGTCCGACTGCTGCACGCCCTCGCCGGCGGCGGGCGCACCCTCGTCGCCTTCGGCGACCCCGACCAGTCGATCTACACGTTCCGGGGCGCCGATGTGAACGGCATCCTGGAGTTCCCGAGCGCCTTCCCGCGCGCGGGCGGCGATCCGGCCCCCGTGGAGGTGCTCCGGACCTCCCGCCGCTCCGGCGCCGCCCTGCTGACCGCCACCCGGCTGCTGACCCAGCGCATGCCCCTGACCCGGCTCCCGGCGCAGAAGGTGCGTGCCCACCGCGAGCTGTCCCCGGTACGGGACGGCGGACGCGTCGAGGTGTACACGTACCCGACGTCCGGCACGGAGCTGGACAACATCGCCGACATCCTCCGCAGGGCACACCTGGAGGACGGCGTCCCCTGGAGCGACATGGCCGTCCTGGTGCGGGCCGGCTCGCGGACGATCCCCACGGTCCGCCGCGCTCTCACGGCAGCCGGCGTCCCCCTGGACATCGACGGAGACGACCTGCCCCTGCGCCACGAACCGGCGGTGGCACCGCTGCTGACGGCCTTGCGGGCGGTTGCGGTCGCGGAGTCGTCCGCGGGCGCCCCGGCCGTGGCGGAAGAATCCGCCTCTGACACGTCCGGAGTGAGTCCCGCGGACGACACATCCGAAGCGAGCCTCACGGACGCCGAGCCCGACGAAAGCCTCACTGGCACGGTGTCCGAGGAGAGCCTCACTGGCACGGCGCCCGACGGGAGCCTCACGGGCGCCGCCTCCGAGGAGCCCGTCCCCGACACCGCTTCCGAAGAGCCCGCCCCGGACACCTCATGGCTCGACACCGAGACCGCCCTCACCCTGCTCGCCTCCCCCCTCGCCGCCATGGACGCAGCCGATCTGCGCCGCCTGGGCCGGGCGCTGCGCGAGGAGGAGCGGGCCGGGGGCAACCCCGTGCCGCCACCCTCGGACGAGCTGCTCGCGCGGGCACTTGCCGAGCCCGAGCGGCTGGTCGCGCACGACCCCACGTACGCGCGTGGCGCCCAGCGCCTGGGCGCGCTGCTGCGCAAGGCGCGGGAGCGCCTGGCGGGCGGCGGTACGGCCGAGGAGGCGCTGTGGGACCTCTGGCAGGGCACACCTTGGCCCGGGCGCCTGGAGCGGTCCGCTCGGCGCGGCGGCGCGGCCGGGCGGAACGCGGACCGCGACCTGGACGCCGTCTGCGCGCTGTTCGCGACCGCGGCCCGCGCGGAGGAGCGCACCGGCGGCAGGGGCGCCCTCAACTTCCTGGAGGAGATCGACGCCGAGGACATCGCCGCCGACACCCTCACCCGGCGGGCCGTACGCCCCGACGCCGTACGCCTGATGACCGCGCACCGCTCCAAGGGCCTGGAGTGGCGGCTGGTCGTCGTGGCAGGCGTCCAGGAGGGCCTGTGGCCGGACCTGCGCCGGCGCGGCTCGCTCCTGGAGGCCGACCGCATCGGCCGCGACGGACTCGCCGAACCGCTCACCCCGGGTGCCCTGTTGGCCGAGGAACGCCGTCTGTTCTACGTCGCCGCCACACGCGCGCGTGAACGCC
Source organism: Streptomyces sp. NPDC051576 (assembly GCF_040681835.1). NCBI lineage: Bacteria > Bacillati > Actinomycetota > Actinomycetes > Kitasatosporales > Streptomycetaceae > Streptomyces > Streptomyces sp. NPDC051576. The sequence continues at coordinate 902,990 of NZ_JBFAZO010000001.1, forward strand.
TCGTCGTCACCGCGGTGAAGGCCCCCGCGGACGACGGCGACCAACCTTCCCGCTTCCTCACGGAACTCGGCGTCGAGCCCAAGGACGTCACCGGCCGCCCGCGCCGCCCGCTGTCGGTCGCCGCCCTGGTCGCCGAACTGCGTGCAACGACCGTCGACCCGCGCGTGTCCCACACCCTCAGGGAAGCCGCCGCGCGCCGGCTCGCCCGGCTGGCCGCGCTCGCCGACGAGGACGGCCGCCCGCTCGTCCCGTCCGCGCATCCGTACCGCTGGTGGGGCATGTTCGAGCCCACCGAGAGCAAGGTGCCGCTGCGCGACCGCGACCAGCCCGTCGTGCTCTCCGGAAGCGCCCTCGACCAGCTCGCCAACACCTGTGCCCTGCAATGGTTCCTGGGCCGCGAGGTGAAGGCCGACGCGCCCGCGACCGCCGCCCAGGGCTTCGGGAACGTGGTGCACGTCCTCGCCGACGAGGTCGCCTCCGGCCGCACACCGGCCGACCTCGCCGTCCTCATGGAACGCCTCGACACCGTGTGGAACGCGCTCGCCTTCGACGCCCCCTGGAAGTCGGAGCAGGAGAAGGGCAACGCGCGCGTGGCGCTCGAACGCTTCCTGAAGTGGCACGTCAACTCCAACGGCGTCCGCACCGGTCGCACACCCGTCGCCAGTGAGCACGACTTCGACGTCACCCTCGAAGCGGGCGACTACGAAGTGCGCATCCGCGGCTCCATGGACCGCGTCGAGGCGGACGGCGAGGGACGCGCCTACGTCGTCGACTTCAAGACCGGCAAGCAGACGCCGACCGCCCGCGAGGTGGAGCGCCACCCTCAACTCGCCGTCTACCAACTCGCCGTCCGTGAAGGCGCCGTGGACGAGGCCTTCGACGGAGTCCGCCCCGAACCGGGCGGCGCCGAACTGGTCCAACTGCGCCAGGGCGCCGCCCAGCGCGACGGCGGCGAGACGCTGCCCAAGGTTCAGGCCCAGGAGCCCCAGGAGGGGGAGTGGGCCGGTGAACTCCTGGCCACGGCCGCGGGCAAGGTCCTCGACGAACGGTTCACGCCCACGGCCGGCCAGCACTGCGCGCACTGCGCGTTCCGGGCCTCGTGCAGCGCACGGCCCGAGGGCCGGCACGTGGTCGAGTGACGTGCGTGACACATCGCACCACATGTGCTGACCTGCGCTTCTCCTTCCCCTGAGGGCGATTGGTCCTCGACTGTCAGTGGCCGCCGCTAGCCTCTGCGACATGCCCGCCCGTATCACCGATCCCGATGAGCTCAAGGAGCTCCTCGGCATCCCCTTCACCCCGGAGCAGACGGCCTGCATCATCGCGCCGCCCGCCCCGCAGGTGATCGTGGCCGGAGCCGGGTCGGGCAAGACCACGGTGATGGCGGCCCGCGTGGTGTGGCTGGTCGGCACCGGACAGGTCGCCCCCGAGCAGGTCCTCGGCCTGACCTTCACCAACAAGGCCGCCGGTGAACTCGCCGAGCGCGTCCGCAAGGCGCTGATCAAGGCGGGCGTCACCGACCCCGACGTCATCGACCCGGACAACCCCCCGGGCGAGCCGGTGATCTCGACGTACCACGCCTTCGCGGGCCGCCTGCTGACCGACCACGGGCTGCGCATCGGCCTCGAACCGACTTCCCGTCTGCTTGCCGACGCCACCCGGTTCCAGCTCGCCGCGCGCGTACTGCGCGAGGCCCCGGGCCCCTATCCGGCACTCACCCGCTCCTTCCCGGACCTCGTCAGCGACCTCCTCACCCTCGACGCGGAGCTGGCCGAACACCTCGTACGCCCCGAGGAGTTGCGCGCCTACGACGCCGATCTCCTGCGCCGGCTGGAGGGCGTCAAGCTCAGCAACGCCGAGCTGCGCAAGGTTCCCGAGGCGGCCGCCGCCCGCCGCGACCTCACGGAGCTGGTGAGCCGCTACCGGGCCGCCAAGCGCGAGCGCGACCTGCTCGACTTCGGCGACCAGATCGCCCTCTCCGCGACCCTGGCGCGCACCCGCCCCGAGGTCGGCGACATCCTGCGGGACGAGTTCCGGGTGGTGCTGCTCGACGAGTACCAGGACACTTCGGTCGCTCAACGCATCCTCCTGGCAGGCCTGTTCGGCGCCGGCACGGGACACCCGGTGACCGCGGTCGGCGACCCGTGCCAGGCGATCTACGGCTGGCGCGGCGCGTCCGTCGCCAACCTCGACGACTTCCCGGAGCACTTCGCGCACACGGACGGCGGTCTCGGAGCCCGCCAGTCGCTGAGCGAGAACCGCCGCAGCGGCGGCCGCCTCCTCGACCTCGCCAACGGCCTCGCGGAACCCCTGCGCGCCATGCACGCGGGCGTGGAGGCCCTTCGCCCGGCACCCGGCGCCGAGCGCGACGGCATGGTCCGCTGCGCGCTGCTGCCCACCCACGCCGAGGAGATCGACTGGCTCGCCGACTCCATCGCCCACCTCGTACGGACCGGGAAGGAACCCGGCGAGATCGCCGTCCTGTGCCGTACGGCCACCGACTTCGCCGAGATCCAGGGTGCCCTGGTGGCCCGCGACATCCCCGTCGAGGTGGTCGGACTCTCCGGCCTGCTGCACCTCCCCGAGGTCGCCGACCTCGTCGCCGTCTGTGAAGTCCTCCAAGACCCGGGCGCCAACGCCTCCCTGGTCCGCCTGCTGACCGGCCCGCGCTGGCGCATCGGCCCACGCGACCTCGCCCTCCTGGGACGACGGGCCCGGCTCCTGGTGGCGCACACGCGCGTGGGGGTCGACGACGACCCGGACCGCCGGCTCGCCGAGGCCGTCGAGGGGGTCGACCCCTCCGAGGTGATATCGCTCGCCGACGCCCTCGACACGTTCCTGGAGACACCCCTGTACGGCGCCGACGGCGACAGGGACGACGACGGGCTGCCCTTCTCACCGGACGCGCGCGTGCGCTTCGCCCGCCTGGCCACCGAACTGCGCGACCTGCGCCGCTCCCTGTCCGACCCCCTGATGGACGTCCTGCACCGCGTCCTGGCCATCACCGGCCTGGAGGTCGAACTGGCGGCGTCCCCGCACGCCTTGGCCGCCCGCCGCCGCGAAACCCTGTCGAACTTCCTGGACGTCGCCGCCTCCTTCGCCGCCGGCGACGGCGAGGCGACCCTGCTCGCCTTCCTCGGCTTCCTGCGCACCGCCGCCCAGTACGAGAAGGGCCTCGACAACGCGCTGCCCGGCGGCGAGAACACCGTCAAGGTCCTCACCGCGCACAAGTCCAAGGGCCTGGAGTGGGACGTCGTGGCCGTCCCCGGCCTGGTCACCGGGACCTTCCCCAGCGGCCAGGGCCGAGAGAAGTGGACCGCCCAGGGCAAGGTCCTGCCGCACGCGCTGCGCGGCGACACCGCCACCCTCCCCGACGTCACGTCCTGGGACTCCAGAGGGCTGAAGGCCTTCCACGAGTCCATGAAGGACCACCAGCACACCGAGGAACTCCGCCTCGGCTACGTCACCTTCACCCGCCCCCGCTCCCTGCTGCTCGGCTCCGGCCACTGGTGGGGCCCCACCCAGAAGAAGCCCCGCGGCCCCTCCGACTTCCTCATGGCCCTGTACGACCACTGCACGGCCGGACACGGCGAGATCGAGGCCTGGGCGGACCGGCCCGAGGACGACGAGGAGAACCCCGCACTGCACACGGCCACCGCCGACCAGGCCTGGCCGCTGCCCCTCGACGACGTGGCGATGACCCATCGCCACAAGGCCGCCAAGATGGTCCTGGACCACCTGGAGCACCTCGCCTCCCACGACGAGAGCCACCCCGCGGCCACCCACGACCCGAACACCCACGACGACCCGGACTGGCCCCCGCCACCGGAGGACGAGGAACCTCCCTACGAGGAACCGCCTTACGAGGAGGAACCTCCCTACGACGATCGTCCTTACGACGAGCCTCCGTACGGGGGACCCCCTCTCGACGCCGAAGACGAAGACGGCCTCCCGGAGGACGACCTCGCCGACTGGGACGCCTGGACCACGGACCGCCCGACCCTCCCGCACCAGGCGACGGCCCCCCGCCCCGCCGAACACTCCAGTGCGCCAGGGGGCGCACGTCCGCACCCCACGGAGCCGCCCGGCACCCCCCTCACCCCCGAGGAGGCCCGCGCCATCGCCTCCTGGGACCGCGACCTCGACGCGCTCACCGGCGAACTCCTGCGCGCCCGCCAGAGCGTCACCGACGTACCCCTGCCGGCCTCGCTGACCGCCACCCAACTGCTGCGCCTGGCCGCCGACCCGGACGGGCTCGCGCAGGAACTCGCGCGCCCTCTGCCGCGCCCGCCGCAACCCGCCGCACGCCGAGGCACCCGCTTCCACGCGTGGGTGGAATCGCGCTTCGAAGAGCTGACCCTGCCCATGCTGGAACCGGAGGAACTGCCGGGCAGCGACGCGGAGATCGCCGACGAACGCGACCTGGAGGCCCTCAAGGAGGCCTTCGAACGCACGGAGTACGCGCGACGCACGCCGTACCGCGTCGAGACCCCGTTCCAGCTCTCGATCGCCGGCCGCGTCGTACGGGGGCGTATCGACGCCGTCTACAAGCAGGGCGACGGCGACGGGGCGACGTACGAGATCCTCGACTGGAAGACCAGCCGCACCCGCAGCGCGGACCCGCTCCAGCTCGCGATCTACCGGTTGGCGTGGGCCGAGCGGCAGGGCGTGCCCCTGGAAGTGGTGAGCGCCGCGTTCCTGTACGTGCGCGGCGGCGAGGTCGTCCGGCCGGAGGGACTCCCGGACCGGGCCGCACTGGAGCGGCTGCTGCTGGAGGAGCCGGGCACGCAAGCAAACTGTGAGGAACCGCCCACCGAGGATGTCGGTGCGGGCCGATAGGCTCGTGACCATGAGCCACACCGTTGACAGTGCCGTCAGCGCGGTCCGCACGTACATCGAGCAGCACCGCGCAGCCTTCCTCGACGACCTTGCCGAGTGGCTGCGCATCCCGTCCGTGTCGGCGCAGCCCGACCACGCGCCCGACGTCCGGCGCAGCGCGGACTGGCTCGCCGCCACACTCCGGGAGACCGGTTTCCCGACCGCCGAGGTCTGGCCGACCCCGGGCGCCCCCGCCGTCTTCGCCGAGTGGCCCAGCGACGACCCCGAGGCGCCCACGGTCCTCGTCTACGGCCATCACGACGTCCAGCCCGCCGCCCGCGAGGACGGCTGGGACAGCGAGCCCTTCGAACCCGTCGTCCGCGAGAACCGCCTCCACGCGCGCGGGGCGGCCGACGACAAGGGCCAGGTGTTCTTCCACACACTCGGCGTCCGCGCCCACCTCGCCGCGACCGGTCGCACCACCCCGGCCGTCCATCTGAAGCTGCTCGTCGAGGGCGAGGAGGAGTCCGGCTCCCCGCACTTCCGGGCCCTCGTCGAAGAGCACGCCGACCGGCTCGCCGCCGACGCCGTGATCGTCTCCGACACCGGCATGTGGTCAGAGGACACCCCCACGGTGTGCACCGGCATGCGCGGCCTCGCCGAGTGCGAGATCCGGCTGCACGGCCCCGACCAGGACATCCACTCCGGCTCCTTCGGCGGCGCCGTGCCGAATCCGGCGACCGCCGCCGCCCGCCTCGTCGCCGCACTGCACGACGAGCACGCCCGCGTGGCGGTACCCGGCTTCTACGACGGCATCGTCGAACTCACCGACCAGGAGCGAGAGTTCTTCGCCGAGTTGCCCTTCGACGAGCAGGAATGGCTGCATACCGCCAAGTCGCATGCCACCCACGGAGAGGCCGGGTACACCACCCTGGAGCGCATCTGGGCCCGCCCCACCGCCGAGGTCAACGGCATCGGCGGCGGCTACCAGGGCCCGGGCAGCAAGACGATCATCCCGTCCTCGGCCATGGTGAAGCTGTCGTTCAGGCTGGTCGTCGGCCAGGATCCCGACCACATCGAGAAGGCCGTCCGCGACTGGGCCGCCGGGCAGGTGCCCGACGGAATCCGCCAGGAGATCACGTTCAGCGCGGCCACGCGGCCGTGCCTGACGCCTCTGGACCACCCGGCCCTGCAATCCGTCGTCCGCGCCATGGCCCGCGCCTTCGAGAAACCGGTCCGCTTCACCCGCGAGGGCGGCTCGGGACCGGCCGCCGACCTTCAGGAAGTCCTCCGGGCACCCGTCCTCTTCCTGGGCATCTCCGTCCCCTCCGACGGCTGGCACGCCCCGAACGAGAAGGTCGAACTCGACCTCCTCATGAAGGGCGTCGAAGCCACCGCCCACCTGTGGGGAGACCTCGCCGACACCTGGCGCCATGCGCCCTGACGAACTTGCGCGATCCGGAACGGCGACCCGCGCGGGGCACACTGGAAGAACCGCCCCGCACACCCCGTCCCCGCCGGACCCGGTCGCCTCCTGCCGTACGTCCCGCTGAACCGCCCGCCGAAACAATCCGCATTGCCGGGGGAGTTGGAAGCACCCGTGACCACCTGGACCGACCACACAGCCGATCGACCCATCTCGCTCACCGCCCCGAGCGGCATCGACCGAGCCGCCCACCACCGGCTCGACGAGGCCTGGCTCGCCGCGGCGTGGAGCCACCCCACCACCCGCTGCTTCGTGGTCTCCGGCGGCCAGGCCCTCATCGACGAGACGCCCGAGGGCAGAACCGAACTCGTCATGACCCCGTCTTTCGAGGCGCCCCTCACCGAGGCACACCGTTACTTCCTGGGCACCGACGACGACGGCGTCAGCTTCTTCGCCCTCCAGAAGGACGCCCTGCCGGGCCGTATCGACCAGTCGGCGCGGCCTGCGGGCCTGCGCGAGGCGGGCCTGCTGCTGTCACCCCGGGACGCGGGCCTGATGGTGCACGCGGTCGCCCTGGAGAACTGGCAGCGCCTGCACCGCTTCTGCTCCCGCTGCGGCGAGCGCACGGTGATCGCCGCGGCCGGCCATATCCGCCGCTGCCCGGCCTGCGGCGCGGAGCACTACCCGCGCACCGACCCCGCCGTGATCATGGCCGTCACCGACGAGGAGGACCGCATCCTGCTCGGCCGCCAGGTCCACTGGCCCGAGGGCCGCTTCTCGACGCTCGCCGGCTTCGTGGAGCCCGGCGAGTCCATCGAGCAGTCGGTGCGCCGCGAGGTCTTCGAGGAGGCCGGTATCACCGTCGGCCATGTCGAGTACGTCGCCAGTCAGCCCTGGCCCTTCCCGTCCAGCCTCATGCTGGGCTTCATGGCCCGTGCCACCTCGACGGACATCAACGTCGACGGCGACGAGATCCACGAGGCCCGCTGGTTCTCCCGTGAGGAGCTGCGCGCGGCCTTCGAGTCCGAAGAGGTGCTGCCCCCGTACGGCATCTCGATCGCGGCCCGACTGATCGAACTCTGGTACGGCAAGCCGCTGCCGACGAGAAGCTTCGTCTGAGGCGGAGGCGACTGGGGGCGCGGATGACCGACCCGTACTGGAACCACAACGTCCACTACCACCCCGTGGTGGTCGACGCGGTGCCCGAAGGCTGCCGTACCGCCCTGGACGTCGGCTGCGGTGACGGTCTGCTCGCCCGCAAACTCGCGGGCAGGGCCGAGTCCGTGACGGGCGTGGACCGCTCGCCGCAGATGATCCGGCTCGCCTGCGCGGACGTCCCGGAAAACGTCACCTTCGTGGAGGCGGACTACCTCGACGGCACCGCACTCGACGAAGGCACATACGACTTCGTCAGCGCGGTCGCCGTTGTCCATCACACCGAGTTCGAGCAGGCCGTGCGACGGCTGGTGAGTCTGCTCGCACCCGGCGGCCGCCTGGTGCTCGTCGGCCTGGCCTGCAACCGGACGTTCCTGGACTGGGTGATCAGCGGCTGCGGGCTTCCCGTGAGCCTGTTCCTGGCGCGACGGAACGGCGGGAAACGCGGGCCTGTCGGCATGCCCGTGGAGGACACGACGATGTGCTGGGGCGAGGTGAGCAAGGAGGTCCGGCGCCTGTTGCCCGGCGCCCGGCTCAGGCGACGGCTCCTCTGGCGTTACGTGGTGGTGTGGGACAAGCCGGCCGCCTGAGCCGAACGGCAACAGAACGACAAGAAGGCGGCCCCTGACATCAGGAGCCGCCTTCTCTGGAGCTGCGCGCGCCGACCGTCGTTCAGGCGCCGATCTTCTGCTTGACCTGGGCGAGCGACGGGTTCGTCAGTGTCGAACCGTCTTCGAACAGCAAGGTCGGGACCGTCTGATTCCCGCCATTCGCCTTCTCGACGAGCGCCGCGGAGGCCGGGTCCTGCTCGATGTTGATCTCGTTGTACGCGATGCCCTCGCGGTCCATCTGGCTCTTCAGCCGACGGCAGTAACCGCACCACGTGGTGCTGTACATCGTCACAGTGCCCGACATCTTCTCGCGCTCCTCAACAGCTCGGGGGATGTGTCCTCGCAGTGGACGCAACGTACGCGAGGGGGCCGCCATTCCCGCCGGGGGTATCCCCGGGCACGTGACGCCTGCCGCATTAGTACGACTGCGGTGCCTCCCTGTGGACAACCGGCTCACCCGTCTCCGGGGACCTGGCAGCATGGCCGTGTGACAGCAGCAACGCACTCCTCCCTGTTCCCGCAGGTACCGGACTCGGCCGACGCGGTGCTCGACGGGCTCGACCCCGAGCAACGCGAAGTGGCCACCGCCCTGCGCGGACCGGTGTGTGTGCTGGCGGGCGCCGGCACGGGCAAGACACGGGCGATCACCCACCGGATCGCCTACGGAGTGCGCGCAGGTCTCCTTCAGCCGTCCAGCGTGCTGGCCGTCACCTTCACCAACCGGGCAGCCGGCGAGATGCGCGGCCGGCTCCGCCAGCTCGGTGCCGCGGGCGTCCAGGCCCGTACTTTCCACTCGGCCGCGCTGCGCCAGCTCCAGTACTTCTGGCCGAAAGCAATCGGTGGCGGCATGCCCCGGCTGGTCGACCGCAAGATCCAGCTCGTCGCCGACGCGGCGGCCGCCTGCCGCATCCGACTCGACCGCGGTGAACTGCGGGACGTCACCGCCGAGATCGAATGGTCCAAGGTCACCCAGACCGTCCCCTCCGACTACGCGGCCGCGGCGGCCAAGGCCGGCCGGGAGATCCCGCGCGCCGCCGCCGAGATCGCCCAGCTCTACACGACGTACGAGGAGGTCAAGCGCGACCGCGCGGTCATCGACTTCGAGGACGTCCTGCTGCTGACCGTCGCCGTCCTCCAGGACCGGCAGGACATCGCCGAACAGGTCCGCTCGCAGTACCAGCACTTCGTGGTCGACGAGTACCAGGACGTCAGCCCGCTCCAGCAGCGCCTCCTGGAGCTGTGGCTGGGCGACCGCGACAGCCTGTGCGTCGTCGGCGACGCCAGCCAGACGATCTACTCCTTCACCGGGGCGACGCCCGACCACCTTCTCGACTTCCGCACCCGCCACCCCGGCGCCACGGTCGTCAAGCTGATCCGCGACTACCGCTCCACGCCCCAGGTCGTCCATCTCGCCAACGGCCTGCTCTCCCAGGCCCGCGGCCGGGCCGCCGACCATCGCCTGGAGCTGATCTCCCAGCGCGCCGCGGGCCCCGAGCCCGTCTACGCCGACTACACCGACGAGCCGGCCGAGGCCGAGGGCGCCGCCCGCCGCATCCGGGACCTCATGGCAGCGGGCGTCCCGGCGAGCGAGATCGCCATCCTGTTCCGCACCAACTCCCAGTCCGAGACCTACGAACAGGCCCTCGCCGACGCCGGAGTCTCCTACCAACTGCGCGGTGCCGAGCGTTTCTTCGACCGCCCCGAGGTCCGCAAGGCAGGTGCCGCCCTGCGCGGCGCGGCCCGCTTCGGAGGCAACGACTCGCTCCTCGACGACGTCGTCGACCTGCCCTCCCAGGTCCGTGCCGTCCTCTCCGGCGAGGGCTGGACCACCGAACCCCCGGCCGGCTCGGGCGCCGTCAGAGAGCGCTGGGAGTCGCTCGCCGCCCTGGTCAACCTCGCGCAGGACTTCGTCGCGGCCAAACCCGGAGCCAGCCTCGCCGACCTGGTCGCCGAACTCGACGAACGGGCGAACGCCCAGCACGCCCCGACCGTCCAGGGCGTCACCCTCGCCTCCCTGCACTCGGCCAAGGGCCTGGAGTGGGACGTCGTGTTCCTGGTCGGCGTCGCCGAGGGCATGATGCCGATCACCTACGCGAAGACCGATGAACAGGTCGAGGAGGAACGCCGGCTCCTCTACGTCGGAGTAACCCGCGCCAGAGAGCGGCTCTACGTCTCCTGGGCGCTGTCCCGCTCGCCCGGCGGCCGCCCGAGCCGCCGCCCCAGCCGCTTCCTGGACGGTCTGCGCCCCGGCTCGACCGGCACCGCCGGCAGACCCGGCGCGCTCGCCCCCGGAGGCATCGAGCGCGGCTACCCGGGCAGCGGCCCCAAAGCCGTCCCTCGGCGGACGCAGCGCACCCCGGCCCGCTGCCGCGTGTGCGGCCGTACGCTCACCGACGCCGGCGAGATGAAGCTGATGCGCTGCGAGGACTGCCCCACCGACATGGACGAGGGCCTCTACGAGCGGTTGCGCGAGTGGCGGGAGGTCCAGGCGCAGCGCAGCGGTCAGCCGGCCTTCTGCGTCTTCACCGACAAGACGCTGATGGTGATCGCCGAGACTGTCCCCGACGACGAGGGCGAACTCGCGCGGATCCCCGGCGTCGGCGTGCGCAAGCTCAACCGCTACGGGGCCGATGTCCTGGCCATCTGCGGCGGTCAGGAGCCTGCGGAGGGTGTCGCGGGGGACTGATGGAAACTCGTCGGAAAAATAGTTTGCGCATGCCCCAGCAATCCCCATAGGTTCTTAGACACGGGAACAGGGGGCCTTCTCGAAGGCCCTGATTCCGTGCTGTACTTGCATATCCGAAGGACCGGTCTCACCCCCGGTCCCCCGAGACGCCGAGAGGAGGCGATTCCAGTGATCAGCATCAACACCCGCTCCAGCAGCACCGTGAAAATGACCGATCCCTCGGTCGTCTCCCTGTGCATGCTCGGCGTTTCGAACCTGGGTACCGGTCTGTCCGGCATTTCTGCCGGCCGCCCGGCGTCCTCCGTGTCTCTCGCGGTTCTTCCCGTCCGTGAGCGCAATGAGCGACCGACCAAGGCACTGGAAGCAGTAGCGGCACAGGCGCAGGCCTATGCCTTTGCGGCCGGTGCCGGAGGCCGGAAGAAGACGACGCAGCACCACCAGATGTGGGCCTTCCGTGGGCCAGAACCCTGGAGTGATCCAGCCTGATCGATCAGGCCGGCGCCTTCAGGGCCGCGGAACCCCATCCGGGATCCGCGGCCCTTCTGTTTTCCCCGAACGGGGACGACGGAGCGAAGGGGCCTCGGGACAAGAAAAGAACCCGGTACCAGCCGACAACCGGCCCAACAGGGCCGGAACGACCAGACGAGGAAGAACAACCGTGCAACTCGAAGCGCACGCCCCGTCCGTACCGCCTTCCGAAACGATCCCCCCGCCCGGCCTCACGGAGGACTCCACCTTGATCCCGCTCACCGCGCTCACCGCGCTCGACGACGCCATCGAGAACCTCGGCGTGCCCGTCCCCTGCCGTTCCTACGACCCGGAGGTCTTCTTCGCCGAGTCGCCGGCCGATGTCGAGTACGCCAAGTCCCTCTGCCGTACCTGCCCGCTGGTCGAGGCCTGCCTCGCCGGGGCCAAGGAGCGGCGTGAGCCCTGGGGCGTCTGGGGTGGCGAGCTGTTCGTCCAGGGTGTCGTCGTGGCCCGCAAGCGGCCGCGTGGCCGTCCGCGCAAGAACCCGGTCACGGCATGAACATCTTCGGAACGATCGACCGCCCCCTCACGCACGACCCCAAGAAGCAGGCCCCGATGAAGCCGTCCACTCCCAGCGAGCCCGCGGGCTCCGCGATCCCAGACTTCACCACCCCCGGTGCGACCGAGTCGCGCCAGAACAGGACCCGAGAGATGCAACTCATTCCAGAAGCCCTGGCCCGTGCGCATATGCACGAGCGCCTGCATGAGGCCGAGCGGGAACGCCGGGCCGTGAGCCTGGTGTCCGCCCGCCGGATGCAGCGCAGGGCCGAGCGTGCCTCGATGCGCGCCCGCCGTGCGCTCGCCATGGCCGTCATGCAGTAATCGATCACACCTGAAGCGGTGGCCTCCCAGTTCCGGGAGGCGAAAGCTCCACGCGGGGGCCGGTCCGTCCGAACGGACCGGCCCCCGCGGTGCGTTCCGCCCACCGATCACCGGGTACGGCGATATCGTCGCCGCGTGATGAGTCCTCCCGGAGGCAGTGACGACAGCGCCTCCACCGCGGAGCCCCCACCCCTGGTGTGCGCCCGCTGCGGCACCCGGTCGGAAGGCCCACAGCCCACCTGGACCTGCTCCGTGGAGCACGGAACCCGCAGCTACTTCTGCGACTCCTGCGCCAGGGAGAGCCTCAGGGCGATCGAAGGACGGCTGGACTCGGACTGGTGGTGACCACGTCCTCCGCTCACGCCTCCGCGGCGGGCTCCTCCTCGTACGCCTCCAGGTCCTCCGGCACGAACCCCGGCAGCCACTCCTCCAGCTCCTCGCGCAGCCGCACCGTCGCGCCCAACTGGCACAGGACGCCGATTGTGCTCAACGTCACTCGGTGTATCAGGAGATACGCCGGAGGCAGATTGAGCTGCTTGCCCAACTGGTGGGCGGGGGAGCGGGGATCGGCGATGCGGGCCGCCTGGCTGCGCATCCAGCCGCGGGTGAAGGTGAACTCGTCGACCTGGGCCGGCTCGATGATCGGCACGAGGTAGTCGAGGACGGCGTCGGGGTCCAGCTCTATCGACTCCTTGACGAAGCCCTCCGTGCACAGCAGTTCGTAGACCGCCTCGGCGTCGCCGTCGAGTGTCATGCGCAGGGAGTCGCCGATGGGGGTCGGCAGGCCACCGGGGAGACGGTCGACCGTGCCGAAGTCCAGGACGCCCAGGCGCCAGTCGCCCTTGCCGTCCGGGTCGGCGGGCAGCAGACGGAAGTTGCCGGGGTGCGGGTCCGCGTGGAGGAGCCCCGTCCGGGCCGGCCCGGAGAAGAGGAAGCGGGCCAGGAGCTGCCCCGCCCGGTCGCGCTGCTCCTGGGTGCCGTCGGCGATCACCTCCGACAGCGGGATCCCGTCGATCCACTCCGTGACCAGCACCTGGTCGCACTGGTGGACCACGGCGGGCACCATGACATCAGGGTCGCCCTCGAACTCCTCCGCGTGCACCTGCTGGGCCTGCGCCTCCAGGCCGTAGTCCAGCTCCTCGGAGACCCGGTCGCGGAGTTCGGCGATGAGGGGCTTGATGTCCATCCCGGGGATGAGCGGGCCCAACAGGCGGGCGAAACGGCTCAGTTGGGTCAGGTCGGACAGCAGGGCCTCGCCGGCGCCCGGGTACTGCACCTTGACCGCGACCTCGCGGCCGTCGTGCCACACGGCCCGGTGCACCTGCCCGATCGACGCCGCGGCCGACGGCTTGTCCTCGAACTCCAGGAACAGCTCGCGCCAGTCCTCGCCGAGCCGCTCCTGCAGCACGGCGTGCACGGTGCGCGTCGGCATCGGCGGCGCGGCTTCCTGGAGCTTGGTCAGCGCGGCCCGGTAGGGACCGGCGACCTCCTCGGGCAGCGCCGACTCGAAGACGGACAGCGCCTGCCCGAACTTCATCGCCCCGCCCTTGAGCTCGCCGAGCACCTTGAACAGTTGCTCCGCCGTGCGCTGTTGCAGCTCACGGCCGACGATCTCCGCGGACTCGCCCACGATCCGTTTCCCGAGTCCCCACGTGGCTCTCCCGGCGAAGCCGAGCGGGAGCGCGGCGAGCTTGGCGGTACGGGTGACCGCCTTGCGCGGAAGATCAGACATGCGCCCTCCAAGTCCCAGCCGGCCGGGCCGAGTCTGCCCTACGGCGCACATCCCTCGACGGCCGGTCCCCTGCCATTGTCGCGTGTCGATCCTCGTCCGTAGAGGTGTGTTCCTCCTTACCTTTCTCCGCATCCTTCTCCGCGGCTCCGCACGGGCATGCGGAGTGCGCCCAGACCGGCCGGGCGTGCCAGTGCAGACCGGGCAGCGAGACCTCCCACCGCGCGCCCGCGCTCGACGGCGACTGCCCGTCGAGGAAGGCGAGCGCGTGCGCGGCCCCCAGTCCGGCGACGCTCGTGGCCAGCGCCAGATCGCAGGGGCGCACCCGGGGCTGCCTGCCGGAGCGCCACTGGGCGACGAGACGGGGCCAGGTCGGGTCCCGGTCGGTGCGCGCCTGGTGCAGGCAGCCCGCGCAGGCCGTCTCACCCGGCAGCACCAGCGGGCCCACGATTCCGGTGCCCTCCACGACACCGGCGTAGAGATGAGGGGTTCCCGAGGCGATCAGGTCGGTGGCCGCGGACGGGTCGGGCGCGTGCACGGCGACATCGTCGCGCGGGGCGAGGATCACCAGGGAGAAGCCCGGGTCGTTCTCCTCGGCCGCCGACCGAGAGGTCCGGCGCGGTGGACGACCCGGTGCCGCCCGGCGTACCGCGCGCCGCGCCGCCTCGTCCCGGCGCTCGCCGATCGCCTCGGCGGCCAGTCCGCCCGGAGCCACGTCCCAGGGCTCGGTGTCACCGCCGTCGCGTACGTCGACCTCGCCGACCCCCGCGCCCGACAACAGCGCGGCCAGCACCGCCCCCACCCGGCCCGCGCCTCTCACCTGTACCCGCAGTCCGCGCCTCGCCGCCAGACGGCCCATCGCCGCGCCCGGCTCGCCGGTGACCAGGGAGAGCGACGCGAGATCCGGGCGCAGCCGGTCGAGGACGGCCTTCTTCGCGCGCAGGGCATCGGCCCCGGGACCACCTCCTTTCGCGTCGTCGAGCAGACCGGCGCGCGTCAGCCGCTCCACCAATTGGTCGACATGCCCCTCGGGCAGATCCATCCGATGGCCTTCTTCGCGCAGGAGCGGCAGTCCGCGCGTGCCGTTGAGCAGCTCCAGGAAGCTGCCCGTCGCCGTGTCCATCGGGCCGAGCGTCATCGCGTGCGCCGGTGTCATCCCGAACTGCACGGTGTTGAGATCACGCCAGCCGCGCCGCAGCGCGGGCTTCACCATCGGATGCATGACAGGCCCCCGTAGCCCTAGGAAGTACGTACCGTGAGCCGGTGGAAGCGGTCCGTGATCCGCCGGCGATGCCAGCCTGCCCGTCCCGGGCGTCGGGTGCCGAAAGTTGTCCACAGGCAGGGGGTATTCGTCGTACAAATCAAACGCTCGGTGGGGGATCGACACCGAACCGTCCCAGGGGCGGGACTTCCCGCGTGTGCAGAGGGTAACGTCGGGGCGTGCCCGCCGACCCACTGCACAGCGCCGGAAAACCACAGCGCAGTATGACGAGCCAGCCGCCAAGCGGCTCGGGGGCGAGCGCGATCGAGGTTCGCAGGAGTGCGCGTCGGCGCAGAACGGTCTCCGCGTACCGCGAGGGCGATCGCACCGTCGTGCTGATCCCCGCCCGTATGTCCGAGGCGGAGGAGAAGCGCTGGGTCACCGTCATGCTCGACAAGCTGGCCGCCCAGGAAAGCAAACGCGTGCTCGGTGACACGGAGCTGGCGGAGCGCGCCGAGCGCCTGTCGGACCAGTACTTCGACGGCCGCGCCCGGCCCACCTCGGTGCGCTGGGTCACCAACCAGAACACGCGCTGGGGCTCCTGCACGCCCTCCGAGGGCAGCATTCGCCTCTCCCACCGGCTTCAGGGCATGCCCGAGTACGTCGTCGACTACGTGCTGCTGCACGAACTCGCGCATCTCCTGGTCCCCGGACACGGCCCGCGTTTCTGGCGCCTTCTGGAGGCCTATCCGCGCACCGAGCGGGCCAAGGGCTACCTCGAAGGGGTGGTCGCGGCCGAACGGCTGCCCCATCTGCCGGCCACCCGCGACGAGTGACGGCCCCCTGCGGGGGATTGTGTACCGGGTCTGTACCGACATCCTCCGGTGTCAGAGATTGCCGTTAGCCTGACGCGACGCACTTGCATCGGGATGGGGGACGGTCGTTACGCATGGCCAGGGAATTCCAACGCGGCCACAAGGCCAAGATCAGTGACCTCACCGCGGGCACCGATCTGTACGTAGGCGTGCAGATCACCGGCCCCGGGCTGACGTTCGACATCAGTTGCTTCGGTCTCGACGCCGAGGAGCGGCTCTCGGACGACCGGTACTTCGTGTTCTTCAACCAGCCGAAGTCCCCGGAGGAGTCCATTCAGCTCCTCGGCGCCCAGGCGGGCGACTCGGAGTCCTTCCGGGTCACGCTCGACAGGATCCCGCCGCAGATCCACAAGTTGGCGTTCACCGCGACGCTCGACGGCGCCGGGCAGATGTCGCAGATCGCCCCCGGGTACGTCCGGATCGTCGCGGGTGGCGAGGAAGTGGCCCGGTACTCGTTCAACGGTTCGGAGTTCACCACCGAGCGGGCCGTGATGCTGGGCGACTTCTACCTGAAGGACGTCTGGCGGTTCGCCGCCGTCGGCCAGGGCTTCGACGGCGGCCTCGAAGCGCTGCTGAAGAACTTCGGCGGCGAGGTCATGGAGGAGGAGGCGCCCGCCGCGCCGCAGCCGCAGTCCGGCGCCGCCCCGGGCTTCGCCCCGCCCCCGCAGACCTCCGCGCCGCCCGCGTTCGGCGCCCCGTCCGCCCCGGCACCAGCGCCCACCCCGACCCCTCAGCCCGCTCCGCAGGGCTTCACACCCCCGCCGGCCCCGGCGCCCGCGCCCTCCGTGCACGCCGCGCCGACGATCATCGCGCCGATGACCCCGCCCGGCGGCGGAACGGTGCCGCCGCCGGCCCCCGCCCCCGCGCCCTACGGCCAGCCGCCGCAGCCGTACGGACAGCAGGCCCCGGGGCAGACGGCGCCGCTGCCGCCTGGCTACGGCCGGCCCCCGGCCCCTCCCGGCTACGGGCAGCCGCCCGCTCCCCCTGGATACGGCCAGGTCCCGGCCCAGTCCGCCGCCTACGGAGTACCCTCCGGCGCTCCCCAGGCCGCCGGTGTCTCGGCCGCGCTGGAGAAGTTCAAGGAGACGCCCACCGGGCAGCGCTGGACGCAGCAGAACAAGAAGCTGATCCGCGTCGACCTCGGCGTCGGCGGCCAGCCCGTACTGGCCCGCCAGGGCAGCATGGTGCTCTACCAGGGCAAGGTCGACTTCGGCTACAAGGGCGCCGGGTTCGCCGGCCGGATCACGGGCAACGCGACCGGCCAGGAGATGCAGCTCATGCGCTGCACCGGCCAGGGCCAGGTGTTCCTCGCCGAGAAGTCCACCAACCTGCACCCCGTCGAGCTCCAGGGGGACGCGATCTGCGTCTCCGCGGAGAACGTCCTCGCCTTCGACGAGAGCCTCCAGTACGAGGTCCGGCGCATCGAGGGACACGGCATCCCCGGGGGCGCGCTGTTCACGATGCAGTTCCAGGGGACCGGCACCATCGTCGTGAAGACCCACGGCGAGCCCGTCGTCCTGCCGGTCACGCCGACCACGTTCGCCGACTGCAACGCGGTCGTCGCCTGGTCCGCGGCCGCCCAGGTGATCGTCTCCAGCCAGGTCCGGATGCGCCGCAACGCCTATCCGGGAGACACCGGGGAGAGCGTCAATCTGCAGTTCCGGGCCGCCCCCGGCAATTTCGTCGTCGTCCAGCCGTACGAGGTCTGAGGGAGCCCGACATGAACCAGCCGCTCGCGGGCTACGCCCCCGCACCCGTCACCGCCCGCATGGAGAACCACGGCAACAACATGCTGAAGGTCGCCATGCAGACCGGAAGCGACCTCTTCGCGCGCGTGGGCTCGATGATCGCCTACGAGGGCTTCATCCGGTACGAGCCCAACCCGCCGGCCGTGCGCCAGATCGCGCGCGACTGGATGACCGGCGAGGGCGCGCCCCTGATGAAGTGCTCCGGAGACGGACTGCTCTACCTCGCCGACTACGGCGCGGACGTCGTTGTGATCAACCTCAACGGCGACGGCATCTCCGTCAACGCCACCAACCTGCTCGCCTTCGACGCGCACCTCACCTGGGGCGTGGAGCGGGTCAAGGGGCTCGCGAAGTTCGCGGGCCAGGGCCTGTGGAACACCAAGATCAGTGGCCAGGGCTGGGTCGCGCTGACCTCCCGAGGCAAGCCGATCGTCGTCGACTGCGGCGGTGGCGAGGACGAGACGTACGTCGACCCGGACGCGCTCGTCGCCTGGTCCCCGAACCTCAAGGTGAAGGGCAAGCGCAGCTTCAAGGCGCAGTCGCTGATCGGGCGCGGCAGCGGTGAGGCCTATCAGATGGCCTTCTCCGGGCAGGGCATCGTCGTCGTCCAGCCCAGCGAGGACAGCACCGACCGCCTCCGGTTCCGGGGCTGAGGGGGAACACGACACCATGCAGAGCCCGCTTTTCGCGTTCAACGACTCGCAGTCCCAGGACCGCTACAGCCTCCAGAACAAGCAGATGCTGCGCATCGTCCTGGAGGGCCACGACGACATCCTCGCCCGCAAGGGCACGATGGTCGCCTACCAGGGGCTCGTCGAGTTCGACGCCGAGTACCAGAACAACCAGCAGGCACGTGCGCGTGCCTACACCGGCGAGGGCCTCAGCCTGATGCGCTGCCACGGGCAGGGCACGGTCTTCCTTGCCAACCTCGCCCAGCACATCCACGTGGTGGACGTCGAGCAGGACGGCCTGACCGTCGACAGCAGCTATGTCCTCGCGATGGACTCCTCGCTGCACCACGAGGTCATCGCCGTGGACAGCCAGTACGGCATCTCCGGCTCCGGGAAGTACCAGCTCAACATCACCGGCCGCGGCAAGGTCGCCCTGATGACCTCGGGCGCGCCGCTGATGATGCAGGTCACGCCCGACAAGTACGTCAACTGCGACGCCGACGCGATCGTCGCCTGGTCCACCGGACTGCGCGTCCAGATGCAGGCCCAGACGCACTCCTCCGGGGTGTGGCGGCGCCGCGGCAACACCGGCGAGGGCTGGGAGTTGAGCTTCATGGGCAGCGGCTACGCGCTCGTCCAGCCCAGCGAACTCCTGCCGCCGCAGAACGCGGCGATCGGCCAGGGCCTCGCCGCGCAGTACGGCATGGGCCAGCACGGCGCGCACGCGCAGAACCAGGGCAACGTCTGGAGCTGAGCGTCCAGTAGACCGAGGTAAGGGGCGCCCGCCATTGCCGGCGCCCCTTACAGCTTCAGAGCCGGGCGCGGGTCGCTTCGAGCAGTCGTACGACCGACTCGTCCGCTACGGTCGCCACCTCGTCGTAGGCGAACCAGCGCAGGTCGAGGGACTCGTCGCTGATCTCCTGGACGGCGCCCGGGGGTGCCACAACCGCGTACTGGACGTCGTAGTGGCAGTGGCACGGCGCCGGGATCGGGTGCCGGTCCAGGCGCGCCGGGCCGCCCGGCAGCAGTGTCAGTCCGGTGATGCCCGACTCCTCCCCGGCCTCGCGCAGGGCGGCAGCCTCCAGGGAGGTGTCCTCCGGCTCGCAGTGGCCGCCCATCTGGAGCCACATGCGCAGCTTCTTGTGCAGGGTCAGCAGGACCCTGCCGTGCTCGGGATCGATCACCAGGGCGCTCGCCGTGACATGACCGGAGTGGCAGGACTTCCACATGCCGTCCGGGTGCTCGGCGAGGTGGTCCAGGTAGGCCTGGCGCAGGTCCGTCTGGTCCTCGTAGCTCTTGAGTACGAGGACCGCGTCGTCGTGCAGGCTCACTCGGAGTCGTCGTCCTTCTTCCTCAGGTCCGGCTTCTCCTCGGTGCCGCTCGCCGCCTCGCCGAGCATCTTGTCCAGCTCGGAGAAGTCCAACTGCTCGCGGTGCACGAAGCCGTCCGGGTCGTCCAGGTCGGAGGCCGTCGGCAGCATGTCCGGGTGGGCCCACAGGCCGTCACGGCCGTCCACACCGCGCGCGTCCGTGAGAGAGGCCCACAGCCGGGAGGCGTCGCGCAGCCGGCGCGGACGCAGCTCCAGGCCGATCAGCGTGGCGAACGTCTGCTCGGCGGGACCGCCCGTCGCACGACGGCGCCGCAGGGTCTCGCGGAGCGCGTCGGCGGACGTCAGACGCGGCTTCGCGGCCGCGTGGACCACCGCGTCCACCCAGCCCTCGACGAGCGCCAGAGCCGTCTCCAGACGGGCCAGGGCGGCCTTCTGCTCGGGCGTGTCCTCCGGCTGGAACATGCCCTGCTGGAGAGCGTCCTGCAACTGCTCCGGGTTCTGCGGGTCGAACTGGCCGACCACGTCCTCCAGCTTGGCGGTGTCGACCTTGATCCCGCGCGCGTACCCGTCGACCGCGCCGTACAGGTGCGAGCGCAGCCACGGCACGTGGGCGAACAGGCGCTGGTGGGCGGCCTCGCGCAGGGCGAGGTAGAGCCGCACCTCCTCCTGCTGGATGCCGAGGTCCTTGCCGAACGCCTCGATGTTCAGCGGCAGCAGCGCGGCCTTGCCGACCGGGCCGAGCGGCAGGCCGATGTCGGTCGAGCCGACGACCTCGCCCGCGAGCGTGCCCACGGCCTGCCCGATCTGCGTGCCGAACATGGCGCCGCCCATGGAGCGCATCATGCCGATCAGCGGGCCCGCCATGGCCTGCATCTCCTCGGGCAGGACGTCACCCATGGCCGCGCCGACGCGCTCGGCGACCGGGTCCACGAGTTCCTTCCAGGCCGGCAGGGTCGCCTCGACCCACTCCGCGCGGGACCACGCCACGGCGGAGCCGGAGCCGGACGGCAGCGAGGTCGCGTCGTCCAGCCACAGGTCGGCGAGGCGGACGGCCTCCTCGACCGCGCTGCGCTCGGCGGGGCCGACGCTCGCGTCCTTGGTGCCGTCCTGGGTGCCCTGAGAGACCGTCTGGCGGGCGATCTGCTTGGCCATGTCCCAGTTCACCGGGCCGCCCTCGTACGAGAGCATCTGGCCCAACTGCTGGAACGCGGCGCCCAGGTCGGTGGGGTTCAGGGAGCCGAACATGGCTGCGAGCGGATTGTCCGCGCCGGGGCCGCCAAGGCCCCCGGCACCGGGCAGCCCGCCAAAACCGAACGGGTTGGCCGGTCCCTGACCACCACCGCTCTCCTGGTCCTTCTTCTTGCCCTCGTCGCCGTCGTCCGGCTCCTCCGGCGGAAGGCCGAATCCGAATGGGGTGTCACTCACGGGATTCCTCGGCTGGTAAGGCCGCCGGTTCTCTCCGACGGCACGACTGCCCTTCAACACCACCCAGCGTAGACACCGCGGGCCGATCGGGCCTCGGTGCTTCGCCGAGACCTGGCCTGCGGCAGGATGGATGCCACCTGGTCCGGACGCGTCACGCGCGTCCGTACTGAAGACAACCGCTGGAGACGCCCGGTGAGTTCCCCAGATCCGCAGGTTCGCGCAGCGCGAAACCACTCAACCAGTCCCGCCGTGCGCGGGCCCGTCGTCGCGGTCACCGGCGCCGCGTCCGGGATCGGGGCGCTCCTGACCGAGCGGCTCGCCGCCTCCGAGGAGATCAAGCAGGTCATCGCCATCGACGAGCGGCGCGGCGAGTGCGCGGCGGCCCAGTGGCACATCCTCGACGTACGGGATCCGGCCATCGCGGAGAAGCTGCGCGGCGCGGACGTCGTCGTACACCTGGCACTGGACCTCGATCTGGAGACGGACCCGGCCGCCCGTTCGGCGTACAACGTGCGGGGGACGCAGACCGTGCTGACGGCCGCCGCGGCGGCGGGTGTCCACCGGGTCGTGCTGTGCACCTCGGCAATGGTCTACGGAGCGCTGCCCGACAACGAGCTGCCGCTGTCGGAGGACGCCGAGCTGCGCGCCACTGCCGAGGCCACCGGGGTGGGCGACCTCCTGGAGGTCGAGCGGCTCGCGCGGCGCGCGCCCCGCGCGCACCCCGGGCTCAATGTCACCGTCGTCCGCCCCGGAGTGCTCGTCGGCGGCACCGACACCGCGCTGACCAGGTACTTCGAGTCGCCCCGGCTGCTCGTGGTGGCCGGGTCGCGGCCCGCTTGGCAGTTCTGCCACGTCGAGGACCTGTGCAGCGCGCTGGAGTACGCGGTCCTGGAGAAGGTCGACGGGGAACTGGCCGTCGGCTGCGACGGATGGCTGGAGCAGGAGGAGGTCGAGGAGCTGAGCGGCATCCGGCGCATGGAGCTGCCGTCGGCGGTCGCGCTCGGCGCCGCCGCCCGGCTGCACCGCATCGGACTCACCCCGTCCCCGGCCGGCGACCTGGCGTACACGATGTACCCCTGGGTGGTGAGCGGGAGCCGGCTGCACGACGCGGGCTGGCGGCCGCAGTGGACCAACGAGGAAGTGCTCGCGGAGCTGCTGGAGGAGGTCTCCGGACGGCACACCGTCGTCGGGCGGCGGCTCGGCCGCAAGGACGCGACGGCGGCCGGTGCCGCGGGCGCGACGGTCGCGCTGCTGGGCGCGGCGGCGGTCGTACGACGGGCGCGGAAGGCCCGGCGCCGGATCTGAGGGGCGCGCCCCCGTAGGTCCCCCTAGGACACCCCTGGAAAGCCCACCCCTGTAGGACGCTCCAAACAGGCACGCGCGCGTGCCGGGCGAACGTGCTATTCCGAGCTGTCGTCGGGGTGGGGCACGATGGAGCCATGGCATCCACGATCGACCATCCCGGTGAGCAGGCCGCGCAGGATCCCGTCAAGCTGATCGGGATCCGGGAGACGCCCCTCTCCGTGGACGAGGTCTTCCGGGCCGTCGGGGACGACGCGGCCGGTGGGACGGCGTTGTTCGTCGGGACCGTCCGCGACCACGACGGCGGTGCCGACGTCGACCGGCTGGGGTACTCCTGCCATCCCAGTGCCGAGGCCGAGATGCGACGCGTCGCCGAGAAGGTCGTCGCGGACTACCCGGTACGGGCGCTGGCCGCCGTCCACCGGGTGGGGGAGCTCGGGATCGGGGACCTGGCGGTCGTCGTCGCCGTGTCGTGCCCGCACCGGGGCGAGGCCTTCGAGGCCTGCCGGAAGCTGATCGACGATCTCAAGCACGAGGTGCCGATCTGGAAGCACCAGAGGTTCTCGGACGGCACCGAGGAGTGGGTCGGCGCCTGCTGACGACCTGATGGCCGCTCACCGACTTCTCACCCGACCCTGATCGACTTCTCACCCGCCCTCCGGTTGCGTAACCGCCCCCCTGCCATGAGCGTTGTCAGTGGGGCTGGTTAATGTGCTGATCAGTCAGTTGCGGTGACTCATGTGGGGTTGGGAGGTCGGCATGGCGGCGCTCGCCTGGTTGCTGATTCCGCTGATGGCCGCGATCGGCGCAGGTCTGTGGGGGAGTTGGGCCAACAGAACCCGCAAGATACGCAGCGACGGCCCGGAGCTGGACGGCTACGCCCGCTTCCGCGAGGCCATGGAGAAGTCCCACTCGGGCATGTGATCGGAAGTCGGCCCTGACGGTGCGCTGACAGAAGCGTCCCGTACTGTCGTGCCATGCCACGCCGCACCGCGACGATGCTCGCCTCCACCCTGATGCTGATCGCGCTCCTGTGCGCGGGAGTCTTCATCAAAGTCCCGTACGCGGAGATGTCACCGGGCCCGACGGTGAACACGCTCGGGAACCACGACGGCGAGCCGGTACTGCAGATCAACGGGCGCAAGACCTACCCGACGACCGGTCACCTGAACATGACGACGGTCCGGGTCACCAGCGCCGACTACAACATGAACCTCGTCGAGGCCGTGTACGGCTGGCTCGCCCACGACGACAAGGTCGTCCCGCACGACACGCTGTACCCCGACGGCAAGACGGAGCAGCAGTCGACCCAGGAGAACGCCGAGGAGTTCAGCCAGTCCCAGGAGAGCGCCAAGGTCGCCGCCCTGGACCAGCTCGGCATCCCGGTGACGTCCTGGGTGATCGTCTCGACGGTCGTCAAGGACTCCCCGGCCGAGGGCAAGCTGCACGCCGGTGACGTGATCAAGGCCGTGGACGGTACGACGGTGAAGCAGCCCGACGACGTCGCGAAGCTGGTGACCAAGCACAAGCCCGGCGAGAACGTCGTGTTCACGATCGTGCCCGCCAAGGAGCAGGCCGCCGCCGTGAAGGCCAACAAGACGGCGACCGCGACCCAGAAGATCACGATCACCACCGCGACCTCCGACGACACCGGCGCCAAGCGCGCCATCGTCGGCATCTCGGCCGGGACCGATCACACGTTCCCGTTCACCATCGACATCAAGCTCGCGGACGTCGGCGGACCGAGCGCCGGCCTGATGTTCGCGCTCGGCATCTACGACAAGCTCACCCCGGGCGACCTCACCGGCGGCAAGTTCGTGGCCGGCACCGGCACCATCGACGACGACGGCAAGGTCGGCCCGATCGGCGGCATCTCCATGAAGACGGTCGGCGCGCGCAGCAAGGGCGCCAAGTACTTCCTGACCCCCGCCGAGAACTGCGCGGAAGCCGCCAAGGACACCCCCAGTGGCCTCCAGCTCGTCAAGGTGAACACCATCAAGGACGCGATCAGCTCTCTTAAGCTGATCAACAGCGGCAAGACCGACGACCTGCCGAAGTGCTCCACCAAGAGCTGAACAGGTCCTGAGTACGACTCCGGGGGCGCCCTCGACCAGAGGGCGCCCCCGGAGCCGTACCCAAGGAGGTCGTCAGTCCTCGAAGGTCGCCGACAGGGCCTCGGCGAGACCCGGGACCAGGGCGCCGCCCGTGAGGACCTCCGTGGGGGAGTCCTTCTCGCGCAGCCGCAGGGCCGAGTCGCGGGTGCCGTCGCGCAGGACCGCGACCGTCATGCGGACCTCCTGGCGGTCCGGGTGCTGGGCGACCCACTGGGTGAGCTTCTTCTCGCTCAGCCCGTCCGGGACGGAGGCCTCGGCGGACGGCGGCAGCATCAGCCGCTCGACGGTGAGCGCGCAGCCGACCACCGCGTCGGGCCAGGCGATCGTGCCGAGGAATTCGTCCAGCGGCTTGCCGGCCGGGATCTCCTCCTGCTCGATCGGGGTGAGACCGGAGGTCTCGGGCTCGTCCCGCAGGCCGAGTTGGGCCGCCAGGCCGGGTTCCTGGGCCCGCAGTCGCGCGGTGTCTACGAGGGCGAAGAGGCGAGCGGGCTGGTCCCAGCCGAGGCCGGAGGCGTACTCGTCGATCTCGAGCACGGCCCGGGTGAGGGGGTTCGCTGCCATGGGAGTGTTGGACATGGTCACAATCCTGCCTCGTTCATGGCCGGAATCGGGAACCGAGTAAACGGTGAGTAAGTTGCATAGGTGTGGGCCCGCGATCACGTGGGGCTACGGAGGGTCCGCGAACCCGGGGACCTGACGCAACGACAGCGACCAACAGCGAACTTCGAGGTGCGCACCTTGGCTTTCCAGATGCCGGACCGCGGCGGAGGCCCGACAGGGCCGCGGATCAGAGTGGGCCGCCCGTCCCGGCGTGTCCGGACTTTGCTCATGACACTGGGCGTCCTTGCCGTACTCGGCATGGCGTTCACGATGTTCGCGGGCTTCTGGACGGACTGGCTCTGGTACCGGTCGGTGCATTACTCGTCCGTGTTCACCACCACCCTGTCGACCAAGATCGGGCTCTTCTTCGTCTTCGGCCTGCTGATGGCGGCCGCGGTCGGCGTGAACATCTGGCTGGCGCACCGACTGCGCCCGCCGCTCAGCGCCATGTCGATGGAGCAGCAGAGCCTCGACCGCTACCGCATGGGCATCGCGCCGTACAAGAAGTGGCTGCTGCTGGCGATCACCGCCCTCGTCGGGCTGATCGCGGGCGCCTCGGCGTCCAGCCAGTGGCGGGTCTGGCTCATGTGGGTCAATGGCGTGCCCTTCCACCAGAAGGACCCGCAGTTCCATCTCGACGTCTCCTTCTACGCCTTCGACCTGCCCTGGTACCGCTTCCTGCTCGGCTTCGGCTTCGCCGCCGCGATCCTCTCGCTGCTCGCCGCCGCGCTGACCCACTACCTGTACGGCGGCCTGCGCATCACCAGCCCGGGCGCGCGTGCCACGGCCGCCGCCACCGGACATCTGTCGGTGCTGCTCGGCATCTTCGTCGCCCTCAAGGCGGTCGCCTACTGGCTCGACCGGTACGGACTCGCGGTCAAATCAAGCGACTTCAAGGCGACAGGTGACTGGACGGGCCTCAGGTACGTCGACGCGAACGCGTATCTGCCGGCCAAGACGATCCTGTTCTGCATCGCCGTCATCTGCGCGCTGCTGTTCTTCGCCACCCTGTGGCGGCGCACCTGGCAGCTCCCCGTCATCGGCTTCGGCCTGATGGTGCTCTCCGCGATCCTCATCGGCGGCCTGTACCCGGCGATCGTCCAGAAGTTCACGGTCCAGCCCAACGAACAGGCCAAGGAAGCCCCGTACGTCCAGAAGAACCTCAAGGCGACGCGCGAGGCCTACGGCATCGACGACACCAAGGTCACGGAGTACTCGGGGACGAGCACCACCAAGGACAAGGCCAAGCTGCGCTCCGACGTCGACTCCACGGCGAGCATCCGCATCGTGGACCCGAACATCGTCTCGCCCACCTTCCAGCAGCTCCAGCAGATCAGGAACTACTACGCGTTCCCGACCAACCTGGATGTCGACCGCTACACCAAGGACGGCAAGGACCAGGACACGGTCATCGGTCTGCGTGAGCTGAACCTCAACGGCATTCCGAAGAACAACTGGATCAACGACCACTTCCGCTACACCCATGGTTACGGCGTCGTCGCCGCCAAGGGCACGGAGGCCGACTCCGAGGGCCGCCCGGTCTTCACCGAGTCCGATCTGCCGTCCACGGGCGACCTCGGCACGTACGAGCAGCAGATCTACTACGGCGAGAAGACCACCACGTACTCGATCGTCGGCGGTCCCCAGAAGGAGATCGACTACTCCGACGACAGCGGCGAGAAGACCACCAGCTACAAGGGCAAGAGCGGGGTCAGCCTCTCCAACCCGCTCAACCGGGCCGCGTACGCGGTGGCGTTCAACGAGCCGCAGATGCTCTACTCCGGTGCCATCGGCGAGGGTTCGCGGATTCTGTACAACCGCACGCCCAAGGAGCGCGTCGAGGCGGTGGCGCCCTGGCTGACCATCGACGGCGACGCCTATCCGGCGGTCGTGGACGGCCGTATCCAGTGGATCGTGGACGCGTACACGACGAGCAACGGATACCCGTACGCCTCGCGGACGACCCTCGGTGACACCACGGCCGACTCGCTGACCGCCTCCAACAACAACCGCGCGGTGGTGGCCCAGCAGAACCAGGTCAACTACATCCGCAACTCGGTGAAGGCGACCGTCGACGCGTACACCGGTCAGGTCAAGCTCTACCAGTGGGACACCGAGGACCCGGTCCTGAAGACGTGGATGAAGGCGTTCCCGGGCACGGTCAAGCCCAAGGCCGACATCTCGTCCTCGCTGATGGCCCATCTCCGGTATCCGCAGGACCTGTTCAAGGTCCAGCGCGAGCTGCTCACCCGCTACCACGTGACGGACGCGCAGACGTTCCTCAGCGGCAGCGAGGTGTGGCAGGTGCCGGACGACCCGACCAACAAGTCGGGCAGCGCGGTGCCGCCGTACTACCTGAGCATGAAGATGCCGGACCAGTCCGCGCAGGCGTTCTCGCTGACGACGACGTTCACACCGAACGGCAGAGACAACCTCAGCGCCTTCATGGCCGTCGACTCCGAGGCCGGCACGCCTGATTACGGCAAGATCAGAATCCTGAAGCTGCCGACCAGTACGACCGTCGGCGGGCCTAAACAGGTGCAGAGCGCCTTCAACTCCGAACAGGACATCGCCGAGTCCATCAAGCTGCTCAAGGGTGGCGACTCCGACATCGAGTACGGCAACCTGCTGACAGTGCCGCTCGACGGGGGACTGCTCTACGTGGAGCCCGTCTACGTACGCGGTGGTGGACTCAAGTACCCGCTCCTGCGCAAGGTGTTGGTGGCCTACGGAGGCAAGACCGCCTTCGAGGACACACTGGACGAGGGTCTCAACAAGGTGTTCGGGGCCGAGAGTTCGACGACCACGCCACCGGACGAGAGCACCAGTCCGCCGACATCCAGCAACCCCACGGTCCAACAGGCCCTGACCGATGCCCAGAAGGCCTTTGACGCAGGGCAGGAAGCCCTGAAGAAGGGTGACTGGGAGGCGTACGGCGAGGCGCAGAAGGATCTCCAGGCCGCGCTGAAGCGGGCGGAGGACGCGCAGGCCGCGGCCGGCAAGAGCAAGAGCAGCGCGAGTCCGAGCAGTAGTCCGAGTCCGAGCGCCAGCCCCAGTAGCGGATAGGGAAAAGCCCACCTCACGCCCGTGGTACGGTTGCAACACAACGGCGCGGGGTGGAGCAGCTCGGTAGCTCGCTGGGCTCATAACCCAGAGGTCGCAGGTTCAAATCCTGTCCCCGCTACTGATCGCGAAGGCCCGGATCCTTTCAAGGATCCGGGCCTTCGCGCTGTGCGAACGCATGTGCCGACAAGGGTGACGGCCGTGCCGCCGAGGGGACTTGGTGAAACCGTGTTTCGCTTGTCTCTCTGTGGGCATGTCGACAAAACGCTGTAGAGACCTCACTGGCTGCGGTATACCAGGTGTACCCAGGTTGCAGGTGGTGCGACGATGGACGTTATGGGGGACAAGGCAACTCTGTTGGATACAGGGCGTTTTGTGCAGCCTTCCGACCGGGACGAAACCGGGGACGGGGAGGCTGTCGACGAGGCACGCACACGGCTCGCCGCGCAGGCCGGCGACGTCGAGGCGACGAGTGTCCTCGGAGCCATACTGCTGCGCCGCGGTGATCTCGACGGAGCCGAGCCCCTGCTGCGTGCCGCCACCGCCGAGGGCGACCGGGCCGCGGCCAACAACCTGGGTGTCCTTCTGCACCAGCGCGGATACACCGACGAGGCCGCCGGATGGTGGCGGATCGCCGCGGTGGCCGGCTCCGCCGCCGCCGCGCACGCGCTCGGCCGCTACCACCGCGAGCACGGTGACGAGCCCGCCGCCGAGTACTGGCTGCGTCAGTCCGCCGAACAGGGCCACGCGCTGGGCGCGTACGCCCTCGCCGACCTGCTGGAACACCGCGGGGACACCGCGGCCGAGCGGTGGATGCGCTCCGCCGCCGAGCGCGGGCACCGCGAGGCCGCGTACCGGCTGGCGCGCGCTCTTGATCACAAAGCGGCACAGGAGGCGCAGGAGGGCGAGAGCAGCGCTGACAACGGTGTCGACGTGCCCGCCGGGGGCGAGTCCGAGCAGTGGTACCGGCAGGCCGCCGCGCGCGGACACCAGCGGGCCGCGCTGCAACTCGGGTCGATCCTGGAGAAGCGGGGCGAGTTGAAGGAGGCCGGGCGCTGGTACCTGACCTCCGCCAAGGACGGGGAGGCCCGCGCCGCCTGCGCCCTCGGCTTCCTGCTGCGCGACGCCGGTGACACCGAGAGCGCCGCCGTGTGGTGGCTGCGCGCCGCCCAGGACGGCGACGGCAACGCGGCCAACGCGCTGGGCGCGCTGCACGCCGAGCGCGGCGAGACGCAGACCGCCGAGCGGTGGTACCGGGCCGCGATGGACGCCGGTGACGAGAACGGCGCGTACAACCTCGGCCTGCTCTGCGCCGAGCAGACGCGCACCGCGCAGGCCGAGCAGTGGTACCGACGGGCGGCCTACGCCGGACACCGTGAGGCGGCGAACGCGCTGGCCGTGCTGCTGCTCCAGGGCGGCGACGCGACCGGTGCCGAGCCGTGGTTCTCCAAGGCCGCCGAGGCCGGCAGCGTGGACGCCGCCTTCAACCTCGGGATCCTCTTCGCCGGGCGCGGCGAGGAGGCCGTGGCGCTGCCCTGGTACGAGCGGGCGGCGGCCGCCGGGCACACCGAAGCGGCGTTGCAGGTCGGCATCGCCCGGCTGCGGGACGGCGACGAGCGGGAGGCCGAGCGGCATCTGCGCTGCGCCGCCGGTGGCGGGAGCGCGGAGGCGGCGTACCGGCTGGCCTCGGTGCTCGACGCGCGGCGACCGCCCACGCCCGCCCACGAGTTGGGCGAGCAGGTGCACGAGAAGACCGAGTGCGAGGAGTGGTACGAGCGGGCGGCCTCGCAGGGCCACCGGCGCGCCCAGGTGCGGGTCGGGATGCTGGCCGCCGCGCGCGGCGATGTCGTCGAGGCGGCCCGCTGGTACCGCGAGGCGGCCGAGGCCGGTTCCCGCAACGGTGCCTTCAACCTCGGGCTGCTGCTGGCCCGCGAGGGCAGCGAGCCGGAGGCCGCGGTGTGGTGGGCACGGGCCGCCGACGCGGGGCACGGGCGGGCGGCACTGCGACTGGCCCTGGTTTACGCGCGTCGCGGGGAGCTGGCCGAGGGGCAGCGGTGGGCCGACCGGGCGGTGACGCTCGGGCCGGGGGAGGTTTCTGAGCGTGCGGCTCGGTTGCGGGACGCGCTGCGGCAGGAACTGACCGCGTGATGTCGGACGGTCCCGGCCGTCGAAATGAAGGCCGCTGACCTGCACTGTTAAACGATTTGCTTCTTCCCGCGTCCCTGACGTAACGTTGCATTCATCGACGCGGGGTGGAGCAGCTCGGTAGCTCGCTGGGCTCATAACCCAGAGGTCGCAGGTTCAAATCCTGTCCCCGCTACTGAAGGCCGAGGGCCGGAATCCGAAAGGGTTCCGGCCCTCAGCTGTGTCTACGGCTGATGCCCCACCGCCTCCTCGTACAGCGACCGGTCGACCGTCCGGGACTCAGGCAGCGCGGCCCCCTTCGACACGCCCGCCGCCTTGTACGCGGCCTGCAACCGTGTCGTCGTACCCGCGCGGATCTCCCAGTCCATGGTGAGCGACGGGGTCGACTTCAGGACCGCCTCGTCCGTCTTCAGGAGTTTCGCGAGGTAGGCGACGAAGCTCGGGTCGCTCTTGTAGTCGTTCGCGAAGTACGTGTCCACCGTGCGGATGTAGGCCCGCAGCAGGGCCACCCCGGCGTCCACGTCGTCGTGCAGGAGCGTGCGGCCGTAGAGCATGCCGCCCAGGGGCTCGCCGAGGGGCTGGCCGCCCAGGAAGGCGTACCGCGGGTTGCCGTCGACCTTGCGCCAGACCGGGTCCAGGAGCCAGGCGGAGTCGACGCCGCCGTTCTGGAGGGCGGTGAGGACGTCGGCTGAACCCAGCTGCTGGTACTGGATCTTGTCGAGGCCGCCGCCGTGGTTCGCGAGGGCCTTCTCCATGGGGTACGCGATCACCGAGCCCTTGCCGATCATCGTGCCCATCCTGCGGCTCGCCATCCGGACGTCCGCCGCCGCCTCGCCGTTCTTCAGCTTCACCCACAGGCCGCTCTTCGACTTGGGGTCGGGCGAGAAGTTCCCGGCGACCCACTTGATGTCGAAGCCGCCCTGGATGCCGTTCATGACGGCCGCCTCCGGAGCGGCCCACATCGCGTCGATGTCCCCCTTGGCCAGCAGCGGGAGCGCGTCCGGGGTCGGCAGCACCTTGAGTGTGACGTCCAGGCCCTCCTTCTTGAACTCGCCCTTGTCCAGGGCGACTTCGAGCGGGGCGACGTACTCCGCGCTCAGGGTTCCGGTCGCGATCGTCAACTTCCGCGTCTTCGGGAGGGGTTGGGCGGAGGGGGCGAGCGGCTGGCAGCGGGCCGGGACGCGGGTGGGGGAGAGGTCCGCCGGGTCGGTCCAGGACGACTTGCCGCAGCCGTCCACGGGTTTGATGGTGCGGTTGCCTACGGTCGCGCCCGAAGCCCCTTTGTCGTCCGCGTACTTGGACGAGCAGCCCGCCGACGCCACCAGAGCGGCCACGACGACCACCACACCGTACGCACGCCTTCTCATGACTGCCCCCGTCCTCGGTCCCTCGGTGCCCACGGGGTGAGCAACCGGCCTGCCACACGCACCAGTTCGGAGAAGACGACCCCCAGGACCGCGACGCACACGATGCCGACGAACATCACGTCGTTCTCGAACAGCGCGCGGGAGTCGAAGATCAGATGGCCCAGGCCGTTCGTCGCGGCGATCTGTTCCGAGGCGACGATGACCAGGACGGCCACGCCCGCCGCGATCCGCGCGCCGACCAGGACCGCGGGGAGCGAGGCGGGCAGGAGGACATGGCGGAACATCTGCCACGGTCCGGCGCCGAAGACCATGCCCGCGTCCCGGTGGCCGGAGGGGATCGCGAGGACGGCGGACATCGTCGAGATCCACACGAAGAAGAAGACCGTGGCGGCCACCAGCGCCACCTGCGGGCCCTCGCCCAGGCCGAACATGTTCAGGAAGATCGGCAGCAGGGCCAGTTTCGGTACGACGTACAAGGCGTCCAACAGCGGTTCCAGCGCGGCCCGGACGAGCGAGAGGGAACCCATCAGCAGGCCCAGCGCGTAACCGGCCGCCGTGCCGATCGCATAGCCGCCCAGGACGCGCTTGGTGGTGGCCCACACGTCCGGCCACAGGTCTCCGGCGGCGGCCCGGTCCCAGCCGTCGGAGAAGATCGTGGACGGAGCCGGGTAGACGCGGGGGTCGATCCAGCCCTGGGTGGCGGCCAGTTGCCACCACATGATCAGGACGAGGGGTACGGCGACGGCGAGCGAGAGTTCCAGCGCGCGCCGACGGCGGTGGGTGCTTACCGGATGGAGTTCGTGCGGGCCGGGGCGGCGGACCAGGACCGGTTCCTCGCGGCCGGGGGCGATCGTGGTCATGCGGGCACCGCCTCCTTCCGTAGCAGCTCCCACAACTCGCTCTTCAGGGCGGTGAATTCGGGGGTGTCACGGATGTCGCCGGTGCGCGGGCGCGGGAACGGCGGGCGGTGTTCGGCGATGATCCGGCCCGGGCGGGCGGACATCACCAGCACACGGTCGCCGAGGACCAGCGCCTCCTCCAGGCTGTGCGTGATGAAGAGGGTGGTGGTGCGCAAGGTCTGGGTGATCTCCAGGAGTTCGTCCTGGAGGATCGTGCGGAGCTGGGCGTCCAGGGCGGCGAACGGCTCGTCCATCAGCAGGAGTTCGGGTTCTACGGCGAGTGCGCGGGCGATGGCGACGCGCTGGCGCATACCTCCGGAGAGGGTCGCCGGGTAGGCGTGTGCGAAGTCGGCGAGGCCCATCCGGGCCAGCCACTCGTCGGCGCGCGCGTTCGCCTCGCGGCGCGGTACGCGCTGGACGTCCAGGCCGAAGCGGACGTTCGCGCGGACCGACTTCCAGTCGTAGATGCCGTAGTCCTGGAAGATCATGGCCGCCGGGCGCGGGCTGGACGTGCGGATCTCCAGGGTGCCCGTACTGGGGCGCAGCAGGCCCGCGGCGATGCGCAGGAGGGTGGACTTGCCGCAGCCGGACGGGCCGACCAGGCAGACGAACTCGCCCGGGGCGATGGCGAGTTCGAGCGGGCCGAGGGCGCGGACCTGGTGCGGGGCGCGGCCGAAGGTGCGGGTCAGTTGGGTGGCGTGGAGTTTTGGGTGCGGGTCTCCCACGGTTGCTCCTTGCGGAGTGCGGTACGTCCGTCTGCACGGGTGGGGGGTGCCGGACGACGATATGACGGACCGTCAGATTCGGGAAGGCCGTACGCAGCACAAAGCCCCGGCATCCGTGTCGAACGGATACCGGGGCCTGCGAAGGGACTTGCTAGGCGCTAGCGCAGTTCGGACAGAGCCCGCGGTACGTCACCTCGACGTCCGAGACCGTGAAGCCGAAGCGCTCCGAGTCGGGGAGGTCGGCGAGGGGGTTGCCGCCCGGGTGGACGTCCCGGATCTGGCCGCACTGGGCGCAGACCAGGTGGTGGTGCGGGCTGTGCGCGTTCGGGTCGTAGCGCTTGGCTCGCTTGTCGGTGGCGACTTCGAGGACCTCGCCGAGGGAGACCAGCTCGCCGAGCGTGTTGTAGACCGTCGCCCGGGAGATCTCCGGGAGCTTGGCCACGGCGCGGGAGTGGACCTCGTCGGCGGTCAGGTGCACATGGTCGCCGTCGAGTACTTCGGCCACGACGCGTCGCTGTGCGGTCATCCGCCATCCGCGTCCGCGCAGCCGCTCCAGAAGGTCACTCATGCAGGCCAGCCTAACAGCAACGTGACCAGTTCACGAATAGGTGTGACTTTGGAGGGCTGCTGGACTTGGACTGGATCCAATCACTGTTCGGGTCGCTGCTCAGGTCACTGTTCAGGTCACTGCTCAGGCGGGGACCTGCTGTCGTGCGGGTGCCCAGCAGCGGATGATGTCGCGGACCGAGACGATGCCCGCGGGCTCGGCGCGGTCGAGGACGATGAGGTGACGGAAGCCGCCGTGAGCCATCGCGCTCGCCGCGTCCTCCAGCGTCCAGTCCGGGGTGGCGAACACGACGTCGGTGGTGGTGTGGGCGTGGGCGCGCTCGGTGTCCGGGTCCTGGCCCCGGCCGATGGAGTTGAGGATGTCCCGTTCGGTGAGGATGCCGATGCCGCCGGCGTCGGGATCGAGGACGACGGCCGCGCCGACATGGCGCGAGGACATCAGGGCGGCTGCCTGGCGGAGGGTGTGGGCGGGGCCGATGGTGAGAACCACCGTGCTCATGGCGTCGCGGACCAGGATGGGATGCAGCATGGGGTGAGGCCACCTCCTAGGGAATCCGTGTCGGTTCACGGACCTCGGGTCCGTCGGTTGCCGGCCGAGGCTTCGCTAGTTACCGGATTCACAAGTTCACAAGTGGGGGGACTCTCAGAGTCGCAGGTAAAGCACGGGTCAACAAGGGGGCGCGGGGGGCTGGTTGGGGGCGTGGGCGGGCGTCTCGTGGGGCTCAGTAGCGCATGTATTGATCGCGGTCGTCGGTGGGGTGCTGGGTCACATCCCATCTCGCCGACGAGCTGCACGGTTGCGATCGTCACTGGTCGTTGGCGGTCGTCGTTGGCCAGCCTCGGACGGCCCGTAGACGGCCCAGCGAGGCCGCCGCAGGAATGCCCGGCGCGTCGCCGGGCATCGGCTTGGGAAGCTGCGCGCATTTGCGGGCGATTCGGGGGCTGACCTGGTCGAACGGTTGAGATTCGGCATCGTCGGGCATGGTTGATTTCACCGTGATTCCCCGCTGTGCCCTGCTGGTTCTAATGCACTTGTGGTGCAGCCCGCTTCTCCTAGGGTGCTGGGCGAGGTCTGGGGCGAGGCGCTCATTCGGGCACACGTGGTCCAGCTCTTGAGGTCGCCGATGACCAGGCCGAAGGGGCGGAACGAGACTGTTCCCAGACCCCACCGGATGGTAAACCAGGTTGCCGCGTCGATCCGTCTGCCTCTGCCGTTCACTGGCCTCATCGAGGGCCTAATCGCCAGGATCGGGCTCGACCTCCAACCGATGTAACCCCAGCCATCAAGGATCTCTAGAGGCGTGCCAGCGGGATGGACACGCGTCACGGCAGGCTGTCCTCCGTTGCCGAGTTCTCTGGGTCGGCTTCGCTTCGCCGGGACCTCCTCCCGAGGCTGGGGGACAAAGCGGCGGAGAACGCAGCGAACAGGGAGACGTGCGCGTCATCGTGGCGCGACCTGTTCAGCGCCCGCTTGAAGCCGGCGAACAGGAGCAGTTGCCGGAGCAGCATCAAGCCGACGAGAGCTACGAAGGCCAGGACGCCGAGAAGCGGCGAACCTTCCAACGTGTGCAGCACAACAGAAAACACGGGACCTCCCGATACCGCGTCGAAACCCGCAAGGCGAACGAGTCAAGTGCAGCGCGGAATACAGGGGAGCCGTCGATTCCCGGACGTCCGGGATCGGGCCGCTGATTCCGTGATTCCGCTGGACAGTGCCCGGAGTGCCCGGACACCATGGACATATGTCCCGGACTGGCTTCGTCGAGAGGGCACCGTGGAGACGTGGCGGCAGTTCCGGATGGCGCTCGTCCGGCTCATGGACGAAGGCGGCGTCAGCCCCGGCCAGATGCTGAAGGCGGCCCACAGTCCGCCGAGCCCGAAACCTGACACAGAGGTTCCGCCGTCGTTCACGTTGATCAAACGCGAAACCCTCTATGGCTATCTGAGGAATGTCGACGCTCGAGTCGGCAACGGAAACTGGGCCCCCATTGACAACTTGCTCCGGTGCGTCGAGTTTCTGGCCGAGGCAAACGGTCGCCCCCTCACCGTCGACTACGACGACTGGCAGAGGCGCTGGCAGCGATGCGACGACCAAAATGCTTCACGGTGGTCCGAGACGGGGCTGGCCGAGGGGATCGAGCGCAGGTTGTCACCAGATAGCTGGATCGGTGGTTGGGACGGAGCAGCCGATGCCGTTTTCGCACATGGGTCGTCGCGGGAGTTCACGAACTGGCCTGTTGGGCAGGACCGGCTGAGGGCGTTGTCCCAGGCCGTCGCCGGGCTCGGCATCGCCAACGAACCCCAATTGGCGAAGGAAGCGGCCGAGCGGCTGGTCGCCGGCGCGACGGCGGAGCTGGGCGAGGGCAGCCCGAGGACCCTCGCGGCGCGGCACGCGCTCGCCTACTGGACCGGCCAGGCGGGTCATCTCCGAGTCGCACTGACGCTCACTCAGCAACTGCGCGCCGACTGTCTTCGTCACCTGAGCGACGATCACATTCTCAGCCGGTTGGCCGCGTTGCGCGAGGCACTGTGGACAGGGCATATGGGCCGATGGCGTGAGGCAAACCGGCTCTATATCGCGACAGCCAGCTTCGAGTATGGGCGCCCGGACCGGGACCCGTACATCTGGCTTCTCGCCCGCTGGGGGATGGCACGTACGGGAGGCCGTTCGGGAAACTGGGTACACGCGTACGCCGAGCTGACTGAACTGCTGCCGTCCGTGACCGAGACATTCGGGGCC
This sequence comes from Streptomyces sp. NPDC051576, assembly GCF_040681835.1. Taxonomy (NCBI): domain Bacteria; kingdom Bacillati; phylum Actinomycetota; class Actinomycetes; order Kitasatosporales; family Streptomycetaceae; genus Streptomyces; species Streptomyces sp. NPDC051576. The sequence goes on from NZ_JBFAZO010000001.1 coordinate 939,537, forward strand.
GATCACCCCGCAGCGCTTCAGGCGGGAGGCGCGCACGCGTGGGCCGCGGGGCGAGCAGGCGATCCTGATGAGGCGCGTGGTCTGTTCGAGCAAATCGCGGACCGGGCCGACACGGCCCTGCGGCCAGGCCATCCCACCAGCATGTGGCTCCGTATTTCTCTGGCCTACTGGACTCAGCAGTGCAATTTGGCTGCGCAGGCACTTCCCGCGGTCGCCACCGCACGCGAACGGTGCGAGTCGCTCCTGGGGCCCGATCACCCTCTCAGTATCCAGGCGGCCGAGGTAGAGGCGCTCTTCCTGATCGATGTCGATCAGGAAGCCGCCCTCACCGCACTCTCCGACGTCTTGGAGCGCATGGAGCGGCGCTACGGGCACGCGCATCCCTTCACTCTCCAGACGGCGTCGAACCACGCGGTGGTCCGTGCCTCCATCGAGGGCCCTGAGCCTGTCATGCAGACGTTCTCGGACCTCGCCCGGCAGCTGGGCCGGGCACTGGGAGACGACCATCCTGAGACGCTCCGTGTCCGGATGAACCTGGTCATCGCCACGCTGGGCACAAGTATCAGCCCAGAGACAGCCCTTTCGGATTGCGTCGACGTTGTCCACTCACTGCGGAGGGTGCTGGGGGACGACCACCCGGAGACGATCGCAGGCGAGGAGGTCCTGAAGGAGATCGAGGCGCGGTTGCGGAGCAAAGTGCACCTTGCGGCACCGCAGCAGCAGTCGTTCCGGCTGTTCCAGCGGCCGGAATACCGCACCGGCGGTGGTGGCAGCGAGGGTGGCGGGGGTGGAAGTGATCGCGCACTCAAATGCCTTGTCGAACCGGTCAGTTGGTCCTCTCAGTCAAAGGACGGCGACCGAGCCGCCACTTCTTCGGACGGTGAACAGGACCCCGCTGGCCGGGAGGCGAATGGGTTCGCGATCTTGCAAGCGGTCACCTCGATGCCGGTGAGTACCTGGAGCTACCGGGGCGACGAAGACGTCCGGCATCTCGGCCCCATGGCCCAGGACTGGTACGCGGCGCTCGGACTCGGACCTGACGACCGCAGCATCCACCTCGTCGACGTCAACGGTGTCTCCATCGTCGCCATACAGGCCCTTCACCGCGTTGTCCGGAGCTTGGAGTCCGAATTGAACGACCTCCGAGCCCGGCTCGATGTCAGGCGCGGAGACTGACACCTGGGCGGCAGCACCCGAGTTATGTTTCTTCGTGATCCTTCATGAACGCCGCTGGCCTCCGGTCCTTGCGAGGCGCCGTACGAGGAGCATGGCCATGGAGAGAGACACGCAGGCATTGAACCGTCCCTCTGGTGGGGTGCGGGATCACTTCGCATCCCACCGGGGAGCTGCGCGGTCACGGTCGTCTTTGGTTGTTGCCGGCCGTCCTCGGTCGCTGTCGAACGGCCCGCAGACGGCCCGGCTCCCGGGTTCCCTGGGGGCGAGTGTGCGGATGAGGGTCGGGCTAGCTTCTGCCCGAGTACTCTGCGGAGGGTGACCTCTGTTGCCTTGGCTGATTGGAACGCTAAGCGTGCGGCAAGCATCGATCTGGCTTGGCAGATGCACTCGATGCAGGTGGCCGCGCCCTCTCCGGCTGGCTCGGGCTGGGAGGTCGAGCAGGCTTTAGCGGTAGTGCTTCAACGAATGGCTACGGAGTTTCAAGGTTTCTGTCGCGCACTGCACGACGAAGCGAGCGAGTTCTTCGCTTCCACGGCCGCCCAAGGGAACCTGGATCTAGAAAGCACTCTTCGAAAGCTCCTTACTAGAGCCAGGGGCCTGGACTCGGGCAATGCTCAAAGTAAATCCATCAGCCAGGACTATTCGCGATTCGGCTTCATTTTCTGGCAGGCCATGCAGGTGGCTGATGGGCGTGCTGGCGCGTGGCCCGAAGAGTTGGCGAAGTTCAATGAAATGCGCAATGCTGTAGCACATGACGATACGGCTAAAATGTATAGCTTGAATTCGAAAGGGTATGCACTTGATGCGCCAACCCTTCAAAATTGGCATACAATGCTGGATGATATCGCCACGTTGATGGACGATGTTGTTAGCCTGTCACTGAGTGCGCTACTTGGCGTCTCGCGACCGTGGTGAGGGATGACATGACTGATCGTGAATACGTGGTCGGTGAGTCCATCGCGGTTCCGTGGGGGCTCGATACCGTCGAAGGGACAGTCGTAGGGGCTTACGGTGAGGGCAGTGGTCGACGGGTCCTCGTGGAGGTCAACGTAGGCGACGGCGCGACTGAGACGTTGCCCTTCCCTCTGCGGGCTTTGGAGGTCACTCGCAGCGCTGAGGAGCATGGCCCCCCCGGAACGTGGGTGACTTCGGCTCGTTTCGAGGAGTCCGTCCGAGATGCGTTGGCTGACTCCCTGCGTAAGATCGCACCCGAATGGAATGGAGAGACTCACTCTCAATTGCTCATCGACCCCGATGCGAGAGTCGATCTAGCTTTCTTCCTGCCAGACCGATTCCTCTTTGCGGAGGTCAAGCACTATACGGTCGATAGGTCAAGGAAATCTGTAGAAAACACAACGGCGATTGAGCAGTTGCGTGAGTATATGGTGCGACTGCGAGATCGTGGGTATGGCAATTCGGTTGGGCTCTTGATTATGGACCGTACGCCGGGTGGCCGGTTGGTCAAGCGTGCCTATGAGATGCGCGCAAAAGGGTTTCCTGTTTGGGTAGTTGAGTGGGAACCTGATAATGCAAAAGCTGAGGTGGAGTTGCGCCAAGTTCTCGCTGAGGCGACGTCCTACGAACTCACGGGTGCGTGAACCGAATCGGCTGGGCCAGCGCATAGATTCTGCGGACTCGTTGGCCTGTGGTTCATGCGGCGACGTTGTATTGATCGCAGTCGTCGGTGGGGAAAGGACCAGGTCAGACCGTAAACCAGCTCAGTAGCGCATGTTGAGGTACCCCAGGAACTCGTCATGCAGGATCCCGTTCGACGCCGCCGCGTTGCCGCTGTGCGGGCCCGGGCGGCCGTCGAGGCCGGTGAAGGTGCCGCCGGCCTCGGTGACGATGATCGCGTTGGCGGCCATGTCCCACAGGGAGAGTTCCGGTTCGGCGCAGATGTCGACCGAGCCCTCGGCGACCATCATGTAGGGCCAGAAGTCGCCGTACGCGCGCGTGCGCCACACCTCGCGGGTCAGGTCGAGGAAGCCGCCGAGGCGGCCCTGGTCCTCCCAGCCGGTGAGGGAGGAGTAGGCGAAGGAGGCGTCCGAAAGCTTCGAGACCTGGGAGACGCGCAGGCGGGAGGCGGAGGAGAGGCTGCGGCCGGTGTAGGCGCCGTGGCCCTTCGCGGCCCACCAGCGGCGGCCCAGGGCGGGCGCGGAGACCAGGCCGACGACGGGCTGGAAGCCGCCCTCCGACGCCTCCGTCAGGGAGATCAGCGTGGCCCACACCGGGACGCCGCGTACGTAGTTCTTGGTGCCGTCGATCGGGTCGATCACCCAGCGGCGGGGACCGGTGCCCTCGATGCCGTACTCCTCGCCGAGGACCGCGTCGCGCGGGCGGGCGCGCTGGAGATGGCCGCGGAGAAGCTCCTCTGCGGCCTTGTCCGCCTCGGTGACCGGAGTCATGTCCGGCTTGGTCTCGACCTTGAGATCGAGCGCCTTGAACCGCGCGGTCGTCGCGGCGTCGGCGGCGTCCGCGAGGACATGGGCGAGGCGCAGGTCATCGTGATAGTCGGCCATGCGTGAACCGTATCTTCAGCGGTCGCGCCGGGGCTACAGGGTCCGGTGGGCGGAACGGGAGGTGACGGGAGGCGGGGGACCGTCATGTTCCCTTCCCTGAGCGGCACTCTCCCCTCAACTCCCGCGCGCGATGGCCGAAGTGCGCCCCCTGGCACCGCCGCGAACCCTTGACAGTGCTCCCGTGCGCGTCAAATCTGGGCGCAGAGCCGCTCGTCCCCGGGAGGCGGATGATGCCTGCAGCGCGGGAATCCCTGTTGGACGCCGCCTATACGGCGCTGGCACGTCGGTCGTGGTCCACCGTACGGATGGTGGACGTGGCCGCCGCGGCCGGAGTGTCCCGGCAGACGCTGTACAACGAGTTCGGCAGCAAGGAGGGGCTCGCGCGAGCCCTGGTCAGAAGGGAGGCCGACGGGTATCTCGTCGGTGTCGACCGGGCGCTGGGCGCCCATGCCGACGCCCGGGACCGGCTGACCGCGACCGCCGAGTGGACCGCGTCGGCGGCCCGCGAGAACGCGCTGGTACGTGCCATGCTCACCGGCTGCTGGAGCGAACGGCTGCCCTCGCCGACCCTGTCCGCCGTGCCGTCCTCCTCGGCCGTGCCGGCACAGCGCCGGGCCGACGGACCGCTGCCCTCGCCCTGCGACTTCGTGGCCGTCGTCCGCGATCGCGCGGTTGCGGCACTGGCCGGACCTGGAGCGGCCAAGCCGGACACCGCAGACCTGGCCCGCTCCTGTGAGCTCGTCGTACGTCTGGCGCTGTCCTGTGTGTCGGCGCCGCCCGGCGAGGGCGGAGTCGGGGAGTTGGTGCGCAGCGCGCTGGGGCCCAGCAAATAACAACCGGTGGTCAGTGTGCGGAGCCCGACAGTTGGAGGCCGATCACGCCGATGATGACGAAGCTGATCGACACGATCTTCAGGGTCGAGACCAGGTCGCCGAGGAAGATCATGCCGTAGATCGCGGTGCCGGCCGCGCCGATGCCGGTCCACACCGCGTAGGCGGGGCCCACGTCCAGCTTCCTGAGGGAGAGGGTGAGGAGGCCGAAGCTGCCCAGGGCGAAGGTGCAGAAGGCGACCGTGGGCCACAGCCGGGTGAAGCCGTGGGACAGCTTCAGGCACACGGCGAAACCGGTCTCCAGAATTCCGGCCACGACAACCAGCAGCCACGCCATGTGCTGTCCTCCCGTTTGTCCGGCTCGGTGCGATTATGCACTTACCGAACTTGAGTCCCCACAAACACGCGGTGGTCGGTGAGTGATCAGTCGCCCTCGGTCCGCTCCCGGGTGGCCAGCAGCCGCCGTAGCGAATAGAGCCGCTGCGGGTCGGCGTGACCGTCGGCCACCCACTGGTCCAGGGCGCAGTCCGGCTCGTCGTGACTGCACGCGCGCGGGCAGTCGGCCGTGCCCGGCTCCAGGTCGGGGAAGGCCTTGATGACCCGGGACGGGTCCACGTGGTGCAGGCCGAAGGAGCGGACGCCCGGGGTGTCCACGACCCAGCCCGAGTCGTCGGGCAGCGGGATCGCGCGGGCCGAGGTCGTGGTGTGCCGGCCGCGGCCGGTGACGGCGTTGACGATGCCGGTGCTGCGTCGGCGGTCCGACGACACCAGGGCGTTGACGAGGGTCGTCTTGCCGACGCCGGAGTGCCCGACGAACGCGGTGATCTTGCCGTCCAACTGCTTGCGGACCCGCTCCACCGCGCTGCCGTTCTCCAGCTCCTCGCGGCTGGTGACGACATAGGGGACGCCCAACGCGCCGTACAGCTCCAGGAGTTGGTCCGGGGACGCCAGGTCCGACTTGGTGAGGACGAGCAGCGGTTCCAGGCCGCCGTCGTAGGCCGCGACCAGGCAGCGGTCGATGAGGCGGGGGCGCGGCTCGGGGTCGGCGAGGGCGGTGACGATGGCGAGCTGGTCGGCGTTGGCGACGACCACCCGCTCGTACGGGTCGTCGTCGTCGGCCGTGCGGCGCAGTACGGAGGTGCGCGGCTCGATGCGGACGATACGGGCGAGGGTGTCCTTGTCGCCGGACAGGTCGCCGATGATGGCCACCTGGTCGCCGACCACCGCGGCCTTCCGGCCCAGTTCGCGGGCCTTGATCGCCATCACGACCCGGTCCTCGACGAGGCAGGTCAGCCGACCCCGGTCGACGGTGACGACCATGCCCTCGACCGCTTCCTCGTGCTTGGGGCGGATGTTGGTGCGCGGCCGGTTGCCCTTGCGGTTCGGGCGCTGGCGGATGTCGTCCTCGTCGGTGTTCTTGCCGTAGCGACGCATGGCGTGAGTCCCCTACGCCCCGTGCGCCCCGTCGCTCCCGAGCATCCCGGTCCACAGGTCGGGAAAGTCCGGGAGGGTCTTCGCCGTCGTCGCCACGTTCTCGATCCGCACGCCCTCGACCGCGAGGCCGATGATCGCGCCCGCGGTGGCCATGCGGTGGTCCTCGTAGGTGTGGAAGACCCCGCCGTGCAGGGGGCGCGGGCGGATGTGCAGACCGTCGGCGGTCTCGGTCACGTCGCCGCCGAGTTCGTTGATCTCCTTGGTGAGCGCTGCCAGCCGGTCCGTCTCGTGCAGACGGAGGTGCGAGACACCGCGGAGGGTGGACGGGGAGTCCGCGAGGGCGGCCACGGCCGCGATGCCCGGGGTCAGTTCGCCGACCTCGCCCAGGTCCACGTCGATGCCGTGGATCGCGCCCGAACCGGTGAACTCCAGCCCGTACTCGGCGAGTTCGCAGGAACCGCCCATCTCGGTGAAGATCTCCCGCAGCCGGTCGCCGGGCTGGGTGGTGCGCGCCGGCCAGTCCGGTACGACGACCTTGCCGCCGGTCACCAGCGCCGCAGCGAGGAACGGCTGGGCGTTCGACAGATCCGGCTCCACGGTCAGGTCCCGGCCCAGCAGCGCGCCCGGTGTCACCCGCCAGACATTGGGCTCGCCGCCCGACTCCGGGGTGTCCACCTGGGCGCCGACCGCGCGCAGCATGTCGACCGTCATCCGGATGTGCGGCATCGACGGGAGGGAGGAGCCGATGTGCCGGACCTCGACGCCCTGGTTGAAGCGGGGTCCGGACAGCAGCAGCGCGGACACGAACTGGGACGAGGACGAGGCGTCGATCTCCACCGGCCCGCCGTCGAGCGCGCCCCCGCCGTGCACGGTCAGCGGCAGCGCGCCCCGGCCGTCGTCGTCGATCCGGGCGCCGAGCACGCGCAGCGCGTCGATCACACCGTGCAGGGGGCGTTCGTACGACCGGGGGTCGCCGTCGAAGCGGATGGGGCCGTCGGCCAGCGCGGCGACCGGCGGCAGGAAGCGCATCACCGTGCCCGCGTTGCCCACGTCCACGGTGGCCGGGCCGTGCAGGCCCGAGGGGATGACCCGCCAGAACTCGCCTGAGCCGTCCGGGCCCACGCCCTCCTCGATCCCCACGCCCATCGCGCGCAGGGCACCGGCCATCAGCAGGGTGTCGCGGGAGCGGAGGGGGCGGCGCAGCCAGCCGGGTTCGCTCGCGAGGGCGGCGAGGACGAGGGCGCGGTTGGTGACCGACTTGGACCCGGGCACATGGACCGTCGCGTCGACGGCTCCGGCGGCGGTGGGGGCGGGCCAGAGGGCGGTTTGGTCGTTGTTCGGGGCCATGCGCCCCACTGTATAAGCAGGCCGTCTCCCGGGTGCCGCGCCGATGTGGCCGGTCGTTCCCCCACTCTCGGCTTCGCTCGAGCGGGGGGACCCCCATCCCGGCGGAACCGCGGATCGGGACGGCCCCGCGCCGCCTCACCACTCCAGCAGCCACCTGCCGCCGCCGATCAGCGAGCACAGCGACACAAGGTGGAAGAGGAACAGCCACAGGCCCGCCGGTACGTGGGTCAGCCGGGCCAGTTGGTCCGCGTCCGAGTCGCCCGCGCCGCCCCTCGACCGCTTCGCCTGGAGTTCGAAGGCCGGGCGTACGCCGCCCAGCAGCAGGAACCACACCACCGCGTACGCGAAGGCCGCCTGGACCTGAGGACCGGTCAGCCAGGAGACCAGGAGGAAGGCCGCGCCGCTGAGGATCACCGTGAGGGCGCCGTAGGCGTTGCGGATCATCACCAGCATGGCGATCAGCAGGAGGGTCGACAGCCACAGGAGGAGCGTGATGTGGCCGGCGCCCAGGAGCGCGGCGCCGCCCAGGCCCAGGAGCGGGGGAGCGGTGTATCCGGCGGCCGCGGTGAGGATCATGCCGAGGCCGTGCGGCTTGCCCCGGCTGACGGTGAGGCCGCTGGTGTCCGAGTGCAGGCGGATGCCGGTGAGGGTACGGCCGGTCAGCAGGGCCACCAGGCCGTGCCCGCCCTCGTGGGCGATGGTGATGGCGTTGCGGGAGAGGCGCCACACCCCGTGCGGGACGACCACGCCCAGCGCGGCGACCAAGGTGGCGATCACCACCCACAGATCCGGGTCGGGCTGGCTGCCGAAGACCTCGTCCCAGAGAGCGGGTATGGAGGCGATTGCGGTGCTGTCCATTGGCGGCGGAGGCTCCCGTGGGTGTCGTCGAATCTGGCAGTGTTGCACGTATGTGCGGACGGTATGCAGCGAGTCGTGGGCCCGAGGATCTCGCAGGAGTCTTTGAGATCGAGAAGTGGGAGCCCGAGGAGGCGTTGGCCCCCGACTACAACGTGGCCCCGACCAAAGAGGTCTATGCGGTCCTCGACCGCCCAGTTAAGGACGCCGACAGCCCGAAGCCGGTTCGCCAACTGCGCCGGCTCAAGTGGGGACTCGTGCCGAGCTGGTCGAAGACCCCCGAGGGCGGCGCGCGGATGATCAACGCGCGCGCGGAGACCGTGCACGAGAAGCCGTCGTACCGCCGCGCCTTCGCCGCCCGGCGCTGCATCATCCCCGCCGACGGCTACTACGAGTGGGTCACCGCCAAGGACGAGCGGGAGCTGGAGGTCGAGGGGAAGAAGAAGCGGCAGCGCAAGCAGCCGTACTTCGTGCTGCCCGCCGACGGCTCGGTCTTCGCGATGGCCGGGCTGTACGAGTTCTGGCGGGACCGGACCCTGCCCGACGACCATCCGCTCGCCTGGTGGGTCACCTGCTCGGTGATCACCACCGAGGCGGAGACGACCCCGCTGGCGGTCGCCCCGGCCGACGGACCGCACGCGCTGGCCGACATCCACCCCCGGATGCCCCTGATGCTCACCCCGGACCGCTGGGACTCCTGGCTCGACCCCGCCCGCACCGACCCCGACGAACTGCGCGAGCTGCTCGCCCCGCCGCCCGCCGGGCTGATGCGTGCCTACCCGGTGTCCACGGCCGTCAGCAACGTCCGCAACAACGGACCGGAGCTGCTGAAGGAGCTGGAGGGGCCCGAGGAGGGCACACTCTTCTGATGTGAGCGAGATCATCGAGACCGAAGCGGGGCCGGCCCGCATCACCTGGCACCGGGCGAAGAAGGCCCGACTCGTCCTCGCCGTCAGTCATGGCGCAGGCGGCGGCATCGAGGCCCGGGACCTCCAGGCCCTGGCCGCCGCGCTCCCCGCGCACGGGGTGACCGTCGCGCTGGTCGAGCAGCCGTGGCGGGTGGCCGGGAAGAGGATGGCACCCGCGCCGAAGACACTGGACACCGGCTGGCGGGGGATCTGGCCGGCGGTCGCGAAACCCGGCCTGCCGGTGATCTCCGGCGGCCGGAGCGCGGGCGCCCGCGTGGCCTGTCGTACGGCGACGGAGCTGGGCGCCGCCGCCGTCCTCGCCCTGAGCTTCCCGCTGCACCCGCCCGGCAGGCCCGAGAAGTCCCGCGCCGCCGAACTGCTCGGGGCCGGGGTGCCCACCCTCGTCGTACAGGGCGGGAACGACCCGTTCGGGAAACCGGCCGAGTTCCCGGCGGGCGGCCACGAACTCGTCGAGGTGCCGTACGGCGACCATGGCTTCGCCGTGCCGAAGCGGGCGGAGATCGGTCAGGAGGAGGCCCTGGAGATCATCACGGGGCGCGTGGTGGAGTGGACTCGAACACTGGGGTAAGGGGCGGGAATGCTGAACCCGTTACCACTGTTGACGCGGACAGAGAGAGACGTTCAGAGCCGTAGAGAGGAAGTCCGCCGCATGGGTTCGACCTTCTGCCCGGCCCGTGGCAGCCGTCCCGACCTGGACTGGTCGGTGCTGCACGCGACCAAGGCCACCCCTATTGGGGCGGCGGGCGGACCGGATCGTCGTCTATCCTCCGATTCTGGTGGCATCGGCTTCGGTGCCACCCGGAATCTTGAGGAGGTGGGTCCGGTTCCCGGTACCGACGCAGGGACCGAACACGGCCAGGCGGAGCAGCCCGAGGGCCAGGGCACGAGCACGGAGTCCACGACGGAGCGCAGTGCGCGCTTCGAGCGGGACGCGCTCGAATTCCTCGACCAGATGTATTCGGCCGCGCTGCGCATGACCCGCAATCCGGCCGACGCCGAGGACCTGGTGCAGGAGACGTACGCCAAGGCGTACGCGTCCTTCCACCAGTTCCGTGAGGGCACCAACCTCAAGGCGTGGCTGTACCGGATTCTCACCAACACGTTCATCAACTCGTACCGCAAGAAGCAGCGTGAACCCCAGCGCTCCGCGGCCGAGGAGATCGAGGACTGGCAGCTCGCGCGTGCCGAGTCGCACATGTCGACCGGTCTGCGCTCCGCCGAGTCGCAGGCGCTCGACCACCTGCCCGACTCGGACGTGAAGGAAGCGCTCCAGGCGATCCCCGAGGAATTCCGCATCGCCGTCTATCTCGCGGACGTCGAGGGCTTTGCGTACAAGGAGATCGCGGACATCATGGGGACACCCATCGGTACGGTGATGTCCCGGCTGCACCGGGGCCGCCGTCAACTGCGCGGCATGCTCGAGGACTACGCGCGTGACCGCGGACTGGTCCCGGCCGGCGCCGGAGAGTCGAACGAAGCGAAAGGCTCGGGCTCATGAGCTGCGGAGAGCCGCACGAGACGGACTGCAGTGAGGTCCTCGCCCATCTCTACGAGTTCCTCGACAGGGAGATGCCGGACGCGGACTGCACCAAGTTCGAGGTGCACTTCGAGGAGTGCTCGCCGTGCCTGGAGAAGTACGGCCTGGAACAGGCCGTGAAGAAGCTCGTCAAGCGGTGCTGCGGGCAGGACGACGTGCCGACGGATCTGCGCTCCAAGGTGATGGGACGTCTGGAGATGATCCGGTCCGGACAGGCCGTGCCCGAGCACGATGTGACGGCCTCTCCGTCGCCGTCTCCGCAGGAGTCTTGACCCTCCGTCTCTTCCCTGCCCATCACCCGATCGTGCTAATCCGCGGGTGATAAGCCCGCGTGCCTCCCCCGACCGCCCTAGGCTCCTCGGCCTGGACAGGCATGGTCGGGGGAAGGGCACAGGGCATGGAGGCGACACCGGCACGGGCACGTGCGTACGTCGTCTGCGTCGCCCTCGGCGCCCTGTGCTGCATGCTTCCGCTGCCGGCCGTCCACACACCCTGGTGGGCGGTCGCGCTGCTGGCCGCCCTCTACGCCGGCTGCGAGCAGGTCGCCCGCCGCCGGTTCGCCGGCACCTTCTACCCCGTGCTGCTCGCAGCCGCCTTCCTCCTGCCGCCGCCGGCCGCCGCGCTCGTACCGCTGCCGGGCGCGCTCTTCTCCCACGTCGAGCAGGGTCCGCCCTGGCTGCGGCGGAGCTGGCGGGCCGCGCAACTCGCGCTCGCCGTCTGGGCGGCGGGACGCGTGCACTGGGCGCTGGGCGGGCGCGACGCGGTCGTCGCGTCCGACTTCCCGTACGCGCTGGTGCCCGCCCTCGCCGCCGTCCTCGCCTTCTGTCTGGCCCTCACCGTCCTCGACGGCGGGATTCTCGCGCTGGCCGCGGGGATGCCCGTACGACGGACCTGGCGCGGTCTGTTCCTACGGTCCCTGGCGCCGATCGGCGTGCACGGGCTCGCCGGGCTGATGATGGCCGTCCTGTGGCGCAGTCCCTACGGCCCCGTCGCCGCGCTGCTCGTGCTGCTGCCGATGGGGGTGTCCTGGTGGGTGTTCGCCCAGTACCACCAGGAACGCGCCGCCCATCAGGCCACCATCCGCGCGCTCGTCCAGGCCGTCGACATCAAGGACGGGTACACCCGCGGGCACAGCGAGCGGGTCGGGCAGGCCTCGATGATGATCGCGCGGGAACTGGGCATGGACGACGCCCGGGTCGAGGTCCTGCGCTTCGCCGGGATCCTGCACGACGTGGGGAAGCTGGGCGTGCCCACCCGGCTGCTGCGCAAGGACGGGCCGCTCACCCCCGAGGAGCGGCGGGTGATCGAACTGCATCCCGAGTACGGGCACGAGATGGTGCGCGGAATCGGTTTTCTCGGCGAGGCCCGCGCGGCTGTCCTGCACCATCACGAGAGGTTGGACGGGAGCGGGTATCCCTACGGGCTGCTGGGCAGTCAGATCCCGGAGTCCGCGCGGGTGGTGGCGGTCGCCGATGCCTTCGACGCAATGACGTCCACACGGTCGTACCGACGGGCTCGGCCGGTGTCTGTTGCGCTGGAGGAACTGTCGCGCTGTGCCGGTACACAGTTCGACCCGTTGATGGTCCGGGCGTTGGTGCGGGCCCTCGGGCGGTGTGGGTGGCATCCCTCGGTCACAGCCGACGAGGTCCACTCACCCATCGTTTTCCCACCCACTCCACCCGTTTCCAGTGGGGTGAGAGGTTGACGAAAAACCCGCTCCGGCCCCGCCCCGCCCTCACCCTCATCCACACCTCCGCCACCCTCCTCGCCACCACCTCCCTCGCCCTCACCCTCTGGACCGGCATCGAAGAACGCGGAGTCGCGCTCGCCTTCGGAGTGCTCGTCGCCGTAGGGGAGTTGAGCCGCTGGAACGGGACGACCGGGCTGCGGGAGACCGCGCCCCTCGGCGCCGCGGGCGCCCTCTCCTACGCGCTGCTCGGCGCCGACGCCGGGCAGCCCACCCACCACGGGCTCTTCCAGGTCGTCGCCGTGGTCGTCGCCGCCTCGCTCGTGGGCTGTGTGCCGCACATCGCGCGCGGTCGCAGCCGGACCCCCGACCACCTGGCGCGTCGTGTCCTGACCGTCGGCTTCGCGGCCGTCTGCTTCCAACCCCTGTACAACCAAGGGGTGTTCAGGCACTGGGGCGGCCCCGCCTATGCCCTGCTCCTGCTGGCGCTCCTCTCCCTCACCGCCCTCTGCGACGCCGTGCTGGCCGCCGCGCTCGCGCACTCCCGTACCGGGTGGCGCTTCGGCCCGCTGCTCCGGGACGAGCTGCGCGGGATGCCCGGGATCGGGTCGGCGGTCTGCGCCACCGGCGCGGTGATGGCGCTCGCGGTCGCGGTGGTCGGGCTGTGGGCGCTGCCGGTTTTCTCGGTACCGCTGCTGCTGACCCAGCTCTCCCTCCGGCGGTACGCGGCCGTACGGACCACCTACCGGCAGACCATCGCCTCCCTCGCCCGCTCCACCGAGATCGCGGGGTACACCCCGGCCGGGCACGCCCGCCGGGTCGCCGCGCTCTGCCAGGCGGTCGGGCGGGACCTGGGGCTGTCCGAGCCCGACCTCACCGTCCTGGAGTACGCAGCCCTGATGCACGACATCGGCCAGCTCAGCCTCGTCGACCCGGTACCGGCCGGCGCCACCGCCGTCCTCCCCGTGGAGGAGCAGCGGCGGATAGCGCTGCTCGGCGGGGCCGTCGTACGGCAGACCGGGGTCAGTCCTCAGGTGGCGGCCGTCGTGGAGCGGCAGGCCGACCCCTGCCGGGAGCAGCCGCTCAGCGCGCGAATCGTCCGGGCCGTGAACGCGTACGAGGAGAAAACCCGGGCAGGCGGCCCGGGCGGGCCTCTTCGGGCGCTGGAGGAGCTGCGCTTCGGGACCGCCGGGGACTACGCTCCCGAGGTCGTGGAAGCGCTGGCCCGGGTGCTGTCCCGGGACTGTCTGACCTTGCCCTCGGCTGGGTAACCCATGGGTAATGAGCGCCCTTCCAGTCGTACATGGTTGGATGCGAAGAAGAGGGTGTCCGGGGGCATGGCCAGCCCACTGAACGGAACTGGCAGGCGGGAATCGTGAGGATCTTCGGCAAGGGACGGCACCGGCCCTCCGCCTCCTGGCGGCAGGCCACAGACCGCGCGTTCACGCTGATCGGCGACGGTCGGTACGAGGACGCGGGCGCGCTGCTGACGCGGGCCGCCGATCTGGAGCCCTGGCTGTCCGAGTCCTGGTTCAACCTCGCCCTGCTGCACAAGTTCCGGCACGACTGGGAGCAGGCCCGGGCGGCCGGTCTGCGGGCCGTCGCGCTGCTCGACCGGGAGGCAGGCGCACCTGACTGGTGGAACGTGGGCATCGCGGCCACCGCCCTCCAGGACTGGCCGCTGGCCCGGCGGGCCTGGCAGGCGTACGGCCTGCGGGTGCCGGGCGGGGTCGCCGCGGCGGGCGAACCGTCTGGCATGGACCTCGGCAGCGCGGCCGTACGGCTGTCGCCGGAGGGCGAGGCCGAGGTGGTGTGGGGGCGGCGGCTGGACCCGGCCCGTATCGAGGTGCTCTCCATCCCGCTTCCCTCGTCCGGGCGGCGCTGGGGCGAGGTCGTGCTGCACGACGGGGTCCCGCACGGCGAGCGGACCACCGCCGCCGGGCACTCCTACCCCGTGTTCGACGAGATCGAGCTGTGGGCGCCGTCGCCCGTGCCGACGTGGGTGGTGCTGCTGGAGGCCGCGACGGAGGCGGACCGGGACGCGCTGGAGCAGTTGGCTGCGGACGCGGGGTTCGCGGCGGAGGACTGGTCGTCGTCGGTGCGGTTGCTCTGCCGGATGTGTTCCGAGTCGCGGATGCCGTCCGACGAGGGGGACGGGGAGCATCTTGATCCCCATGACCACAGTGAGCCCGGTCATCCTGGGCCGCTGGGGCATCGGACGGACGGGCAGTTGTGGGTGCCGGAGCGGGAGTGCGGGTTGGCTGCGCCGGCTTCGCTGGTGCGGGGGTTGTTGGACGGGTGGGTTGCCGATAGCCCTGATTCTCGGGACTGGCGGGATTTGGAAGAAGTTTGCTGAGGCGGCTTTCGAGTGCGGGCCCGCTGTAGCTGGTCGCGCCCACGCGGCGGAGCCGCATATCGACGCAGTCCCGCGCCCCTATGGGGCGCGTCCACGTACCCTGTATTCGCAGTAAACCCCCCGGTTTTTCAGGAAGGCATACGTCGGCATGGCGCAGCAGGACACCGATCAGCAGCACGTGGGCGTGCTCCCCGTGGATGACGAGGGATTCGTCGTCGACACCGAGGAGACCGAGGAGCGTGAGGCGGCCTGGCGGGAGCGGGGGACCTCGCGGGCGATCACGGTCGTCGGGAATCCGGTGCTGCACAAGGAGTGCGCGGACGTCACCGACTTCGGTGCGGAGCTCCAGACGCTGGTCGCGGACATGTTCGCCTCGCAGCGCACCGCCGAGGGGGTCGGCCTCGCCGCCAACCAGATCGGCGTGAGCCTCAAGGTCTTCGTCTACGACTGCCAGGACGACGAGGGCAAGCGGCACGTCGGTGTCGTCTGCAACCCCAGGCTCGTCGATCTGCCCGCGGACAAGCGGCAGTTGGACGAGAGCAACGAGGGGTGTCTGTCGGTGCCGACCGCGTACGCGCCGCTCGCCCGCCCGGACTACGCCGAGGTGACCGGCCAGGACGAGCTGGGCAATCCGATCAAGGTGCGCGGCACGGGCTACTTCGCCCGGTGCCTGCAGCACGAGACCGACCACCTCTACGGCTACCTCTACATCGACCGGCTCTCCAAGCGCGACCGCAAGGACGCGCTGCGGCAGATGGCCGAGAACGAGCCCCGCTACCCCGTGGTCGCCAACGACTGAGCCTCCGGGCCTCTGAATGTGCGCCGGTAGGCGTTCGGGGTGATGCCGAGGGCCCGGACGAACTGGTGGCGCAGCGCGGGCGCGGTGCCGAAACCGGTGCGCCAGGCGATCGTGTCCATCGTCTCGTCCGTCCCCTCCAGCAACTGCTGGGCCAGCAGCACCCGTTGGCGCAGAATCCAGCGGTACGGCGTGGTCCCGGTCTCCTGCTGGAAGCGGCGGGCGAAGGTGCGCGGCGACATATGGGCACGGGCGGCGAGCTGTTCGACGGTGACCTCCTGGTCGAGGTGCTCGGCCATCCACACCAGCACCTCGCCCACCGTGTCGCACTGCGAGCGCGGCAGCGGCCGCTCGATGTACTGGGCCTGGCCGCCGTCGCGGTGCGGCGGTACGACCATGCGCCGGGCGATGGCGTTGGCGACCTCGGGACCCTGCTCCTTGCGCACGATGTGCAGACAGGCGTCGATGCCGGCGGCCGTACCGGCGGAGGTGATCACCGGGTCCGCGTCGACGTACAGCACGTCCGGCTCCACGACGATCTTCGGATACCGCCGGGCGAGCAGCTCCGCGTGGTGCCAGTGCACCGCGCACCGCCGTCCGTCCAGCAGCCCGGCGGCGGCCAGCACGAACACTCCCGAGCAGACGCTGAGCACGCGGGCACCCCGGTCCACGGCCCGCCGCAGCGCGTCGAGCAGTTCCTCGGGGTACTCCCGCGCCGCGTAGGTCGCGCCGGCCGGTACGGCGATGAGGTCCGCGCTCTCCAGCCGCTCCAGGTCGTGCTCGACGGCCAGTGAAAAGCCCGCGTGGGTCGCCAGGGTCGGCCCCTCGGCCGAGGCGACCGCGAAGTCGTAGACCGGCAGGCCCTCGTCGCTGCGGTCGAGGCCGAACACCTCGCAGACGACGCCGAGTTCGAAGGGGTGCACGCCGTCGAGCAGGACGACGGCCACGTTCTTCAGCATGTTGCCAGTGTGCGCCAGATGTGGCAGTAAATCGAGGGTGTACGGCAGTACTGCCACTCACGGTAAGGAGTGTAAGGCGGGACAGTGGTGTCTATGAACACAGCCATGGACAACCTCATCGCCCTCCTGACCGTCCTCGGCATCTTCGTCGCCGTGACCTTCCCCTCGCTGCTCGGCATCGCGCACGAGCGGCGCATCGACCGTCAGATCAGGGCGGCCCACCGACTCATGACGTCGTCACCACGACGGTGACCGACCACTCCTGAATGCCCTTGCACGAGATCTTGTGCGGGGCGGTCGCGCACAGCGGCCGGGACGAAGTGAGCTTCACGGTCCCGGCCTTGACCGCCTTGTACGCGTTGCTCGCGTCGCCGGGCCGGATCAGGATCCCGCTGTTGGTGGCCTCCAGGCCGGTGCCGGCGGTCTTGACCGGCGCCCACGGCCGGGAGGTCGTCCCGTCCAGCAGGATGCGGACGGTGTCGCCGGTCGTCAGGCAGAACGTGCCGTTGGTGTCACTGGCGGCGAGGTTCTCCTTCGCCGTACAGCCCGACCTGCTCTTGCTCGGCGTGGGGGACGCGGACGGCGACACACTGCCGCTGCCGGTGTCGGACTTCGTGCCGCAGCCCGCGAGGGCGAGCGCCAGGGTGGCGACGGCGAGGGACGGACCAAGGATCGATCGGCGCATGGGGGGCCTCCTTGCTCCTTTGACGTGTCACGGACGCATCCGGATCCCCTGTGAGGGGTGAAGCATTCGTGGACATGACAGAGCCCGACATGACAGAGCCCCGGCCGCTGCGAGACGGCCGGGGCTCAGCTCATGAGGAGGTCAGCTGGTCGTCACGGCGGTGTCGTCGAGGACGAAGCTGGTCTGGAGGGAGGAGTCCTCGACGCCGCTGAACTTCAGCGTGACGGTGGAGCCGGCGAAGGAGGACAGGCTGAAGGACTTCGCGACGTAACCGGTGGCCGCGTTGAGGTTGGAGTAGGTCGCCAGGGTGGTCGAACCTGCGGTGACCGTCAGCTTGTCGTACGCGGTGCTGGTGGTGGTCTCCGCGGTGTCGACGTGCAGGTAGAAGGTGAAGGTCGTGCCGGTGCAGCCGGACGGGATCGTCACCGACTGGGACAGCGTGTCGGTGTGGGTCGAGCCGTAGCCGTCGAGCCAGGCCTTGTACGAACCGGTGCGGGCGGCCTCGCCGGTGTCGTTGGTGATGACCCCGCTGCTCGCGGTCCAGGTGGTGTTCCCGGACTCGAAGCCCGCGTTGCCCAGGAGCTGGGTCGAGGTGCAGGTGCCGCCGCCGGAGGTGCTGACCGTCCAGGTGAAGGAGGCCGAGCCGGAGGCGCCGGTGGAGTCGGTCGCGGTCACCGTGACGGCGTAGGTGCCGGCGGTGGACGCGGTGCCGGAGATCAGACCGGTCGAGCTGGAGATCGACAGCCCGGTCGGCAGGCCGCTCGCGCTGTAGGTGAGGGTCGCGCCCGCGCTGTCCGAGGCCGAGATCTGGAGGCTGGCCGAGCTGCCGGTCGCGGTGGACTGGCTGCCCGGGTTGGTGACGGTCACCGTGTTGCCGGTGGTGGTGCCTGAGGTGAAGGCGGCGGTGCCGTCCGGGGTGCCCCAGCCGGTCGGGCCGTCGTAGCCGGTGCCCGCGGTGCAGAAGTAACTCGTCGTGCAGGAGCCGTTGTTGCCGCTGGTGACGTCGTACAGGTTGCTGGTGTGGGAGTAGGGGTACTTCGCCGGGTAGTCACTGGAGCCCGGGGTGCCGGCCAGCGCGTAGACGCCCGCGATGATCGGGGACGAGGCGCTGGTGCCGCCGTAGACCGCCCAGCCGGAGCCGCCGTAGGTGTCGTAGACGGCCACGCCGGTGGCGGGGTCGGCGACGGCGGAGACGTCGGCCTCCATGCGCTTGGTGCAGCCCGTGTCGGTCTGCCAGGTCGGCTTCGCGTCGTAGGCGGAGCAGCCCGAGCCGGTGCCCTCGGTGCTGCTGGTCTTCCACACGGACTCGGTCCAGCCGCGGGAGTTGGAGGAGGAGGACAGGGCGGTGCCGCCGACGGCCGTCACGTACTGGGACGTCGCCGGGTACTCGGCGCCGTAGGCCTCGTCACCGGAGGAGACGGTGATCGCGACGCCCGGGTGCTTGAAGTACGCGGTGTCCTCGCTGGTCTGCGAGGAGGCCTCGGAGCCGCCCCAGCTGTTGGAGACGAACTTCGCGCCCAGGGTGACGGCCTCGTTCTCGGCGGTGCCGAGGTTGGCGTCGGTGGCCGAAGTGGCCTCCACCAGAATGATGTTGCAGTTCGGGCAGACCGCGCTGACCATGTCGATGTCGAGCGCTTCCTCGCCCGCCCAGCCGGTGTCGTTCGTCGGCAGGGACGTGGTCGAGCCGGTCTGGCTGACCTGCTTGAAGCAGCCGCTGGCCTTGGTGCAGGCGGAGAGGCCGAAGTTGGAGCGGTAAGTGGCCAGGTCCGACTCGGCGTTGGGGTCGTTGTACGCGTCGACCACGGCGACCGTCATGCCGGAGCCGCCGGTCGAGGGCAGCGCGTACGCGCTGTGCAGGTTGGCCGGGCTCAGACCGGACACGGCCGCTGCGGCGTCCGCGTGCACGGCGGCGGCCAACTGCTGCTTGATGTCGGTGCGCCGCTGTGCGAAACAGGCTGCCTGACCGGGGGCCGCGGTCGCGCACAGGTGCTCGGTCGGCACCTTCTGCCCGGCCTTGCCGGTCGAGTGGACGGCCTGGGCCGCGGGGGCGGTCAGGGCCTTGGAGTTCTGGGTGACCTTGGAGACCTGGGCGGACTGGGTGGTGGCGTGGGGGACCGTCTGCGCACCGGCGGGCGCCGCGGCCACCAGGCCGAAGACGCTCAGGGCGAGGGCGGGTATCGCGGCCGTGAGGAGTCTTCGCAGGCTTCGTCTGGGCTTTTCACGCATGGGGGTGCTGCCTCCGTCGAGTCGATGGGAGTGGGGTTCCTCGGCGTGGTGGCAGGCCTGTGACGCGCGTAGCGGCGGCGTTGAACGTCGTCATGGGCATGACACTTTGAGCGTTCTGTGATGCCGTCCGTGGAGTCGTTGTGCGTGACATGAACAGGACGGGCAGAACGTAGCCGGGGTGAGGAGACCGGGAACAGATGCCCCCCAAGAACTTTGCCGCCCCATAGAAAGTCCATGGACGGCCCATGGAAGCTCCATGGGCCGTCCCAGTCCTTACGGTCCCTACGGCTAGAAGTCCTCGTCGAGGTCGACCGACCCCTCGACCGCGACCTGGTACGCCGACGGGCGGCGCTCGAAGAAGTTGGTCAGCTCCTGCACGCCCTGCAACTCCATGAAGGAGAAGGGGTTCTCGGAGCCGTAGACCGGGGCGAAGCCCAGCCGCTGGAGACGCTGGTCGGCTACGCACTCCAGGTACTGGCGCATCGAGTCGGTGTTCATGCCCGGCAGTCCGTCACCGCACAGATCGCGCCCGAACTGCAGCTCGGCCTCGACGGCTTCCTTCAGCATGTCCGTGACCTGCTGCTGGAGTTGGTCGTCGAACAGCTCCGGCTCCTCCTTGCGGACGGTGTCGACCACCTCGAAGGCGAAGCTCATGTGCATGGTCTCGTCGCGGAACACCCAGTTGGTGCCGGTGGCGAGGCCGTGCAGGAGACCCCGGCTGCGGAACCAGTAGACGTAGGCGAACGCGCCGTAGAAGAACAGGCCCTCGATGCACGCGGCGAAGCAGATCAGGTTGAGGAGGAAGCGGCGGCGGTCGGCCTGGCTCTGGAGGCTCTCCAGCTTCTCGACCTCGTTGATCCACTTGAAGCAGAACTCGGCCTTCTCGCGGATGGAGGGGATGTTCTCCACCGCGTCGAACGCCGCCGCGCGGTCCTCCGGGTCGGGGAGGTAGGTGTCCAGCAGGGTCAGATAGAACTGGACGTGCACCGCCTCCTCGAAGAGCTGACGGCTCAAGTACAGCCGCGCCTCGGGGGAGTTGATGTGCTTGTACAGCGTCAGCACGAGGTTGTTCGCCACGATCGAGTCGCCCGTCGCGAAGAACGCGACCAGCCGCCCGATCATGTGCTGCTCACCCGGGCTGAGCTTCGCGAGGTCGGAGACGTCCGAGTGGAGGTCGACCTCCTCGACGGTCCAGGTGTTCTTGATCGCGTCCCGGTAGCGCTCGTAGAAGTCCGGGTAGCGCATGGGGCGCAGGGTCAGCTCGAAGCCCGGGTCGAGGAGGTTCTTCTCGGTGTTCGGGGTGGTCATTACTGGCAGGCCTCGCAGGACTCGGGGTTTTCCAGGGAGCAGGCGACCGCGTCTTCGTCGGGCGTCGACTGCTGTACGGGGACGGTGGCTTGGGCCTGTGCCTGGGCCGCGCGGGCGATGCGGGTGGCCGGGCGGGAGCGCAGGTAGTACGTCGTCTTCAGGCCCTGCTTCCAGGCGTACGCGTACATCGAGGAGAGCTTGCCGATCGTCGGCGTCTCCAGGAACAGGTTCAGGGACTGGGACTGGTCCAGGAACGGGGTGCGGGCGGCGGCCATGTCGATCAGACCGCGCTGCGGGATCTCCCAGGCCGTGCGGTACAGGTCGCGGACGTCCTGCGGGACCCAAGTGAAGCCCTGCACCGAGCCGTTGGCCTCGCGCAGCGCCTCCCGGGTCTGCGCGTCCCACACGCCGAGCTGCTTCAACTCGGCCACCAGGTAGGAGTTGACCTGAAGGAACTCGCCGGACAGGGTCTCGCGCTTGAAGAGGTTCGAGACCTGCGGCTCGATGCACTCGTAGACACCCGCGATGGACGCGATGGTGGCCGTGGGGGCGATGGCCAGCAACAGGCTGTTGCGCATGCCGACTTGGGCGATCCGTTCCCGCAGCGCCGCCCAGCGCTCCGGCCAGGTCACCTCCACGCCGTAGTGGTCGGGGTGCAGAACACCCTTCGCCGTACGGGTCTTCTCCCAGGCCGGGAGCGGGCCGTTGCGCTCGGCGAGGTCGGCGGAGGCCTCGTACGCGGCGAGCATGATGCGCTCGGCGATCCGCGTGGACAACGCCTGCGCCTGCGGGGAGTCGAAGGGGACGCGGAGTTTGAAGAAGACGTCCTGGAGGCCCATGGCGCCCAGGCCCACCGGGCGCCAGCGCGCGTTGGAACGGCCCGCCTGCTCGGTCGGGTAGAAGTTGATGTCGACCACGCGGTCGAGGAAGGTGACGGCGGTACGGACCGTCTCGTCCAGCCGCTCCCAGTCGATGTCACGGGTCGCCGTATCGACAAATGCCCCCAGGTTCACGGAACCCAGGTTGCAGACCGCCGTCTCGCCGTCGTCCGTGACCTCCAGGATCTCCGTGCAGAGGTTCGAGGAGTGGACGGTGTGGCCCGGCTCGGCCGTCTGGTTGGCGGTGCGGTTGGCCGCGTCCTTGAACGTCATCCAGCCGTTGCCGGTCTGCGCGAGGGTGCGCATCATGCGGCCGTAGAGGTCACGGGCCGGGATGGTCTTGCGCGCGAGGCCCTCGGCCTCCGCCTTGCGGTAGGCCGCGTCGAACGCGTCGCCCCACAGGTCGACCAGCTCGGGCACGTCGGCCGGGGAGAACAGCGACCAGACGCCGTCCTCGTTCACCCGGCGCATGAACTCGTCCGGGATCCAGTGCGCCAGGTTCAGATTGTGCGTACGGCGGGCGTCCTCACCGGTGTTGTCGCGCAGCTCCAGGAACTCCTCGATGTCGGAGTGCCAGGTCTCCAGGTAGACCGCGGCGGCACCCTTGCGCCGGCCGCCCTGGTTCACCGCGGCGACCGAGGCGTCCAGCGTCTTCAGGAACGGCACGATGCCGTTGGAGTGCCCGTTCGTCCCGCGGATCAGCGAACCGCGGCTGCGGATACGGGAGTACGACAGACCGATGCCGCCGGCGTGCTTGGAGAGGCGGGCGACCTGGTGGTAGCGGTCGTAGATGGAGTCCAGCTCGTCCAGCGGGGAGTCGAGGAGGTAGCAGGACGACATCTGGGGGTGCCGGGTGCCGGAGTTGAAGAGGGTGGGGGAGGAGGGGAGGTAGTCGAGGCGGCTCATCAGCCGGTAGAGCGCGGCGACTTCGTCGAGCGCGCGGACGCTGTCGTCCTCGGCGAGACCGGCGGCCACCCGGAGCATGAAGTGCTGGGGTGTCTCGATGACCTTGCGGGTGATCGGGTGCCGGAGGAGGTAGCGACTGTGCAGGGTACGGAGCCCGAAGTAGCCGAAGCGGTCGTCGCCCTCGGTGTCGATCAGCGCGTCGAGGCGGGCCGCGTGGAGCCGGGCGAACTCGGCGGTGCGGTCGGCGATCAGGCCCTCGCGGTGGCCCACGGCGACGGACCCGGTGAAGCTCGTGACGCCCTGGGAGGCGGCCTCGGCGGCGATGCTGATCGTCAGCAGCCGGGCGGCCAGCCGGGAGTAGACCGGGTCCTCGGAGATGAGGCCGGCGGCGGCCTCCGTGGCCAGTTCGCGCAGTTCCGTCTCGTCCGCGTGTGCGGAGCGGCCGCGCAGGGTGGCGGCGGCGACCCGGCCCGGGTCGGCGTCGGGAAGGTCGGCGGTCAGCTCGGTCAGGGTCCGCAGGATCGCGGTACCGGGGCCGTCGGCTCCGGTCGCGGTGTCCTCGTTCGCCTGGGTCGCTGAGGCCGGCTCTGCTGGCGCGATGGTCACGGTGGGGCTCTCCCTCGCTCGGCACGGGGCCTTGCGGAGGGCAGACGGCAGCTCACGAGCGCACGGGGCGTCGCGTCCACCGGCCCACTCCACGAGGCCCGGACGTCATCGCCCGGACCGGGTTGGCCGGGCACGCCGTCGACAGGTCCTCGGACTGACCAGGTGCGCGTATACGCACAAGTACACCGTTGCGGGACAGTTCCGGATTCGCACCGGATTCCCCTGCGGCGACAGCGAGCATGAGCATACATCTTGTGCCGGGCTGTCGTGGCAACCCCAGATGTTGTGTCGCGGCGGTTTCAGAGCGTCAGTTGATAGGTGAGCAGAGTGAGATCGTCCAGGTGCGGCACGGGATTCCAGTCCCGGTCGGGTGTGCGGACGAAACCCAGGTGTTCGTAGATGCGGTGGGCCGCGTGCATGGAGCGCTGGGTCGACAGGACGACGGTTGTGCAGCTCGCTGTGGCCCGGGCGCGGTCGACGCAGGCGCGGACGAGGGCTTCGCCGGCGCCACGGCCGCGGGCGGCGCGGTCGACGGCGAGGGCGCGGATCTCGGCCTCGCCGGGGAGGGCTATGTCGGCGACGGGGCCGGGCCCGGGGACGAAGGTGACTCCGCCGAGGAGGCGGTCGCCGTCCACGGCGACCAGGACCTCGGCGGCGGCCGCCCGCCTCGCGACGTCCTTCAGCACCGGCAGGTACTCGTCCTCCTCGCCGTAGTCGAGGAGACCGTCGTCGAGGTAGGCGTGGGCGGTAAGGGCGCCGAGGGGTTCGTACTCGTCGGGGGTCGCCCGGCGGATCACGATGTCCATGGCTTCGAGTCTGCCCGACGGCCGAGTTGCGGGGTGTCCCGGGAGTGATTCCATGGAAAGAGGTGCCGGTGCCCGCGTGGTCCTCTGTCCCGAGAGTCGCTCTCGGAGGGAGAACGCATGATGACCAGGGTCGTCCGTCATCCGCCCGGCAGGGAGCGACTGCGCGACGCACCGATGGCGACGCTGGATCTGCGCCGGGCCGGGGTCCGGGTCAGGCGGTTCCTGCTCGGTCACTGGCACACCCTGACGATCCGTCTGGAAGCGCGCCGGGGCACGACGCGCCTCAAGAAGTGGCGCAGGTGGATCTCGTACACGAACGTCACCAGGGTCCTCTGGCTGGCCGCCGCGCTCTCGGTGCTCGCCTGGTGCGCGGAGGGCCTGTACATCCTCGTCGAGCACCACTCGACCCGTTTCGAGGAATGGCGGCAGCACAACCAGGGGTTCGACGCCCTCCTCCGTTTCGTCGGCCCCGTCCTGACCGCCTCGATCGCCGCCGCGCTCTTTCTGTTCTGGTGGTATGCCTGGACCAAGCGGCGCTACCTCGTCAAGGCGCGTTCGGACCCGCAGAAACTGGTGCTGACCGCCGGGCAGGAGGCCGCCGAGATCGTGGGCCGCGACGAGGTCGCCCAGGTCATCGCCGAACGGCTGCGGGACCGCGACACCCGTCGGCCCTATCTCCTCGTCGGCGGCGTCGGCGTGGGGAAGACCGCCGTCCTGGTGCGGCTCACCGAACTGCTGGCCCGGCAGAACGCCGTCCCCGTGCCGGTCCGGCTGCGGGACGCGGCCGACGGGGCCGACCTGAACTTCGAGCGCATGGCGAAGCAGCGCTTCGCCGAGGAGTCGCCCAAGGGCATCCTCGCGCGCGGCAAGACCGAGCGGGTCTGGCAGCAGTTGCTCGCCGACGACAAGCCGGTCGTCATCGCCGACGGTCTGGAGGAGGCCCTCCTCGACGAGAACCTCCAACAGAACCGGGACAACATCATCCGCCGGGCCATCGAGCGTGCCTACGAGGAGAAGCTGCCCCTGGTCATCGCCTCCCGGCCGCACAGTCCACTGGAGAGCACCCTCGCCGCGATCGTGGAGCTGGAACCGCTGAGCGAGGAGGAGGCGCTGCACTTCGTGGAGGCGCGGGTCCCGGACACGGACGAGCGTCGCGTGGACTGGATCGTGGAGACGGCGGAGGTCACCGAGTCGCCGATCTACCTGCAGATCGCCCGTGGACTGCACCGGCACGGCGCCCTGGAACGCGACGGTGCGCGGGGCGACGCACAGCGGCTGGACACGCGCAGCTGGGATCGCAGCACGCTGCGGCTGTGGTTGCTGCAGACCTGGGAACGGGCCCTGTGCGAGGGCCGGTTGCGCGATGAGGTCGCGCTGACACCGCAGCAGCGCCGCGACACTCTCGAAGTGGTGTCCGCCTTGGCCTGCATCGGGCTGCTCCAGGACCAACTGGAGGTGGGCTTCGCGGAGTTGCTCGCCCTCGACGTGCACCCCGGTCTGGCCCGCCGCACCTGGGCGCAGGCCGAGCACCTGTGGACCAAACAACGCGGATTCGACCGGTACGGCAAACGGGAGAACGTCTTCTCCGAGTGGCACCGGGAGCAGATCTGGCACACCCTCTGCAACCGGCTCGGTCATGAGGAGGGCAGGTTGTTGCGTGAGGGCAATCTGGGCCAGTGCCACGCCGTGCTGGCGCGCTTCGCGGGGTACGCGAACAGGCTCGGGCTGGTGGAGGGTTTCGAGAAGCGGGTCCGTTTCCCGCACAGCATCTTCCAGGCCTACTTCGGCTTCCGCACACTGACCGACCTCGGGGAGCGGGAGGTCGGGGAGCTGGTCGAGGAGGCACTGCAGCCGCCCGGACCCAGCCGTGAACTGCTCATCGCCCTGGTCCTGTTGTCCCGTCGGCGGGCGGCGGAACGCGGGGGCGAGGGAGGGAGCGTCCGGGCCGAGGCGAAGAAGGAGATGAAGGAGCTGTGGCGGCAGGTTCCCGTGAGCGGGCGCAGCCTGGCCCAACGGCTCTGCACGGCCGCGAAGCACCGCACGGGAGACCCGAAGGCCCTGGACCTCTATGCGGCGGCCCTGGAGGTCGAATGCGCGGAGCAGGACCCGAGAATGATGAGCGACATCGTCAGGATGGTCAGCGCCGGCTGGGCCGGCGTCAAGGGGGACCAACGCACGCTGGAGGACGCGAAACGGCGCCTGCTCAAGCGGCTCGGGGCGGCACTGCGCTCGGTGTCGGGCAAGATCGACACCACTCCGCTGTACTACCAGTTCTTCCGGATGGGCATCGAGGAGCCCTCCTCCTCGCTGCGCCTGGCCGCGGCGCAGGAGATCGGCAGCGGTGGCAACGAGGCGTTCGCGATGATCCGCGAACGGATCGGCCTGAACAGCGATCCAGTGCAGGAGTACAACGACAGGGTCGGTGAGCTGAGGCTGTGGAAGCGGCGGCAGTTCGAGACGTGGGCCAGGAAGATGGCGGGCGCGAGGACCGATCGCCCGCCTTCGCGCGCCGCGTTGTCCGAGCGCATCGACCAGCTGCAACACGAACGGCAGGACCTCAACCGGGAGTACCGGCGGCGCCGGGTCGCCCTCTTCCGGGAGTTCGTGATGCGGGCCTGGATGATCCCCATGCTCCTGGGCTCGGTCGACGACGCCCACCGCGACGAGGCCCGGGAGCGACTCACGAAGTGGCTGCGCCACCTCGACCCGAAGTTCACGGGCGGCGCCCCCGACCTGCCGCTGGCCCTTGAGGCCGCGCTGGCCCAGGGCTTCAAGTACGCGGCCAACCGGCGCAAACGCCACCCGCACGCGTACCCGCGCGGTCGCGCCGATCTCATCCGGCAGGCGGAGAAGGTGTTGCAGCAGTCCCGTTGCTGGTACGCGCAGGTGAGCCTGCTCCAGGCGCTGTGCCTGTGGGAGCTGCCGGACAGGGCGGGCCACCACCATGACCACGCGAACCACGACGACACCGCGACGGGCCCGGAAGGCGACGGCCACGTGGTGCACGAACTCTCCGAGGCGATCGGCGGGATGACCGCCGTACAGACCGTGGAGCGCTGGCTGTCGATGACGGGCACCGTGAACGGGGCGCCCGGACGGTCGGACGCGAACGGTGCCCCGGCCCGACGGTCCCTGCATCCCTTCGTCGCCGAGGCGGCCGATCTGGTGGCCCTCGCGCTGGAGACCGGGCAGCCCGAGCGGTATCTGTGGATCGACGAGAAGGGCGCCACGGACACCATCGGCTCCCGCACCCGGTACCCCGGGGGATATCGCCGGCACAACCTGTGGATTCCGCCGTCGGTCGGCTGGAGCACCCTGGACGCCCGGGCCCAGCACCTCGTCGCCGACGTCCTGGTCATGCTGAACCTCATCGAGCGCGACGGGCATCCGGACGAGGTCGAGGAGCGGCTGGCCCGCATGGAGCAGCCCGGCATGCCGCTCCCGCCGTGCATCCGTACGAACCGTGAGCCGCTGCGGCCGGACCTGCGGGCCGGTACCTCGGTCCCGCCCGCACCGGGCAGCAGCTGTCTGCCCGACTGCAAGTTCCAGCTCTGCCCGTACCCGCCCCGGGGCTGTGTGCCCCGGGGTGAGATCCGCGAGCCGTTCTGCCGCCAGCAACAGGCACTGTTGCCGGGACGCGTGCGTCGTTGTCTGCCCAGGGTCCTGCGCCGGAAGACGCCGCACTGGGTCAGCATGCGCGTCCGGGAGCTGGACCGCTTCTGGGAAGCGATGGCCGGGCGCACGCGCGACTGACTAGTGGGCCGCTCCCGCCGTCGCCGGCGGCAACTCCACCTCCACCCCGGGGTCCCCCGCATCCGCCGTGTAGTCGGACGGGCTTGTCTCGTCGATGCCCTCCGGGGCCTTCAGCGCCTTCAGGGCGAAGGTGAGGACCACCGTGACGACGACGTTGAGGACGAACGCGGTCAGGCCGATGTAGCCGATCTCGCCGATTCCCGGGATCTCCTTGGAGGAGCCGCCGAAGTGGGCCTGTGTCGGCGAGGCGACCCCGTATGCGGCGAGGGTGCCGTAGATCATGCCGACCGCCCAGCCGGCGAGCAGGGCCCAGCGGTGGAACCAGCGGGTGAAGAGGCCGCCGACCAGGGCCGGGAAGGTCTGGAGGATCCAGATGCCGCCCAGGAGCTGGAAGTTGATGGCGACCGTCTTGTCCATGGTGAGGACGAAGACCAGTGCGCCCACCTTCACCAACAGCGAGACGATCTTGGAGACCTTCGTCTCCTGGGCCGGGGTCGCGTCCGGCTTGATGAAGTCCTTGTAGATGTTGCGGGTGAAGAGGTTCGCGGCCGCGATGGACATGATGGCCGCGGGGACGAGCGCGCCGATGCCGATCGCCGCGAAGGCCACGCCCGCGAACCAGTCCGGGAACATGTTCTCGAAGAGCTGCGGGATCGCCAACTGCCCGTTGTCGACCTTGACTCCGGCCGCGATCGCCATGAAGCCGAGCAGCGCGAGCAGCCCCAGCATCAGTGAATACAGCGGCAGGATCGTGGTGTTGCGACGGATCACGTTGCGGCTCCGGGAGGAGAGCGTGGCCGTGATCGAGTGCGGGTACATGAACAACGCCAGCGCCGAGCCCAACGCCAGGGTGGCGTACGTCCATTGGCCTGCCGGGGCCGGCACGATACCGCCCGCTCCGGCCGCCTTGAACTTGGCGCCCGCCGCGCTGAAGATGTCGTCGAAGCCGCCGAGCTTGATCGGGATGTAGATGATCGCCACCGCGATGACGATGTAGATCAGCCCGTCCTTGACGAACGCGATCAGCGCGGGCGCCCGCAACCCGGACGAGTAGGTGTACGCGGCCAGCACGGCGAAGGCGATCAGCAGGGGCAGGTCCTTCACGAACCAGTTGGAGTTCGCGCTGCCGCCCACCCCCATGACGTCCAGCACGGCCTGGATGCCGACCAGTTGGAGCGCGATGTACGGCATCGTCGCGAGGATGCCGGTGACCGCCACCGCCAGCGACAGGCTCTTCGAGCCGAAGCGGCCGCGCACGAAGTCCGAGGTCGTCACATAGCCGTGCCGGTGCGACACCGACCAGAGGCGGGGCAGGAACGTGAAGATGAGCGGGTACACCAGGATCGTGTACGGCACCGCGAAGAAGCCGGCCGCGCCCGCCGCGTAGATCGCCGCGGGGACGGCCACGAAGGTGTAGGCGGTGTAGAGGTCGCCGCCGAGCAGGAACCAGGTGACCCAGGTGCCGAACGACCGTCCGCCCAGGCCCCATTCGTCGAGGCTGTGCTCGTTGTCGGCCCGGCGCCAGCGGGCGGCCAGGAAGCCCAGGACCGTGACGGCCAGGAAGAAGAAGATGAAGACGCCGAGGGCGACGCCGTTCACGCCGTCGTTCACCGGGTGCCTCCGTGGCGGGTCCGCTGGTCGTGCTGCCAGAGCTTGTAGGCGGTCATCGTGAGTGCCGTCGAGATCAGCACCCACAGCATCTGGTACCAGTAGAAGAACGGGATGCCGATGAACGTCGGGTCCGTCTTGGTGTAGGAGCCGACCCAGAGCAGCGCCACGAAGGGCGCGAGCAGGCAGACGGCGATGATCACGCGTACCGGCGTGACCACCGGCTGTCTCACTTCGGGCGCATCTGACATGTCGCGGCTCCGTCTCCTTGCTGATCACCGGTGTAATGCGCAGGCAATGTAGGTCACGGGGTCACCGGAGCGAAAGGCCTCGTCCGCATATCGGCATGTCGATTCCGTGAAAGTCCGACATCGGGTCTGACATCGGTGTCAGCAGCAGCGGAAACCCTGCCTGGGGTCGTTCTCCTGGCGTTCCGTCCGCATCCGTTCGAACTCGCGGCGGCCGGGCACCTCCGCCTCGGGATGGTCCCGGCGTACGTGCGCCACATACCGCTCGTACGCCGACTCGTCGGTCAACTCCCGGACGTACCACCGCACTCCGCTAACCGCCCGCCTGAACGCCGACCGCGTCACGCGCCGCCGCCTCCTCTTCCTTCTCCTCCCGGGTGGGGATCAGCCCGGCCGGTGCCACGATCTTCGACTCGACGTACGGCGCCTCGCTCAGCGTGGAGAGCGCGGGACGGCGGAGGTGGCGCAGACAGACTCGGAGCGCGTCGGCGATCACCACCACGACCAGCACCGCGAGAATGGCCGAAAGTACCCCGTCCACCGTGGAGTTGATGACCACGGTGTGCATGTCGTCCATGTTCTTGGCGGGCGGCAGGACCTTGCCCGCGTCGATCGCGTCCTGGAACACGGACCGTTGCTTGAAGAAGCCGACCTTCGGGTCGCCGGAGAACACCTTCTGCCAGCTCGCGGTCAGGGTGACCGTCGCGTCCCAGGCGAGTGGGATCCCGGTGATCCAGGCCCACTTGAGACGCCCCGACTTCACCAGGAGCGTGGTGCAGACGGCGAGGGCGACGGCGGCGAGCAGCTGGTTGGAGATGCCGAAGATCGGGAAGAGCTGGTTGATCCCGCCGAGGGGTTCGTGCACGCCGACCCAGAGGAAGTAGCCCCACAGCGCGCACACGATCGCGCTGGTCAGCGCCAGGCCCGGCCGCCAACTCACGTTCCTGAAAGGCCGGTAGACGTTCCCCAGCATGTCCTGGAGCATGAACCGGCCCACCCGCGTGCCCGCGTCCAGCGCGGTCAGGATGAACAATGCCTCGAACATGATCGCGAAGTGGTACCAGAAGGCGCGCAGACTCCCGCCGGTGACCTTGGCGAAGATCTCCGAGACCCCGACCGCGAGGGTGGGCGCACCGCCGGTGCGGGACAGCAGACTCGACTCGTCGACGTTCTTCGCGGCCTGCGCGAGGTCGGCGGGGGAGATGTGGTAGCCCCAACTGCTCACCACCTGCGAGGCGTTCTGCACCGTCGTGCCGATCGCGCCCGAGGGGGCGTTCATCGCGAAGTACAGACCGGGGTCGATGATGCTCGCGGCGACCAGGGCCATCACGGCGACGGACGACTCCATCAGCATGGAGCCGTAGCCGATCATCCGGATCTGGGTCTCCTTCTGGATCATCTTCGGCGTCGTACCGCTCGATATGAGCGCGTGGAAGCCGGACAGGGCACCGCAGGCGATGGTGATGAAGACGAACGGGAAGAGCGAGCCCGCGAACACCGGGCCGTTGCCGTGCTTGGCGAAGTCGGTGACGGCGGGCATCTTCAGGGCGGGCAGGGCGACCACGACCCCGATCGCCAGCAGGGCGATGGTGCCGATCTTCATGAAGGTGGAGAGGTAGTCGCGCGGGGCGAGCAGCGTCCACACCGGCAGGATCGAGGCGATGAAGCCGTACGCCACCAGCCAGATCACCAGCGTCGAGGGCGCGAGGGTGAAGGCGCCGGCCCAGGACGACTCGGCGACCCAGCGGCCCGCGACCAGCGCGAGCAGCAGCAACGCCACGCCGATCAGGGAGACTTCGGAGACCCGGCCGGGGCGCAGGACCCGGAGATAGAAGCCCATCAGCAGGGCGATCGGGATGGTCATGCCGATGGAGAAGGTGCCCCAGGGGGAGGAGGCCAGCGCGTTCACGATGACCAGGGCCAGCACCCCGAGCAGGATGATCATGATGACGAAGGTGGCGATCAGGGCTGCCGCGCCGCCGAACGGGCCGATCTCCTCGCGGGCCATCTGACCGAGTGACCTGCCGTTGCGCCGGGTCGAGAAGAACAGCACCACCATGTCCTGGACCGCGCCCACGAAGACGACACCGGCGATGATCCAGATCGTGCCGGGCAGGTAGCCCATCTGCGCGGCGAGTACGGGTCCGACGAGCGGTCCGGCGCCGGCGATCGCGGCGAAGTGGTGGCCCAGCAGGACGCGGCGGTCGGTGGGGTGGAAGTCGATGCCGTTGTCGAGGCGTTCGGCCGGGGTGGCCCGGGTGGCGTCCACCTTCAGGACCTTGTACACGATGAACTTGGCGTAGAAGCGGTAGGCGATGGCGTACGAGCCGAGCGCGGCGGCGACCATCCAGGCGGCCGACACGTTCTCGCCCCGCGCCAGCGCGAGGACGGACCAGCCCGCCGCGGCGACGAGCGCGACGAGGGTCCAGACGACGATGGTTCGGACGTTCGCGGTACGCACCGGGGTGTCCTCCCGTCCATGCGGCGACGGGAGGAACGTAGAGCAGGAGCGGGAGTTGCGCTACACCGCGTGCATCACCTCGACCGGCTCAGTCCTGCGGTCGCTTGAGGCGCGCCACGAACTTGTACCGGTCCCCCCGGTACACCGACCGCACCCACTCCACCGGCTTGCCCTCCTTGTCGAGGGAGTGGCGGGAGAGCATCAGCATCGGCAGGCCGACGTCGGTGCTGAGCAGGCCGGCCTCGCGCGGGGTGGCCAGCGAGGTCTCGATGGTCTCCTCGGCCTCGGCGAGATGGACGTCGTAGACCTCGGCCAACGCCGTATAGAGGGACGTGTACTTGACCAGGGACCTGCGCAGCGCGGGGAAGCGCTTCGCGCTGAGGTGGGTGGTCTCGATCGCCATCGGCTCGGCGTTGGCCATGCGCAGTCGCTCGATGCGCAGGACCCGGCCGCCCGCGGTGATGTCGAGCAGGTCGGCGAGGGTGTCGTCGGCGGTGATGTAGCCGATGTCCAGGAGCTGCGAGGTCGGCTCCAGGCCCTGGGCGCGCATGTCCTCGGTGTACGAGGTGAGTTGGAGAGCCTGCGAGACCTTCGGCTTGGCGACGAACGTGCCCTTGCCCTGGATGCGCTCCAGGCGGCCCTCGACGACCAGTTCCTGAAGGGCCTGGCGGACGGTGGTGCGCGAGGTGTCGAACTCGGCGGCCAGGGTGCGCTCGGGCGGGACCGGTGTGCCGGGCGGCAGCGTGTCCGTCATGTCGAGCAGGTGTTTCTTCAGGCGGTAGTACTTGGGCACACGCGCGGTGCGGACGGTGGCCCCACCCTCGTTCTCCGCACTGCTGACGTCGGTGCTCATGCTCTGCCTTCCCGGCTCCGGATGAGGGTCACTCGCGACTCGCTCGCGACTCACTTGGTGATCCCTTCTGTATACCGTCGCGAGCCGCTTTTGGTCTAGTCCACAGCGCCAAGTGGTCTAGCGGACGAGAGTACTCCGGCACGGCTGTTTTCGCTGCCTTCTTACTTAAAGGTTCCTGCATATGTAGGTCCCATAACGGCTGGTCAGGGGGGTTTCGGGGACCCTTGACAGGCCCTCTGGTCTGGTCCAAGCTCCCGGTACTGGTCTACACCATTGGTTCAGGTCCCGGCCCATGGGCGGGAGGTGTGGCAGGCATCCCTGAGGAGGGTGGCGTGAAGCGCAAGCTCATAGCCGCGATCGGTATCGCGGGCATGATGGTCTCCATCGCGGCGTGCGGGGGCAACGACGACAAGAGCTCTTCGAACAGCGGCGCCGACGCCAAGGAGCTGACCGTCTGGCTCACCGTCGACGCGCAGAACAACTGGCCCCAACTGGTGAAGGCAGCCGACGCGGCCGTGCAGAAGGCGCACCCCGGCGTCAAGATCAAGCACGAGTACTACGGCTGGCCGGACAAGAACACCAAGCTCGACGCGGTCCTCGCCACCGACAAGGCCCCCGACGTGGTCGAGATGGGCAACACCGAGATGCTGGGCTACATGGTCAAGGGCGCCTTCGCACCCGTCGACCCCGCGAAGTTCACCAACTCCTCCGCCTGGCTGGACGGCCTCAAGGCCTCCGTGACCTACGACGGCAAGACCTACGGCGTCCCCTACTACGCCGGTGGCCGCGTCGCCAACTGGCGCAAGGACATCGCCGCTTCGGTCGGCATCAAGGCCCCGCCGACCACGTACACCGAGCTGACCGCCGACCTGGACAAGATCCAGAAGAAGGAAGGCGACAAGTTCAGCGCCTGGTACCAGCCCACCCGTGACTGGTACGCGGCCATGTCCTTCGTCTACGACGCCGGCGGCTCCATCGCCGTCGACTCGGGCGGCACCTGGAAGGCCAACTTCTCCTCGCCGGAGTCCATCAAGGGGCTCAACGAGTGGAAGTCGGTCATCGACAAGTACATGCACGGCGACAAGACCAAGGACGAGTCCGACCGTTACATCGTCTACGGCCAGGGCAAGGCGTCCATGATCTTCGCCGCCGCGTGGGAGGGCGCGACCGCCGCCGACCCGAAGAACGACAAGACCGGCGGCAAGCTGAAGACCGATCTCGTCAACTTCGTGATGCCCGGCCCGTCCGGCAAGAACATGCCCGTGTTCCTGGGCGGTTCGGACCTCGCGATCCCGGTGAAGTCCAAGGCGCAGGCGCTCGCCGCCGAGTGGATCAACGCCTTCACCGGCCCGTCCGGCCAGAAGGGCCTGATGGCCAAGGGCAACCTGCCGAACAACAAGACCGACCTCGCGACGCTGAAGAGCGACCCCGCGACGGCGGTCCCGGCCACCGCGGCCGAGTCCAACTGGTTCGTCCCGATGGCACCGGGCTGGGGCCAGGTCGAGAAGGCCCAGATCCTGCAGACCATGCTGCAGAACATCGGCACCGGCAAGCAGTCGGTCGAGGACGCCGCGAAGGCCGCGGACACCGCGATCGACAAGGTCATCAACACCAAGTGACCTGAGGCAGGGCCCTGTTGGACCCCCGGGGACTTCTTCGGGACAGGGCCCTGCTTCTCGTACGGCCGTACGACCAGAGGGACCGCTGAGGAGCGCGCGATGAGTGCCGACACGACCACCCCCGCCAAGGTGCCGCCACCGCGGCAGGCGCCCCCACCGCGCGTATCCGGCGCGACCCGCAGACGGCGTCCATCGAACGGCGCCGGGATCCCGTGGCTGCTGCTCG
This sequence comes from Streptomyces sp. NPDC051576, assembly GCF_040681835.1. Classification (NCBI taxonomy): domain Bacteria; kingdom Bacillati; phylum Actinomycetota; class Actinomycetes; order Kitasatosporales; family Streptomycetaceae; genus Streptomyces; species Streptomyces sp. NPDC051576. Next base: position 974,145 of record NZ_JBFAZO010000001.1, read on the forward strand.
CCCCCTGCCTGCTGATCCTGGCCCTGGTCATGGGCTATCCGCTGGTCCGGCTGGTCACGCTGTCCTTCCAGTCCTTCGGGCAGTCCCAGCTCTGGGGCTTCAAGCCCGCCGAGTGGGTCGGCTTCGACAACTTCTCCGGCGTCCTCGGCGACGGCGAGTTCTGGGGCGTCGTCGTCCGCACGATTGTCTTCGCGGGCGGCTCGGTCGTCTTCACGATGGTCGCCGGCATGGCTCTCGCCCTGCTCCAGCAGCGGGTCTCCGGCTGGATGAAGACCCTCATCAACATTGTCCTGGTGGCCAGTTGGGGCATGCCGGTCATCGTCGCGACCACGGTCTTCAAGTGGCTCTTCGACTCGGACTACGGCATCTTCAACGCCCTGCTCAGCAAGCTCCCCGGGGTCGACATGATCGGCCACAACTGGTTCGCCAGCGGACCCCAGGGCCTCCTCGTCATCATGCTGCTGGTGGTGTGGGGCGCGGTGCCCTTCGTGGTGATCACCCTCAGCGCCGGACTCACCCAGGTCCCCCAGGAGTTGGAGGAGGCCGCCCGCCTCGACGGCGCCGGCGCCTGGGGCGTCTTCCGGTACGTCACCCTGCCCATCCTCAAGCCGATCATCGTGATGCTCACGACCCTGTCGGTGATCTGGGACATGGGCGTCTTCCCCCAGGTGTTCGTGATGCGCGGCGGCCACCCCGAGGCCGAGTTCCAGCTGCTGAGCACCTACTCGTACGACCGCGCGTTCGTCGTCAACGACTACGGGCAGGGCTCGGCGATCGCCCTGGTCACCGTGGTGCTGCTGCTCGGTGTCGTCGCCGTGTACATGCGTCAGATGCTTCAGATCGGAGAGGTCGAATGAGCGCGCTCACGACCGATGCGCCCCGCAGGCCGACCGGCGGGCGCAAGAAGTCCAAGCTCGGCTGGAACCTCGTCGGCCTGCTCGTCTTCGTCGTCGTCGGCTTCCCTCTCTACTGGATGCTCGACACGGCGTTCAAACCGGCCAAGGACGCCATCGACCCGGACCCGAGCCTGCTGCCCACCGGCATCACCCTCGACAACTTCCGCCGGGCACTGGACATCGCCGACTTCTGGGGCCCGGTGGGCCGCAGCCTCATCGTGTCCCTCTCGGTGGTCGTGATCGGAGTGGTCGTAGGCCTGCTCGCAGCGCTCGCCATCTCCCGCTTCGCCTTCCGCGGCCGCAAGATCGTGATCGTCGGCATCCTCGCGGTCCAGATGGTCCCGCTGGTCTCGATGATCATCCCGGTCTTCCTGCTCCTCAACGACCTCGACCAGTACGACAAGCTCTCCGGCCTGGTCATCACGTATCTGACCTTCATCCTCCCGTTCACGGTGTGGACCCTGCGCGGCTTCATCGTCAACATCCCGAAGGAACTGGAGGAGGCGGCCATGGTCGACGGCTGCTCCCGCACCGGCGCCTTCATCCGAGTGGTCTTCCCCCTCCTCGCCCCCGGCATGGTCGCGACCTCGGTCTACGGCTTCATCCAGGCCTGGAACGAGTACCTGTACGCCCTCATGCTGCTCAGCCAGGAGCACCAGACGGCGACCGTGTGGCTCGGCAACTTCACCACCAAGCACGGCACCGAGTACGCCCCGATGATGGCCGGCGCCACGATGATGGCCGTGCCGATCGTCGTCCTCTTCCTCATCGTCCAGCGCAAGATGGCCGCGGGTCTGACCGCCGGCGCCGTGAAGGGATAACGCCCACCGATGACGACACTCGCCAGCGGTACAGACACCTTGACGCGCGACGCCCTCACCGTCCTGCAACCCGGCTTCCCCGGCACCACGGCCCCCGACTGGCTGCTCCGCCGCCTCGGCGAGGGCCTGGCCTCGGTGGGCCTGTTCGGCCGCAACATCGCCTCACCCGAACAACTGTCCTCCCTGACCGCCCAGTTGAGGTCCGAACGGGACGACGTCCTGGTCGCGATCGACGAGGAGGGCGGAGACGTCACGCGCCTGGAGGTGCGGACGGGCTCGTCCTTCCCCGGCAACCACGCACTGGGCGCGGTCGACGACGTGGACCTGACGAGGGCGGTGGCCCAGGAGCTGGGCCGCCGCCTGGCCGAGTGCGGCGTAAACCTGAACTGGGCCCCGTCCGCGGACGTGAACTCCAACCCCGCCAACCCGGTCATCGGCGTCCGCTCCTTCGGCGCCGACCCGGAACTGGTCGCCCGCCACACCGCGGCCTACGTCAAGGGCCTCCAGTCGGCGGGCGTCGCCGCCTGCACGAAACACTTCCCGGGCCACGGCGACACGGCGGTCGACTCCCACCACGCGCTGCCCCGCATCGACGCGGAGGCGTCGGTCCTGGAGCACCGGGAACTGCTCCCCTTCCGCGCGGCCATCGCCGCCGGCACCCGCGCGGTGATGAGCGCCCACATCCTGGTCCCGTCCCTGGACCCGGACCACCCCGCCACGCTCTCCCTCCGCATCCTCACCGACCTCCTCCGCGGCCGACTCGGCTACGACGGCCTCATCGTCACCGACGCCATGGAAATGCAGGCCATCGCCGCCACCTACGGCATCGAACGCGGCAGCGTCATCGCGATCGCCGCCGGCGCCGACGCGCTCTGCGTGGGCGGCGGCCTCGCGGACGACGAGACGGTACGACGACTGCGGGACGCGTTGGTGGGGGCGGTGCGCGCGGGGGAGCTGCCGGAGGAACGGCTGGCCGAAGCGGCGGAGCGGGTGCGGGGGTTGGCGCGGTGGGCGGCTTCGGCGCCGGTGTCAGGACCGGCGTCGGTGTCGGCTTCGGGGGCGGGCTCAGCCTCGGAGGCGGGATCGGCTGTGGGCGCGGGCTTCGCTTCTGACGTGGGCGCGGTTTCGCGCGCGGGCTCCGCCGCAGGCGCGGGGTCTGACGCGGGCTCGGCATCGCTCACCGGCTCCGCCACGGAAGCGGGTCCTGCTTCGGAGGCGGATCGGGTTTCGGGCCGGGGCCGGGTTTCGCACACGGGCTCTGTCGCGCACGCGGGCTCGGCGCCGAATGCGGATCGAGCTTCCGGCGGGGCCTCGGGTCCGCCCGCAGGGTCTGCTTCGGGCGCGCGCTCGGGGTCGGAAGCGGGCTCCGCCGCGCACCCGGGCTCGGCGTCGGAAGCAGGCAGGGACTCGGACGGGAGCCCGGCTTCGGGCAGGCGCCTCGCACCGGACGAGCGCCCAGCACCGGACCCGCACTCCGCCGGCGAGAACCCCACGCCCGCCGCAGAGATGACGCGCGTCGACATCGGCCTCGTCGCCGCCCGCCGCGCCCTCGCGGTCACCGGCGCCGGCGACTTCACCCCGCTCACCGAACCGCCCTACGTCGCCCTCCTCACCCCCGTCGCCAACATCGCCGTCGGTGACGAGACCCCCTGGGGTGTGGCCGCGGAACTCGGTCGGCTCCTGCCCGGTACGGAGACGGGCGGCTTCGGTGGCGAGGGTGCGGGGAGTGCGGTGCTGAAGGCGGCCGAGGGGCGGCGGGTCGTGGTCGTGGTCCGGGACGAACATCGGCACCCCTGGATGGCGGCCGCCCTCGACACCCTGCTGGCAGCCCGCCCCGACACCATCGTGGTGGAGATGGGCGTGCCCCAGGCACCGCCCCGGGGCGCCCTCCACATCGCGACGCACGGCGCGGCCCGGGTCTGCGGTCGTGCGGCGGCGGAGGTCATCGCAGGGGAGTGACCCCGAGAACACCGGTGCCGGGCGACCCCACGAGGATCGCCCGGCACCGGCACGTAGGCCGAAGGAACCCGCGCCTCAGATCCCTTGCCAGTCGGGCTTGTTGACGAACGTGTGCCGGAAGTAGTCCGCGAGCTTCAGCTTGGACGCGGCGCCCTCGTCGACCACGACCGTCGCATGCCGGTGCAACTGCAGCGCCGACGCCGGGCACACCGCGGCGACCGGCCCCTCCACCGTCGCGGCGACCGCGTCCGCCTTGCCCTCACCGGTGGCGAGCAGCACCAGGTGCCGGGCCTCCAGGATGGTGCCGATGCCCTGCGTGATGACGTGATGCGGCACCTGCTCGATGTCGCCGTCGAAGAACCGCGCGTTGTCCACCCGCGTCTGCTCGGTCAGCGTCTTGATCCGGGTCCGCGAGGCCAGCGACGAGCACGGCTCGTTGAACCCGATGTGCCCGTCGGTCCCGATCCCCAGCACCTGCAGATCCACTCCGCCGGCCTCACCCAGCGCCCGGTCGTACGCCTCGCACGCCCCCTGCACGTCCTCGGCGGTCCCGTCCGGCCCGAGGAACGCCTCCATCCCGATCCCGAGCGGTTCCAGCACCTCGCGGCGCAACACCGAGCGGTACGACTCCGGGTGCTCGGCGGGCAGTCCTACGTACTCGTCCAGCTGCGCGATCCGGGCCCGCGAGGTGCCCACGGCCCCGGCCCGGACCTTGGCCGCGAGTGCCTCGTAGATGGGCAGCGGCGTCGACCCGGTGGCCACGCCGAGGAGAGCGTCCGGCTTGCCCCGAAGCAGTTGTGCCATGGCCTCGGCGATCAGCTCGCCGCCCGACTTGGCGTCCGGAACGATGACAACTTCCACGCTGGGCCTGCCGATCTGAAGTGAGCCATGTGGTTTAGACCAATCGTGATCGAGGCTCAATCTAACAGAATCGGTTCCGGCCGCCCAGGTGGCCGGGGCTCCCGCACCCCGCGCGGGCGCGGCCACCGACGGGGGAGTCCAATGGACCCGACGGACACTTGACCGGCCCCTCGGACATCCCCGCGCCCACCTCCGGAGGAACCCGCATGACCGCCACGACCCCGACCCCCCAGAACGACGTACCGGGCCGGATCATGGCCCGCGAAACCGCCGAACAGCCCGCCGTCCTGCGCCGCATCCTGGACGAGGGCGCCCCGCGCATCCGCCAGGTCGCCCAGGACGTGGCCGCCCGCAAACCCCGCTTCGTCCTGCTCACCGCCCGCGGCACCTCCGACAACGCCGCCCTCTACGCCAAGTACCTCCTGGAGATCCGCCTCGGCCTGCCCTGCGGACTCACCTCGATGTCGACCACCACGGCCTACGGCGCCCGCCCCGACCTGACCGACGTCCTGGTCGTCACCGTCAGTCAGTCCGGCGGCTCCCCTGACCTGGTGGCCTCGACCCGGGCCGCCCGCGAGGCCGGCGCGATCACGGTCGCCGTGACCAACAACCCGGACTCACCGCTGGCCGCCGTGTCCGAGTACCACATCGACATCATGGCCGGGCCGGAGAAGGCCCTCCCCGCGACCAAGACGTACACGGCCTCGCTCCTCGCGCTCTACCTCTTCGTCGAGGGCCTGCGCGGCGGCGACGGCGCGTCGGCCAAGGCCCTGCCCGACCTCGCCGCGCAGCTGCTCGCCCGGCAGGACGAGGTCCGCGCCCTCGCCTCCCGCTACCGCTTCGCCGAACGCATGGTGATCACCTCGCGCGGCTACGGCTACCCCACCGCCAAGGAGGCCGCCCTCAAGCTGATGGAGACCAGCTACATCCCCGCCCTCGCCTACTCCGGCGCCGATCTCCTGCACGGCCCCCTGGCCATGGTCGACAACGTCTCCCCGGTGATCGCGGTCGTGACCGACGGCAAGGGCGGCGCAGCCCTCCAGCCCGTGCTCGACCGACTCCGCGGCCGGGGCGCCGACCTCGTCGTCATCGGCCCGGCCGGCCAGGTCGAACAGGCCTCGGCCGGCTTCGTCCTGCCCGTTGAGGGCGTCCCCGAGGAACTCCAGCCCATCCTGGAGATCCTCCCGCTCCAGCTCCTCGCCTACGAGGTCACCATCGCCCGGGGCCAGGACCCCGACGCGCCTCGCGCCCTGGCCAAGGTGACGGAGACCCGCTGATGGAAAAATGCCAAGACCATCCAGCCCCGCACAGGACTCAACACCGTTAGGCTTCCAACGAACATCCTTCAACGCATGGACACGGATAGTGGTCTAGTCCAGAATGTGTATGTGTTAAAGGCGCAAGCCCCCGTCTTCCCCGCACAGGAGGACGGACCGAGGAACCGAGGCTCTCTGCCCTGACTGCCCCGGCTCCTCATCCATCGGCCGATCGGGACCGCACACCCCGTGGCCGTTGCTGCTCCGGGCTGCGGTGCCGGGAGGGTTGAGGGTCCCTCCCAGGCGCCGCGGCCCGCGGGTGTTTTTAGGACAGGTACAGACCGGCGGGTACGCTCGCAGACGTGCCCTCCATGAACGAACTCGTACGCCAGCACACCGCACTCGACGACTCCGACCTCGAGTGGCTCCACCTGCTGGTCTCGGAGTGGCAGTTGCTCTCCGACCTCTCCTTCGCCGACCTGGTCCTGTGGGTTCCCACGCGCGACGGCACCCGCTATGTCTCCGTCGCCCAGATGCGGCCGAACACCGGCCCCACCTCGTACCAGGACGACATGGTCGGCCACCTCGTCCCGCGCGGCCGCCGCCCCATGCTGGACGTCGCCCTCGACGAGGGCCGGATCGTGCGCGAGGGCGACCCGGAGTGGCGCGAGGAGGTCCCGGTCAGGGTCGAGTCGATTCCGGTACGACGGGACGGGCGCGTCCTGGGTGTCATCGCGCGCAACACCAACCTGCTCACCGTGCGCACCCCGAGCCGACTCGAACTGACCTATCTGCAGAGCGCGTCGGACCTCGCCCAGATGATCGCGGCCGGTTCCTTCCCGTTCCCGAACCAGCAGGTCGACATGGACGCCTCGCCGCGCGTCGGCGACGGACTGATCCGCCTCGACGGCGACGGCATCGTGCAGTACGCCTCACCGAACGCGCTGTCGGCGTACCACCGCATGGGTCTCGCCACCGACCTCGTCGGCCAGCCCCTGGGCGTGACCACCGCCGAACTCGCCCCGACCCGGGGCCCGGTGGACGAGGCGCTCGCCAAGCTCGCCAGCGGCTGGGCGCCACGGGAGTTCGAGATCGAGGCGCACGACGGTGTGATCCAGTTCCGGGCGATCCCCCTCAAACCCAAGGGCACCCGCGTCGGTTCACTGGTGCTGCTCCGGGACGTCACCGAACTGCGTCGCCGCGAGCGGGAGTTGATCACCAAGGACGCGACCATCCGGGAGATCCACCACCGGGTGAAGAACAACCTCCAGACGGTCGCCGCCCTGCTCCGCCTCCAGGCCCGCCGGATCGACTCCGAGCGCGGCCGGGAGGCGCTGGAGGAGGCCGTACGACGGGTCGGGTCGATCGCGATCGTGCATGAGACGCTGTCTCAGAACCTGGACGAGCGGGTGGAGTTCGACGAGATCGCCGACCGGGTGCTCGCGATGGTCGCCGAGATCTCCCCGGGCAAGGTCACCGGCCGGCGCAGCGGTCGCTTCGGGATACTGGACGCCGAGGTCGCGACCCCGCTCTCCATGGTGCTCACCGAGATCCTGCAGAACGCGCTGGAACACGGCTTCCGTGAGGGCGAGACCGGCACGGTGGAGGTATCGGCCGTGCGCGGCGGCAGCGCGAAGGACGCCCGCTTGCTGGTCACCGTGCAGGACGACGGCGTAGGACTCCCCGAAGGGTTCGACCCGCACCGCTCGGGCAACCTGGGCCTGCAGATCGTACGGACGCTGGTGGAAGGCGAGTTGGGCGGCACCTTCGACATGGTGGCGGCGCCGGAGCGGGGGACCAGGGTGATCCTGGATGTGCCGGTGCAGGCGCACAAGTAAGCGGTCAGACAAGCAAAGAGCCCCGGATCACTGGGTGATCCGGGGCCAGTCGCTCGTTGCTATGCGCATCGGGGGTACTGCGCGCTGCGGCTCGGGGGCGGGAGATGCGTACGCGCTGTACGCGCCGCCAAGCTCAGGCTGTCGAACGGGGTGCGTGTCAGGCGGAGGCCTGACGGGCCCGGTTGCGAGCGGCGCGGCGCTTCATGGCGCGGCGCTCGTCCTCGCTGAGACCACCCCAGACGCCGGAGTCCTGGCCGGACTCAAGCGCCCACTGCAGACACTGGTCCATGACGGGACAGCGACGGCAGACGGCCTTGGCTTCCTCGATCTGCAGCAGCGCAGGACCGGTGTTGCCGATGGGGAAGAAGAGCTCGGGGTCTTCCTCGCGGCAAACGGCGTTGTGACGCCAGTCCATGGCTGCTACCTCTCCTTGGTATTACGTGCGGGTTGCTTGTGAATGTGAACGCTTTCACGAATCCCTCAACAAGTGAAGGGCCGCCCATCAGGTTTCCCTGATGTGGTCCTGTGAGTTGAAGAGGGGTTCTGGTGATCCGAGGACGCCGGTGTTGCGGGCTGTCCCGACCGCCACGTAGAGACTCGCAAACCTCAGCGGCGGATACAACCCCTTCTGGAAAGTTTTTTTTGATTCCTCGGTGTCGACTAGGTCACAGCCGTACTTCCATGGGGTGGACCCTGGTCTAAACGTTCGAGTGAAAGGACTTCAGCCCTTTCTGCTCACACAATCACACGCAGTGCACGGCGTACGCCTGTGAACGTCACGCTCGTACGCAGTCCGAGGTGGTCGCCGTCCATCTGGAGGGGCAGGGGGACCTTCGAATGCAAGGTGAACTCGCTCAGGTCGTGCAGAGCCGCAGCGTGCTTGCCATGGGGTCCGCGCTCGGGGGACGAAGTGAGCAACTGGGTGCCATACCGGGCAACCGCGGCGCTGGACAGGCGGCTGAGTCCGAGTACGTCGAGGCCTTTATCGAACGACGCCTTAGGTGACGTGTACATCGGGCGATTACCCAGGTACGTCCAGGGCGACGTGTTCGAGACTATGGCCACCACCAGATCGGTGACCGGGTCCTCGCCGGGCTGCTCCAGGGTGATCGTCCCGTGCCTGCGGTGCTGCTCACCGAGGAACTGCCGGACCACCTGGCGTACATACAGCGCGTGCGTGGACTTCTTGCCCTGCTCCCGCTGCTGTTCGACCCGCCCGACGACCCCCGCGTCGAACCCGAGCCCGGCGTTGAAGGTGAACCAGCGGGACGGCACCGCCTCGTCCTCGGTGCCGGGTGTGCCGGAGGTCAGCCCGAGGCCGACCGTGCGCTCGCTGCCCTCGCGCAGGGCGTCGAGGATGGCGCCGGTGGCCTCGACGGCGTCGTTGGGCAGGCCCAGGGCGCGGGCGAAGACGTTGGTGGAGCCGCCGGGGACCACGGCGAGACCGGGCAGGCGCTCCGGGTCGGGACCGGTGTGCAGCAGACCGTTGACGACCTCGTTGACCGTGCCGTCGCCGCCGAGGGCCACGACCAGGTCCACGTTCCCGCTCTCCGCGGCCTGCCGGCCGAGGTCGCGCGCGTGGCCTCTGTACTCGGTGGTGACCGCCTCGAGCTTCATCTCGCTCGCGAGCGCGTGGAGCAATACGTCGCGCGTACGTGCGCTTGTGGTGGTTGCCGCCGGATTGACCACGAGAAGTGCACGCATGGGTTGCAGCGTACCTACTGGGTGGTACTCGGCCCATACCGAGGTAGGGGTTGGGTAAGAGGAGACGGCGTGAGCCTGAACACCAGGGGCCGTTTCACGAGGGCTACCCTTCTGGGGTGAGCGCTCAGCAGACCCCCGCCCCGGAGACCGCAGGCCCCGACGGACCCCGTCCGCGCCGGCTGACCTACGCGGCGGCCCTCGTCGCGCTGGAGGGGCTCGCGCTCGCCGTCGCCGGGGTGTGGATGCTCGTCCTGGGCATCACCGGCGAACCGGACGACCGGCAGCAGGCGGTGACCGGCGGGGTGACCCTGGTGGTGCTCGCGCTGCTGCCGCTGCTCGCCGCGCGCGGGCTGCTCGGCCGACGCGGCTGGAGCCGGGGCCCGGCCGTCATCACGCAGGTCATGGCGCTGCCCGTGGCCTACAACCTGCTCCAGGCCGACAGTGTGGCCATCCCGGCCGGTATCGCGCTCGCGGTGGTCGCGGTGGCCTCGCTGGTACTGCTGGTGAACCCGGCGACGACACAGGCCCTCGGAATCCGAGGGCCCGGTCGTCGTACCGAAGAGCCGAAGGGCTAGACCCCGGCCTGCTCCTCGGCCTACTCCTCCACGAGGAGCTTCTCCCGGAGCTGGGCCAGAGTCCTGGCCAGCAGCCGGGACACATGCATCTGCGAGATGCCGACCTCCTGCGCGATCTGCGACTGCGTCATGTTGCCGAAGAACCGGAGCAGCAGGATCCGCTTCTCCCGGGGCGGCAGGTCCTCCAGGAGCGGCTTGAGCGACTCCCGGTACTCGACGCCCTCCAGCGCCTCGTCGTACGCGCCCAGTGTGTCCGCGACCGCCGGGGACTCGTCGTCCGTGTCGGGAACGTCCAGGGACAGCGTGGAGTAGGCGTTGGCCGACTCCAGGCCCTCCAGGACCTCCTCCTCGGAGATGCCCAGCTTCTCGGCCAGCTCGTGGACCGTGGGGGAGCGGCCATGGCGCTGCGAGAGCTCCGCCGTCGCCGTGGTCAGCGAGAGGCGCAGCTCCTGGAGCCTGCGCGGGACCCGCACCGCCCAGCCCTTGTCGCGGAAGTGCCGCTTGATCTCGCCGACGACCGTCGGGGTCGCGTAGGTCGAGAACTCGACGCCGCGCTCCGGATCGAAGCGGTCGACCGACTTGATCAGGCCGATGGTGGCGACCTGGGTCAGGTCGTCCAGCGGCTCGCCGCGGTTGCGGAAGCGACGCGCGAGATGCTCGACGAGCGGCAGGTGCATACGGACCAGCCGGTTGCGCAGCTCCGCGTACTCGACGCTGCCGTCCTTGAGGGTGCGCAGCTCGATGAAGAGTGCGCGCGCCCCGCTGCGGTCCTCGTGCCGCGTGCTGTGCACGCTCGGTGTGCTCTGCACGCTGTCCTCGGCGTTCCGCTCGTGCTCGCTCATCGTCCCGCCTGTCGCCCTTCCCCGCGCTCTCGCCTCCTCCCCCACGCTCGAACCGGCCTGAGCGGGGGGACCCCCGGGTGCGGGGGAGGCCCCACCAATACGCACAGCACCGTCCTGCTCACGTTGACCGTCGTCCATCAAACCGGCCTCCGAGGGTTCTTCCTCCGGGTGCGGCCGGGCCTGCTCGGGAATTCCGCCGCGGGGCACGAGGGAACCGCTGTCCGCCGTGCGGCGGGATCCGTCTGAGCCGCCCTCGGCCGGCAGCTCCCGTGTGCCGCGCTCTTCGTCCCGCACCGGCCCGTCCCCGTTCCTCACGCCGGCCCGGGTCCCGCGCCGCGCTGTTTGTAGAGGCTGATCGAAACGGTCTTGTCCTCGTCGACTGCCGATGAGACCTTGCCCGCGAGGGCCGAGAGCACGGTCCAGGCGAAGGTGTCGCGCGAGGGGGCGTGACCGTCCGTCGTCGGGGCGGAGACGGTGACTTCCAGCGAGTCGTCCACGAGGCGGAAGACACAGCTGAGCACCGAGCCCGGCACGGCCTGCTGGAGCAGGATCGCGCACGCCTCGTCCACCGCGATGCGAAGGTCCTCGATCTCGTCGAGGGTGAAGTCCAAACGGGCCGCGAGACCGGCCGTGGCCGTACGCAGCACCGACAGGTAGGCACCCGCAGCCGGCAGCCGGACTTCCACGAAGTCCTGGGTCGCGGGCTCGCCTGCGATCTGGGACACCCTCACCTCCAAGGTGGTACAAGCTCTTTCGGGGGCCCAGGGGTCGCCCCCCGGGGTAACGCGATACTTGGTTCAGCGGTGACGCTACCGCGCTCCGAACTTTTCTGTCCCCGGGACCCCAACCCCATGCTGTCACTCATAGTAAACCTACGGATACGCTCCGTGGCTAGGGGTCCTGCGGGCCCAATTGGGAAGAGCGCGCGCCGGGTTGACGTACCCAGACGTCAGACGGTCGAACCGTCGAAACCGGCGGTCGGATGACGAGTCACAGGAGTACGTGGTCCACGAAGCACCAGCGCCAGCTCTCCCCGGGCTCGAACGTCCGCATCACCGGATGTCCGGACTCCTTGTGATGTGCTGTCGCGTGGCGGGCGGGCGAGGAGTCGCAGCAGGCGACATGGCCGCAGAAGAGGCAGAGTCGCAACTGCACGGGGTGGGTGCCGGCCGCCAGACACTCCAGACAGGTCTCGCTCTGGGGTCCCGGCTCGGGGAGCGGCAGCGCGTCGGCGTGCGTGCACTGTTTCATGATTGCCAGATTACGACGGGTGTGCGGTTGGCCGCGCGGAAAAACGAGGGCGGGCGAGGACGATGGACGTGATGCCACTGCTGTTGCTGGTGGCGGGGAGCGCCGTGGTGGCCGCGGCGGCCCGGCGCACCCCGGTGCCGGCACCGCTGCTGCTGGTCGCGGTCGGGCTGGTCGTCTCGTACGTCCCGGGGGTGCCCGACTACACCCTCGACCCCGAGGTCGTACTGCCGTTGCTGCTGCCCCCGCTGCTGTACACGTCGGCCACCGACAGCTCGTATCTCGATCTGCGCGCCCAAGTGCGGCCCGTGGCGCTGCTGTCGGTGGGATACGTGCTGTTCGCGACCTTCGTGGTCGGGTGGGCCGCGTACGAGATCGTGCCGGGGCTGCCGCTGACCGCGGCGCTGGTGCTGGGCGCGGTGGTGGCGCCACCGGACGCGGTCGCCGCGACGGCGGTGGCCCGCCGGGTCGGACTGCCCTCGCGGATCACGACGATCCTCCAGGGCGAGTCCCTGCTGAACGACGCCACCGCGATCACCGCCTACAAGGTGGCCCTCGCGGCCGCGGTCGGCGAGGGTGCCACCTGGGCCGGCGGTATCGGGGAGTTCCTGCTCGCGGCCGTCGGCGGGGTCGGGGTCGGGCTCATCATGATGGTGCCGATCCACTGGCTGCGCACGCACCTCAAGGAGGCGCTGCTCCAGAACACGCTGTCCCTGCTGATCCCGTTCGTGGCCTACGCGGTGGCCGAGCAGGTGCACGCCTCCGGGGTGCTGGCCGTCGTGGTCGTGGCGCTCTATCTGGGGCACCGCGCGTGGGAGGTCGATTTCGCGACCCGCCTCCAGGAGGAGGCCGTGTGGAAGATGGTCGCCTTCGTGCTGGAGTCCGCGGTGTTCGCCCTGATCGGGCTGCAACTGCCGGTCGTTCTCAAGGGCCTTGGGGAGTACGAGGGCGTGGACGCCGCCTGGTACGCGATCGCGGTCTTCGCGGTGGTCGTCGCGACCCGGTTCGTGTGGGTGTTCCCGGCGGCCTTCCTGCCCCGGATGCTGTCGCGGCGGATCAGGGAGCGGGAGGAGAACCCCACCTGGAAGGGGGCGATGACCACCGGGTGGGCCGGGATGCGGGGCGTGGTCTCGCTCGCCATCGCCTTCTCGATCCCGCTCACGGTGCACGGCGGCGACCCCTTCCCGCAGCGCAACATCATCCTGTTCCTGACCTTCACGACGGTCATCGGGACGCTGGTGGTGCAGGGGCTGAGCCTGCCGCCGATCATCCGCCTGCTGAACTTCCCCGGCCGCGACGCCCAGGCCGAGACGCTCGCCGAGGCCAACGCCCAGGCACAGGCCTCCAGAGTGGCCGAGAAACGCCTGGAGGCCCTCCTGGAGGACGAACGCAACGCCCTGCCCCCTCCGCTCGCCGACCGCCTCCGCGAGGTCCTGGAGCGCCGCCGCAACGCCGTCTGGGAGCGCCTGGGCGCCACCAACCCCGTGACCGGCGAGACCGTCGACGACACCTACCGCCGCCTCTCCCGGGAGATGATCAGCGCCGAGCGCTCGATGTTCGTGCGCCTGCGCGACGGCCGCTACATCGACGACGAGATGCTCCGCACCCTGCTCCGCCGCCTCGACCTGGAGGAGGCGGCGGCCTATCGGGAGGCGGCGTAGGAACTCACGGGAACGGCCGGCCGGTGACGACCGCCGCGATCGTCGTCCCGCGCGGGAACGCGCCCTCCTCCGCCAGGACCACAAGTCCGTAGAGCAACTTGGCGACATAGAGACGCTCGACCGGCAGCCCGTGGCGCTGCTCGAAGTCCTCTGCGAAGGCATCGAGTTCGGCCGGCACGCGCGCGTAGCCCCCGAAGTGGAAGCGGTCGTCGAGCGACCAGTCGCCCCGGCTGCCGCCGAAGGCGCGCTCCTGAAGGCTCTCGATGTCGGCGGTCAGAAAGCCCCCCTTGAGCACTGGTATCCCCAGGGCGCGCTGGTCGGGAGCCAGGCCGGCGGCCAGGCCGGCCAGTGTGCCGCCGGTTCCGCAGGCGAGGGCGACGACGTCGGCACGCGCGCGCAGTTCCTCGCCGAGGGCCCGGCAGCCGCGTACCGCGAGGGAGTTGCTGCCGCCCTCGGGCACCACGTACGCGTCCTGCGCGTCCGCCGCGCGCAGGAGGGCGGCCAGGGTCTCCGGTTCGGTCTTGCGCCGGTACGTCGACCTGTCGACGAAGCGGAGGCGCATCCCGTCGGCCGCGCACCGGGCCAGCGACGGGTTGAGCGGGCGGTCCGCGAGCTCCTGGCCGCGGACCACACCGACCGTGCGCAGACCCAGGAGGCGGCCCGCGGCGGCGGTGGCGCGCAGGTGGTTGGAGTAGGCGCCGCCGAACGTGACGACCGTACGTCCGGCCGCCGCCGCGAGGTTCGGCGCCAGCTTGCGCCACTTGTTGCCGATCAGCTCGGGGTGGATCAGGTCGTCCCGCTTGAGCAGCAGCCGGATGCCGTGCCGGCCGAAGCGCCCGTCCGCGATCTCCTCCACCGGTGACGGGAGCCGGGGCCGCAAGGCGGCGGGGTCGGGGCTGGTCACGGCACCATTGTCGCCCGGGTCCCGCTGGGGGCTACTTCAGCCGGTCGCGGACCCGCTCGCGCAGCCACGCCATCGTGAACCCGCGCGGGTCCACCTTCCCGGGCTGCCACTCCAGGTGCCCGATCACCGACCGCTCCGACCAGCCGTGGTGGCGGCAGATCGCCGCGGCGACCTTCTCGATCGTCGCCAACTGGGCCTCGGGCCACGGGTCCTCGCCGTCGCCGAGGTTCTCGCACTCGAAGCCGTAGAAGTGCCGGTTGCCGTCGGTGTTGGCCTCGTTGTCGTGCGGCAGCGCCTTCTCGGCGATCACCGCGCGCAGCACGTCGTCGTCGCCGAGCCCCGCGTGGTTGGCGCGGCCGTAGCCGACCAGGTGGAGACGGCCGTCCTTGGTGATGACGCCGTGGCACAGCGGGCCGGGCAGGTCGGGGCGGCCCTCGCGGCACAGGTCCACCGTGTGGGCGCTGCCCTTGGTGACCGTGTGGTGGATCATCACGCCGTGGACGGGGCCCCACGGACCCTTGTGGTTGCGGTTGTGGTGCTCCCAGTCGCCGACCTCGACGACCGTGACGCCCTCCGCCTTCAGACCGGCCAGAAAGCCGCCCGCGGACATGGGTGAGGCCATGAACGCCTCCTTCGCGCTGTGCGACGGCCGACGTGCACGGCCGCCTGTTATCGCTGCTTGTACCGAAAAACTCCGGTACGGACGACTTGTTCGTACGGCGTGCGAGCCGATCCGGACACCAGCGGCCCCGGCGGCAACTCGAACAACATTCGACGTAAACAGGCCCCGTGCCCAGCGGGATGATGATCCATTCCCGCTCTTTCGGGTAATACCACCGGCACGTTCCGTGAGGAAGGCTGGTGCGCGAGAACGATGCCGGGCGCACAGGTGCCGGGCATGCAATGGGGAGGGCATTTCTCTATGTCGGTAGGCGAAGAGGTCCGCGCGGAGCAGAACAAGCCGCAGCAGAGCCTTGGCACGGCGGCTGCGCGGAACCTGGCCACGACCACCAAGTCCGCGCCGCAGATGCAGGAGATCAGCTCCCGCTGGCTCCTGCGCACACTGCCGTGGGTGAACGTGCAGGGTGGCACATACCGGGTGAACCGACGGCTGAGCTACTCCGTCGGCGACGGCCGGGTGACATTCGTGAAGACCGGCGACCGCGTCGAGGTCATCCCGGCGGAACTGGGCGAACTGCCCGCGCTGCGGGACTACGAGGACGAGGAGGTCCTCTCGGAGCTGGCCACCCGCTGCCGCCAGCGCGAGTTCGCCCCGGGGGAGGCGATCGCGTCGTTCGGCAGCCAGGCCGACGAGGTGTACCTGCTGGCACACGGCAGGGTGGAGAAGGTCGGCACCGGCCCGTACGGCGACGACACGGTCCTCGGAGTCCTCGCCGACGGCGCCTACTTCGGCGACCAGGCACTGCTCGACCCGGAGGCCATCTGGGAGTACACGGCCCGCGCGGACACCGCCTGCACGGTGCTCGTGCTGGCCCGCGGGGACGTCGAGCAGGTCGCGGAGCGCTCCGACACCCTGCGCGACCACCTCACGCGGCTGCGCGCGATCCCCGAGCAGCGCACCAACAAGTACGGCGAGAAAGCGATCGACCTCGCCGCGGGCCACTCCGGCGAGCCGGACATCCCGCACACGTTCGTGGACTACGACGCCCGGCCGCGCGAGTACGAACTGAGCGTCGCCCAGACCGTGCTGCGCATCCACTCGCGCGTGGCCGATCTCTACAACCAGCCGATGAACCAGACCGAGCAGCAACTGAGGCTCACCGTCGAGGCGTTGAAGGAGCGCCAGGAGCACGAGCTGATCAACAACCGCGAGTTCGGGCTGCTCAACAACTGCGAGTACGACCAGCGGCTCCAGCCCCACGACGGCGTCCCCAGCCCGGACGACCTCGACGAACTGCTCAGCAGGCGGCGCGGCACCAGGATGCTCCTCGCCCACCCGCGCGCGATCTCCGCGTTCGGCCGCGAACTCAACAAGCGCGGACTGGTCCCGGAGTCCATCGACATCGGCGGCAACCGCATCCCGACCTGGCGCGGGGTGCCGATCTACCCGTGCAACAAGATCCCGGTCAGCGACCGCCGGACCACCTCGATCATCGCCATGCGTACCGGCGAGGCCGACCAAGGCGTCATCGGCCTCCAGCAGGCCGGCATCCCGGACGAGATCGAGCCGAGCCTGTCGGTGCGCTTCATGGGCATCAACGAACAGGCCATCATCAAATACCTGGTGACGGCCTACTACTCGGCGGCCGTCCTCGTGCCGGACGCCCTCGGCGTTCTGGAGAACGTCGAGATCGGCCGCTGGAGGTGACGTTTCACCAGCTGGACACCGTGTCCCCGCCCGTCGGGGCGGGTACACCCCGGTCGTATGCCGGCGGCCGTGGCACGGACGCCGCCGTGCGCGGACTCTCCGAGGGGGACCCGATGGCCGAGTTCAGGACGGAGACCGCCGAGTTCGGGACGGGGACACCACAGCACACGGACGGGACACGGCCGCTCGACGGGCACGAGGCGGCGGTGATCCTGGAGGGGGCCCGGGCGTCCGTCGACCCCGAGCTGCGCTCGGCGATCGACTCGCTGCCCGGCTCGATGCGCCGGATCGCGCTCTACCACTTCGGGTGGGAGCACGCGGACGGCACACCGGCGGCGGGCAACGCAGGCAAGGCGATCCGCCCCGCCCTCGTCCTGGCCGCGGCCACCGCGCTCGGCGGCGAGCGGGCCCGGGCGGGCGCGCTGCGGGCCGCGGCGGCGGTGGAGCTGGTCCACAACTTCACGTTGCTGCACGACGACGTGATGGACCGGGACACCACCCGCCGCCACCGGCCCACCGCGTGGACCGTGTTCGGCGACCCCGACGCGATCCTCGCCGGGGACGCGCTCCAGGCGCTGGCCCTGAGGCTGCTCGCCGAGGACCCGCACCCCGCGCACTCGGCCGCCGCCGCCCGGCTCGCGGACTGCGTCGTCGAACTGTGCGCGGGCCAGCACGCGGACACGGCCATGGAGAAACTCGGCCCCGGCGAGGTCACCCTCGACGAGGTGCTCGCCATGGCCGAGGCCAAGACCGGCGCGCTGCTCGGCTGCGCCTGCGCGGTGGGCGCGCTGTACGCGGGGGCGTCCGCCGAGGACGTCGAGGCGCTGGACGCGTTCGGCCGCCAGGCCGGGCTCGCCTTCCAGTTGATCGACGACGTCATCGGCATATGGGGCGACCCCGGCCGCACCGGCAAACCGGCCGGCGCCGACCTCGCCGTACGCAAGAAGTCCCTGCCCGTGGTCGCCGCCCTCACCTCGGGCACACCGGCGGCCGCCGAGCTCGCGGAGCTGTACGGAGCGCCATACCGGGAAGGGGGGGAAGGGGAGTTGGAGCGCACCGCGCTCGCCGTCGAGCGGGCGGGCGGCCGGGACTGGGCGCAGGCCCAGGCGGCCGACCGGATGGCGCGGGCCGTGCACGAGCTGGCCCGGGCGATCCCGGATCCGCAGGACGCGGGCGGTCTGCTCGCGCTGGCCGAGTTCGTGACCCGGCGCAGCAGTTGATGACTCCGGGGCCTTCGAAGGCCGCGCGGCCCTGACTCCGCGCGACCACCGGGCCCCGGACGGAAGGGTCCCGCGCATCCCCACGGTGCGCGGGGCCCGTTCCCGTCCGGCGAAATCCCGATAGGCTCAACACCCGTACGGAATACGACTGTTGAGACGTGGGGGCGGGACATGGGCGTGGCGATACGGGCAGCGGGCGAGGGCGACCGGGAGCTGGTCGTCCGGCTGTTGGACGAGGCCTTCCAGGACGATCCGGTGAGCGGCTGGATCTTCCCCGACGCCGAGTACCGCCGCACCACCCACCCCAAGCTGATGGCCGCCTTCACCGACGCCGTCCTCGCCGACGGCCGCATCGACCTCGCCGAGGACGGCGCGGCCTGCGCGCTGTGGCTGTCGGTACCGGGCGAGGCGCATCCGCAGGACGGCCCGGACGAAGCCGTACAACTGCGCGAGGCGGTCGACCCGGGCAACGAGCGGGTCGAGACGATCGCCCGGCTGATGGAGGCCGGGCATCCCGCCGACCGGGCCCACGAGTACCTGTGGATGATCGCCGTGAAACCCGCCCGCCAGGGCGAGGGCCTCGGCGCCGCGCTCATCCGGCACGTCCTGGACCGCTGCGACCGCGAGGGCCTGCCCGCGTATCTGGAGGCGAGCAGCGAGCGCAGCACCAAGCTGTACCAACGGCTCGGCTACGCGTTCACCGACCGCACCCTCGACCTCCCGGACGGCCCGCGCATGTATCCGATGTGGCGCGAGCCCCGCACGGCTCTACGCTGAGGACATGGGCAGCGAAGAACACACCTGTCCCGTCTGCGGACAGCACGTGAGCACGGTCGTCCGGCGGTACAAGACGCTCGGCGCATGGGTACCGAAGTGGGTGGACGGCCCATGCCGGAACCCCGAGTGCGAGGCGTACGTCCCCGAGGGCGCAGAGCCCGATGAGCCGGGGGCGCGCACCTCGGCCGGGCCGACGTCGTAGCGTGATCCCATGCCTGACAACGAACCCACCACCATCCTCCACATCACCGAGCGAGCCCTCTGGGACGCGGCCCGCGAGCGCGGCGCCTTCGAGTGGTCGACCCGCGGCCGCACCCTCCAGGAGGAGGGCTTCATCCACTGCTCGACCCGTGCCCAACTCCCGCGCGTGGCAGCCTTTTTGTACGGTTCCTACGACGGCCCCGACGACCTGGTGGTCCTGGTCGTGGACCCGGCACGGCTCACGGCACCGCTGAAGTACGAGGCGCCCGAGCCGGGCGGCGAGGAGTTCCCGCACGTGTACGGGCCGATCCCGGTGGACGCGGTGGTGGATGTGGAGGCGTGGACGGCGTGAACCGGTTATGGCGCCGGGCCCTCGTCGCGTGGACGGTCGCCGTGGTCGTCGGGGGCGGGCTGACGCTGTGGTTGCGGGACTCCGGTGATGCGCGCGAGCCCGGGGTGACACCGACGCCGTCGCTGAGGCAGGACGCCGCCGCTTGTCCCACGCCCACGGACTCGCGGTACGACGACCCCCGGCGGATCGTCGTCTGCGTCAAGGACGGCTAGGCAGTCCGCCCGTCTCCGGGTCGCGGCCCGTCAGGCAGTACGTGCCGCCCGCCGGGTCCCGCATCACCGTCCAGTGCCTGCCGTGGGAGACGACACTCGCGCCGAGCCCCTCGTACCGGGTCCTGGTCGCCTCGATGTCCGCGCAGGCCAGGTCGAGATGGGCGGAGGCGGGGCGTTCCTCGCCGAGGCGCTGGAGCAGGACGCGGATCGGCAGCCCGGGCGGCGGCTTGAGCACATGGAACTCGGGGAGCGAACCCGACAGCGAGGCCCAGTCGGGCAACAGGGCGCTCCAGAAGGCGACTTCGGCGTCGTAGGAGCCGGGCCCGATGTCCAGGCACACCTGGTCGAGGCGGCTGCCGGCCACGACGGGCGGCCGTACGGACTCGCCGTGCCAGGGGACCGCGCAGAACAACTGCCCTGCGGGGGACCGGAGTACGGCCCAACCGTCGTGCTCGGCGACGGTGTCCGCGCCGAGCCGCAGCGCGGACGCCACGAACGCCGGCACGTCCTCCACCGAGAAGTCGAGATGCGCGCCGCCCGGACCCGACTCGACCCCCTGGACCTTCACGCAGGCGTCCGCCCCCTCCGCCAGCAGGGTGACGAACTCCCCCTGCTCACCGCGCGGTTCGGACAGCCGGGTGTCCGTGACAGCCGTCCAGAATGCGCAGGCGGAGTCGAAGTCACCGAGCGGACGGTCGACGAAGGCGTGGGTCCAGCGGATGCCGGCGGGGATGCTCATCGCGTGATCGTAAGCGGGACGCCCCACCCCGGCCGCGCGGTTTTCAGTCCTCGCCGCGCTGCATGAACCGCAGCATGTTCCCGGCCGGGTCGCGGAACGCGCAGTCGCGGACGCCGTACGGCTGGTCCGTCGGCTCCGAGATCACCTCGGCGCCGGACTCCCGGACGCGGGCGAACAGGGCGTCGCAGTCGGTGGTGGTGAAGTTGACCCCGCGCAGGGTGCCCTTGGCGAGCAGCTCGGCCATGGCCTGCTTGTCGGCGGGGGAGGCGTCCGGGTTCGCGGCCGGCGGCTCCAGGACGATCTCCACGTCCGGCTGCGCAGGCGACCCCACGGTCACCCACCGCATGCCCTCGAAACCGACGTCGTTACGGATTTCCAGCTCCAGGACGTCGCAGTAGAAGGCGAGCGCCTTGTCGTGGTCGTCGACGGCGATGAAGCACTGGCGGAGTTTGAGATCCATACGGGAAAGGCTAGGGCCGTGGCGGCGGTCCCGCCCTGTTGGGCCGGGTAAAAGTGCGGGCCACGCAGGACGGGATCACCGCGCCGGCCTCGTGGGAGCGGGCCCGGTAGGCGCTCGGGGTCTCGCCGACCAGCTCGGTGAAGCGGGAGCTGAAGGAACCGAGGGACGTACAGCCCACGGCCATGCACACCTCGGTCACGCTCAGGTCGCCGCGCCGCAGCAGCGCCTTGGCGCGCTCGATCCGCCGGGTCATGAGGTAGCTGTACGGCGTCTCCCCGTACGCGGCGCGGAAGCTGCGCTGGAAGTGGCCCGGTGACATCAGCGCGGTCCGCGCGATCGACGCCATGTCGAGCGGTTCGGCGTACTCGCGGTTCATCCGGTCGCGGGCCTGGCGCAGCCGTACGAGGTCGTCGCGGTTCACGGGGTCCAGGATGGCACGTCGGGGAGCCGAGGTAGAGGGGCGTGAGGCTCGGTGGCCGGTCATCACGAATCGTGATCGTCGTCGGACGGGATCGCGTCTGGGACGGGCCGCCCGTCGGTGCTGGACTTGATCCATGACGGAGCGCCGCCGCCCAGGTGCGTGGCGAGGACCCCGTCGTACTCCCCGCCAGGCCCGATCGGAGATCTCCATGCCCCTCATCCACGTGTCGCAGACCCCCGGCAAGACCACCGAGCAGAAGAGCGAGCTCGTGCGCGAGCTGACCGAGGCCTATGTGCGGGCGACCGGCGCGAAGCCGGAGAGCGTCTGGGTCACCGTGCAGGAGATCGCCACCGACAGTTGGTCGATCGCCGGGGAGACCCTCGCGGCTCGCGCCGCCCGGAGCTGACACCTTCCGCGGACCGCCGGTCCGGACCCGATCTCCCCCGTTCCGGTCCGGACCGGCTCCGGGACCACGGCCGAACACCGGCCGCCCGCCTGCCTCTTGACCCCACACCTCAGGGAAGCCGTACATGACGACCATCCCGGCCCGCACGCCGTACGCGCTGCTCCTCGCCGTGCTGTGTTCGCTCAACGCAGGCGGCCTGTTCGCCTCCGACATCAACCTCCCTGGCGTTCCCGCCACCGCGCACGCCTTCGACGCCCCCGTCTCGTCGGTCCAGTGGACCTTCAGCGCCTTCATGATCGGCATCGCCGTGTCCCAGGCGGTGTACGGGCCGCTGTCGGACGCCTACGGCCGCAAGCGCGTCATCGTCTCCGGCCTGGGCCTCTTCGTCGTCGCCTCCCTGGTCTGCGCGGCCGCGCCCACCATCGGGTTCTTCGGCGCCGGCCGGCTGCTCCAGGCGCTGGGCGCCGGATCGGGCATGGTGATCGGCCGCGCGGTCATCAGCGATCTGTACGAGGAGAAGGACGCGGCCCGGATGTTCGCCACGGTCATGCCGATCGTGGGCGTCTCCCCTTCGGTCGCCCCCCTGGTCGGCGGCTATCTGACCACGTACGTGAGCTGGCGGGCGCCGTTCGTGGTGACCGCGCTGATCGGCGCCCTGACCCTGGTCGTCATGGTCGGCTGGGTGCCCGAGAGCCTGCCGCCCGAGCGGCGCAGCCGGCACCTGGGCGCCACCCTGCGCGGCTACCCGCGGCTGCTCACCCGTCCCCTGTTCTGGGCCTACACCCTCAACCTGGTGGTGGCGTACGGCGGTTACTTCGGTTACCTGGCCGCCTCCCCGCTGATCTTCGAGCGGATGGGTCTGGCCACCGTGACCACCAGCTACTGCTACATCACCGTCTCGGTCGCCTATGTGGCGGGGAATCTGACCTCGCGCGCCCTGGTGCGCACCCGGGCGATCGACCGGCTGCTGTGGTGGGGGCACGGATTCTTCTTCGCCGGCGCCCTGATGATGCTGACGCTCGGATTCAGCGGCGCGGGCGGCCGGTGGGGGCTGCTGGTCCTGGTCCTCATGCCGGTGATGACCTTCGGCAACGGATTCCTGCTGCCGCTGTCCATGAGCGCCGGTGTGACCACCTTCCGCTCCACGGCGGGCTCTGCCTCCGGGCTGATGGGCGCGCTCCAACTGCTCGGCGCCTCGCTCGGCATCTTCACGGTCAGCCGGCTCCCCGCGGGGGACCTGTTCAGCCTCGGCTGGTACGTCGTCATCGCTTCGCTGCTGGGAATCGCGGCCTTCCGCCTCTTCCTGACGCTGGCCGCACGGCGGACCCCGGCACCGGCCGGGGAGCCCGCTCCGGCGGGAGCGGGCCCGCAGATGGTGGGCGGGAGCAGGTAGTGGGCCAGGCCACGTATATGGATAGTAAATTTCTGCCGCGAATCCTGTGAGCCATGAGAAGATCACCTCCGTGACAGCGACCCTGCTTGGCAGGGGGGTACGGGGGCCCAGTGGAATTGCGTCAGATCCAGTACTTCGTGGCGGTGGCCGAAGAGTTGCATTTCGGCCGGGCCGCCGAGCGGCTGAACATCGGGCAGCCGGCCGTGAGCCAGCAGATCCGGCGGCTGGAAAGAGAACTGCGAACAGACCTTTTCGACCGATCCCGTCGCACTGTTCAGCTCACTCCCGTCGGCCGGGAACTCCTGGCCGAAGGGAAAGAGATTCTGCGTGCGGTGGATTCTTTTTCGGCCAAGGCCAGAAAAGTAGTGGCGCGCGAGAGCGACACATTCCGGCTCGGTATCAGTTCGGCGCTCGGGCGGCGTCTCGACTATTTTCTGGACGCCCTGCCCCGGCACGGGTCGAGCACCCGTTTCGAATTCCAGACACTCGGCGTGCAGGAGCGTCTGGAGGAACTGCGGGCCGGCGCGCTGGACGCCGCCTTCGTCCGCGGCGTCGAGAGCGTGCCCGGTCTGACCCTGCTCACCCTCTGGTACGACCCGCTGATGGTGGCCCTCCCCGCAGCGCACCCGCTGGCCGAAAAACCCGCCCTCGACCTGCGCGATCTCGCCGAGGTCCCGCTGCGCATCGCCGAGCGGGCGCAGAACGAGGTGCTCTACGACTCGGTGGTGCAGGCCTGCCGGGAGGCCGGTTTCCAGCCGGTGATCGGGCCGCCCTTCACCGGCCTCCAGGACACCCTGGCCGAGATCGGCGCCGGTTCGACCGGCTGGACCCTGATGTACCCGACGGCGGTGAGCGCGGTGTCCTCACGACGTATCGCGCTTAAAAGGCTCGTCAATTTTCCCATCACCATGCGAATGTCATTGGCGCTGCGCCCGGACAGCGACCAGAGGTGGTCCTCGATGCTTTCCGAGGCCTGTTCCCGGGTTCGCCGTCAGGTCGCCGAGGAGAATTCGGTCATTCTCGGAGGACTGTACTGAGTGCGCTTGGATTTCATGCGGCCGTAAACTGGCAGCGCTTGCTCCGCCGATAACGGCGATGCTAACGTTCGTGATGCCTTTGGGGGGTCACGTTCAGTGATACGAAAAGGCAGAAACTGCACCGCAGAGAACTCCGGGCCCGCTCGGCAGTGATTCCTTCCGCGAATCCGCCGATCCGTAATACGGGCCCGTTGCAGTGTGAAACGGTAACGGGGGAAAAGTATATCGGCGCCGTGCTGCTGATATTCCGTCGCGGTTCACGATGCGACCCATCGACCGCGACCGCAGGCTCAACGACGAGCCCTCCCGTGCTCATCACCGCTACCACGGACAGCCAATGGAGGAGACACATGGTCACCAACCTTGATGTGACGCTGCGCGACGGGGGCTATCGCAACAACTTCGACTTCCCGCTCGACTACGCGCTGCACCACGCCCGCGAGAGTGTGGCGGCCGGCGTCGAATGGGTCGAGATCGGCTACCGGAACGGGT
This sequence comes from Streptomyces sp. NPDC051576, assembly GCF_040681835.1. Taxonomy (NCBI): domain Bacteria; kingdom Bacillati; phylum Actinomycetota; class Actinomycetes; order Kitasatosporales; family Streptomycetaceae; genus Streptomyces; species Streptomyces sp. NPDC051576. Next base: position 998,749 of record NZ_JBFAZO010000001.1, read on the forward strand.
CCTTCCAACCCAAGCCGGGCGTGGGACCGACCGGCGTCGGCGCCGACGACTACATACGGGCCGTCGCCGAGGTCATCCCGCCCGAGCGCATCTGCATGATCCTGCACCCGAAGAACATCGAGGACGACGACCTCACGCTGATGTACGAGGCGGGTGTGCGGCTCGTCCGGTTCTGCCTGCCGTCGAAGACCCCCGAGCCCGGGCTGGCCATGCTCCGCAAGGCCGCCGACCTCGGCTTCACCACCACCGTCAACCTCACCCGGGTCAGCCAGCTCGACCGCCGGCGGCTGGTCGAACTCGCCGCGCTCTCCGAGGACGCCGGGGCGGACGTGATCTACCTGGCGGACTCCAACGGCAGCCTCCTGCCGGACGAGGTCTCCAGACTGGTCACCCTGGTGCGCTCGGTGACCGGCTCGGCCATCGGTCTGCACGCCCACAACAACCTCGGCCTCGCCCTGGCCAACTCCATCGCGGCGGTCGAGGCCGGCGCCACCTGGATCGACTCGTCGGTCCTGGGCATGGGCAAGGGGCCGGGGAACCTGATCACCGAGCAGTGGCTGGCCTACCTGGCGCGGGCCGAGGGCGCCGAGCGCTACGACCTCGGCCGGATCCTCACCCTCGCCCACCGCATGGAGACCGAGATCCCCGAGGCCACGCCCTCGCTGCCGCTGCCCGACCTGGTCCTCGGCCACTTCGACCTGTCCGTCGAGGAGCGCGGCAAACTGCCCGACCACCACATCGGCGCCGCCTTCAGCGCCGCCCGCGAACTCACCTCCGCGGCGGTCGCGGCGTGACCTCGCACCTCGCGACACCGCTGCCGGCGTACTCCACCGCGCCGGCGCCGGTCGCCGTACGACTCGGCGACGAGCGGGCCCCGCGTACCGCGGCCGTCTTCGCCCCCGTCATGCCGACCTGGGACCGGGGCGCCTTCCTCGCCCCCGTCGCGGGGGCGCTGACGGCGGGTCACCGGGTGACGGTGTACGACACCCTGTCCCTGCTGCGGGACGGCGACGACCTCACCGCGCTCGCCGCCCGCTGGGCGGAGGTCCTCGACGCCGAGGATCCCGACCTGCTGGCGGGCAACGCCCTAGGAGGCGCGGTCGTCCAGCACCTCCTCGGCCGGCCGTGCACCCGGCGGGCCCGCGTCGTCCTGCTCTCCGCGCCCACCGTGGCCGACGGCCCGCTCGACGCGGCACTGGAACGCGTCGCCGCCGCCGTGTCCTCGCACGGCATGGCCACCGCGCTGCGCCTGCTCCACCAGGTGGTCCGCGGCCCGGAATCCCCGGAAGGCTCCGTGCCTCTCGAAGACGATCCGGCGGCCGGACGGAGGCTGGCCGCCGGGCTGCGACTGCTGCGCGGCGCCGACGCCCGCCGGTACGTCGAGGCGTTCCCCGGGCAACTGCTGCACCTCTACGGCACCGAGTCCCGCCTCGTACGAGGTCACCACCTCGCCACCGGCCCCGGGCACACCCGCGTCGGCATCCCGCGGGCCGGCATGCGCCCCCACGCCGACCAGCCGGAAGCCACCCGCCGGGCCATCACGGAGTTCCTCGGCCACCCCCTGACGGAGAAGGACATATGAGCAGGAAGACCGTGGCGGTGCTGCCCGGCGACGGCATCGGCCCCGAAGTCCTCGACGCGGCGCTCCCGGTGATCGACGCCCTCGGTCTGCCCGTCGACCTCGAACACGGCGACATCGGCTGGGAGTTCTGGCGCACCGAGGGCGACCCGGTGCCACCGCGCACCTGGGACCTGATCGGCCGCAGCGACGCCGTACTGCTCGGCGCGACCACCAGCAAGCCGGGCCGCGAGGCCCTCGACGACCTCGAACCGCACCTGCGCGAGCGGGCGCCGCGCTATGTGTCGCCCATCATCCAACTCCGCCAGCGGCTGGACCTGTTCGCCAACCTCCGCCCCGTCGAGAACCACCTCGGCGGCACCCCGTACCGCTTCTGCGTCGTGCGGGAGAACACCGAGGGCCTCTACGCCGGCCTCGACTGGAGCCGGGTGCCCGAGCCGATGTGGCCGCTCGTCGCCGAGCACCCCAACGCCCGACGCAGCGGCCCGGACGGCACCGCGGCGAGCGTGCGGATGCTCACCCGGCACGGCCTCGACCGCATCCTGCGCTTCGCCTTCGAGCACGCCCGCGCCCACGGCCACCCCCTGGTCACGCTCGCCGACAAACCGAACGTCCTGCGGCACAGCAGTGCGTTCGCCCGTGAGCGGCTGGAGGAGATCGCCGCCGGGTACCCCGGGATCGCGTACGAGATCCTCAACGTGGACGCCGTGGCCCTGTGGATGGCACGGCGCCCGGAGCGCTTCGGCGTGATCGTCGCCGAGAACATGTTCGGCGACATCCTGTCCGACCTCGGCGGCGGAGTCATGGGCGGGCTGGGCCTCGCACCCAGCGCCAACATCGGCGAGCACGGGAACTACTTCGAGCCGGTGCACGGCAGCGCCCCGGCCCTGGCCGGCACCGGCCGCGTCAACCCGCTCGCCGCTTTCCTCACCGTCGGGCTCCTCCTGGAGCACCTCGGGTTCACCGGGGCCGCGGACGAGGTACGGGGTGCGGTCGCCCATGTCGCACGCCGCCGCGACCGGGTGACGTACGACCTCGGCGGCACGGCCACCACGGGAGAGTGCGCCGCGTCCGTGCTCGACGCCCTCGGTACGGCACCGGGCGCGCACACCGCCGCCGTCGTCACCGTCGGGGACGAACTGCTGCGCGCCGCTCTGGAGGACACCAACGCCTCCGAGGCCTCCCGCAGGCTCGCCGCCCGGGGGCTGCCCGTGCGGATCCGGCACACCGTCGGCGACGACGAGGCGGCGATCGCCGACGCCGTGCGGGCCGGTCTGGGCCGGGACGACGTGGTCGTCGTCATCGGCGGGCTCGGCCCCACCTCGGACGACGTGACCCGGGTCGCCGTCGCCCGCGCCCTGGGCCGCCCGCTGGAACACCGCGAGGAGGCCTGGCAGGGCGTCGTCGAGCGGCTCACCCGTTTCGGGGTCGCCGTCCACGAGGACAACCGCCGCCAGGCCCTCTTCCCGCAGAGCGCGCTCCTGCTGCCCAACTCCGGTGGTACGGCGTGGGGTTGCCGCGTCGATGTCGAAGGCACCACCGTGGTGATGCTTCCCGGCCCGCCCCGCGAGTGCCTGCCCATGCTCGACACCGTGCTCCGCGACGGCCTCGGCCACCTGCCCGAACCGGTGGCCGTGAGCGCCGTGTTCCGCCGCACCCTGGGTCTCATCGAGGCGGACGCCGCCGCCGCGGTCGATGCCGTGGTCCGCGACCAGGGGCTCAGGGTCAAGCCCGCCTACCGCTGGCACTACCCGTACGTGGACATCCGCGTCGACTGCCCGGCCGAGGACGCCGGGGAACTGGCCAAGCGGCTGGACGCCGTCCTCGCCGGACACGTCGTCACCGACCGCGAGCGGACCGCCGTGGAGGAACTCGCCGGGTTGCTCGCGGCCCGCGCGCTGGCACTCGACCTGGAGGACCGGGTCACCGGCGGCCGACTCGGGGCCGAACTGGCCGCCGTACAAGGGCAGTTCGAGGCCGAGTCCGGCGGGACGCTCGCCGCGCTGCTCGACGCGACCTGGGACACCGGAAGCCGGGAGCACCACACCGGCACGGTCCGGCTCCGCTGCACCGTGCGCGACGGGTCGGGGGAGCGGACCGGCGAGCTGACCGTCCCCAACCGGGGCCCCGAAGTCGCCGACTACGCCGCCCAGTTCGCCGCTTGGACCATCGCCCGCCGGCTCACGGAGGAGACCGTATGACCACCGCGCCCGCCGTCACTTTCCCGGAGATCCCGGACTCCCTGGACAGCGCGCTGCGCGCACGGCTCGCGCGGCTGGACACGGCCGCCCTGTCCGACGCCGTCGACAGCCTGCGCGCCGCGCCGTGCGTGCTGCCCGGCATCCGGCCGCGCACTCCGGGCACCGTCGCCTTCGGCCCGGCGTTCACCGTCCGCTACCGGCCGGTCGAGAACGACGGGGCCTTCCACAACGCGGCCAACTACATCGACGACGTCCCGCCCGGCTCCGTGGTCGTCGTCGACAACGGCGGCAGCCACGCCTGCACCAACTGGGGTTCCCTGCTCACCTCGGTGGCGCTGCGTCGCGAGGTCGCGGGCACCGTCGTGCACGGATCCGTCCGGGACGTACGGGAGAGCCGCGAGGCCGGCTACCCGCTCTTCAGCACCGCCGTCAGCATGGTGAGCGGCAAGAACCGGGTCGTGCTGGACCGCACCGGCGTCGCCCTGGACCTCGCCGGCACCCTCGTCACCCCGGGCGACCTGGTCTTCGCGGACGACAACGGAGCGCTGCGCGTCCCCGCCGACCTGGTCGAGGAGGTCGTCCGCAGGGCAGAGGCCGTAGAGCGCACGGAACGCCGTATCCGCGAGGCGGCGACGGACGGCACCCGGCTGGACGAGGCCCGCTCCCGCTTCGGCTACGCGCGACCGTGGGAGGACCGGGGCCACGATGACGTCGACTGACGTACGCCCGGCGCCTTCCGCCGCCCGGGCCCGGTTCATCGATGTCCACTACCACTCCGGCCCGGACGCCTACGTCCGGCGCTGGACGGCGTCCGAGGCCGGTGAACGCTACGCGCGGCTCGGCGGCTGGGTGGTGCTGAAGAACCACCTGGGCTCCACGGCGGCCCAGGCCTGGGAGGCCCGTCGGCAGGGCCTGCCGGTGTCGGGGTCGGTCGTGCTCAACGACATCGCGGGCGGCCTGGACCTCCGGGCGGTGCGGCAGGCGGTCGTCCAGCACGGAGAGGACAGCGGCCTGCGGCTCATCGTCCACCTCCCGACGGTGACCGGACGCGCCCACAGGAGCCGGCTGGCCCGCACCCCTTCCCACCTGCTGCTGGCGGACGGTCTGCGCCCGCTCACCGTCACGGGCGAGGACGGCACCCTGCGGACAGAGGTGCGCGAACTGCTGCGCATGGCCCGCGACCTGCCGATCGTGATCTCCACCGGCCACGCCGACGGCCGTGAGGTGCGCCTGCTCGTCGAGGAGGCGGTACGGCTGGACACCCCCCGCCTGATGCTCAACCAGCCGGCCAACCCGCTGACCGGTCTGACCTGCGCCGACCTGCTCGACCTCGCGTCGGCGCGGCAGGTCTACACCGAGCAGACGGCGCTCACCCACCTCCTCGGCTACCAGGACTGGGACGACTTCTCCGCGGTCCTCGCCCGTGTCCCGAGGCTGGTCTACAGCTCCGACCTGGGGCAGACCTCCCAGATGGACATCGAGGAGTGGCAGACGAACACGGAGAGCTGGTTCACCAAGGCGGGCCTGGACGAGGCAAGGATCACGGAGATCACCCGGGACGCTCCGCTGCGGATGCTCGGAGCGTGAACCACCCGGGAACGCGCTGAAGGGGTCCGGCCGAAGAATCGGCCGGACCCCTTCACCTTGCCAACTGACCCGCGATGGTGCACCGATCGCCGGTCACCCAGGCCTGACGGATCGTCAGGCCTTCTTGGTCTCCCAGAAGATCTTGTCGATCTGGGCGATGTAGTCGAGCGCCTTCTGGCCCGTCGCCGGGTCGGTGGACGCCTTGGCGGCCGAGAGGGCCTTCAGGGCGTCGTTGACCAGCTGGTGCAGCTCGGGGTACTTCTCGAAGTGCGGGGGCTTGAAGTAGTCGCTCCAGAGCACCGAGACGTGGTGCTTGGCGAGCTCGGCGCGCTGCTCCTTGATGACGGTGGCACGCGCCTGGAAGTGCGGGTCGTCGTTGGCGGCCATCTTCTCCTGGACGGCCTTCACCGACTCCGCCTCGATGCGGGCCTGGGCCGGGTCGTACACACCGCAGGGCAGGTCGCAGTGCGCGCTGACCTTCACCTTGGGGGCAAACAGGCGGGAAAGCATGGAGCGTTCCTTCCTCGTGATCGTCTTCTCAGGTGGGACATTACTCCCTGGGGAACCTGATTTCGCGAGTGCCCCCATGGGCTTAGGACAAAAGTCCAGGGTCGGACTCAGACTGGTGGAGGATAGGACCGGGGAGGTGCCGGGGATGCCGGAGCTGTCGCAGGAGACCGAGCGCGGGAGGGCCGTACTGCCCTTCGGGACGGCCGAGGTGACCGGGCCGTCCATGGTGCCGACGCTGCTGCACGGGGATCTGCTCGTGGTGCAGTACGGCGCGCGGATCAGGCCCGGCGACATCGTGGTGCTGCGGCATCCGTTCCAGCAGGACCTGCTGGTCGTGAAGCGGGCCGCGGAGCGCCGTGACGGGGGGTGGTGGGTGCTGGGGGACAACGCGTTCGCGGGTGGTGACAGCACCGACTACGGCGCCGTGCCCGAGGATCTGGTGCTGGGCAGGGTGCGCTTCCGGTACCGGCCGCCGAAAGCCGGTCAGCGCTCGCCGTTCGCGCTTGTGCGCTGGGCGCTCTCGGCCGCCAGGCCCGTCTTCCCCGACCGGTCGGCCTCCAGGCGTTTCCGGGCCCGGTAGGCGGCCACGTTGGCGCGGGTCGCGCAGCGGTCCGAGCAGTAGCGCCGGGAGCGGTTGGTCGAGGTGTCCAGATAGGCGTTGCGGCACGGCGCCGCCTCGCACAGGCCCAGGCGGTCGACGCCGTACTCGGTGAGATGGAAGGCGAGGCCCATCGCCGCGATCGCCGCGTAGCCGGAGGTGGCGTTCGACGGGTGGTCCGCGAGGTGCATGTGCCACAGCGGGCGGCCGTCCGCGTCCCGGTGGTTGTGCCCGGAGATCTGCGGGCTCACCGGGAACTCCAGGAGGAGCGAGTTCAGCAGGTTCACCGAGAGGGTCTCGTCGCCGCCGTCGGCTGCTTCGAAGACCGCCCGCAGCCGGGCCCGGACCGAGCGGAAGCGCGTGACGTCGGCTTCGGTGGCGCGGCGGGCCGCCTCCTTGTTGGCGGCGAACAGGTCCCGCACGGCCTCGACCGAGGTCAGGACGTCCTTGCCCCGGGCCGGTTCCTCGGTGTTGACGAGGCGGACGGCGTAGTCCGAGTAATAGGCCAGTTCCACTTGTAGTCCTTACGGAGGCGCTCTATGGTCGTGGTTGCGGTCGGGTAACACCTGATCGTGCTTCCAGGGTATTACGACAGCGAGTGGACAGGGGGTCCTCATGACGACCGGTGTCGGAACCGACTGGCAGACCTGGCAGGAGAGCTGGGACCGGCAGCAGGAGTGGTACATGCCCGACCGGGAGGACCGCTTCCGGATCATGCTCGACATGGTCGAGGCCCTCACCGGCCCCGCACCCCGCGTGCTCGACCTCGCCTGCGGCACCGGCAGCATCACCGCCCGGCTGCTCGCCCGTCTCCCCGACGCCACCAGCACCGGCGTCGACCTCGACCCGGCCCTCCTCGCCATCGCCGAGGGCACCTTCGCGGAGGACGGCCGGGTCACCTTCGTGACCGCCGACCTCAAGGACCCGGAGTGGACGACGAGGCTGCCGTACGACTCGTACGACGCCGTCCTGACCGCCACGGCCCTCCACTGGCTGCACAGCGAACCCCTCGCGGCTCTCTACGGTCAGGTCGCGGGGCTCGTCCGCGACGGCGGTGTCTTCATGAACGCGGACCACATGATCGACGAGTCGACGCCCAGGATCAACGCGGCGGAGCGCGCCCAGCGGCACGCACAGATGGATCAGGCCAAGCGGAACGGCGCTCTCGACTGGGCCGAGTGGTGGCAACTCGCCGCCCAGGACCCGGTCCTCGCCGGACCGACCGCCAGGCGCTTCGAGATCTACGGCGAGCACGCGGACGGCGACATGCCCTCGCCGGGGTGGCATGCGGAGACGTTGCGCGCGGCAGGGTTCGGGGAGGCCCGGCCGGTGTGGTGCTCGCCCTCGGACACCCTCCTGCTCGCGGTGAAGTAGGCCCTTGGGCTTCTTGAAGGGCACCGGAAGGACCGGACGGTGAAGGGGCGGTACGAGGATCTCGTACCGCCCCTTCAATGTCCCTACTTCAACTGCCGTAGCGCTAGAGCACCTTGGACAGGAAGCCCTGGGTGCGCTCGTGCTGAGGGTTCGTCAGGACGTCGCGCGGGTGGCCGGATTCGACCACCACGCCGCCGTCCATGAAGACGAGGCTGTCGCCGACCTCGCGGGCGAAGCCCATCTCGTGGGTGACGACGATCATCGTCATGCCGGACTCGGCGAGGTCGCGCATGACGTCGAGGACGTCGCCGACCAGCTCCGGGTCGAGGGCCGAGGTCGGCTCGTCGAACAGCATCAGCTTGGGGTCCATCGCCAACGCGCGGGCGATGGCGACCCGTTGCTGCTGGCCGCCGGAGAGCTGCGAGGGGTAGCTCTGCGCCTTGTCGGCCAGCCCGACCCGCTCCAGGAGCTGCATCGCGCGCTCCTTGGCCTGGCCCTTGTTGACGCCCCTGACCTGCACGGGCGCCTCGATGATGTTCTCGGCGGCCGTCATGTGCGGGAACAGGTTGAAGCGCTGGAAGACCATGCCGATGTCCCGGCGCTTCACCGCGACCTCGCGGTCCCGCAACTCGTAGAGCTTGTCGCCCTGTTGGCGGTAGCCGACGAGTTCGCCGTCGACGTAGAGCCGCCCGGCGTTGATCTTCTCCAGGTGGTTGATGCACCGCAGGAAGGTCGACTTGCCGGAGCCCGAGGGGCCGATGAGGCAGAACACCTCGCCGGACTTCACCTCCAGGTCGATGCCCTTGAGGACCTCGACCGGCCCGAACGACTTGTGAACGCCCTCGGACTTGACCATGGCGACCGACGGGTCGGTCGTCGCGGACTCGGACTTGGTGAGCTTGTCGGTCATGCCGCTGCTCCCTTCGGACGGCCGATGGACAGCAGGTTCGCCCGGATCTTCTGCAGCGGGGTCGGCGGCAGCGCACGGCTGGAGCCGCGGGCGTAGTACCGCTCGACGTAGTACTGCCCGACGCTCAGGACGGAGGTCATGATCAGGTACCAGGCGGCGGCGAGGAAGTACATCTCCACCGGGGCACCGGAGTTCTGGCCGATGTCCTGGGCGTAGCGGAAGAGTTCCGGATACTGGACGGCCGCCACGAGCGAGGTCGTCTTCAGCATGTTGATCACTTCGTTGCCGGTGGGCGGCACGATCACCCGCATCGCCTGCGGGATCACGATCCGGCGCAGCGTCTTGGCGTGGCTCATGCCCAGCGCGTGCGAGGCCTCGGTCTGGCCCTCGTCGACCGCGAGCAGGCCGGCGCGGCAGATCTCCGCCATGTACGCGGCCTCGTTGAGACCCAGGCCGAGCAGCGCCGTCAGCAGCGGCGTCATGAAGTCCGACCAGTAGTTCTTGTAGATCGGACCGAGGTTGATGTACTCGAAGACCAGGCCCAGGTTGAACCAGAGGAAGAGCTGGACCAGGACCGGGGTGCCGCGGAAGAACCAGATGTAGAACCAGGCGATCGACGAGGTCACCGGGTTCTTCGACAGCCGCATGACCGCGAGGCCGATGCCGCCGACGATGCCGATCAGCATCGACAGGACCGTCAGCAGGAGGGTCTTGTAGACACCGGTCATGATCCGGTGGTCGAAGAAGTAGTCCGGTACGGCATGCCAGTTGATCTTGCCCTGGCCGAACGCGTACACGATCGCGACCAGCACGGCGATCGCGATGACGGCGGAGACGTAGCGCCCGTAGTGCCGGACCGGAATGGCCTTGATGGCCTTCGGGCCGGCCGGGGGTGTGTCCTTCGGCCCCGCCGTCTTGTCGATGTCAGAAGTCACGGATGTTGCCTCTCAGCGACTGCGGAACCGCGGTCACTTGCCGCCGTTGATGACCGACGACTTGACCGCGCCGTCCTCGGCGCCCCACTTGGTCAGGATCTTCTCGTACTCGCCGCTCTTGATCACGGCGTCCATCGCGGCCTGCAGCGCGTCCCGGAGCTGGGTGTCGCTCTTGGCGACCGCGATACCGTACGGTGCCGCCTCGACCTGGTCGCCGACGAGCTGGAAGTCCTTGCCGCCGCCGGAGGTCTTCACCGCGTAGGCCGCGACCGGGAAGTCGGAGGAGGCCGCGTCCGCGCCGCCCGAGCGCAGCCGGGTCTGGGCCTGCTGGTCGTCGTCGAAGGCCTCGATGGTGATCTTCTTGCCGCCCGTGCACTTCTTCGTCTCGGTCTTGGCGAGGTCCTCGGAGACCGTGCCGCGCTCGACCGCGAGCTTCTTGCCGCACAGGTCGGCCCAGGTGGTGATGTTCCCGGTGTCGCCCTTGCGCGTGTAGATCGAGACACCGGCGGTCAGGTAGTCGACGAAGTCGACGCCCTCGCCGACCTTCTTGCCGGTGTCGGGGTCGACGCCCTCCTGGCGGTTCTTGTTGTCGGTCATCGCGGACATGGCGATGTCGTAGCGGTTGGACCGCAGACCGGTGAGCAGCGCGTCGAAGGTGCCGTTCTCGAACTGGAACTTCACGCCGAGCTGCTTGCCCATCGCGGCCGCGAGGTCCGGGTCGATGCCCACGACGTTGCCGGAGTTGTCCTTGAACTCGACCGGCGCGTACGCGATGTCCGAGCCGACCTTGACGACCCCGGCGCTGCGGATCGAGGCGGGGAGCTTGCTCGCCAGGGGCGCCGAGCTGGTGGACGCGCTGCTGGAGTCGCTGTCCTTCTTGGTCTGGTCACCGCAGCCGGTGAGCAGCAGGGCGCCGGCGACCGCGATCGCACCGACCGCTGTGAGCCGGGTGTGCGCGGCGGTCGTACGACGGGTGAAGCTTGCGGTCATGGTGGATTCCTCCGGCGGATGGATGGCGGTGCCGACGGGTCGACGAGAACACACACCTTCGGGTGTCGCGACCTCGTGTGATTAGGGCATCTTGCCATTCGGACTGAACCATTCAGGGGACCCGCTATGTCAAAATCGGATAACGGGTGACCCCCGAATCGCATCAGGTCGGTACATCAGGACGGCCTCGGCCCGGACCATCTACGGGAATCACTCCCTCCGGCCGGAAGATCTTCAGCATGTCTCGCCATGTGATCGATCATCGTTCCGCCTTCGGCGGACGGGATGTGACCTTGCGCCTATTGGACTCGTCCTCGGTGCCGTCCGTCCGGTAAGAAGGTTCTTTACACCCCTCATCCGGGGCTCAGGGCGCGTGTGCGGCGCGCCCGTCGCGCAGGTGCTCGTACGCATCAACTCTCAGGGCTCTGCGCGGTGCCCGCCCACCCCTCACCAGGGAGTGGCCACCCTCAAATCAATGAAGACCTAAGGGGTAAGACAAAGTGGCAGCGGAGATCGTCAATCCTCGCAGCGACAGCAGTACGGATCAGGACGGCGGGGCCGAGCCCCTCGATTCCTTCGATCCGGCGTTCGCGCTGCACCGCGGCGGCAAGATGGCCGTGCAGGCCACCGTGCCGATCCGCGACAAGGACGACCTGTCCCTCGCGTACACACCCGGCGTCGCGCGCGTGTGCACCGCGATCGCGGAGCAGCCGGAACTCGTCCACGACTACACCTGGAAGTCGTCCGTCGTCGCCGTCGTGACGGACGGTACGGCCGTGCTCGGACTCGGCGACATCGGTCCCGAGGCCTCCCTCCCCGTGATGGAGGGCAAGGCGATCCTGTTCAAGCAGTTCGGCGGCGTGGACGCGGTGCCGATCGCGCTGGACTGCACCGGCGTCGACGAGATCATCGAGACCGTGGCACGCCTCGCGCCCTCCTTCGGGGGTGTCAACCTGGAGGACATCTCGGCGCCGCGCTGCTTCGAGATCGAGCGCAGGCTCCAGGAGCGGCTCGACATCCCCGTCTTCCACGACGACCAGCACGGTACGGCGATCGTGACGCTGGCGGCGCTGCGCAACGCGGCGAGGCTGACCGGGCGGGAGCTGGGCGACCTGCGGGCCGTCATCTCCGGCGCGGGCGCGGCCGGGGTGGCCATCGCCAAGTTCCTGCTGGAGGCGGGTCTCGGCGACGTGGCCGTCGCGGACCGCAAGGGCATCGTCTCCCGCGACCGCGAGGACCTCACGCCGGTCAAGCGCGAACTGGCCGAGCTGACGAACAAGGCGGGTCTCACGGGCTCCCTGGAGGACGCCCTGGCCGGCGCGGACGTCTTCATCGGCGTCTCCGGCGGTACGGTCCCGGAGCCGGCGGTGGCCTCGATGGCCGAGGGCGCGTTCGTCTTCGCCATGGCCAACCCGAACCCCGAGGTGCACCCCGACGTGGCGCACAAGTACGCGGCGGTCGTCGCGACGGGCCGGTCCGACTTCCCGAACCAGATCAACAACGTGCTGGCGTTCCCGGGCATCTTCGCGGGCGCGCTCCAGGTGCGGGCGTCGCGGATCACCGAGGGCATGAAGATCGCGGCGGCGGAGGCGCTGGCGGGTGTCGTCGGCGACGATCTCGCCGCGGACTATGTCATCCCGTCGCCCTTCGACGAGCGGGTCGCGCCCGCGGTCACGGCGGCGGTGGCCGCGGCGGCGCGGGCGGAGGGTGTTGCCCGGCGCTGAGTCGAATTGGCCCCGCCTGTTTTGGGCGGGGCCATTTTCTTTGCCCACCCGCCCGCCCGTTCGGGTGATTGAGGGGTGGGCGTTGTACGTGGGGGGCTGGGTCCCGTCGGCGGCTGCCGGGACCATATCGGCGCCGGTCGGCGATCGCAGCCCGTCCGGCGCTTGAGGACGAGGCCGTTCAGCCGAAGCGGGGGTCTGGGGGCGCGGCCCCCGGCAGACGGTCGCCCCAACACCCCCGCCCCTGACAAGAGGGCATGTGTCACACCGCAAGGTAGTTCCCCGCGCAACCGGCGGAGCCTATCGTCAAGGTCATGTTCGCCGTCTACGCCGCCCGAATCGACCGCGACCAGCCGCTCTCCGGCCTTGAGTTGGGGGAGCGTCCCGCCCCCGAGGCCCGGCCGGGCTGGAGCACGATCGACGTCAGGGCCGCCTCCCTCAACCACCATGACCTGTGGTCCCTGCGCGGCGTAGGCCTCGCCGAGGACAAGCTGCCGATGATCCTCGGCTGCGACGCCGCCGGCGTCGACGCGGACGGCAACGAGGTCGTCCTGCACTCCGTCATCGGCCAGACCGGTCACGGCGTCGGCCCCAGGGAACCCCGTTCCATCCTCACCGAGCACTACCAGGGCACCTTCGCCGAGCAGGTAGCCGTACCGACGTGGAACGTGCTGCCGAAGCCGAAGGAGCTGTCCTTCGCGGAGGCCGCCTGTCTGCCCACGGCCTGGCTGACGGCGTACCGCATGCTCTTCACCAACTCCGGTGTACGGCCCGGCGACTCGGTCCTCGTGCAGGGCGCCGGCGGCGGTGTCGCCACGGCCGCCATCGTGCTCGCCAAGGCGGCCGGGCTGCGGGTCTTCGCGACCAGCCGCGACGAGGCCAAGCGGAAGCGGGCGGTGGAACTGGGCGCCGTGGAGGCGGTCGAGCCGGGTGCGCGGCTGCCGCAGCGGGTGGACGCCGTCATCGAGACCGTCGGCGCCGCCACCTGGTCCCACTCGGTCAAGTCGCTGAAGCCCGGCGGCACGCTCGTCATCTCCGGGGCCACGAGCGGCGACCGCCCCTCGCACGCCGAACTGACCCGCATCTTCTTCCTCGAACTCAAGGTCGTCGGCTCGACCATGGGCACCAAGGACGAGTTGGAGGACCTGCTCGCCTTCTGCGCCGCGACGGGTGTCCGCCCGGTGATCGACGAGGTGTTCCCGCTGGACCGCGCCCGCGAGGGCTTCGAACGGCTCGACTCCGGCGACCAGTTCGGCAAGATCGTGCTCACGAACGGCTAGCAACTCATCCTCTCTGCCTGACTCACGGCCGGCCCGGTTTACGGGTCGGCCGTCTGCGTATGTCAACTTCGATTGACAGATGAGGGTATGTCAACGTAAGTTGACGTCATGACCGAAGCAACGGATCTCGCCCAACGCGCCGGTGACCGTGATCCACGGGTCGGCCTGCGCGCCGTGTCCGCGCTGCGCCGACTGCTGGAGCAGTTGGAGGCGGTGCAGGTGCGCAGCGCGCGCAACCAGGGCTGGTCGTGGCAGGAGATCGCCGCGGAACTCGGTGTCAGCAGGCAGGCCGTCCACAAGAAGTACGGGAGGCAGTGATGTTCGAACGGTTCACGAAGGACGCCCGGGCCGTGGTGCGGGGCGCGGTGGAGCACTGCGAGCGGACGGGGGCGGGGTCCGTCGAGGCCGAACACCTGCTGCTGGCCCTCCTCGACCGCCGGGGCAGCCGGGCCTCCTTCGCTCTGACCGCCCTCGGCCTCGCCGCCGAGGAACGCACGGAGTCCGTACGCCAGGCTCTGGGTGACGCGCGCCGACGGGCCGGGCTCTCCCAGTCCGAGGCCGACGCCCTCGCGGGGCTCGGTATCGACGTCTCGGAGATCGTCGCCCGGGTCGAGGAGGCGCACGGCGCCGGGGCGATGTCCGGCGACCGCAAGGACAAGGAGTGGTGGTCGGGCCGGCGCACCTTCGGCCGCGGCGCCAAGAACGTCCTGGAGAAGTCCCTGCGCATCGCCGTGGCCCACCGCGACCGGCACATCGGAGACGAGCATCTGCTCCTCGCCCTGACCATCCTCCCCGGCGTGCCGGGCGAGGTGCTCGCCGATCACGGGGTGACCCACGAGGCGGCGACGCGTGTGCTGTACGGCGGGGGAGAGGCGAAGGCGGGCTGAGGAGCGCGGCGCCGGGGCGGTGCGACTCGGGGTGATGTCCCGGCGCACCGCCTGCGAGCCGGCCCGGTCTGTTCCGGTCCTCGGCGTCGGTGTCGGCGTCGGCTCAGGATGTGCGACCGGCCCGCAGCACCGCCCCGATGTGCGCCGCCGCCGCCGACAAGTGGCGGCGGGTGTCGCGGAGTTGGTCCTCTGTGACGCCGCGGTCGCGGGCCGCGTCCCGGATGTCGTCCCGGAAGCGGTCGAGGAGCCGGTCCAGGTCGCGGGCCGGGTCGCCGGTGGAGTCCTCGTGGGCCCAGGCCGGTTCGTACTCCGCGGGGAAGTCCTCCGGGGTCTGGCTGTACTCGGGCGCCGATGCGCCCGGTGCCGGTGCCGGTGCCGGTGTCGAGGTCGACTTGCCCGTCCCGGCCCCCGTCCCCGGCCGGCCGAACCCGAAGTCCTTGCCGAACCCCTTCCCGAAGTCGCCGAACTCCTTGGCCAGTTCGGTCAGGCTCTCCCGCACCCCCGTGGGCCAGTCGCCGCGCGCGAAGTGGTCCTGCGCGTGCTCCTGGACCTGACGGCCGATGCGCTGCATCTCCTCCTGGGCCTGCGCCCACGCCCGGGCCTGCGCCTCCTTGGCCTGACGCCGGGCCTGCTGGGCCTCCTCGCGGGCCCGCCGGCTCTCGTCCTTGGCGCGCCGGGCCTGCTCCTTCCACTCCTGCTTGGCGCGGCGCATCTCCTCCTTGGCGGCGCGCCACGATTCCTTGTCGCCGAAGTCCGTGAAGTCCCCTGCGGGGCTGTCGTGTTCGCCCGTCCGGCCCCGCCCGGTCCTGGCTCCCCGCTGTGCCTCGGTGGCCGCCGCGCGCATCTCGCGCCGCAGATCGCCCGCCGCGCCTCGGACATCGGCCCGGATCTCGGCGGCCAGTTCGGCGACGGACTCGCGGATCTCCAGCTCCAGGTCGGCCAACTCGCCGCTGCGGTCGGCCAGTTCGGCGCGGCCGGCGTCCGTGATGGCGTACACCTTGCGGCCGCCCTCGGTGGTGTGGGTGACCAGGCCCTCGGCCTCCAGCTTGGACAGGCGCGGGTAGACCGTGCCCGCCGACGGCGCGTACAGCCCCTGGAAGCGCTCCTCCAGGAGGCGGATGACCTCGTAGCCGTGGCGTGGGGCCTCGTCCAGCAGCTTCAGCAGGTACAGGCGGAGGCGGCCGTGGGCGAAGACGGGGGGCATGTCAGAGCACCTTCTTGTCGGTCGAAACGGAATTGTCCCCCGACTCGCCCTGAACCCCGTCCCCAGGGGTGTCCGCCTCCCACGGCCCGTCCTCGTCCTCCGCCGCCGGGCGGCGCAGCAGGGCGATGGAGCCGGAGACGGTGGTGGCCCTCAGCTTCCCGGTGCCCGCGCCCAGGCGGCCGGTGATCTTGTGGGCGCCCCACTGGCCGTGCACCCGCAGTCCTTCGAAGGCGTTGGAGATCGAACCGCTCGCCGTGTTCGCCTCGATGTCCGCGTCCGCCGGGTGCGGCAGCCGGATGGCGATCTCGCCCGAGACATTGCTGAGCCGGACATCGGTCGGGCCGTCCGGGTCGAGGTCCACGATCATGGAGCCGCTCACCGACTCGGCGCGCACGGAGGGCCCCGAGCCCTCGACGACGGTGAGGTCGCCGGAGACGGAGTTGAACCGGAGGTCGCCGGTGACGGCCTGGGCCTCCAGGTTTCCCGAGACCGTCTCGGCGCGGACCGGGCCGGAGAGGCTGACGAGCGTCGTGTCGCCCGTCACCCCGCGCACCAGCGAGGGGCCGCTGATCCCGGAGACGACGGCGGCGGCGCCGACCACCCCGACCTCGACCCGGGTGCCCGCGGGAACGGCCAGGGAGACCACCGCACTGCGCCGCCAGCCCTTGCGATCGAGCCACTTGAGGAAGCCCTTCCAGGGCAGGTCCTCGTACGCCACCGTCAGCGTGCCGCGCTCCTGGGTCACCACCAGGGGCGGCCCGTCGATCTCGGAGACTTCGAGACGGGCGGAACCCTCGTCGGTCCCCACGACGTTCACCGTTCCGTTGACGATGCGCACGTGGAGATCGCTCACGGGCTCGTCGAACGTGAGCTTCCTGGGCTCTGCGACGGACCACTCGGACATGATGCAGACCTCCTCGACCGAACCGGGCGGGACACGACGCGCCATATCGCGTCTCCCGTGAAACACGATATATCGTGGATCCGGAAAGTCAAGACACCCGATCAGGTGGTCCCGACATGGCAACGGCACCCCGGGCCGCGCCCAGGGTGCCGTGAAGTCGCGGAAGGAGGAGACGCGAGGACGGACTACTCGTCCTCGTCCTCGTCGTCCAGTCGGGCCAGCCAGGTCGCCAGGCGTTCCACCGGGACCTCGAAGTCGGGGTTCAGGTCGACGAACGTACGGAGCTGCTCGGCGAGCCACTCGAAGGTGACCTCTTCCTCGCCGCGCCGCTTTTCGAGCTCTTCGATGCCTCGGTCGGTGAAGTACACGGGGGATTCTCCTGGGGGCGTGGGTCTGACAGCTCCAGGTTATGCGGGGGGCAAAGGTTCCGATCCCGCACCTCACGCGTGCGTGCCTGGGCACAATGACCACAGGCGGACGGGACGGTCGTACGGGGGCGTGATGGAACGGATGATCCAGGAGATCGAGCTGCCCGGGGGAGAGCGGGTGCTCGCCCGCGTCAGTGTGCTCTCGCCCGAGGAAGTGCCCGGCGGGGCCGACGAGTTCGGGTACGAGGACGTGGGCGCCCTCGATCACATGGCCGCCCGTGTCGACCAGCTCAACGAACTGGTCAGCGGGGTCGGCGGGGCCGTGCTGGCGGCGGCGCGTGCCGTACGGCCCGACGAGGTCAGCGCCACCTTCGGTGTGGAGCTGGCGATGAAGCCGGGCAAGGCCGTGGCCCTGCTCGCCGACGGTGAGGCCAAGGCGGCCCTGTCGATCACGCTCACCTGGCGCGGCGACAGCACGCAGGCGGCAGGGGACGCCACCGTGACGGCGCTCCGCGACGGCCGGAACGCCGCCGCCACATGACCGGCCGGCTCGAACAGCTGGCGAGTCGAGCCACCGTCCGGATCGGTCCGGACACGGCGCCCGGCACCCTCTGGGGCAGCGGTTTCCTCGTCGCGCCCGGCTGGGTGCTGACCTGCGCGCACGTCCTGCCCATCGACGCCGGGGTCGAAAACGTCGGCACGCTGCGCGTGCAGGGTCATCAGCTCGACACCCCGGCCCGGCTCGCGTACTGGCTCGGCGGCGGCACCGACCCCGAACAGGACCTCGCCCTCGTCCGCCTGGAGGATGACGCGACGCACGGCCACGCGTGCGTGCGGCTCACCGATCGCTACGACCCGCCGCACCAGGTCACCGCGCTCGGCTGGCGCACACCCACGGGCGGCGCGCCCCAGCGCTGGAGCGGGCACAGCGAGTGCAACGGCCGGGACGGCTCCTACGGGTTCACCCTCGCGCCTCACATGGAGATACCGCACGGCGCCTCCGGAGGCCCCCTGCTGGACCGTGACCACGGAGTCGTCGCGGGCATCGTCAAGGCCCGCCGCGCGGGCAAGGACGGCGGCCTGGCCGTCGCGGCGACGGCGCTGCGCGGCTTCCGCGAGGCACGCGCCGTGGGCGGCGAGGACAGCCTGGGCTCCGACCCGTACGCGGCGCTCATCCGCAGCCACGACCGCTGGCACCAGGGCATGACCGTCAGGCCGAACTGGGTGGGTCTGCAGGGCGAACTGCCCACCGTCGACCGACGCGGCTGGGGGCCTGGGGACAGCGCCGAGGCGTCCGCGCTGCTCGCCGGGCTGCCGCGCCCCGTCTCGTCGGCCGAACTGCAGCGGATGATCAGCCGCGTCCTCGGCTACGAGCCGTTGTGGGAGGACGAGTTGGCCCCCGTCGACTGGCGCGACGGGCAGGGCTGGGCACATGACCAGCAGGATGGCGCCGAGATCGTCGCGCTGCACTATCTGCTCGCCGTGGCCCACGCCTGCCGACGGCGGGCACCGGACGCCGTCGCCGAACTGGAGCGATGGGTGAAGGCGCGGATCGAACAGCTCCCCGACTTCCTCGCGGCGCTGCTGCGTGAACGGGCGGGCGAGGATCGGGGGTTGACCGCTGCCGGTGCCGATGCCGGTGGGCTCGCGGACGACCCCGCCGTCCTCCCGGACAGTGAACGGCCCGTCGTGGCCGTCGAACTGGAACTCAACCCGTACGGTCCCGGCGAGCGCTTCCACTGGCGGGTCTGGTTCTGGCCCGACGGACCCGACACGGTACGGATGCTGGATGAGGACACGGACGAAGAGGGCGTCCGGCTCACCGAACTGCAGCGGGTACTGCACCGGCCGCTGCGGCAGGCGTTCGGAAAACTGGATACCGAAGAGCGCCCCGCCCGCCTCGAACTCGCCCTGCCCGTGCAGCACTTCGGGTTGGACGCCCACCAGTGGCCACGGACCGCCGAGCCGCCCCTGGGCGCGCAGCGACAGGTCGTGCTGCGGTCACTGAACCGGCGTGGCGAGCCGGCCGCGGTGTGGCGGGAGCGCTGGGACGGCGTCACCGGAAGCGTGCTCAAGGCGCTGCCGGTGCACTCGCCCGAGTACGCGAAGGAGGCGCTGGAGGCGGCGGCGCCGGACGCGGTACCGGTCCTGTGCCGCCCGCCGCAGCAGGACGCCGATTCGCTGACCGACGCGATCGGCGCCGGATACGGCGTCGCCCTGTGGAGCCTCCGTGGCGAGCACGCGCGCGCGTGCGGCACGGACTGCGGCGACCTGTACGGCCGTACCGCCCAGTTGCTCGGTTCGGTCGACGGCGCCGCGGCCCTCCCCGAGCGGCTGCGGGCCCTCCGCGAACAGGCCGGTGAGGAAGGCGGCGAGGACGCGGCCTGGTCGGCCCACATCGCACTGCTCTACGACGACCCGCGGCGCCCCCTCCCGGTCTGCGAGGACCCGGTGGACTCCCCGTGACCCGCCACCACGCCGTATCCCGCCCGACCGCCTCCGGCAGAAGGAGACTCCCGTGACCACCCCCGACTGGTTCGTCTTCCGGGGTTCCGGTGAGCCGCACGACGGTGTCGAGCGGCTGCCCGCGCCGCCGCCGTGGCGCGACTTCGACGGCGGCCCGCTCATCGGCACGGTCCCGCCACTGGGCACCGAGTCCACCCGACGCCTCGGCACACGGAGCGCGGGCGGCCTCATCTGGCGCCCGCAGGAACTGGAGTTGATCAACGCGGCGCTCTATCTGCGCCGCCCGCTCCTGGTCACCGGCGACCCCGGCTCCGGCAAGTCCACCCTCGCCCACGCCCTCGCGCACGAACTCGGCCTCGGCCGTGTCCTGCACTGGCCCATCGTGAGCCGCACCACCCTGCGCGACGGCCTCTACACGTACGACGCGATCGCCCGCCTCCAAGACATGCAGATGGCAAAGGAGTCGGCCGAGGAGCCCTACACGGAGGACATCGGCGAGTACCTGCGCCTGGGCCCGCTCGGCACCGCGCTCCTGCCCCGCAGCCGCCCCCGGGTCCTCCTCGTCGACGAACTGGACAAGAGCGACATCGACCTGCCCAACGACCTCCTCAACGCCCTGGAGGAGGGCGAGTTCCGTATCGCCGAGCTCCAGCGGATCGCCCGCGGACAGCCCGAGGTCCAGGTCCTCACCGACGACGGCGACCGCGCCGTCGTCCGGGCGGGACAGGTGCGCTGCCGGGCCTTCCCCGTCGTCGTGATGACCAGCAACGGCGAACGCGACTTCCCCGCACCGCTGTTGCGTCGCTGCCTCCACCTCGACCTGCCCTCGCCCCGCAACGACGAGTGGGGCACCGCGCGCCTCGACGCCATGGTCCGCGCCCACTTCGGCGACACGGACACCTCCGGCAACGAACAACTCATCCGCGATTTCCTGGAGTCCAGCCCCGGCTCCCTGCGCGCCGCCGACCAACTCCTCAACGCCATCTACCTCACCCAGGAAGCGGTACGCGACAGCGAGCCCGACCGACAACGGCTCGCCGAACTGCTGATGAGGCCACTGGACCAGGGCGAGCACGGAACGCGCTGATGACGGTCCCTCCGGAAATCCCCGCCGCCGTGGTGCCGCTCAGCGGACTCGCCGAGCGGCTGCGCGCACGGACGGGTGTGGACCCGAGCGCACGCGAACTCGCGGAGGCGCTGTGGCTCGCGGAACACGTGGGCCGCCCAGAAGTACGCCCACCGGAACCGGAGTCGGCGGACGCCGAGGAGGAGCTGGACGAATCCCCGTTCCTCTCGGAGCCCGGGTCGACGGGTGCGCCGCCCGGGGAGCCGGCGGCCCGCATCGACCTGGCGACTCCCGCCCCCGACCCACCCGACCGCACCACCCCGACCACCCGCCTGTACGCCGACCGATCACGCCCCGCCTCTCACGATCGGGCCGAACAGGGCGGCCCCGAACCGGACTTCGCACGGGTACGCGTCCCCGTGGCGACCGCCCTCCCCGACTTCCTCGCCCTCCAACGCGCCCTGCGCCCCCTCCAGCGCTACCGTCCGCCCGTCCGCACCACCGCCCACCATCTCGACGAACAGGCCACCGCCGAACGGGCCGCGGAGACAGGCCTGTTCACGCCGGTGCTCCGACCGGGCGCCCGTCGCGAGGCCCGGCTGCGGCTCCTCATGGACGCATCGACCTCAACCTCCGTCTGGGACAGCACACTTGAGGAACTCCGCCAGATCTGCGCGGGCCTCGGCGCGTTCCGCGAAGTCCAGGCGCACTACGTCCACCAGGGCCCCGACGGCCAGTTGGCGATCGGCACCTCGCGCGACCCCGGCCGCGGTTTGCGTGCCGCCGAGCAACTGCGCGACCCCACCGGGCGTCAACTCACCCTCGTCCTCAGCGACTGCGCGGGCCCGCTGTGGCGCTCGGGCCAGATGCAGCGGCTGCTGCACCACTGGACACAGGCGGCTCCCGTCGCCGTGGTCCAGCCCCTCCCACAGCGACTGTGGCGCCGCACCCACCTCCCGGCCCTCCCCGGCACGCTGCGCCGCCGCGAAGGCCTGGGCGCGAGGCTGGAGTTCAGGCCGACCGAGGGTGACGTGCCGTCCGGGGCGCTCCCGGTGCCGGTGCTCGGTCCCACCCGGGCCGCGCTGGGCACGTGGGCGCGGCTGCTCTCCGGCGGTACGGGCCTGTCCCTCCCCGCAGCAGCGGCCTGGGTCCACGCGAACCATCCCGCGGCCCCGCCCCGCGCCGAACGCCCGCCTGCCGACGCCGGCCGGCTCGTCACGGCCTTCCGCCGCTCCGCCTCCCGGCAGGCCGTGTCCCTCGCCGTCTCCTTCTCCGCCGTACCGCTGAACCTGCCGGTGATGCAGCTCGTTCAGCGGGTGATGCTGCCCCGAAGTGGGCCGAACGTACTGGCCGAGGTGCTGCTGGGCGGCCTGATGCGGCGCGGACAGGAGGACGGCTGGTACGAGTTCGTACCGGGCGTGCGGGAGGAACTGCTCTGCCTTCTGCCAAGAGGAGACGCGCTGCTCCTGCTCAAGCACTGTGGCACGTACGTGGAGCGGCACTTCGGGCGCCGAGCCCGGAATTTCCCGGCGCTGGCCCTGGCGCGGCTCACCGGAGACGCCGGTACCGTCGCGGGTACGGAGGCGGTGCCGGCGGCGTTCGCCAAGGTGTCGGACCTGGTGGTGGGGCGGTACCTGGGGCGGTCCGCGCTGGAGTCCGTGGCACGGCGGCGGGCGTTCGACGTGGTGTACGACGTCGAGGACCAGCTGTGGGGCACGTGGCTGGCCCACGTGTTCGCGGCCTGTGGCCACGAGGTCAACCTCAGGCCCTGGGACGGTGAGGGAGGGATGGCGGCCGTCGTAGGGCGCTCCCTGCAGACCGCGGACGAGCCCGGACGGCACCTGGTCTTTCTCCTCGGCCATCGGGAAGAGTTTTACGAGCCGTGGCTGCCCCAGTCCGCGGCACGGGACAACCGTCCGCTGACCGTCGACGTCACCCCGTATGCGACGGCGGCTCAGGCCGACGAGTCACTGGCAGGCCTGACGGAGGGGATTGCCCGCTGGCGGCTGCTGCGCCGGTTCGGCATCGACTGGAGCGCGGACGCGGACCATCGGCATGTGCCGGCCTATCCCGGAGCCGCCCGGATGGTGCTCGGCGAGGTCCCGCAACGTACGCCCGGATACGTCTACCGGCGGGAACTCCTCGAAGAGCTCGCCGCGAGGTTCGAGCCCCATGCCCCTGTCTCCTGCGCCCTGGTCGGCTCGCCTGCCGGCGGGAAGTCGCAGGCCGCCGCCGAGTACGTGCACCGCCATGCCGATGAGTACGACCTCGTGTGGTGGATCAGCGACGACGACCGGGAGGAGTTCGCCGGCGCAGCGCGGAGGTTCGGGAACGATCTCGGGATTCCGTCGTTGACGGCCGACGGTGTGGCAGCGCTGCTGCGGGAGTTGGGGCGGGCCGGTGTCTGCTGGCTGGTCGTCCACGACGGTTTGGACGACCTCGACAGCGCCGCCGAGTGGCTGTACAGCGGAGGGCACGTCCTGATCACCACCAGGGACTCCGCTTGGGAGGAGATCGTGCCCGCCGTGCGGGTGAGGACCGGCAGGGAGGCGGAGCTGTCAGGACCCGCGGCCGACCGTGAGGAGCTGGTGCGTCGGGCCCTCGTGCGTCTGCATGCCGAGGACCGGACGGGGGACACGGTGTCCGGCAGCGGGTTCTTCCTCGCGCCGGGCTGGGTGGTGACCAGCGCACGCTTGGTGGAACGGTGGACGAACCGGGTCTCCGTCGAAGCCGTCACGATGGACGGTCAGTCCTACCGGGTCGAACAGGTGCATCCTGTCGAGGACTTGGCGCTCGTCCGGGTGCCCGGGGCGGTCGATCCGGACTGCCTCTGGCTCAGTGATGTTCCCTACGTGTCCCCCGGGGCCGGGGTGGCGCTGTACTCGACCACGGGCGTGGGGACCGCCGTATACCTGCGGTCGTTCGGGACGGCGCTCAGGATCAGGAGCATCGACGGCAGAAACGCTCTCTGGGTGGGCGACGCGCCACTTCCGCTGGACGGCAGAGGCGGTCCCGTCATCGACTCCGTGGACGGCGCTGTTGTCGGTGTGCTGACCGATCCGGCGCCTGACGGCGGCGGGAGGGCCGTACGCATCGGACTGCTGCGGACCCTCTGCGAGTCCGGCAGCTCCGAGCTGTGGCACACCGTCGTACGGGCGCACGACCGCCACCATGCCGAGCGGTTCCGGGCGCGGGGCCCGCACATGACGTGGACCGGTGTGCACGAGTGGCTCGTGCGGATGTCGAGCGCAGTGGGCAAGATCCCACCCGTGGAGCGTACGGAACTGTACGGGCTCCTGGCCGAGTTGCCTCCTCCCGCGGGGCCGGAGGTCGTGGACCTGTTGCTGGGGGAGCGCCGGGAGGACCGGTATCCGCCGTACAGCTGGCGCGACGGTGCGGGGCTGCTGCGGCGGGGCGACTCCGCCGACCTCACCCTGACGTACGCGGCGCGGGTGTGGGCCGAGCTGGCGGCGCGCGGCGGGTCCGCCTCGGACCCGGGGCTCGTGAAACTGCGGACGTGGATCAAGGAGACCGTCCGGACCCGGGACGAGATCACCCGCCGGGCCGTCGAGGACGTCCTGGGCTCGGTGCGCGGTGTCGTCCCCTTCCGGGACAACTACCTTCTGGTCGACCTCGCGCCACGCCTGCCGGACCTCAACGTGTACCCCTTGCGTATCACTCATGTGCGAGGCGAAGAGCGCACGATCGTCTCCGAACTGGACGGCACAACCTACTCAGATGTCCGGGACGGCCTCGTTCGACGGGTGATGGACGCACTGCGCAAGAGTCACACCGCGGAGAGCGGGCCGAACGTCATGTTCTCCCTGCCTCCGGAACTCCTGTGGGCCCCCGTGTGGGGCGCGAGGACGATGGCCGAGCTGACCGGACCTCCGGGAGGGACACCGCGATCCGTCGTCGTACGGGCACATGACCGCACCGGGCGTCCGGCGGAGGCTTGGCGGCGGTGCTGGAACGCCCTTTCAGAAGTCGTGTCACCACGTGGTCGGCGACCTCTCTTCCTGAACAGTGCGACGACTCGTCGGCAGTTGGAGGAGGCGCCGGACTCCGCCGTACCCGTGGGCTGCAGTCATCAGGTCGCCGCGCTGCAGGATGCCTGGTCCTTTGGTTTCCCCCTCATCCTGTGGAGCAGCGCACCACGCCATGAGGACTGTCCAGAGGTTTACGAGCGGGCGGCGGAGCTTCTGGAGTGGGCCGAAACTCCTGGCGAACTCCTCAGCCGTGTCGCTCGGGTGCGCATCCTCAACGCCGGCCCGGATCCGTACCCCGATGCCGCCTGGGCGCAGCACCTGGTCATCCACTACGACCCTCCCGACCTCCCATGACAAAGGGGCCCGTTCCCGGGAAACCCCGGGAACGGGCCCTTCAGTCAAGCGAGTTCAGCTCTTTTCAGAGCCTCACGCCTCGAACACCTCGCGCACCAACTGCTCCTGCTCAGCCTGGTGCCGCTTCGCGGAACCGACCGCGGGCGACGAGCTGTGCGGGCGGGAGATCCGCCGCAGCCGCTCGCCGTGCGGGACGTCCGCGCCGACCGCGAGGTCCAGGTGGTCGATCAGGTTGAGGGCGATGAACGGCCAGGCGCCCTGGTTGGCCGGCTCCTCCTGGGCCCACAGGTACTTCTCGACGTTCGGGTACTTGTTGACCTCCGCCTGGAGCTCGGCACCCGGCAGCGGGTACAGGCGCTCGACGCGGATGATCGCCACGTCCGTGGTGCCGCGCTTGGTGCGCTCGGCCTCCAGGTCGTAGTAGAGCTTGCCCGTGACGAAGACGACCTTGCGGACGGACGCGGGGTCCGTCACCGTCTCGTCGCCGATGACCGGACGGAACTGACCCGTCGTGAACTCCTCCGTCTTCGACGCGGCAGCCTTCAGGCGCAGCATCGACTTCGGGGTGAAGACCACCAGCGGCTTGTGGTGCGGGTTGTGCACCTGCCACCGCAGGAGGTGGAAGTAGTTCGACGGCAGGGTCGGCATCGCGACCGTCATGTTGTTCTGCGCGCAGAGCTGGAGGAAGCGCTCGACGCGGGCCGAGGAGTGGTCCGGGCCCTGGCCCTCGTAGCCGTGGGGGAGGAGGAGCGTCACACCGCTCGTCTGGCCCCACTTCTGTTCCGCCGCCGAGATGTACTCGTCGACCACGGACTGCGCGCCGTTGACGAAGTCGCCGAACTGCGCCTCCCACATCACCAGCGCGTCGGGGCGGGCCAGCGAGTAGCCGTACTCGAAGCCCATGACCGCGTACTCGGAGAGCAGCGAGTCGTAGACGTTGTAGCGGGCCTGGTCCTCGGAGAGGTACTGGAGCGGGGTGTAGTCCTCGCCCGTCTGGCGGTCGATGAGGACCGCGTGGCGCTGGCCGAAGGTGCCCCGGCGGGAGTCCTGGCCGGAGAGGCGCACCGGGGTGCCCTCAAGGAGCAGGGAGCCGATCGCGAGGGTCTCGCCCATGCCCCAGTCGATCGTGCCGTCCTCGACCATCGTCGCCCGGCGCTGGAGCTGGGGCAGCAGCCGCGGGTGGACGTGGAAGTGGTCGGGGATGTTGACCTGGGACTCGGCGATCCGCTTGACGACCTCCGAGGAGATCGCGGTGGAGACCGAGACCGGGAACTCGGCCTGCGGGTCCGACAGCGGGGCGGCGCCGGGCTGCGCGGTGGCCTCGCGGACCTCCGTGAAGACCTTCTCCAGCTGGCCCTGGTAGTCCTGGAGGGCCTGTTCGGCCTCTTCCAGGGTGATGTCGCCGCGACCGATGAGGGACTCGGTGTAGAGCTTGCGCACCGAGCGCTTCTTGTCGATCAGGTCGTACATCAGGGGCTGGGTGAAGGCCGGGTTGTCCGACTCGTTGTGACCGCGGCGGCGGTAGCAGATGAGGTCGATGACGACGTCCTTGTTGAACGCCTGGCGGAACTCGAAGGCCAGGCGAGCGACGCGGACGACGGCCTCGGGGTCGTCGCCGTTCACGTGGAAGATCGGGGCCTCGATCATGCGCGCCACGTCGGTGGCGTACATCGAGGAGCGCGACGACTCGGGAGCCGCCGTGAAGCCGACCTGGTTGTTGATGACGATGTGGACCGTGCCGCCGGTGCGGTAGCCGCGCAGCTGCGACATGTTGAGTGTCTCGGCCACCACGCCCTGGCCCGCGAAGGCCGCGTCACCGTGCAGGGCGACCGGCAGGACCGTGAAGTCCGTGCCGCCCTTGTTGATGATGTCCTGGCGGGCGCGGACGATGCCCTCGATGATCGGGTCGACCGTCTCCAGGTGGGACGGGTTCGCCGCGAGGGTGACCTTGATCTGCTCGCCGTCCAGGCCGGTGAAGGTGCCCTGAGCGCCCAGGTGGTACTTCACGTCGCCGGAGCCGTGCATCGACTTCGGGTCGAGGTTGCCCTCGAACTCACGGAAGATCTGGGCGTACGACTTGCCGACGATGTTCGCGAGGACGTTCAGGCGGCCTCGGTGGGCCATGCCGATGACGACCTCGTCGAGACGGGACTCCGCCGCCGAGTCGATCACCGCGTCGAGCAGCGGGATGACGGACTCGCCGCCCTCCAGGGAGAAGCGCTTCTGGCCGACGTACTTCGTCTGCAGGAAGGTCTCGAAGGCCTCCGCCGCGTTCAGCCGGCGCAGGATGCGCAGCTGCTCCTCGCGCTCCGGCTTGGAGTGCGAGCGCTCGATGCGGTCCTGGATCCACTTGCGCTGCTTGGGGTCCTGGATGTGCATGAACTCGATGCCGGTGGTGCGGCAGTAAGAGTCGCGCAGCACGCCGAGGATGTCGCGCAGCTTCATCAGGGACTTGCCGGCGAAGCCGCCGACCGCGAACTCCCGCTCCAGGTCCCACAGGGTGAGGCCGTGCTCGGTGATGTCCAGGTCGGGGTGCTTGCGCTGGCGGTACTCCAGCGGGTCGGTGTCGGCCATGACGTGGCCGCGGACCCGGTAGGAGTGGATCAGCTCGAAGACGCGGGCGGCCTTGGTGACGTCGTCGTCGTGGCTGGCGTCGATGTCCTTGAGCCAGCGGACCGGCTCGTAGGGGATGCGCAGCGCCTCGAAGATCTCGTCGAAGAAGCCGTTCTCACCGAGGAGGAGGTTGGCGACGATCCGCAGGAACTCGCCGGAGGCGGCGCCCTGGATGACCCGGTGGTCGTAGGTCGACGTGAGCGTCATGACCTTCGAGATGCCGAGCTTGTTCAGGGTGTCCTGGGAGGTGCCCTGGAACTCCGCCGGGTAGTCCATGGAGCCGACGCCCATGATGACCGACTGGCCGGGCATCAGGCGGGGGACGGAGTGGACCGTGCCGAGGCCGCCGGGGTTCGTCAGGGAGACCGTGACGCCGGTGAAGTCGTCCATCGTGAGCTTGCCCTCGCGGGCGCGGCGGACGATGTCCTCGTAGGCCTGCCAGAACTCGAAGAAGTTCAGCGTCTCGGCCTTCTTGATGCCGGCGACGACGAGCTGGCGGTCGCCGTTGGGCTTCACCAGGTCGATGGCGAGACCGAAGTTGACGTGCTCCGGCTTGACCAGGGTCGGCTTGCCGTCCTTCTCCTGGAAGGAGTAGTTCATCGACGGCATGGCCTTGATGGCCTGCACCATCGCGTAGCCGATGAGGTGGGTGAAGGAGATCTTCCCGCCCCGGGCGCGCTTCAGGTGGTTGTTGATGACGATGCGGTTGTCGAAGAGCAGCTTGACCGGGACCGCGCGCACGGACGTGGCCGTGGGCACCTCGATCGAGGCGTTCATGTTCTTCGCGACCGCGGCGGCGGGGCCGCGCAGCGTGACGAACTCGGGGCCACCGGGGGCCTCGGTCGCGGGCTCGGCCTGCTTCGGCTTCGCGGCCGGTGCCGGAGCGGCGGCCTTCGCGGGAGCCGGGGGGGCGACGGGAGCCGGTGCCGGGGCGGGCGCGGGTGCCGGGGCCGGAGCGGCGGCTGCGGGCGCCGGCGCGGGGACCGCCGGGGCAGCGGGCGCCGCGGGGGCGGCCGGGGCCGGTGTGGAGGTCGCTGCGGCCCCCGCGGCCGCAGTACCCGCCGAGGTCGGGGCGGTGGCTGCCGCGCCCGGCTTGTAGTCGGCGAAGAAGTCCCACCAGGCTCGGTCGACCGAGTTCGGATCCTGGAGGTACTGCTGATAGATCTCGTCGACGAGCCACTCGTTGGGACCGAACGCCGCCGCGGGATTCTTACCCGCGGCTTGGTCGGACTCGTTCGAGATGGTCGAGTTACTGGGGGACTGTGACGACACGGCGGCAACCGCCCTCTTCCGCTTCACAAGGTGATGGACAGCGGGAATTAAGGCTACGCCCCCATGACGGCCAAGGTCAGGTCGGGCCGGTGCATCGTCGCGTAAGTCACACCGGAAAGTGTGTTTCGGGGGCCGAAATGGCGGGAAACAAGCGTGGTTCCGCTGCAGAAGGGGCGCACGGAGGCGGGGAGGGCGCACGAAGGGCGCGGGCCTGTGCCTGATCACACGTGTCCGTCAGCGCGGACCGTCGTGGATCTTGGGGCTCCGGTTCGAACTTTACGTCAACTTGGCACGGATGACAGTCCCGGAAGAGTGACGATAATCCTGCAGCCACGGTCGGATTCGGCCACGCCGATCCGGCCGCCGTGCAGATCCACCGCCCAGCGGGCGATCGCCAGGCCGAGACCCGTACCGCCGTCGCTGCCGGGTCCGTGCGGGGAGCTCACCGCTCCCCGGTTGAACCGCTCGAAGATGTGCGCCCACTCCGCCTTCGGGATGCCGGGCCCCTCGTCCAGGACCTCCAGCTCCAGCGACTCCGGCAGCGAGCCGCGGCGCGCCTTGACCGTCACGCGCCCGTGCGCGGGGCTGTGCTTGACCGCGTTGTCGATCAGGTTGGCGACGACCTGGTGGATGCGCTCCGGGTCCGCGAGCGCGGTCAGCTCCGGCGGGGACACGTCCAGGTGTAGATGGACGTCCGTCCGCGTGTGACTGCCCGAGCCGGACGCGATGCCCGCGCGCAAGGAGGCCACCATGTTGGCCTCCTTGAGCACGCCCGAGAGATACGGCCACACCTCGAAGCGGCGCGTCTTCAGCGGTACGACGCCGTTGTCCAAGCGGGAGAGGTCCAGCAGCGTCTCGACCAGGCGCCCGAGGCGCTCGGTCTGCTTCAGCGCCGTACGCATGGTCTCCGGGTCGGCCGCCGAGACGCCGTCGACGACGTTCTCCAGGACGGCGCGCAGACCGGCGATGGGGGTGCGCAGCTCGTGCGAGACGTTCGCGACGAGTTCCTTGCGCTGGCGCTCCTGCGCCTCCAGCTCGTCGGCCATGACGTTGATCGTCTCGGCCAGGTCGCCCAGTTCGTCGCGGCGGTTCTCGCGCACCCGGCGGGTGTAGTCGCCGTGCGAGATGGACCGGGCCACCGCGTTCATCTCGTCCAGCGGCGCGGTGAGCGAATGGGCCACGAACTGCGTTATCAGCAGTGTGGCGATCATCGAGAAGACCGTGATGAAGCGCAGCTCCGTCGCGGTGCGCATGGCGATCATCATCAGCCCGGTGGTGATCAGCACTGCGATGACCACCAGCGCGCCCAGCTTGGTCTTGATCGAGAACGGGCGTACGCCGCCCCAGGGCTCCCCGGGGCTCCTCCGTGACGTCGGCCCGTCGCTCATGGCGTCGGTGTCTCCAGCGCGTACCCGACGCCGTGCACCGTGCGGATCCGCTCGGCGCCGATCTTCCGGCGCAGCGCCTTGATGTGGCTGTCCACGGTGCGGGTGCCGGAGGCGTCCGCCCAGTCCCACACCTCGGCGAGCAGCTGCTCGCGCGAGAGCACGGCACGCGGGGTGTTCGCCAGGCACACCAGAAGGTCGAACTCGGTGGGCGTCAGGTGCACGTCCTCGCTGCGTACCCGTACCCGGCGCTGCGCGTGGTCGATCTCCAGCTCGCCGAGGCGCAGGATGCCCGAGCGCGGGGTGGACGCGGCCACTACGGCACGCTCCACGCGGCGCAGCAGGACGTGCACCCGCGCCGCCAGCTCCCGCATCGAGAACGGCTTGGTCATGTAGTCGTCGGCGCCGACCCCGAGCCCGACCAGCATGTCGGTCTCGTCGTCGCGCGCGGTGAGCATCAGCACCGGCACCGGGCGGGCGGCCTGCACACGGCGGCAGACCTCCAGCCCGTCGAAGCCGGGCAGCATGATGTCGAGGATCAGCAGATCGGGCTGCCAGGCCTCGGCGGTGTCGACGGCCGAGGGCCCGTCGCCCGCGGTCTGCACGAGAAATCCCTCGGCGCGCAAACGGGCCGCGATGGCGTCGACGATTGTCGCATCGTCCTCGACCACGAGCACCCGGCGCTGTGCGCCCGGCGTGGCCGTGGCCGTGCCGTTGTGGGAGGTGTGTGTCTGCTCCATCGCCCGCCCCTGAAGTGTGCTTTCCGGAACCAGTGGGGTGATCCCATGACTGCGCTTGACGCTTGAATGATCTGCGTCAGGGAAGCAGGGTACGGGCAGTCACGGCGCCTTTGCTATCCAGGCCGGACGGCGAGGTGCACGACGTCGGGAACTCCTCGGGCAACGGGGATCTCTTCGGTACGCACCTGTTTGAACCCGGCATTCCATAAGGTTCGCTCAAATTCCGGAGAGGGCTGCGCCGACCATACGGCGAGTACCCCGCCGGGCCTCAACACCCTTGCGCAGCTTGCCAGTCCGGCTGGTGAGTAGAGGTTGTCGTTGCCTTCTGTGACGGTCCAGTCGGGGCCGTTGTCGATGTCGAGGCAGAGCGCGTCGAAAGTGGCGCATGTCTCATTGACGAATGCGACCAGGTCCGTTTTCAGAATCTCGGTCCGGGGGTCGGCCAGGGCGGACGCGGAGAGCGCGGACAGCGGTCCGCGGCGGTGCCATTCGACGATCGCGGGCTCGCGCTCCACGACCGTGATCCGGCCCCAGCGGGGATCGGCGGCGGCATGCGCGAGGGAGAAACCCACGCCCAACCCGCCGATCAGTACGTCCGGTTCGGGGCGCCCGTCGAGCGCGTCGTAGGCGGCGTCGACCAGCAGGCGCTCCGAGCGCCCGTCCGAGGTGTCCATCAGGAAGCAGCCGTTGGCGATGATCTGCAGCAACTCGCCGTGCCGGCGCAGCACCACCTCGCCGTAGGGGCCTTCGCGGCGGTCCAGGACGACGGGAGTGCCGTACGTGGTGGTCATGGAACCCATCCTGACAGTTTCACCGGAACGGGCAGCCGAATTAACCCTGGAGGGACGCCTCGGGCACACGGTGGCGGCGGACGCGTGCGGAAGCTCTCGGGTTGCTGTGAATCGGCTCTCGCGTGGCGTCGGTCATAGACAGCGACAGGTGGGACGACGAAGGGTGGGGCGATACGGAAGGAGCGCCTCGGCGTGGAACGGATCGCGACGGAGCCCGGACCGGATCCGGTGGTGGACTCAGCTCTGCTCGACGCGCTGCCCCGACAGCGGGAAGTGGCGCAGACGGCCGCGGAGTCGGGCCTGCCGGTCGCGGCCCCGGCGGCGGTGTCCGTCTCGGCGTCCACCCCCGCCGTTCCCCGTGAGCCACGGCTCCTGCCCGCCCTGCGCCAACTGCTGCCCACGCCCACCGGGATGCCGTTCACCTTCGGTTACGCGGTGTTGCTCGTCGTCACCTCGCTCGTCGCGCAGTACGCCGCTCCCGCGCTCGTGAACCAACTGCACCAGGCCTCCAGCACCGATGTCGCCCACCTCGTGCACGACCCGCTGCTGGTGCTGGTCGCCAGCGCGCTGTGGATCGTCGGCGGCATGCTGTCGCCGTACGCGATCCTCTTCCTGCTCGTGCTGACCGCGCTGGAGCGGCGGATCGGCGGGGTGCGGGCCGCCGGGGTGTTCCTCTTCGGGCACATCGTGGCCACGCTCGCGACCGAAGGGACCGTAGGGATCGCGGTGTTGGCCGGGCATCTGCCCGACAGCTCGCTGCACCGCCTCGACTACGGCATCAGCTTCGGCGTCGCCGCGAGCACAGGAGCGCTGGCCGGCCTGCTGCGGCCGTGGCTCGGCCTGCCGTTGATCGCGCTCTTCGGCTGGACGCTGGTCGAGGACCTGATCGAGTTCACCGACCCCATGACGAACTGGGGCCATCTGATCGCCCTGACGCTGGGCATCGCGACCTGGCCGCTGATACGGCGCCGGCAGCGGGCCGCGCGGCTCGCCGCGGCCTAACTCCCCGCCCGCCTGGCCGCGTTGAGCCCCTTCGCCAGCGCCGGAACACCAAGTCGCCGCTCCTCCTGGGCGGTCGCGGAGTGCAGCTTGTTGGTGAGCTGGTAGGGGTCGGCACGCAGGTCGTAGTACTCACGGAAGAGCACCTTGCCGTCGCCGTCCGTCGCCAGGCCGTTCTTGTCGAGCCGGGTGCGGTAGTACTCCGTGTACTGCTCGGACTTGCCGACATACGTCGCCCAGGTGTGGATCGGTTCCTTGTCCTGCCGGTTCCACCACCACTCGGCGAGGAGATGCTCCCGGTCGCCGGTGCCGAGCAGCGAGTGGCCGTCGTGCGGGGTGTCCGGGGTGATGCCGGCCGCGTCGAGGAGGGTGGGCGCGATGTCGACGTGACCGGTGAGACGGTCGTCGGAGGTGCCCTTGTTCAATCCCCGGGCCGGCCACGACAGTTGGAACGGCACCTCCAGACTCGGCCGGTACGGCACCGACTTGCGCAGCCAGCCGTGGTCGCCCCAGCACAGCCCGTGATCGCTGGTGTACAGCACGAGGGTGTTCTCCAACTGGCCGAGCGCCCGCAGCTTGTCCCGGAAGTCGCGCATCGCGTCGTCCACCGACAGCAGGGTCCTCAACTGGCGCTCGCGCAGGGCCTGTCCGGCGCGCAGACCGTGCTTCGCCGTGCGCAGGAACGCCGGCTTGTCGGCCTTGTCGGTCTCGAAGACGGACGGCCGGCCCGGCCACTCGGGGACGCGAGTGCCGGCGTACTTCTTCTCCGGGATGTTCAGTTCGTGCGCGCTGCGCGTGGCGACATAGGCGAACCACGGCCGGCGGTCCGTGCGCGAGCCCTCCAGGAAGGCGAGGGCGCGGTCCCTGATGACGGTGGTGTTGTAGCCGGGGATGTTCCGGACCGTTCCGCCGTCGTTGTAATGGCCGTTGTAGTACGCCACCGGCTCCTGGAGCAGCCACTCGTCGAAGTGCGGCGGGTTGTCGCCGGTGCGCCAGTAGTTCAGGTACTTGCCGAACAGGCCCGTGCGGTAACCGGAGTTGTGCAACTGTCGCTGCACGGTGGTGTGTTGGTCCAGGTGATAGGGATGGCGGGTGTCCAGGACGCCGTGGTTGTGCGCGTACCGGCCCGACATGATCGAGGCGCGGGAAGGTGCGCACAGCGGAGTGTTGGCGTGCGCCCGCTCGAAGGTGACGCCGTGGTCACCGAGCCAGTCGACGGTCTCCGGGGTCGCCCACTCGGTCTCCTTGGGCTGGTCGTCCGTGACGACGAGGAGGATGTTGGGCCGGTCGTCGCCGCGGGCGCGGGTGTGGGGCGTGGGGGAGGCCGAAGGGGCGGTGATGTGCCGCGCGGGCGTGGCGGGTTCGGCTGCCGGCGGTCGGCTCTTGTCGTCCTTCGCGGCCCGGACGGCCACCGGGATCGCCGCCGCCGTCGCCACCACGGCGGCCCCGGCCACGACCGTCCGCCTGCGCGGCCCACGCCGAGACTGCTCGTCGTTCATTTGATCCCCCATGTCCCCGTATGCACTGCCCGCATGCTGTGAATCAGCTTGCATTTTGCGGCAGTTGCCTGTGAATGCCGTTGCGGGGGTGTGGCGCGCGCCCTCGCCCTACTTCACCCGCACGATCTCCTGCTGCGGTGACCACACGTATGGCGTGGTCGTCGTGACCGCCCGGAATCCCAGCCGCTGAAGGATGGGCGCGCTGTCGTCGGAGGCGTCCACGTGCAGATAGCGCACTCCGCGGGCGGCGGCGAGGGCGGCCCGGGTGGCGACCAGGGCGCGGTAGATGCCCTTGCCGCGCCAGGCGGGGAGGGTGGAGCCGCCGAGCAGGTTGGCGAACTCCGTTTTCGGGCGGAAGGCCAGCCAGGCCGAGCAGACCAGCTCGTCCCCCGCCTCGACGACGTAGACGGCCATCTCGTCCGGAGCGGCGGCGATCCGGCCCAGCAGGTCGGCCACCAGCCAGTCGAGGTCCATGTCCCAGACGGCCGACTGTAGGGCCCCGAGCCGCCGCAGATCCGCCTCGGAGTCGACCTGGCGGATCGTGACACCCTCCGGCAGCACAGGCTGCGCCGCGGCCATCTCCTCGGCCCGCCCGACGAGCACCGTCGCCCGCTCCTCGGGCACGAAGCCCGCGGCACGCAGCCGCTCCGGAATATCGGCCGGTACGTCATGGGACCGGGTCTTCCACTCCACGCTCTCCCCGCGCGCCGCGAAGAAGTCCCGCTGCCGGACGATCAGTTCGTCGAGTGCCGCCCCCCCGCACCCCGAGATCGCGCGGCCCGCTCACGAAACCCCGGAAGTTCCCGACCACCCGCAGCAGCGGCCCGTCCTTCTCGTACGTCACTCCGACGGGCGGAATGGGCGGGTTGGCGCGCAGCTGGTCGTCGTAGGCGGAGCGGAGGGCGAGGGCCTGCGTGTCTGTTTCCGTCACGGGGAGACGGTACGGAGTGTGTGGGGTGGGGCAACCGATTATCGGCGCGGCACCTCGTCGAAGGGCATCCCTCCGGGAAGCTCCCACCCCCGTTCCGCGTTCACCTGCGATGAGGCAGCCATCGCCCCCTGATCGCTCACGGCGAACACCCCCCGGGGAACAATCGAAGGCGTACAAGCATTGAGTCGGCATAGCTCAACTTGACTGCCTAAGGGGAGATCATGGCTTCGACGTCCACACCGCTCACCCTGCCCGTGCTGCCGCTCGACGACGAGGTCGTGCTGCCCGGAATGGTGGTTCCGCTGGACCTGAACGACACCGATGTACGCGCCGCCGTGGAGGCCGCCCAGGCCGCCGCGCGGTCCGAGCCCGGAAAGCCCAAGGTCCTGCTGGTGCCACGCATCGACGGGACGTACGCGAGCACGGGTGTGCTCGGCACGATCGAGCAGGTCGGCCGGCTGGCCGACGGGGACCCGGGTGCGCTGATCCGCGGCCGTAGCCGCGTGCAGATCGGCGCCGGGACCACCGGCCCGGGTGCCGCACTGTGGGTGGAGGGCACCGCGCTCGACGAGAGCCTGCCCGAACCGTTGCCCGGCTCGGTGACCGAGCTGGTGAAGGAGTACAAGGCGCTGGCCACCGCGTGGCTGCGCAAGCGGGGGGCCTGGCAGGTCGTCGACCGCGTACAGGCGATCGATGACGTATCCACGCTCGCCGACAATTCCGGTTACTCGCCCTTCCTGACCACCGAGCAGAAGATCGAGCTGCTGGAGACCGCCGACCCGGTGGCCCGCCTCAAGCTCGCCACCCAGCATCTGCGCGACCACCTCGCCGAACAGGATGTCGCCGAGACCATCGCCAAGGACGTGCAGGAAGGCGTCGACAAGCAGCAGCGCGAGTTCCTGCTCCGCCGCCAGCTCGAAGCCGTCCGCAAGGAGCTGCGCGAGCTGAACGGCGACGCGACCGAGGGCGAGGAGTCCGACGACTACCGGGCCCGGGTCGAGGCCGCCGATCTTCCCGAGAAGGTCCGCGAGGCCGCGCTCAAGGAGGTCGAGAAGCTGGAGCGGTCCTCCGACCAGTCGCCCGAGGGGTCGTGGATCCGCACCTGGCTGGACACCGTCCTCGAACTACCTTGGAACGAGAGGACCCAGGACGAGTACGACATCCAGGGCGCCAAGGCGATCCTGGACGCCGAGCACGCCGGCCTGGAGGACGTGAAGGAACGCATCACCGAGTACCTGGCCGTGCGCAAGCGGCGCGCGGAGCGGGGCCTGGGTGTCGTGGGCGGCCGGCGCGGCGGTGCCGTACTGGCCCTCGTCGGGCCGCCCGGCGTCGGCAAGACCTCGCTCGGTGAGTCCGTCGCGCACGCGATGGGACGGAAGTTCGTCCGGGTCGCGCTCGGCGGCGTCCGGGACGAGGCGGAGATCCGCGGTCACCGGCGTACGTACGTCGGTGCGCTGCCCGGCCGGGTCGTCCGTGCCATCAAGGAGGCCGGGTCCATGAACCCGGTGGTCCTGCTGGACGAGATCGACAAGGTGGGGTCCGACTACCGGGGCGACCCGGCGGCCGCCCTGCTCGAAGTCCTCGACCCCGCGCAGAACCACACCTTCCGCGACCACTACCTGGAGGTCGAACTCGACCTGTCCGACGTCGTGTTCCTCGCGACGGCGAACGTCCTGGAGGCCATCCCGGAGGCGCTGCTCGACCGGATGGAACTGGTCCGGCTGGACGGCTACACCGAGGACGAGAAGGTCGTCATCGCCCGTGACCACCTGCTCCCGCGTCAACTGGAGCGGGCGGGGCTCAAGGACGACGAGGTCGTCATCGACGAGAGCGCGCTGCGCAAGCTCGCCGGTGAGTACACCCGCGAGGCGGGCGTCCGCACCCTGGAGCGCTCGGTCGCCCGGCTGCTGCGCAAGATCGCCGCACAGCACGAACTGGGCGAGCGGGAACTGCCGTTCACCGTCACGGACGCCGACCTGCGCGCCCTGATCGGTCGGCCGCACCACGTGCCCGAGTCCGCCCAGGACCCGGCGGAGCGCCGTACGGCGGTCCCCGGTGTCGCCACCGGACTCGCGGTGACGGGAGCGGGCGGTGACGTGTTGTTCGTCGAGGCGTCGCTGGCCGACCCGGAGACGGGCGCGGCGGGTCTGACCCTCACCGGTCAGCTCGGTGACGTGATGAAGGAGAGCGCGCAGATCGCCCTGTCGTTCCTGCGCTCGCACGGCGCCGAACTGGAGCTGCCGGTCGGCGACTTGAAGGACCGGGGCGTGCACATCCACTTCCCGGCGGGCTCGGTGCCCAAGGACGGCCCGAGCGCGGGCGTCACGATGACGACGGCCCTGGCGTCACTGCTCAGCGGCCGACTGGTCCGTACGGACGTGGCGATGACCGGTGAGGTCTCGCTGACCGGTCGGGTCCTGCCGATCGGCGGCGTGAAGCAGAAGCTGCTCGCCGCGCACCAGGCCGGGGTCACCACGGTGATCATCCCGAAGCGCAACGAGCCCGACCTGGACGACGTCCCGGCCGAGGTCCTGGACAAGCTCGACGTCCACGCGGTGACGGACGTCCGCCAGGTCCTGGAGCTGGCGCTGGCACCGGCGACGAACGGCGCGGCGACGGAGGTTCCGGTGGCGGCGTGACGGACGCCACCGGTAATGGGCGGCCCCCGGTGCGGAGTTGAGACTCCGTGGCGGGGGCCGTTTCCGGTTTTTGAGTGCCTTGATATCTCGATATGGGAAACGGGGCTCTGACGGGGGCTCAGGTGGGAAGACTGGGGGCTCGTGCTGGTTGTGAGGGGGCGGGGGAGCGGTATGTCGGGGGACGGTATGGGAGAGCAGGACGCCGAGGTGGCAGAGCGCATCGGGAGTGCGGCGGGCACGGGGATCTTGGATCTGAGTGCCATGGACCTGTTCGCGGTGCCCAGCGGCGTCAGGGGACTTACCGGGCTCTTCACACTCGACCTGAGCCAGAATCGGCTGACGGAACTGCCGGACTGGATCGGTGAACTCACCGGGCTGCGCCACCTACAGCTCGACTACAACAGGATCACCGAGCTGCCTTCGTCGTTCGGGAACCTCACCCAGTTGAACAGGTTGGACATGGACAACAACGGGCTGACGGAGGTGCCGGACTGGATCGGCCGCCTCCGGCAGCTCGAAACCCTCTACCTCGACGGCAACGCACTGACAGGGCTGCCCGAGTCGTGCGGTGACCTTTCCTCGCTCAGGAAACTCCACCTGTCCGGCAACAGGTTGACGGAGCTACCGCGACCGATCCTCGCGCTGCCCGGACTCGAGATCCTCGACATCGCCTACAACAGGATGAGCGATCTGCCTGACGTGCTCGGGCATATGGGCCTCTCAGTGTTGAGGGTCCACGGCAGTCCCCTCGCTGGCCTGCCTCCCGAAGTGGTCTCCGACGCTACGTCCACCCTCCTGGCCTTCCTCCGCGAACGCTCCATCGCCCCCACCCCCCAGTGGTCCTCCAAGATCGTGGTCGTGGGTGAGGGTCGGGCCGGAAAGACCTCTCTACTCAAGGCCGTTCGGGGTGAGCCCTTCGACCGGAACGAGAACAGCACCCACGGGCTAAGCGTCGGTGACCTGTGCTTCCCGCACCCCGCTCCCGAACATGCCGATGTCACCATGAACCTGGCGACCTGGGACTTCGGCGGCCAGGAGATCTACCACGCGACTCACCAGTTCTTCCTCACCGACCGCTCGCTGTTCGTGCTGGTCTGGGACGCCCAGGTCGGCTGGGAGGCCAGCAAGCTCTACTACTGGCTGGACATGATCAAGGCGAGGGCTCCCCGTGCGCCGGTCGTGCTGGTGGCGACGCATCTCGGCCCACGCCCGGCGGAGTTGCCGCTGGCCGAACTGCACGCGGCGTACCCCGGGATGATCGTGGACTCGCTCGCCGCGGACAGCGAGACGCACGTGGGCATCGACGAGGTCGTCGCGTGTCTGGCCCGGGAGGCCGCGCGGCTCCCGCTGATGGGCGTGCGCTGGCCCGATAGCTGGCTGCGTGCCTCGGAGGCGGTCCGGGCCGACCAGCGCAACCACGTCACCCCGGCCGCGCTGGGCGAGCTGCTTGCCGCGCACGGCGTCACCGACCCTACCCACCAGCAGGGGTTGCGGGCCGCCCTGCACAGCCTGGGGGACATCCTCGCCTACACCGACGATCCCGAGCTCGAGGACATCGTCGTACTGCGTCCGCAGTGGGTGACCGACTACATCAGCAAGGTGCTGGACTCGCACGAAGTGCGGGACGGGAACGGCCTGTTCACCAAGCGGCACCAGGCGCACCTGTGGCGGGAACTCGACCCGGGCCTGCGTCGGCACTTCGTCGCGATGATGGAGCACTTCGACCTCTCCTACCGGACCGAGGACGGCGTCAACAGCCTCGTGGTGGAGCGGCTGCCGCTGGACCCGCCCGATTACGAGGAGACCTGGGCCGGCGCCGCGCGGGCACATGGGCGCGAACTCAGGCTCCGCTACCGCCTCCACACCGTTCCGCCCGGCATCCCCACCTGGTTCATCGCCCGTGAGCACCGCTTCACGGCGGACATCCACTGGCGCACGGGCGCGCTGTTGCGCCAGACCGGCCCGGAGGGCGAGCACCTCGCGCTCATCGTCGTGGACCGCCTGGCGAGGACCGCAGAACTGCGGGTGCGCGGCCCCTATCCGCCGGACTTCTTCGCCGTGCTCAAGGAGGGCTTCGAGCAGACCCTCCAGCGCTACCCCGGTCTGGAGATCAACCGGCTGGTGCCCTGTCCCGGGACGTTGCCCGACGGAACGGAGTGCACCCACGAGTTCTCCCACGAGCAGTTGAAGGACCGTCTCACCCGAACTCCGCCGCTGGAGAAGGTCGAGTGCCCGGTCGACTACGACCATCACGACGTACGGCTGCTTCTCCAGGGCATCGAGTCACCCTCCGCCGACCGCTCCGCGGAACTGGCCCAGGAGACCAAGGAGGCGGTCCAGGCTCTGCAGACGCTGGTCGAGCGGCAGGACCAGGCACAGGCGGAGGGCAGGCGCGACCTTCTGGAGGAGCTGCGGCAGGCGAAGGCACAGCGGCTCGCCATCGCGGCGGAGCAGCAGCGGGTCGCGCTCGCCACCTGGCGCGGCAGCGTGTACGAGGTGCGCTGTCCCACCCTTCTCTCCGTCACCCGGGTGACACGACGTCGTGCCCTCGGACTGCTCCCCGGTGCGGTCCTGCAACTCCGCCTGTACTGCGAGGCACCCGGAGCCTGGCATCCCGCGCCGGGTCACGATCCGTACGAGGTCCGGGCCACGTCGGAGACGACGGCGGAGCTGATTCCGTACGCCCGCACCGTGCTGAAGGTGCTCCGCTACGCCGTTCCCGTGGCCGGTGCCGTACTCGATGTGGCGGCCGACGATCTCAACAACCGGCTCAAGGACGACATCGCGCTGATGAAGGCCCTCGTCGAGGTGGGCCAGAATCTGGGTGAGCCGGACGGCCTCCCTGTGCCTCGCTTTCAACTGGGCGAATGGGACTCGGAGTTCCGCACCATGTACGCCCTCCTGACCAAGCTCGACCCCGACCACCACTGGGCCGGCCTCAACAAGGTCGTGACACCGGAGGGCGACACCCTCTGGCTCTGCGAGCAGCACGCCCGCCCGTTCCAGCCCGCCCGGCCCCAACTCCCGCCCGCGACCTAACCGTTGGCGAGCGCCACCACCCGGTCCAGCGCCCCGTTGAACACGTCGTGGTCCCCGACCGTCGGCCCGGACGACGTGTACTGCCACATCGTGTAGTACGACCACCCGGCCGGCAGCGTCCCCGGGGCCGAGGCGTAGCGCGCGATCCACAGGGGACTGGTGGACGCGAAGCCGCCGTAGTTGCCCGTGCAGGCCGTCCACCAGCTCGTGGCCGTGTAGATCACGGCGTCGCGGCCGGTGCGGGACTTGTACGTGGCGAGGAAGTCGGCGATCCAACTGACCATCGCCGCCGCCGACTTGCCGTAGCAGGACGCGCCGTACGGGTTCCACTCGATGTCGAGGACACCGGGGAGGGTCCGGCCGTCCTTGGACCAGCCGCCGCCGTGGTCGACGAAGTAGTTGGCCTGGGTGGCGCCGCTCGTCGTGTCCGGGGTCGCGAAGTGGTACGCGCCGCGGATCATGCCGACGGAGTAGGAGCCGTTGTACTGCTGGGTGAAGTAGGGGTTCGTGTAGTACGTCCCCTCGGTGGCTTTCGTGTAGGCCCATCTGACCCCGCTGCTCCACAGGGTCGACCAGGCGACGTTGCCCTGGTAGCCGCTGACGTCGACGCCCTCCGTCTGGGCGGCGAGGGAGGCGGGGGAGCCGCCCTGGCCGTCGTGGGCCAGGACGCCGATGCCCATGTAGGCGGAGCCGCGGGCCGGGACGGTGGTGGCCGCGGTCGCCGGGAGGGCGGGCAGGAGGGTGAGCGCGGCGAGCAGGAGAGTGCAGACGGCGAGGTGCCTGAGTCGTGGCGTGCCGGGTCTGTGCACGGGCATGGCGTGCCTCCGAGAGGGGGGAAGGTCGTGCAGGGATGGCGTGGGCATGCCGAGAATCGCCTGGTGGAAGACGCTACGCACCGGCAACACCGGGTGGGAAGGGGGTCCGGGGGACGCCGTTGGTCTAGCCCTGCGAAATACTGGCGGAGCTGCGGCGATGACGGTGTTCGGCGGAAACTTTCACGATCGGGAAAGCTGGCCATGGGTGCTGATGTGCACAAGGACGAGGACAGAGGCGACGACGGGTCCCACGACGACGCGCTTCCGGACCAGGAATACCTGTCCCTGGAGCGCGAGTTGACGTTCCTCTTCCGTCGGGCCCGGGCCAACCAGGGCGAGATGGCCCGCGAGGTCCACCCCGACCTGGAGTCCGCCGCGTACGGCCTGCTGGTCCGGCTGGAGGAGTACGGCCGGCAGCGGGCCACCGAGCTGGCCGCCTACATCGGCGTCGGCAAGGCCACCATGTCCCGCCAACTGCGCGCCCTGGAGGAGCTGGGCCTGATCGCCCGCGAGCCCGACCCGGCGGACGGCCGCGCCTGGCTGGTCGACCTCACCGACGAGGGCCGCCGCCGCGTCACCCATGTCCGCGAGGCCAGACGGGGCCGCTACTTCACCCAGCTCTCCCACTGGGACCGCCGGGAGGTCGCCGAACTCGCCCGGCTGCTGCGCCAGTTGAACGGCGTGATGGAGAAGTAACATCGCGCAGCGCGAGAGGCCCCCGCAACGGGCGCTCCGGTCGTTACCCTGGCGACCGTTGGGGGACGGGGGCGATGGGCATGACTGGGGTGGTCAGGCGGTACGGCAGGGTGCTCGGGGGCGCGGTGCTGGTCGCGGCGGCCACCGCGCTGGCCACCGCCATGGTGGGCGTCTGGATCACCCCGGACAACGGACCGGCTCCGTCGACTCCCGAGAGCCGCCCCTCGGCGGAGAGCAGTGCCACGCCGGGACCGTGACGCGGCGGTACCGCCGGGCCGGCCCCGTCACAGCTCCACGAACACCACCGTCGCGTCGTCGTGCGTCTTGCTCCGCCGCAGATACGTCCGGGTCTCCTCGTCGGCCCGCTCCAGTGCCCGGACGCGGGTCACCAGTTCCGACGGCCCCTGCTTGCGGACGAGGGTGAAGCAGTCCGCCCAGTCGCCTTCGTGGAACTTCTCCACCCAGCGCGTCGCCCCGTCCGTCAGGGCGGCGAGGGCGCGTACGCCGTCGCGCGGGAGGGAGCCCGTCACCGCCCGTGCCGCCACCGAGGGATCCGCGGCCGCCGTGAAGAAGCCGCCCTCCTTGTTACGCACCGTGGTGTCGACGAGGGCGTCCGTCGCCAGGGCGGCCCGGGGCAGGCGGGAAAGGCGGTCGTCGAGTACGGCGGTCACCTCGCCGGCGGGGGATTCGAGGAGCAGGGCCGAGTCCGAGAGGACCAGGTATTCGATCTCCCGCGCGGACCAGCGGGCCAGCACCACCGTTGCCTGAGGGGTGCGTGGGTGAGAAAGGTCACAGGTGGTGGAGTGGGCCTCGGATGTTCGGAGGATCGCCCGGGAGAGAATCTCCGCCAGGGTCAGATCCCGGGCGGAAACGGTCAGTTCGGTCAGCGCGCCGCCGAGCCGCGCGGTGAACCAGGGGACCGAATGCAGACAGCCCGTCTCCCCTCGGGGCGGGGTCACACCGTCCAGGACGATCAGCGAACCGCCCTGACCCGAGGCCGGAAGGCCGACGCTCGCGAAGTCCTCGTTGGGGCGGGCCCGGTCGCCGGGTTCCGACACAAGTTCCGTACGCATTCGGCCAGTCTGCACGACCTCTTCACAGGGCCCGCAAAAGCTTGGAACTCATTGCCGAATCGGTGCAGTCGTGCAGGTCAGACGACTGGTTTGGGATGGAATGGATCACTCCGGGAATGCGTGGCGGCGAATCCTGCCAAAGCATGTCGCTCACGTCCAACCGGCGCGGCGTACCGATCAGTAGGGCAGGCCGCCGGAACTTGCCCGCCAACTCCCGTCCGGGGTTCACTCCTTCGGGTGGCGGGCCGGACGATGCGCGACCACTGCCCACCGGCACTGGGAGGGTCGCCGTACCGGGATGACGGAGCGTCACCCGGCCCCATGGGTACCACGAGTCAGGAATGCGAGCACCGGTGCAGAAAAAGCG
Organism: Streptomyces sp. NPDC051576; assembly: GCF_040681835.1. NCBI lineage: Bacteria > Bacillati > Actinomycetota > Actinomycetes > Kitasatosporales > Streptomycetaceae > Streptomyces > Streptomyces sp. NPDC051576. The sequence continues at coordinate 1,042,531 of NZ_JBFAZO010000001.1, forward strand.
GCCTCGGCGCCCAGGCAAGCAGACGGCCCCTCAGGGGGGCGCCACCGGTGCCGCCACGCCCGACCCCGCGGGCCAGGGGCGCAGCACCCACGTACGCAACCGGCTCATCGTCGCCGTGGCGGTCGTGGCCGCCGCCATCGCCGCGGCCGGTGTCCCCTCGCTGATCACCGCCTCGGGACAACTGAGCGACTCCCAGGACCTGGTGACGCTCGCCGGGCAGACCCAGGACGCCCTGTCGCTGGCCCACTCGCTCGCCGACGAGCGGGACGAGGTCACCTCGTACATCGCCGCCGGCCGCCCCAAGTCCCAGGCGCCCGACGAGGACCGCAGCGCCCGTGTCGACCGGCAGGTCGAGGAACTCCGCGCCGACACCGACACGCCCGCCGCGCTGCGCTCGGACCTCGACGACGTCGCCGCCGTACGACGGGCCGCGCTCACCGGCAAGAGCAGCGCCCTTGAGACGCACGACGCCTACTCCGGCGCCATCACCGAACTGCACCGGCTCGCGGAGCAGTTGGCGGAGAAGACGCCGCCGCGCGCGGGCGCCGGCGCCTACGCGCTCGCCGAACTCGACGCGGCCGTCCAGCAGGCCGCCGCCGCCCGCGGACTGCTCCTCGCCGCCCTGAACGTGCCGACGACCACCGAGACGGTCATCAGCCAGACCACCGGCCTCCCGGTCACCGAGACCACCTCCACGGACGCCCAGACCAAGCAGCGCGACGCGCTGAGCGCCGCCGCCCAGCAGGCCCGGCTGCGCTCCGACGCGGCGCTCGCCGACTTCCGCGAGACCGCGACGAAGGCGGCCGTCGAGGGCTACGACTCCACGGTCACCGGACCCGAGGTCAACTCCGCCCAGAAGTACCTCACCTCCCTCACCGACCAACCCACGCTGTCCGACAGCGAGTTGGACACCAGCACCAAGAAGGTCGACGCGGCGCTCTCCGCCCGGGTCGACCTGATGCGCGGCGAGGAGTCCGCGCTGTACGTGGACCGCGGCAAGGACCTCGCCCAGCTCCGCGACGACGACGTCAGCGCGCTGGAGCTGCGCATCGCGATCCTCGGCGCCCTCATGCTGCTCGCCGTCGGCATCGCCACCGCCATGGCCCGCACCCTGACCCGCCCGCTGTCGGTGCTGCGCCGGGGCTCGGCACGGCTGGCCGGCGCCGAGGACCCGGCGGCCGAGGAAGCCATCAAGTTCACCGGCCGCAACGACGAGTTCGCCCAGGTCGTCCGCTCGGTCAACTCCCTGCACGCGCACGCCGCCGCCCTCCACGAACGCATCGCCACCCTGGAGGCCGACCGCAAGCACCTGGTCGGCCAGCGCCAGAAGATGGCCGACGCCCGCGAGGAACTCCGCGCCGAAGTCACCGACTCCGCGACCCAGTTGGAGCGCCTGCGCAGCAGCATCGGTGGCACCTTCGTCAACCTCGCGCTGCGCACCCTCGGCCTGGTGGAACGCCAACTCGCCGTCATCGAGGGCCTGGAGGAGCGCGAGCAGGACCCCGAGCGGCTCTCCACCCTCTTCAAGCTCGACCACTTCGCCACGGTCATGCGCCGGCACAGCGAGAACCTCCTGGTCCTCGCCGGCACCGAACACGTGCAGCAGCACGCGGGCCCGGTCCCGCTCGTCGACGTCGTCCGCGCGGCCGTCAGCGAGATCGAGCGCTACGAACGCGTCCGCATCTCCGCGCTCCCGCCGCACGCCCATGTGGCCGGCTTCGCCGCCGACGACCTGAGCCATCTGCTGGCCGAACTCATGGAGAACGCCACGTCGTTCTCCCCGCCGGACACTCCCGTCGAGATCTCCGGCTGGCTCCTGGAGAACGGCGAGGTCATGCTCTCCGTCCAGGACGAGGGCATCGGCATGACCGTCAGCCGCATGGACAGCCTGAACACCCGCCTCGCCGAGTTCGACCCGGACTCCCCCTACGACCAGGAGGGCGAGGAGGGCCTCGGCCTCGGCCTGTACGTGGTGGCCCGGCTGGCCCACCGCCTCGGCGTCCGCGTCCAGCTCCGCGACCAGAAGCAGGGCGGCATCGCGGCCGTCGTGGTCCTCCCGGGCCCACTGCTGGCCACGGCCCCCACGTCGGCGGTCCCCTCGTCCGCACCGGTGAGTGGCGACACGCACTCCTACTCCCTGCCGGGCGCGGACGCGGAGGTCAACTCCAATGTCCTGTACGGCCGTTCGGAGCACGCGGACCCGCTGGTAGCCCTCGCGGAGCAGGCGGTGAGGGACACCCCGGAGGCCCCCGAGACTCCGGAGACCCCGGACATCGTGGCGACCCCGGCGACTCCGGAATCCCCCGAGACGCCGGCGGAGACGACGATGGAACTCCTGCTGCCCCTGGCGGCGGAGGATCCGAAGGCCGCCGAGGGTGAAGCCGAGGCAGAGCACACCCGGGCCGACGAGGAACCGGTGACGGCCAAGGGCCTCCCCAAGCGCACCCCCAAGATCACCCAGCCCGCCCAGGCCCCGCGCCAGCGGACCGGCACCGTGGACGCCGACGCGCTGCGCCGCAGACTGGGCGGCTTCCGCGCGGGCGCCTCCGCCGGCTACCGGGACGTAGAAGCGGAGATCGCCGAACGGACCGGTCAGAACCCGGTCCCGGCACCGCGCAGTGAGACCGCACGATCCGAGGAACTCACGGGGGGCACCGTCGAGGAGGCAAGCAGTTGACCGCGCCCAGTACCTTCGGACTGAGCAGTGAAGCCCGCAACCTGCACTGGCTGCTGAGCAACCTCGTCGAGGAGGTGCCCGGCATCCAGTCGGTCGCGGTCGTCTCCTCCGACGGCCTGCTGCTCCTCTCCTCCGATCCGGGGAGGAACACGGAAGCCAGGGAGGCGCTCGAAACCACGCGCTCCACCCCGCGCGGCTCCTCCGCGGACCTCGCCACCATCGTCTCCGGCATCGGCAGCCTCACCATCGGCGCCGCCAAGCTGATGGACTCCGGCCCGGTGAAGCACACGATGGTCGCGATGGAGGAGGGCAGCCTCTTCGTGATGTCGATCAGCGACGGTTCGCTGCTCGGTGTGCACGGCTCCGCGGACTGCGACATGAGCGTCGTGGCGTACCACATGGCGCTCTTCGTGGGCCGGGCCGGCCATGTGCTGACGCCCGAACTCCGCAGCGAGCTACGGAAATCCCTCGAAGACGCGTCGACGGGGAGCGCCCGATGAGCAGCAGGCCCGACAAGCTCCCGGTGCGCGGCGGCGACCGCAAACCCGCCCGCGTCCGCCCTTACTCGCTCACCGGCGGCCGTACCCGCTTCGGCCATGTGCTCCTCGTGGAGACCTTCGTGGCGGCGCTCGAGGCCCCGGAGGAACGCAAGGAGCTGACGAACGGTTCGCTGGAGACCCGGGTCATGCCGGAGATGCGGGCCATCGTCGAACTCTGCCGCCGGATGCGCACGGTGGCCGAGATCGCCGCGCTGCTGAGGATGCCGCTCGGTGTGGTCCGCGTGCTTCTGAGCGATCTCGCGGACCAGGGAAAGATCCGTGTGTACGGAACCGGAACCGCTCACGGTACGGGCCGTCCTGACCGCGCTCTGCTGGAAAAGGTGCTGAGTGGACTCCGTCGTCTCTGACGCCGCCGCCTACGGCGTCTCCCCGCTCCTCAATGACGAGGAGCAACTGCGGCCCTGGCAGACGGACCGCACCCGCGCGCCCGTCGCCACGAAGATCGTGGTGGCCGGCGGCTTCGGCGCAGGCAAGACCACCCTGGTCGGTGCCGTCTCCGAGATCGAGCCCCTCCAGACGGAGGCGCTGATGACCGAGGCCAGCGAGGAGACCGACGACCTCACGGCCACCCCGGGCAAGATGACCACCACCGTCGCCATGGACTACGGGCGGCTGACCCTCGACGACGACCTGGTGCTGTACCTGTTCGGCACGCCGGGCCAGCAGCGGTTCTGGTTCATGTGGGACGACCTGGTGCGCGGCGCGATCGGCGCCGTGGTGCTGGCCGACACCCGCCGCCTCAAGGACTGTTTCCCCGCGCTGGACTACTTCGAGAGCTGCGGGCTGCCGTACATCGTCGCGGTCAACCACTTCGTCGGCAGCGAGCGGTTCGACCCGGAGGACGTGCGGGAGGCACTGACGATCCCCGCGCACGTACCTGTCATGATCATGGATGCGCGACGGCGGATTTCGGCCATCGAGACCCTGCTCGCGCTCGTCGGCCACGCGCTGGACGTCACCCCCGAGTAGTCCCCGAGCAGTCGCGACCAAGGAGCCACCACCCGTATGCGGAAGATACTCGTCGTCGGAGCCGGCCAGTCCGGTCTCCAGCTCGCCCTCGGACTCCAGTCGCACGGGTACGAGGTCACCCTGATGTCCAACCGGACCGCGGACGAGATCCGCTCCGGGCGGGTCATGTCGACGCAGTGCATGTTCGACACGGCCCTCGGGCACGAGCGCGAGCTCCAGGTGAACTTCTGGGAGTCCCAGGCGCCGAAGATCGAGGGCCTCGGTGTCTCGGTCGCGGCCCCCGGCTCGCACGACCCGGGCCCGACGCAGCGCGCGATCGACTGGGTGGGCAGGCTCGACGGATACGCGCAGTCGGTCGACCAGCGGGTCAAGATGGCCGGCTGGATGGAGACCTTCGCCCAGCGCGGCGGCCAACTGGTCATCCACGGCGCGGCCGTCGGCGACCTCGACTACTTCTCCCGTACGTACGACCTCGTCCTCGTCTCGGCCGGCAAGGGCGAGCTGGTCTCCATGTTCGCCCGCGACCCGGAGCGCTCCCCGTACACCGAGCCGCAGCGCGCCCTCGCCGTCTCCTACGTCCACGGTCTGGGCCCGCGCCCCGAGCACCCGGAGTTCGACGCGGTCCGCTGCAACCTGGTGCCCGGAGTGGGCGAGTTGTTCGTCATGCCGACCCTCACCACCTCGGGCCGCGCCGACATCCTCTTCTGGGAGGGCATACCCGGCGGCCCCCTCGACGTCTTCAACGGCGTCAAGGACCCGGCGGAACACCTCTCCCTGACCCTGGACCTCATGGAGAAGTTCACGCCCTGGGAGTACGACCGGGCGCGGAACGTCGAACTGACCGACGCGGGCGGCACGTTGGCCGGCCGCTACGCACCCACCGTCCGCAACCCCGTGGGACAGCTCCCCGGCGGCGGGCTCGTCCTCGGCGTCGCGGACGTCGTCGTGGCCAACGACCCGATCACCGGTCAGGGCTCCAACTCGGCCTCCAAGTGCGCGGCTTCGTATCTCGCCTCGATCCTCGACCACGGGGACAAGGAGTTCGACGGCGACTGGATGCGGGCCACCTTCGAGCGGTACTGGGACACCGCGCGCCACGTCACCAAGTGGACCAACGCGATGCTCGCCCCGCCGCCGGAGCACATCCTCAACCTCATCGGCGCGGCAGGCCAGTTGCAGCCGGTCGCGGACCGCTTCGCCAACGCCTTCGACGACCCGGCCGACTTCGAGAACTTCTTCTACGAGCCGGAGAAGACGGCCGCCTACCTCGGACCGGTCGCCGGAGCGTAGCCGGACCGGTCCGGGCGCACCGCCCCGAGGATCGGGTAGGACGCGATCGGCGACACCTGGACCTTCTCGCCGGTGCGCGGGGCCTGGACGATCTTTCCGTCGCCCAGGTACATCGCCACATGGGTCGCCTCGGGGAAGTAGACGACCAGGTCACCGGGGCGCAGCTCGTTCAGCGGGACCCTGGGCAGCTCGGCCCACTGCTCCTGACTCGTCCTCGGGATCGGGGTGCCCGCGTGGCCCCAGGCCTCGGAGGTCAGCCCGGAGCAGTCGTACGTCTTCGGGCCCTCCGCTCCCCACTCGTACGGCTTGCCCATCTGCTGTACGGCGTAGCGGAGGGCCCGGTCGCCGGCGCGCGAGGGTTCGCGGTCGTCGTCGCCCAGGGCGCCCGAAGTGACCAGTTTCCGCTGGGCCTTGTCGACGTCGGTCTTCTCGAACGCGGCCAGCGCGGTGAGTTGCCCGGGGCTGAGAGAGGTGAGGAGCTTCTCGACGTCGGCGAGGCGCTTGCGCACGTCGTCGCGGTCCTTCTTCTGCCGTGCTGCCAGGGTGAGTTGACCGTCCAGGGCCTTGCGGGCCGCGCGCGCGAGTCCGTCGCTCTTCTTCTCGCTGCCGACCAGCCGGCCCACCGTCTCGGCCCGCTCCCGCGCCACCTGCCCGATCACATGGCCCTCGTCGAGCGCGTGCTGCGGATCGCGGGCGAGCAGCAGCCGTACGTACGGGGAGAGCGCGGTGCTGTTCTGGTACTGCTCCCGGGCCAGCCGTCCGGCGGCGCCCCGGCTGTCGTGCAGGGTGAGGCGGGCGCGGGCCAGCGCGGAGTCGAGCCGGTCGACCTCGGCGCGCTGCTTCTTCAACTTCTCCTCGGTGGCGTTGTACGTCTCCGTGGCCTGCTCGGCGTCCCGGTACAGGGTCTGAAGGTCCGTCAGCAGCTCGGCCACGGGCCGCTGTCCGGGTGCCTGCGGATCGGGTACGGCGGCGGCGGGCAGCGGTGCGAGGACGGTCCCGGCCGCCATCGTCGCCGTACAGACCAGACGCAGAAGCCTTCCTGACACGTCATCACCTCCGGTGCGCGGCGGCCTTTCCGCCCCGTACCGTGAGCATCAGTCGCGGCCGCCGGGTCCGCGCGCCGAGTGTGCGCGGTTCGGCGCAACCCGGTCACCCGTGGGTGTCGTCCGGCTTGCCGCCCGGCGTGGCGTCCGGCTTGGACCACGGCCAGCGCAGGGTGCCGCCACTCCTGCCTTCCGGGTCGTACTCGTACTTCCAGCCCTTGGGCAGACCGAGCCGTTTGCTGTGGGCCCTGGGCACCCGGCGGTACACGAGCACCGTGGGCGGACCGCCGGCCGCGTCGGGGACCGGGATGCGGTAGGTCTTCGGCGGGTTCCCGGTCGGGCCGACCAGTACCGGCAGGGAGCGCCCGTCCATGGGGCCGCCCTCGAACGGGGTGTCTTCGCTCTTCACGCCACCAGTGTCAGCCATCCGCCGCGAGGCCCCGGACCAGCGCGGCGGTCTGCGGGTCGCGCCGGGCCGTCACCGAGAGCACCGCCGCGAACTGTTCGACCAGCCAGTCCCGCAGCTCGTCGAGGGGCGGCTGCTTGTCCTCGTCGAGCCAGATCAGCGAGGCGGCTTCCACGGCCGTGATCCACATCCGTACGGTCATCCGCAGCCGCGGTCCGGGTTCGGCGACGCCGAGATGGCTGAGGATGTGCACGGCGGCGGCCCGGCGGACCCCGTCCACGATGGCCGTCGTACGGGAGGTCTCCACGACGCTCCCGCCCTGGAGCAGTGCGCTGAACCCGGCGTCGTGCTGGTCGACGAAGCCGAGGTAGCGGTCGAGGGCGCGGGCGAGCCGGGGGAGGAGCGGGCCCTCACGGGGTTCGTCGAAGCACTGCTGGAGTTCCTCGGCGGCGGAGCGCAGGGCGGCTTCGTAGAGCTGCTGCTTGCCGCCGGGGAAGTACCGGTACACCAGGGGCCGGGAGACACCGGCCGCCTCCGCCACGTCGTCGAGGGAGACGTCCTCGGGGGCGCGGTGGGCGAAGAGGGTGAGGGCGGCGTCGAGGAGCTGGGTCCGCCGCTCCTCCACGTTCAGGCGGCGGTAGGCGGGGGTCGCGGCCGGGGTCATGAAGGGCAGCGTAGCCGTGCGGGTCCGGGACGGGCCCGTCGTGGCCGGTCGGCACCTATGCGAGGAGGCCCGACGCCTTCCACAGCCGGCGCCCCACGCCCCGCAGCACACCGATGTCGTCGAGGAAGTCCGTCAGCTTCTTCGAGCCCGTCTGCATGACCTCCCGCCGGTGTCCGCTCGCCTGCATCTGGGCCACCGCCTCCCGTTTGTCGAGCCCCACATTCGTGTAGACCTCGGGGTTCACGAAGGCGATGGAGAAGATACGGGCGAACTCACCCGACGTCACCCGGGTGAACTCCTGGGACCACCTGGGCGCGGTCACCATCTGGCGCCTCAACTCCTCGCGGGCGTACCGCACATGGCGGGCCTCCTCCACCACGTGGATGCGGGTCACACCCCGCACCAGCGGCTGCACCCGCTCGTCCGGGAACGTCAGCCGCTGCATCCAGTCGAGGACCTCCTCGCCGAGCAGCGTGGCCGTGAAGGAACCGGGGGTGGTGGAGATCGTCTTGAACAGCCGCCCCAGGTTCTGGTGGGCCCGGCTCACCGGATACCAGGGTGTGTCGCCGCGGGAGATCAGCCGCGCGAACATCTTGGAGTGCCGGCACTCGTCCTCGATCTCGGTGAGCGCGTAGCGGACGTGCGCGCTGGTGGCCGCCTTGTCGTAGATGTGCCGGACGAGCAACTGCATCAGGATCAGTTCGAACCAGATGCCGAGCGAGGCGAGCGCGGCGGCCTCGTGCTGCGAGAGGAGGATGCGCTGCTCCTCGCCCATGCGCTTCCACAGCGGGGTGTCGTACAGCGAGACCAGCTCCGGCGGCCAGAACCACTTGCCGTCCTCGAAGGGCGCGTTCCAGTCCAGTTCCTTGTCGGGGTCGAAGGAGTGCTTGGCGGAGGAGGCGAGCAGTCGCTCGGCCACCTGCTCACGGTCCTTGAGCAGCCCGAGTGCGTCACGCAGCCCGTCGACCGCGTCGGCTTCGGTCAGGGTCGTCATGGTTCTCCCACCTCGCGCATCGGCGTGTTACCCGGGGTCACATCCTCCGAAGTCTTATGAGACTGCTTGTCAGCAAGCTCGTCAATCCCCTTTGCGGGACTTGTTGGTCGGGCAGGGGTTCGTTCGCGGGTACGGTTCTGGAGTGTCCATGCCACCGCCGCAGCAGCCCCCATATCCTCAACAGCCGTACGGGCAGCCCCCGTACGGGCAACCGCCCTATGGGCAACAGCCCTACGGCTGGGGTGCTCCTCCGCCCGTGTTCCCGCCGCCCAAGAAGCGCAGGGTGGGGCTCGTCGTGGCGCTCGCCCTGATCGGTGAGCGGGTCGAAAGCGGCTTTCCCGAGGCCGACTTCACGTTGACGTTGCCGAAGACGCTGATAGACGGCCGGTTCGAACTCGCCGCCGACCTCTCCGACACCGAGGGGCAGAAGATCGAGCAGGAGGCGGACGGGGCCTGGGACGCGAAGGACACCGTGGGAGTGGTGGGCACCTACGCCCTGAACGGCGACGCGACCAAGGGCACGCTGGCGCTCTCGGGGATGTACGGCCGCTTCAAGAACACGGACGACGCCCGTGAGGGCATGCTGAGGGGCGCCGGCCAGGCCACCGGGGTCACCGTCGCCGTGCCGCGCAAGGACTTCGCCGAAGGGGGTGTCACGATCTCCTGCGAGGTGATCACCCAGCGGCGGTCCGGCGTGGAGATCACCTACCCGACGTGTGCCTGGGCGGACGGCAACACGGCGGCCGCCGTCGCCTGGACGACGCAGAAGAACCTCACCCAGGACCCCGCGGACGTGGATCTGGCGTTCTCGGCGAAGATGACCTCGCAGGTCCGCTCCGAGACCCGCAAGGCCATCCATTGACCGATCGCGGCGCCGCCTAGACCGAACAGCCCAGCCCCTCCGGGATGTCGACCGGTGCCACCGGCTCCGCCCCCTGCGCCGGGAACGACGTCCGCAGCGTGAACGCGTACGGGGTCGGGCCGTGCGCCCGCAGGTGCAGCAGCCGGTCCTCGGCCTCCGACACGGTCGGGCGGTGGCCCGTCGGGACCCACCACAGGACCGCCATCGCCTCCCGCATCCGCTCGAACCACTCGCGGCGGCGGGCCAGCAACTCCCTGTGCTGTCCTTGGTACATGAACGCGGTCAGGGCGTTCGTGTCGCGCCACGTCGACATGTTGATGATCAGCCAGTCGTCGCCGAGGACGGGAACGTCGGTCGCGTTGCCGCTCTCGGACTGAAGGCGCCAGACGAAACCCTCGGCCGTGTCGGCGACGGCGTTCACCGGATCGAGGGCGTCCACGAAGTCCTTCAACTCCGGGGAGTCCAGCGGGAATCGGAGACGTGAGACGTTGACCTGGGCGAGCTGGTACGGACGCGTCAGGGGTTGAGTCATATACCGAACGGTAGGTCGGGCGGGGTGGCTCCCGGTACCCCCGTCTCACGAACCGAGAACCGCCTCCATCACCGCCTTGGCGATCGGCGCCGCGTCCCCGCCCCCGCTGATCTCCCCCCGGTCCGCCGACGCGTCCTCCACCACCACCGCGACCGCCACCTTCGCCTCCATGTCCCGCTCGCCCTGCGCCCAGGACACGAACCAGGCATACGGCGTACCGGAGTTGCCGATGCCGTGCTGCGCGGTGCCGGTCTTGCCGCCGACGGTCGCGCCGGGGATCGCCGCGTTGGTGCCGGTGCCCTCGGTGACCACGTCCTCCATGAGTTCCCTCATCCGTACGGCGGTCGAGGGATGCATCGCCTGCCGGACGGGCCGCGAGCCCGCCGTCGACACCGTCGCGCCACCGCGCCGCGTCGTGCGTTCCACCAGATACGGCTCCCGCACCTGCCCGCCGTTCGCGACCGCCGCCGCGACCATCGCCATCTGCAAGGGCGTGGCCCGCGTGTTGTACTGCCCGATCGACGACAGCGCCAACTGGGCCTTGTCCAGCGAGGTGTCGAAGGTGCTGGGGGAGACCGCGAACGGGATCTTCACGCCGGTGTCGTTGAAGCCGAACGCCTCCGCCGTGGCGCTCATGTCCCGCACGCCGACATCCACGCCGAGCTTCGCGAACACCGTGTTGCACGACCACTCGAAGGCGGAGCGGAGCGGTGCGTCCACGCACCCGTCGCCCTCGTTCGTCAGCGTCGTCGTCGTGCCGGGCAGGGTGTACGGGTCGGGGGAGTCGGTCGCCGCGTCCAGGTCGCTCACCACCCCCGCGTCCAGCGCCGCCGCCGCGGTGACCACCTTGAACGTCGAACCCGGCGGATACGTCTGCCGCACCGCCCGGTTGAGCATCGGCTTCGCCGCGTCGGCGTTCAGCCGGGCCCAGGCACGGCTCGCGGCACGGCCGTTGCCCGACAGGGCCCCGGGGTCGTAGGACGGCGTGGAGACCAGCGCGAGGACGCGGCCGGTCGACGGCTCGATCGCGGCGACCGCGCCGGTGCGCGCGCCGAGTCCGTCGTAAGCCGCCCGCTGCGCGGCCCTGTTGAGGGTGGTGACGACATCGCCGCCGGGGTTCTGCGCGCGGGTCAGGTCGTTCCACAGAGGGAAGGGCGAGAGCATCGAGTCGGTGCCGGAGAGGATGCCGTCCTCGGAGTGCTCCAGGAAGGTCGTGCCGTACTCCTGCGAGGCGAAGCCGGTGACCGGCGCGTACAACGGGCCGTCCTTGTACGTCCGTTCGTAGCGGAGCTGCTCGCGGGAGTCGCGGGAGCCGGTGACCGCTCTGCCGCCGACGAGGATGGCGCCGCGCGGCTGGTCGTAACGGGCGATGCTGTGGCGGCGGTTGGCGGGATTGCCGTCGTAGGTCCGGGACTGGAAGATCTGGATGCGGGTGGCGTTCACCAGCAGGGCCAGCAGAAGCAGGGTGCAGAAGGCCGCCGCCAGGCGGATGTGGCGGGTCATGGAGTCGGTCACGCGGCCACCTCGATGTCGTACGGACGGCGGGCCGAGTCGCTGACCCGGATCAGCAGGGCCACGATCGCCCAGTTGGTGACGACCGAGGAGCCGCCCTGGGCGAGGAAGGGCATCGCCATGCCGGTGAGCGGGATCAGGCCGGTCACCCCGCCCGCGATCACGAACACCTGGAGCGCGACGATCGAGGCGAGGCCGACCGCGAGCAGCCGGCCGAAGGGGTCGCGGAGAGCCAGGCCGGCCCGGTAGCCGCGCTCCACGAGCAGGCCGTAGAGGATGAAGATCGCCAGGAGGCCGGACAGGCCGAGTTCCTCGCCCGCCGTCGCGAGGATGAAGTCCGACTTCGCGGCGAAGCCAATGAGGACGGAGTGGCCCAGGCCCAGGCCCGTGCCGAGCAGGCCGCCGGCCGCGAACGCAAAAAGGGACTGGGCGAGTTGGTTCGGCCCCTGGCCCGCGTCGATCGAGGCGAAGGGGTGCAGCCAGTCGAGGACGCGGCTGTGGACGTGGGGTTCGAGCCGGCCGACCGCGACCGCGCCGAGGGCCGCGAGCAGCAGGCCGACCGCGATCCAGCCGGTGCGGCCGGTGGCGACGTAGAGAAGGGTCACGAACAGGCCGAAGAAGAGGAGTGAGGTGCCGAGGTCGCGTTCCAGGATCAGGACGCCCACGCTCAGCAGCCAGATCGCGACGATCGGGCCGAGCACCCGGCCGGTGGGGAGCGTCAGGCGCCAGACGCGGCGGCCCGTGTAGGCGAGCGCGTTGCGGTTGGCCGCCAGATAGGCGGCGAAGAAGATCGCGAGCAGCACCTTCGCGAACTCGCCCGGCTGGATGGAGAATCCGGCGATCCGGATCCAGATCCGGGCGCCGTTCACGGCCGGGAAGAAGACCGGGAGGGTGAGCAGGGCGAGGGCGGCGGCCACGCAGACGTAGGCGTAGCGCTGGAGGACGCGGTGGTCGCGCAGGGCCAGGACCACGACGATGAAGAGGGCAACGCCCAGCGTTGACCACACCAGTTGGGTGGGGGCCGCCCGGTCGCCCGGGGTCTCCAGGTCGAGCCGGTAGATCAGGACCAGGCCGAGGCCGTTGAGGAGCACGCCGATCGGCAGCAGGAGGGGGTCGGCGTACGGGGCCCGCAGGCGCACCGCGCAGTGCGCCAGCAGGGCGAGCACGCCGAGCCCGGCGCCGTAGCCGGCGGCGCCGGGCGGGACCGTGCCGTGTCTGGCGAGACCCACAGCGCAGTAGCCGTACACGGAGAGCAGGACGGCCACGACGATGAGGGTGAGTTCGATGCCACGGCGCCGGGGGAGGCGTACAGCGGGTGTGGGAGGGTCCGCTGTCACGGTGGTTCCGGCGTTGGTCATGTCCGGAACTTACCCAAATGGGACGGGTTGTGTGCCTTGGGCGTGGAGTGTGTCTCGCCCGTCAGCACCAGCGGGGCGCGGGTCCGATGTTGTCGATGTAGCGCGCCGAACCCCAGGCCCAGGTGCCGTCCGTGAGGAGGTACCAGAGGTTGTTGCCCTGGACGTTGGAGCCGCGGGTCTTGCAGAAGATCGAGACGTGCTCGCCGCGGTGGGCGTACCGGATGATCCTGCTGCCGCGGTCCGGGCGGGAGCGCAGGGCCAGTTGGCTCGCCGTGACGACGCCCCGGTACAGGCGCTGGTTGTCGTCGTGGTCGCCGTGCTCGTCGTGGTCGCCGCGGCCGTCGAAGCTGTCGGCGTTCTGCCGGCCGTCGTCGCCCTGGTTCCAGCCGTCGTCCTGGCGGCTGACGCCCGGGTCTTCGTCGCCCCAGTCGTCGTCGGCCACGGCGGGCGTGACGGCGGCGGCGGTGACGAGCGCACCGGCGGCGACCGCTATACCGAGGCGGCGGAGGGAGAGGCTGAGGGGCATGGAGTACCTCCAGAAATGGGGCGAAGCTGACTAATCGCCACACTAGGAGGGGTTCGCACGGGGCGCTTCTCACACTGCGCCATCAGGGCCCCGGCCCGGTCGCTGAGGCAGTGTCAGGGTGGCCAGCGCCCCGCCGTCCTCCGCCGCGTTCGTGAACTCCAGCCGCGCGCCCAGCACCTCCGCCTGCCCCGACGCGATGGTCAGCCCCAGGCCGTGCCCCCGCGCCCCGCCCTCCGTGCGGAACCGCTGCGGCCCGTGCTCCACCAGGTACTCCGGATACCCGTCCCCGTGGTCCCGCACGGTCACCACCGGCCCGTCCACGGTCAGCACGACCGGCCCCCGCCCGTGCTTGTGCGCGTTGGCGACCAGATTCCCGAGCACCCGCTCAAGGCGCCGCCGGTCCGTCTCCACCCACTCGTCCCGTACGACCCTGATCCCGGTGTCCGTCCCCGAGCCCCGCACGACCCGCTCGGCCACCGCCCCCAGCCGCTCGGTGTCCAGCTCCAGTCTCTCCCGCCGGGTGTCCAGCCGGGAGATCTCCAGCAGGTCCTCGGTGAGCGTGCGCAGCGCGGCCACCCGGTCGCGCACCAGCTCGGTCGGCCGCCCCGGCGGCAGCAGTTCGGCCGCCGCGTGCAGCCCGGTCAGCGGGGTCCGCAGCTCGTGCGCCACGTCCGCGGTGAACCGCTGCTCGGTCAGCAGCTTGCCCTGCAACGACGCGGCCATGGTGTCCAGCGCGGCGGCCACCGCGGCCACCTCGTCCTGGGGCAAGGTCGCGTCCTTCGTACGGGGATCGTCGACCCGCGCATCCAGGTCACCGGCGCTGATCCGCCGGGCCACCTGGGCGGTCCCGTGCAGCCTGCGTGTCACCCGGGTCACCGCGAACGCGCCGACCAGCAGGGTCGCCCCGATCGCCAGCGCCGAGGACCACACGATCGCCCGGTCGAGTCCGGCGATGGTGTCGGCGCCCTGCGAGTAGTCGACCGCCACGGCCAGCACCCGGCCGCCGTCGGCCGGGCCCGCCGCCCACATCGTCGGGCGCCCCCGGCGCTTGCCGACCATCGTGCCGCGCTCCCCGGTCGCCGCCAGCTCCCGCAGCGGCACGGGCAGGTTCTCGGGATCGACGCCCGCGCCGTGGACCAGCGAGTCCCCGGCCTCGTACTGCGTCGTCGCCGTCCGCAGCCGCGACAGCGCCAGCTCACGGGCCTGGCCCACGGTCCGGTCGGTCACCGAGACATGCACGAGGACGCCGAGCAGGGCGGCCAGCGCACAGCACATCACGGTGATGAACACGGCGGACTTGAAGGCGAGGGTCCCGGCCCACCGGGGCAGCGCGGGCCGTCTCACGGGGACGCCGAGGGTGTGGGGGTGGCACGCCGGACACCGTGTTTGCGGCCGCCGGTGTGCAGGAACTCGTCGTGCGTCAGCAGCATCGCCTTCTGGTCGGCGTCCCAGGTCCACTGCACGCGGTACTCGTACCCCGCCAGCTCCGACGGCGAGCGGATGATCACCGAGTGCCCGGCCAGCTCGACCCCGCTCACCGCGTCGTCGTTGGCCATGACCTGCACCAGCCGGTGCTTCTCGACGGTGTAGACCCGCACGGCCGTCATCTTCGTGGGCAGCAGCCGGAAGCCCAGCGTCAGGTCGTCCCGTCCGTCGCCGGTCAGATCGCGGTAGTACGGCTTGAGGACGGGACAGCGGTTCCGGTCCTGGCCCTTCGCACAGTCGGCGATCCGCTCGGCGGTTCCCCGGTACGGTGCCTTCGACCCGTCGTAGTCACTCGGGTTCGCGGCGATCTCGGCCCGTACGACGGCGAAGGGATCCACTTTGCGGATGTCGTCGCCGGGGACGGTGACGCCCTTCACGGTCTGGGTGTCCGCCTCGTCGAAGTCGTAGGCGGGGGAGGCGGCGGGCGACAGATCCGGCCAGAGCCGGGCCGGACTGGTCGCCGTCGGGGTCGCCCCCGCGCCACGCAGCGCGCCGGTGTCACCGCAGGCCGCGGCGGTCGCGAGGAGCAGGGCGACGGCGGCGGTGGCGCGGAGGGGGCGACGAGGCGGCACTGTTCTCCTGGCGAGGTGCTGGTGCTGGTGCTGGTGCTGGTGCGGGACCGGGCCCGCGGGACCCGTACACCCTATTCGTACGGAAGTCCTTTTTGTTCGCGCGCGTGAGTGGGTCGGGGGAAACGATTACTCGGCCAGTTCCTCCAGCAGCCGGGCCGTGGGCAGTCCCGCCCGCAGGTACTCGACGAAGAGGTCGTTGTGCAGCGCCCAGGGCGAGCGGCGGGAACGGATCAGCCGGATCGCCTCCTCGGTGGAGTGCCCCCGGCGGACCAGCGCGTGCGCGACGACCAGCCCCGACCTGTTGTAGCCGTGATAGCAGCGGACGAGGACCTTCCGCCCCTCGTCCAGCGCGTCGCAGGCGGCCAGCGCCAGCCGCATCACGCCGGCGAGCTGCGTCCCGTCCAGCGGCCCGTCCGGAATCGGCCACACATGATGCTCGACACCGCTGTCGGGCCCGTGCCCCGGCAGTCGCAGCAGCGTCTGCACGAGGTCGAACTCGTCCCGCGCCACCGCGAACTCCAGTTGCCCCGAACGCCCCCTGAACTCGTGTCCGCCCATCCACAGACCGGGTGTGATCTCGCTCCACGGACTGTCCGGAGCGGGTACGTCGGGTTGCTTCCTGCGCGTCCGCAACGGCGCCTCCCCAAGGCACAGCGACTGACCCAAAGGTAACCGGGTTCTTGCCCCTTGAGCACCCCGCCTGTTCCCATGGTCGAGGGGTGATGGTGCATGAGCGGACTGCGCATCGTACCGACCTGGCGCCATGGTCAGGAACGGCTGTACGTCTGTCGCACGGACGGAAGGAACGTCGCCTGGTACGACAGGGAGGCGGCCCGGATCAACCTGCTGAGCGAGGACCGAAGAGAGGACGTCCTGCACGCCCTCGGCCCCTTCATCACCGGCCCGGTCACGGTGGGCCCGCCCCCGGTGCCGACGCCCGCGGAACTCGCGCGGCTCAGCCTCCACCCGGACGACGACCTGGCCCCCAACCGCCCCGGCGAGGCGCTCCACGTGGCCCTCGACCGGGACCCGGGCCCGCAGCACCGCCTCCGTCCCGACGCCCGCCGCCGCGCCCTGACCGCCGAACAGGCCGTCGGCGAGGCCCTGGACGACCTCGACGGCGCCGGCTGGCACGCCCTCCACTCGATCCCGCTCCCCGGCGGCGACCGCCTCCACCACCTGGCGATCGGCCCCGGCGGGCTCTTCGCGCTGCACACGCTGTACGCCCGTAAACAACGCGTCCGGATCGCCGACCCCATGGTCCAGGTGGGCCGCCGCGACCCGCTCCCGCTGCTCCGCCGCGTCCGCGCCGACGCGGACCGGGCGTCCTACGCCCTCACCGCCGAGGTCCACCCGGTCCTCGCCCTGGCCGGCCCGACGGACGTCTCGGTGACGGCTCCGCTGCGCGAGGTGCGCGTACTCCAGGACACGGAACTGTCCGGACTGGCAAGAGCGGGAGGGGTGTTGAAGCCGGCGGACGTGGAGGCGCTGCACGCGATGGCGCGGGATCGGCATACGTGGGGGCGGGTGTGAGGGGCATGGCTTCTTGACTCAGGGAATCGTCAATTACAGATTGACGATGAGGTGGCGTCAATTTAAAGTTGACGCATGAGTCCACTCGACATCAGCCTCGCCGACCTGATCGCCCGACTCGACGAGGAACTCCCGGAAGCGGGCGAGCTGGCCCGCGTCAGTGAAGCGCGCCTGCGCGCCCAGACCCTGTCCGACCTCGGTGACCAGCTCATCGACCACTACGTCAGCAAGGCCAAGCGGACCGGTGCGTCCTGGACCGAGATCGGCGACGCCATCGGGGTGTCCAAGCAGGCCGCCCAGCAACGCCACGCACCCGGCCCCTTCGAGCGCTACACCAACCTGAACCGGCACAGCATCGTGCTGGCGCAGGAGGCGGCCCGCACGCACAAGCACGACTCCATCGGCACCGAACACCTCCTGCTCGGCCTGCTCGGCGAACCGCGGGGGCTGGCCTACGAGGTGCTGATCGCGAAGGCGGGCTCGGAGCAACGCGTCCGCGACGCGATCGGGGAGGCGCTGCCCCCGGCCGGTGAAAAGGCGCTGCGGGGCCACATCCCGTTCCGCCCGGAAACCAAGGACTCCATCGGCCAGGCCCGCCGCGCCGCAGCCGACCTCGGCCACGACTGGGTCGGCACGGAACACACCCTCCTGGGCCTGATCCGCGTCGAGGAGAGCCCGGCCGCCCGGATCCTCCGCAACCTCGGCTTCACCCCGGACGGCCTTCAGGAGATGGTCAGCGCCGGGATCGCGGAGCGGCCGGCGGCCCGCGACAAGCGGTAACCGAACGATCGACCGTGACGGGAGACCGGGTCGACACGGCCTCCCTGGCGGGTACTCCAGCATGCGACCCTCACGGCACCACCCCCGCCCTCCCCCCACCCACCAACGGCGCCAACAAATCCCCGTACTCCCCCAGCCGTTCCCCCATGTCCGGTGCCAGAAAGGTGAGTTGACGCGCCGACCGGCACCCCGCCACCTCCTCCCACGTCACCGGAGCCGACACCCCGGGCTCGCTCCGCGCCCGCAGGGTGTACGGCGTGGCCGTAGTCTTCCGCGCGGCGTTCTGGCTCCAGTCGACGAACACCTTCCCGGGCCGCAGGCTCCGTGTCATCCGGTGGACGACGAGCCGAGGGAGGGCCTGCTCCGCCTCCACGGCCAGTTGCTTCGCGTACTCGACGGCCCGTCCCGAAGGCGCCGGCTCCACCCCCGCCAGCAGATGCAGCCCCTTCGCCCCGGACGTCTTGACGTACGCCTCGATCCCGTCCGCCGCCAACCGCTCCCGCAGCCACAGCGCGACCTCGCAGCACTCGACGACCGTCGCCGGCGGCCCGGGATCGAGGTCGAACACCAGCCGGTCGGCATCCCCCGGCGCCCCGATCACCCACTGGGGCGTATGGAACTCGGTGACGAGGTTCGCCGCCCACATCAAGGACGCCAGATCCTGCACCAGCACCATCCGGGCCGGCCCCTCCGACCTCGGCACCTCGGCCGTGGTGACCCAGTCGGGCGTACCCGGCGGCACGTTCTTGGCGAAGAAGACCTGGCCGTCGGGCCCGTCCGGATAGCGCAGGAAGGACAGCGGCCGGTCGCGCAGATGGGGCAGCAGGACCTCGGCGGTCGTGGCGTAGTAGTGCAGGACCTCGCCCTTGGTGAAGCCGGTCGCCGGGTACAGCACCTTCTCCAGATTGCTGAGCGTGAGCCTTCGCCCCTCCACCTCTGTGATCGGCGTCATACGATGAGAATCCCACGTAAACGTGATGAATCGCCCAGAGGAAACGGAAGGTGGGTGCCGCAGGTGCGATCCATATGGAACGGCGCCATCTCCTTCGGCCTGGTCAGCATCCCGATCAAGCTGGTGAACGCGACCGAGAGCCACTCGATCTCCTTCCGCCAGATCCACACCGAGGACGGCGGCCGCATCCGCTACCGCAAGGTCTGCGAACTGGAGGACCGCGAGGTCACCCAGTCCGAGATCGGCAAGGCGTACGAGGACGCGGACGGCACGATGATCCCGATCACCGACGAGGACCTGGCCCACCTGCCGATCCCGACGGCGAAGACGATCGAGATCGTGGCCTTCGTCCCGGCCGACCGGATCGACCCGCTCCAGATGGACGCGGCGTACTACCTCTCCGCCAACGGCGTCCCCGCCGCCAAGCCGTACACCCTGCTGCGCGAGGCGCTGAAGCGGAGCCAGAAGGTGGCTATCGCGAAGTACGCGCTGCGGGGCCGCGAACGCCTGGGCATGCTGCGCGTCGTCGACGACGTGATCGCGATGCACGGCCTGCTCTGGCCGGACGAGATCCGCGCCCCCGAGGACGTCGCCCCCGACACCGGCGTCACCGTCCGCGACAAGGAACTCGACCTCGCGGACGCCCTGATGGACACCCTGGGCGAGGTCGACCTCGCCGACCTCCACGACGACTACCGCGAGGCGGTCGAGGAGATGATCGCCGCCAAGGCCTCCGGGGAACAGCCCGCGGAGTCCCCGGCCCCGGCCCGCAGCGGCAAGGTCCTCGACCTGATGGCCGCCCTGGAGAAGAGCGTCCGCGAGGCGAAGGAGTCGCGCGGCGAGGGGACGGGGGAGAAGGCCGAGGTCAGACCGCTCTCGCCGCGCGCGACCCCCAAACAGGCCACCGGCAAGAAGTCGACCTCCACGGCGACGAAGAAGACGGCGGCGAAGAAGTCCACGACTCCCGCGTCGGCGTCGACGAAGAAGACGACACAGGGCAAGAAGAAGACCGCCACCAAGAAGACCCCGGCGAAGAAGGCGGCCCCGCGCAAGCGCACCGCGTGAGCCACCTCTTCCCCTGTCGGTCAGATCACCCGCCGCAACGCCAGCACCGCGTTGTGCCCCCCGAACCCGAACGAGTTGCTGAGAGCGAGGTCGCCGCCCCCGGGCAACTCCCGCACCGCCCCCGTCACCACATCCAGCCCGATCGCCTCGTCCAACTCCCCGCTCCCCACGGTCGGCGGCACCACCCCGTGATGCAGCGTGAGGACGGTCGCCACGGCCTCGACCCCGCCCGCCGCACCCTGCAGATGTCCGAGATGTCCCTTGAGTGCGGTGACGGGAAGGGCCCGCCGCCCGAACACGGCCCGCAGCGCCCCCGCCTCGGCGAGATCGCCCTCGACCGTCGCCGTGGCATGCGCGTTCACATGGACGACGTCCACGACATGCCCGCCCGCGTCCCGCACCGCCCGCCGCACCGCGAGCGCGACCCCGGCCCCCGAGGGATCGGGAGCCGCCATGTGGTGCGCGTCGGCGGACAGTCCCCACCCGGCGGCCTCGCAGTAGATCCGCGCTCCACGCGCGCGTGCGTGCTCCTCGGCCTCGAGGACGAGCACCCCCGCGCCCTCCCCGTTCACGAACCCGTCCCGGTCCTTCCCGAACGGCCGGGACGGCGACGAACCGTCCGCCACCCCGCGCGTGGACAAGGCCCGCATCGCGGCGAACGACGCCATGATCGCCGGCGTGACGACCGCCTCGGCCCCGCCCGCGAGGGCGACGTCGACACGGCCGTACCGTATGCGGTCGATGGCCGCCCCTATCGCCTCGGTGCCGGAGGCGCACGCGGCGGTGACCGTGCGGGCCTCGCCGGTGATGTGCAGGTCGAGGGAGACCTGGGAGGCGGCCTGCGAGGGCACGGTCATGGGCGTGGTGAGCGGTGAGACGGAACGCCCGTCCCTGAGGCGGCGGTCGGCGCCGACGAGTACGGACGCGTCCCCGAGGATCGCCCCGAGGCTGACGCCGACCCGTTCGGGATCGAGCCCGCTCTCCCGGGTGCCCCCGGCCACGAACCCGGCGTCGCCCCACGCCTCCCGCGCGGCGAGCACGGCGAACTGCGCGCCCCGGTTCATCCGCCGCGCCGCCTGACGCGGCAGCAGCTCCGCCGGGTCGACGGGCACGGTGCCGGCCACCCGCACGGGCAGTTCCGCGAACTCCTCGCCGTCCAGCTCCCGGATCCCGTGCCGGCCGTCGAGCAGCCCCCGCCACAGCTCGTCGACCCCGACCCCGAGCGGTGTGACGGCACCGAGCCCGGTGACCACGACCCGCCGCGGCCCGTGCGCGGTCACCTCCCGCTCCGGCCGCGGATAGTGCCGTACGACACACTCCTCGTCCGCCCGCCCCCGTATCTCGGCGTCGGAGGCGACCTCCCCCGAGCCCCCGTCTAGGTCGCGGTGCCACACACCCCAACGCCGTTCGTACGACAGCTCGTCGGCCCCCGGATCGACCACCCGCAGCGAGGTCACCCGGTCGCCGTCATGGAACTCGACGCCGGCCAGGTCGTCGGAGACGAGCCGCGGCACGGCCCCGACATCCAGTCGCCGGCCCGCGCTGGTCACCCGGCGGTCCCGGCCGAGCACCTCGTCGCGGTCGGTCCCGCCGAGCGGCGGCCGCAGGGTGACCCGGATCGTCTCGGGCGTCTCGGGGAGGGTGTGGGTCACGACGTACCAGCAGGCGCGCTCGGCGTCGTCGGGGGTCAGGGCGATGAGGTCGCCCGGGATGACTTCGGCGGCGGTCACCGGGTGGGGAGCGAAGGGGACTTGCGGCGAATCGGATGAATGGGACATATCTCTACACGCCTCCTGGGGACGGAACGGGCTTATGCCCTGCGGCAAGCCATCCCGAGTGAACTGGACGAAACCGGAAAATGCCACGGTTGAAAGGTGAACCGGTTGCGGTCCGGAGGCCCTCAAGGCTCGCCCGAATAGGGCGAGTTGCCCTAGTTGATCACTGGCCTTATGTGTGGAAGGTCACTTTCGCGGCCGGCGCCCCGCCACCGTCGCACGCACTTGTTCCCTGGATTTAACGCAAGGCCCTCTGGCAACTCCCTTTCTACGCGCGTAACTTGAGCCGACTCCCCACAGGCACCGGTATCGGCAGCTACACGAAGCACGAGGAGACCGCCAGCGTGTCCAGACCCGAGGGACGCAGACCCCGCGCCCGCCGCACCGCCTACGCGCTCATATCCGTCGGTACGGCGGGAGCGTTCGCCTTCACCGCCCTGCCCGCCGCGTCCGCCACCCCGTCGGCCTCGGCCGTGATCGCCGAGGTGTACGGCGGCGGGGGCAACTCGGGGGCGACCCTGACCCGGGACTTCGTGGAACTCGGCAACGCCGGTTCCGCCGCGTACGACCTGTCGGGCTACAGCGTGCAGTACCTGCCCGGTTCGCCTTCCGCCGGCTCCACTTGGCAGGTCACCGCCCTCACCGGCGCGATCGCCCCCGGCGCCCGCTACCTCGTCGGCGAGGGCACCGGCAGCGGCGGCACCACCGCCCTGCCGACCACCGACGCCGGCGGCTCGATCGCCATGAGCGCCACCACCGGCACGATCGCCCTGGTCTCCGGCACCACCGCGCTGACCTGCAAGACCGCCGCGGACTGCGCGGCCGACCCCAGCGTCGTCGACCTCACGGGCTACGGCACCGCGGTCGTCCGCGAGGGCAGCGGCCCGGCCACCGGCGCCTCCAACACCGCGTCCGTCGCCCGCGCCGACTCCCTCGCGGACACCGACGACAACGCGGCGGACCTCACCGCGGGCACCCCGACCCCGGTCAACTCGGCGGGCCAGACGCCCGGTTCGGGCGACGGCGGCGACGACGGCGGCTCGCCGACCGACCCCGGCACCGTCCGCGTCCACGACATCCAGGGCACGACCCGCCTCTCGCCGTACGCCGGCCAGACGGTCACCCGCGTCCCGGGCATCGTCACCGGCGTCCGCAGCAGCGGCTCCCTCGGCTACTGGATCCAGGACCCGACCCCCGACACCGACCCGCGCACCAGCGAGGCCGTCTTCGTCTACACCGGCTCCGCCAAGCCCACCGTCGCGGTCGGCGACTCGGTCCTGGTCACCGGCAAGGTCAGCGAGTACTACCCGAGCAGCACCAGCCAGTCGAACACCGAGATCGGCGGCCCGACGACCACCGTCCTCTCCAGCGGCAACGCGCTGCCGGACGCCGTGACCCTGGACGCCACCTCGGTCCCCGACGCCTACATCCCGACCGCGTCCGGCGGCAGCATCGAGTCCCTCGCCCTCCAACCCACCGTCTACGCCCAGGACTTCTACGAATCCCTGGAGGGCATGAGGGTCACGTTCGCCGACGCCCGCGTGGTCGGCGCCTCGGACGCCTACGGCGAACTGTGGGTCACGGTGAAGCCGGACGAGAACGCGACGTCCCGCGGCGGCACGCTCTACTCCTCCTACGACCAGCCCAACACGGGCCGTATAGAGGTGATGTCGCTCGACACGACGTCAACCTTCCCCGCAGCCAACGTGGGTGACGAACTGTCAGGTGCCACGACCGGCCCCCTCGACTACTCCACCTATGGCGGTTACAACGTCCAGGCCACCCAGCTCGGCACCCTCGTCGACAACGGCCTGAAGCAGGAGGTGACCCGCCGTCAGAAGAAGGACGAGCTGGCGGTCGCCACGTACAACGTCGAGAACCTGGACGCGCTCGACGTCCAGGAGAAGTTCGACCGGCTCGCCGAGGGCGTCGCAGTCAACCTCGACTCGCCCGACATCGTGGCCCTGGAGGAGATCCAGGACGACAACGGCGCCACCGACGACGGCACGGTGACGGCCGAGGCCACCCTCAAGCGCTTCACGGACGCGGTCCGCGCGGCCGGTGGCCCGGCCTACAAGTGGCGCTACATCTCGCCGACCAACGACCAGGACGGCGGCGAGCCCGGCGGCAACATCCGCCAGGTCTTCCTCTTCAACCCCAAGCGGGTCTCCTTCACCGACCACACCGGCGGCGACGCGACCACCGCCACCAGCGTGGTGAAGACCCGCAGGGGCGTCGAACTCACCTACTCCCCGGGCCGTATCGACCCGACCAACGCGGCCTGGGACGACAGCCGCAAGCCCCTGGTCGGCGAGTTCACCTTCCAGGGCGAGCAGGTCTTCGTCGTCGCCAACCACTTCATCTCCAAGGGCGGCGACCAGCCCATCCACGGCCGCTACCAGCCCCCGGCCCGCAGCTCGGAGACCCAGCGCGCGGCCCAGGCGGCGGAGGTCAACACCTTCGTCAAGTCCCTGCTGGCGGCGGACAAGAACGCCAAGGCGATCGTCCTGGGCGACCTGAACGACTACGAGTTCTCGCAGACCGTCACCACCCTGACGGCCGGCAACGTCCTCAAGCCCCTGATCACCACCCTGCCCGCCGCCGAGCGCTACACCTACGTCTACGACGGCAACTCCCAGACCCTGGACCACATCCTGACCAGCCCCGCGGTGACGTCGTTCGACTACGACGTCGTGCACATCAACGCGGAGTTCGCGGACCAGGCGAGCGACCACGACCCGCAGATCGTACGGATCGACGTGTCCAAGTGCCGTAGGCGCTAAGGCCGTTGAGGTCGGGTGGGGCGGGACGGCCTCGACCGTCCCGCCCCACCGCCATGACCAGCCCCACACCCACCGCCAGCCCCAGCGCGGGCAGCACCGGGAACCGCCCCTCGTAGGCGAACCCGTGCCCCGCGAACCAGATCAGCGCACCCACACTCGCGGCCAGCCCGCCCCACAACGCCCAGGCCCGGCGCGGCCGATCACCCGGCAGGGTCCGCTCGTAGACGACCGCGAGCCCACGCTCCAACGGCCGCAGCGCCACTACGACCCCCGCCAGCACGCCCCCGAGCACGGCCAGCCAGGGCACGCGCAGCGCCCACCAACTCGCCGACCCGTAGGCGGGTTCGGGCGCGAGCCCGGTGAGATAGAAAGCACCGGCGACGATCAGTACGGGCAGCATGTGCCACAGATAGAGCGTCATGCTGGCGCCGCCCAACGGCCGTACCAGCCCCCACACTCGGCCGCGCTCCAACAGCCGCCGCAGCACGGGCGCGAGGAGCAGCGCGAGCCCGGACTGCCCAACTGCCCAGGTCAGCATGGCGGCGGACGGGGGATTGGTGTTGCTGGGATGCTGCCCGGTGACGAGGATCAGACTCACCGGGAAGGGCCCGAAGCCGACGAGCACCGCGAAGCCGAGCACACCGCCCACGGCCATGCGGACCGGGACCGAGGACCGCTCAGTCACGATCCCATCCCGCCAACAGAAGCCCAACTGGTAGGCAACGCCCCACACAAGCAGATAGTCGAGCAGCCCGAGACCGGCCACATGCCCACTGACCACGAGCGTGTCGGCGACCAGGGCGACCGCCCCCATGGCCACCGGCACGCGCAGCCCCCACCGCCGATGTGCCGCGTGCAAGGCCGGAGTCAGCGCGCTGAGGAGCAGATACACCGGCAGGAACCAGAACTGCATGGCCATGGCCCACCCGACGAGCGCGAGGGTGCCCCGGTCCACCCCGGCCGCCGAGCAGATCGCCACGGCGGCCAGCACCAGCCCGCTGTACACCCCGGCGGGCAGCAGCATCCGCAACGCCCGCCGCCCCACCCACCCCGTGGCCGTACGACCCTCCGCCCGGGCCCGCGCCCAGGACCCGCCGGCCGCATGCCCACCGGCCAGAAAGAACAACGGCATGACCTGGAACCCCAGGGTCAGCCACTGGGTCCAGGGCACGGTGGCGAGCAACTCCGGTGCGCTGATGGTCCCGTCGGGCTCCCGCACCAACCCGGTGATCAGCCAGTGCCCGAACACCACCAGCACGATCGCCCACGCCCGCAGAAAGTCGACGTAGCGATCCCGGCCCCCGCTCAAGCTCCCCATGAGAGGTCATGGTGCCGTAGGCGTGGGTCCACCGTTACTCACTTTCGGGTGATGGCTTCGGCGGCCCTGGGGTGGCGCACCGTGGCGATCACGGAACCCGGACCAGCACGCACAAGGCCCCTGGCTCCATCGGGCCGTCAACCTGGTGCATCACGCGCATAAATGGATGATGCAGGTGAGAGTCACGGAAATGCGACTGACTCGTAACGCCGTTCACGTATCGCTCATATCCCGCCGGTACGGCGGAGAAGGTGTGGATGTGCGGCCAAGAGGCCGCCACCCGCACACCGCACAGCCCGGGGTCCGGCCGTTGCCGTATCCAGGGAGGTGCCCGCACCATGCTGGGGGAACCCGTGACCTCTTCACCTTCCGTGTCCGTCCGTCGTCTGGCCGCAGCCGCTCTGGCGGCCGGTGCTCTCGTCGGCGCGGCGGCACTGCCGGCGACCGCGGCCGACCACGCGGCCCGGCCGAGCGTGGAGATCAGCCGCGTGCAGTACGACTCTCCGGGACACGACGACCGCTCCGCCCGTTCTCTCAACAACGAGTGGGTCGAGATCACCAACCACACCCGCAACGGCGTCAACCTCGACGGCTGGAAGCTCTCGAACAAGGACGGCCAGACCTACACCTTCCACCACTACCGCCTCGCCGGCCACGCCACGGTCCGCGTCCACACCGGCAAGGGCCGCGACGACATGCGCGACCTCTACCAGGGCCGCCGCGACTACGTCTGGGACAACCGCTCCGACACGGCCACCCTCCGCAACGACCACCGCCGCCTGGTGGACGACCAGTCCTGGGGCGGCCGCAACGGCGGCGGCCACGGGGGTGGGGGTCACGACGGTGGCGGTCACAACGGTGGCGGTCACGAGGGCGGCGGCCACGGGGGTGGCGGCGGGCACCGCTGACCCCATCGGCACCATGACGTCCTGTCAGTGACGTGAGACCTGCGGCGCGCCGTCCCATCCGGGGGCGGCGCGCCGTTGGGGTGTGTGGCGGGCAACTGCACGGTGACGGCTTTGTCGCGAGGCTCCTTGCGCCACTGGTGCTGGCCTGCTGCCCAGGAGGTTGCACTGTTGCTCCCAGCCTTCGGCTCCGCGTGCTGGACGCGGTGGTTGAGAGCGTCGGCGAGATCGAGACTTCCGGGCTCTTGAGCGACACCATCCAGGCTGTCGCAGCACCGCTCTCGCACCAACAGCGGTCATCCGCGCACGAGCTCGTCAGGGTTCGTCTGCGTGTTCCTGGCCAGTGATCAATCAGGGTGCAGTGACGGTGCCATCAGGTGGGATCAGGACCGGTTGCAGGGTTGTTGTGATGCGATGGGTATGGGCCGCGGTGGTGGCCGTATCGATGTTCGTCTTACCGCCCACAAGCCGATCTTCCCTGACGCGCCGCGGTGTTGCTCGACCGCGACCGTCGCCTGCTCTCGACCGGGCCCAGCTCGAAGCGGACGTGACTGGGACTCGTCTCCGGGGGGGGGCTGAGCTGCTTCCTCAATTCCCTGACGAAAGTGGCCAGTTCGATTGCGCGGACGCCGGGCCCTTGCGAGCCGCCACCTGCCTGACGGGGTGAAGGCTTGGGCCCCCGCAACAGCGTAGGCCGGGCGGGCGCGGGGTAGAGGGCTCCTGTGGGCGAACCCGGGAGGAGTCCGACGGGGCTGGACATTGGCCGAGTGGCCGAGGTGATCTGGCAGGGCATCGCCGGTCCGGGCCGACGAGGCTCGGGGTACCGGGTGTCGGGGCATCATGTGATCACCTCGGCGCACGTTGTTGAGGGGCCGACGTCCGCGCTGCGCGTCCGCTTCGAAGCCGATCGCCCGGCTGAATGGGCGACGGGAGCTCGGGTCCTTCTCTCCTCGGAGGAGGCGGACCTGGCGCTGTTGGAGCTGGTGGACATGCCTCCGGCGTCCCAGGCGGTGCTCGCGCACCCGCGCTTCGCCGGAGTGCCGGACGTCGACGCGACCTTGCGGGTGTCGGCAGTGGGATTTCCCCTGTTCAAAATGCGCAGGGCCACTGCGCGGAGGGGACTCGCCGAGCCCGAGGTGCCCACGCGTTATCGCGATTCCTGCCACGTGGACGGCACGGTTTCCGTCCTGTCGAACCGGCGTGAGGGAACCCTGGAGGTGGGTGTCTCGTCGCCCGCCGACGAGGTCGAGCCGCATCGCTCTCCCTGGGAAGGCATGTCCGGCGCCGTCGTCTGGCACGGAGACGCGATCATCGGTGTGATGGCCAGACACCATCGAGCAGATGGTCTGAACCGACTTGCCGCTGTTCGCGTGAGCCGCTGGTACGAGGTCCTGCGGGAAGAAGAGCTGGAGACGATGCGCAGGCATGCCGGCCTGCCGCAGAGTCTGCCGGGTGCCGGGGAGCCGTCGACTTTTGTGTTGCCGCCCCGTCTGCTGTCCCACTTGAGTCCCGCGGAGCTCTGGCAATTGACGGATGCAATTGTCACTCTCCGGGTGATGCGTCGGCCCGACGGGCTGGACTCGGTTCTGGAGGATTCCGATCCGCTGCTCGCGGTCCAGCGTCCGAGGGACAGCCGGCTCCGTTCCGAAGTGCACGGTCTCCTGCTCACTTGCCGGAGGTACCCGGGCACCTTCGGCACGCTGGTCCACGCCTTGCGAAACTGGGAGCAGGGCTCGGAGGAAGTCCGCCAAGTCGAGTACGTAGTGGAGCGATTGGCGCTCAAATACGCATGAACCGATGTGGTTGCTGGCTGGTACGCAGGGTTTCGGGAAGCCCTGCTCTGGGTCATTATGGGAAGGGGTGCCGCATGGGTCAATGGCCGTTAACTGGAGGGGACTTGGCAGCCGCAGAGCAGGCTGAGCCCGAGAATGGTTCCGCAGTCATGGACCTTTCGGGCATATCTCTTGAGGAACTGCGCTCCATGGACGGCCCAGAGGTGACCGAGTCGCTTGAGTACCTGATGAGTGACCTCAACGACCCCTTTTCGGTGAGGGCCGGCGGCAGCAACCCGTCTCGTGCGGAGTGACGCAGGGGGAGCTGTGGGTGCTGAAGCCGGCATGGCGAGAGGTCGCCCGGCGTTCCACAGGATCTCCGCGGAGGATGTCACAGCGCTTGTCCGTGATCCCGACCCGGGCCGGCTTGTCGGTGAGCTGAGGAGGGCCGAACGCAGCCGCCGCATGCTGCTCCTGCGTGGCTTCCTGGGCCTCGCGCGTCAGGACGCCGATGCCGGAGCGGGCGTTGTCATCGCCTGGTCCTTGCTGGAGCGAGCCCAGGGCGTGGCGCCTCAGGCGGTGGAAGAGATTCTCATGACCCCTGGAACGGGCATCTGGGTCACGTCCGTCCTGCGGCAGCTACAGGGTGACAAGTCTGCGAGGCCACTTCCTTTACGGGTGGCTGCGGGACGTCTTTCCGCCATGGCCATAGCCGCTGCGACCCGCGCCCGGCTGTCCTTCTCGCTGGAAGTGCCTATCCAGTGGGGAATCGTTTCTTTGCCGGGTCTGGGCTGCGTGCGATTCGAGGAGCGAAGGCGGCGGGCGTGGGCGATCGGGCGGGCCTCCGGTCAGGGCGGCTCCCTGCGGATCGTCGACGCCGCCGGTGCGGAGGTGCGGACGGGACCCGACTGGCGGCACCACGTTCCTGGCTGGTCGCCGACCTGTCGACTGACGGTCGGTCGACGCGGTGACGCCCTGGATCTCGTGCTGGACGAGCACGACCCCTGTCGAAACTTCTCGACACCTCAAGAACCTCGTCTCCTGAGTGGGGAGGAGAAGGAGGCCTGGCGTCTGGTGCTGACGGAGGCGTGGAACATCCTCACCCGTGATGACTCCGAAGTGGCCGAAGAAATACGTCGCGGGCCTCTTCTTTCCATAGCTCCGGTGGAAGCACGGGAGGAATTCCGCCCGTACAGCAGCTCGGCCGGCGAGGCATTCGGTGGGATCAGCGCGTCTCTGCCCGACACCTCTCTCCAGTTCGCCGCCACTTTGGTGCATGAATTTCAGCATATAAAGCTCGGCGCGCTGATCCATCTTGAATCCCTGGCGAGAAGGCTGGAAAGTCCAAAGGATCGCCTGGAATTATTCTATGCGCCTTGGCGTGATGACCCAAGGCCATTGGAGGGATTAATTCAGGGATTTTATGCGTTTTTCGGCGTGGCGCGCTTCTGGCGCGCTCATCGACGAAAATCCGAAGGATCGGGCTCACTGCTCGCGGATTTTGAGTTCGCCCTCTGCCGTGACCAGGTGTGGTCCGTCCTGACGGGTCTCCGACGGCACCACCGGCTGACGGCCGCAGGGCGCCAGCTGGTGGATCTCGTGATCGAGCACTGCGATGCGTGGCGGGCCGAAGAGGTGTCACGGACGGGGATGCGGCTGGCGCGCGATGCGATCGTCGATCACAGCGCTCGATGGCGCGCCCACCATCTACGACCGGATGTGCGGGCCGTTGACGAGACCGTGCGTGCCTGGAGGCGGGGGGACGCGCTTCCGCCGGTCTCCTTGGGCGCACCGCCGAGGACCGTGCCGGATGCCCAGGCTGTCAGTCTCGACGTCGCGGCCACTCTCGCCCGGCACGTCATCACGGATTCGACAGGGGAGTGGGCCTCACGGGCAGAGGCGAAGGTGGGCGGGGCGACGAGGGCAGATGTACTGCTGGCGCTCGGCGAGCGGCCGGCCGCTCGCCGAGGCTTGTTGGAACAGATGGAAACCCAGGACCCTCCCGCGGCTTCCTGGGCGCTTCTGGGGCGAGCACTGGCGGACGACCCCGTGCATCACGAGGCCGCCCGGTTCCTGCTTCGTTTCCCGGAGAGGGCCAGAGCCGTTCAGGAAGCTCTGACAGCCGCAGGAGTGCGACCGAGTGATCCCTTGCGGTTGGCCACGTGGCTTGCCAACGGTGGATAGGTTATCTGTCACAGAGGCAGGGGGTCGATGTCGCAGTTGGCTCGGAGGCCCGCCCGGAAGTCCACGGCCGCGGGGTGCGGCGCGGTGTTCTCCTCCCCGGCGGCAGATGTGTTGAGTACCCGCTCAAGCCGCTCACCAGTGTCCCGACGCAGGGCGTTGCCTTCGTCGATCAGGCCGACCGAGACCAAGTCCTGGGCGAGATTTCCGGCGCACGCCAGGGTGGTGGGGTGGTCCGGACCAAACGTCTGCAGACACCGGGCGAGCGCGTCCCGTCCGACGTCCGCGGCCGCTTGGTGCTCGCCCAGGTCAGCCAGATCACTGGCCAGGTTGATCGCCGTCACCAGAGTGAAGGGATGCAGGGGACCGACCACGTCGACCAATGCCTCCTGCGCCGCCTCGTCCAGCAGCCGGGCCTCTTCCGGCCGTCCCAGGAGGCGCTCGGAGACCGCGAGGCCCACGTCTGCCGACATGGTGTAGGGGTGGCGCTCGTGGAAGACCGTGCGGTAACCGGCGCAGACCTGAAGTCCGCGAGCGTGCGCGGAGTCCAGATCGCCGTTCTGGCGCAGGGCGATGGCCAGTGTCAGCGCGCTCGCCAGCGAGCGGGGATGGGTCTCGCCATAGCGGCGGGTGAAGCCCTCTTGGGTTTCCAGGGCCAGCTCCAGGGCGCGGGCGTGATCGCCTGCCTTCCGGCATGCGATGCCGAGTTCTCGCACGGTGTCGATGGTGTTCGGGTTGTCGCTGCCGAACAGCTCGCGTGACGCGCTTAGGGCGCTTTCCTGGAGGCGGCGAGCAACGATGTAGTCCCCGATCTCCCGCACGTCGATGGCGATCGAGTTCTCGGTGATGAGACTTCGCTGTTCGTCGCGGCCGAAGACGCGCAGCTTGAGTTCCCAGGTCCTGCGGTCGAGTTCCAGCGCTTCCCGGAAAGCGCCGGTCAGACGAAGACTCACACCTAGGTTGTGGGCGATGTTGAGAGTGACAGGGTCGTCCTCGCGGAACGCGTTCACCGCCCGCTCGTAGGCCACGCGGTTGAGTTCCACAGCGTCCTGGAACCGGCCTTCGGCACGGCGGACGCCTGCTTCGGTGTCGATGGCGTCGAGGGTGCTCTCGGCATCTGGGTCAGCGACACGGTCGTAGACCTGCCGGACCTGTTCCACGAGGCTGGACGCTTCCTGGTACCGCCCGACCGTCCAATACATCCAGGTCAGCCACTGACCCATCAGCAGTGTCTGGTGGTCTTCCTCGCCGAAGAGCTGTAGCCAGGTCTTCCAAGCGGATTCTGAGAAGTCGACGGCCACCTCATGCTCGCCCCAGTGGTAAAGGTACTTGGCGACATTGATGACGAGGTCCCGGGTCCAGGACTGACTGGACCGGAGGGCGTCTGAAGCCATCACATGGGTGTACAGCTCGGCGTACCGTCCCCAGCTCGTCGGGTCGGTCGGGGTCCCTGGGTCGGCTGTCGCCATCAGGCGGTGGGCGCTCTCGCGCATACGTTCTTGCTCCTGGGGGCTCATACGGTTGATCAAAACGTGCTGCACCAACCTGTGCATCTCGATGGAGTTGGTGCGGTGATCGATTCGGGCTAGCGAGTACCGGTTGATCTCCCGAATAGCGCGCGCGAGCTTCATCGGGTCGCTGAGTGTTGAATTCAACTCGGGGAAAGGGTCGTCCGGACTGCTTTCACGGCGGGACAGGATTTTCCGGGAGATCGGGTCCGGGGCGAAATACGAGCACAACTGGAGCAGGCGGAGTGCGGCGGGGCTGCGTGTCTCCAGGTGGTCCAGGGAGACGTTCCAGGCGGCCGCGACAGGAAGTTGGTAGTCTGGCGGCGGAGCGGTTTCCAGGAGTTCGTTCTTCTTGCTTTCGAAGAGTCGCAGATACTCGGATGCGGGCATTCCTGTCTCCGCGCGCCACGCTGCTGCCTGAACCAGTGCCAGCGGAAGGTCGCCCAGAGCCTCAGCCAGCGCCTCGGCTTCCTCTTCCTGAAGTATCGGACCCGAACCGCGCAGTAGCTCTTTGCTTTCTTCCCGAGTGAATACGTCCACTTCGAGAGATCCGCTGACGAGTCCCCAGCGCCGGTTTCGAGAGGTCACGAGGATGGTTCCCGCGCCGCCCGTCGGGAAATAGGGGCGTACCTGTTCCGGACTGTCCGCATTGTCAAAGATGAGCATCCACCTGGAAAATGGTTTTCCCTCACGCAGTGCTTCGCGAACCGCAGGACCGGCGACGTTGACTTCTGAGGTGGTGGTCAGCCCCAACCGCCTGGCGAGTTCGACCAGTGATTGGCCGATCTGACCTGGACGTTCGGAAGGGATCCACCAGATGATGTCAAATTCTGCTTGATGGCGATAGGCGTATTCAATAGCAAGTTGCGTTTTCCCGACCCCGCCCATGCCGTGAATTGCCTCGGGCAATACGGTCGTCGTGCCTTCGCCCAGGCTCTCGTCCAGCAGATTAAGAAGTTCGGTCCGCCCTGTGAAATTCTGATTTCGGGGCGGCAAGCTCCAAATGCGAGGCTGTGCGGTCCTCACTCCTTCCTCCGGACGCTGAGGCGTCGTTGTCATGCGCATTACTCCTTCGTCTTCTGTGGGGTGTATAGGCGGAGTGACGACAGATGCAGGGGGCGGATCACCGGGAAGGCGGGGCGCATGCCGCTGATCGTGCCAGCGCAAGGCTTCGCGCAGCAGGGCGGCACGCTCAAGGAACGAGAGGGCCGCCATCGCGCTGAGCTCCACACGGTGGAAGTAGGCATTGCGGCTTGTGATCGTGGGCCTCGTCAGGTCGCACAATGACGCTGACGTCGGCGGCAGCAAAGAAGTGTTCGCCGGGGCGCCGGCGAGCACTGCCCGAACCTCACGCACAGTCCGCAGCGTCGCACTGCGCCGGCCTGCGGCGAGCAGTTGCTCGCGCGCATCCGGCAGGAAGTCGTAGACGACGGCATCCGGTGAGTCCTCGCGGACTCCGGTGGGGCGTACCAGACCACCTAGGAACAGTTCGGAGGCGTGGACCGGGCCCGCTCCGGCCGTGGAGGCGATCAGGGCGCGGAGGACGGGCAGACTGAGCGGTGCGGCGGCTAGGCGTGTCGCCAGTCTGAAAGCGGTGGGCGACGCCGCGGCTCGAAAGTCGGAGACACGGTTCGCGGCGGAGGGCGGTCCGTGAGCGGCGAGAAACTCGTTTGCCCAGGGCAGCGCCCGCGCGGAATCCGGTCGTGCCTTCCACCGGTGGGCGAACAGGGCGGGCAGATCCCGCCAATGAGGTTCGGTGTCGCTGAGCACCACGAACAGAGCGCGTGCTCCGTGTTGGGTGAGGGACAGTACGGGAACGACGCTCGGGGCATCGGCCTCCGCGGTGCTCTCCGATTCCTCTTCCGTCCCCGCCGGGTCGGCCGACCAGAGTCCTGTGGGTGCTTCCCGCTGCCGCCACTGCCACCAAGTGTTCGCGCTCCAGACGGCCGGCGCCTTCACCTGAACGTGGGACACATCCAGTCCGGTGCGGAACCACAGGTGGGGCGGCAGCACATTGATCACTGCAAGCGGCCAGGTCAGAGTCCAGTCACGGAGCAGAGGCTGCACGGTGCCCAGGTGCCAACCGGCCGCAAGCCCGTCGGTAACCACAAGAATCACCCGGCGGATACCCTCGGACATTGCTCCGAACGGGGAATCGGTACTCACGCGAGACGGAACCGTCTCGTCCGTGCCCAGCAGGCGGACAACCCGAACATGGGTGAAATGCGTACTCAGCGTCTGGGGGAGTTCCTGTACGACGTCGTCCCATACGCGCATGCTCACATGGGCGTCGACGACCAGGACCGCCTCCGAGATGCCCCCGTCGTCTGCCGGGGGCAGTGTCTGCCACAGGTGCGCGGTGTCTGTTCCAGAGCGTAAGAGACCGCGCCAAGCGTCGTCATTGGACATGGTCACTCACAGGGGATTGGCGGCGGAGTCGGCGGGGTGACGGGGACGCGTCTCCGCTGACAATTGCGACAACCACCCCGTGCACAGGGCAGGTTACCCGGGCTGGAGCCAGGTGGTTGCACGCTCTCGAATGCGTCTCCGGCATCACGGACTGCGGCCTCCAATCTCCCCCGCTCGTAAGCAATTTCAGATCACGGGCTGCCCTGGCCACTTGCCGGAGCAGACGGTCCGGGCAGTCGTTCGGGGTCGTCCAGGAGGAGGGCCAGATGACGGCCGACGTGGCCGTCCCACCCCTCGGGTCCCAGAGCCAGTGCCTCGTTGCGCCAGCGGCGAGTGCTTTCGAGCAGCCCGGCCAGCCCGCCGTCGCGGACGATGTCCGCGGCAGCCTCACGAAAGCGGACCCCTGAACCGCTCCTGTCCCACAGCAGGGCGGGAATTCCGGCACGCAGAGCTGCGACGAACTCCTGGCGGGCCGGTCCTGAGTCTGTGCGGGGCGATTCGCTGAGCACCAGGCAGACGATCTGGTCGTCCTCTTTCAGTTCCCGTTCCAGGTGGAACGCGGATCCGTCCGGAGTGCTCCAGTACGAACGGCTGTCCGCCGGTCTGTCCTTGAACTGGCGCCAACGGTTGTTCCAGGGGCGGTGCCATGCTGCTTTGCGTAGTCGGTCGAAGGAACGCAGGACCACGGTGTAGTCCATCACCAGAGGGGTCGGGATGGGGGCGTCGAGCTCCTTGCTCCACCACTCCACCGGTTCATCGAGCAGTTCCCACGGCAGTATGTACTCGATGATCACCGGCTGGCGAAGATCCGCCCATCGCTCCTCGGTCTGTTCGATGAGGCGGTCCACCGCGCCGGGAAGGTCGTCCCGGTGGAATTTGAGCGTCTCCCCGGGGATCGGGTGCCATCCGTCGGAGTCGGACTGACGCCAGTGCGCCAGGTAGTAGCAGTCCTTGTCGACGCCGTCTGGCTCCAGCTGGATCAATAAGTAGGCGGGCGTGAGGGAGGGTTCACCGGGGGCGAGATAGGCGTCCTGCTGCCAGCCGGCCATCGCGTCCGTCAGTCCCCGCTGTTGAGCCTGGCTGCGGTTCCATCGCCGCAACTCCTCGGCTTCCTTGCTGCGGCCGTCCTTGACCAGGTACTCGGCGACGACAGCGAGGAAGGCCATGGCTGGGGGAAGTTCGTCCGCCGCCGCATTGTCGCCCGCCAGACGCAGGAAGACCTCCCAGCCGGTGTCGCACCACGCTTCCAACTCCTGCGTGCGGGCGTGACTCGCGCGTCGGGTCAGTCGGGTCAGCAGTGACGCGGAGCGGATGCTTTCCAGGACCGGTCGCAGAGGATGCAGATCCGCGTCCTCGAAGAAGGCGACCGCCTCCCACTCATCCGCCAGCCGCCACAGCGCGAGAACGGTGTCCGAGTTCTGTTCGGAATAGCCGACACAGCGAGCCAGCGCCTGCAGTCCTTCGTCGGCCGCCGCACAGGAATGCACCAACTGGCGCATCCACAAGGCCAACGGACCATCCCCACGCGTCTCGAACGTCGTACCCGGCCCCAGCTCCGCGGTCAGATCGTGCAACACCATGTCCACGCCGACCTGCCGGCGCATCGTCTCCGAGGCCGTCAGAACGCGGGTGACTGCGGCCAACAGCTCGTTGCGTACACGTGCGGAGGTGCGCTCTCCCACCCGTGACCTCCCCCCGGCTGTCATCGAGTCACTGCCCGCTGGTTCGGACAGCCTACGACTAAGCCTTCCCGGACGACATGGGCTCGAAAGGTCGTAATCGACCCATGAGTTGGGCTGGTTGGTGCCCGAGAGCGGCAGGACGCTACGCAAAGGACATTTCGATCGGTGTAGCGACCTACGGGAGAGGTCGGATGCATGCGACGTCCCAATACTTCGCGTCAGGTCAGGCCCATCGGAAGCCAGTTGGGGAGTGATCGGAGTCGCGATGACGTAGTTCTGACGGCTGCCCCGAGTCGGCAACTGGCCAGGATGCGTCCAGGTCGCGTCCAGGGAAAGCATGCAGGGATTCGACCGGACCTCGAGGCCTGCTCCTGCGTCGGGATGATGCCCGCACAGATGAACGGCCAGCAGCTGACCTGGCAACCTGCTTCTGCACACCTCCCTTCGGAAGGGAACCTCGCCGCAGCGAGTTGAAGCCGACGTCCTCCGCAACCACTGGCTGCTGGAACGCCGTCGGCAGGCCGAGCGTGGGGAAGCCGCCTTCCCCACGCCGGGGATGCCTCCCGTCGCCGTCGGCGTGTACTCAACGCCGCGGTTGAACACGCCATCGAGTGCAGGCCTCTGACAGAGAATCCACTCACCGCTAGCAAGATGGCGATGAGTGCTGCATCGGACCGCGTGGCCCCCGGGTCCTCGTGAACAGGACGCAGGCTGCTCAACTCCTCGCCTCGGTCTCGTACGTCGGGACAGAAGGCCGCGAGAAGGACCGGCGCCGGGTGCGCTCCTACGCGGTCATGTAAGTCGCGGGACTCCGCCCGACTGTGGCAATCCTCGGCAGGTTCGGGAGCTGCTGACGGCGCTTACGTACATGGTGGCTACGACTACCAGGCCAATGGGCGGCTGCGGGCGTTTTTCGGGTGCCTGTACTGCGCGGCCATGAGGCCGGGAGGAGGCGCTGGGTCTTCGCCGTTCCAACTGCACTTTTCCCGAAACTGGGTGGGGTCGTATCGAGTTGGCGTAGACGCGTCCTACGGCGAGTACGGCGTGGACCGACGCCGGTGAGGCGCACGATCGGTGCGGCCTGAAACAGCGCGCCCATGGCGAGGTGCGCATCGTGCCGATACCGCCTCCGTTGGTGCGGCTGCTCCGCGAGCACTTGAATCAGTAACTCTTGGTGTGCTCCTCGGCAACGGTCCGAATGCGTCTCCCACTCGTCTTCACGAAGCTCCAAGAGCACGTCACGGCTGCCAAGGTGTGCAGCGATGGTCGCCACCTGATTCAACGAGTGCACCTGGTCAAGAACGCTACGGACGGCTGGCTCCACTGCTGTCGCTACGTTCTTGGGGCCCTCACGCGATCAGGTTCGACCTCTCTCAGCTGCCATGTGGTGTCTCTGAACTGTCCGATGATTGTGCTTCCTTCGGACGGGGCGGGGGCGGACCAGGCAGCGGCCAGCTCGCGATTCAGCCTGTCAAGCTCGTTGAGGAACTGCATGTACGCGTCACGTTGGAGCTCACGCCGTCGTGACCCTCGTTGCTCGCTGCGGTCTTGTTGCGCCTGTCTCTCCTGTGAGTCCGGTTGCCCGCCCGTTGTCTTGGCGGCAATGAACGCCGCGAGGGCGCCTCCCAGCAAGGTTGATGAGGCAGTGATCAGCGCAACCGCAATGGTGTCCTCCATGCGGGGCTAGTCTGCACTGGGCCGGGCAGGGGGAGGCCACAGCAGTGCATTCCCTCGGCACAGTTCGCGGACAAAATGGGATCCGCCTGCACACACGCGAAGACCCCGCACTCAGCTAACGCGCTGATGGCGGGGTCTTTAGGCACCTCATAACAGGTGCCCCCGGGGGGACTATTCGCAGATGGTTGCGGGGCTGACCAGCGGTTTCTTGTTGGGCGGCTGGTGGTGGAGGGGCGGTTCCGTCCTGCGGTGTGGGGGGCGGCGGCGCGATGAACGCCTCGGGTGCCGAGTCTGTCCCGAGCGGGGAGCCGCGCCGGGTGGCGGAGAGCGGCTTGTCTGATCTTGATGCGTGGTTGCGGCGGGGTTGTGCGTTGGTGGTTGCGGGGGTGGCTGCGTATGCCTCGTATGTGCATCAGCGGGAGTTCGCCCTGCTGGGTGGTGCGGATGGGGTGAGCGCGTCCTTGTGGCCTTTGTCGGTGGACGGGTTGTTGCTGTTGGCGACGGTCGGTCTGCTGAAACCGTCGCCGAATGGTGGCCGTCGGGGACGGTATGTGGTGTGGCTGGCTTTTCTGTTGGGGATCGCGGTGTCCCTGGCCGCGAATATTGCGGCGGCGCCTGCGCTGGCCTGGAAGCCGGTGCTGGTGGCGGGGTGGCCGCCGGTTGCGCTGTTGTTGTCGGTGGAGTTGTTGGCGCACCGGCCGACTGTCCGGGCGGAGACGGGGCGCGGGGGTGCGGGGGACGCCGAGGGCGACGGCCATGAACGTGGTGGTGATCTGCTGTTGGAGCGTGCTCGGCGGATGGATGCCCGGCATCGGGAGCTGCATCAGCGTCCGGTCTCGGCGGAGTCGCTGCGGAAGGAGCTGCGGATTGGTGCGGACCGGTCGAGGCAGTTGGTGGCTTTGGTGCGGGTGAGTCGTAATGGCGGCGTACGAGAGTGAGTGCTGACGTTTCAGGACTGCCTTGACGATCTCCAATTGCACCCGTTTGGAGTGGTTTTCCCGAGGGGCTGGCAGCCAAGAGTTGCAGTAGCCGAAAGTCGATGGCGGGTTCCGGTTGGTGCTGGGTGAGGGGCGGTGGGTGGGTAGCCCGGAGGCGATTCAGGTATGGGCCGCCTCGCGGCGTACGGACGGAGCGGCATCGCGTCGCGGCCGTGGCGATCCCTGTTCCGCTGTGGGCGGGAGGACGGTTCTGGTGGCATGGGTGGGTCGGAGGTCGACCTTTGATCAGCAGAATCCGACGTTGTCGCTGCCCCGGCAGCTACGGGTGTGCCAGCAGGCATTGCCCGTAGGTGCGGTCATCACGGCCCATTTCTATGACGTGGAGTCGGGGCGTATGGCTCTTGCCGACCGCGGTCATGGGGTCGGCCATGAGCGGATGGAGATTCCGGTGCCGCGAGATGGTGGTATCGGGGATCTGTTGCGGGAGGCGGGCCGTGCGGAGCGGCGGTTCGATGCGGTGATCTGTGAGTCGATCGACCGGATTGCGCGGCACACGTATCTGGCGACGGAGTTCGAGTATCGGCTGGAGCAGGCGGGGGTAGTGCTGTGGGCGGCGGATGAGCCGATCCGGACAGGTGGCCGGAGCCGCAGACCTTGTACGCCGTTGAAATCACTCTGACCCGGGCGGTCGAGGCCGTTGAGCTGAGGGCCGCGCGCGAGCGGAGCCGTCTGCCCCCTGGCTGCCTCCCCGGAACGCACACGCCTCGCCGTACTCGTGACCGCGAAGAACGAACACCAGGCCATGAGGAGGATCTGGCGGCGGCTGCAGAACGCACTGCCCATCGATGTGCTGTGCGGTGTTTTCCCAGGGGCAGACGGCAAATACCTCATGAGCATCCCGATGGCCGACGGGGCCTGGGAACGGGTACACGGTCAGGCCGCAGTAGCAGGCAAGGGTCCGGAGGACTTCCTGGGTGAGGCCGTCGCACAGGCTCTGGCCCGGCACCGGTCCGATCGCCGGGCACAGTTGGACCATTCACTCGACGCCTCGCTCGGCACGTTCACTCCCGAGGAGATCGGTGATGGCGCTCTGAGCTCACCCATGGACCATCGTCCGCCCCGGCGTGAGTCTCGATCACCGGGACACTGGCCGCTGACGCGGGTGATCATCATCACGCTCAGAAGGGCCCACGGTCCTCGGCGAGGCATGCTGTGCAACGGGGCAAAGGCGGAGCCTGGGAAGTACGGTCACGCGACGTGCCGCCACGTGGACGGACTTACTGTCAACGGCTCTACCGCAGTGAGCAGTTGGAGGGCTTTCTGCTCGGGCCCTCCGCGGTGAGGCTCCGTGTGGCGGATCGCGACCGTTTTCATCACGGTGCCATGGACGGACGACCGAGCGTGATTCTAGTCGCCGTCGCCGTCGCCGTCGCGATCGCAGGTCGGGGCTCGCCTCGCCCCACGGGCCTGCGTCCCCGGCCCGTACGACCACTCCGTCACTAGTCCACGACGATTATGAAGCATCCGCATCGTGACTCATGAGGGACATGCCGCGTGCCAACGCACGGGCGGCGTCGGCGAAGTACTGCTCGTCTGCACCGTGGGCGAGGCCGAGGACGACGCCCTGACTGAGGCCGACGAACAGTGCCCTGAGCGCTGTGGTCAGACGTTGTGCCTGATGCGGTGTGACGACGCTCCCGTAGTGCGATCGTCCGGTGAACAGCGCGATCAGGTGACTCTCCTGTGATCGGACGGACGTGGCGAGCTGAGCACCTAGGTCGAGGTTGTGCAAGGCCATGTCCAGCAAGGTGATCTGGAACGATAGGCCGGATCGCGCATGGGGAGCGTCACAACTGCGCCGATAGTGCCGGGCAAAAGCGTCGATCGCTTCGAGCAGATCCAGTCCAGCTGGAACCACTTGCTCGATCTCTTCGTAGTGCTGCCGAAGATAGTCGGCGACGAGGGCGACCACCAGGCCGTTCTTGCTCCCGAACAGTGAGTAGATGGCGCCAGTGGTCAGGTCGGCGCGTTCGGCGATCTCATCAAGCTTGGCCCGGTACCCGTCCCGGGAAACGACCTCGAACGCAGCGTCCAGCAAGGCGCGGCGGTTGCGTTCCTTGGCCTGAGCTCTCGTCATTCTCATAGTTTGATTATTGCCGTAATCTCATTACGGAATCACTACCATCCTCAGGAGGAACGCTCATGGTCCAGGCCGTGGCATCGCGAGTGACCCGCCGGACAGTGGGGGTCATCGGCGATGGCGCCTTCAAAGTTTTGCTCGCCGTTGTCTATATCGCCGGCGCTGGCCCGCTTGGCCGGTTACTAGGCGTTTCGGTTTGGCTGATGGTTGCCTCAGGCGTGGCCCTGCTGATCGGCGGCGGTACCGAGATCGGATACACGAGCAGCCGGTCGATGCGCACTTACACGAAGCTCATGGTTGCCTACGACAGCGGCTGGGTGCTGACGGCCCTCGCCGGTCTCCTGATGGCGTGGCGGGCCAGCAGCGCCGGGGGTGAAGTGTGGATGGGGTACCAGGCAGCCGCCCCCATGGTGTTCGCGGCACTGCTGATCGCTGCTGATCAAGGCTGAAGGAAAGCTCTTTCAGCTGCTGGCTCAGCCTGTCCTCCGAGAGGCGCCAGATCCCGGATTGAGCGAGACCGCCACCCTGCCTCACCTTCAGCGAGATACCGAGGGACGATCTGCGGTGGCGCCACGGTCGACAGTGTGGATGGCCGGTGTCGTGTCGACCGGAGGACCGGGCGAGGCGGACCGTGGTGAGGCAGGTCTGGCGTTCCTGGGAACCGGGGGTTCAAGGACCGACGGAGTGGCCGTTCGTCATGACGAGGCGGACGTCTTGGAGGGCCTTCAGATCGTCCAACGGACTTCCGCTGACGACGAGGAGGTCGGCTCGGTAGCCGGCGCGCAGACGTCCTGTGTCGTCGGCGATGCGCAGCGCCCTGGCCGCCTCAACGGTCGCCGTGGCGATCACCTGGTTCCTGGAGAGACCGGCATGCTCCAGGAATTCCATGGACCGGGTGAGGCCGTCGAAGCCGGTGCGGGGGACGCCCGCATCCGTTCCCGCGATGAGCCGCACACCATGTTCGGCCATCCGGCGGGTGGGGCCGAAGAGGTGCGCGGCGCGCTCGGGCCCGACCCGTTCCGCGAAGGCACGCCAGTTGGGATGGGTTGCCGGGCAGACGTGAATGCCCCTGGCCACGAGCTCGGCGATCAGATCATCCCGTATCTCGACCTCGTTGTCCCTGGTCATCCAGGTGCAGTGCTCGACTGTATCCACGCCAGCAGTGATCGCTGCCGCGATGCCCGCGGTGCCGTGGGCGTGGGCTGCGACGGGAAGGCCGGCCTGGTGTGCTTCCTCGACGGCCGCGGTGAGTTCCTCCGGGGTGAACTGGCAGTCCCAGATGGGGGGTCCGCCGGCGGTCAGACCGCCGCCGGTCACCATGATCTTGATCAGATCCGCCCCCTGCTCCGCGGTTCGGCGTACCGCCGCGCGGATCTCTTCGCTCCCTCGCACCTCGCCGCCGAGGAACCAGCAGTGGCCCTGCGGTGAAGTAAGCGGCTGCCCGGCGGCGATGATGCGTGGCCCGCTGTGCTCACCCGCAACGATCTCGTCACGGAGGCGGATGGAGAGTCCACCTCGGTCGCCAAGATCGCGCACTGTGGTGACTCCAGAGGCGAGCAGCTGCCGTGCCCGGTCCGCCATGTCAGCGAGCAGCGTCGGATCGTCGCTCGCGCGCAGTGTGCCGACGGGGTCGGCTCCGGCGTCGAACGCCAGATGCACATGGCAGTCGATGAGCCCGGGCAGGATGGTGGCGTCGCCGAAGTCCCTGGTCTGGTGGCCGGGGCCGGCCTGGGTGGCGACCTCGGTGCGGGGCCCGGCGGCCGTGATCCTGCCAGTGCTCCCCGAGACGAGGACCGCGGCGTCCGCCACAGGTTCATCCCGGGGTCCGAACAGCAGCTGTCGTGCGGTGATGAGAAGGTCGGTCATGCCGTCTCGCTCTCTTGGTGGTCCGATGACGCGGGTGGTGCGGTGCGGTGAGCGGCCCGCCGCCTGAGGGCGTCCGACAGCAGCACGAGCTGCCGTACGTCCTCGTCCAGGGTTTGCGCCTGCGGTACGGCGACGGCGACTGCCCCGGACGGCACCGTGCGGCCCTCGGCCTGTGCGTGCAGTGCCCTGTACAGCTGGTCCGCGAGGTCGTCGGCGCTTGCCTTGGAGAGGCCGGAGCGGCCGTCGGACCCGGCGTGTTCGGAAGGCTCGGGGGCAGCGGCAGGCCAGAGATAGGGGCTGATGCGGACCAGGCCGTCGCGGCACTCGATGGCCCGGCGGTAGTAGCGGCGGTCCACGCCGAGCCGGAGGCGCGACAGTGACCAGGGAGCGTGGTGGGACTCGTGCAGGGCATCCTGCGGAAACGCCTCGTGCAGCAGGTTCCACAGCGGCTGCATTCTGCGGTACATGGCCCGCCGGTGACCGCGCAGCCGGATCACCGACAGTCGGGTGCGGACGGCCGGGTAGAGGACCCCGATGAGGAAGAGGAAGAGCGACACGGCGATCACATGGCCGGAGATCCTGGAGATGATGGAGGAGACGGGGGCGCCGCGCCAGCGCAGCACGGTCAGCACGGCCCGCAGTGCGCTTGCGGAGGCGATGCCGACGAGGGCGTAGCCGATCAGTCGGAGGCCTGTGGTGAGTGGGGCCTGCGACCTGCCTGCCAGGCGCCAGGTCCACCGCAGTGCCATGGTCAGGGCGTAGACCAGGTAGAGGTCGGCCAGCAGGTAGAAGATCGCGAAGGCGGACACTCGCATGTCGATGGCGTTGAACGTGTCCCCGCTGTCCTGTCCGCGAGCGGCGGCGGTAGCCAGCGTGCATCCCA
The DNA here is from genome assembly GCF_040681835.1 of Streptomyces sp. NPDC051576. Classification (NCBI taxonomy): domain Bacteria; kingdom Bacillati; phylum Actinomycetota; class Actinomycetes; order Kitasatosporales; family Streptomycetaceae; genus Streptomyces; species Streptomyces sp. NPDC051576. The sequence goes on from NZ_JBFAZO010000001.1 coordinate 1,086,148, forward strand.
GGACGGTGATGCCGAGGGGGAGTGCCTCCCAGCGGGCGCGGATCCGTCCGCGGCGGGGTTCCGCCGTCGAGTACAGGTAGAAGCACATCAGCCAGAAGACCATGACGAACGCGAAGGTGTTCTGTACGAGCCGCGGTCCACCGGGCCCGGCGATCTCGCGGATTACCCTTGCCGACGGTGGAAGCGCGAGCCCGAAGGAGGCGGTGACAGCCGCCAGGCACAGGGTCACGGCGCGCAGCGGGGCGTTGTGCGGGGCCCGGTACAGCTGTTGGGCTTTCCAGCCCAGTGGTAGCAGGAGCGCCATACCGATGATCAGGGCGAGCGCAATCACTGCCAGCCCTGCCGATCTCCCAGCGCAGCCTGGACCCGGCCGACGGATGGATCGGCTGCCTGTGTAGGAGCACAGGTGAGAACAGAGGCCCACTCCAGGATGATGGTGGCGACCAGTTCGGCCTCGCGCTCGTGTTCCTCCTCGTACGAGGAGCGACCTAGCGCCGCCTCGATGACCTCGATGCCCAGGTCGGGGAACTGCTCGCGCAGCGGTTGGTCGTCAGCCACCGGGCCATGGTGGCCGGCCACGATGTGGCCGATCTCGTGCAGAACGATGTGATCTTGGTGGATCTTGGTGGTTTCCAGCTGGTAGAAGACGTAGTCAGCCGAGCTGGACGCGATCCACAGTCCGAACGGCCCCGGGACCGGGAGGGGGTAGGGCAGGAGCCGGATGGGCCGCCCGCGCTGTTCTCCGAGTATCCGGCACAGAACGTTCACCTGTAATGGAGGCTGAATGTCGAGCTGCTGGAGCATACGCCGACACCGACGCTTTAACTTCCCCTCGCGCAAAACGTTCCCCCGAATATGTCCGAAGCTGAGAATCGGTCACCGCCCGTGTGATCGGACGCGCGGTTCAGACGCGAGACGCTACCAGGGCACGCTGTCAGGTGGATTCAGTCCTTCCGGCGCTCCGCCTGTTCTAGGCGATAGACGACGTCCAAGAGGTCCATGACCTGTTTGCGTCGTTCGGGGGTGAGTTGGCCGGCGCGCATGGCCATCAGTTGAACGTCCCCTGCCGAGGCGGCCTGCGCCGACTGCTCCTGTGCGGCAGACAGGCGTTCCAGCTGTTCCGAGATGCGGTCGCCGACCTCGGTGTCGAAGAAATAGGCGGTGGGTACACCGAAGAAGTCGGCGACGGCCTCTAGGTGCCGCAGGGTCGGGTTGGTCTTGGTGCCCTTGCGTAGCTGCCAGAGGTAACTCTGGGAGATCGTCACACCCTTGTCGCGGATTGCGGCCGCGACGTGTTCGTTGCTGTACTCGCGACCTGCTGCGGGCCTGACCTTGGCGAAGAGCTTGTTTAGTCGGTCGGCCAGAGCTCGTTCGGATGCCTGCGTCATCCTGCCTCCTCGCCGTGTGTGCCGTGCGCGGGTCTCCACCCGCGTGAACCTGTGTGAAGTATATGAGTTCGTCATCAGTTGAAGAGCGTCAATCCCTGCGCTACTGTCCGAACGGCTGGTCTCAACTGACGTGAAGCGCTCGGTGGTTGGAGTTTAGTCCCGAGTGTATGAGCACTCTGTGGAACAGGCGCGGGGGAGGTGCGTGTTTCTGATGGATGAGCGTGGACTTCGGTTGTCACCGTCGTCGGCGGCTGCTCGCGTCATGGCCGACGGCTGCGGAGACGCCCTGGCTTCCGAGGTGTGCGAGGTCTCTATCCGCCGACTGACCGGCGTCAACTCGCCCCGCACCTCCGGCGCGGACTCCGACCACGTCCGCCTGCTCGCCGAGTTGGACGCGCCCCTGCCACCGGTCGTCGTCCACCGACCGACCATGAGGGTCCTTGATGGGATCCACCGTGTCCAGGCCGTGCTGATGCGCGGCGGGAGCGAGGTCGCGGTGCGGTACTTCGACGGTGACGAGGGTGAGGCCTTCATTCTCGCCGTGCGGCTCAACTCAATGCATGGCAAGCCGTTGTCCTACACCGAGCGGACAAGCGCAGCTGAGCGGATCATCGCGCTGCGGCCCGACTGGTCGGACCGGCGTGTCGCGGCGGTGACGTATCTGTCGCCGAAGAGCGTGGCTGCCGTCCGTAGGCGTTCGACCGAGGATGATCCTCAGTCGAACACGAGAGTCGGTCGAGACGGCCGCACCCGACCGCTGTGTCCGGCCGAAGGGCGAGAACTGGCGGCCGAGTTACTGAATGGGGATCCGGCCCTGCCCCTGCGTCAAGTGGCCAGGCAGGCCGGTATCTCCCTGTCGACGGCGAGTGACGTACGACGGCGCATGCTCGACGGGCGGGACGTGGTGCCGGCCCGAGTGCGCCGGAGGGCGGATGCGGAACCCGTCGAGCGGCGCTCGGCACAGCCGGACAGCGAGCGGGCGGCCGATGGCCGCGAGCCCCCTTCTGCAGACTCGACCCCGGTGCCCCTGCCCCCCACGCTGCTGGAGAGCCTGCGTAAGGACCCCTCGGTACGACTCTCGGTGCCGGGGCGGCATCTGCTGCGGCTGCTGAGTGCGCATCCGCCGGGTCCGGCCGAGTGGCAGCAACTGGTGAGCGGCGTGCCGCGGCACCGTGCCGCCCTCATGGCCCACGTGGCCCGGGAGTACGCCGACGCCTGGGCCCGGTTCGCGCGCAGCCTGGAGAGGAAGGCCTGAGGACGGCGGTGCGGTGCGCTCTGGCTCCGTCTTTCGGGGCTTCCGGCGCGGCCCTCCGGCGTCCTCGGCCGATGCTGTTCCGCCTCCCTTGAATTCCTGTCTTCCTGTCCGATTCTTTGGTCAATTGTTTTCCGCGACTGCGTCCTTCTGTATTAATCGGCATAACGATCCCTACTGGGGATGAGAGTGGTTCGCTATTGGACGGTCGCTCGGACACCATGCTGGTATGGGTCTTGCCGCGGCGGGCTCTCGCCCGTTCTGCAAGATTCCGAGCGAAGGAGTTGCCGAACGTGGGAAGCGTTTCCGAATCAGATGAGATGCACCGTCTGTTCGACAAGACGGCGAAGGTGTACGACCAGAGTGGTGTGGAGTTCTTCGGTCCCATCGGGCGCCGCCTTGTGGAATTTGCGAATCTTTCCGCGGGAGCCTCGGTCCTCGATGTCGGCTGTGGCCGTGGCGCGGCCCTGCTGCCGGCGGCGGCAGCGGTCGGCCCGGACGGTGAAGCCGTCGGTATCGATATCTCCGAGGAGATGACCAGGTACGCCACGGAGGCAGTCCGCGAGCACGGCTTGGGCCACGTGAGTGTCTCGGTGATGGACGGCCGTGCGCCCGCCTTCCCGGTCGGCCGGTTCGACGCGGTTGTCGGCAGCTGTTCCCTCTTCATCTGGACCAAGAACGCCGACCACCTGCGCCCCTACCGGGAGCTGCTACGACCCGGCGGCACCTTTGCCACGGCCGCTCCGTCGTTCTTCTCGACGCTCCAGGGCAAGTGGGCGCTCTTCCCTGACATCGTCAACGACCTGCTCATGCCGTACATGCTGCGGTCGCTGAAGCAAAGTGGCTCCTACGACTCCCAGTTCGCCGAGGCGGGCACCAACTGGCTGGCCACGCCCGAGCTGATCGAGCAGACCCTCACCGAAGCCGGTTTCGTCGGGGCGGTCGTCAGGGAGGAGGACCTGCCGGTCGTCGTTGAATCCGGCGAGCAGTGGGTCGAATTCACCTACACCACTGGAATGCGCGGCATGTGGGAACGGATCGAGGACGAGAAAGAGCGCACTGAACTCGTCGCTGAGGTCTGCCGCCGATTGGACGGTATCAAGGACGGGAGCGGTGCGATCACAACCCACGTTCCCATTGTCTACATGCGCGCTCAGACGCCCGGCGTCGACTGACGCCGTTCCGTGGCATTGGATTTTCTCGTTCAGGGAAATTCGGGTGCTCCCGAGGCAAGCCGTTCGGGGGCACCCATCTTTGTCTGTAGGTATGGGGGAGAGGAAATGGGCTCGGGTATCGGATTCGACTGGCCTGTCATAGCCCGGGACGCCGAACTCGCGGAGATCGCTCGCGCCCTGAACATGGGGGCCGGTGTCCTGCTCACCGGCGAGCCGAGTGTGGGCAAGAGTGCGCTGCTGCGGGCTGTGCTGGAGCGGGAGCAGCGCGGCGGCGCCCGCGCCCTGGACATCGGCAGACTGGATCCGTCGAGTCCGCGGCACGCGGCCCAGCCTGTATCCGGCCGAGGGCAACGCCTCATCATCGTCGCTGACGATGTGCGGACCGCTGCTCCCGCCACACTGGCCGCTGCCTGCCGGCTCATCGCCGGCGGCCATGCTCTGCTGCTTGCCGCCGAATCCTCGCGGGCTCCGCTATCCGCGGACATGAGGCGGCTGCTGACCGGCACGCTGATCCACCGGGTGAAGGTCGGCCCCCTTGACCGGTCGGGCATCGCCAAGGCGCTCCGTACCCGGCTCGGCGCACCCGTCGCCGTCGAGACCGCCGAGCGGTTCTGGGACGCGAGCGGCGGCAACATCCGGGTGCTTCAGGATCTGACGGAACGGTCGCTGACGGACGGGAGCCTTCGGCGCGTGGGGAACCTCTGGCGCTGGACGGGTCTGCCGGCCGTCCCCGACGACGGGCTGGTCGGTCTCGTCGACTTGGTGCTCGGCCGACTGACCAGGAACGAACGGGAGCTGGTCGCCGTCCTGGCGCTCGCCGGTCCGCTGGACACCACACTGTCGCTCGTCGTCGGTCTCGCGGAAGCGGCGGAGTCCCTCGACCGGCGCGGTGTCGTCACCGTCGAACATCAGGGACTTCGGAAGATGCTGCGACTGACCCATGGACTGTGCGCCCACGTCGTCCCGTGCACTCTGCCGGCCGACACGGTCGGCAGACTCCGGGCCCGCATCGCGGACGCGGTGAAGGCGTCCGGCATTCCTCGTCCCGCAGACCCGGCTCGCTTTGCCGCGCTGCGACTCGGCCTGAATGACCGTCCAACATCGGCTGGTTCGGTCACGTCCGCCGCTGAAGCGCTGCACGGGGAGGACTACGTCCTCGCGGAGGCTCTGTGCCGCACAGCACTGAAGGAGGCGGTGACGCCCCCGACGGGCCGCTCAGCCGACGGCTTGCCACCGTGCGGTGTGGGCCTTCGTACGGGCGGTGGCCCCCCGGCGACGTTCGCTGTCGAGGGCGGCACGTCCGAGGTGGGCGACCTGCTGGTGTCGGGTACTGGCAGCCGAGCGGGCGCTGCACGAGGGTCGGCCCGGGGCGCGGACGGTGAACTTCTGATCCTGCTCGGTGAGGCCCTCGCCGGTCAGCGACGATGTGCCGAGGCGGAAGCAGAGTTCCTGGAGGCGGACCGGGTCGGGGTTGCGGCGGACCTGCGCCCGCGCCTCGTGCGGTCCCGGGTCCGCAACCTCGCCGTCGGACTCGGCCGGCTTGCCGAGGCTCAGGCTGTCCTGGACGCCGAAGGAGCCGTCCGTGCCGGGCAGGCAGACCGTCACCTGGAGCCCAGGGCGTTGCTGGGTCTGCTCGCCGGGCGCCTCGACACCCTGCCGACCACTTCGTCGTCCTACGCCCTGATGCCGACGGGGTCCGTCCCGCCGCCCGCTGCTCTGGCCCTCCACGAGGGGGGTGGCAGCCAGGCATCACTGGCCTTGCTGGAGTCCGGTGCCCCTGCCCGTGACGCCGGACTCGACCACCTCGTCGTCAGCGCCTGGATCACGTTGCACGCCTGTGGCGGGGCAGAGGCCTTGGGGATATTGGACATCCTGCGCGACCACGTCGGCGCAGGCCCGCGCCGGTGTATGTACTTGGCTTTGTTGGAGGCCCGGATCCATCGCACGGCCGGCCGTACCGCGCGCGCGGTCGAGTTGTTCCGGCAGGCCGCCGCCCAGCGTGGACCGGCCGAATGGTTCGTCACCCGATCATGGCGGCTGGCCCAGCTCGCTGGAGCCCTCGCAGAGCAGGGTGAGACAGCTGAGGCGCTGAGCGTGCTGGAACAGGCTCGTACCGCCGAGGACGAGGAACTCGCCCATCTGCTCGCGACCAACGCCGTGCTGCTGGAGGCCGCGACTGTCGCGGCGTGCGCGGGGGATCGGAGCACCACGGTGCGGCAAGCGCTCGGCGTTGCCCAGCAAGCGGCTGCGGCGGGCTGGAGCGTCCAGGCATTGGCGGCGCTGCACCTGACCGCGCGGGCAGGGGCCGCCGTTCGTGCGGCGATGCTGCTGCCGGCGGCGTCGGCGGGTTGCGTGCCCGACGCCGTCGTCGTACGCCACATCCGCGCGCTCGCCGTTCGCGACGGCGATGCCCTCGACGGCGTCGCCGAGGACTTTGCGGGCCTGGGCCGACTGCCGCTCGCGGCGGAGGCCGCCGCGCAGGCGGCACGGGTCCACCAGACCGGCGGAGACCGCCTCAAGGCCCGGGCCTCCCAGGCCACGAGCGCCGCACTGGCCTCACGCTGCGATGTTTCCCCGCCCGACTGGACCGTGCCGACACCAGGCGGTGACAACCCAGTGGGTCCGCAACTGACCAGCCGGGAGTGTGAGATCGCGACCCTGGCCGCCGCGCATCTGTCCAACCAGGAGATCGCGGACCGCCTGGTGTTGTCGGTACGTACGGTGGAGAACCACCTCTACCGGGCCTTCGCCAAGCTCGGTGTCACCACCCGCGCCGAGTTGCCCCGTCGGCTCGCCCCCGACACCCTGCGCTCCTGCCTGATCGCCTGACTGTCATCTGGCAGCCGGGGCGGTCAGGTCCGCGTTTTCCCGTTGCACCACCGCCACCGTGTTCTACGTCCGGCCGCCCTCACGGTATGGATCGGCGCGGTTTCGCCTCCGCTCCGCCGTCGGCCCGAGCTGGCCCCGCAACACCTTCGAGGCGCCCCGCACCATGGCGTGAGCGCCTCGAAGGCTTCTGTGTCTGGTCGTACCCGGTTCGGTTCCGTCTGCGCGGCCGTCAGGCCGAGTCGTCGGCCCGGGCTGCGACCTCTTTCGTGATCCGCTCGTTCCACGCGGCGAATGTCGGGTTCGCGGCCATGTCCCCGAACGTCAGCGTCAAACCCGCACGCCGCCACTGGGTGACGAGGCGCATCAGCTGCAGGGAGCCGAGGCCGAGCCTGATCAGGTTGGCGTCGTCCGCTATCTCGGCCGGGTCGGCGCCGATGAGCAGTCCGAGAGACGCCTTCAGCTCCTCGCCGGTGGCGGGTGCCGGGTCGTCGGAAGTACTCCGCTCGTGGTCGTCGATCATGGTGGGGCTGGTCCTTTCCTGCGGGTCGGGGTGGGGCGAGGGCACGCGGGGTCCGGTCATCCGGCCGGTGTGGAGACGATCTCCACGATCGAGCAGCCGGCCTCGAAACCAGGACTGCCGGTGAAGATCAGAATCTTGTCGCCCACCCCCACCAGCCGGCTGCTCCAGGCGTGCTCCAGACCGATGAAGACGTCCGCGGGACCGATGTGCCCCAGTCGCCTCGTGTGGTCCCAGATGCCCTGCTCCAAGGTGAATCCAAGTGGTTCGAGCCACTGGTCGCGCAGAGCCTCCACGGTGGCACTCGGATGGATCACCCGGGTGATCTCGGCGGCCGTGATGTCGGCGTCCTTCAGCGCCTCGTCCATCGCCCGGCGCAGCACCTCGCCCGGGTGCTCCATGGGCGGTGTGTTGCCCTTGGCCCACTCCTCCATCCAGAACTTCACCCGGGCCTCGTAGTCCAGTTCCCGGCCGACCGTCACCGCGGGAGGGAAGAGCGGTTCGCTGCCCCGATGCAGCGCCTCCATCGCCGGGACGGAATGCGTACCCACGGAGAGGACCTTGGCGAAACCCCCGGCGCGGGAGACCACGACGGCCACGGCCCCGTCGCCGAAGATCGACAGGCGTGAGGTCGTCCACCGGTTCACCAGCGGCGCCGAGTAGTTGTCGGCCGCGGTGACGAGCACCGCGGTCTCGTCCGGTACACAGGCGAGCCGTTGGGCCGCGATGGCGATTGACGAGAGTACGCCCTGGCAGCCCTGCTTGAGCTCCATTGCCGTGATGGACGTACCCAGGGTGTTGGCGAGGACGTAGTGCGGCGGTGACCAGCCGTCGGGTCCCTGGTGGTACGCCGAGCAGTGGATCAGTGCGCCGAAGTCCTCGGCGGCGTGGCCCGAGTGTGCCACCGCCTCCCTGGCGGCGAGCACCGCCATCTCGGGGGCGGAGAGCGACCCGGCGACGGCGACCGACTCCAGCCCGGAAGCCTCTCGGACGGCGGCGTCGTACCAGCCCTCCCGAACCGCCTGATCGGTGGATACCAGATTGGGCACATATTTACCGAGGCCTGCCAGATAGGTGCCTTCTGTCTTCATCTTCACTTCTCTCCGACGCATTGCACGGAAGCGGGTGCCGACCGTTGCGCACACCTCGTGCGGAAGGCAATCATGAAGGTGATTCCATAGGCATGAGTAGTCGCTACTCAGATTGCGACGCACGGACTTTCGGACTTAGCCGTGTCAAATCCCGAACGGGTTCACGCCCAGAGTTTTTCACTTTTGTTTGTTGAAGGTTTTTCATGATCTTTTGTTATGGTGCTGACGTGCGACCGGAACTGCGTGTTTCGTGCAGGTGAACCAATCCGAGAAGGTGTCCGTGCTCTGCCGCCGGTGATGGCTTTCCGTGCGTGCCTGTGTGTCGATTTGATGGGGGAGAAAATGACTCGTGCGAACCTGATGGATGTACACCGGCCTGGGATACCCCGGCAGGCTGGCTCTGGCGGCTCGACGGAGCGGAGCGTCCCGCAGCCGCCGGATCTGCACGCCGCCTGGCGGGTGCTCGTCGTCGAGAGTGACAGTGAGGACGCGGAGCCGCTGATCAAGGGGTTGCAGCGGCACGGTCATGAGGTGCGGCGGGTGACGACGGGGGTTGCCGCGCTACGTGCACAGGCCGGTGTCGACATCCTCCTGATGGACCTGGATCTGCCCGACCTGGACGGCCTTGAGGTCTGCCGTCGGATTCGCTCGGCCAGCACCCTGCCGGTGATCGTGGTCACCGGCAGGGGCGCGGAGTTGGACCGGGTGCTCGGGCTGCAGGCCGGTGCTGACGACTACCTCGTCAAGCCGTACGGGTTTCGTGAACTCATGGCCCGTATGGACGCCGTCATGCGGCGCGCCGGGGAGCGCCCGGTCGTGCCGGCCGTGATCTCGTACGGACCGTTGCGCCTCGACCCGACCACCCGTCAGGTGAACGTCGACGGCCGGCCTGTCAGTGTTACGCGCAAGGAATTCGATCTGCTTTACCTTCTCGCTTCCCACCCTGATGCGGTGATTCCGCGCAAGCGAATTATGCAGGAGGTCTGGGAAGGCGTCTGGTCGCGCCGCACCATCGACACTCATGTCAATAGCCTCCGCAACAAACTCGGCGCGAGTGAATGGATTGTCACGGTCCGGGGCGTCGGCTTTCGGATCGGCTGCGTGTGAGCCCCGATCCCGGCGCCTGGGTCACGTCTTCGGGATGCCGCCCGCCAGGGGTTCTGACATTCCCCTGACGTGGTGTCTGACGTTACGGGCGGCCCGTGCGAACACAGCTGACCGAACATGACGTGATCTGACGTTGTTCTGTCAGGAATTCTCTTGTAAAGGACCGTCGGTGGCGGCGAACCTTGGTGCCAGGGTTCCGGCGGGACTTTCCGGAGAAATTCGACGCCGGGAAACGAGGCCGGACTGCTCAGGAGGGGACAGGACCTTGCACAGCACCTTGATCGTGGCGCGCATGCGACCGGCCGCGAGCGACGACGTCGCCCGGCTGTTCACCGATTTCGACGCCACGGAGATGCCGCAACGCATGGGCACACGCCGCCGCCAGTTGTTCGCGTACCGGGGGCTGTACTTCCACCTGCAGGACTTCGACGCCGCCGACGGCTCGGAGCGCATCGAGGAGGCGAAGACCGATCCCCGATTCGTCCGGATCAGCGAGGACCTCAAGCCGTACATCGAGGCCTACGACCCGACGACCTGGCGGTCCCCGGCCGACGCCATGGCCACCCGCTTCTACCGCTGGGAGGCAGGCGCGTGACCGGCCGCCGGGTGGCCGTCACGGGGATGGAGGTCATCGCTCCCGGCGGGGTCGGGCTGCGCGCGTTCTGGAGCCTGCTCAGCGAGGGCCGCACCGCGACCCGCGACATCACCTTCTTCGACCCCTCCCCCTTCCGCTCCAGGGTCGCCGCGGAGGCCGACTTCGACCCGGAGGCGCACGGGCTGACCCCCCAGGAGATCCGCCGCACGGACCGGGCCGCGCAGTTCGCGCTGGTCGCGGCCCGTGGTGCCGTCGCGGACAGCGGGCTCGACCTGTCCGCCGCCGATCCGTACCGCGTCGGGGTCACCCTCGGCAGCGCGGTCGGCGCCACCATGACCCTCGACCAGGAATACCGGGTAGTCAGCGACGGCGGTCGGCTTGACCCGGTCGACCACCGCTATGCCGTGCCGTATCTCTGCGACGCCATGGTGCCCAGCTCGTTCGCCGCCGAAGTGGCCCAGGCCGTCGGTGCGGAGGGGCCTGTCGCCATGGTCTCAACCGGCTGTACCTCGGGCATCGACTCGGTCGGCTATGCCGCCGAACTGATCCGTGAGGGCAGCGCGGACGTCGTCGTCGCCGGGTCGTCCGACGCGCCGATCTCGCCGATCACCCTGGCCTGCTTCGACGCCATCAAGGCGACCACCCCGCGCACCGACCACCCGCACAGCGCGTCGCGGCCCTTCGATGCCACTCGCAACGGCTTCGTACTCGGCGAGGGCTGCGCCGTCTTCGTACTGGAGGAGCTGGGCGCGGCCCGCCGCCGGGGCGCCCACGTGTATGCGGAGATCGCCGGCTACGCGACCCGCAGCAACGCCTACCACATGACCGGACTGCGCCCGGACGGCGCGGAGATGGCGGAGGCGATCCGTGTCGCGCTGGACGAGGCCAGGCTCGACCCGGACGACATCCATTACGTCAACGCGCACGGCTCCGGCACCAAGCAGAACGACCGGCACGAGACGGCCGCGTTCAAGAAGAGCCTCGGCGCGCACGCCTACCGGACTCCGGTCAGCTCGATCAAGTCGATGGTCGGCCACTCGCTGGGCGCCATCGGCTCCATCGAGATAGCCGCCAGTGCGCTGGCCATGGAACACGGTGTCGTGCCGCCCACGGCGAACCTCACCACCCCCGACCCCGAGTGCGACCTCGACTACGTGCCACGCACGGCACGGGAGCAGACCACCGACGCGGTGCTCACCGTCGGCAGCGGATTCGGTGGCTTCCAGAGCGCCATGGTGCTGACCCGGCCGGACCGCCTCGCCCGCACCCGAAGCAGGGCCGCATGATGACCAGGACAGTGATCACGGGGCTTGGCGTGGCGGCCCCCAACGGCCTGGGCACCCAGGAGTTCTGGGCTGCCACCCTGGCCGGCAAGAGCGGCATCGGGCGGGTCACCCGCTTCGATCCGGCGGGCTACCCGGTGCGGCTCGCCGGCGAGGTGCCCGGTTTCGTGGCCGAGGACCTGTTGCCCGGCAGGCTGCTGCCGCAGACCGACCGGATGACCCGGATGGCGCTGGCCGCCGCGGACTGGGCGTTTGCCGACGCCGGGCTCGATCCGGCGCGGACCCCGCCGTACGCGATGGGCGTGGTCACGGCCAGCTCGTCCGGCGGATTCGAGTTCGGTGAGGGCGAGCTACGCAACCTGTGGAGCCGGGGCAGCCGGTACGTCAGTGCCTATCAGTCCTTCGCGTGGTTCTACGCCGTCAACAGCGGTCAGATCTCCATCCGCAACGGGATGAAGGGGCCGAGCGGGGTCGTGGTCAGCGACCAGGCCGGTGGGCTGGACGCCGTCGCGCAGGCTCGCAGGCAGATCCGCAGGGGCACCCCGGTGATGGTCACCGGCGCCGTCGACGCCTCGATCTGCCCCTGGGGCTGGGTCGCGCAGATGACCAGCGGGCGGCTGAGCACCCGGCACGAGCCGTCGCGCGCCTATCTCCCGTTCGACGAGGACGCCTGCGGCCACGTGCCGGGCGAGGGCGGGGCCATCCTCGTTCTGGAGGACGCCGACGCGGCCCTGGCCCGAGGCGCCCGGGTCTACGGGGAGATCGCCGGATACGGGGCGACGTTCGATCCCGCCCCGGGCCGGGGGCGGCCGCCGGGCCTGCGCCGGGCCGTGGAACTGGCTCTGGCCGACGCCGGCCTCGAACCTGCCGACATCGGTGTGGTCTTCGCCGACGCCGCCGGGGTCGCCGAACTGGACCAGGTGGAGGCCGACGCGATCCGGGCGGTCTTCGGACCGGGCGGAGTCCCGGTCACCGCACCCAAGACGATGACGGGCCGGCTCCACTCCGGCGGTGCTCCGCTGGATCTGGCAGCGGCCGTCCTGGCGATCGGTGAGCAGCTCGTTCCGCCGACCGTGCACGTCACCCCCGCACCTCGCCATGATCTCGACCTCGTCGTTTCCCAGCCGCGCCGGGCGCGCATCGACGCGGCACTCGTCCTGGCCCGCGGCCACGGCGGCTTCAACTCCGCGATGGTCGTGCGGGCCCCCGAAAACATCCCGCCGAAGCCGAAAGAAGGAACGACATGACCTCCAGCCCCTTCACCCTGGCCGACCTCAAGCGAATCCTCCTGGAGAGTGCCGGCGCCGACGACCTGTCGGCCCTGGACGGCGACATCCTCGACGTGAACTTCACCGAGCTGGGCTACGAGTCGCTGGCCTTGTTGGAGACCGGCAGTCGGATCGAGCGCGAGTACGCCGTCGAGCTGGACGACTCCGCGCTGTTCGACGCCATGACCCCGCGGGACCTGATCGAGGCCGTGAACGGACTGCTGGCCACCGCGGCCTGAGGTCCGGGCCGCCTACCGACCCCATCGACGTCATCACAGCGGAGGAAGAACGGACATGGCCGAGCAGAAGCGTCTGCGGGACGCTCTCGTCACGGGTGCCACCAGCGGGATCGGTCTCGCCGTGGCCCGGACCCTGGCGGCCGCGGGCCACCGGGTATTCATCGGGGCGCGCACCGCCGAGAACGTGACGAGGACTGTCAAGGAACTGCGCGAGGAGGGGTACGAGGCCGACGGCACCGCCCTGGACGTGCGTGACGACACAAGTGTGAAGGCCTTCGTGCGGGCCGCTGTCGACCGGTACGGCGCCGTCGATGTCCTCGTCAACAACGCGGGCCGCAGCGGTGGGGGCGTCACCGCGGACATCGCCGACGAGCTCTGGCACGACGTCATCGACACCAACCTCAACAGCGTGTTCCGGATGACGCGTGCAGTGCTCACCAGCGGCGGGATGCGGGACAGGAGCCGTGGGCGGATCATCAACATCGCTTCCACGGCGGGCAAGCAGGGCGTTGTGCTGGGAGCGCCGTACTCTGCCTCGAAGCACGGGGTGGTGGGGTTCACGAAGGCGCTCGGCAACGAGCTCGCTCCGACCGGCATCACCGTCAACGCCGTCTGCCCCGGGTACGTCGAGACACCGATGGCGCAGCGCGTGCGCGCCGGGTACGCCGCTGCCTACGACACCAGCGAGGACGCCATCCTCGACAAGTTCACGGCGAAGATCCCGCTCGGTCGCTACTCCACCCCCGAAGAGGTCGCTGGGCTCGTCGGTTACCTCGCCTCCGACACCGCCGCCTCCATCACCGCGCAGGCCCTCAACGTCTGCGGCGGTCTCGGCAACTTCTGACCTCCCGGAAAGCACGGAGAACACCACATTATGACGACACGTCAGGTCGAGCACGAGATCACCGTGGACGCCCCGGCCGGCGCCGTGTACCGACTGATCGCACAGGTGGAGAACTGGCCGAGGATCTTCCCCCCGACCATCCATGTCGACCGTGTGGAGCACGGCACGGACCGGGAGCGGATCCGGATCTGGGCCACCGCGGGCGACCAGGCGAAGCAGTGGACGTCCCTGCGTACCCTGGACGCACAGCACCGGCGGATCACCTTCCGCCAGGAGATCTCCGCTCCGCCCGTCGCCGAGATGGGCGGCACCTGGATCGTCGAGGTGCTGTCCGCGGACACCTGTCGGCTGCGGTTGCTGCACGACTACCGGGCGATCGGTGACGACCCGGTGGGCCTCGCCTGGATCGACGAGGCAGTCGATCGCAACTCCCGGTCCGAGCTCGCCGCGCTGAAGGCCAACGTGGAACGGGTGCGCGCCGAGGCGGAGCTGACGCTCTCCTTCGAGGACACCGTCCTCGTCGACGGTTCGGCCAAGGACCTCTACGACTTCGTCAACGAGGCGCACCTGTGGCCACGGCGGCTCCCACACGTGGCGGACGTCGAACTGTCCGAGCCCGAACCCGGGTTGCAGAGTCTGCGGATGCACACCCGGGCCAAGGACGGCTCGACCCATCTCACGCACTCCTACCGCGTGTGCCTCCCGCACCGCGAGATCATCTACAAGCAGACCACTCTGCCGGCCCTGATGACACTGCACACCGGCCGTTGGACCTTCCTGTCCGCAGCACACGACATGGTCGCGGCCACCTCTCAGCACACCGTCGTGCTGAACCCGGAAAACATCGAGCGGGTGCTCGGTGCCGGAGCGACCGTCGCTGATGCCCGCGCCTATGTGCACGGTGCGCTCAGCACCAACAGCCTGGCCACCCTGACCCATGCCAAGGACCATGCCGAGGGTGCCCAGCCGCAACGGATCCGGAATTGACGGCGAATTGACATTCGCGACGGCTTCTCTTCTTGCCTGACATCTTTCCGGACGGCAGGATCGACAACGGCGTTTCGATACTGCGGAGTTACTTCGCCTCGGAGTTCGAGCCCGTCGTGCCCAGAAAATTCAAAGGGTCAAAAAATCTTCAGGAATTGGAGTACAGGCATGCCCGAATCCGTTCCGCCCGTTTTCTCGGACGACTCGGAGACCCGCCGCGCCAACCGTGTGGTGGTCGAGACCTACATGGCTGCGCGGGGGGAGGCCCGGCTACGGCGTCACCTGCTGTTCACTGAGGACGGCGTGGGCGGACTGTGGACCACCGACACCGGAGCCCCCATCAGCATCAACGGGCGGGACCGGCTCGGCGAGCATGCCGTGTGGTCCCTCAAGACATTCCCTGATTGGGAGTGGTACAACGTCGAGATCTTCGAGACGCAGGACCCCGACCGGTTCTGGGTCGAATGCGACGGGCGCGGGAAAATCCTCTTCGCTGACTATCCGGCGGGGTATTACGAGAACCACTTCCTGCATTCCTTCGAGTTCGAAAACGGCAAGATCAAAAGGCAGCGGGAGTTCATGAACCCGTTCGAGCAGTTGCGGGCACTCGGCATTGCCGTACCGGAAATCAAGCGCGCCGGCATACCCACCTGACCGGATCGGCCCATCGCCACGTAGGAGTAGCCCAGTGGACGAAGTCCTGCGCGACATCCGGGTCCGCACGGCACGGCAGCAGCCCGACTGGCCCGATCTGCCTCAGGTCGGCCGGGTGGGCGAGGCGCTGGCGGGGCGGCCCGCCCTGGTCCGGCCCGCCGATCTGGCCCGGCTGCGCGCCGCGCTGGCCCGGGTGGCCGCCGGCGAGGCACTGGTCGTCCAGGCCGGAGACTGTGCCGAGGACCCGGCCGAGTGCACCTCCGGTGACGTCTCCCGCAAAGCGGGGCTTCTCGACCTGCTCGCCGGCACTCTCCGGATGACCGCGCACAAGCCGGTCGTACGGGTGGGCCGCATAGCCGGACAGTTCGCCAAGCCCCGCTCCCGCGACACCGAGACCGTGGGCGACGCCGTACTGCCCACCTTCCGGGGGCACATGGTCAACGGCCCTGAACCGGACCCGGAGGCCCGGCGCCACGATCCGGTGCGCATCTTCACCGGCCACATTGCCGCCGGCGACATCATGCGGCATCTGGGCTGGCACCCCGACACGGACGGGCCCGGGCCCTTCGGGGCCCCGGTCTGGACGAGCCACGAGGCGCTGTTGCTGGACTACGAGATCCCCATGCTGCGCACCGACGACCGGGACCGGGTATTCCTCGGCTCCACCCACTGGCCCTGGGTCGGCGAACGGACCCGGCAGCCGGACGGTGCCCATGTGGCGTTGTTGGCCGAGGTGGCCAACCCCGTCGCGTGCAAGGTCGGCCCGACGACGGAGAGCGCCGTGCTGCTCGACCTGTGTGCGCGCTTGGACCCCGGCCGGGAACCGGGCCGGCTCACCCTCATCGCCCGTATGGGAGCCGACCTGGTCGCCGACCGGCTGCCGGCGCTGGTGCGGGCCGTACGAGGGGCCGGCCATCCGGTGATCTGGCTGACCGACCCCATGCACGGCAACACCGTCACCGCTCCCGACGGCAACAAGACCCGGCACCTGGACACCGTCCTGGCCGAGGTGGCGCTCTTTCAGGAGGCCGTCACAGCCGCCGGCGGGGTGTGCGGCGGCCTGCATCTCGAAACCACCCCGGACGACGTCACCGAATGCGTCACCCACGAGGCGGAACTCGCCCACGTCGGTGAGAAGTACACGACCCTCTGCGACCCGAGGCTCAACCCGCGGCAGGCCATGGCGGTCGTCGCGGCCTGGCAGGCCTGACACCGGCGTGCCCCAGCTCCCGTCCGCCCTCGTCCCGGAAAGCGAGTCCATGGCTGGCATACCTCCGATCGAGCCCTATGAGTTTCCCACCGCCGGTGACCTTCCCTCCGGTCCGGCCCGGTGGACGCCCGATCCAGACCGCGCGGTCCTCCTCGTCCACGACATGCAGCGCTACTTCCTCGCGGGGTTCCCCAGGTCCGTGCGCGAACAGCTCGTGGGGGGCGCCGCCGCGCTGCGCAAACGCTGCGCCGCCGCCGGGGTGCCGGTGGCGTACACGGCCCAGCCCGGCAGCATGACCGAGGAACAGCGGGGGCTCCTCAAGGACTTCTGGGGGCCGGGTATGCGCCGTGACCCCGGCGACAACGCGGTTGTCGACGAACTGGCCCCCAGCGACGGGGACCTGCTGCTGACCAAGTGGCGGTACAGCGCCTTCCACGACTCGCCGCTGCTGCGGACCATGCGGGAGTCCGGTCGTGACCAGCTGATCCTCTGCGGGGTCTACGCACACATCGGCGTGCTGGTGACGGCCATTGAGGCGTTCGGACACGACATCCAGCCATTCCTGGTCGCCGACGCCGTCGCCGACTTCTCCGCGCACCACCACTATCTGGCCCTCACCTACGCCGCCGAGCGCTGCGCCCGTGTCCTGCTCGCGAAGGAGGTCCTCGCATGACTGGACGACCCGAAGTCCAGGACGACGGCCGCCCCCGCGACCTCCTGGACCGCGTCCTCGCCGAACCGCCCACCGGCTACGCCCTGCTGCACCGGCCCGAGGCGGGCGGAGCGGGGGTGCTCGAGGTTTTGGCCGGCGAGGTGTCGCTTCCCGAGACCCTGGCCGGTATCCCGCTGCCGGACGACGATCCCACCGTATCCGGCACCGTGCCGGGCGCCCGGCACGAGGTCCTCGTCGTCGTCCCGTACCGGCAGATCGCCGAGCGGGGCTACGCCGCACCCGACGACGGTGCCCCGCTGATCGCCCTGACCATCACCGAGCAGCAGCGCGTGCCCTTGGGGGACGCGATTGCTCGTGTCCCCCAGATGCCCACCACGCTCGCCGGCGCCCGTTTCGACATCGGCGACGACGCCTACCAGGACATCGTGCGTCGGGTCGTCGACGAAGCCATCGGCACCGGCGACGGCGCCAACTTCGTGATCCGGCGCTCCTTCGTCGCGGACATCACCGACTACGGCCCGCACAGCGCCCTGTCCTTTTTCGTCCGGCTCCTCGCCCAGGAGTCCGGTGCCTACTGGACGTTCCTGATCCATACCGGCGACCGCACCTTCGTCGGTGCCTCACCCGAGCGGCACATCAGCGTTCACGACGGCACCGCCGTGATGAACCCAATCAGCGGCACCTACCGCTATCCGGCCGACGGCCCGGTGCTGCCCGGGGTGATGGACTTCCTCGCCGACGGCAAGGAGGCCGACGAGCTCTACATGGTTGTCGACGAAGAGCTGAAGATGATGGCCCGCATCTGCGAGGACGGCGGCCGGGTCCGTGGACCGTACCTGAAGGAGATGGCCCGGCTCGCGCACACCGAGTACTTCATCGAGGGCCACACCCGGCGGGACGTCCGCGACATCCTGCGCGAGACCATGTTCGCGCCGACCGTGACCGGCTCTCCGCTGGAGAGCGCCTGCCGGGTCATCGACGCATTCGAACCGGGCGGCCGCGGCTACTACAGCGGGATTGCCGCCCTGATCGGACGTGACACCCGGGGCACGCGCACACTGGACTCCGCCATCCTCATCCGCACCGCGGACATCGACCGTTCCGGCAGGCTGGGCATCGGGGTCGGCGCGACCTTGGTGCGCCACTCCGACCCGGCTGCCGAGGCCGCCGAGACCCGGGTCAAGGCCTCCACCCTGATCGCCGCGCTGGAGGCCGGGCCGGTCCGCCGGTTCGCCGCCCACCCCGAGGTACGGGCCGCCCTCGCCCGACGCAACGACACGATCGCCGACTTCTGGCTGGACGAGACCCCTGGACAGGCCGTCCCGGTGGGAGGCGTGGCCGGCCTACGGGTGCTGATCGTCGACGCCGAGGACACCTTCACCTCGATGATCGGCCACCAGCTGCGCGCCCTCGGCATGGAGGTGACTGTCCGCCGCTTCGACGAGGAGCACGACCTGGACGACTGCGACCTCGTCGTCATGGGGCCCGGCCCCGGCGACCCCAGCGAGACGGACCACGCCAAGATCGCCCACCTGCACGCGGCCGTGGCCGATCTGCTGCGCCGTCGGCTGCCGTTTGTCGCAGTCTGCCTGAGCCACCAGGTGCTCAGCCTCCGGCTCGGCCTGGAGGTGACCCGGCTGCCGGTCCCCAACCAGGGACTGCAGAAGGAGATCGACCTCTTCGGCAGCCGCGCGCACGTCGGCTTCTACAACACCTTCGCCGCCCGCAGCACGACCGACAAACGGGACGTCGAGGGCGTCGGTGTGGTCGAGGTGTGCCGCGAGCCGGGCACCGGAGAGGTGTACGCCCTGCGTGGCTCGCACTTCACGTCCCTACAGTTCCACGCCGAGTCGGTGCTCACCCGCGGCGGACCGGACATCCTCGCCGCGGCCGTCCGGGACGCGCTCGGCGCCTGACCACAGAACAGGTGAGACCACGCCATGTACTCCTACACCGTCGTCGACGCCTTCACGACCGAACCCCTGCGGGGCAACCCCGTCGCCGTTTACTTCGACGCGGACGACCTGACGGGTGACCAGATGCAGCGGATCGCCCGGGAGATGAACCTCTCCGAGACGACCTTCGTACTGCGGCCCGAGGGCGGAGGCGACGCCCGGGTGCGGGTCTTCACCCCGGTCAACGAGCTGCCGTTCGCCGGGCACCCGCTCCTCGGCACCGCCCTCGCCCTCGCCCACCGCGCGCCCGCGCGGCAGCTGAAACTGGAGACCGCCATGGGCGTCGTCCCCTTCGAACTGACCCAGGAAGGCGAGCGGGTGACGGGGGCCTGGATGCAGCAGCCGGTGCCCGTCTGGGAGCCCTTCGAGCGGCGCGACGAACTGCTCGCCGCACTCGGCGTCCAGGACTCCGTGCTGCCCGTGGAGATCTACCGCAACGGCCCGCGCCACGTCCTGGTCTGTCTCGGCAGCGTCCGGGAGCTCTCCGCGCTCGCCCCCGACCACCGCGCCCTCGCCCGGTTCCCCGACATGGCGGCCAACTGCTTCGCCGGTTCCGGGACCCAGTGGCGCAGCCGAATGTTCTCCCCGGCCTACGGAGTGGTCGAGGACGCGGCCACCGGGTCGGCGGCCGGGCCCATCGCGATCCACCTCGCACGCCACGGGCTGGCCGGATACGGGCAGCACCTCGTGATCACCCAGGGCGTCGAGATGGGCCGCCCCTCGCCCATGCACGTGATCGCACACGGCGACGGCGACCGGGTGGGTTCCGTCGCGGTCGGCGGAAACGGGGTCGTCGTACTGGAAGGAACCCTGCGGCTGTGACCACGTCTCCGGGCAGCACCAGATCGGAGAGCCTCACGGGCAAGGTGCGGGTGGACTTCCCGGAGTACGCGGTGCCACCCGCGGAACCGTCCGGGCTGCTGCGGCGATGGCTCGCCCAAGCCGCGGAACTGGGGGTCCGCGAGCCCCGCGCGCTGGCCCTCGCCACCGCCGACGCCCGCGGCCGGCCGTCCTCGCGGATCGTGGTGATCAGCCAGGTCACCGACGACGGGTTCGTCTTCCTCAGCCACGCCGGCAGTCGCAAGGGCCTCGACCTGGCCGTCAACTCCTGGGCCTCGGGCGTGCTGTACTGGCGCGAGACCAGCCAGCAGATCATCGTCGCCGGACCCGTGACAGTTCTGCCCAGGCCCGAGACCGAGGCCATGTGGTTCGCCCGCCCGGTGTTCACTCACGCGATGTCGGCCGCCGCCCGGCAGAGCCGCCCGCTGAGGGGTCCCGAGCAGGTCGAGGAACTGCGCGAACGGGCCCTGCGGCTGGGCAAGAGCGGCGAGGCGCTGCCTTGCCCCGAGGAATTCACCGCCTACGAACTCCGCTTCGACTCCGTGGAGTTCTGGGCCAACGGCACCGACCGGCTCCACGAACGGCTCTGCTACGAGCGCACGGGTGACGGCTGGAACGTCGGCCGCCGCCAGCCCTGACCCCCGTACCGGGGCCGTACCTCGGGCCGCTCGTACACCGGAACCGGATCGAGCCTGTCCATGAGACCCATCGAAGCGAAACGCGAGCCCATCATGCAGGGACCACACCAGCCCTTCCTTCACGCCGGCTTCCACGCCTCGGCCCGGCGCCACCCTGGCCGACCCGCCCTCACCCTTGGGGACCGGACCTGGACCTACGCCGAGCTGGACGCCCTCGCCCGGCGCTGGGCCGGGGCCCTGCGGGCGGACGGACACCGGCCCGCGCGCGTCGGTCTGCTGGGTCACCGCAGCATCGTCACCTACGCAGGCTTCCTCGCCGCCCTCTACGCGGGAGCCACCGTGGTACCCCTGCACACCAAGTACCCGGTGGCCCGCAACCGGGACATCCTGGAACGGTCCGGCGCGGACGCCCTGTTCGCCGACCGGGGCGCGCTGCCCGGCCTGGCCGAACTCCTCAGCGGCCTGCCCGCGGCGCCCGCCGTGCTGCTCCCGGAGAGCGACGAGGCGCCCCCCGGACTGCCGCAAGGGTCGCGGCCGGTCACCGCTCCGACACTGGCGGATGCCGTCTCCCTGGCGGAACCCGAGTTCACGGACCCCGACGGCACCGCGTATCTGCTATTCACCTCCGGCTCCACAGGCCGCCCCAAGGGCGTGCCCGTCTCCCACCACAACGTCACCTCATTCCTGCGGGCGAGCGCAGCGCGCTACGACTTCGCCCCCGAGGACCGGTTCAGCAACACCTTCGACCAGACCTTCGACCCGGCCGTCTTCGACCTCTTCATGGCCTGGGGCCACGGCGGCCATCTGTTCCCCATGGACACCTTCGACTTGATGGCGCCGCTCGACTTCGTCCGAGACCACGGCATCACCGTCTGGTCGTCGGTCCCCTCCGTGGCCATCCTCCAGCACCGTCGGGAAACCCTGGCCCCCGGCTCGCTGCCCTCGCTGCGCTGGAGCCTGTTCTGCGGCGAGGCCCTGCCGGTGACGGTGGCCCGGGCCTGGCAGGAGGCGGCCGACGGCTCGGTCCTGGAGAACCTGTACGGCCCCACCGAAGCGACGATCACCTGTCTTGGGCACCGCTGGGACCCGCGGACCTCGCCCGGTCTGGCCGTCAACGGAGTGGTGCCCATCGGGGCGCCCTACCCGGGCACGGCGGCCGCGGCGCTCGCCGAGGACGGCACCGAGCTGCCCGACGGCGAGACCGGCGAGCTGTGCGTGGCCGGGGCGCAGATCTTCGAGGGCTATCTGAACGCGCCGGAGCAGACCGAACGGGCCTTCCACGTCCGGGAGTCCGGCGACGGCGGGCGCGTCCGCTGGTACCGCACCGGCGACCTGGTCCGCCGGTTCCCGGACGGTCAGTTCGGCTACGTCGGACGGCTGGACTCCCAGGTGAAGATCCTCGGCCACCGCATCGAGACCGGCGAGGTCGAGACCCATCTGGAACGTCGGCCGGGCGTGGAGCAGGCGGTGGTGCTGCCCGTACCCGGCGACGAGGAGGGATTGACCGTGCTCGCCGCCGTGCTCTGCGGCGACGGGCTGGACGTGGCTGCCGTCGACGAGGCGCTGCGGGCCGCCCTGCCGCCCTACATGATCCCGCTGACCTATCACACCCTGGACGCGTTCCCGCTGAACGCCAACGGCAAGACCGACCGGACGGCCCTGCGCGAGCGGATCGTCTCCGGGGAGCTCAAGCCGTTCCCACTGTGACGCGGACGCCGGTGTCCCATCGGCCCGTACGACCGATAAGGAGCGCTCTGCCATGAACGGTGCCGCGACGGCACGGATCCTGACCGACCAGGTCCGCGGCGCGGTTCTGCTGCCGGGCGACGCCGGGTTCGACGCCCGGCGCAAAGGCTTCCAGACCGCCTACCACCACAGGCCCTCGGTGATCGTACGGCCCGACGGGCCCGAGGACGTGGTGGCGGCCGTGGCCCACGCGGCCGGAGCCGGCCTGTCGGTCGCCGCACAGGCCACCGGTCACGGGCTGTCGTTCCCTCTCGATGGCGGTGTGCTCGTGGACACGTCCACGCTGACCGGGGTCACCGTGGACGCGCGGGCCGGCACCGCGCGGGTGGCGGCGGGTACCCGGTTCACGGACGTTGTCGACGCCGCCGCCCGCCACGGCCTCGCCCCGCTGAACGGCTCCGCCCCGGGAGTGGGCGCCGTCGGCTATGTGCTCGGCGGCGGACTGGGCCTGCTGGGCCGGCGGTTCGGCTGGGCGGCGGACCATGTGCGCGCCGTCGAGATCGTCACCCCCGACGCCCGGTCACGGCGGGTGACGGCCGACTCCGACCCTGGGCTGTTCCGCGCGCTGCGCGGCGCCGGTGCCAACTTCGGCGTGGTCACCGCAGTGGAGCTGGAGCTGGTGCGGATCAGCCGGATCTACGGGGGAGAGCTGGTCTTCGACCTCGCCCGCACCCCCGATCTCCTGGAGCGCTACTTGGGCTGGACCCGGACCCTGCCGGAGGAGCTGACCTCCTCGGTGTCCCTGGTCGCCTACCCGGACCTGCCGCTGTTCCCCGCCCGGCTGCGCGGCCGGCTCGCGGGGCACGTGCGCATCGCCCACACCGGTGACGCCCGTAGCGGCGAGTGCCTGGCGGCACCGCTGCGGGCGATCGGTCACCTGTTGTCGGACACCCTCGCGGAGATGCCGTACACCGAGTGCGGGGCGATCTACGACGATCCCCACATGCCTCACGCGTACCTGGGGGACAACGTCCTGCTGCGGGCTGTCACCCCGGAGCAGGCCGCCGCCGTCACCGAACTGGCCGGCGCACCGGGGCCGGTGCCGTGCGTGGTGGACGTCCGGCATCTGGGCGGGGCCCTCGGGCGGCAGCCTGCCGTGCCGAACGTCGTGGGGCACCGCGAGGCCCGCTATCTGCTCCGGGTGCTGGTGCCCCTGATGGGCGCCGAACCGGACCATGCCGACCGGATGCGGCGTGCCGTGCTCGACACGGTCGCCGGGCAGTCCGTGGGCGGGCGCTGCCAGAACCTGGTGTACGGAAGGCCGCCCGGACCGGCCGAGGACTTCTGGGAGCCGGCCGACCACCGGTGGCTGACCGGTCTGAAGACCCGCTTGGACCCGGCCAACCTGTTCCGCTGCAACCGCAACATCCCACCGGCCGCGCACGGTTGAGCCTCGCAGGAGGAGGCGGCTGCCCGGATCGCTCCGGGCAGCCGCCTCCGCACGTCCGGCGCTTCAGTCGGTCCGAGGTTGCAGAGCCAGTCCCAAGCCCGCGAGCGAGGCCAGCGCATGGCTGCCCTCGACCGTCGCCTCGATGTCGAACCACTCACGGAACTCCAGTGGCCGGCCGATCAGTTCCCCGGCGCTGCGCGGCAACCGGGCGGCAGCTGCAGCTTGTTCTGACTCCCAAAGGAACACCGCTCCCCAGCGGTTCTTCTCCGGATCCGAGATCCAGACCTTGAGCAACAGGCCAGGTATCCCCGACCAGGACTGCTCGGCCTCGTCCCGAAGAAACGCGCGGAGGCTCTGCGCGGTGTGCTCCGAATCGGTGAGATCCCACCAAGCGATCATTGCCTTCATCGCGCCAGCGTACGGACGGACCCGCCTCCTGCGGCGGTCGTGGTCCGAGAAAAGGCCCGCTCAGTAAGGGAATTGAGTAGTGGCTACTCAGGAACGCATCCCGTCCCGTTGCTCGAATGGGAACACATGCACAACCAGCTTCGGACCCGTACGAGACGGGACGCCGGACCCGAGCGGCCGGCGGTGTGAATTGGGAGGACGCGTGGCGCGTGCAGAGCTGTCGATCCTGGATCTGCCTCATGAGGCGAGTCCGGACCCCGACGAACTCGTCCGGGCCGCGATGGAGTGGCACTTCGGCCCGGAGACCGGTTCCCCATTCTGGCTGCGCCGAGCGGCCACACTCGGCTTCGATCCGCTCTCCGACGTCAAGGGCTACGACGACCTGAGACTCTTCCCCAACGTCGCCAACGAACTGCGCGAGGTCCCCGCGGCCGACCTGGTGCCGCGCGGCTACGGCAGTCGGCCGGACATCGTCGGCGTGTACGAGAGCGGCGGTACGACCGGCGCCCCCAAGCGGGTGGTCTGCCCCCGCGACTGGCTGGAGAAGCTGGTGGCCTGGAGCAACGCCAACCTCGATGTGCACGGGTTCCCGCGTGGTGTCGACTGGCTCGGCATCACGCCCTCCGGCCCGCACGTCGTCGGTGAGATCTTCCGTCGCTCCGCCCTCACCCACGGCCGCTACGGCTTCCAGGTCGACCTTGACCCGCGCTGGGTCAAGCGCCTGATCGCCGAGGGCAAGGGCGGCCAGGCCGACGCCTACGCCGAGCACGTCATCGACCAGGCGGCCCATGTGCTGCGGACCCAGGACATCGGCGTCCTCACCGTCACCCCGCCGCTGCTGGAACGCATCGCCCAGCGCGAGGACCTGGTGGAACTCGTCAACTCCAAGGTGCGGGCGATCCGCTGGGGTGGCACCCAGATGGACCCCGACACCGCGCAGCTGTACCGGAGCGAAATCTTTCCCGACACCGTCCTGTACGGCCACTACGGCAGCACGATGATCCTCGGCATCGCCGGCGAGCGGCATGGCACCCCGGCAGGCGGACCGTGCGTCTTCGACACCTTCTCGCCGTACATCACCTTCCAGGTCGTCGACCCGGTCACGGGCGCCGCCGTCGCGTATGGCGAGCGTGGCCAGGTGGTGATGCACCACGTCAGCAAGGCGCTGCTGCTTCCCAACAACCTGGAGCGCGACACCGCGATCCGGGTACCGGCGCCCGACGGCCGGGTCGGCGACTCGGCCGCCGGCATCGCCCCGGTGGCCCGCTTCGACGACGAGACAGTCATCGAGGGCGTCTACTGATGGGCGCGCCAGAGACGGCCGGCTCCCCGGTCCTGGTCCTGGACGCCCTCGGCCCGGCCGGTCCCTACCGCTCCGGCACCCGCCAGGACATCACCGACGTGACCGGTGCCGTCGTCGCCGAGCTGAGCCTCGCGCCCACGCTCTACGTCAACCGCGCCATGAAGGCACTGCACCAAGCCGTCCCGCTGCCGGCTGCCGACCGGGCCGCCGCGCTCGCCCGGGCCGGTGAACTGTTCCGCGGCGCCGAACTCGGCGGCCTGACCGTCCGGGACTACCAGCGGGCCGTGACCCGGGTCTCCGGGCTTCCCGCCTCCGTCGTGGCGACCGCCACCCTGACCTGCGCCGAACGCGTGAGCCGGACCGCCGGCAGCACCGCGCTGGCCCGGCCCGCCGGTGCCGTCGCCGACTGGCGCGATCCGCTGGCCCGTACCGGGCGGGCGCTGTGGACCCGGCGCGGCGAGG
This sequence comes from Streptomyces sp. NPDC051576, assembly GCF_040681835.1. Classification (NCBI taxonomy): domain Bacteria; kingdom Bacillati; phylum Actinomycetota; class Actinomycetes; order Kitasatosporales; family Streptomycetaceae; genus Streptomyces; species Streptomyces sp. NPDC051576. The sequence goes on from NZ_JBFAZO010000001.1 coordinate 1,112,002, forward strand.
TGCTCGCCGTGCACGTCCCCGGCAACCACCCCGGCACGCACGGCTTCTGGCCCGAGGCGCTCGCCCTCGGCTACCGGGTGGCGGTGCGTCCGGCGGCCCGCGAACCGTTCACCGCCCACCGTCTGGTGCATGCCCTGCGTGCGGCCGGGTTCGGAGACGACCACGTCGTCCTGCTGCCCTGCGGACACGAGGCCGCCGACGCCCTGGTCCGCGCCGCCGATCTCGCCTACGGCGGCGACGAAGTGATCCGCGCCTATGCGGACGACCCCGGGGTGCTCTCGCTGCGTCCCGGCCGCTCGAAGATCCTCATCACCGCGGACACCGATTGGCGCGACCACCTCGACATGATCGTCGACTCGGTGGCCCGGCACGCCGGTACCGGCTGTGTGAATGCCACCGCGGTACTCGTCGAGGGGGACCCGGCGGAGCCGGCCGGTGCCATCGCCGAGCGGCTCGCCGCCCTGCCCAGCCTTCCCCCGGACGACGACAAGGCATGCCTGCCCGTGCAGCACGTCAAGGCCGCCCGCGCCATGGAGAAATTCGTCCTCGACCGGGCCCAGGGCAGCCGGGCCTGGCTCGGCGGAACCGGATTCGTCGACGAACTCGGCGACGGCAGCGCCGTACTGCGCCCGGTCGTCCACCAGGTCGACTCGGCCGGTGCCCCGCAGGTCGGGGTCGAGGTTCCGTTCCCCTGTGTGTGGGTCGCGCCGTGGAGCCGCGACGACGGTATCGAGCCGCTGCGGGACACCCTCGTGCTGACCGTCGTCACCGAGGACGAGGCACTGGTCGACGCGCTGGTCGACGAACCGACGATCAGCAATGTGCACATCGGCGCTCATCCCACTCACTGGCACCGCCCCGGTCTGCCGCACGACGGGCATCTCGGTGAGTTCCTCATGCGCAGCAAGACCGTCTATCACCGCATCGCGGCGGAGGCCTGAGATGCGGATCGCCGTCACCGGTTCCATCGCCACCGACCATCTGATGCGGTTCCCCGGCCGGTTCACCGACCAGTTGCTCGCCGACCGCCTCGACCATGTCTCCCTGTCCTTCCTCGTCGACGACCTGGACATCCGGCACGGCGGGGTCGCGGCGAACATCGCGCACGGCCTCGGCAGACTCGGCCTCACCCCACTGCTCGTCGGCGCGGCCGGCACCGACTTCGAGGAGTACGGGCGGCGGCTCAAGGCGGACGGCGTCGACATCAGCGGCGTCCGGGTCTCCGGCACCCGCCGGACGGCACGCTTCCTGTGCCTCACCGACCGGGACGGCAACCAGATCGCCGCCTTCCACTCGGGCGCCATGACCGAGGCTCGGGAGATCGACCTGGCCCCACTCGCCGTCGGCACCCGCCCCGACCTGCTGCTCGTGTGCGCCAACGACCCCGACGCCATGGCCCGTCACACCCGGCAGGCCAGGGACCTGGGTTTGTCTTTCGCCGCCGACCCCTCCCAGCAGCTGGCCCGGCTGACCGGGCAGCAGATCCTGGATCTGGTCGACGGCGCGCGCTGGTTGTTCACCAACGAGTACGAGGCCGCACTGCTCACCGAGCACACCGGCCGCCCGCCCGAGGACATCCTCAGGCGGGTCGGCGCCTGGGTGACCACGCTCGGCCCGCGGGGCGTTCGCGTCGAACGGCGCTGCGGGCCGCCCCTGCTCGTGCCCGCCGTGCCCCGGGAACGGGTGACGGACCCCACCGGGGCCGGCGACGGCTTCCGGGCGGGTTTCCTGGCCGCGCTGGCCCACGGGCTCTCCGTCACCGCGGCGGCCAGGCTCGGATGCGCCGTCGCCTCCGGTGTACTGGGCTCGCCTGGCTCGCAGGGATACCCGGCCGACTCGGCGGCGTTGTCCGCGAGCATCCGGGAAACGTACGGCGCGACCGCGGCGGCCGAGCTGGCCCCGGCGCTGGGAGGCGCGACATGAACCCGCGCAGGACATCGGGGAGTGCGGCATGAACCCGCGTGATCTGTTGCGGTCCGGGATGCCGTCCTTCTCCTTCGAGTTCTTCCCGCCCCGTACCCCCGCCGGGGAGCGCGCCCTCTGGGACGCTCTGCGCAGGGTCGAGGCCATGGCGCCCGCCTTCGTCTCCGTCACCTACGGCGCTGGCGGCTCCTCGCGCGAGCGCACTGTCGGACTGACCCGGCGGATCGCGGCCGAGACCACCCTGCGGCCGGTCGCCCACCTGACCGCGGTCGGCCACTCGGTCACCGAACTGCGCCGAGTCCTCGGCGCGTACGCGGACGCCGGTGTCCGGGACGTGCTGGCCCTGCGCGGCGACCCTCCCGGCGACCCGCGGGGCCCCTGGGTCCCGCACCCCCGGGGCCTCGCCCACGCGCACGAGTTGGTCTCCCTGATACGGGAGTCGGGAGACTTCGGCATCGGTGTGGCCGCCTTTCCCGAACGGCACCCACGCTCGCCGGACTGGGACAGCGAGATCCGGCACTTCGTCGCCAAGTGCCGGGCCGGCGCCGACTACGCGATCACTCAGATGTTCTTCCACGTCGATGACTATCTGCGGCTGCGTGACCGGGTGGCCGCCGCGGGTTGCGCAACCCCGATCGTGCCGGAGATCATGCCCGCTACCGACGTCCGGCAGATCGCCCGGTTCGCGGAGCTGAGCGGCGCCGTCTTCCCGGCCGCGCTCGCCCTGCGGCTGGAGGCGGCCCGCCACCGGCCCGCCGACGCCCACCGGATCGGCGTCGAGTACGCGACCGCCATGGCGGAACGGCTGCTGGCCGAGGGCGCGCCCGGGCTGCACTACATCACGCTCAACCGGTCCTCTGCCGCCCTGGACATCCATCGGGCGGTGCTGGCCGCGCGGGCTGTCCTGCCGGTCGCGTGACCTCTGGATAAACAACGTTTCTACCGGGCTGAGAAATCATTTATTGGACATCTCTCCAGTGGCTTGCGGATGATTATCGGGACGCCATCGGGAATCGACGGAAAAGAGGATTGAGGCAGAATGGAAGGAAATCCGGGACCCATCGACATGGATTCCGTTCGAGCCATCTGGTGCGATGTTCTTGAGATTCCCGAGGTCGGGTCCGACGAAAATTTCTTCGACATCGGCGGGCATTCCCTCCTGCTCCAGCTGGTCCAGAGCCGTCTCGCCGAGCGCACCGGCCGGGACCTGCCGCTCGTCGAGCTGTTCAACCACCCGACCGTGCGCAGCCTCGTAGACCACCTCAACTCTGGTTCGGAGACCGGTCGTCCGGTGCGCGTGCGACGCACGGCCGGAGCGGCCGGCCGGCTCGCGGGCCGCCGGGCCCGACTGGGCGGCGACCGGACGCGCCCGCAAGGAGACCTCGGTGACTGAATCGGTGACTGGATTCGACGACCAGCCCGACGAGAGCGACTTTATAGCCGTCATCGGAATGGCCGGACGCTTTCCCGGCGCGGCTGACCTCGATGAGTTCTGGGAGAATCTGGTCGAGGGGCGCGACACCATCGAGCGCGGCCTCCCCCAGGTATTCAGGGGGGACGCTGAAGACGGTTCGGATCTTACCTACGTCCCAGCTCGTGGCCGGCTCGAAAGGCCTGAGTGGTTCGACGCCGAGTACTTCGGCCTCACCGCGCGGGACGCCGTTCTGACCGATCCGCAGCATCGGGTGTTCCTGGAGTGCGCGTTGGAGGCGCTGGAGGACGCGGGCCAGGACCCCGATCGGTTCCCCGGCACGATCGGCGTCTACGGCGGCTCCACCGAGACCGCCTACGCCCGGTACGTGGATGCCCACCGCGAAGCCCTCGGCGGCCTCACCGACGACGAGATCCTGCTGGCGACCGCTCCGGACTTCCTGCCTCTGCGCACTGCCGAACGGCTGGGCCTCGGCGGCCCAGCGGTCGCCGTGCAGACGGCCTGCGCCACTGCCCTGGTCGCCGTCCACACAGCTGGCCGCGCCCTGCTGGCCGGCGACTGCGACATGGCCCTCGCGGGTGGTGTCGCCGTCCATGTGCCGCCGAAGGCGATCACCTGGACCGGCCCGGACGGCACCCTCGCCCCGGACGGGGTCTGCCGCGCCTTCGACGCCCACGGCGCCGGCACGGTGGCGAGCAACGGCGCCGGTGTCGTCGTACTGAAACGGCTCGTGGACGCCCGTATCGACGGCGATTGTGTGCGGGCCGTCGTTCGTGGGTCGGCCGTCACCAACGACGGCGCCGCCCGCATCGGCTTCACCGCGCCCAGCGTGCCCGGCCAGGCCGCCGCCGTCCGGGACGCGCAGCTGGCGGCCGGTACTGACGCCGGGACCATCACCTACGTCGAGGCCCACGGCACGGCGACGCCGCTGGGCGACCCGATCGAGATCGCCGCGCTCACGGAGGCGTTCCGTCAGGACACCGATGCCCGCGGGTTCTGCGCGATCGGGTCGGTGAAGACCAACATCGGGCACGCCGACGCCGCGGCCGGCGCCGCCGGACTCATCAAGACCGTGCTCGCGCTGGAGCACGGCACCATCCCGCCCAGCCTCCACCACACCGAACCCAACCCACGGATTGACTTCGAGGCCAGCCCGTTCCGGGTCGCCACCCGGCCACTGCCCTGGAAACCGCGGGGTGGCGCCCGGCGGGCCGGGGTGAGCGCCTTCGCCGTCGGCGGGGTCAACGCCCATCTGGTCCTGGAGGAGGCTCCCGCCGAACACCCCGCGGATTCCGACCGGCCAGCCCAGCTGTTCGTCCACTCCGCACGGACCGCCACCGCGCTGCACGCCCAGCTCCGCCGGCTGGACGGACACCTGGAGCGCCACCCTGACGCGTCCCCGGCTGACGTCGCCTGGACCCTGCAGACCGGTCGGCGCCAACTCCCGCACCGCGCCGTCCGGGTCACCGGGCCGCACGGCACGGACTGGGTGGCCGCCGCCGAGCCCGTCGGCCCTGACCGGCCCGTCGCCCTTCTGTTCCCCGGCACCGCGCCGCCGTCCGCGACCCGGCGGCTGCACACCACAGAGCCTGCGTTCCGCGAGGCCTTTCGGGCCTGCACCGACGCCCTCGACCCCGAACTCGCCCGGGCCGTACGGCAGGTGGCCCGCGGACTCGACCGGCTCGACGCACCTGAGGTGCGCGATGCGTACGTCTTCGCTGTGGAGTACGCCCTCGCGGCCCTGTGGCGGCGCTGGGGAGTGAGCCCGGACCGGTGCTGGGGGATCGGTGTGGGCGCGTTGACGGCGGCTGCGGTCACGGGCTCTCTCTCGTTGACGGACGCACTGCGGCGGACCGCGGAACGGAACCGGACCCCGTCCGGCTCGGCCGACGCGTCGGCCGAGCCGGACGACACGGACGCCGCGCTGGCCGCCCTGCTCGCCGACTCCGGCCTGATCCTCCTGGAGGTCGGCGCCGGCACCACCCTGACCGAACGAGCCGCCCGGCACCCCGGCCGTAGCGACCGTCATCTCTTCCTTGCCACGCTGCCGCAGGCGGAGCACGACGACACCGACGTGCTCCCGGGGCTGTACACCGCGCTGGGTCGGCTCTGGGCCGCCGGCACCGCGGTCGACTGGGCGGGGGTGCACGACGGGGAACGCCGCCGCAAGGTCTCGCTGCCCACCTATCCGTTCGAGCGCCTGCCCTATCTGCTGCGAGACCCGGCCGAGGCAGCCACGTCCGCCGTTCCGGCGGGCGCCGCGGCCGACGCCGCCCCGGCGGTCGCTGAGGAGTCCGCCCCCGAGCAGCGGCCCGACCCCGTGCCCCGCACGGCCGGAACACCCGGCGAGGACACCCCGCTGGGCCTGGTGCTGCACCTGTTCCAGGAGGCGCTCGGACTGCCGGACATCGCCCCGGACGAGAGCTTCTTCGAACTCGGCGGCGACTCGCTCATCGCCACCAAGCTGCTCGCGCGGATCCGCGACACCTACCCGGTGGACATCAAGATGCGGTCCCTCTTCACCGCGGCGACCGCCGCCGACCTGGCCGCACTCATCGAACAGCAGCTCGCCGAGCCGGGCCACGGCTCTGCCACGGACGAGGAGCCGTCATGACGGGCACCGCGAACCCGGCGTCCCCCGCGCCGGTTCTTCCCGAGAGCCGCTGGCTCGCCGGCCGACGGCCCCGTGGGGACACGACGCTCGACCTGTTCTGCTTTCCCCCCGCGGGGGGCTCCGCCAGCGAGTTCCTGCGCTGGGACGCGAGCCTGCCTGGGGTGCGCCTGTGGGCGGTGAAGATGCCCGGCCGCGCTCCCCGCCACGACGAGCCGCCGTACACCCGGATGACCGAACTTGTCGCCGACCTGGTCGAGCAGGTCGAGTTCGGCCGGCGCGACTTCGCCTTCTTCGGGCACAGCCTTGGCGCCCTGGTGGCCTTCGAGGTCACCCGCGCGTTGCGCCGCACCGGCCGCAGGCAGCCGAGCCGACTGTTGCTGTCCTCTATGCAGCCGCCGCCCATCACGACCAGCCGTGTCGCCCACCGGCTGCCGGGTGACGAACTCCTCGCCGAGGTGGAACGCCGCTGGGGCGCGCTGCCGCAGGCGCTGCACGACGACCCCGAGCTCCGGGAGATCGTCCTCGGCACCCTGCGTGCCGACGCCGAACTGGCCGAGACCTACGCGTACCTGCCCGAGGAGCCGCTGGATGTACCGGTCACCGCCATCGCCGGCGACCTGGAGGAACGCGAGCAACTGCGCTGGCACACCCACACCCGGGCCGGCTGCGAGACCCATCTGCTGCGCGGCGGCCACTTCTACTTCCGTGACCCCGGCCAGCAACAGGCGCTGCTGCGCCTGGTCGGCGGCGCGCTCGGCACACAGGACCCCCGGAACTAGGAGAACGGCGATGCGTTACACGACCTTCGGGCGGGGCACCGGCCTGCGCGTGTCCGAGTACGCCCTCGGCACTGCCAACTTCGGCACCCTGTGGGGCGGCGGAGCCCGGCGCGAGGAGGCCCGCAGGATCTTCGAGCGGTTCGCCGAGGCCGGCGGTACGTTCGTCGACACGGCCGACAACTACCAGGTGGGCGAGTCCGAGCGGCTCCTCGGAGAGTTCATCGCCGCCGACCGTGACCACTTCGTGGTGACGACCAAGTTCTCGCTGGGCTCGGGCCGGCCCCGGATCTCCTCCACCGGCAACAGCCGCAAGAACATCCGCGGTTCGGTCGAGGCAAGCCTCAAGCGGCTCGGCACCGACTACATCGACGTCTACTGGGCGCATCTGCCCGACGGCGTGACACCCGTCGAGGAGATCCTCGGCGCGCTGGACGACCTGGTCCACGCCGGGAAGATCCTCTATGCCGGGCTGTCCAACTTCCCCGCGTGGCGCGTCTCCCGGGCGGCAACCCTGGCCGAACTACGCGGACTGACCCGGGTCGTGGGGGTCCAGTTCGAGTACAGCCTCGCCGAGCGTGGCGCCGAACGAGAGCTGCTGCCCATGGCCGAGGCACTGGGCCTGGGCACGGCCCTGTGGTCACCACTCGGCGGCGGGCTGCTCACCGGCAAGTACCGCACCGGCCGCGACGGTCGCCTCAGCGACTGGGACGGCCTTGCCATCCGACTGGAGGATACCGAGCAACGCACCGGGATCCTGGACACCGTGCTGGCCGTCGCCGAGGAAGCACAGGTACCCGCGGCGCGGGTGGCGATGGCCTGGCTGCGGGCCCGTGCCACCCGGTCCGCCACCGCGATGGTGCCGGTCATCGGTCCGCGCGACCTTGCCCAGTTGGAGGAGTACCTCGCCGCCCTCGACCTCGCCCTGGACGATGCCCAGCTGGCCCGGCTCGACAAGGCCGCAGCCGTCCGGCTCGGCCAGCCGTACGAGCTGATCGAGGGGCACCGGGACGCCGTCCTGGGACACGAGGCGAGCCGTTTCACCAGCTTCGAAACCCCAGTCGCATGAGCCGGACGGACACGGCCCCGGGTGCCACCGCGGGCAGGGAGGAAGGCAGCACCATGACGCAGTGGGACCCGGACGACGACCCTCGGATCGCCATGGTCGGGATGGCGGCCCGCATCGGCACGGTCACCGGAGATGGCGGGCCTGGCGAAACGGCTGACCCGGCCGAGGAGGCGGCAGGACAGCCGTGGCGCATCGCCGGGGGGCTGGACACCCGTCGGCCACTCGCCGGGTATCAGGCCTTCGACCACCGGTTCTTCGGTGTCTCGCCGCGCGAGTCCGCGCTCCTCGATCCGCAACATCGGATCCTGCTGGAGTGTGCCCAGCACGCGCTGGAGGACGCCGGTCAGCGCCCCTCGGACGACGACCTGGTCATCGGCGTCTACGCGGGCGGTGGCGCCACTGGCCACGCGGCGTGGCTGCGCGGCCCCGCCGGGCCATCCGGCGTCGACGACCGCCAGATACGGGCCGGCACTGGCGCCGACTTCCTCGCTGCCCGGGTCGCCTACAAGCTCGGGCTGACCGGACCGGCTGTCTCCCTCCAAGCCGCAGCCGCGACCGGGCTGGTTGCCGTGCACACCGCGGTGCAGGCCCTGCTCGGCGGCGAGTGCGATCTCGCACTGGCCGGAGCCGTCTCGGTACGGCCCGCCGCCGACGGCCCGACCGCCACCGGCGGCTGTGTCGTCATCGTCCTCAAGCCCCTGGCAACGGCCGAGGAACAGGGGGACCGGATACTCGCCGTCGTCAGCGGCACCGCCGTGGGCAGATCGGCACCGAACGAGTCCGACGGCGACGGCCGTGACCGGATCGCCCGCTACGCGGCACTCGCAGCCGACACCGACCCGGACACAGTGACCCCCGTCGAGGTCGCCCACGCTGACGGGGTGACGGACGTCGCCCCCGCCATGGCCGCCCTCGTCCAGGCCGTCCTCGCGATGTACGAGGCGGAGCCGGGCGGGCCGGGCCGGGCCGGCGTCACCGTCTCCGCGTCCTTCGGTCTGCACGCCGGCGCGGTCCTCGAACCGCCACCCGCCCCTCCCCAGTCCGCCGGAGAGGAGGCCGTCTGGCAGCTGCTGCCGCTCTCGGCGAAGACGCCCGACGCACTCGCGGATGTCGCAAGTGACCTGCGCGACCACCTGCTACGCGTCGCCGGGTCCGGCAACCCGACTCCGCTGCGCGAGGTGGCCTGGACGCTGCAGACGGGACGCACCGCACACGTGCGGCGCGCCTGCGTCGTGGCCCGCGACACCGCGGGGGCCGCCGAGGAACTGGCCGGCCTCAAGACGGGGGAACGCGTGGTCGGCGACAGCGCGGGCGGAGCACCGCCGGTGGTTTTCACCTTCCCTGGGCACGGCGGTCAGCACCTGGGCATGGCTCGCGAGCTGTACCGCACGGATGACCGGTTCCGGGCCGACGTCGATACCGCCGCCGAGCTGGTGCAGGCCGAGACGGGGCTGGACCTGCGCCCCGTGCTCGACCCCGTCGGTGACGCCGCGGAAGAGGCGGCGCGGCAGGCGCTGTCGGACGGCGGCACTGCTCAGCATGCCGTGTTCGTCGTCGAGCACGCCCTCGCCCGGGCCCTCCAACACCGAGGTGTGCGCCCGGCCGCGGTCGTCGGACACAGCCTCGGCGGCTACGCGGCGGCCTGCGTCGCCGGGGTGTTCTCGCTGCCCGATGCCGTCCGGATGGTCGTCGCCCGTACCCGGCTGCTGCTGAGCCTCGCCCCTGGCGCGATGGCGGCGGTGCGCATGCCCGAGCGGGAGCTGTTGACGCTGCTCCCCGCCGGCGTCGGAATCGGCGCGATCAGCGGCCCGGACCAGGTCACGATCTCCGGACCGCGCACCATGGTGGAAGAGTTCGTGACGCGTGCCCAGGACAAGGACATCGAGGCCCGGCTGCTGAAGATCCCGGGCGCCGGGCACTCGTCGCTCGTCGACCCCGTCCTCGGCGAGTTCGCCGCGTTCCTGGAGTCCGTGGAGTTCCGGGCCCCCGACATCCCAGTGATCTCGGACACGACCGGCACCTGGGCCCGCCCCGAGCACATCGCCACCCCCGACTACTGGTGCGAGCACATGCGGCGGACGGTCCGCTACCACGACGTGCTGCGGACCCTGGCTGCCTTCGACGACTGCGCCCTGGTCGAGGTCGGACCCGGCACCACCCTGACCTCCCTGGCCCGCCGCGACTCCGCGCTGCGCCGGGACCACCTCGTGATGCCCCTCCTCCCTCACCCGACGGACCCCACCCCCGCCCCGGAGACCTTCCTGACCGCGCTGGGCGCGCTGTGGACCGCCGGGGTCGACATCGACTGGGCCGCGCTGCACGAGGGCTACCGGCCCCGCCGGACCGGACTGCCCGGATACCCCTTCCGGCGCACCGAGTTCCCGTTGCCCGTGGCCTGACCGCGCCCCACGCCCGCCCCCGCCGGAAGGCACTGCCGAACGGCACCGACGAAGCAACCACCGAAAGACCAGGAGACCAGTGACATGGCGAAGACGCTGTACGACCCCGGCGAGATGCCGCCCCTCGGCTCCGTCCCGGAGAAGATGCACGCCAACCTCATCCGACGCGAACGGTTCGGGCAACCCCGGCAGGCATTCGCCATGGAGGTCGTCGACACCCCCAAGCCCGGCCGTGGCCAGGTGCTGGTGTGGATGATGGCCGCTGGCATCAACTACAACAATGTCTGGGCCGGCCTGGGCCTCCCCCTCGACGTCATCGCGGCGCGGCAGAAGCGCGGGGAGCCGGAGGACTTCCACATCGGCGGATCGGAGGGCTCCGGCATTGTCTTCGCCGTCGGTGAGGGAGTCGCCGGGGTGTCCGTCGGCGACGAGGTGATGCTCTCCGGCGGCCAGTGGGACGAGCGGTCCGAGGACATTCGGCTCGGCACCGACCCTATGCTCTCGTCGACCTTGCAGGCCTGGGGGTACGAGTCGAACTACGGGTCGTTCGCGCAGTTCGCGCTGGTGCAGGACTTCCAGTGCCACCCCAAGCCGAAGAACCTGACATGGGAGGCCGCGGCCGCCTTCATCCTCACCGGTGCCACCGCCTACCGCCAGTTGCTCGGCTGGAAGCCCAACGCCGTCAAGCCCGGTGACCCGGTGCTGATCTGGGGTGGCGCGGGCGGCCTCGGCTCCATGGCGATCCAACTGGTGCGCAACGCCGGCGGCATCCCCGTCGCCGTCGTCTCCAGCGAGGAACGGGCGGAGTACTGCCGGGGACTCGGCGCGGCCGGCGTCATCGACCGTACGAAGTTCACGCACTGGGGACGGATGCCCGATCTCGACGACCCGGCCGCCTACGCCGCGTGGACGGCCGAACTGCGCTCCTTCGGACGGGCCTTCTGGGAGGTCCTCGGTGAACGCCGGGCGCCGAGGATCGTGTTCGAGCACAGCGGGCAGGACACCATCCCGACGTCGATGTACCTCTGCGACACCGGAGGCATGGTCGTCATCTGCGGTGGCACCTCCGGCTACGCGGCCGACGTCGACCTCCGCTTCCTGTGGATGCGCCAGAAGCGGCTGCAAGGCTCGCACGGTTTCAACGGCGCGCAGTGCCGGGCGATCATCCGTCTGGTCGCCTCGGGTCTGGTCGACCCGTGCCTGTCCCGCCTGTTCACCTTCGAGGAGATAGGCGAGGCCCACCAGCTGATGCACGAGAACCGTCAGCCCCCCGGCAACATGGCCGCCCTGATCAACGCCCCCGCTCCGGGCCTGACGACCCTCCCCTGACCCGGGCAAGGGGCGCGCCCCCGCAACCGCGCCCCCGGTTCCTGTCGCTTTCCAGCCGTTCCTCTTCCGGTCTTCCAGGCCCCTTTCGGCCTTCTTCCGGCTCACTTCCACGAACGGACGTCCATGAGCATGCACCCCGCAGCCGAACGACGCCCCATGACCCTGCCCGCCCTGCTCTCCCTGCGTGCCGCCGAAACGCCCGACCGTGTCGCCTACGTCCATCTCCGCGACGGCGAGCAGGAGGGCGAGCGGACCACGTACGCCGCACTGTGCGACGCTGTCGCGGCCCGGGCCGCAGTTCTCGTACAGAAGGCCGCCGGTGCCCGCAGCGCCGTGCTGATGTACCCCAGTTCCCTTGAGTTCGTCCGCGGCTGGCTGGCCTGCGCCAGCGCCGGGATCATGGGCGCCCCGGTCCAGGCGCCGACCCGCCGCGAAGCCGTACGGCGGCTGCGCGCCATCGCCGACGACGCGGGCACCGCACTGGTGCTCACAACCCGGGAGACCCGGGACCGCGTCCTCGCGGATTTCGCGGACCTGCCGGAGCTCTCCGGTCTCGACCTCGTGGCGACGGATGGGCTACCCGCCGCCCCGGCCCCGTCGCTTCCGGGACCGCGGCTGTCGGACGTGGCACTGCTGCAGTACACCTCCGGATCCACGGGCTCGCCCAGAGGCGTCATGGTCACCCACGGGAACTTCTGGGCCAACGCCCAGGAGACAGACGCCCTGTGGCCGCTCGGTGACGACGGCACGATCGTCTCCTGGCTGCCGTTCTTCCACGACATGGGTCTGCTGCTCGGCGTCGTCCTGCCGCTGTGGTCCGGCCGGCCCGCCTACCTGATGCCCCCCGAGGCCTTCGTCCGCCGCCCGGCCCGCTGGCTGGAGGCCCTCTCCCGGTACGCGGGCACGCACTCCTCGGCCCCCAATTTCGCCTATGACCTGTGTGTGCGCGCGGACGCCATGCACGGCTCGCTGGACCTCTCGCACTGGCGGGTCGCCATCAACGGCGCGGAACCCGTACGGGAGCACACCCTGCGAGAGTTCACCGGCAAGTTCGCCCCCTACGGCCTGCGCCGCACCGCGCTGTGCCCGGCGTACGGGCTCGCTGAGAACACGCTGAAGGTCAGCGGCACGCCCGCCGACGCCGAACCCGCCGTCCTCGTGCTCGACGCCGCAGAACTGGGCCGAGGCCGGGTGGTGCCTCTCCCCGCGGACCGGGCTGCCGCAGTGGGCTCCACCACCGTACTGAGTTGCGGCCGGACGGTCGGCACCACCCAGGTGCGCATCGTGGACCCGCGCACCCGGTGCGCTGCGGTCGGCGATGAGGTCGGTGAGATATGGGTCTCCGGCCCGTGCGTGACCGCTGGATACCTCGGGCACGAGGAGGACACCGAACGTGTCTTCCGGGCCCGGATCCGGGGGGAGGAGGCCGCTGGCCCGTTCCTGCGCACCGGCGACACGGGCTTCGTACGGGACGGGCAGGTGTACGTCACCGGACGGCTCAAGGACCTGATCGTCGTCAGAGGCCGCAATCATTACCCGCAGGACCTCGAACACAGCGCCGAGACCAGCCATCCGCTGCTCCGTTCGGGCTCCACCGCCGCTTTCGCGGTCGAGGCGGACGGCCGGGAGAACGTCGTGGTCGTGGTGGAGGGTGACAACCGCGTCCTGCGATACGCGGGCGCCGAGGAAGTCACCGAGGCGGTGCGGGCCGCGATACGCGCCGGGCACCGGATCGACGTCGACGACGTCGTGCTGATCCGCCGGGGCACCCTGCCCAAGACGACGAGCGGCAAGGTACGCCGCCGCACCTGCCGCGATCAGTATGTCGCCGGTTCCCTGACGCGGCTGGGCACGCGCGTGGCCCGTCGGTGATCTGACGCGGAATTGACATTTCGCTTGCCCGGCTTTGAAAAGCGTGTGCGGTTATTGACGATCGATTACCCGAACGCGCCGGATGGTGACGGCTTACATCGATAGGGTGATCATATGGAGCTGCGTCAGCTGGAATATCTCGTGGCCGTGGCCGAGGAAGAGAGTTTCACGAAGGCGGCTGCCCGTGTCTTCGTGACCCAACCCTGTGTCAGTGCCCAGATCCGCAGACTGGAACGCGAACTGGGACACGATCTCCTCGACCGCGCCGGCCGGACGGTCCGGCTGACCGAGGTCGGCGTCGCCGCGCTGCCGCACGCCCGCGCGGTTCTGGCCGCCCTGGACGGCGTGCGCGACGCGGTCGAGGACGTCACCGGCCTGGTGCGTGGACAGGTCACCCTCGGTTCGGTGTCCTCGTCCCTCTCGATGCGGCTGCCCGACCTGATTGCGGACTTCAGCGCGCGCCACCCGGCGGTGGAGATCTCGCTCATCGAGGGCACGACCGACCAACTGGCGGACGCAGTACGCGACGGCAAGGCCGATGTGGCCGTCATCGGCCTGTCCACGGATCCGCCGGCCGACCTGGAGTCGCAGATCCTCGTCGACGAGTCCCTGGTCGGCGCGGTCAGCCCGGACCACCCCCTCGCTGGGCGCAGCGGAGTCCACATCGAGGAGCTCGACCGCCACCCGCTCATGTGCCTGCCCGTGGGCAGCGGACTGCGGGCCGCCGCCGACGCGGCGTGGAGCGCGGCCGGCCTCCGGCCGCGTATCGCGTTCGAGGCCGGCGACCCCGCGGTGCTGGCGCAACTCGCCGCGCGTGGCCTCGGTGTCGCCATCCTGCCCGAGCGGTTCGTCAGGGCGCGCGCAGGGGAACTGCACTGCCTGGAGGTCCTCGGCCCGGGGCTTCGGGGTCGACTCGCCCTCGTATGGCGCTCCGGCGGACGCACTGGACCAGCGGCGCAGGCCCTGGTCTATCAGGCCCGCGAGGCGTTCGCGTAGCCACGACATCTGGTGGGGAAAAGGGACAGTGAGTGTAGTAGGTCTTGCCCGTCTGCAGTTCGCTACGACGGCGACCCTGCACTTTCTCTTTGTCGCCCTCACGCTCGGACTGGTGACGACCGTCGCCGTGATGCAGTCCGGGGCGATCCGCCGTACCGCACCCGGCGAGCGCCGGGAGAGGATGCGCAAGGTGCGGTTCTGGGGCGGTCTCTACGTCGTCAACTACGCGCTGGGCATCGTCAGCGGCCTCACCCAGGAGTTCCAGTTCGGCCTCAACTGGACCGGGCTCTCGCACGTCATGGGCAACATCATCGGTGCTCCGATGGCCATCGAGACCGTCGTGGCGTTCTTCCTGGAGTCCACGTTCCTCGGGATGTGGGCTTTCGGGTTCGACCGCATCCCCGCCCGCGCGCACCTCACCCTGATCTGGCTGGTCACCCTGACCGCGTATCTCAGCACCTTCTGGATCATGGTGGCCAACGGCTTCATGCAGCATCCCGTCGGATATCGCATGCACGATGGCGTAGCCCGCGTCACCGACTGGGCCGCAGTCCTCGGCAACGAGGCGACCTGGTATGCGATCGCCCACATCGCGGGCGCCGTGGCCCTGCTCACTGGGCTGTTCCTCGCTGCGGTGAGCGGCTACCACCTGCGCCGGGACCGGGAAGTCGGCTTCTTCAGGCCCACGTTGGTACGGGGCTCGGTGACCGCGGGCGTGGGCGCGCTCCTCACCGTGGGCGCCGGTTTCGCGCACCTGAACGCACTGCAGGGCTATCAGCCCGCCAAGTACGCCGTGCTGATGGGGGAGTCGGGCAGCCGGCTCGCCCGCGTCAAGGGGGCTCAGGCCGCCCGTTACGGCACGGGCGACTGGCTGCCGCCGGCCTGGGTCGGCATCGCCTCCGTCACCATGCTCGTCATCGGCTTCCTGCTGCTCCTCCTCGCTTGGCTGCCGGCCACCGCCGTGCTCGGCCGCGCAAACGTGCCGCTCGCCCGCAAACGCCTCCGGCTCGGGCTGCCTCTGGTGCTGCTGCCGCTCGGCTTCCTCGCACTGATCTGCGGCTGGCTCAGCCGCGAGGTCGGACGGGAACCCTGGATGGTGACCGGGGAACTCACTGTCCGGGACGCCGTCGGCGATGTCTCGGTCACCGGGATGCTGCTGTCCTTCCTCGCGTTCACGGCCGTCCTGCTCGCTCTCGCCGTCGCTGACTGGGCGCTGCTCACCTGCTACGCCCGGCGTGGCCCCGACGGCGCTTTCATCGGGGACACCGGCTCCTTGCCGGCTGCGGCCGAGGCGCCCTCCTACTGACCCGACGGGAACGAGCTGTGGACATCTTCTGGTACGTGCTGACCGGGCTGCTCCTCGTCGGCTACCTGTCCCTGGAAAGCATCGACTTCGGGGTGGGGATGCTGGTGCCCGCGCTCGGTGCCGAGCCCGACCGTGAGCGCCTACGGGGACGGATCGTGCCGCTGTTCCTCGCGAACGAGGTGTGGCTGGTTGCCTTCGTAGGTTTGCTCTTCGGCGCCTTTCCGCAGGCAGAGGGCACGCTGCTGCACGTCCTGCGGCCCTACGTGGTGGTGCTGGTGTGCGCCTGGATGCTGCGCGACGCCGCCCTGTGGTTCCGTACCGCGAGGCCGGGGGCCGGATGGCGCCGACTGTGGGACGCGGTGCTGCCCTCCGCCGGGGTGGCGCTCGCCGTCGGGTGGGGGATCGTCTTCGCCGTACTGATCCGCGGCCTGTCCACCGACGGGCACGGCCGGGCGGCAGCTGCCCTCGGAGACCTGGCGCATCCCCTGGCGCCGGTGTGCGCGCTGCTGGCGGTGGCGGCGAGTCTGCGGCAGGGCGCGCTGTTCGCCTGCCGCGCGCTGCCCGGCCACGACGCGGTGCGGGAGCCCGCGGTCCAGGTGGCCCGGCAGTCGGGCCGGGCCCTCATCGGGCTGCTTCTCCTGCTGGCCGTCTTGGTCGCGGCGACAACTGACGTCCCGGTGGCGGCCGTTGCCGGGGTCGCGGCCGCGGGGGTGGTTTACGCCTCCGGACGCGCGCTGGCCGTCGGCCGCGTCGACCGCGCTTTGCTGTACGGCGCCGCCGGATGGCTCTCGCTGCCGGTGACGGTGATCGCGGTCCACGGCACGACGCTGCTGGCCACTCGCTCCGGCACCGGCTCCCTCACCGTCTCGGCGACCGCCGCCGACTCCGGCTCGCTCACCCTGCTGACGGTGACCGTCCTGCCCGCCCTGGTCCCCGTGGCGATCGGTCAGGTCTGGATGTGGCGCGTCTTCGGACGTCGGGGAGCGCGGCCCACACAGGTCCGCCCGGCGCAGTGACGGTCGGCCGGGGAGCCGGCCCGCCCGCCCGGCGCGAGAACGCTCCGTGGCCACCCGGCCTGCGACGTTCCGCGGCGGCGAACCCCGAGCAGGGCGTGCCGTCACGCCGCGTTCGCCGGGGCCGTATCTGAGTACCCGGTACTCACTCCCTCGCCTCCGCTCCCGTGATCGTCTGGTCCCTGGGACGCACTGAGCGTCAGGAAGGGGACCGTTGTGACTGCCGATACCCTCACGCATCTCGCGCACGGCGCCCGGCGGGCCGCCGCCGTGGCCGCGCTGCACGCAGCCGATGCCGACGCCGAGCGCCGGCTCGACCCCGCAGTGGTCGCCGAGCTGACCGGGGCGGGGTTCGCCCGCCACTTCGTGCCGCTCGCCCACGGCGGTCGCGAGGGCACCTTCGCCGAACTCACCGAGGCAGTGGCGGTACTGGGCGGGGCGTGTGTGTCGGCCGCCTGGGTCGCCGGGCTCAGCGCGGCGGTCTCCCGGATGGCCGCTCACCTGCCCGAGAAGGGGCGGGCGGAGGTGTGGGCGGACGGCCCCGACGCGTTCATCGTCGCCGCCCAGGCATCCGACGGCACCGCCGAGGAGACGGACGGCGGCTGGGTCGTCCGCGGCAGCTGGCCCTATGTGAGCGCCGTGGAGTACGCGGACTGGGCCCTGGTACGGGCCCGCGAGACGGGCGAGGTGGGCACGGTCCGCTACTTCGCGGTCCCGCGTACCGGGTTCCGCGTCGAGCACACCTGGCAGTCCGTCGGCATGCGCGGCACCGGAAGCCACACCCTCGTCGTCGACGAGGCGGTCGTACCGCTCGAGCGCACATTCCGCCAGGACGATCTGCTGCGCGGGGAGAGCGGACTGCCCGCCGCCTGTCACCGGGTGCCGCTCGCCATGGTGAGCGGGCTGACATTCACGGCACCGGCGCTCGGCGCCGCGCGCGCCCTGTTGACCGGCGACCACCCTCTGGTCCGGCGTCTCGCCGCAGGCCCGGCGGGCAGCGCCTCGCAGGTGGACTTGTTGTGGTCCCGGGGCGAGGTGGATGCGGCCGGGCTGCTGCTGGAGCGGGCCGCGGTAAACGCGGACACGGCGGTACCCGACGCGGCGGCCGTCGCCCGGGGCGGCCGGGACTGCGCGGTGGCGGCGCGGTTCCTGGCATCCGCTGTCGACCGGCTCTTCCGGGCCGCGGGCACCGCCGCCCACCAGGAGACGGACGTCATGCAGAGGGTCTGGCGGGACGTCACCTGCGAGCTGAGCCACCGGTCGCTGAACGCCGGGACACATGCCGCCGTCCACGCCGAGGGGCTCGCCGCCCCTGCGGCCGCCCTGTCCGAGTGACCCGACCGATCCCGAGCACTGCCCATGACCGACCGAGGAGTGACACCGCCATGGTGAGCATGCAGGACATCGAGCCCGAGAACTCCTACCGCGCCCAGCTACAGCAAGACGTCGGCCCGGTGACACTGTTCAACACGTTCGTCGTGCCCGAGGGCGAAATGGAGCGCTTCATGGCCGGGTGGACGGCCATCTCCACCTTCATGAAGCGTCAGCCCGGCTATATCTCCACCCAGTTGCACCGAGTCGTCGGCAGCGACAACGTCCTGGTGAACATGGCCGTGTGGGAGTCCGCGGAGCAACTGCGCACCGCTGTGCAGTCCAAGGAGTTCCAGGACATCCACCACAGCCAGCCCGACGGCCTTGTGTCCCGCCCGCTGCTGACCCAGAAGGCCGGGGTGCCGGGCATATGCCTCGCGTGACCGTGACCGAGACGGCACCGGCCGCCGAGACCGATCCCGACCGTCCTTTCAAGACGGTCCTGGTGCCCCGGCTCGCCCCCGGCCGGGACCGGGCCCGCGCCCGCGACCGGATCGTCACGCGGCACGGTGCGCTGGTGATGAGCGTGCCCGCGTTCCAGGACGTATTCAGCCGGTACGCCATGAACCGGGTGCTGACCAGGACGGACGGGATACCGGATCCGGCTCTGCACCTGCTGTACGCGCCGGACGCGACGGCGCTGGCGGTCGTCGAGCACGTCGGCCCATCGCGGGCCGCGTATCTGCGGGCCCGTGAGGACCCCGAGTACCTGGCCCGGGTGCGGCCGGAGGAGGAATACCTGGACCGTGAACTCCTGATGGGCCGGCCGACGATGTACGACGTGCGGACAGAACACGTCTTCGGAGCCGCGGAACCGGTCGGCGGCATCCGAGTCTTCGACTTCGTCCGGCGCCACTCCGGTATCACCGCCGAGGGACTTCAGGCAGCCGTGCGCGCTGAGGGCGAGTTGCTCGCCCAGGATGCGGAGTACCGGTCCGTGGTGCGCCGTCGTGAGCACGACGTCGTCGTCGGAGGTCTGCGGGGTGCGGACCACGACGTCATCGTCCAGCTTTGGCTCGACGACCCCGCGAGCCTGCCCCGGCTTGCCTCGCTGACCCGGCGGACGGAGGCGGCGCGGACCCCCTACGCGGATGTCCGTGGCAGCTTCTCCCTGGTCGCGCGTGAGCATCTCGTGACGGCAAGGCCGCGGTGAGTCACCGTAACGGCCCGGTAAAAAATCACCGGGCGTACGGAAATATACGAGCGGTAATATCTATACAGTCGTAGAGTTTCTGGGTGCAGTGACCACCGGTGCCGATCCCCGGTGCCGGTCCCCGACCACGGTCCACCTGGAGGCCCCATGTCCCTCGATGCGCGGGACGACCGAGACCACCGAGATCACCGGAAAACCGCTGCCGCCGGAGCGCTGTCCGGCGGCAGTAGGTATCCCGGTGTCGCCCTGGCGATCCTCGCCACGACTCAGCTGATGGTGGTGCTCGACGGCACGATCGTGAACATCGCTTTGCCCAGCGTGCAGTCCGCGTTCGGCATCTCCGCCGACCGGCTGGCCTGGATCGTCAACGCCTACGCCCTGGCCTTCGGTGGGCTGATGCTGGTCGGTGGTCGGGCAGGAGACCTGTTCGGGCGGCGCCGCACTTTCCGGGCAGGCATCGTCCTGTTCACCCTCGCCTCCCTGCTCGGCGGCCTCGCCCCGAACGCCGGACTGCTCATCGCGGCCCGGGTCGCCCAGGGCGCCGGCGCCGCCGTCGCAGCCCCGACCGCCCTGTCGCTGATCGCCACAACGTTTCCCGAGGGCAGGTCGCGCAACCGGGCCATGGGCGTCTATGGGGCGATGGCCGGACTCGGCTCGACCATCGGACTACTGCTCGGCGGCGTCCTCACCGAGTACCTCGACTGGCGCTGGGTCCTGCTGGTCAACGTGCCGATCGGGGTCGCGGTGCTGGCTGGCACCGTGGTGCTGGGTGAGGGCGACCGCGGCAGCGGCCGGCTCGACCTGCCCGGTGCTGTCACCGGAACCGGCGGCATGCTCTCCCTCGTCTACGGCATCACCCGAGGCGGCCGGGACGGCTGGACCGACGGTGTGACCCTCGCCTGCTTCGCGGCCGCCGCCGTTCTGCTGGCGGTCTTCCTGGTCCTCCAGGCCCGCGGCCGTCACCCCATGCTTCCGCTGCGCGTCCTCCGGAACCGCGACCGTGCCGGCTCCTACGGCGTGATGTTGTGCGTCGGCGTCGGCATGTTCGCCACCTTCTACTTCCTCACGCTCTACATGCAGCAGGTCCTCGGCTACGGCGCCGCCCGCGCTGGCCTCGCCTATCTGCCGTTCAGTATCGGCATGGGCGCCACCGCCGGCATCGTCTCCAAGCTGGTCGCCAAGGTGCCGCCCAGGCTGCTGACCGGGCCAGGTCTGTGCATCGCCGCGGCCGGGATGTTCTGGCTCAGTACCCTGACCCCCGGCTCGTCCTACGCCACTCGGCTCGCGCCCGCCATGTTCGTGACCGCGATTGGCCTGGGCTGCTGCTTCGTGCCGATGACCCTAAGCGCTGTGAGCGGCGTTGCCCGCGGCGACTCCGGTATCGCCTCCGCGATGTTGAACACCTCCCAGCAGATCGGAGGCGCCCTCGGTCTCGCGGCGCTCACCACGCTTGCGAACTCCGCCGCCGACGACCGGCTGCCCCATGCCGCGCAGACCTGGATCACGGCCGTCCGCTCCCATCGGCAGGACCTGGTCGTCCGCGCGGTGGACGCCATGACGCACGGCTACACGAGCGCCTTCACCGTCGGCTCCCTGGTGTTCCTGGCGGGTGCGCTGGTCGCGGGACTCGCCATCACCACCGGACGGCAGGACGCAAGCGGCGCGGCCAAGGACTCGGGGGCCGCCGGTACGATCTGAAATCACCACGGAAGCTGGAACGGAAGGGAGCACGGTCAGTGCCCGACCCACTCGGCGCCGACGCCGGCTTGGCCGGACCCGTCGAACGCAAGGGTGCGCGGACTCGTCGGCGGATCCTGGAGGCGGCCCGGAAGGAGTTCGGTCGACTGGGCTTCGAACGGGCCACCGTGCGAGGCATCGCCCAGGCCGCCGACGTGGACAAGGCCTCGGTCGTGCAGTACTTCGGCACCAAGCAGAACCTCTTCCACGAGGCCGTCAGCTGGCACATCCGGATCGACGAACTGGCCGGTGCCGATCCCGCCGAGTCGGCGGAGAACTATCTGCGCGGTCTGCTGACCAATTGGGCGGCCAACCCCGACAGCCCCATGTCGGTGCTGGTGCGCGCCAGCATGACCAGCGAGGAAGCCGCCGAGATGCTCCGGGACCGGGTTACCGGTGAGGCCGTGGACCGGATCGCCGAGAGGCTGGACGACCCCGACGCGCGGCTGCGGGCGGCGGTCTTCGCGGCGGTCATGATGGGGCTCGCCACCCACCGCTACCTGCTTCAGATGCCGGATCTCGCCGAGGCGCCCCTGGAGGACGTGCTCCGGATCGCGGTACCGGTGGTGCGAGCACTTATCGAGCCACAGAGCTGACGGCGGTTCAGCAGGGGGTATCGGTCGGTGGGTTCCCCTCGAGGCTGGGCCATCGGCGTCGAACCGATCTTGCCCACAGACTTTGCGCCCTACTGCCGCGTCGGCTTGAATTGATCGGGGTCCTTCGGGCACACGCCGGTGTCCTGCTGCCTCTCAGCAGTTCAGCTCAAGCTCATGCCGTACTCGCTCCCTGTGGTGGTGGGGAAACTCTTCCCACGTGAGCCAGTGTCCGACATCCGGATCCGGGCCCGTCGGCAGCTATGCGGGCACGCCGCTGATCAGGCTCTGCGGGCACATGTCGGCCGTCCTTGTCACTCTTCGCGCCGGAGGTGCCGTAGCGTTCCTTGAACCGGGCCGCCTGGCGCGGGTTGACCGCGTAGACCTGGTAGCCGACCGCGAGCAGGGCCTGCACCCACGGGCCGCGGGCGGTCTCGATCCCGACCATCACCTGCTCCGGCTCCAGGTCCTCGCCAGCGTGCCTCGCGATCAGGGCGTGCAGCTTCGCGATGCCTTCGACGCCCTCCATCAGTCGGGCGGACCCGGGCCTGCGGCCCGAACCGTCCTGGACCTCGACATCGTGGTGATCTTCGGCCCAGTCGTCACCGACGAACAGCACCCGCTTCTCCAACCTCTCGACGTACACGTGCGTGCGGCCAGCGGAAGACACAGCTCGCGCCCTAATGGATCCAGTGCTCACGCCGCCACAGCCCCGGCGGGCACGCCATCCCATCAGCAGTCGGGCCTTCCGGCCGACCAGCAGGGGCACGGTCTGACACCAGAACTCCAACGGTTCCGGGCTTGGCAGTGCTCACCTGCTGGCGGCCACTCATCGGGTTGCGTCCAGGGAAGTGGTGTACGGGTTCGACCTGATCCGGGGGTTTGCTCCGGCGTCGGGATGAGGCCCGCATAGATGAACGGCCACCGGCTGATCTTCGAAGTGTCGAAGCCTCGAAGGAGATCAGCACGATGACCGCACCCGACAGTGTGCCCCTGCACGCCCTCGCCGAGTACAACCTCGCCGCGGCGAGTCGTATCGAGCGCGCGATCGAGCTCTACCTGAGCACTGCCGAGGGAGCAGCGATGCTCCGACCTGAACCGTTGCCGGATGCACGAGACCTCGACATCGCAGGCTGCGAGCTGCCGCCGCTCTATGAGGCTCCAGCTGAAGCCGTTGCCCGGATCGGCGATCTGTATCGCGAGCAGGTTCCGGTCGGTGACTGATCTGGATCGACGCAGTCGATCCGGAAGTTTTCTCCACCGTTTGACACTCTCACGAGTGCTTCCTTGCCTTGCGGGACAAGGCGGTTGTGACATCCCTGCGGGGAGTCTCACGGCTTCGTCTGAGAGTCCGATCGGCGGGGAAGGATCCACCCTCCCGGGGTCAGTTGGATGAACGTCGTGGAAGCGGGAACTGCCGCAGTGTTTGGGGTTGGACGCCTGTCGCTGGGCGGCCTTGACGAGTCCGCTTGGCGTGTTGTTCGTCGACGGCGATTGCCGAGACGTTGCGCCGGAGCACGCGTTCCCTTCGCCCGTTGGCGAATGCGGCTTGGACCTCGACGTGCCCCAGGCGGATCAGCCAGGCCACGGTCTGCGGGTGGAGGAGGTCCATCAGCCGAAGGACCTTCTCGGGTGAGCTGTCATTGCAGATGCGGGAGACCGCGTTGACCTTGTCCTTGAACGCTTTGTGCAGAGTCTGCTTCTGGGCATTGCAGGCGTCAGCGGCCTTCTGCCAGGTTCCTCCGTTGGCCAGTAACTCGGCAATGAGCAGGGTCTTCTCCGCGTGGATGGCCAGCTCGATGGCTCTCAGGCGCTCCAGGGCGTCCAGGAGTTCCTCGGTCCCTCCCGTGCGCGGGCGCTTGGCCAGTTCCCGGAGTCGTGTCATGGCTTCGCGCAGCACGCGTGTCCCCAGCGGGAGCGTGAGATCGTCACCATACGATTCCGGGCGGTCATCAAAGTGTGACGGCCCAAGCCACCCCCGCTTTGTCATCCGTCGAAAATAGTTGACAGCCTTTGTCTGGCGTCAGGTCTGGAATCAGCCACCTGTGCCGCGCCATTGCGCGTGAAGGCTGCGGGGACCGTTCGGGCATTCACCAGCGGCTTTGCGGGCCGACCACTTGGACAGTCTTGGTCCTAATCCAGCCAGAGTTTCGTCCGAGGCTTGTCAAATCGCGATTTCCGCGCTCCTGGTGGAGGAACTCTGAGCCAGGGCGGGCCAGTTAGCCTGTGAGAACAGGGAGGCTGGCCGTCGCCACATATGCCGACGGCCCCCGATGGCGCGGGAGCCGTCTCCACCTTCGTCCGGTTAGGGGAAGGTCTGCTTGGAACCCACCATAAGGCGCTCTCGGGGCGTCAGGCAAGACGGAATCGCGCAGGCGCCGGCCTTGAGGGGGCGTCGATGACGGTCCCAACCAGCGTGTGGGCAAGGGCATTTCTGATGGTGCCAGTGACGCTCCTGGTCACTGCGCTCGGCCTGGTGTGGCTGATCGCGGTAGTGGTCCCGCCGGCTCGCCAGTATGCGCTGGACGTCGGCAAACAGACGGCCGGCATGGTGCGGGCCCTGACCCGTTAGGGGTTGTTCCGGGGCGGCTTTGCCGCCCCGGAACAACCCGGTTCACCAGATAGTGAAGCGCTCCGGGTCTGATGGAGGCTGAGGATGAAGCTGGCGGGTGCGGGTGGTGGCGCAACCACGGTGTGCCCCTTCATAGAGCGGGGTCCTCGTTACCTGGGCGGGGCGGGGGCTGGCGTCGGAAGCGGTCCAGGGCGGTTGCGCGTTCGTGGTAGGGGATGCGTGACAGGCGCGAGACCATGGCCCACATCTCGCGTTCGGCGGCCAGTTCCTGGGGGACGCCGAGGCCCAGAGAGCCGGCGAGTGGATAGCGTCCGACATTGATCAGGGCGCGTACGGCGGCGGCCCACTCGTCGGTGGCGACAACCGCGCTGCGGTACCACACCGGGATGAGGGCCAGTAGCACGGTCGCCGTAGTGGCCACGACCGGGATGTCGGCGGCCGACGAGGCAAGCGTGGCGAGTGCGCCGAGCACCACGACAACGTGGCCGTAGAGCAGGCATACGAAGAAGTCCACGCTGGTGCGGGCCGTGTCGACCTGACGGCGCGCCTGCTCGGGTGCCGTGGCGGTCAGTTCATTCCATAGCAGCTGTGAGTCGAGCCGGTAGCGGTCGTAGGCGTACTCCTCGAAGCGGCGAATCGCATTGCCGAGCTGGGTTGGGGCCAGTTGGGTGTCTTCGACGGGATAGCGGGCAAGGCGCTCCTGCAGGAGGGCATGGCGGATCACGGTGCTGCGGCGGTCGCGGTGACCGTGCCGGGCTATGCGCGGATTGTCCTGGAGCCGGGCGAGGTCTGCCGCTTGGGCGGGTGGCAGTGAGCCGTCGTCTGCCCGTCTCTCCAGGCGTATGACCATCAAGCGGTCTGCGAGCCCGTGTCGGCGCCGGCGATGGCGGCGGCAGCCGTGGTCGTAGGTGATGGACGGCCACAGCAGGTAGCCCTCCAGGATTCGGTAGAGCGGATTCTGAAGGGCGTTGAGGACCAGCCCCAGCATCAGCGAGGCGGTGAGGAAAGCGAGCGCGCGCCTGCCCTCAGCGAGGTCCGCGAGCCGCTCGAAGGGCGGGACGTCACGCAGACCGGGCAGCAGGGTCGCGCTGATGACGGCGAGGTTGAGGGCGGTCGGCAGGATCCATCCGACCAGCAGGCTCCAGGCGCCGCCCAGTGCTCCCTTGGCGATGTCGCCCATCAGCCGCGCGCACTTTGCTCGGGGGACTGCGGGGTCACCAGCGGAGTAGGTGCGGGAGCAGAGGGGCTCGGGTCGGGCCACTCGTCGTCGTCCGGGGCGGGGGAAGGGCCGGGCGAGGTGTGCATGATCCGAGATGAGGCTGCTTTCCGCCTGACTTGGATCGGGGGATCTGCTGGGCTCGCTGGTTGGTCGCCCTGCGGCCGGCGCGCGCGGTACGCGTCGCGGTACGCGGCCGGTGACGAGCCGAGCTGGCGGCGGAAGTGGCCGCGCAGCGCCACTGGTGAGCGGAAGCCGCAGCGGCCCGCGATCTCGTCCACCGAGTAGTCCGACGTCTCCAGCAGACGTTGGGCCTGCAGGACGCGCTGGGTGATCAGCCACTGCATGGGGGCGCTGCCCGTCAGGGCACGGAAGCGGCGGTCGAAGGTGCGCCGACCCATGTATGCGCGTGCGGCGAGTGTCTCGACGTCGAACTGCTCGTGGAGGTGCTCCAGGGCCCAGGCGACGACCTCAGCGAGTGGATCGTTGCCGATCTCCTCCGGCAAAGCCCGGTCGAGGTAGCGCTCCTGGCCACCGCTCCGTCGTGGCGGGACCACCAGGCGGCGGGCCAGCGCGCCGGCCGCCTCATTTCCGTGGTCCATCCGCACGATGTGCAGACAGAGGTCGATTCCTGCCGCCGTGCCCGCTGATGTCAGTACGTCGCCGTCGTCCACGAAGAGTTCTCGTGGATCCACGTGCACTGACGGGTAGCGCTTGGCCAGCGTCGGCGCGTACATCCAGTGCGTGGTCGCGGGGCGGCCGTCCAGCAGGCCCGCCGCCGCCAGAACGAAGGCGCCGGTGCTCAGCCCGACGATGCGGGCGCCTTCCTCATGAGCGCGGCGTAGTGCGTCGAGCGCCTCCTGCGGCGGCGGAGTAGTGATCGAACGCCATGCCGGTACGACGACCGTGCCTGCTCGGGATATCGCCTCCAGCCCGTGGGGCGCGACGAGTTGCAGACCCCCGGTGGTCCGCAGCAGGCCTTCTTCGCCTGCTGTCACCAGCAGGCGGTAGCGCGGGATCCCCGCGTCCT
Organism: Streptomyces sp. NPDC051576; assembly: GCF_040681835.1. Classification (NCBI taxonomy): domain Bacteria; kingdom Bacillati; phylum Actinomycetota; class Actinomycetes; order Kitasatosporales; family Streptomycetaceae; genus Streptomyces; species Streptomyces sp. NPDC051576. The sequence goes on from NZ_JBFAZO010000001.1 coordinate 1,138,403, forward strand.
GGCGGTCGATTCCGAATACCGACATCGGTATGGAGCTCTCGAAGATGGGGCCACCGCTGAACAGCAGCACCGCGACGATCTCCTTGCGGCGTCGCCCGGAAGGCTTCCGAACCGTCGCGTCCGTGGAGCCGGCGGGCGGCGGCCCGGACCCAGCATGTGTGTCGGAGCTCGGCATTAAGGAAGGCCCGGCTTCTCGAGATCGGGGCGAGTACTGGCGCAGGATCGACCGGAGCTGCTCAGAGGCTGCCGGTTCGTCGCGCAGGACGCGCCACAAGCGCATGCGCCACGAGGCCTCCACGTCGGCGGCAATCCCCGGTTCCTTCCGGACCCGTGCCCGGATGAGGTCCGCACGGGCCTGTTCCAGTTGCTCCCTGGTCTCGCCCGCGCGGGCGCCGTCCTGAGACTCATTGCGTATCAGCAAGGCGGCGACGGCGTCGCGGACCGTTGGCCAGGAATCCTTCAGCACGTGCTCTGCCAGCATGGCGGCACCAGCTGCAGCGAGCTCCCTCAACGTGCCTACCCCCGTTGCCCGATGCCGGAAAAGCCGGGGCGTGGAGTCCCCGGCTCTCTTTGACCTGCGGCAGCCACCGTAGGAGGCCACAGCCGCTCATGAACAGACAACCGGACCGGTCCCGCACCGTGAAAGGCGGGCGCCGAGATGCAGTAGCCCACCACCGGTAGTGCTACGTCGACGACGGCACCGACCAGAAGCATCACCGGGCACGCGTCAGACCGGCTCCATCATCTCCTAGCCGTCGGCGCCGAGTTGGAGCGGGGGTCTCTCCCGCCTGGCGCGAATTCGCGAAAAAAGAATTTCCGTCCTGCGGGTAGTCCAGCGCTCTTCGCCGCTCCGAGCCTGTAGCCCCACCCAATCTCAGGGAACCATGGACCGGCGGAGGTCGAGATGATGCCCAACCGAGAGTGGGATGAGGCCCTTGCGCGTCCTGGCGTCCCAGAACGCAAGGTCACGGAACTGGCTGCAGGAGTGACCGCTCCCGAGGAGGAGAGCGGGTCGTGAGGTGCAGCGGAACCCCACGCAGCGCCTCCCCGCATTCAGACGAAAGCTCGTAAGCCGTCTGGCGATGCCGCACTACACAGTGTGACTAATGTGCTTGCTACTGGAAGTCCCCGTATGGCTCGAACCTGCGGCAGTCGCCCAGGCGCGTTCGGACTCCGCGACTGTGCCGCTCACCTGCGGCAATGACGTGTGAGGTCACACTAGGGACGCGTGTGATCTTCCCGCGTGGCTGATTTGGCATGAATCACAGGAAGTCTCACAGGTAGGGCCATTTGTGGCCCTGACCTGCGAGAACTCGCAGTGTGACTGGTGCCCCCGGCAGGATTCGAACCTGCGCACACGGCTCCGGAGGCCATCGGAGACCGTTGCTCTTTTGGGGCGCTGACCTGCGGGGGAGGGGGCTCCGTGGGGCCTGCTGAGCAAGGTCATCACGTCCCTATTACGTGGGCGGCCTGTCGAGCAGCAGGGCGGCGCCGTATGGTCGAAGGCATGATCTCGGGCAGCGGCGGGGACCAGGACGGCGGCACGGAGTTCACGGAGGAGGGCCTCGGGGTTGTCCTGCGAGAAGCGTGCGCGACAGCCCAACTGGACTCGGACGGGGCTGAGTTGCTGCGGCTTGGCTCCAATGCCGTGTACCGCTTATCGACGTCACCGACGATCGTCCGCGTTGCCCGTGACCCAGATGTCCTGGAGGAGATGGAACGGGCGGTACGGGTTGCGCGGTGGCTGGAGGAGCAAGATCTCCCGGCTACTCGGGTGCCGGCAGGCGTCACGCAACCCCTGGTGATCGGCGGCCGGGTCGTGACCATCTGGGAGAGCGTTCAAGAGCGCGAAGAGTACGCCACGGTAGGCGAGTTGGCCGACCTGCTTCGTCGACTCCACTGGCTTGAGGAACCCGAGTCCCTGAGGTTGCCGTACTTCGACCCGTTTGCGAAGCTGTCGGGCTCCCTGAGACAGATGGACGGCATCCCGGAGGAAGACCGCACGTTCCTGGAAGACCGCGCCGCACAACTCCACAAGGACTACGACCGGTTGGACTTCGTCCTCCCATTCGGGATGATCCACGGCGACGCGAGCATAGGCAACGTGCTTCGCCACCGGGACGGTCACGCGGTGCTCATCGACCTCGACGGGTTCGCGCTGGCAGCGCGCGAGTGGGATCTGATCCAGACCGCTATGTTCTACGACCGGTACGGCTGGCACACGAAGGCCGAGTACGACGAGTTCGTTCACCGATACGGCTTCGACGTCATGAACTGGCCTGGCTACGAGACGCTGGCGGATCTCCGTGAGCTGATGATGGTTTCCTGGCTCGGCCACCAGGTCGCCGGCAGCGGGCGTTCCGCGGCCGAGTTTGCGCGGCGCGTGAGGTCACTTCGTACCGGTGAGGGACGAGACGCGTGGGGTCCGTTCTGAGCGGGGCACCATGTACGGGAGTCAGACACTGACGTGAGCCTCGGATGCGACCCAGAGTCTGTGCTCTTCGACTTGCTCAGTGAAGGCTCGCGCTTCGGTGGTGTTGCCTACGGCTGCGAGGCCTTGCCGAAACTCAGCGAGGTAGCTGACGCATCGGGCTGACTTGAGCTGCTCGCCGAGGTCGAGGGCATCGAGCGCTACTCTGCACGCCTCCTCGATGTCGCCGGCACGTAGGTGCGCGTCGGCGAGAACCATCGTGGCGAAGAAGTCGCTTCGTACGTGACTGCCGCTCATGGCGTTCTCGGCGTGCGCGACGGCCTGCCGGGCGCTGTTGACGTCACGGAAGCAATGCGCAGCTTCGGCGGCAAGCTCGGTCTCGTCGAAGTAGCTGATCCATTCGGGCTCGTCGTCGCTGTTGCGGCTCTCCAGTGCCCTCGTAGCTGCGCTCAACGCGCCTTCGCAGGCGCCTACGTCGCCAGTCCGGGCAAGAGCGCGGGCTTCCATGACGTGGAACTGGGCGCGCAGTGTCGGAGTAGCGACAGGGGAGATGCCCATGAGGGCGGCCCGAGCGAGCGTCGCGGCCTGGGTGTAGCGACCGAGGAACGTCGCCTGATGACTCATGGCGGACAGGATGCTTCCGGCAAGTCGGCGGTCGTTGGCGTCCTGGGCCAGTCGGAGCGCCTGGAGGAAGTACCGCTGCGCCAAGCCGTGGCGGCAGGCGTCGTAGGACATCCAACCGGCCAGGAGAGTCGCCTCGGCCACGGTGGAGAACAGGGCCCGCCCGACCTGCTCGGTGTACTGCCCGCGCAGGAGCGGAGTCACTTCGGTGCTGAGGTATTGGACTGCTGCGTGCCGAGCGTGGTCGCCGCCGAAACGGTCGTCCAACTCCGCGAACATGTCCGACGTGGTCTTGATGGCGGCTACGTCTCCGAAACCGACGCGAATTCCGTCCCGATGTTGCCGGGGAACGGCCGGCTCAGGAGCGACCAGCCACCTAAGCGAGGCTTCGTTCCATGCCGGCTCGGAGGGCTCCGCCTGTAACAGGGGTTCGTACCGGTTCAGATCAGCGCGCCACAGCAGGCCGACGGTTTCGATCGCTCCTTCGGGGCTCGCTGGATAACCGGCGTCCAGGAGCCCGGTGTCTCGCTGGCCCTCGTGGTTCAGCCCCAACTCGGCGGCGCTGAGGCCGTACGCCTCGCACAGAAGCGGACCGTAGAAGTCGTCCGGTGTGCTGTGCCCGTTCTCCCAACTGGCGATACGGCGCTTCACGCTGGCGTCCGACGGAAGTTGGTGGCCACGGCGGAGCGCAACCTGACGCAACTCCCGTACCAACCGCGGCTGACTCCAGCCGCGACCTACTCGGGCTTGCCGTAAGTGAACGCTGATCGGCTCCAGCGAGGACGTGACCGTTCCCTCCCCACTTGTACATGGGTGCGACTTCTGGGGCACGCGATTCTTTGGCTTCCCGACCGAATGTACGCGCTGTTCACCGGTGCGCGCTGCAAGTAATAGGAGTTCGTGGGTTGTTGACCCGTGACGAGGGATGACGCGTGCACCTGGGACGTGTCATCCCCCGTCACCTCTCGTCATCTGCCCTCACCAGGGTGGCGCCCCTGAGTCTGGACACCAGGCGGCATTGCGGCCGCAACTGGGTTCTGACCGAGGTGAGATGACGTGCAGCGGATTACCAGAAGTGGCATGGAATGGCTCTCTGCGGCAGCGGACAACCCCGCCGAGTGTCGGCAAGTCTGGGCGGACGATCCCCGAAGGCCCTGCGCGCTGTCGACCGGCCGGTTCTTCGACGTGGTGAGTGTGGACCAGCGCCTCGGGATGGAGATGTTCGATCGCCTCCGACGAAATGGCATGCCGTTCGGGCCGGCGGTCGTCGACCGCAGGGCGCAGCGAGTCGGATTCTTTCTGGGCTCGCATGGCCGCGAGGTCTTCGCGTACTACCTCGAACGCGAAACGTCATCGCCACCGTCGTACCGGTACCTCGACAACGGCTGCGCCATCGTCGTCCCCGGAGCCATCCCTCTGTCCGAAGACCGTTACCAATGGCTTCGCGCACCTAATCGCCGACCGGAAGCCAATCCGCTGCGCCCGGTCGCCCTAGCAACCGCCCTGGTGGCCTCCGCGGAACTCCTGGCAAGGATGGACCGCTTCGACGAGCAATACCCGACGCCGTACTCGGCGGTCGTTGCCCTCCCCGAGGAGACGACCACAGATGCCGGATGAGCCGACCCACGGACGCGACGCTGCCGCGTGGTCGCCTCTCGACAGCGACGGCTGGTACGCAGCCCGAGACGCGACCACCGCATTGCGCGACGTCCTTGTTCGCGCTGGCCTGGAGAAGGACTTCCCTTACCTACGCGCGGACGTGAACGCCTTCGGGCACGGCCTCGTCGACTTGGGCCGAGTGTCCCCCGCCACGGCCGAGCGTCTCGCGGAGCTCCTTCGCCTGGCGCTGGCAAGCGGATACCGCCGAGACGGAAACGACGGAAGTCACGGATCGTCCATTGCCGAAGAACACGAGGGAAGGGCTTGACGCCATGACCGACCGGCGCGGAGTGGTGGCCAAACGAGCGGAGAACTTGTCGCCTGGCGTGCCCTACGTACGCGGCTGGAACCGCGCACGGCAGGGCGCTGACGCACTGGCTGATCAGCTCGTGGTGCTCGGGCTGGACTCCGACTTCGCCGGCTTGGTGGCCGACGTGAACGTCTTCGGTGACGGGATCGTGCAGCTCGGGACCATTCGCCCGGAAGCGGCCGAGCTGCTGGCGGGGCTGATTGCGGCCGGGCTTGCTGCGGAGTCGAGTGACATGACGACAAAGGCGCCTCTGCTCTCACCTCGGGAAGCGCCTGCGGCATGAACCGATGCTCGGTGGCGGTTGGTTGTCCTGCCGTTCGTCCGGGACCGGCGCCCCAGCGCCGCAGCCCGGACGAACGGCAGGACAACTGCTACACCCTGGTTCCCCGCTCGATCTGGTGTGCTTGTGGTGCGGCGGTCTGCTGCCGCTCGACGTCGTACTCCGCTACCAGGCCTGATGAGGTTGGTGTGCCCCTGCCCCACCGGTCGGTGGAAGTGCGGATGTAAATCGTAGGCAGTCTGCCTGAGACTGGACCAATATGTGAGCTGCGGCAACGTGTTGGCTCCTGGTGTCCTCATGGACCAGCGGCCGGTGCCTGACGCGGGTCGTTCATCCGTACATGGCCGCGCTCTCGGGACGCTCTGAGACTGGGGCAGCGAGCAAGGACAACTTATGGCGTTCCACACCTCACTGCCTGACGGATTGCCAACTCCGTCTGGCACCAAAGGATCCATGCTTCTCAACGCAATCTGGAAGTGGTTCAAGGCGGAGAACGAGTGGCCTACCTTGGACCAGATCGACCGGGAACTCTACCGACGTGAAGGTGATGCTTCCTTCGTCGAGAATGCTCTAAAGGAGATCCCCAAGGGGCTAGTTTGGGGGATCGACCTGGTGCGTCTGAGCTCTACATCGTTCACGCAGCCAGTCCAACTCACGCTGGCTGGTGTGGCCAACTGTGATAACTCTGCAGCAGAGGTCAACGCATTCCTAGGGCTCGTGCGTCTAGGGGCTGGAATTGAGCGCGATTGGGAGCCATCGAAATCGCAGGATGCTCCGCATCAGCCTTACCTCGACCCTGAAGTGCTGAAGGACCATGCAATCTTCGATCCAAACCTTCTTCCAACACCTGAGGTGCTGTATCGAGCTGCCCCGCTAGCACTGAACGAGCCGTGGAGTTCAGGAATGGGGTTTAATCCTGCCGATTTTTACTGGCGTTTGTCTTTCGATCGTCGCATCCGGCCTTTTGCTGGCGTCCAGGACCTAGCGGACTACTGGCAGAGGCGGGCTCGTGTGCTGGCGCCAGCGCCGACGGCCGACCATGTCGCTGCTCTTGCTGGAGTGGCAACTGTCGACGCAACCGCGTTCGATGCCGTTGCGGAGGTGGTAGGCACAGTTGCCAGCATGCTGACCGGTCTTCATGCAGACGTGGACTCCAAGTCCGGCGCCCTTTTTCGTGATGGTTATATCAAGCAAGCGGTGTTCGAGATGTGTAAGCACGTCGAACACCGGGTACAGACGCTCGCGGATCCCAAGTCCAGTGGAAAGGGATTGATGGGTAGAGTATTCAACTTGAAATCCCCTTTGCTTGATCCCACTATGGCGACTGACGATTTTTCGCGCCAAGACGAGCAAGAGGGATTCCAGTACCTCTTCATGGGTATGATGCAAGCTGTCCGCAACATGGGCGGACATGGAAATTACCCAGTATACTCCGAGGAAGAGGCTTTTGAGATTCTAGCCTTCCTTAGTTTCCTCTCACGCCGCCTGGATATCGCACAGCAGCGTCTGCAGATTTCGGATGGTGAAACAAATGACTCGGGATCGTAGAACTAACCGCATCACGAGCTATGAGCTTGGGAAGCTTGGGTCTTCTACGGGCGTTTTCTTAGCTGACCTGCGGCGAAGCTGCTAGCGGGCCGGACCAAGTCGGCAACGTTTTCCCTGCTATTCCCCGTGGTTTCCCGCACAACCTGGCACGAGTCTGGCACGGCGCTCCATCCTGCGGTCGCAGGTCTAAAGGATCAAGCTCAGCATAGTTGCGGCAATCAGCAGGATGACCCCAGCCAGGATGAGGTGGATTGCTAGGCGGAGCCGGCGGAACTTGATTACGACTGTGCGGGAGAGGAAGGAAACCCGCTCGGCTCGCAGATCCGCGCGCATGTGGTCGCGTAGCGTCTCGGGTTCCAGAGCCGCCCAACGTGACCAGCCTTCGGCGGTCACAGTGTCGATGTGGACTGGTCGGACGGTGATCAACAGAACCATGATGGCGATCACGAGGCACATCGCGCCGGCCGCACCGACAGCTTGTACGGTCACCCCCTGGTGGTCGGGGCTCTGTGTCGCGACGAAACCAAGCCCCACCCCGGTCGTCGCCAGCACGATGCTTGCTTTGGTGTCAGCCCGTGCGAGTTCGCTGGTGAGCGTTTAAGTTGTCGGACGAATGGTCCGCGCCGCTGTCCAATCCCTGTGCCATGGAGCCTCCATCCCCTGAAACGGAGACGTCGACGGGCGGCTACTGGTTCGCCCGCGCCGAGCAAGTCCGGTGCGCAATACCCACGGACCGCTTCGTCCCGAAGCAACTTGGGTGGAGGTGGTGCCTTGGGGTGGTGAGGGTTCCACCTGCGTGGATGGTCCGCAGACGTTCGCGGTTGTTCGCCGTTGTCTGCTGGCGTTGTCACGCAGTTAGAGACTCACGGCTGCTGCGCAGCTTGCTTTGCTGCCGCGTTCCGCGCGTGAGCTTCGCGGCGCAGCGGGGTTCGTAGTCGCGATCTGGCGGGTTATGCAGGCGCTGGTGGCAGTTCGGAACAGCCGCTCGTTTTCACGATCCACCAGGGAAGGACTGTTGTCCCCCAACCGAGGGCGCTGTCCGCTCCGACCGTCTCTCACTGCCCCCCCCAGTAGAAGACCCACCGAAACGGCAGGACCTCCACGCGCAGGATCTCAAGGTGGCTCGTGACGTGGCGCCGCACGTCGCCGATCTCGGCAAGCACCGCCGGCGCGCGTCCTCATCGGTCAGCACGTGCTGGCTCGCGTATGCCCGCTTTGGAAGTTCGATCGAGCGGCTCCCACACGACCCCTCGCAGTGCTACCGGTATGGCTGTTGTCCCTGTCGTCTGGCCTGTGCATGCGAAGGTTACGCAGCGCCTCCGTCGTGCCTTTGAGTAGGAACCGCATGCTGTTCCGCGCGCTTTCCAGTGAATGTCCCGAGGGCCGGGGCACTGTGATCTTCCGAGAGTTGGGCTTGGAGCCGAACGCGATACCCATCAGAGGTTGGCGACGACTGCTCGCCTTTTGTGGTTGGAAACCAACTACGTGACCTCACCTTCAAAATAAGGCTCACACAGTTTGTGAATGATCTCCCCCCTCCTCGCTCGTCGAGCCCGCTCATTACTCCCCGAAATGACATCTGTGTGGTAAGACGTGGCAGCGCTACCAAATTCTCCTTGCGGGTACTCGCCTTTCGCCACGAGATTTACCGACGCATAGAATAGATTCAGTGATTCGGCTAGACCGGCCCGGTCACGGCAGTTCTCTGCACCCATCCTGACGATTTCCACAAGTAGCGTAAATAGATCATTCTTTTGCCAAGCTCGACTATCCCTCTCGAGCTCAAGAGATTCGAGCAAGGCAACCGCTGCTCGCAGTTTCGCTAGGGCCTGATCCTTCAGGGGGAATTCGTCATTGTATTGACGCAGGTACTTCTCATGCTCCACATCTCGACTGAAGTAGCCAGAAATTACGGTGATCAGCACGGTGAGGCACCAACGCACGTCTCCCATGCGTCGATAGTCTGCGGCTGTGAATGTTCTGTGCTCATCAAAGAAAGGCCATGAACTCACTTCTTCTGCCGCCCTCTTCAAAGCTCCATCAAATCGAGCATTATTGACCTCCATTGTATTAAGGCCGTAATTAGTCGAGTTCATACGATAGAAGACGTTTCGAACTTGCTGGATCGTGAGCTGGCCGAGATCTCTTACTACTACTTCGTAGTTCAGAAATGAATGCTGAGTCGTCTCACCAAGGTCCGTGTATGCAGTGAGGTCGCCGAGTCGAAAATCCGGGGACGCCCTGAAGTACTGGTAAAGCGTAGTAATGCGCTGCTGGCCGTCAACGATCTGTTGAGTGCCAATTCCAGTCTGCAGGTCTGTGTCACCATCGCAAAGAAAAATCTCAGGAAAAGGGAGACCTTCGAGCACCGTCTTGATGAATTCTTGCTTGTGGCGATTGGTCCACACGAGACGGCGTTGAAATTCCGGTTGTGGGATCAAGGTGTTATTCGTGATTGCGGTGAGTAGCTCTCGGATCCTCTTGTTCGTTGCAGTCGTTTTCACAGCCGATCACTTTCTTGACAGGCGGCCACAGCCGCACCTTGGTAAGCTTCAAGTGCGTCCATGTCATGCCAAACTACAAATGTCACTGCGTACGGACCCGCAGCTTGTCTCTGATGCAGCCCTCTCGCAAGCTCCCAGAGACTTGCCGCCGTCGGAGTGAGCAGAGAAACGGGCATCTGGTCCGGCTTGACGTATCCGCGAAAATGGTTCTCTTGGAAGTCGGCCAGCGTGTCATTTTCCCATAATCCGCCAGAAGACACGAAGGTCCGTGCTTCTCGCCACAGGCTTCCGTAGAGCTCAGGGGATACAATGGCAACATCTACATCGGATTCGTCACCAAAGTACGAATATCGATGGTTTGGGTTGATACTGAACCCCAGTTTGGCGGAACCAACCGTATAAACATCCCTGTTGGGGTGGATATTGACGTGCTTTGCGACGGCCTCACGAAGAAGTGCGTGGACTTCGCTGGATATGGCGACGCAGGGACCGTGCGTGATGAACTCCCTGACGACACCGATCGGTTCAGCATGTCTCTTCAAGCCATCGCGGAACTTCTCCAGAGACCCTTGAATCAGGGTCTCAAGGTCCGCCGCTCCATCGACTGTCACACGAGCACGATATATGGGAGCAGCGTGTTTGTGCGCTGACGTCCACATGTGGGGTCTGTCAGTCCCATCGTTGCCCCCTCTATCACGCCGCACACGAGCACAGGGCCGGTGTTCGCTTGCACCTAACGGGCACGGACGTTCGCTCAGACACACGAAACCTGACGGCCAAGGATGCGAAGGCAGCTTGAGGCATCGCTGTCAGCCGACTTCGTTCACGCTCGCTTCCGGTCACGCGTGTTTGCATGCCTAGCTACACGATGAAGCTGGTGAAGTTTCAACAATCTGCGTTGGTGACGCTAGTCTAGGGCCCGGCCTTAATCTAAGAGCCAAGCTGATCTTGGGCTCGTCGAAGTTTCAAAGGATCTTTCGAGCATGCTCGGCGATCGGGGTCACATTTGGTACTCCAGGAAGGACACCGCGCCGTTTGATCGCATCACTTGAGAACCACCCGAATCCATCCTGTTGGACCCCGAAAGTTGACCTCAATGCCGCGTCTTGTTCTCCAGTAGGAAGTAGTTCATAGATTTCAGCAATGATCACTTCTTGCGAGTCAGCATGAGGGCTAAACCGAATTTTATCGACAATTCTCCCTTGATATTCGTGGAAAATATAAGGAAAGGGGGCAGGGGGAAGTATGGACGTGGCAAGTAGTTCTTCATGGAACTCGCGCCACGGTGAATCTTCGCGGCCGGTGCGGTTGTCAAACCACGCATAGAATTTGGAGAGATTAGCGCCTCTCAGGCGGATACGAAGATCCGCCTCACTCGTCTGATCGATGGGAATTAGATCATCATCTTGGACATCGATTCCTGAAAGGAATGCCTGCCCTTTGGGGGAAACCTTAAAGACGCCCCCGACAGGCTGGTAGTGCGGAAACCTCGAACCCTTAACGAGAAGATATTTGCCATCAATCTTGATTCGGAAGAGATAGGCTGCGGATACTCGAACCTCCTGAGTTCGGTATCTCAGCGAGTACCACCTCATGCGGATTTCCACCCTACTTGCATTTGCGGCGAGTGCTGCGGGCACCACCAGTGCCAAGAATCCGCCCGTTGAGATATCGCCAATGGTGGTATTCTGAAACGAAAATCCCAGCCCGAGAAGCGTGGCGGCCGCGATAATGTAGACGACGGCTCTTAGCAATGTGACTCCTTTTGGCTAAGCGGGGAGGGGGACGAGTGGATCTCGGAGAAGATAGCGTGCAGTCCAGCGTAAGTCAGAAGTTGACTTCGACAGATTTTCGAGAATCCGGGGTGGAAGGTAGTGACATTCATAGAGCGCTATGAGTGTCGCTCGCTGGACCGGCTCACTCGACTCACCCTCATACTGCATGCGTAGAAGTGGGCCGTCTGCCATATCTGAGTAGCGTCCTATGTATCGGGCAGAGAACTCGCGAGGGTAGTTGGATCTATTTTTATCCCGCAACACGTTCCATGCGTAGTCTTTCAAGATCTTTGAATCAATCTGCTTGCGTAGTGCGGAGTGGAGTAGATTTCTTTCAAGGTATGGATAGTCGGCAAGCGGGAAGTCGATCGCTAGAGACTCGAGCGCGTTCGTCAAATCTTCTCGGTATCCAGACAAGCTCTCAACGTAGCGAAGGAGCTGATCAGAGAGATGGTGCATCTCTTTTAGGTTTTCTAGAGCCCAATGAATTGCGGTATCGTCGCGTCTCCTACGGAAGCGGGTGAGGGAAAATTTGACATCTCGCTCTTTTACTGGCTGATGGTCTGCGGCGTTACCAAACAGGTCATGCAGCAATCTCCTGGCGTGGGGCGCACCCCGGTAGTAGAGGTAGGAGATTTGATCGCGGGTGTAATCATCTAGGTGATCAAGTGCGGCCGCTCGGTCTAATATCTCTGTTTTCTTTGCTGATATAGTCAGGCGGCGTGCCCTTAGAGCCTGGTTAGCCCCCGTCAATGCTGAACGCAGCCGCTCCCAACTGTCCGCGAATAGATATGTATCGTCGGAGTATCGCACGTGTTTAACACCGGATTGCCTAATGAATTCATCGAGAGGTAGCAGGTAAACATTAGAGAGGGCTCCCGATGCGCTGGATCCTTGAGGGAGGCCCCAGGCCTGTGACTGCTGCTGGAATCTTTGCAAGAAGTGGTATAGCTGACCAAGTAGAGGTTCATCGATACCCCCCTTTGCGAGATCTAGCTTGAGGACGTCGATGTCAATGTTTTCATAAAAGGAAACCACATCTGTTCTCGCCATCATCAGGTTAGGTGCTGAGGCAAGAATTTTGCGCGCTTGACTTCTCCATTCCAGCCAGTCGTTTACCGAATGTACCTGACTTCGATTGGCGCGATAACTGAATACACTTTCAGAAATTAGAGGGTCAATTGTGGCTGATGCTTCGGCGACCAAGGATTCGTAGGTTAGTCGATCCCTGATGTCGAATCTCGCCAGCGGGCGTACCGAGATCGGGTCTTTTGGGTGTTCAATTATTTCTACCCTGTTTGGGCCGCAATGCGGACTAGATAGGTGCTCTAGTATTTCTTGGCGATAGTCTCTCCATGAGGATCTGACATCGTAGAAATTGATGATGTCTGGTAGCTCGCGGCGACTCTCTACTTTGAATAAGCGGCGAGCCGAAAGATCCAAGTACTGTGCCATCGCCACGAGTGTTTCCTGTCGTTCCGTCAAGTGCCCCTATCTTGCAGTAGGTTACCGGCACCAAGGTCGGCATTCCAGTATGGAAGCCCGGTGGACTCGCAACGTGCGAGCCAACACAGCAGCGATCTTGAAAACCGTCGTCGCAGCGATGTGACCGTGGGTTCAAATCCCACACCCACCGCAGGAGAACGGCCCCTGACCAGGCAAGACCGTCAGGGGCCGTCGTGCTCCGCTGTGCCCGCTCGTCGCCGTGGTTCACCGTGGTTTCCCGCTCGATCGGGCACGGCTGAGGCATGGCTAGCGCGAGCCTCATCCCTGTCAGAGGTCGTGAGGGCTCATGAACGTTGAGATGTCCGAGCTCGGAGTGCACGGGGTTGCCAGTCGTCTCGCCATCTCCTCCTCCGACACTGGCCGGCGCTCGGGCGGTTGGTAGTTGGGATCTTCCCAATCGCAGTGCTTGCAGATTCCTGCGACAACCATGTACGAGCCGCATTCCTCACAGCGTGTTGCCGCCTGGCCAAACCGGAGACGTGCTTCCGTGAACATCACGAGGAGGTGTTCTACGGCTTTAAGGCCGATCTCCGCGTCGATTCGGAGAGCGTTCTTTGCGTGAGTGAGCCAGTTGACGTACTCCCAGGTCTCAACAGCGATCTTCTTCAGGTAGGACCGCAGCTTGGCTGCCGATGGCCCTTCAGCAAGGCGGTTGGCCAACAGGTCGGACCAGGCTCGGAAGTCGGCGTTTTTCGGCCGCTCCTTGCCGTCCGGAACCAGTTCGTCTGAGCTGGTCTCCCCTACGAACGAGACGAGGCACTCGCGGAGGCGGACTCCCACGGCCTGGAAGTCCTCGGCTTCATCACCGCCGTCGTAGGCGCTGAAGGCTTGCTCCCAACGACGCCAGGAACCGGGCAGGAGGTCGGCTGCCTCGGGAGTGAAGGGAACTTCACGTTCACGGAGGTAGGTCACGCGCATCATCAAGCCGACGTGAAATGTGAGAACCACATCACGACTCTTGAAGTCCTGCTGGCTGTACAGGTTGGTGGGGTTCGTGACGACCCACCAGCGACTGTCCTCGCAGTGGACGTCCCAGATGTCATGGCGGACCGGCCCAACCATCTCGCTGGCGACCTTCTCAAGGTGCACAACTGCCTCGTGGGCTTGATCCTCGGCGTACAGCCGAATGTCCTGTTTCTCTTGCTCAGTTGCTTGCACGGGTCCCCCAACGGTTGCTCGTGGGTGAGCTTAGTTTGGACAGATCACCAAAGCAGGCGATATTTGCATACGCCGACCGAAGCCCTTTTCGCTCGCCTCACCCACCACTCGCCCCAGCTTCCATCCCGTCCGCCGTCGACCCACACACCGTGGAGCGGGCGTGGTTCCTGGCGTCCAGGTGGAGCGCGCCACTGTACGAACGACCTGGACGCCAGGGGCCTCGTCTGCTCGGCTCTGCCTGGGTCGATGGTGGTCGGGATGGAAGCACCCCACGCACGCACACCCCTACGGGCCCGCAGCCGCGTACGGCGCCCCCTCCATCCCGGTGCCGGCTGATCCCCCGCCGGAGGCTTGTTCTGGCCGTGGCTACTGCGTGTCCAGGTCTCTACTCGGGGCCGTAACTTGCTGCGGCCCCAGGGCTTGGGCCCGGCGCCGAAGGCGCAGAGGGGCCGGAGCCCAGGGGCCAGCCCGCGCTTGCGCGGGCACTTGATTACGTGAGGAAACTCTGAGCCAACTCGGGTTCCGCTACAGCCTGAACGACAGCTCCAGCTCGTCGCCCGGTAGGTGGAACTCCTCCAGAGCCAAGGGCTTGTCGGCCTCCGTGAGCGTCACCCGCAGGACGTGCAGGAGCGGGACCCCATCGGCTAGTCGCAGGGCCTGAGCCTGGTCCGGCAAGGGCATGCGGGTGCGGATGTACTCCGTGAAGCGGAGTTCGTGACCCAGGTCGGCGAGAGCGCTGTAGAGCTCCGGCGCCGGCGGTGGCGCTTCCTCCTCGTACTTGGTGTCGACCAGCACTGAGAACGGCACGTAAGTCCGGTGGAGTTGGCGGAGGCGGCCGTTGTCTGTGGACTGTAGGGCGTCGTACGTGAACATCGGCTCGCCCGGCGGGATGCGGAGTAGGTCCGCTAGTGCCATCGGCGCGTCGGTGCGAGTGGCTACCGGTGGCTCGGCGTCGGCCCAGCGGATGCCGTCCGCCTCGATGAACCGGCCGTCCGCGGCTCGGCGTACGCCGCGTGGGCGTGTGAGGCCGGGGCGGCTGTGCGGTGAGCGCGCGAAGGTGCCGCGGCCCATGATGGCCTCGACGAGACCGGATGCCCGTAGCTCCGCCAGGCCCTGACGGACTGTGGGACGCGTCACGCCGAACTGTTTCGCCAACGCCTCCTCGGACGGGAGCGGTTGGCCGGCAGGGAAGGTGCCATTCAGGATGCCATCGCGCAGGTAGTCGGCGATCTGCCGATACTTCGGCTGCGTGTTCTTCGGTGGCATGCGAGCCCTCCGTGGCCGTGGCTTCTGCGGCTGTTCGTCGTCGTGGACGGCGCGCCCACGATCGTGGACAGCTTCTCCTATCGCTAGGTCGGTTGACAACCCGTACTACGGGTCGGCACTCTGGTCTGCGTCACCCGTACTACGGGTGGTCTAGCAATCCGAAGGATGGGCCTTCGGGTGCCAGAGATGAGGAGATCCGAACAGTGGCAAGCCTTCCGATCGACACCGCGAAGTTCACGGGGATCATCTGCGCCGTGCCCCCGGCTCCGCGGATCGCCAACCGTGAGACCGGTCAGCTCCGCGTCGACCGCGACACCGGAAAGACCATGTACCAAGTCGGCCTCTGCCTGATGGCGGGTTCGTCGGCAGACGTCGTGAACGTGAGCGTGGCCGGTGAGCCGGCGGGTGTGCAGCTCGGCATGCCGGTGGCCGTGTGCGACCTGGTCGCCACGCCGTGGGAGAACGACGGGCGGCACGGGGTCGCGTTCCGTGCGGCGGAGATCCGGCCCCTGAGCGCTCCCGCCCCGGCGGGCAAGGGGGCTGGGCAGTGATGAACCTGGCCTCCACCGCCTCGGCCGGTACGTCCGGTCTGAGTTGGGTTCTGGTGGTGGCCTCAGTGCTGGTGTCGGGCCTGCTTCTTGCGGGCCCGGCCCTGCGCCGCCGCTACCCCCTCGCCTGGTGGCTGTTACTCGGCTTCCCGGCCACAGCCTTCCGGGTCATACGGACCTGGCGGCCCTTGATGGCCGGCTGCGGGCTCGCCGTGAGTCGGCGGCCAGCGCTGACGGTCGTGTCAGGGCTCGTCGGCAACGGGGCGCCTCCACCGCAGCCGCGTGTCCCGCGTTTCGGCTTCATACGTCCGACCGCAGGCGGATTCGTGTTGCTGGTACGGCTGTTGCCGGGCCAAGTGCCGGAGGACTTCGTCAAGGCTGCGCCCGCCATGGCGGAGGACTGGCAGGTTCACACGGTGCGGGTGACCTCCTGGAAGCCGGGGGTTGTACGGATCGTCGTGTCGGTGTCCGACCCGTTGGTGGCTCCTCGGGTGCCGAAGCAGCGGGGCCCTGGCCACCTGCTTCGAGTTGCCGTGGGCGTGCTGGAGACCGGGGCCACGTGGGTGGTGGACCTGCGGCGCGTGCCGCACTGGCTGATCGTGGGGGCCACCCGTTCCGGTAAGTCGACGCTCATCAATGCGCTCGTGGCCGGTCTGGCTCCGCAGCACGTCGCCCTGGTCGGCATCGACTGCAAGGGCGGTATGGAACTGTCCCTCTACGAACCGCGGTTGTCGGCTCTCGCGACCAACCGTGAACAGGCGGTACGTCTCCTGGCCGCACTCGTCGATCTGACCCTCGACCGCATGAGCGTGTGCCGGGCGGCTCGCGTCCGCAACGTCTGGGGTCTGCCGGACAAGGAACGCCCGGTCCCCATCGTCGTGATCGTCGACGAGATCGCGGAACTCTTCCTCATCGCGAGCCGGAGCGAGAAAGACGAAGCTCAGGCGGCCGGTACGGCGCTTATCCGGCTGGCCCAACTCGGCGCGGCCCTCGGGGTGTTCCTCGTGGTCGCCGGCCAACGTGTGGGCTCCGACCTTGGGCCCGGAGTCACCGCACTGCGGGCACAACTGGGCGGCCGTGTCTGCCATCGCGTGGCCGACCCCGGGACAGCCGAAATGGCGCTTGGCGACCTCAACCCCGATGCGCTCAAGGCAGCGCAGGCCATCACCCCGGAACAGGCCGGTACGGCCGTCCTCGCCTCAGGTGACGGCTGGGAACGCGCCCGGTCCCACCTGATCACAGAGGCGGAGGCGGAAGCCGTCGCTGCCGAGTACGCGCACCTGACTCCCATCCTGTCCGAACTGCACGTCGAAGCGCCGTGAAAGGGGCCTGCCGTGCTGGTGTCCATGTCCGCCGTGCTGCTGCTCGGACTGCTGATCTGGTTCCT
Organism: Streptomyces sp. NPDC051576; assembly: GCF_040681835.1. Classification (NCBI taxonomy): domain Bacteria; kingdom Bacillati; phylum Actinomycetota; class Actinomycetes; order Kitasatosporales; family Streptomycetaceae; genus Streptomyces; species Streptomyces sp. NPDC051576. The sequence continues at coordinate 1,155,396 of NZ_JBFAZO010000001.1, forward strand.
CCTGCGCATCCGCTACCTGCGATGGGTCGACGCGCTGCTCTGCGGAGCCTTCGGCTTCCTGCTCTCCAAGACCGTGGCCGCGCCGTTCGCTCAAGCCTTCCTCGATGGCGTGAACGGCTTCCTCGGCCAACTTCGGTTCTGAAAGCGCCCGTTGACAAGACAAGGGGACTCCACGTGTCCAACTACGTCATCCGCTCCGGTGACCGCAACGAGTTTCTCGCCGGTCTGCGGGAACTGGTCGACTTCCTGACCGCCAACCCCGCGGTCGTCGTGCCGCGCCACGCATCCGTCGCCGTCCTGGTCGACGCATCCGACTCCGCCGCTCGCCGAGAGGGAGTGGAGTCCCTCGCCGCTCCGCTCGGCGTGCCGACGGAGGACCTCGGCCAGGGCTACTTCGATGCACGCCGCGACTTCGGACCGGTCGCCTACGTCGCCGTCGGGGTTCCTCCCGAGGAGCGGCAGTGATCGCCCGTATGACGGGCTCCCGACGGGGCGCGAAGTCGCCAAACCCGACCCCGTCAGGAACCCACTCCATCCGCCACATGAGCAGTGAAAGGAGCATTCACACTTTGTCCACCGCGCATCATTCGCGCAAATCCCCGCTGCCCGACTGTGAACTCAGGCAGGAGGACTCGGAGGTCTCGACCTGCGCGGGACGAGAACAAGTCGTCCTCGTCGGGCTCGACGACACCGAGCATCGCCTGTGCCCCGCGCACGCTGCGGCGCTCTGGCTCACCGACCCGACCCTCCGATTCAGCGCCAAGACCAGGCCGGAAGGCATCTCGGCCGTGATGGGGCACGCGTTCGGCGGCGGGGGTGGTCGACGATGACCACCACACTCCTACCGAGTAGCGCCGAGGCTCTGATCTCCAGAGCCTCGGAACCGGAGTTCGCCGCCTGGCGCCGGAACATCGTCCGCCTAGGCGGCTGCACCAACCCGATTCACCTGGTGGGCGCTGCGACTGTCTTCGACACGACCACTGGCGCGGCCCTGCTCTCGTACGGGTCGGACGTCTACGGCGGTCGTCTGCTCACCGCATGCGGCAACCGGCGGGCGACGGTCTGCCCGGCCTGCTCGGCGCTGTACCGGGCGGACACGTACCAACTCGTCCGTGCCGGACTCGTCGGCGGCAAGAACGTCACGGAGGCGGTGAGCGGGTATCCACGTGTGTTCGCCACGCTCACCGCTCCCGGCTTCGGCCCGGTTCACACTCGCCGTGAACGCGACGGGCGCGTACGGACTTGCCGTCCTCGTCGACCGGGGGAGTGCTGCCCCCACGGCCGGCCGGCGGGATGCCGTACGCGCCACTCGGCGGACGATCCACGCCTCGGCGAACCGCTCTGCCCGCGCTGCTACGACTACGCGGGTGCGGTCCTCTGGCACGCGCTCGCCGGTCGGCTCTGGCACCGGTTCGGGTTGGAGTTACGGCGTGAGGTCGGACGCCAAGTCGGGCTGTCACGTTCGGAGTTCGGGGAATTTGCCCGACTCTCGTACGCGAAGGTCGCCGAGTACCAGCGGCGGGGCCTGGTCCACTTCCATGGTGTGATCCGGCTCGACGGACCGGACGGGCCCGACTCGTGTCCGCCGGGCTGGGCAACCGTGCCGCTCTTGGCGGACGCCGTACGGGCGGTGGTCGGTCGGGTACGGCTGGCCGCTCCGGGCGCGGACGTCGTCGGCCCGCGGGAGCTCCGCTTCGGCACGCAGGTCGACGTCCGACCGGTCACCTCGTACCGGCCGGATGCGGGGGAGCGGCCCGCCTCTGCGGCGGCTGTCGCGGGCTACATCGCCAAGTACGCCACGAAAGGAGCGGAGACCGCCGGCGCGGTGGACGGCCGGATCTACCGGGCGCGAGACATGGTCATGCTGCCCGTACGGGCGCACGTGCTGCGCATGATCGGCACGTGTTGGTGGCTCGGCGGCCTGCCGGAGTTCGAGCCGCTCGGGCTGCGGCGTTGGGCCCACATGCTCGGGTACGGCGGTCACTTCTCCACCAAGTCACGCCGCTACTCGACCACGCTCACCGCTCTCCGGCAGGCCCGCGCTGACCACCGCGCGGAGCAGCAAAGGGCGTTGCTCGGCATGGCTGACCTTCCGACCGTCACGGTTGGCGAGTGGCGTTACGCGGGGCGCGGCTACTCGCCGGAAGCGGCGCTCCTTGCTGCCTCCGTGCGGGAGGGCGGTGTTCGTCATGGCACGTGACAGCCGCGGCAAGGCGGCCGAACTGCTCACCGTGCGGCAGGTGCTCGACGAACTGGGCGGCATCTCCCGACGAACCTTCTACCGCTGGCGGGAACTGCGCATCGCCCCTGCCTGCATTCGCTTGCCGAACGGTGAGCTACGCGTGCGTCGGGACGTGCTCAACGACTGGTTGGAGGACCGGGCGGAGGGGGCGGCGTCGTGAAGTCGTACAAGGTCGTCATCTGGAAGCTCAGCATCAACCGCTCGGCGAAGAAGCCGACTTACCTCGTCCGCTGGTCCGTGGACGGGGAGCCGTTCCACGAGTCGCACAAGACAAAGGCGCTGGCTGACCGCTTTCGCGCGAAGCTACTTCGGGCGGCGGACAAGGGCGAGCCGTTCGACACCGTGACCGGCCTGCCGGACTCGCTCCGGGGTGGCAAGGCGGCGTTGTCGTTCCTGGAGTTGGCACTCAAGTACATCGATAGCCGGTGGTCGGAGGCGTCAGCGAAGCAACGGGACAGCATGACCGACTCGTTGGCGACGGTTGTCCCCTCACTGGTCAAGCCGGGACGTGGGCGCCCCACTGCCGAGATCCTGCGGCGGGCGCTGCGTTCGTACCTGCTGCCTCCGCCTCGTAGGGAGAGGGAGCGGCCGGAGGAGATCGCTGGCGCCGTGCGCTGGATTGAGAAAGCGTCACTTCCGGTCGCGGAGTTACAGGAGATCGCGCGAGTTCACGAGCTGATCGACGTGCTCGGCCGGAAGCTGGACGGCAAGCCCGCGGCGACGCAGACGTACCGGCGGCGGCGCGCGGTGGTCTTCAACTCCCTTCAATTTGCAGTCGAGTTGGAGTTGGTGACGTCCAATCCGCTGAACCGTGTGCGGCGCAAGCGAGGCAAGCGGCCCGTGCAGGAGGTTGACCGAAGAGTGGTGGTCAACCCTCGGCAGGCGCGTGAGCTGCTGTCGGCGGTGACGTACGTCGGCGGCTACGAGCGGGCGAGTGGTCGGCGGCTGCGGGCGTTCTACGGGTGCCTGTATTACGCGGCCATGCGTCCGGGCGAGGCGCTGGGTCTGCGCCGTACGGACTGCGTGCTTCCGGCGAAGGGTTGGGGCCGCATCGAACTGGCCGAGACCCGGCCGACAGCGGGCAAGGCATGGACCGACTCCGGTGAGGCGCACGACCGGCGGGGTCTCAAGCAGCGGGCAGAGGGAGAGGTGCGGATCGTGCCCATCCCGCCGCCGTTGGTGCGGTTGCTTCGTGAGCACCTGGACGAGTTCGGTACGGCGAAGGACGGCCGGCTCTTCGCGAGTGAGCGAGGCAACGTCGTGGCGGCCTCCTCGTATTCGCGGGTGTGGAAACAGGCGCGGGAGCTCGCGTTCCTGCCCGAACAGGTCTCCTCGGTGCTCGCCTTCCGGCCGTACGACCTGCGGCACGCGGGCGTGTCCCAGTGGCTCAACTCCGGTGTGCCCGCACCGGAAGTGGCGGCACGCGCCGGTCACTCGGTCGACGTTCTGCTGAAGATCTACGCCAAGTGCATTGACGGCCAGGAGCAGGAGATGAACGACCGGATTCTCAAGGGACTCGGCGACGAGGGGACAGACTGAGGAAAGCGGCACCATCGAAATGAGTTAGGAGCCCCGGATCATTCCGGGGCTCTGACCTGTGGGGGGTGTAGCCCGAGGTCAAGTCAGCCAGGGCGGGGTGACGAAGCCTGCGTCTGCTCCGTCGTACCAGCTCCATTGCAGTTGCTGCCCGAAACCTCCCACAGGCGTGCCAGACGTAAAGAATGCGCCTCCTTCTGGCACTACATCGACCACTTGTCGCTTCCCTGCTTGGGTGACTTCGATCTTCAACGACCATGAACATCGCACGCTCTCGGCACGGCCAGTGATCAGCAACGACTGGGATTCCCCTGGGGAGAGTGTGATGACGTGATCGTCAAAATATGGACGGCTGCCAGTACGGGCCAGACGTTGGACCGAGTCCTCGTAGGCGGCGCCCCACGCCTCGGGGCGATCATCGTCAAGCAGGAAGTCCAAGACGATTGCCCCGGCTGCGCCGGCCGGTGGATACCTGACCCACACACCGCTGAAAGGCTCGTCCACTTGTCTCCGCTGGACGTTGATGGCGGTGATCGTAAGTGGCTGCTCTGAGCGGTTTTCCACCAGGAGCTTGACGGTTGTCGCCTTGAAGTCAGCGGCGCCTTGTCGTCGGAGCAGCCAATACATCGGCATGTAGGTGCGCATGTCTTGGGGTACGTGCTGCGGCAGGGCTGCGTCCGTAGGCAGGGCGAGCTCCCAGGCTTTGGGAACGAGCACCTCCCCTGTGACAGCTAGCGGGTCACCGCGCTTCACCCAACGTCGAACGGCCACGCCAACCCCGATGAGCGCGGCAGCCACTAGGGAAGCAACGATGGTTTCGATCACGTAAGCGCTCCTCGTGGGTTCGACCTCTGATGCACGCTATTCCCGTGCGGTTGGGGCCGGGAAGCACGGTCTGACCTGGTGGTAGGTTCACCAAGATCATTACGTCGTCATTACGTGATCACTGGCAAACGCCTGCTTTCAACAGCATTCGCCTGCACAAACGCGAAGACCCCGCACTCAGCTAACGCGCTGATGGCGGGGTCTTTAGGCACCTCATAACAGGTGCCCCCGGCAGGATTCGAACCTGCGCACACGGCTCCGGAGGCCGTTGCTCTATCCCCTGAGCTACGGGGGCGTGTCGGTCGCGGTGTTGCGGCGACGGGTAGAACCCTACCAGCTCCTTCCCGGTGTTCATGAACAGGTTTCTCGGTGGTCAGGGAGGCGTGCTGGGTCGCTCGCAGGGGGTGGAAGTGGGGAAAACCCGGACGCGGTGGCCGGTCCGGACCTACTCTCAAGTTGTGCCAGGCGCGTCGGGTCGGGTGCTTGTTGTGGACGACAACAAGGTCATCCGGCAGTTGATCAGGGTCAATCTCGAACTGGAGGGTTTCGAGGTCGTGACCGCGGCCGATGGTGCCGAGTGTCTGGACGTCATCCATCAGGTAGGGCCCGACGTCGTGACCCTTGATGTCGTCATGCCTCGGCTGGACGGGCTGCGGACCGCCGCCCGGCTGCGCAGTGATCCCCGGACCCGCGACCTGCCCCTCGCCATCATCAGCGCCTGCACTCAGCACGAGGTCGAGAGCGGGCTCGACGTCGGCGTCGACGCCTTCCTCGCCAAGCCCTTCGAACCTTCCGAACTCATCGCTCTGGTACGGCAGTTGATCGAGCGCGGGCGGCGGGACCCGGCCGACGGGCTGTCCCTCGGTGGCGCCTTCGGTGCCGGTGAGGCCGAGCGGGCCGGGCGGGGCGGTCGTAGCGGCGGCTGAGGACGTCCGACATGCGTGGCCGGCTCCGACCGCGTACACCGGTCGGTGTCCACATCCCGGAACCCTCCCAAACCGGCTGGCCTACCCACCCCCCTCCTCCCATACGCTTGTCCCGTGACCCCCGTCGAGCTCTCCCGTACCGTGCTGCGCGCGGTGCGCCGTGCTGTCGAGGACGGGGAGCTGACGGTGGCCGTGCCCGAGCGGGCGCTGGTGACCGTGCCGGGGGCGGGCGGGTGGGGTGACTACGCCACCAACATCGCCCTTCAGCTCGCCGGGCCCGCCGGGGAGACCCCCCGTCGTGTCGCCGAGCTGCTGCGGCCGCGTCTTGTCGAGGCGCCTGGCGTCAGCGGTGTCGAGATCACCGGGCCCGGGTTCCTCAACATCAGTCTGGGGAGTACGGCGTCCACCCTTCTCGTCGAGGAGATCCTGCGGCGCGGACCGCGGTACGGGTTCGTCGACGACGCCCTCGCCGGCGATCGGCACACTTCCGTCGCCCATTCCGTACGGCTGCACGCCCCCCGCGAGCCACGCGCCCTCGTCGTCATGGACGTCGTCGCCCGTCTGCTGCGTTCGCAGGGCGTTCTCGTCCGCACCAGTTGTGAGGGCCGGCCCGAGCCCGAGTGGGCCGCCGTTCTCGGAATCGGTATCAGCATCGGTATCGGTGACATCGACGCCTGCGGCAGCCGCTCGGAAGCACTCGTTCCACCAGGAGCCGAAACCGACGTCGACGTCGACGTACGGCCCGTGCCCGCCCCCGACCTCGCAGCCCTCCTCGCCCTCGGCCGTGACGCCGCCCGCTGGGCCCTCCTCCACCCCGCTGCCCATGACCGGCCCCGCCTCGCCGCCGACCACCTCGTGCAGCGGGAGACGAATCCCCTCTTCCGGGTCCGTTACGCCTACGCCCGCACCCGGGCCGTCAGCCGTAACGCCGCCGACCTCGGCCTCACCGCCCAACCCGGCGATGTACAAGAGGAAGACACCCCCCTCCTCACCCCGCTCCTCGCCGACCACCCCCGCGTCCTCGCCCGCGCGGCAACCCACCACAGCCCCGACCTCCTCGCCCGTCACCTGGTCGCCGTAGCCGATGCCGGTCTTCCCCTCCTCGCCGCGACGCTTCCGCTCGGTGACGAGAAACCCTTGGCCGCCCACCGTGCCCGGCTCGCGCTCGCCGAAGCCGCCGGGGCGGTGCTGGCCGGTGGCCTCTCCCTGCTCGGCATCGACGCACCCCAACACCTCTGAGCGCCAAGAACACGTGAACACGAAGACACCACGGTCTACGCGCCAGGAAGAGACAGAAGAGAAGACGACATGAGCCGTTCCGCACACCCCGCCGGTCCCCGTCACGCCGATGTCCTGCCCGAGGGGCACTACTCCGGCCCGGCCGCCGACCTCAACGAACTCGATCCCAAGGTGTGGTCCCAGACCGTCACCCGTGACGAGAGCGCGAACGGTGTCGTCACCGTCGGCGGTATCGATGTGAAGACCCTCGCCGAGCAGTACGGCACCCCGGCCTACGTCCTCGACGAGGCGGACTTCCGGGAGCGTGCCCGTGCCTGGCGTACTGCCTTCGGGCATGACGCCGACGTCTTCTACGCCGGCAAGGCGTTCCTGTCCCGCGCCGTCGTGCGGTGGCTGCACGAAGAGGGGCTCAACCTCGATGTGTGCTCCGGGGGCGAGCTGGCCACCGCCCTCTCCGCCGGTATGCCCGCCGACCGCATCGCCTTCCACGGCAACAACAAGTCCACCGACGAGATCCACCGGGCGATCGAGGCCGGGGTCGGGCGTATCGTCCTCGATTCTTTCCAGGAGATCGTGCGCGTCGCCCACATCGCGCAGTCCCTCGGCAAGCGGCAACGCGTGCAGATCCGGATCACCGTGGGCGTGGAGGCGCACACCCACGAGTTCATCGCCACCGCCCACGAGGACCAGAAGTTCGGGATTCCGCTCGCCGGGGGACAGGCCGCCGAAGCCGTGCGGCGTGCTCTTCAGCTCGACGGGCTTGAACTGATCGGCATCCACTCCCACATCGGGTCGCAGATCTTCGACATGTCCGGCTTCGAGGTCGCCGCGCACCGCGTCGTCGGGTTGCTGAAGGACATCCGCGACGAGCACGGTGTCGAGCTGCCCGAGATCGACCTCGGTGGAGGGCTCGGGATCGCCTACACCAGCGACGACGATCCCCGTGAGCCGCACGAGATCGCCAAGGCGCTCACCGAGATCGTCACCCGCGAGTGCGACTCCGCCAAGCTGCGGACCCCGCGTATCTCCGTCGAGCCGGGGCGCGCCATCGTCGGGCCGACCGCGTTCACGCTGTACGAGGTCGGCACCATCAAGCCCCTCGACGGGCTGCGGACGTATGTGTCGGTCGACGGCGGGATGTCCGACAACATTCGGACGGCGCTCTACGACGCCGAGTACAGCGTCGCTCTCGTGTCCCGCCGTTCCGACGCCGAGCCCATGCTGGCGCGGGTCGTCGGCAAGCACTGCGAGAGCGGGGACATCGTGGTCAAGGACGCGTTCCTGCCGGGGGACCTGGCACCGGGTGACCTGATCGCCGTACCGGCGACGGGTGCGTACTGCCGCTCCATGGCCAGCAATTACAACCACGTCCTCCGCCCGCCGGTCGTCGCCGTGAAGGACGGCGAGTCGCGGGTCATCGTCCGCCGGGAGACGGAGGAGGACCTGCTGCGTCTCGACGTCGGCTGAGCAGAAACGAGGCGCAACGGAGGGGTGGAAGATCTCCCGTCTTCCACCCCCGTAGAAATGAAATCGATGTCTCACGATCCGGACTATGGATAGAAACTCCCGTCCGGTGAGTGAGACTGGTGCAACCGAAGACGGTATGAGGAAACGAGGTCGGATGATGCGTACGCGTCCGCTGAAGGTGGCGCTGCTGGGCTGTGGAGTGGTCGGCTCAGAGGTGGCGCGCATCATGACGACGCACGCCGACGACCTCGCCGCCCGGATCGGCGCCCCGATCGAGCTTGCCGGCGTCGCGGTACGGCGGCCGTCCAAGGTCCGCGAAGGCATCGACCCCGCCCTCGTCACCACCGACGCCACCGCCCTCGTCAAACGGGGCGACATCGACGTGGTCGTCGAGGTCATCGGGGGCATCGAGCCCGCCCGCACCCTCATCACCTCCGCCTTCGAGCACGGCGCCTCCGTCGTCTCCGCCAACAAGGCGCTGCTCGCCCAGGACGGTGCCGTCCTGCACGCCGCCGCCGAGCAGCACGGCCAAGACCTGTACTACGAGGCCGCCGTCGCCGGTGCCATCCCGCTGATCCGGCCGCTGCGCGAGTCCCTCGCCGGTGACAAGGTCAACCGGGTGCTCGGGATCGTCAACGGGACGACCAACTTCATCCTCGACAAGATGGACAGCACGGGGGCGGGATACCAGGAGGCCCTCGACGAGGCCACCGCGCTCGGGTACGCGGAAGCCGATCCGACCGCCGACGTCGAGGGGTTCGACGCCGCCGCCAAGGCCGCCATCCTCGCCGGGATCGCCTTCCACTCGCGCGTGCGTCTCGACGACGTCTACCGCGAGGGGATGTCGGAGGTCACCGCCGCGGACTTCGCCTCGGCGAAGAACATGGGCTGCACCATCAAGCTCCTCGCCATCTGCGAGCGGGCCGAGGACGGCGGGTCCGTCACCGCGCGCGTGCACCCCGCGATGATCCCGCTGAGTCACCCGCTCGCCTCCGTACGCGGCGCCTACAACGCCGTGTTCGTCGAGTCCGACGCCTCCGGACAGCTCATGTTCTACGGCCCCGGAGCGGGCGGCGCCCCCACCGCCTCCGCCGTGCTCGGCGACCTCGTCGCCGTGTGCCGCAACCGGCTCAACTCGACCACCGGGCCAGGGGAGTCGGCGTACGCCGGACTGCCGGTGTCGGGCATGGGCGAGGTCGTCACGCGGTACCACATCAGCCTCGACGTCGCCGACAAACCAGGTGTTCTCGCACAGGTCGCCACCGTGTTCGCCGAGCACGGTGTCTCGATCGATACGGTTCGGCAGCAGGGGAAGGACGGCGAGGCCTCTCTCGTCGTCGTCACGCACCGCGCGTCCGACGCCGCCCTCACCGGGACCGTCGAGGCGTTGCGCAAGCTCGACACCGTGCGGGGTGTCGCCAGCATCATGCGGGTTGAAGGAGAGTAACCAGCAATGACCCACCAGTGGCGCGGAATCATCGAGGAGTACCGGGACCGGCTCCCGGTGTCCGACAGCACGCCGGTCGTCTCCCTCCGCGAGGGCGGTACGCCCCTCGTGCCCGCGCAGGTGCTCTCCGAGCGCACCGGCTGTGAGGTCCACCTCAAGGTGGAGGGCGCCAACCCCACCGGGTCCTTCAAGGACCGCGGTATGACCATGGCCATCACGCGGGCCAAGGAGGAGGGCGCGCAGGCCGTCATCTGCGCCTCCACCGGCAACACCTCCGCGTCCGCCGCCGCCTACGCCGTACGCGCCGGGATGGTCTGTGCCGTCCTCGTGCCGCGCGGCAAGATCGCGCTCGGCAAGATGGGCCAGGCCCTCGTGCACGGCGCGAAGATCCTCCAGGTCGACGGGAACTTCGACGACTGCCTCACCCTCGCCCGCGAGCTGAGTGACAACTACCCTGTGGCGCTGGTGAATTCGGTCAACCCGGTGCGCATCGAGGGCCAGAAGACGGCCGCCTTCGAGATCGTCGACATGCTCGGCGACGCCCCCGACATCCACGTCCTGCCGGTCGGCAACGCGGGCAACATCACCGCGTACTGGAAGGGCTACAAGGAGTACGCCGGGGACGGCATCGCCGCCAGGACCCCGCGTATGTGGGGCTTCCAGGCGTCCGGTTCCGCGCCCATCGTGCGCGGCGAGATCGTCAAGGACCCCTCGACGATCGCCACCGCGATCCGCATCGGAAACCCCGCCTCCTGGCAGTACGCGCTGGCCGCGCGGGACGAGTCCGGCGGGTTCATCGACGAGGTGACGGACCGTGAGATCCTGCGCGCCTACCGGCTGTTGGCCGCGCAGGAGGGCGTTTTCGTCGAGCCCGCCTCCGCCGCTTCTGTCGCCGGTCTGCTGAAGGCGGCCGAGCAGGGCAAGGTCGACCCGGGCCAGACCATCGTCTGCACGGTGACCGGAAACGGCCTCAAGGACCCCGACTGGGCCGTCGCGGGCGCCCCGCAGCCCGTCACCGTCCCGGTCGACGCGGCGACGGCCGCCGAGCGACTCGGACTCGCGTAGAACGGCTGACAGGGAGACATCCCCACGGGGGGTGCACAGGGGGCTTACGACACGCATCGTGCGCCTCCTGTGCGCCCTATGTCGCCACAGAACCTTCCTTCGATAGGCTGTACCGAACCCGCCCGCCGCATATGCCTGCGCGCATGGCTCGGCACCGCGCCGTCTCCACGGCCCGAGGGTCTCCACGTACCTATCGAAGTATCTGAAGCACCTATCGCATCTCATCGAATTCCATCGAATGTCTTCGACAATCACGCAGCTCAAGGAGAGTCATCGAGCGATGGCCGGTCCAGCCTTCCGCGCCGCCGCCGTCCGGGTGCGCGTCCCCGCCACCAGCGCCAACCTCGGCCCGGGCTTCGACGCCTTCGGCCTCTCGCTGGGGCTCTACGACGACGTCGTCGTCCGTGTCGCCGACTCCGGGCTGCTCATCGACATCGCCGGCGAGGGCAGCGAGACCCTCCCGCGCGACGAGAACCACCTCCTCGTACGGTCCCTGCGCACCGCCTTCGACCTGCTCGGCGGGCAGCCGCGCGGCCTGGAGATCGTCTGCGCCAACCGCATTCCGCACGGCCGCGGCCTGGGCTCCTCGTCCGCCGCCATCTGCGCCGGCATCGTCGCCGCGCGGGCCGTGACCATAGGCGGGGACTCCAAGCTCGACGACACGGCCCTGCTGGAGCTGGCCACCGAGATCGAGGGCCACCCCGACAACGTGGCGGCCTGTCTGCTGGGCGGCTTCACGCTCTCCTGGATGGACGGCGGCGCCGCGCGGGCGATCAGGATGGACCCCGCCGATTCCATCGTTCCGGTGGTTTTCGTGCCCGGGAAACCCGTGCTCACCGAGACCGCGCGCGGTCTGCTCCCGCGCAGCGTCCCGCACGTCGACGCCGCCGCCAACGCGGGCCGTGCCGCCCTGCTCGTAGAGGCCCTCACCCGGCGCCCCGAGCTGCTGCTGCCCGCCACCGAGGACCGTCTGCACCAGGAGTACCGGGCGCCGGCCATGCCGGACAGCGCGGCCCTCGTCGAGCGGCTGCGGGCGGACGGGGTGCCGGCCGTGATCTCCGGCGCCGGACCGACCGTGCTGGCCCTGGTCGACGCCGACAACGCGGACAAGGTGTCCCACCTGGCCGGCGAGGGCTGGGCCGCCAACCGGCTGGATCTCGACGCACAGGGCGCCTGCGTGCTTCCGCTCGCGGCTCCCAGTGCCCATTGACTACGTACCGTCGCCGGATTTCGAGAGGGGGAATGTTTGTTGGATCCGGTAGTGTTAATCTCAAGTCTGCACCCGACCCCACCATGGCGAGGTGCTTGTTGTCCCCGTCCGGGACAGACATTCTTCCGGGAGCCTCCCAAGCCGCACTGTGTTTCGTACGACGTACGCGGGCAGTACCTCGTACGCGGGCACTGAGCGGTTCGCCGGGCACGCTCCGGAATTGGTGCGACCAAGCCATGTGACACAGACACTCGGTGCCACTGCTCTGGGAAGCGCCATCACCAGATATCTCTTCCGCCGTATTGGCGGACCACCGCCCCGGCACGGTTCACACAGCAAGAACCGAAGCCGGACAGCACAACCGGTCGCCGAGCCAGACAGGCCGACGTCCGCTCCAGGGAAGGACCCTTCGTGAGCGACACCACCGATCTGATGGGCGCACGTGTCGAGGAGACCGCTGCCGCGCCCGCCACGGACGCCTCCGCGCCTGCCACCGGTGCCGGCTCCCGGCGGCGCCGTGGTACCGGCCTCGACGGCATGGTGCTGGCCGAGCTGCAGCAGGTCGCATCCGGCCTCGGCATCAAGGGCACCGCGCGCATGCGCAAGAGCCAGCTGATCGAGGTCATCAAGGACGCGCAGGCGGGCGGGGGTGCTCCGGCCAAGGCCGAGACCGCCACCGAGACCAAGCCGAAGCGCCGCGCCACCTCCAAGGCCCGTACGGGCGACGAGGCGGCCGCCCCGGCCGAGCAGAAGGCCGAGAAGGTCGCCGCCGAGAAGGCCGTGGCCCAGCAGCAGATCGAGATTCCCGGCCAGCCCGCCAGCGACGACGCGCCTGTCGAGCGTCGTCGTCGCCGCGCCACCGCCGAGGCCGGCAGCCCCGAGACGATCACCGCCGAGGCGAAGAGCGAGTCGGCGTCCGAGACGCCCGCCGCCGCGCAGGGCGAGGCCCGGTCCGACGCCGGTGACGACGGCCGTCAGGGCCGCCGTGACCGCCGTGACCGCGACCGCGGTGGCCGTCAGGACCGTGACCGCGGCGACCGCCGCAAGAGCGGCGACGACCAGCAGGGTGGCGGCCAGCAGCAGGGCGGCGGCCGTCAGGACCGCCAGCAGCAGGACCGTCAGCAGGGCGGCCAGCAGCAGGGTGGTGGCCGTCAGGACCGTCAGCAGCGTGACAACGGCCCGCAGGACGACGACGACTTCGACGGCGGACGGCGCGGTCGCCGCGGCCGTTACCGCGACCGCCGGGGCCGTCGCGGCCGTGACGAGTTCGGCGGCGCGGCCGGCGAGCCGCAGGTCGCGGACGACGATGTCCTGATCCCCGTCGCGGGCATCCTCGACATCCTCGACAACTACGCCTTCATCCGTACGTCGGGCTACCTGCCGGGTCCCAACGACGTGTACGTCTCCCTCGCCCAGGTCCGTAAGAACGGCCTGCGCAAGGGCGACCACGTCACCGGCGCGGTCCGCCAGCCGAAGGAGGGCGAGCGCCGCGAGAAGTTCAACGCGCTGGTGCGCCTCGACTCGGTCAACGGCATGGCACCCGAACACGGCCGCGGGCGGCCGGAGTTCAACAAGCTGACGCCGCTGTACCCGCAGGACCGGCTCCGCCTGGAGACCGACCCGGGTGTGCTGACGACCCGCATCATCGACCTCGTCGCGCCGATCGGTAAGGGCCAGCGCGGTCTGATCGTGGCCCCGCCGAAGACCGGCAAGACCATGATCATGCAGGCCATCGCCAACGCGATCACGCACAACAACCCCGAGTGCCACCTGATGGTCGTCCTGGTCGACGAGCGTCCGGAAGAGGTCACCGACATGCAGCGGTCGGTGAAGGGCGAGGTCATCTCCTCGACCTTCGACCGCCCGGCCGAGGACCACACCACGGTCGCGGAGCTGGCCATCGAGCGCGCCAAGCGCCTGGTGGAGCTGGGCCACGACGTGGTCGTGCTGCTCGACTCGATCACGCGTCTGGGCCGTGCCTACAACCTCGCCGCGCCCGCCTCCGGCCGCATCCTCTCCGGTGGTGTCGACTCGACGGCGCTGTACCCGCCCAAGCGCTTCTTCGGTGCCGCGCGCAACATCGAGGACGGCGGCTCGCTGACCATCCTCGCCACCGCGCTCGTCGACACCGGCTCGCGCATGGACGAGGTCATCTTCGAGGAGTTCAAGGGCACCGGCAACGCCGAGCTGAAGCTCGACCGGAAGCTCGCCGACAAGCGCATCTTCCCGGCGGTGGACGTCGACGCGTCCGGCACCCGTAAGGAAGAGATCCTGCTCGGCAGCGACGAGCTGGCCATCACCTGGAAGCTGCGCCGCGTGCTGCACGCGCTCGACCAGCAGCAGGCGATCGAGCTGCTCCTCGACAAGATGAAGCAGACGAAGTCGAACGCCGAGTTCCTGCTCCAGATCCAGAAGACGACCCCCACGCCCGGCAACGGGGACTAAGGGACGTCAGCGTTACCAAAGGGCCGCCTCCTGTTAAGGGGGCGGCCCTGTGTGTTGTCAGTGCCTCCCGACGTCGGCAACCTGAGCTACACCGACAACAAGGCCGACGTCTACGCCCGCAAGTCCTCCAACCTCGTCCTCTCCGCCGATCTGAACCGGGACGGCTACCAGGACTGGATCTACCGGACCACCTCCGGCGCGGTCTACTGGGACCACGTCGTGCTCAACAGCGCGCGGGACGACGGCAGTTGGGCCAGCACGGAGATCTTCACCAACTGGAAGACCCGCAACAACGGCACCTTCAGCTCGCCTTCGCGCGTCGGCGGCGGCTGGAGCCAGTACAACGCGCTGGTCGGCAAGGGCGACTTCACCGGTGACGGCAAGGCGGACCTCCTGATCCGCAACGTCGGCGGCCCGCTGTACCTGTATCCGGGCACCGGGAAGGCGACGAGCGAGATCTTCGGCACACCGAAGCCGCTTGGTACCGGTTTCCAGCGGTACGGCATCTTCGGGTGAAATCGCAGGTGAGCGCGGAGTGACCCGCTGAATCGACTACCCAGAGTGCCCATCGCCGTACGCGATGGGCACTCTGCGTTGTGCAACCCTTTGCCGAGTTCCCCCGTCTGACCAGGCGGAGCGAAGATGGAGCGGTACTGACCGCGCCTGACCCTGAAAGCAGGGGGTAACCGACCGGTACGAGATTCGAGGAGCCCATGTCCGCCGAGAGCACGCCGGAGCCCGTCATACCGGGCAAGGACGGCAACAGCGGCCCGCGTCACCGTGCGGGCGGCCGCAAGAAGAAGGACCGCAGCCCCCGCCACAAGGCCCTGATGATCACGGCCTGGGTCGCGGGCGGTGTTCTGGTGCTGGGCGGTACCGGCGCCGGATACGTGTACTTCAAGCTCAACGGCAACATCAAGAGCGTCGACATCAACCAGGCCCTCGGCACCGACCGGCCGGCCAAGGTCGACAACGGCTCCGAGAACATCCTGGTCCTCGGCTCCGACACCCGCTCCGGCAGCAACAAGAAGCTCGGCGGCGGTACCGACGACGGCAGCGCGCGCTCCGACACCGCGATGATCGTGCACGTCTACAAGGGCCACAAGAAGGCCAGCGTGGTGTCCATCCCGCGCGACACCCTCATCGACCGGCCCGAGTGCACCGACACCAAGGGCGTCACGCACGACGCGGCCTCCGGCGTCATGTTCAACTCCGCGTACTCGACCGGCGGTGCGGCCTGCGCCGTGAAGACCGTCGAGTCCATATCCGGCCTGCGGATGGACCACTACCTCGAAGTCGACTTCGCCGGCTTCGAGAAGCTCATCAACGAGCTGGGTGGTGTCCAGATCACCACCACCAAGGACATCAAGGACAGCCAGAGCCACCTGAACCTCAAGGCCGGCACCCACACGCTCAACGGTTCGCAGGCCCTCGGCCTGGTCCGCACCCGGCACGGCGTCGGCGACGGCTCAGACCTCGGCCGGATCCAGCTCCAGCAGGCCTTCATCAAGGCCCTGGTCAACCAGGTCAAGCACATCGGCGTCCTGACCAGCCCGACCAAGCTGTACGACCTCGCCAACACGGCCACGAAGGCCGTCACCACCGACTCCGACCTCGGCTCGGTGAACTCCCTCACGTCCTTCGCCAACGGCCTCAAGGGCATCAGCTCCAAGAACATGAACATGGTCACGATGCCGGTCGAGTACGACCCGGCGAACCCGAACCGCGTCATCGTCGAGAAGGCCAAGGCCCAGTTGGTCTGGACGGCCCTGAAGAACGACCGGCCGATCCCCGCGGCGGCGACGAAGGGCACGGCCACCGGTGAGGCCAAGGGCGTCGTGACCTCGTCCTGAGGCTCCCGGGAATAGATGATCGACGTCCCCCGTTTTGGGGGATGGCCCCAGTCCTGGCAGACTGGTACGTCGGCCCCGGTTCACGCCACCGCACCCCGCGGCAGCGACCCGGTGCCCTCCCGGAACTAGGAGACACCTTGAAGCGCGAGATCCACCCCGAGTACGTCGAGACGCAGGTCAGCTGCACCTGTGGCGCGTCGTTCACCACCCGTAGCACGATCACCAGCGGCAACATCCGCGCCGAGGTCTGCTCCGAGTGCCACCCGTTCTACACGGGCAAGCAGAAGATCCTCGACACCGGTGGCCGCGTGGCCCGCTTCGAGGCCCGCTTCGGCAAGGCTGGCGCCGGCTCCAAGAAGTAGCGAGCTCCATTTCGCCGGTCCACGGCCACGCCCTCCACAGGCGTGCCGGGACCGGCGTTTTTGGTCGCCCGCCTTCCCTTTCTTCACGCATTTCAGGAGCCCAAGATGTTCGAGGCTGTCGAGGACCTCATCGGCGAGCACGCCGACCTTGAGACGAAGCTCGCCGACCCGTCGGTCCACGCCGACCAGGCCAACGCGCGCAAGCTGAACAAGCGCTACGCCGAGCTGACCCCGATCGTCGCCACGTACCGCTCCTGGAAGCAGACCGGCGACGACATCGAGACCGCGCGTGAACTCGGCGCCGACGACCCGGAGTTCGCGGCCGAGGTCAAGGAGCTGGAGAAGCAGCGCGAGGAGATCACGGAGAGGCTGCGGCTGCTGCTGGTGCCGCGTGACCCCAACGACGACAAGGACGTGATCCTTGAGGTCAAGGCGGGCGCGGGCGGCGACGAGTCCGCCCTGTTCGCCGGCGACCTGCTGCGCATGTACCTGCGGTACGCGGAGCGCGTCGGCTGGAAGACCGAGATCATCGACGCCACCGAGTCCGAACTGGGCGGCTACAAGGACGTCCAGGTCGCCGTGAAGACCAAGGGCGGCCAGGGCGCCACCGAGCCCGGCCAGGGCGTGTGGGCCCGTCTGAAGTACGAGGGCGGAGTGCACCGCGTGCAGCGCGTCCCGGCCACCGAGTCCCAGGGCCGTATCCACACCTCCGCGGCCGGTGTCCTCGTCACCCCCGAGGCGGAGGAGGTCGACGTCGAGATCAACCCGAACGACCTCCGCATCGACGTCTACCGCTCCTCCGGCCCCGGCGGACAGTCCGTCAACACCACCGACTCCGCCGTGCGCATCACGCACATTCCCACCGGAGTCGTCGCCTCCTGCCAGAACGAGAAGAGCCAACTGCAGAACAAGGAGCAGGCGATGCGTATCCTGCGCTCCAGGCTGCTCGCCGCGGCACAGGAGGAGGCGGAGAAGAACGCCGCCGACGCCCGCCGCAGCCAGGTCCGCACGGTCGACCGCTCCGAGAAGATCCGTACGTACAACTTCCCGGAGAACCGCATCTCCGACCACCGCGTCGGCTTCAAGGCGTACAACCTGGACCAGGTCCTGGACGGTGACCTCGACGCGATGATCCAGGCTTGCGTGGACGCGGACTCGGCCGCCAAGCTCGCGGCGGCGTAAAGGCCACATACGCACGACCCAGTACGACACGGAGGAATGCGTGAACCTGCTGCTCGCAGAGGTGGCACAGGCCACCCAGCGGCTGGCCGACGCCGGCGTGCCCTCGCCGCGCAACGACGCGGAGGAGCTCGCCGCGTTCGTGCACGGCGTGAAGCGGGGCGAGCTGCACTCCGTGAAGGACGCGGACTTCGACGCCCGCTACTGGGAGGCCATCGCGCGGCGCGAGCAGCGTGAGCCGCTCCAGCACATCACCGGCCGCGCCTTCTTCCGGTACCTGGAACTCCAGGTCGGGCCGGGGGTGTTCGTGCCGCGCCCCGAGACCGAGTCGGTGGTCGGCTGGGCCATAGACGCGGTGCGCGCGATGGACGTCGTAGAACCGCTGATCGTCGACCTCTGCACCGGATCCGGCGCCATCGCGCTCGCCCTCGCCCAAGAGGTCCCGCGCTCCCGGGTGCACGCCGTGGAGCTTTCCGAGGACGCCCTCCAGTGGACCCGCAAGAACATGGACGGCTCCCGGGTCGACCTGCGGCAGGGCAACGCCCTGGACGCCTTCCCCGACCTCGACGGCCATGTCGACCTGGTCATCTCCAACCCGCCGTACATCCCGCTCACCGAATGGGAGTACGTCGCTCCCGAGGCCCGGGACTACGACCCCGAACTCGCCCTGTTCTCTGGGGAGGACGGCCTCGACCTGATCCGCGGCATCGAGCGCACCGCACACCGGCTGCTGCGCCCCGGCGGTGTCGTCGTCATCGAGCACGCCGACACCCAGGGCGGCCAGGTGCCGTGGATCTTCACCGAGGAGCGTGGCTGGGCCGACGCGGCCGACCACCCCGATCTCAACAACCGCCCGCGCTTCGCGACCGCCCGCAGGGCGACGCCGTGACCGGCGCCCCGACTTCCGACCCGCAGCAGTACGTGTACGAGGAGGCCCGCTAGACATGGCACGGCGATACGACACCAATGACGCGACCGACCGCACGACGGGTCTGCGCGAGGCCGCGTCCGCCGTCCGCCGGGGCGAACTCGTGGTCCTGCCGACCGACACGGTCTACGGCATCGGCGCGGACGCGTTCTCCTCGGAGGCCGTCTCCGATCTCCTCGACGCCAAGGGCCGGGGCCGCAACATGCCCACCCCCGTCCTCATCGGCTCCCCGAACACCCTGCACGGCCTCGTCACGGACTTCTCCGAGCTGGCCTGGGAGTTGGTCGACGCCTTCTGGCCGGGCGCCCTCACGCTGGTCGCCAAGCACCAGCCGTCCCTGCAGTGGGACCTGGGGGACACCCGGGGCACGGTCGCCGTGCGCATGCCGCTGCACCCGGTCGCCATCGAACTGCTCACCGAGGTCGGCCCGATGGCCGTCTCCTCGGCCAACCTCACGGGCCACCCGTCCCCCGAGGACTGCGACGCGGCCCAGGAGATGCTCGGCGACTCGGTCTCCGTCTACCTCGACGGCGGTCCGACGCCCGGCAACGTGCCGTCGTCGATCGTCGACGTCACCCGCGAGGTGCCGCTGCTGCTGCGTGCGGGCGCCATCTCGGCCGAGGAGCTGCGGAAGGTCGTACCCGACCTCGAGGTGGCGAATTGACAGCCCCTGACGCGGGGCGTGGCATAGGCAACGGGGAAGTGACGGGGACCTTCGGGCTCCCCATGGACAGCTTCCGCATCCTCCACGTCAGCACCGGCAACGTGTGCCGCTCGCCGATCACCGAGCGGCTGACCCGTCATGCCCTGGCGGACCGGCTCGGCGACCCGCTGTGGGGCGGGCTGATCGTGGAGAGCGCCGGCACCTGGGGTCACGAGGGCGCGCCCATGGAGGCCAACGCGGAGACCGTCCTGACCGACTTCGGCGCGGACCCCTCCGGGTTCACCGGCCGGGAGCTGCTCGACGACCACGTGATCCGCGCCGACCTGGTGCTGACCGCCACCCGCGACCACCGCCAACAGGTCATCTCCATGGGCCACTCGGCGGGCCTGCGCACCTTCACCCTCAAGGAGTTCACCCGCCTGGTGAAGGCGATCGACCCGGCGACCCTGCCCCCCTTGGAGGACGGCATGGTGGCCCGCGCCCGAGCCCTGGTCCGCGCGGCCGCCGCCCTCCGAGGCTGGCTCCTGGCCCCCACCGCGGAGGCGGACGAGGTCTTCGACCCCTACGGGGCGCCGCTGCCGTTCTTCCGCTCGATCGGGGACGAGATAAACCAGGCGATCGACCCGGTCGTCACCGCCCTCACCGGCGTACCCGCGAAGACGTAGCGACGGCCGCGCGTCCCACCGGCCCCGGGCCTACATTGGACGTACGTCACCGTCGACGCCCCGGAGTCCATCATGTCGGTCATCCCTGTCCTTGAGGCCGATGTCCTGCGTCGGCAGGACCCCGAGCTGGCCGAGATCCTGCTCGGGGAGCTGGCGCGGCAGTCGACGACGCTCCAGTTGGTCGCCGCCGAGAACTTCACCTCGCCCGCCGTGCTGGCCGCGCTCGGCTCCCCGCTCGCCAACAAGTACGCGGAGGGGTACCCCGGCGCCCGGCACCACGGCGGCTGCGAGATCGTCGACGTCGCCGAGCGCGTCGCGGTGGCGCGGGCGAAGGCGCTGTTCGGTGCCGAGCACGCCAACGTGCAGGCGCACTCCGGGTCTTCGGCCGTGCTCGCCGCGTACGCCGCGCTGCTGCGGCCCGGCGACACCGTCCTCGCCCTCGGCCTGCCGTACGGCGGGCATCTCACGCACGGGTCGCCCGCGAACTTCTCCGGCCGCTGGTTCGACTTCGTCGGCTACGGGGTGGACGCGGAGACCGGGCTCATCGACCACGACCAGGTGCGCACGCTGGCCCGTACGCACCGGCCCAAGGCGATCGTGTGCGGGTCCATCGCCTATCCCCGGCACATCGACTACGCGTACTTCCGTGAGGTAGCCGACGAGGTCGGCGCCTATCTCATCGCGGACGCCGCCCATCCCATCGGTCTCGTCGCCGGGGGAGCGGCGCCGAACCCGGTGCCGTACGCCGATGTCGTCTGCGCCACCACGCACAAGGTGCTGCGCGGGCCGCGCGGCGGGATGATCCTGTGCGGGAGCGAGCTGGCCGAGCGGGTGGACCGGGCGGTGTTCCCGTTCACCCAGGGCGGCGCCCAGATGCACACCATCGCCGCGAAGGCGGTCGCGTTCGGCGAGGCGGCGACGCCGGCCTTCACGGCGTACGCCCATCAGGTGGTCGCCAACGCCCGGGTGCTCGCGGACGTACTCGCCGCCGAGGGACTCGTCGTCACCACGGGCGGCACCGACACCCACCTCATCACCGCCGATCCGGCCCCCCTCGGCGTCGACGGCCGCACCGCGCGCGGCCGCCTCGCGGCGGCCGGCACGGTCCTCGACTGCTGTGCGCTGCCGCACGCGCACGCCCGCGGGCTGCGGCTCGGTACGGCTGCGGTCACCACACAGGGCATGGGGGAGCGGGAGATGGCACGGATCGGCGAGCTGATCGCCGGGGTCCTGCGGGACGAGGTGCAGAGCAAGAACGCGCGTGACGAAGTGAGGGAGCTGGCGGAAAGATTTCCGCCCTACCCCGGCTGAACGGGGGTAGCCGTCACCAGGTACACAGCCACACGTGCAACCATCGTCGCTACCCGGAAGTCCCCAACCATATGCGTCCCTCGCTAGGGTGTGGGGCTGTGATGGCCAGCGAGACCTGTGGGGAAGCCTGTGCGTGAATACCTGCTGACGCTCTGCGTGACGGCCGCGGTGACGTATCTGCTGACCGGGCCGGTGCGGAAGTTCGCGATCGTGGCCGGGGCGATGCCGGAGATCCGGGCCCGTGACGTGCACCGGGAACCCACTCCGCGGCTCGGCGGTATCGCCATGTTCTTCGGTCTGTGCGCCGGCCTGCTGGTCGCCGACCATCTGACCAACCTCAGCCAGGTCTTCGAGAACTCGAACGAACCGCGCGCCCTGCTCTCCGGCGCCGCCCTGATCTGGCTGATCGGTGTCCTGGACGACAAGTTCGAGATCGACGCCCTGATCAAGCTGGGCGGCCAGATGATCGCCGCCGGCGTCATGGTCATGCAGGGTCTGACGATCCTGTGGCTGCCCATCCCGACCGTCGGCAACGTGGCGCTGACCCAGTGGCAGGGCACCCTGCTCACGGTCGCCCTGGTCGTCATCACCATCAACGCGGTCAACTTCGTCGACGGCCTCGACGGCCTGGCCTCCGGCATGGTGTGCATCGCGGCCGCCGCGTTCTTCCTGTACGCCTACCGGATCTGGTACTCGTACGGCATCGAGGCCGCCGCCCCGGCCACGCTCTTCTCGGCGATCCTGATGGGCATGTGCCTCGGCTTCCTGCCGCACAACATGCACCCCGCGCGGATCTTCATGGGCGACTCCGGCTCGATGCTGATCGGCCTGGTGCTGGCCGCGGGTGCGATCTCCATCACGGGACAGGTCGACCCGGACGCGCTCCAGTTGTTCCTGCACTCCGAGAAGGCGGCCGTGCACTCGACGGTGCCCGTCTACATCCCGCTGCTGCTGCCGCTGACGATCATCGCGGTGCCGGCCGCCGACCTGGTGCTCGCGATCGTGCGGCGCACCTGGCGCGGACAGTCGCCGTTCGCCGCGGACCGCGGCCATCTGCACCACCGGCTCCTGGAGATCGGCCACTCGCACAGCCGGGCGGTGCTGATCATGTACTTCTGGTCGGCGCTGATCGCCTTCGGCGCGCTGTCCTACTCGGTCAACTCGGCCTCGATGTGGATCGTCCTCGGCATCGTCTTCCTGAGCGCGATCGGCCTGGTGCTGCTCCTGCTGCCGCGCTTCACCCCGCGGGCCCCGCGCTGGGCCGAGTTCCTGGTGCCGCCGCGTTATCGCCGTCGCGGGGCGGCTGTTGAGCCCGTGGCCGTGCTGGCGGAGGAGGACCGCGACCCGCGCCCTCCGGTGATCGCCGGAGTGTCAGGAGTCAACGGAGCGACCGCTGTCGGCCCCCGTTCGCGCTTCCTGGACCGGCGTAAGGCGGAGTCCTCGCGCTGACGCCAAGGTAAGAATCTGACTAAAGCGTTGCCATCTCGTGGGAGGACAAAGCCTCCCCATACCAGACAACTTGGCCGCTATTTTGCACAGACGCGCAGCGTCACTCTCATGTGTGACAGCAAGCACACCTTCTAGGTAAAGACCGCATCAAATAGTTTGTGATACGGTTCACGAGAACCCGGGACAGAGCCGAAGGACCCTAGTGCGACCGTCCATTGGCGTGAGGTTCTCTCTCATCCCGGGACTACGCTCGTCCATGACGACACGCCCCCCTTAGCAAGCGGAGTTGCCGCCATGCCGTCCAATGACGCCCGGATTCTCCTTCAGGCCGCTGTGCCCACAGCTGCCGTCGGCGCGATTGCCGCCGTCGTCAGTGGTGTGGTCGCGGGCGGCAAAGGAGCCATTGGGGCAGCCGTTGCGACGCTGATCGTGATCCTCTTCATGGGAATCGGGCTCTACGTTCTGCAGCGCACCGCCAAATCGCTTCCGCACCTGTTCCAGTCGATGGGGCTCATGCTTTTCGCGGCGCAGATTCTTCTGCTGTTCATCTTCCTGGCCGCGTTCAAGCACACCACGCTGTTCAACCCCAAGGCCTTCGCGTTCACGCTGCTCGCCAGCACCATCATCTGGGTCGTCGCGCAGACCCGTGCCCACATGAAGGCCAAGATCCTCTACGTCGAGCCCGAGAAGTCGGGGCACTCGTCGTGAGCGGTAGGGCCGGGATAAGAGCACGTAAGCGACCCTGCTATCGTCCGGTGCCAACTGCGGCATCGCGGGCGCGGGCATCTGAGCTGACGCCTGCTCAATCGCGAGGCTCGATGCCCCACTGCCGCCCCCACATCCGTAACACCAGTCCAGTGCCGAACCGCGGCCGTGCGCCGCGCCGACACAACGAGGTTGCCGTACCTATGCGCCACGCTGAAGGAGCCCGCGGTGAGTGCTGACCCGACGCAGGTGCTCGCCTTCGAGACCGACTGCCACATCTTCGACGGCTGTGGCTTCCCGGCTCCCGGCCTGCACTCGTTCCTGTTCAAGCCCCTTCTGGGGGACGGCGACAGCAACGTGTACTTCAACAAGCCGATGCTGCTGGCGCTGCTCGGCTCGGTCATCGTTGTCGGCTTCTTCTGGGCCGCCTTCCGCAAGCCGAAGGTCGTCCCCGGCAAGCTGCAGATGGTCGCCGAGACCGGCTACGACTTCATCCGCCGCGGTGTCGTCTACGAGACCATCGGAAAGAAGGAGGGCGAGAAGTACGTACCGCTGGTCGTCTCGCTGTTCTTCTTCATCTGGATGATGAACCTCTGGTCGATCGTCCCGGTCGCCCAGTTCCCGGTGACGTCGATCATCGCGTACCCGATCGTGCTGGCCGCGATCGTCTACATCACCTGGGTCTCGCTGACGTTCAAGCGGCACGGATTCGTGGGCTTCTTCAAGAACGTCACGGGTTACGACAAGTCGCTCGGAGCGGTGCTGCCGCTGGCCATGACGATCGAGTTCTTCTCGAACCTGATCGTCCGCCCGTTCACGCACGCCGTCCGACTGTTCGCGAACATGTTCGCGGGCCACACGCTGCTGCTGCTCTTCACGGTCGCCAGTTGGTACCTGCTGAACGGCATCGGCATCGCCTACGCGGGCGTCAGCTTCGTCATGACGATCGTGATGACGGCCTTCGAGCTCTTCATCCAGGCTCTGCAGGCTTATGTGTTCGTCCTGTTGACCTGCACCTACATCCAGGGCGCGCTCGCCGAGCACCACTGAGCACCGTCCTCCAGAACCCCCCTTGGTGTCCGGCGGCCAACCCCCGCCGGTCCGTACAGATAAGGAAGAATCAGCATGGCTGCCATTGAGACCCTCGCTGCCGTCGGCGGTTCGCTCGGTTCGATCGGCTACGGCCTCGCCGCCATCGGTCCCGGCGTCGGCGTCGGCATCATCTTCGGTAACGGCACCCAGGCCCTGGCCCGTCAGCCCGAAGCCGCCGGCCTGATCCGCGCCAACCAGATCCTCGGCTTCGCCTTCTGTGAGGCGCTCGCCCTCATCGGCCTGGTCATGCCGTTCGTCTACGGCACCTGATCGACCGCGATCAGCAACAGCCCACTGGACGAAAGGCACTGACATGAGCCAACTGCTCATTCTGGCGGCCGAGAAGGAGAATCCTCTCGTCCCGCCGATCCCCGAGCTTGTCATCGGCCTGATCGCCTTCGTCATCGTCTTCGGCTTCCTCGCCAAGAAGCTCCTCCCGAACATCAACAAGGTTCTGGACGAGCGCCGCGAGGCCATCGAGGGCGGTATCGAGAAGGCCGAGGCCGCCCAGACCGAGGCACAGAGCGTCCTTGAGCAGTACAAGGCACAGCTCGCCGAGGCCCGGCACGAGGCCGCGCGCCTGCGCCAGGAGGCGCAGGAGCAGGGCGCCACGCTCATCGCCGAGATGCGCGCGGAAGGCCAGCGGCAGCGTGAGGAAATCATCGCCGCCGGTCACACGCAGATCGAGGCCGACCGCAAGTCCGCTTCGCACGCGCTGCGCCAGGACGTGGGCAAGCTCGCCACCGACCTGGCCGGCAAGCTCGTCGGCGAGTCCCTCGAGGACCACGCCCGGCAGAGCCGCGTCATCGACCGCTTCCTCGACGAGCTCGAAGAGAAGGCCGAGGCCGCGCGATGAACGGAGCGAGCCGCGAGGCCCTGGCAGCCGCACGTGAGCGTCTCGACGCGCTGACGGACTCCACGTCCGTGAACGCGACGCAGCTCGCCGACGAGCTGGCCGCCGTCACCGCGCTGCTCGGCCGTGAGGTGTCGTTGCGTCGGGTCCTCACCGACCCGGCGCAGGACGGCGAGGCCAAGGCCGCGCTGGCCGAGCGCCTGCTCGGCGGCCAGGTCGGCGGCGCCGCCCTCGACCTGGTGTCCGGCATGGTGCGCTCCCGCTGGTCGCAGTCCCGCGACCTGGTGGACGCGCTGGAGGAGCTGGCGGCCACCGCCGACCTCACCGCCGCCCAGCAGTCGGGCCAGCTCGACGACGTCGAGGACGAGGTGTTCCGGTTCGGCCGGATCGTCTCCTCGAACACCGGACTGCGCGCCGCGCTGACCAACCGCGCCGCGAGCACCGCGGCCAAGGGCGAGCTGCTTCGCAGCCTGCTCGGCGGCCGGGCCAAGCCGGCCACCGAGCGACTGGTGACCCGCCTGGTGACCGCGCCGCGAGGACGTAGCCTGGAAGCGGGGCTCGACGCCCTCTCCAAGCTCGCCGCCGAGCGCCGTAGTCGCCTGGTGGCCGTCGTCACCACGGCGGTCCCGCTGAGCGACCCGCAGAAGCAGCGCCTGGGCGCCGCCCTCGCGAAGCTCTACGGCCGCCAGATGCACCTCAACATCGACGTGGACCCCGAGGTCCTCGGCGGAATCCGGGTGCAGGTCGGCGACGAGGTCATCAACGGCTCCATCGCGGACCGCCTCGATGACGCCACCCGCCGTATGGCGAGCTAGCAGCACCACAACAAAGACGTAGTAAGGCGGCCCGAGTTGGGCCGTGCAGAGGATTCACCTCGTTCAGGGGGGAGTCCCCCATCCCCCCAAGTGAAACTTCGGGCCCAACAAGGAGAGCAGGGAACCCAGATGGCGGAGCTCACGATCCGGCCGGAGGAGATCCGGGACGCGCTGGAGAACTTCGTCCAGTCGTACAAGCCGGACGCGGCCTCGCGCGAGGAGGTCGGCACGGTCACTCTTGCCGGCGACGGCATCGCGAAGGTCGAGGGCCTGCCCTCGGCCATGGCCAACGAACTGCTGAAGTTCGAGGACGGCACCCTCGGTCTCGCGCTCAACCTCGAAGAGCGCGAGATCGGTACCGTCATCCTCGGTGAGTTCAGCGGCGTCGAGGAGGGCCAGCCGGTCACCCGCACCGGAGAGGTCCTGTCCGTCGCCGTCGGCGAGGGCTACCTCGGCCGTGTCGTCGACCCGCTCGGCAACCCGATCGACGGCCTCGGCGAGATCGAGACCACCGGTCGCCGCGCGCTGGAGCTGCAGGCCCCGGGCGTCATGGCCCGTAAGTCGGTGCACGAGCCGATGGAGACCGGCTACAAGGCCGTCGACGCGATGACCCCGATCGGCCGTGGCCAGCGTCAGCTGATCATCGGCGACCGCCAGACCGGCAAGACCGCCCTGGCCGTCGACACGATCATCAACCAGCGCGACAACTGGCGCTCGGGCGACGTGAACAAGCAGGTCCGCTGCATCTACGTCGCCATCGGTCAGAAGGGCTCCACCATCGCCTCCGTGCGTGGTGCGCTCGAAGAGGCCGGCGCGCTGGAGTACACGACCATCGTCGCCGCCCCGGCGTCCGACCCGGCCGGCTTCAAGTACCTTGCGCCGTACACCGGTTCGGCCATCGGCCAGCAGTGGATGTACGAGGGCAAGCACGTCCTCATCATCTTCGACGACCTCTCCAAGCAGGCCGACGCCTACCGCGCCGTGTCCCTGCTGCTGCGCCGTCCGCCGGGCCGCGAGGCCTACCCGGGTGACGTCTTCTACCTGCACTCCCGTCTGCTGGAGCGCTGCGCGAAGCTCTCCGATGAGATGGGCAAGGGCTCGATGACCGGCCTCCCGATCGTCGAGACCAAGGCCAACGACGTGTCGGCGTTCATCCCGACCAACGTCATCTCCATCACCGACGGCCAGTGCTTCCTGGAGTCGGACCTCTTCAACGCCGGTCAGCGCCCCGCGCTGAACGTCGGTATCTCCGTCTCCCGAGTCGGTGGTTCCGCGCAGCACAAGGCGATGAAGCAGGTCTCCGGCCGACTGCGCCTCGACCTCGCCCAGTACCGCGAGCTGGAGGCGTTCGCCGCCTTCGGTTCCGACCTGGACGCCGCGTCGAAGGCCCAGCTGGAGCGCGGTCAGCGACTGGTCGAGCTGCTCAAGCAGCCGCAGTACCAGCCGATGCCCACCGAGGACCAGGTCGTCTCCGTGTGGTCCGCGACCACCGGCAAGATGGACGACGTACCGGTCGAGGACATTCGCCGCTTCGAGAAGGAGCTGCTTGAGTACCTGCACCGCAAGGAGCAGGGCCTCATGACCTCCATCAAGGAGGGCGGCAAGATGTCGGACGACACCCTCACCGCCGCCGCGGACGCGATCGCCGACTTCAAGAAGCAGTTCGAGACCTCGGACGGCAAGCTTCTCGGCGAGGACACTCCGGCCACGGCCAAGTGACGTAAGGAAGGGACCTGACTCATGGGAGCCCAGCTCCGGGTCTACAAGCGTCGCATCCGATCCGTCACCGCGACCAAGAAGATCACCAAGGCGATGGAGATGATCGCCGCCTCGCGCGTCGTCAAGGCGCACCGCAAGGTGCAGGCCTCGACGCCGTACGCGAAGGAACTGACGCGTGCGGTCACGGCGGTCGGTACGGGTTCGAACACCAAGCACCCGCTGACCACCGAGGCCGAGACGCCGACCCGTTCCGCGGTGCTGCTCCTCACGAGCGACCGCGGTCTGGCCGGCGCCTTCAACGCCAACGCCATCAAGGCCGCGGAGCAGTTGACCGCGCGCCTTGAGGCCGAGGGCAAGGAGGTCGACACGTACATCGTCGGCCGCCGCGGTGTCGCCCACTACAACTTCCGTGAGCGCAAGATCGCGGACCAGTGGACCGGCTTCACCGACGAGCCCACGTACGCGGACGCTAAGAAGGTCGCGGGTCCGCTGATCGAGGCCATCGAGCGGGACACGGCCGAGGGCGGCGTGGACGAACTCCACATCGTCTACACCGAGTTCATCTCGATGATGACGCAGACGGCGATCGACAGCCGGCTGCTCCCCCTCAGCCTCGAAGAGGTCGCGGAAGAGGCCGTCCCCCAGGGCGAGATCCTTCCGCTGTACGACTTCGAGCCGTCGGCGGAGGACGTCCTGGACGCCCTGCTGCCGCGGTACGTCGAGAGCCGTATCTACAACGCGCTGCTCCAGTCGGCTGCCTCCAAGCACGCCGCCACCCGCCGCGCGATGAAGTCGGCGACCGACAACGCGGGAGACCTGATCACCACGCTCTCCCGTCTTGCCAACGCGGCCCGCCAGGCCGAAATCACCCAGGAAATCAGCGAGATCGTCGGTGGCTCCGCAGCCCTGGCCGACGCGACCGCGGGGAGTGACAAGTAATGACGACGACAGTTGAGACGGCCGTTGCCACGGGCCGCGTCGCCCGGGTCATCGGCCCGGTCGTCGACGTGGAGTTCCCCGTCGACGCGATGCCGGAGATCTACAACGCTCTGCATGTCGAGGTGGCCGACCCGGCCCAGGAGGGTGCGAAGAAGACCCTGACCCTTGAGGTCGCCCAGCACCTGGGTGAGGGTCTGGTCCGCACCATCTCGATGCAGCCCACCGACGGTCTGGTCCGCCAGGCCCCGGTCACCGACACCGGCGACGGCATCACCGTCCCGGTCGGCGACTTCACCAAGGGCAAGGTGTTCAACACCCTCGGTGAGGTGCTGAACGTCGACGAGCAGTACACGGGCGAGCGCTGGTCCATCCACCGCAAGGCCCCGAACTTCGACGAGCTCGAGTCGAAGACCGAGATGTTCGAGACCGGCGTCAAGGTCATCGACCTGCTCACCCCGTACGTCAAGGGCGGCAAGATCGGCCTGTTCGGCGGTGCCGGCGTCGGCAAGACGGTGCTCATCCAGGAGATGATCTACCGCGTCGCCAACAACCACGACGGTGTCTCCGTGTTCGCCGGTGTCGGCGAGCGCACCCGTGAGGGCAACGACCTCATCGAGGAGATGGCCGACTCGGGCGTCATCGACAAGACCGCGCTTGTCTTCGGCCAGATGGACGAGCCCCCGGGCACCCGTCTGCGCGTGGCCCTCGCGGGTCTGACCATGGCGGAGTACTTCCGCGATGTGCAGAAGCAGGACGTGCTGTTCTTCATCGACAACATCTTCCGCTTCACGCAGGCCGGTTCCGAGGTCTCGACCCTGCTCGGCCGGATGCCCTCCGCGGTGGGCTACCAGCCGAACCTGGCCGACGAGATGGGCCTCCTCCAGGAGCGCATCACCTCGACCCGCGGTCACTCGATCACCTCGATGCAGGCGATCTACGTCCCCGCGGACGACCTGACCGACCCGGCCCCGGCCACCACCTTCGCCCACCTCGACGCGACGACGGTTCTCTCCCGTCCGATCTCCGAGAAGGGCATCTACCCGGCCGTGGACCCGCTGGACTCCACGTCCCGCATCCTGGACCCGCGCTACATCTCGGCGGAGCACTACAACACCGCGATGCGCGTCAAGACGGTCCTCCAGAAGTACAAGGACCTCCAGGACATCATCGCGATCCTCGGTATCGACGAGCTGGGCGAGGAGGACAAGCTCACCGTCCACCGTGCCCGTCGCGTGGAGCGCTTCCTGTCCCAGAACACCCACGTCGCCAAGCAGTTCACCGGCGTCGACGGGTCGGACGTCCCGCTGGACGAGTCGATCGTGGCCTTCAACTCGATCATCGACGGCGAGTACGACCACTTCCCGGAGCAGGCGTTCTTCCTCTGCGGTGGTATCGAGGACCTGAAGGCGAACGCGAAGGAGCTGGGCGTCTCCTGACCCCGTGCTTCACCTGAGGGGGTGGGGCGTGTCCCACCCCCTCTTTCACGCCTACTAGAATTGAACCCACACCCGGCACGATCGCCGGGTGGTGACCCGAGGAGCCCACCTTGGCTGCTGAGCTGCATGTCGAGCTCGTCGCCGCGGACCGCCAGGTCTGGTCCGGCGAGGCCACCCTGGTCGTCGCGCGCACCACGTCCGGCGACATCGGCGTCATGCCCGGTCACCAGCCGCTGCTCGGTGTGCTGGAGTCGGGCCCGGTGACCATCCGCACCAGCGACGGTGGAACGGTCGTGGCCGCGGTGCACGGCGGTTTCATCTCGTTCGCGGACAACAAGCTGTCGCTGCTCGCCGAGATCGCCGAGCTGTCGGACGAGATCGACGTCCAGCGCGTGGAGCGTGAGCTGGAGCAGGCGAAGGCCGAAGGCGATGCCTCCGCCGAGCGCCGCGCGGACGTCCGACTGCGTGCGGTGGCGACCAACTGAACCTGGCATAGCACGCGATGACGTGACTCAGCCGCGGCTGGGACCGGAGGAATCCGGTCCCAGCCGCGGCTGAGGCGAATGTGGGTGTTTTTTCCGTTCCGTTACCTAGGAGACGAGGAGGTCGGTGTCGATGGTCCTCGCTCTGACTGTGTGCGGAATCGCTGTCGCCCTTGTGGTGGTGGGCCTGTTCGTCTTCGGCCTGCGCCGCCGGCTCATCCAGCGCTCCGGCGGCACCTTCGACTGTTCCCTGCGCTGGGACGTCCCGGAGAAACCCGACACCAACGGCAAGGGCTGGAGCTACGGCGTCGCCCGCTACAACGGCGACCGCATCGAGTGGTACCGCGTCTTCTCCTACGCCTACCGCCCGCGCCGCACCCTGGAACGCTCGGCGATCGAGGTGGCCGGCCGCCGCCTCCCCGAGGGCGAGGAGGAGCTTGCGCTGCTCTCCGACGCCATCATCCTGACCTGTCTGCACCGGGGCACACGTCTCGAACTCGCCATGAGCGAAGACGCGTTGACCGGTTTCCTGGCCTGGCTGGAGGCGGCACCGCCCGGTCAGCGCGTGAACGTGGCCTGATCCTCGGCCAGTACGCATATCGGGTGCGGCGGGGGGCTGATCGCTACCGTCACGTCCACCGGTGCCGCGGCCATGAAGGCCGCGGCCGCCGCCCCCACGAAGACTCCGGCCGATGTCGCCAGGCGCCTGGCGGGGCGCTTGGTCGTACGGCTCTTCTGTGGCCTGCGTTTCATGCTTCCCCCTGAATGCGTCGTTCCGCTTGCCTGCTGAGATACAGAATGTTCCCGGTCAGCGGCTTGCCGCACGCGCCGACCTTCCTGCCGGGCGGGCCGTATGGCCCCATGCCGCGCACGCCTGGGGCGCGCGGCATGCGCCGCGCGCCCCAGGTGTGGACCGGACAGACTGTCAGCTCAGCCCGCTGCTGACGGCGCTGATCAGCTCGCCGTTGCTGGTGTCGCCGCTGAACTCCCAGACGAACGCGCCGCCGAGACCCTGGGCCTTGGCCCAGCTCATCTTTCCGGCGATCGTGCTCGGGGTGTCGTAGGACCACCAGTTGCTGCCGCAGTGGGCGTAGGCGGTGCCCGCGATGGTGCCGGTGACCGGGCAGGACGTCTTGAGGACCTTGTAGTCCTCGATGCCCGGCTCGTAGGTGCCGGTCGCCGCGCCCGTGGCCGTGCCGCCGGGGGCGTCCTGGGTGACGCCGGTCCAGCCTCTGCCGTAGAAGCCGATGCCGATCAGGAGCTTGCCGGCGGGGACTCCCTTCGACTTGAACTTGGCGATCGCGTCCGCCGTGGTGAAGCCGGGGGTCGGGATGCCGGTGTAGGAGGTGAGCGGGGAGTGCGGGGCGGTGGGGCCGGTCGCGTTGAAGGCGCCGAAGAAGTCGTACGACATCACGTTGTACCAGTCGACGTACTGGGCCGCGCCCGCGTAGTCCGCGGCGTCGATCTTGCCGCCGGAGGTGGCGTCGGCGGTGACGGCCGAGGTGACGAGGTTGCCGGTGCCGAACTTCGCGCGCAGGGCGGCCATCAGGTTCTTGTAGGCCGCGGCTCCGCTGGTGTCGCAGGAGAGCCCGCAGGCGTTCGGGTACTCCCAGTCGATGTCGATGCCGTCGAAGATGTCGGCCCAGCGCGGGTCCTCGACCAGGTTGTAGCAGGACTGCGCGAACGCGGTCGGGTTGGCCGCCGCCTGCCCGAAGCCGCCGGACCAGGTCCAGCCGCCGAAGGACCACAGGATCTTGAGGTTCGGGTACTTCGCCTTCAGCTCACGCAGCTGGTTGAAGTTGCCCGCGACCGGCTGGTCCCAGGTGTCGGCGACGCCGCTGACCGACTGGTCGGCGGTGAACGTCTTCTGGTAGTCGGCGTAGGCGTCGCCCATCGCGCACTGGCCGTTGGTCACGTTGCCGAAGGCGTAGTTGATGTGCGTGATCTTCGCGGCGGTGCCGGAGGTCACCAGGTTCTTGACCTGGTAGTTGCGTGTGTAGGTGTCCCACTCGGGGAGGTACCCGAGCTTGACCGTGCCGGCGGTGGCCGGGGGAGTGGTCGTACCGCCCGTGGTGTGCACCGCGACCGCGCCGCTGACCGGGCCGGTCTGGTCGGCGGTGTCCCGGGCCTGCACGGTGTACGAGTAGTCGGTGCCGGCGGTGAGGCCGGTGTTGGTGTACGACGTCGTCGTCACCGTGGCGACCTTGGCGCCGTCGCGCAGCACGTCGTAGTTCTTGACGCCCTTGTCGTCGGTGGCCGCGCTCCAGGAGAGGTTCACCGAGGTGTCGGTGACGGCGGAGGCGGTGGGGGTACCGGGCGCGGAGGGTGCCGCGTCACCGGGGACGGTGGTGCCGCCGTCACAACTGCCGCCGTTGAGAAGGCAGTTGGAGGGGGATCCGGATCCCGCCCCGTTGAAGCCGAAGGAGACCGAGGCACCCGGGGCGATGGTGCCGTTGTAGGACTTGTTCTTCGCGGTCCAGTGGGTCCCGGAGTTGGTGACGTCCGCGTCCCAGGCCGAGGTGACGGACGTACCCGAGGGGAAGTCCCACTCGACCGTCCATGAACTGATCGCGCCGGTACCGGTGTTCTTGACGGTCCACTGACCGCCGAAGCCGGTACCCCAGTCGCTGGACTTGGTGAACGTGGCGGTGGCGGTCGAGGCGGCCTGAGCGGGAGCCGCCAGTCCGACGAGCCCGGCGAGCGGCAGCACCAGGGTGGCGAGACCCGCCGCGACTCTGTGTCTGAAGCGCATGTCGCGCCTCCTATGGGGGAGTTGGGGGGTGCGACTGAGCCTTCGCACCCACAGTCCCGCGAGAATAGGAAGGTCTGGACCACGGGTCAATAGGTCTGGACCACTTCGGGGGTTGAGGGCGTACGATCCCCCGAATCCTTGGCTCATACGGGTCGTACGCTGTCCGGATGAGTGACATGGCCCACCCCGGAGCGGTGCTGGTGGTGGACGACGATCCGGCCATCCGTCGCTCGCTGGAGCGCGGCCTCAGGCTGAGCGGCTTCCGCGTGCGGACGGCGGACGGTGGTCGCGCGGCGCTGGACGCGATCCAGGAGACGTCGCCCGACGTGCTCGTCCTCGATGTGTCGATGCCCGGGATGAGTGGCATCGAGGTGTGTGCGCGGCTGCGCGACGACGGCCGGGATCTCCCCGTGCTGATGCTCTCGGCCCTCGACGAGACCGCCGACCGCATCGCCGGGCTCCAGGCGGGCGGCGACGACTACCTGGTCAAGCCGTTCGCGCTGCAGGAACTGGTGCTGCGGCTGCGCGCGTTGCTGCGACGCCGGCCGCCCGCGGGAGAGGTGCTGCGGGTCGCCGGACTGGTGATCGACCCGGCGGCGCGTACGGCGCTGCGGGACGGGCGTGCCCTCGATCTGACCCGGCGCGAGTTCGAACTCCTCGAAGTGCTGGCCCGCAACGCCGGGTTGGTCCTCACCCGCGACCAACTCCTGGAGCGGGTCTGGGGCTACGACTTCGACGTCCGCACCGACGCGGTCGACACCTTCGTCAGCTATCTGCGGCGCAAGCTGGAGGCGGACGGACGGCCGCGGCTGGTGCACACCGTGCGCGGAGTGGGCTTCGTCCTGCGGGAAGAACCGTCATGAGACTGTCGACCCGGATCGGCCTCGCGGTCGGCCTGACCGTGCCGCTGCTGGTGCTGGCCTCCGGCTGGCTGCTGCTCCGCCTGGTCAACCACGACCTCCACCACGCCGAGGACGACCATCTGCGCGCCCGCGCCACAGCCGTGACCCCGGACGCGCGTGCCCTGCTGCGCGCCTCGTCCGCCAGTCGGCCGGGGGCCGCCGACACCCGGGAACGACGGCTGTTCAGCGCCGCGCTCGACGTCGGCGTACGGGTCGTCGG
The DNA here is from genome assembly GCF_040681835.1 of Streptomyces sp. NPDC051576. Taxonomy (NCBI): domain Bacteria; kingdom Bacillati; phylum Actinomycetota; class Actinomycetes; order Kitasatosporales; family Streptomycetaceae; genus Streptomyces; species Streptomyces sp. NPDC051576. Next base: position 1,190,124 of record NZ_JBFAZO010000001.1, read on the forward strand.
ACCCGGCGGCACCTTCACCGGCGGGCCGCAGCCGGACGCCAAGGTCCGCCTGCCGAAGGGGACTTCGGGGCGGCCGGTCACCATCCGTTCCGGCGGGACCAGTTGGCGTGCGCTGTCCGTGCCGATGACCACCACGCGCGGCTCGGGCACCCTGTGGGTCTTCTCGCCCAACGCGGCCGACCAGGCCCAACTCCGGCTGGTACGGCGACGGGTGGCGGTGACCTCCCTGCTCGCCGCCCCCCTGTCCGGCCTGCTCGCCTGGGGCATCGCCACCGGTGCGACCGGTCCGCTGCGGCGCCTGGGCCGCCGTACCGCGGGACTCGACCCGCGCACCAGCACCGTCCGCCCGCCCGACGAACCGACCGGCATCACCGAGGTCGACGACCTGGCCGCCACCCTGCGCACGGTCCTCGCCCGCTACGACGAGCAGGCCCGACGCACCGCCGAGGCGCTGGACACGGCCCGGTCCTTCTCGGCGGCGGCCTCCCACGAACTCCGCACCCCGCTCATGAGCATGGGCACCAACCTCGACATCCTCACCGCCCACCCCGACCTCCCCGAACCGGACCGCGCCGAGGTGCTGGCCGACCTGCGCGGTGAACACGCCCGGCTGCAGGGTCTGTTGGTGATGCTGCGGGAACTGGGCCGCGGGGACCTGGTGGAGGCGGAGGCGCTGCGGACCGTGGACGTGACGGAGGCGGCGGACGCCTCGGTGGCGGAGGCCCGGCGCCGCGACCAGGACGCGCGGATCACGCTGGACGCGGCACCCGGGCTGACCGTCCACGGCTGGGAACCGGGCATCCGCCTCCTGCTCGACAACCTGGTGGCCAACGCGCTGGCCCACGGGCGGGACAGGGCGGGCACGGCGACCGTGGCCGTCGGCGTCCGGCGAGCGGGCGATCAGATCGTGATCACGGTGGACGATCACGGCCCCGGTGTGCCCCCGGACGCCCGGGCCCGCGTCTTCGAGCGCTTCCAGCGGGGGCCGGCCAGCTCCGGCTCCGGACTCGGGCTGACCCTGGTGTCCCAGCAGGCCGCCCTGCACCGGGGAAGCGTCACGGTGACGGACGGCCCGTCCGGTACCGGGGCCCGTTTCGAGGTGTGGCTGCCGTCCACCGGCGGTGTGCTGCCCGCCCACCGCGACTGGCTGATCGGCACAGCCGGGACAAACCGGTCACAGAGTTTCCCCAAAGAAGCCTCCTAGCCTCCGATGCGTCGGACGGCCGACGGGACCGTCCGAGAACGGAGGACAACCATGCACGCAAGGGGACGGCACCTGTTCGTGGGCCTCGCCGCGGCGGCCCTGCTGGCGGGCGCCACGACGGCGGCCAGCGCGGAGAGCACCCCCGCGCCGACACCGACCGGCGACGGAGCCCAGGCACTCTGCAAGCGACTGCCGAAGATCGACAACCGGATCGACCGCGCCCTGACCCGGCTGAACGCCGCCGCGGACAAGCGTGGCTCCATCGCCCGCCTGCAGCAGCGCGTCGACAAGGCCAAGTCGGCCGGCGACGACGAGATCGCCACGTATCTCCAGGACCGGCTGACCTTCCGGCAGTCCCTGGTGCCGACGCTTCAGCAGCGGCAGCAGGACCTGGTGGACGTGAAGACGTGGTGCGAGAACAACGACGAGGGCGCGAGCTGATGCGCCTGAGGGCGGCGGCGGCAGTGATCGCCCTCCTCGCCGCCTCGGCCGTGGGCTGCGCGGGCCACGGGGGCGCGGCGGACGGGTCTCCTTCGGCGTCGCCCTCCGGATACCCGGGGATGCAGCAGAAGGTGGCCGCCGCCGAGTCGGCGCTCGCACAGGCCGACGAGGACGCGGCCCAGGACACGAGCCACTGAGAAGAGGGGGGGAGGGCGGGGGGCGCTTCGGCTCAGCGCTCCCCGCCCGGCACTCCTCAGCGCTCCCCGCCGGGCACCCAGAGGACGTCCCCCGCGTCCTTGTTCGCCGTTCGGGCCAGGATGAACAGCAGGTCCGACAGCCGGTTCAGGTAGGTCGCGGTCAGGGGGTTCATCACCTCGCCGTGGACCTCCAGGGCGGCCCACGTCGACCGCTCGGCCCGCCGGACGACCGTGCACGCCTGGTGCAGCAGGGCCGCGCCCGCCGTACCGCCCGGCAGGATGAAGGACCGCAGCTTCTCCAGCCGTTCGTTGAAGCGGTCGCAGTCGGCTTCCAGCTTGTCGATGTAGAACTGCTCCACGCGCAGCGGCGGAAACTCGGGCTTCTCGACCACTGGAGTGGAGAGATCGGCGCCCACGTCGAACAGGTCGTTCTGCACGCGGGTGAGCACCCCGACGACCTCCTCGTCGAGACCGCCCAGCGCGATCGCCGTACCGATCACCGCGTTCGCCTCGTTGGCGTCCGCGTACGCCGAGATCCGCAGATCGGTCTTGGCGACCCGGCTCATGTCGCCGAGGGCGGTGGTGCCCTGGTCGCCGGTCCTGGTGTAGATGCGCGTCAGATTGACCATGTGGCCAGCGTAGTTACGCCCCGGCGGTTCGGAACACACACCGAGCAGCGCGAGCCGGCTCACGGGGGTCATGCGTCAGCAGCGGCCCGAAGAAAAGGAGATGGAGGAGCGGCACGAGATCCGAAGCCCTCGGTCCGCTCGACGACAGGGAGGACCTTTTGAGCCGGAAGGTCCTCAACTACGCCGTACGAGCGGCGGAATGACCTCTGCCGGTGTGATGTCCGTCAGATGAGACGTGACGCGCGTTACTTACCGGCCACACAGCCGCCCACCTTCGCTAGGGTCCGCCGAAGAGGCATACGGATACGCACGGACACACGCTGTTGGCGTTTCAAAGGGGAGTCGCACAGTGGCACGGAAGCTTGCCGTCATCGGCGCCGGACTCATGGGTTCCGGTATCGCCCAGGTCTCCGCGCAGGCGGGCTGGGACGTCGTCCTGCGCGATGTCACCGACGAGGCCCTGAAGCGTGGCACCGACGGCATCAAGGCCTCGTGCGACAAGTTCGTGAGCAAGGGGAAGCTGGAGGCGCACGACGCCGACGCGGCCCTCGGCCGGATCACCGCGACCACCGATCTGGACGCCGTCGCCGACGCCGACATCGTCGTCGAGGCCGTCTTCGAGAAGCTGGAAGTCAAGCACGAGATCTTCCGCGCGCTCGACAAGATCGTGCGGGACGACGCCGTCCTCGCCTCCAACACCTCCGCCATCCCGATCACGAAGATCGCGGCCGTGACGGAGCGTCCGGAGCGCGTGGTCGGCACGCACTTCTTCTCGCCGGTCCCGATGATGCAGCTCTGCGAACTCGTCCGCGGCTACAAGACGAGCGACGAAACCCTCGCCACCGCGCGGGAGTTCGCCGAGTCCGTCGGCAAGACCTGCATCGTCGTCAACCGTGACGTGGCCGGCTTCGTGACGACCCGTCTCATCTCGGCGCTCGTCGTCGAGGCGGCGAAGCTGTACGAGTCGGGCGTCGCCAGCGCCGAGGACATCGACCTCGCCTGCAAGCTGGGCTTCGGCCACGCGATGGGCCCGCTGGCGACGGCGGACCTCACCGGCGTCGACATCCTGCTGCACGCGACGAGCAACATCTACACCGAGTCACAGGACGAGAAGTTCGCCCCGCCGGAGCTGATGCGCCGAATGGTGGACGCCGGTGACATCGGACGCAAGAGCGGGCAGGGCTTCTACAAGCACTGAAACCGCACAGCACCCCTGAGCCATCACACCCAGGGGTGAATTCGGTATCGGTTCGCTCACAGACGGCAACCTCTCGACACTTCACGCAGTCAGAGGGTGCATCACCTACATCACGGAGTACGCCACCGCACTCACGGGGAGCGCATATGTACATCAGGGGCGACCACGTCGAGCTGGTCGTCGGGGGCCGCCTCGACGTCCGCAGCGCGGCGGACGCCCGTACGGTCCTGCACTCGGCGGTCGACGACGGCGTCGGCGATCTGGTGCTGGACCTGTCCGAGCTCGACTCCTGGGACGCCACCGGCCTCGGCGTCATCATGGGAGCCCACCGACGGGCCGGCCGCTGCGGCCGCCGCCTGGTGCTGCGCGACGTACCGCCGCAGATGCAGCGCCTGCTCGTGGCCACCCGGCTGCACCGCATCCTGGCCATCGAGGGCGGGATCGGGGTCGAGTCGCTTCCCAGGGTGTGACGGTTCCACCGCGCACAATCCTCATGAGACTGTGACGTCTCGGACGGCGCGGTACCCCGGTCTGTCGTAGATACTGTGCGAAGGTTTAGGGTTCGGTCGCCCGCTGCCAGACAACCCTTCGAGCGGGCCCGGACCAGAAGCGACAGCGCGGTGTGCAGCAAGGCCGGGAGGGGCCTGGGCCGTTGTGGCCCGCACACGACGCTTTTGGGGGGCTTGGACCTATGGACCCGATCGACCGGGGACCCGAGGAGTACGGCCATGACGCCGGCGACACGTCGTCGCGTCAGCGTCCGCCCCGGGAACCCCTGACACCCGACTTCGGCCAGCACACACCCGCACTCGCGCGCACCGTGCAGGTGGTCACCGGCGACTTTCTGCTCACCGTCAACCCGGTCGACGGCAGCGAGATCGAGGCCTGCCCGCCCGGACAGCGGCCCGGCCGGCCCGCGAAGCGCACCGCCGCCGAACGCGCCGAGACCGCCCGCGCCGCCAAGCCGCCGGTACCGCCGGGCCTGAACCGGCCCACGCCACCACTCCTGGAACGCCAGGAAGAGCGTGAGCGGCTGGTACGGCTGCTCGCCCGCGGCCGTTCCGTGCGCCTCACCGGCCCCGGGGGCTCGGGCCGCACCAGCCTGCTGGACCTCGTCGCCGAGGACTGCCTGGACCTCGCCCCCGACGGCGTGGTCCGCCTCACCGGCTTCCACCGCACGGCCACCGACCTCCTGCACGACCTCTTCCACGCCGTCTACGACGCCCCGCTGTACCGGCCCGACCGGGACGAACTGCTCACTCTGACCCGGGAGATCGGCGCGGTCGTCGTCCTCGACGACATCGAGTTCGGCGGCGCCGCCCTGGAGGAACTCCTCGACGCGACCCCCGAGTGCGCCTTCCTGATCGCCGCGACCCCGGAGGTCCCGGCCCCGGCCGCCGACTCCGTCATCGAGGAGGTCTTCCTCGGCGGTCTGCAGCGGGCGGGCGCCGTGGATGTCCTGGAACGCACCGCGGGCCGCGTCCTCACCGAGGAGGAGGCGAACTGGGCGGGCGACCTCTACTTCGAGTCCGAGGGCCTGCCCCTGCGCTTCGTCCAGGCCGGCGCCCTGCTCCGGCAGCGCGACGAACTGCGCGTCGGCACCAGCGCCGTCGAGGAGTTCGGCGTCTTCCAGGACGCGCCCCCGGCCGACGCCCCCTTCGACGCGCCCCTCGCCTCCGACACGGCCGACGAGATACCTCTGCCGTCCCTCGGCGAGGCCGCCGCGCCCGCCCCGCTGCTCGCCTCCCGGCTCAGCGCCTCGGCCCGCGCCACCCTGCGCTTCGCCGTCGCGCTCGGCGGCGAGGTGCCGCACCAGGCGCATCTGCCCGCGCTCGTCGGCGACACCCACGCGGACGCCGCCCTCGGCGAGCTCGCGGGCTGCGGACTGGTCTCCCCGGTCGGCTCCCGATACCGGCTCGCGGCCGGTGTCCAGACCCAGTTGGAGGCCGCCGGATACGGCGACGAGGTCGACTCCGGTGCCCTCATCGCCGCCCTGCACTACTCCTGGTGGGCCGGACACCCCTCGGTCACACCCGAGCGCGTCTGCGCCGAGGCGGACGCCCTGCTCGCCGCGCTCGTCGCCCACCTGCCGGCGACGACCCCGCCCGGCGAGGGCGAGGAGAGCGCCACCGTCGAACTGGCCCGCACGGCGGCGCCCGCGTTCGCCGCAGGACTGCACTGGAGCGCCTGGGAGCGGGTGCTGCGGGCGGGCTCCGAAGCCGCCCAGCTCGCCGGCAACGTGGGTGAACAGGCCTATTTCCACCATGAGTTGGGCGTCCTCGCGCTGTGCGACGGCGACCTCGACCTGGCCCGTGCCGAGCTGGAGTCCTCCCTCGCCCTGCGCGAGGCCGCCGCCGACAAGCGCGGCACCGTCGCCGGCCGCCGTGCCCTCGCCCTGGTCGCCGACCGCTCCGGCGTCACGATCGGCCTCGGCTCCATGGTCGGCGAAGAGGTGCCCGACGCCCGCTACGAGGAGTCCGCCTCACCGCCCGCCGGGACACCGGCGCCCTTCCCGCCGCTCCAGCCGCCCGGCGAGACCTACACCCTCGTCTCCCACCAGCCCTCGACCCCCACGCCCCACAACAAGGCGCGGGGCGGTCTGCGCGGCTACGCCCGGCGCAACCTCGTCGCGGCCGGCGCGGGTGTCCTGCTCGCCGTCGTCCTCGGCACGGTCGTCACCCTCGGCGCCACGTCCAACAACAACGCCGACGACCCGTCCGACAAGGTCGGCGTCAACCCGTCCGCCAGCCAGGGCACCGACGACGACAGCCTCGGCGCCGACAAGGCGAAGAAGGGCGACGGCACCGACACCGGCACGGCCAGTAGCAGCCCGACCGACCCCGGCCCGGACGGCACCTACGGCACGTCCGACGACCCGACGCCCACGGATGGTGGCGGGCAGCCCTCGGACAAGCCGAGCGGGACGAGCGGTTCGGGGGGCGGGGCGACGACACCCACGCCGTCCAAGCCCACGACGAGCAAGCCCACCTCGCCGAGCCCGACCACCTCGAGGCCGACGACGCCGAGCAGCCCTTCCACGCCGGCCACGACTCCGCCGACGGACACCACGTCGCCGACGCCCACGGACACGTCCAGCGCCCCGTCCACGGAGACCTCGGCGAGCGGCGCGGCCTCCTCAAGTGCCCCCGTGGAGACGACCGGTTCGGCCGCGCCCCAGAGCAGCAGCGCGGCCGCGGACACCGTGATCTGACACTCCGTACGACACGAAAGGGCCGGCTCCGATGATCGGAACCGGCCCTTTTCGTCGTAGTGAGGTCCGCACTGAATTCGTGCGAAGTCCGAGTCGGTCAGAACAGCCGCAGCTTGTCGTCCTCGATGCCGCGCAGGGCGTCGTAGTCGAGGACCGTGCAGCCGATGCCGCGGTCGGTGGCGAGGACGCGGGCCTGGGGCTTGATCTCCTGGGCGGCGAAGATGCCGCGGACGGGGGCGAGATGCGGGTCGCGGTTCAACAGCTCCAGATAGCGCGTGAGTTGCTCCACGCCGTCGATCTCGCCGCGCCGCTTGATCTCGATCGCGACGGTCTGACCCTCGGCGTCCCGGCACAGGATGTCGACCGGGCCGATGGCCGTCATGTACTCGCGGCGGATGAGGGTGTAGCCGTCGCCGAGGGTGTCGATGCGGTCGGCGAGCAGCTCCTGGAGGTGCGCTTCCACGCCGTCCTTGATCAGGCCGGGGTCCACGCCGAGTTCGTGCGAGGAGTCGTGCAGGATCTCCTCCATCGTGATGATGAGCTTCTCGCCCGCCTTGTTGATGACGGTCCAGAGGCCGACGGCGCCTTCGGGGAAGTCACCGGACTCCTCCTTCAGCGTGCAGGGCGGCGACATCCAGTTCAGGGGCTTGTAGGCCCGGTCGTCCGCGTGGATCGAGACGCTGCCGTCCGCCTTCACCAGGATGAGACGGGGGGCGGAGGGGAGGTGGGCGGTGAGCCGGCCCGCGTAGTCCACGGAACACCGGGCAATGACGAGACGCATGGTCGGCAACGCTACTCGACGGGCGTGGGTGCACGCGATTCGCCCTGGAAGACCCGTGACGCCCCTTGTTCATTCATGGCCGATTGTGGGCCTATTGGGAGTTCCCTATGTACGCATTCTCCTGGTGCCGCCCCCCTCCGTTGCCTACCGTATAAACGGGAGGTCGCGAGACGTGTACGCAGCGTGTTCGTAATCGCGGACTCCCTTATCTGTCCGGCAACCCCCGGGTGTTGGGGGTGCGAGAGGAGAACCCATGTCGCTCGACGTCTCACCGGCCCTACTCGAAAAGGCCGAGCGAGGCGAGGTCGACGAAGCGGAATTCGTCGACTGCGTCCGGACCTCCCTGCCTTACGCATGGGAGATGATCAGCTCCCTGGTGGCTCAGCTGAAGGTCGACGGCGGTGCGTTCGCCGACAACCAGACGCCGCCGCCGGACGAGCAGGCACGCGGTCAGTTGCTGCGTGCGCTCGCGAGTGACGCGATACGCGGCGCGCTGCAGCGGCACTTCGGTGTGCGGCTGGCCTTCCAGAACTGCCATCGGGTGGCAGTGTTCCCGTTGGACGGCTCGGTCGACGAGACGCTGACCCGCTTCACCTCGGTGCGCAGTCAACTGCTGAACCAGTCCCCGGAGTTCAGGGACTGCTGACGCGGCGGTGGCGCACTGCTTGCCGCTCCGTACGCGGGAGGTGCTCTGTACTGGGGCGGCAAGCTCCCCGCGGTTCGCTCAGCCGAGGTGGGGGAGCACCTCGGCTCCGAGCCGCCGTACGTTCTCCTCGGTCGCCGCGAGGTCTCCGGACCCCTCGACGAGCAGCGCGAAGCGGGAGATGCCGGTCCGCTCGGAGGTCGCCGCGAGCCGGTCGACGCACAGGCGCGGGGTGCCCACCGGGTGCAGCCCGCAAAGGAGTTCGGTGTACGCCAGCGGGTCGCGCATCCGGCGCTCGCGGTCGTCCACGGTGACATGGGCGTCGAGCCCCTGCCTCAGCCAGCCCGGCATCGCCTTCACGAGCGCCTCCACGGCGTCGGCACGCCGGTCCGCGATCTGGCAGACCCCGGCCGACACATGGGCCGCACCGCGGATCTCCTCCTCGGGCCGCCCGGCCGCCCGCGCCAACCGCCGCCACTGGGTGACCATCTCGGCCTTCTCCTCGTCCCCGACATGCATGCCGAGCAGCATCGGCAGGCCCCGCTCGGCCGCCAGCCGCACGCTCGCGGGCGAGGTGCAGGCGACGACGACCTCGGGGCCCGGCGCGTCCGACAGCGACTCCGACGGCCTTGGTACGACGGGGACTTCACGGAACGCGAAGCGGTCCCCGGTGCCCGCGACCGAGGGCTCGCGCAGCCAGCGCATCAGCAGATCGAGCGATTCCGGGAACCCCTGTTCGTATGCGGCCAGGCCCGAACCGAACACCTCCAGGTCGACCCACGGCCCGCCGCGCCCCACACCCAGTGAGAAGCGTCCGCCGCTCGTCACATGCAGCAACGCGGCCTGCTCGCCGAGGGCGACCGGGTGGACGGTGGGCAGCACACTGACCGCGGTGCCGATCCGGATGCGCCGGGTGCGGCCCAGCAGCAGGGCGGCCAGGGTGACCGCGGAGGGGCAGGTGCCGTAGGGCACGAAGTGGTGTTCGGCCAGCCAGGCCGTGTCCAGGCCCGCTTCCTCCGCGACCTCCACCGAACGGACCGCCCGGTGGAGCGCCTCCCCCTGGCCCTGCCCCGGGAACTGGGCCGCCAACACAAAACTTCCGACGCGCATGGCACTTCCTGCTTCCTTGGCTCCGGCTCGGAGCTCCCCCACCGGGCATAACCGTCCGACACGTGCCGAGGACACGGCCTGGCGGAGAGATTTGCGGATTGTCTTCAGAATGGGCGGCCCGGAGGGGGACTTGCGCGGGTTGCTGCCCTTCGCGTACCCGTGTCCGGGGCACGTACGCTGGACACAGCCCTTGCCTCCTGTATAGCCCCGTGAGGTGTTCTGTGTCCCCGCGTCGCAACCGACCCAAGGAGTCCGGTTCCTCCGGCCAGAGCGCCGACGACGACCGCTCGGGCCGCTACGGCGGCTGGCAGTCCACGGAGCACTGGCAGGGCGAGGAGTGGAGCGTGCGCCATGTCGCCGGGGCGAGCGCGGAGGGCAAGACGTACCGCTGCCCCGGCTGCGACCAGCAGATCCCCTCCGCCGTCCCGCACGTCGTGGCCTGGCCGGAGCACTCGGGCGTGGACGACCGCCGCCACTGGCACAAGGCCTGCTGGAACGCGAAGGACCGCCGCACCACACGGGTGCAGCGGTCCAGGAACGCGCCGAGGTTCTGAGGGCCCTACGGCCTACACGTCCCGCTTCTCCAGCAGCGCGACGGCACTCGCGAACGCGACGGCCGTCACCCCCACGATGATCCACAGCGGGTCCCAGCCGCTCGGGCCGGACTCGGTGAGGGAGTTGGAGTAGAAGACGCTCAGCTGGTTCGGGATCGAGTACTCGAACAGCGCCTGGCGCGTGCTCTCCAGGGACTGCGAGAACATGAACAGCGCGATGACCAGCGGGGCGAGCACCGCGCCGATCATGATGGTGATCGCGCCCGCCGAGTGCCGGATGATCGAGCCGATGATCAGCGAGAGCAGTCCGAGCAGCGCGATGTAGAGGGAGATGCCGACAGTCCCCTTCAGCCACTCGCCGGCGGACGGGTCCTTGGCGCCGTTGCCCTCCAGCAGCGAGACGTCCACGAAGGCGACGAACGCCACGGCCACCAGCGTGACCGTGAAGGCGACCGCGAAGAACACGATCGACTTCGCGGCGAGGACGCGGACCCGGCTGGGGCACGCGGTCATCGTGGTGCGGATCATGCCGGTGCCGTACTCGGAGGCGGTGGTCAGCACACCGAGCGTGATGACGCACATGACGCCGAGCAGCAACCCGAAGAAGCCGAAGGAGAGCGGGTTCTCGCCGTTCAGCTCGGAGGAGGAGTTGCTGACCACGACGGCGGCGAGCACGCCGATGCCGATGACGAGCACCACGAACACGCCGAGCGTCCAGAGCGTCGAACGCACCGACTTGATCTTCGTCCACTCGGAGGCGAGCGCGTGCCCGAGGTGCGTGCGCACCACCGGGATCGGCGAGGTGTACCCGCCGTACGAAGGACCGGCCGCCGCCTGCCAGTTGGGCGCGGCTGCCTGCGGCATCGGGGGCTGGGGCGTACTCATCGGGCGTCCTCGGGCTTGGTCAGGTCGGTGGCGGGGGAGGAGGGCTGCGCGGGGGCGGCGTCCGCCGCCGGTGCCGGGGCGGCCTGAGGCGGCTGAGTCGCCGTCTGCGGGGTCACGGGCGCCGGAGGTCCGTACGGGCCCGGCATTCCCCCGCCGGGCGCCGCAGGGGCGCCGTACGGGTTCGGGGTGCCGTAAGGATTCGCCGGGGGTTGCTGTCCCATGGCGAACGGCTGACCGCCCTGCTGCGGCGACGGCGGGGCGTACCAGCCCGGCTGGCCCTGGCCCGGTACCGGCATGGGCGGCTGCGCGCCCGGCGGCATCTGCTGCATCAGACCGGCCTTCTGGTCGGTGGTCGAGCGGTAGTCGACCGCGCCCTGCGTCATCCGCATGTACGCCTCCTCCAGCGAGGCCTGATGCGGGGACAGCTCCCACAGCCGTACGTCCGTGTCGTGCGCGATGTCGCTGATGCGGGGCAGCGGCAGTCCCGTGACGCGCAGCCCGCCGTCCTGCTCGGGCAGCACATGCCCGCCGGCCTCGGTCAGCGCGGAGGTCAGCTTCTCGCGCAACTGCGGCTCGCTGTCGGGGGTGCGCACGCGCGCGAAGTCGGCCGAGTTCGCCGAGATGAAGTCCCGCACGCTCATGTCCGAGAGCAACTGCCCGCGCCCGATCACGATCAGGTGGTCCGCCGTCAGCGCCATCTCGCTCATCAGGTGCGAGGAGACGAAGACGGTACGGCCCTCCGCCGCGAGCGCCTTCATCAGGTTGCGCACCCAGAGGATGCCCTCGGGGTCGAGTCCGTTGACCGGCTCGTCGAACAGCAGCACCTGCGGGTCGCCGAGCAGCGCGGCGGCGATGCCCAGCCGCTGCCCCATGCCCAGCGAGAAGCCCTTGGAGCGCCTTCTGGCCACGTCCTGGAGGCCCACCACCCCGAGCACCTCGTCCACCCGCCGGGCCGGGATGCCCGAGAGCTGGGCCAGGCTCAGCAGGTGGTTGCGGGCGTGCCGGCCGCCGTGCACGGCCTTGGCGTCGAGCAGGGCGCCGACCTGTCTGGGGGCGTTCGGCAGCTTGCGGTAGGGGAAGCCGCCGATCGTCACCTGGCCCGACGTGGGATTGTCCAGGCCGAGGATCATGCGCATCGTCGTCGACTTGCCCGAACCGTTGGGTCCGAGGAAGCCGGTCACGGCACCGGGCCGCACCTGGAAGGAAAGGTTGTACACGGCGGTCTTGTCGCCGTAGCGCTTGGTCAGGCCGACAGCCTCGATCATGCTCCGCACCCATCGAAAGGATCAGGACAGCAGGGCACACGCCCCCGTAAGGGTTAGGAGGATATCGGGGCGCTGACGGTTCCGCCCAAAGGAAAGTAAAGCCTTGGCCGTGGCTACGCGTCCCGTCGCTTCAGCAGCACGTAGGCACCGAGCAGCGCCGCCGCCACCCACAGGGCCATGATGCCGAGCCCGCCCCAGGGTCCGTACGGCGTGGAGTCGTCGACCGGGGTGACCACCTGCATGATCTTGCTGCCGGCCTGGTCGGGCAGGTAGCGGCCGATCTTCTTGGTCGCGGAGACGTTGCCGAGGATGTTGGAGATCAGGAAGAAGAACGGCATCAGGATGCCCAGCGACAGCATCGGCGAGCGCAGCATCGAGGCGACGCCCATGGAGAACATCGCGATCAGGGTCATGTAGAGGCCGCCGCCGATCACCGCGCGCAGCACGCCCGGGTCACCGATCTCCGCCCGGTGCGAGCCGAGCATCGCCTGCCCGAGGAAGAACGTGACGAAGCTCGTCACCAGCCCGACGACCAGACAGAGCCCGGTCGCCACCACGATCTTGCCGAACAGGAAGGTGCCGCGCTGCGGGACCGCCGCGAGAGAGGTGCGGATCATGCCGGTGCTGTACTCGTTCGACACGACGAGCACCCCGAACACGATCATCGCGAGCTGCCCGAGACTCATCCCGGCGAAGCTGATGAACGTCGGGTCGAAGGACAGCTTGTCCTTGGCGCTCATGTCGTCGAACTGGCTCTTCGACAGCGCCGAGATCAGCATGCCGAGCGCGATCGTCACCACCAGGGCGAGCGAGAGCGTCCACACCGTCGACGCGACGGAGCGGATCTTGGTCCACTCCGACCGGATGACCTGGGTCGCCGCCATGCTCAGCCCTTCTTCCAGCCGTCGCCCCAGCCCTGCTGTCCGGCAGGCGCCGCGAGGGGCGCGGGGGATGTGTCGGAATGCGCGTGGTACTCCACCGACTCTGCGGTCAACTGCATGAACGCCTCCTCCAGGGAGGCCTGTTGGGGACTCAGCTCGTGCAGCACGAGCTGGTGCTGCGCGGCCAGCTCACCGATCTGCTCGGACTTGCCCCCGTCGACTTCGAGCGCTCCGCTGCCGCTCTCGACGACGGTGATGCCCGCCTGGTGCAGCACGTCGAGCAGCCGCTCGCGCTGCGGGGTGCGGATCCTGACGTAGGACCGCGAGTTCTGCTGGATGAAGTCCGCCATGGTGGTGTCCGCGAGCAGCCGGCCCTGGCCGATGACGACGAGGTGATCGGCCGTCAGCGCCATCTCGCTCATCAGGTGCGAGGAGACGAAGACCGTACGGCCCTGCCCGGCAAGGGACTTCATCAGGTTGCGGATCCAGTGGATGCCCTCGGGGTCGAGTCCGTTCACCGGCTCGTCGAACATCAGGATCCGCGGATCGCCGAGCAGCGCGCCCGCGATACCGAGCCGCTGCCCCATGCCCAGCGAGAACCCCTTGGCCTTCTTCTTCGCCACGGAGGTCAGTCCGACGGTGTCGAGCACCTCGTGCACCCGGGCCCTCGGGATGCCGTTGCTCTGCGCCAGGCACAGCAGATGGTTGAAGGCGCTGCGCCCGCCGTGCATGGCCTTCGCGTCGAGGAGCGCGCCGATGTACGTCAGCGGGTCCTTGAGCTGGTCGTAGTGCTGGCCGTCGATCCGCACGTCACCCGCGGTCGGACGGTCGAGCCCGAGCATCATGCGCATCGTCGTCGACTTGCCGGCGCCGTTCGGGCCGAGGAAGCCCGTGACGATGCCGGGTCTGACGGCGAAGGTGAGATTGTTGACCGCGACCTTCTCGCCGTACCGCTTCGTCAGCCCCTCGAGCTCGATCATGCGGCCACGCTAAGACGGCCGTTCGGCGGATGCCACCCGAACGGGCAAACAGAGTCCGACGCCGCAGGCAACAACCGTGAACGCCGTCGCCCAGGCGAACGCGTGCGGGAAGGCCGTGCTGCCGTGCCCGTGGGCGAGGACCGTCGCGAGGACGGCGGTGAGCGGCGCGGTGCGCGGCCCGAGCCGGTCGGTCAGCACCGAGGAGACGGTGAAGGTGCGGTCCCGGAACAGCCGTAGGTCCCGCGACCCGGTCGAGGACCGCACCCTCGGCGAGATCGTCGTCGACGTCCACCTGCCGCTGCTCCTCGGACACGGCTGAGGCCCGCACCCCCGGGGGAGACGGTGCGGGCCTCAGGTCGCGCTGTTCGTTACCGGGACTGCTGAGCCGGAACCCCGCGGGAGATGGGCTCGTCCTCGACCGGGGAGCTCGCGGCGGCCACCGCGGCGCCGGTGAGCGTGGCGAGCATCTCGCGCACGTTCGTCAGCTGGGCGTTGATCGAGTCGCGGCGGTTCGTCAGAGCCGCCAGCTCGCGCTCGGACTCCGAACGGATGCGGTCCGCCTTGGCGTTCGCGTCGGCCACGATGTCCTCGGCCTGGCGCTGAGCCGTCTCCACCGTCTGGCGGGCGCGGCGCTCGGCGTCCGTGCGCAGCTTCTCGGCCTCCAGGCGGAGCTGCTCCGCGCGGTGCTCGATCTCCGCGAGACGCTTCTCGGCCTTCTGCTGACGCGACGCCAGGTCGCGCTCGGACTGCTCGCGGCGCTTGGCGAGGTTCGTCTCGAAGTCGGCGGCGGCCTGCGCGGCCTTGGCGCGGGTCTCCTCGAAGAGGGCGTCGGCCTCCTCGCGCTTCGACTGCGCGTCCTTCTGCGCCTCGCCGCGCAGCTGGGAAGCGTCGCTCTTGGCCTTCTCGACGATCCGGACGCCCTCGTCCTCCGCCTTGGCCTTGCGCTCCGCAGCGAACGATTCTGCGTCGTTGCGGACCTGCTGGGCCGCGGACTCCGCGAGTTCGCGGTGCTGCTCGGCCGCGCGCCGCGCCTCCTCGCGCAGATCCTTGGCCTCCTCCTCGGCGAGGCGGAGGATCTTCTCGACACGCGCGCCGAGACCGGCGTACGACGGCTCGGCGTCGCTTACCTGCGCCTGGGCGTTCTGCGTTTCGAGGTGGAGCTCCTCGATGCGCTTTTCGAGTGCGGTGATACGGGCCAGAGCGCTGTCACGGTCGGAGACGAGCTTCGAGATGCGTTCGTCCACCTGAGCGCGGTCGTATCCACGCCGCACAAGCTCGAAGCCGTAGGGGGAAGTGTCGCTCATGGGGTTCCTGTCGAATGAGACCGGTGAGGTGATAGGTGGAATCCTAGGGGCCGAAGCGGTGTGTCATCGAGCGGATGCGTGTTTGATCTGGAGAATGACACCCCTTTTGAGTGGCTAACCGTCGGACCGCTTGCCAAAATCTTGGCCAAAGGCCCCAGAACGCCCCGAACCTCACAGGGTCTGCCCAGGGTCTGACTAGCCTTCAACAGACTTGCCACCCGAACGGGTTGCGCCCGCCGCCGCTCCGGCCTTGACCCCGCCGTCCTTGGCCGCCGTGGGGGCCTCGAAAGACTCCAACGCCTCAAGGACGTCCTGGACACGGGAGATCTCGGCATTGATGTCCTCGCGCCGGCGGACCAGCACGTCGAGTTCGCGCTTGCCCTCCTCGACCGTGCGCCGGGCCTCGCGGATCGCCTCCGCCTTCAGCTCCTCGGCCTCGCGGATCAGCGTGGACTTCTTCTGCTCGGCCTCCTTGAGGAGACCCTCGGCCTTCTTCACGGCGGCGATACGGACCTTGCCCGCCTCGGAGTTGGCCTCCGAGACCAGTTCCTTGGCCTTCATCTGCGCCTTGCCGAGCTGCTCCTCAGCGGCCTTGATGAGCGCGTCGCAGCGGTCGCCGGCCGACCTCATCGTCTCCGCGGACTCCCGGCGGGCCCGCTCGTGCAGATTCTCGATCTCGGTCGTGATGCGGTCGCGCAGCTCTTCGGACCGCTCCCTTATGGCGGTGGCGTCCCGGCGGGCACCGACGAGCAGCTCGTCCGCGTCCGTACGGGCCCGCTCCACCAGCGAGTTGCCCTCGACCGTCCCCTCGGACACCAGCCGCTCGGCCTCGCTGCGGGCCGCGCCGACCATGGAGTCGGCCTGCGCCTCGGCGTCCGCCGTCGTCTTCTGGGCCTGCTGCTGCGCCTCGCTGAGCAGCTTGTCGGCCTCCGCCGCGGTCTCCGTGATGAGGGTGTCGACCTGCTCGGCGACGTCCGACCGCCGTTTGTTGGCCTCCTTGCGGGCCTCGTCCAGCGTCCGCTCGGACTCCTCGCGGGCCGCCGCGGTGACCCGCTCGGCCTCCGCCTCCGCGTCCGCCTTGAGGCGCGCGGACTCGGCGCGGATCCGCTCGGCATGCTGCTGCGCGGACCCGACCGTGTCGGCGGCCTCGGCACGCAGCCGCTCCGCGTCCCCGGTCGCGTCCGAGATGAGCTTCTCGGCCTTGGCCACGGCCTCCGCGCGCACCCGCTCGGCCTCGTTGACCGTCTCCGTCTGGAGCCGCTCGGCCTCCGCCGTCACCTCGGTGATGAGGGTGTCGGCCTGCGTCGCCGCGTCCGAACGGATCCGGTTGGCGTCCTCGCGGGCGTCCGCCCGGGCCCGCGCCGCGTCCTGGTCGGCCTGCGCGATCGCGTCCGACGCCTCCGTGCGCACCTGCTGGGCGTGCTCGGCGGCCTCCGAGCGCAGCCGCTCGGACTCCGCGATCGCGTCCGAAACGGTGCGCTCCGCAAGGGCCTTGGCGGCTTCCGTCTCCTCGCTCGACCGGCGCCGGAGACGATTGGCGTCCTCGGTGGCCCGCTCCCGCTCGCTGTAGGCGTCGGCGCGGACCCGGTCCGCCTCCTCCTGCGCCTCGCGCCGGGTACGGTCCGCAGCGTGCTCGGCGGCCGACCTGATGCCCTGGATGTCCTCCTGGGCCTGTTCGTGCAGCCCGGCGACGGAGTCCCGCACCTGCTGGGCGTGGAGCTCGGCGCCCGACACCATCTCGGTGGCGCGCCGGTCGGCCTCCTCGACCAGCCGCAGCGCCTCGGCCTGCGCCTCCTCGACGCGGGTGCGCGCGGAGGCCAGCAGCTCCTCGCTCTGCTCGCGGGCCTGCTCGCGCTCCTGCCCGGCCTCCTCACGGGCCGACCCGAGCAGCTCCTCGGCCTCACGACGTCGTCGTACGGCCTCCTCCTGGGCGGCGGCCAGCGTCTCCGACGCCTCCGTGGCCAGCCGCTCGGCGGCGGCCTGCGCCTCCGCGCGGACCCGGTCGGCGGTGTCCTGCGCCTCGGTCTTGAGCCGCTCGGCCTCGGCGGACGCCTCGGATCGCAGGCGTACGGCGATGGCCTCGCCCTCGGCGCGGGAGGCGGACGCGTCGGCCGCGGCCTCGTTGCGCAGCCGGTCGGCCTCGGTCTCGGCCTGCGCCTGGAGGGAGCGGATGCGGTCGGCGGCCTCGCCACGCAGGCGTTCCGTCTCCTCGGCGGCCTCGCGGCGGATCCGCTCGGCCTCCTCGCGGGCGTCGGTGAGCGCCTGCTCGGCCGCGGCGAGCCGCTCCTCGGCCTCCGTGTGCAGCCGCGCCAGGCCCTGGGCGGCCTCCTCGCGGCGGGCCTCTATGGCCCGCTCGGTCTCCTCGCGCAGCTCGAGTGCGGCCTGTTCGGCGTCCGCCTTGATGCCCTCGGACTGCTCGATCACCTCCGAGCGGTGCCGCTCGGCCTCCTTGCGGGTGCGGTCGAGGGTCTCCTCGGCCTGCCGGCGCAGCGTGGTGGCGCGCTCGATGGCCTCGGTGCGGACCTTCTCGCTGTCCGCGGTGGCGGTCTGGCGCAGCTCGTCGGCGTCGGCCCGGGCCTTGGACAGCAGCTCCTCGGCGGTCCTGGCCGCCTCCTCGATCTGCTGGACGGCCTCACGGCGGGCCTCGGCACGGATGCGCTCGCCCTCGCCGACCGCGTCGGCGCGCAACTGCTCGGCCTCGCCGCGCAGCCGCCGGGCCTCCTCCTGGAGTTCGACCGTCTTGGCCCGGTACTCCTTGGTGTCGTCCTTCGCCGCGCCCTTGAGCCCCTCGGCGATGTCGTGCGCCTGGGCGCGCAGCCGGTCGGCCTCGGCCTCCGCCTCGGAGCGGATCCGCTCGGCCTCCTCGGTGGCGGCCTTGGTGGTGTTCTTGGCCTCCTCGGACGCCTTGTCGAGGACGTCCTCGGCGGTACGGGCGGCCTTGGCGAGTTGGGAGGCGGTCTCCTCGGCGGTGAGGCTGCGGGCGTTCTCCTCGGCCTCCGCGACGATCTTGTCGGCCTTGGCCTGGGCGTCCGCGACGATCTGCTCGGCGTCCGACTTGGTGGCCTCGGCCTCCTTGGTGGCCTCCGTGACCAGCCGGGCGACCTGCTCCTTCGCCGTACGCGTGCGCTGCTCGTTGGCCGACTCGGCGCTCGCGATGGCCTTGGCCGCGGCCTCCTTGGCCTCGGTGAGGACCTTCTCGGCCTCGACGCGCGCCTCGCGCAGTGAGGTTTCGGCCTCCGCCATACGCGTCTCGGCGGCCCGGCTCAGCTCGGTGGCCTGACGGCGGGCGGAATCCGACTCGTTGACCGTGGAGCTGCGGAGCTGCTCGGCGTGGTCGGTGGCCTCCTGGGCCTGCGTGGACGCCGCGTTGAGCAGTCGCTCGGCGTCCGTGCGGGCGCGGCGCAGAAGTTGCTCGGCCTCCGCGCGGGCCGCCTCGGCGTCCATCTCCAGCCGCTGCCGGGCCTCGGCGGCGACCCGCTCGGCCTCGGCGCGGGCGGCGGCCAGGGCCTGCTCGGCCTCGGCCCGGGACTCCTCCACCAGACGGCGGGCCTGGGACTCGGAGCGGGCGCGCAGGTTCTCCGCCCACGCCACGTTCTCGTTGACGTGCGACTCGACGTTCTGCCGGCGCTCCGCCAGCTCCTGGTCGAGCTGCTGGCGCCGGGTCACCGCCTCCTGGTGCAGCTCCGCCTGGAGGCGCGCGGCCTGCTCGGCGTGCTCCTGGAGGATGCGCTGGGTCTGCGCGCGGGCCTGGCTCAGCTCCCGCTCGGCGTCCTGCCGCAACTGGTCGGCCTGGACCTGGGCATTACGAAGCATCTGCTCGGCCTGATAGCCGATGTCACCGCCGTCGTAAGCCGGCCGGGACATGAGGGTGCGGCGCGCCTCGTGCAGCTTGGCGCGCAGCACCTCGACCTGGTAGCCGAGGTCCTCGGCATGCTGGATCGCCTTTTCCCGCTCGGTCTTCAGCCGCTCCATCTCGGCCTCGAACCGAGAGAGGTGGTCGACGTCAGCCGCCGGCTCTCGCTCCTGGCGTTCGTAGCCCCGCACTGCGCGGTCCCATCCGTCCCCTGGTCGCGGTTTACTCCAACGAGCGCCGTCCATCCGCCGGACGGTGCTCCCGGGGAATGGTGTCAGATCAACGGCGGAGCACGGGCTGCTGCCCCGACGCTCGCCCCCCGAAACCGGACCCCGGCATGCCGTTGCCCTGGTTGCGAGCGACGACCGACCCCAACCCTACCGGCCCATATGTACGAGGGTCAGTGCTCAGGTGACTCAACAGGCGCCGAAGTGACCAGTTCTGTCAGTACGCCATGGCAATCCTTTGGATGCAGGAACGTGATCCGCGACCCCATGGAACCGATCCGGGGCTCGTCGTACAGAACGCGTACGCCCTTCCCCCGGATGTCCGCGGAGTCCGCGTCGACGTCCGCCGTACCGAAGGCGATGTGGTGGACCCCCTCCCCGTTCTTGGCCAGCCACTTGCCCACGGCCGAGTCCTCGCGGGTGGGCTCCAGGAGCTGGAGGTAGGTGGCGCCGCCGTCGTCCGTGTTGTTGATCTTCAACATGGCCTCGCGCACGCCCTGTTCCTCGTTGACCTCGGAGTGGAACACCTCGAAGCCGTACGTGGCCCGGTAGAACTCGACAGTCGTGTCGAGGTCGAAGCAGGCGATCCCGATGTGGTCGATTCGCGTCAGCATGTATGTAGTGCAGCGCTCACCGGGTGGTTACGCAACGTGCGCGCGATCACACCGACGGCCCGATGACGAGGTGGTCTACCGCTCAGTACATTCGAAGTAAACCCTCGTTCACTCCTCAGCTGAAACACGCTGGAAGGGGATCGCACCTCATGTCTGGAACGAACAGCACGACCTCGGTGATCGTCTCGGGGGCGCGGACGCCCATGGGACGCCTGCTGGGCTCCCTGAAGTCCTTCTCCGGAGCCGATCTCGGCGGCTTCGCGATCAAGGCCGCCCTCGACCGTGCGGGTATCGGTGGCGACCAGGTGCAGTACGTGATCATGGGCCAGGTGCTCCAGGCCGGGGCAGGGCAGATCCCGGCACGCCAGGCCGCCGTCAAGGCGGGCATCCCCATGAGCGTCCCGGCGCTCACCATCAACAAGGTCTGTCTCTCGGGCCTGGACGCCATCGCACTCGCCGACCAGCTCATCCGTGCAGGTGAGTTCGACGTCGTCGTCGCGGGCGGCCAGGAGTCCATGACCAACGCCCCGCACCTGCTGCCGAAGTCCCGCGAGGGCTTCAAGTACGGCGCGATCGAGATGCTCGACGCGATGGCCTACGACGGCCTGACCGACGCCTTCGAGAACATCGCCATGGGCGAGTCCACGGAGAAGCACAACACACGGCTCGGCATCGCCCGCCCCGAGCAGGACGAGATCGCCGCGCTGTCCCACCAGCGGGCGGCGGCCGCACAGCAGAACGGGATCTTCGAGGCCGAGATCACCCCGGTAGAGATCCCGCAGCGCAAGGGCGAGCCCGTCGTCTTCAGCAAGGACGAGGGCATCCGCGCCGAGACCACGGTCGAGTCGCTGGGCAAGCTGCGCCCCGCGTTCACCAGGGACGGCACCATCACCGCCGGCACCTCCTCGCAGATCTCGGACGGTGCGGCGGCCGTGGTCGTGATGAGCAAGACCAAGGCGCAGGAGCTGGGCCTCCAGTGGATCGCCGAGATCGGCGCCCACGGCAATGTGGCGGGACCCGACAACTCCCTCCAGTCGCAGCCGTCCAACGCGATCCTGCACGCCCTGAAGAAGGAGGGCCTGGAGGTCGAGAGCCTCGACCTGATCGAGATCAACGAGGCCTTCGCCGCCGTGGCGGTCCAGTCAATGAAGGACCTCGGGGTGTCCACGGAAAAGGTGAACGTCAACGGCGGGGCCATCGCCCTGGGCCACCCCATCGGCATGTCCGGCGCCCGTCTGGTGCTGCACCTGGCGCTGGAGCTGAGGCGGCGCGGCGGCGGGGTCGGCGCGGCGGCGCTGTGCGGCGGCGGCGGTCAGGGTGACGCGCTGATCGTGCGGGTGCCCAAGGCCTGAACCGTCGTCGTATGTACGTTTGTACATTGCTACTCGGAATGGAGCCGTGATGCAGGACGTCGCCTCGCTGGTGGCCCAGGCCAGGGAAGGCCGGCCGCGGGCCGTGGCCCGGCTGATCTCCCTGGTGGAGGGGGCGTCCCCGCAGCTCAGGGAGGTCATGGCGGCGCTCGCGCCGCTGACCGGCGGAGCATACGTCGTCGGCCTCACCGGATCGCCCGGCGTGGGCAAGTCGACCTCGACCTCCGCGCTGGTCACGGCCTACCGCAAGCAGGGCAGGCGGGTCGGCGTCCTGGCCGTCGACCCGTCCTCGCCGTTCTCCGGCGGCGCGCTGCTCGGCGACCGCGTCCGGATGTCGGACCACTCCTCCGACCCCGGCGTCTACATCCGCTCGATGGCCACCCGCGGCCACCTCGGCGGCCTCGCCTGGTCGGCCCCGCAAGCGATCCGCGTCCTGGACGCGGCGGGCTGCGAGGTGATCCTGGTGGAGACGGTCGGCGTAGGCCAGTCGGAGGTGGAGATCGCCTCCCAGGCAGACACGTCCGTGGTCCTCCTGGCCCCCGGCATGGGCGACGGCATCCAGGCGGCGAAGGCCGGAATCCTGGAGATCGGCGACGTCTACGTCGTCAACAAGGCCGACCGGGACGGCGCCGACGCGACCGCCCGCGAGCTGAACCACATGCTCGGCCTCGGCGAGTCCCGCGCCCCCGGCGACTGGCGCCCCCCGATCGTCAAGACGGTCGCCGCCCGCGCCGAGGGCATCGACGAGGTCGTGGAAGCCCTGGAGAAACACCGCGCGTGGATGGAGGAGCACGGCGTCCTCGCCGAACGCCGCGCGTCCCGCGCCGCCCGCGAGGTCGAGACCATCGCCGTCACCGCCCTCCGAGCCCGCATCGGCGACCTGCACGGAGACCGCCGCCTCGACGCGCTCGCGGAGCGGATCGTGGCGGGCGAGCTGGATCCGTATCGGGCGGCGGATGAGTTGGTCGCGGGTATCACGGAGGGGTGAGTCGGTGGTCGATGTCCGGGCCGCTCGCCGCGCTGCCCGCGAGATCGAGTCTGTCGCGGTCACGGCGCTGCGCGCCCGCATCGGAGGCCTGGACCAGTATCGGGCGGCGGAGCAACTGGCAGCGGGCATCACCGAGGGATAAGCCGGTGGTCAACGCCCGCAAGGCGCTGCTACGTTGACCCGCATGTTCCTCCTCATGGCATAGGGCACGCCGAACACCACCGGCGTCCCTTACTCATGCCTCCAGTTGAGGAACCTCTCGCATGTCCGCGCCCTCTTCCACGCCGACTTCGGCGTGCCCTTCGTATGCCGCCGTGCTGCGCGTCCCGCACGCGCGCCGCACCTTCGCCGCCGCCCTCGCCGGACGGCTCTCCTACGGCATGGTCTCCCCGGCCGTGCTGCTCGCGGTCGTCCGCTCCACCGGCTCGTACGCCGTGGCCGGTACGGTCATGGCCGTCTTCGGCGCCGCGACCGTCCTGCTGCTGCCCGTGCGCGCCGCGGTGGTCGACCGCCACGGCCCACGCCGCGCCCTGCTCCCCATGGCCCTGCTCTACGGCTGCCTCCTGTGCGTCCTCGCGGCGGTGACCTGGCGCCCCGGGACACCGGAGGTGGTGCTCGGCACGGTGGCCGCGCTGACCGGCATGTGCGCGCCCCCACTTGGCCCCACCATGCGCTCGGTGTGGGCCCAACTCGTCGGTGATCGCGGGCTGTTGCAGCGCGCCTACAGCCTCGACGGGGTTGCCGAGGAACTCCTGTACGTCATCGGCCCGTTGCTGGTCGGAGCAGTCCTGACCTTCGCCCCGCCGGCCACCGGGGTCCTGCTCAGCGCGGCCCTGATCGGCGCGGGCACCCTCGCCTTCGTCATGTCACCCGCGCTGGCCGGGGTACGCGTCCAGGCGCGCCCCGGACGGGCGTTGAGGCTCACCCGGGTCCGCGGGCTGCTCGGCCCGGTCGTCGTGGCTGCCGGGATGGGACTCGCGCTGAGCGCCGTCTCCCTGCTGGTGCTGGCCTTCGTCGAGCAGCGGGGATACGGCGACGACGTCGTGCCCTGGGTGCTGGCGGCCGTGTCGGTGGGCAGCGCGGCCGGCGGACTGCTGAACGGCGCGGTCAACTGGCGTACGGCCGCGCGGACCCGGCTGGCGGGGTCGGCGCTGGGCCTCGGGCTGGCGCTGGCGGCGGCCGGGCTCGCGTCGGGACTGTGGTCACTCACCGTGGCGGTGGGGTGCGCCGGGTTCTTCGTCGCACCGGCGCTGACGACCGCGTATCTGCTCGCCGACGAGGTGGCGGCGCCGGAGGCGCGGACGCAGGCCGGGGCGTGGGTCAACATGGCGGTGAACGCCGGGAGTTCGGGTGGTTCGGTGGTGGCGGGGCTGCTCATCGGGCGGCTGCCGCTGGGGGTCTGCTTCGTGCTGGCGGGGGTGGTGGCGGTCGTCGCGGGGGCGGTGTCGGCGGTGAGGCGCTGAGAACGGCGACGGCGGCCGGAGTTCCGCTCGAACTCCGGCCGCCGGTCGCGCGGTTGTCGCTACGGGCGCCCCCGGTGCCCTCGCAGATGTTCCGCGATCGGCTTCAGGGTTTTGTCGAGTTCCGACAGACCCTCGGGCGTCACGAGATCGATGAAGTGCCGCCGTACGGACGCCACATGGTGCGGCGCGACCTTCTTCATCGTCTCCAGGCCGTGCTCGGTGAGCACCGCGTACAGTCCCCGGCGGTCCGACTCGCAGTTCTCCCGGCGTACCAGGTCCGCGTTCTCCATGCGGGTGATCTGGTGCGAGAGGCGGCTCTTGGACTGGAGGGTGGCGGCCGCGAGGTCGCTCATCCGCAGCCGTACGTCCTCCGCCTCGGAGAGATTCACCAGGATCTCGTAGTCGTTCATCGTCAGGCCGAACGGTTGCAGATCTTTTTCGAGCTGGTACGTCAGCAGCCTGTTGACCTCCAGATGGGTGCGCCAGGCGCACTGCTCCTCATCGGTCAGCCAGCGCGTGGCCGTCTCGGTCTCCATGAATGAAGTCTACCTAAAATGTTGAAAGGCGAACTAGTGAGGGTGGCGTGACGGCGCGCACACGTTCGACGTCACACTCCGCAGACTACCGCTCACAGCCCGAAGCGACGCTGGAGATCTCCGAGCTGTCCGGGAAGGCGCGGTGCGCCCGCTTGCTGTGAGGGGCCTGTGGGGGCTACGCCTCCACCCGGTACCCCGGGTTCGTGCGGCACAACCCCTGTGGCCTGCTCGGCCATGAGGGTCTCCGACGACTGGAGCAGTACCGTACCCGCCCCGACGAACTCGAACTGGTGCTCCTCCCCGGAGGCTCCGCCGATGCCCGTCATGGCACGTAGGCCGCCCATCAGGCCGGTCATGTAGCCGTGGTCGTAGTGATGGCAGGGCGAGGGGCAGTCGGCCCAGCCGACGAGCGCCTGCGGATCGACTCTGATCGGGGGCTCCATGAACACCACCGGGCCGTTCGACGCGGCCACGAACTTGCCCGTGCCGATCAGTGTCAGAAAACCGGGAACGATCGACTGCTTGAGAGCGAGACTTGGCTGAAAAGCGAGCAGGTTGCCCGAGCGAATGGTCAGGTTGCCGTCTTCGAGGTCGTACGAATTCACGTCGAAGGCCCGGTCGGCGAGCAGCATCTTGCCCGAACCCTCCGCCACGACCCAGTCGCTCGCGTGCAGAGGCGAATGGAACGAGGTACGGACAAGTCGGTCGAGTCGCCCGTGCCCGATGCCGTTGAACTCCATCGAGCCGTAGTAGGCGATCATCTTCCCCTTCTGCAGGAACCACTGGCTCCCTTTCAACTCCACGCAGAAGGTGTACTTGTTGACGTTGTCGTCGACCGGCAGGGTCATGGGGTCGAAGACCGTGGGGCCGGACCCCGCGTACTGGCTCACAGCTTCTCCTCCGAGGCCTGGACGTAGACCGCGCCGCTGCCGCTCAGCTCCAACTGGAACGCCTCGCCGGAGCCCCGGCCCACCATGTCGCGCCAACCGAGCGCCGTGGACAGCTTGTTGCGTACGTCGCCGTGGTGGGCGACGTAGGCCTGCGGGTCGACATGGACGGGACGGCCGGGGGTGATCGGCACCTCGAAGACCCCGCCGTGGGCCATCACGGCGACCGCGCCCCGGCCCTGGAGGGTGGTCGTGAACAGCCCCTGGCCGGTGACCTGGCCGCGGACCATGCCCATGACGCCGCCCTGTGAGCCCATGAACATCGTGCCCTGCTGGAGGGTGCCCTCGAAGGCGAGCAGGCGGTCGGCCTCCACGTAGAGGGTGTCGCCGGTCAGCTCGATGATCTGGATGTGGTGGCCGCCGTGACCGAACATCACGGTGCCGCTGCCCTCGACGGTCATCAGCGGAGTCGCCTCGTTCGCCACCCGGCGCCCGATCATCGACATGACACCGCCCTGACCACCCTGGATGTTGGGCGTGAAGGAGACGTCTCCCTTGTAGGCGAGCATCGCGCCGCGCTGGCTGAACACCCGCTGGCCCGGCATGACCGTGGCCTGGATCATCTTCGAGTTGATCTCGGTGAAGGCCATCTCACACGTCCCCCGCGATCGTGTTCCGCTCGCTGGGCTGGACGTAGACGAGCCCGTCCCCCTCGAAGCGGATCTGGAAGGCCTCGCCGCCGCCCTCTCCGAAGAGGGTGCGGAAGGTCACACCGGACTGGAAGGACTGCTGCAGATTCCCCTGGTGCGCGATGTAGGCGCCGGGGTCGACGGTCAGCGGATACTGCCGGCTCACCCGCAGCACCACCGCCGGTCCGTCCGACATGATCGCCGCCTGGCCGTGCCCCTCGACGGTCGTCGTGAACAGCCCGTTGCCCTGCGAGGCGCCGCGCAGCCCGGTGAAGGTCGTGCCCGTCCTGAGGCCGGCGTCGGTCGCGAGCAGATTGCTCGACTCCACGTACAGCTTGTCCCCCTGGAGACTCACGAGGTTGATCTCGGAGGCCCGGTCCGCGAACCAGCAGGTCCCCTGCCCCCTCACCTCCATCACGGTCATCTGCTCACCGGTGAGCCGCCGGGTCACCATGCCCCGGATGCCCTCACCGCCGCCGCTCATCTTCTTGAAGGCCATCTGCCCGTCGTACGCGACCATCGAGCCGTTCTTCGCCTTCACGGCGTCCCCGGTCATGTCGACGGCGAGCACCTTGCTGCCCTGGAGTCGAAACATCGCCACGGTGCGAAGGTAGCCGCAGGGTGCGCCCGCCGACAGGGCCCGCGGGTGGAGAAAGACCCTGACCTGGCCCCTAGGGGTCCAGGACCCCGGGTCCTGACACGCTCAGCCGTTTGCCACAATGGGGGAACGTTTGTGCTCGCGTTCACAAACTGTGGACGTCTCTCTCACCGAAGGTGACCTGTGGACATCAAGACCGCCACCGCCATCCGCCGCCTCCGCCTGGTGTCGGCACCCGAAGCCGTGTCCTTCCTGCTCCTGCTCGTCTGCTCGGTGCTGAAGCGGACCACGGACTTCAACGCGGTGCCCGTCATGGGCATGGTCCACGGCGTCCTCTTCATCCTCTACGTCCTCTTCTGGGCCGACGCCTGGAACCGCACCAAGTGGGGCCCGAAGAAGGCGGCCTTCTACTTCGTCCTCTCCGTGCTGCCCACCGGCGGCTTCTTCGCCGAGCGCAAGCTCAAGCGCGAGGCCGAGGACGCGGTCATCGCCTCCCGCGCCCGCCAGGAAGGAATCGTGAACGCATGATCGTCGCCTTCTCCGTGACACCGCTCGGCGTCGGCGAGGACGTCGGCGAGTACGTCGCCGACGCCGTCCGCGTGGTCCGCGAGTCGGGCCTCCCCAACCGCACCGACGCGATGTTCACCTCCATCGAGGGCGACTGGGACGAGGTCATGGACGTCGTCAAACGCGCGGTCGCCGCGGTCGAGGCCCGCGCCCCACGCGTCTCCGTCGTCCTCAAGGCAGACATCCGCCCCGGCGTGACAGACGGCCTCACATCGAAGGTGGAGACGGTCGAGCGCCACCTGGCGCCGTAGCGCGACTGTCGCGGGGGCAGGGGAGTACCAGGGTGTGAGGTCTGCCCTCCTTCGGCACCTGACGCCGCAGGTACGTCACCGTCAAGGTGAGGCCGGTCACCCGCAGGTACGTCACCGCCGCCGAGGCGAGGCCGATCACGGGAGGGCTCACCTCGCACATGACGAACCCCTTCCCGACGTGTCAGGCCGGTGCCGGCTCGGGTTCTTCCCGCTTGACGGCGCGGGACGGGGCGTCCCCGTTGAGTCAGGGACGCAGGCCCCCGCCCGGCGAGGCTCAGCGCCTAGTCCCGGGGGCAGTTCTTCCGCCCGTTCGACCGTGATGTGTTCCCGCTCGGAGCCGCGGCACTGCGTCGACCTCCCGACACATCCGGCCGGCCGCTCACGTTCCTCCCGCTTGCCGGCACGCGACAGCCCCTCCCCGTCACCTCCGTCGAGCCGGGCCCCCAGCCTCCCCCGCAGCGACGCCCAGCACCTAGTCCCGGGGCAGTTCATCCGCCCGTTCGACCATGGCGCCTCCCCGCTCGGAGCCGCCGCACTGCGTAGACCTCCCGGCACATCAGGCCGGCCGCTCACGTCTCTCCCCCTCAACGGCACGCAACAGCGCCTCCCCGTCACCTCCGCCGAGCCAGGCCCCCAGCCCCCGCGCAGCGACGCCCAGCACCTCCTCCCGGGGCAGTTCATCCGCCCGTTCGACCATGACGAGCCCCCACCCGGGTCGGCCCGCCACGTCGAGTGTCATCGCGCGCTCTCGTCGCAGGTACGTCACCGCCGACGCGAGGTCGGTCACCCGTGGGATCACCCCGTAGGCGGTGAGCTTGGTGACGTACTGGTCCAGCCACCCCGCGCCCTCCCGCAGTGCGGCGCGGGACAGGGCGATCGCCGGGTCTCCGTCGAGGAAGACGATGACCGGGCGGAGCGGGGACAGGACCCTCGTCAGGTCGGCCGTGAACGTGTCGATGGTCTGCTCTCCGTGTCCCATCGCGAGCAGCGTCGGCATGAACGGGACCAGTGCGTCCGCGATCACCACGTCGTCGCCCCGCGCCTGGACCGACTCGACGAAGCGTGCCGTCGCCGTGATCAGGGTGTTCAGGCCGACCGCTCCCGTTGCCCTGAACTCCTCGGCCACCGCAGCGAATTGAGGCCGGGTCAGGATCTCCTCCTCGTGGAAGTGATCCACTCGCAGCCCCGCACCGGCGAGTGACCGGGCCAGCCCGGCGCACACGGTGGACTTGCCCACGCCGGGAGCCGCTCCCCACACCGAGACCAGTACCGTCACCGCCAACTCCCCTCCACGGCCCCGCTCAACCGGGAGACGACCGCCAGGTCCGGCACCCGCCCCAGCGCGGCGACCACCTGGCCGCTCGCGAACTCCCGCTGCGCCGCGGTCACCGTAGGGTCGATGGCGCACTCGGCCTGTACGTACACGTAGTTCAGGTCGGTCGCGAAGAGCATCGAGAAGGAGTGGGGGCCATGGACGGCGGCGCGTCCTCCGGCGTCGCGATAGGCCCGCGCCACCCGTGCACCGGCCTCGACATTCCCCTTGTCGCCGCCCGACCAGACGTACAGGGCGCGGGCCAACTCCCTTTCCGCGGAGGCCGATCCCGCGTTGTCCCAGTCCAGGAGGACCGGGCCGGCCGGGGTGACCAGGACGTTCTGGGGCTGGAGATCGAGGTGGGAGGTCACCAGGTCGGCGGGGTCGGACGGGGTGATCCAGTGCGCCAACTCCGTTGCGGACGTGGTGATGAAGTGGCCCAGCGCGTCCGCCCACGGGAGGCCCGCCCGCGCCACCTTCGTATGCAGTTCGTGCCATTCGGCGTCCCCCGGGCACCGCTCGTACCAGGAACTCGGCAGCCGGCTCTCGCCCTCTCCCGCCCGGTGCAGCAACGCCATGGTCCGCCCGAACCAGTCCAGGAGGCCGGGGTCGGAGGTGTCCGCACGGGTGCCGTCGATCCAGTCGTACAGCTTGATGTGGGATTCGCCGGAGGGGCGGGGGAGGTGGGAGACGTAGGCGCCCTGGCGGTCGGGCAGGAGCCGGGGGGACGCGATGCCCAGCTCCTCGGCGGCCTGCCGTAACGCGGCCTCGCGGCGGACCTGTTCCTCGTCGCAGCCGAAGAGGAGTTCCTTGACCGCCCACGCGGAGCCGCCGCCCGACAGCTTCCAGATCTGGCCCAGGGCGCCCCGGGTGACGGGTGTCATCGTCCACGGACCGGCGCCGAGCGCGTAGGTCTCCGCGATGAGATCGGCCATGTCGCGCATGCGAGTCCCTTTCGGAGTGCTGATCGGCGAAGGGATTCTCTCCCAGCCGCTCCTCGACCCGTTCCGCCGCCGGGGGCAACCGCCCACCCACCTGGACGCGCCCAGTTCGACACGCCCTTAAATCTCCACTTGTGTGTGGTTATCGGCCCGGTCGATCTCCGGATCCAGACGGTCCCTCGATCATCGATCGCCGGGCGTCGATCACTCCTCAATCAATGGAGGGCGCTGTGCGGCCGGAGGGCTACGACTACGACACCTACAGCCGACTGGCCGGACCGCTCACGGAGCCGTCCGGTGCGTCGTACCAGGTGCAGTACACCTCGCTCCTCGCGCGCGAGCCCCACCGAATACGCGCCGTCCTCCTGATGAGCCTCGCCCCGGTGCTCACCGCAGCCCTGCTCGTCTACCTCGTCTGGCCCACCCACTGGGTGGAGCGCGAGGGCGGTCAGGAGTGGATGATCGGGCTCGATGTCACGATGTTGATAGCCATCGGGCTCATCGAGTTGTTCATGGTCGTCAACGTCGCCTCCGTCGCCCACGCCACCCTCGTCGCCCGCGACCCGATCCCCGTCGTCCCCGAAGCCGGCACCCGCGTCGCCTTCCTCACGACCTACGTCCCGGGCAAGGAACCCCTCTCCATGGTCCGCGCGACTCTCGAAGGCGCTGTCCGCGTCACCCATACCGGGTCTCTCGACGTCTGGCTCCTCGACGAAGGGGACGACGAGCAAGCCAAGGCCCTGTGCGCCGAGTTGGGCGTACGCCACTTCACACGGCACGGAGTTCCCGAGTGGAACCGTCCCAAGGGCGTCCACAAGGCCCGTACGAAGCACGGCAATTACAACGCCTGGATCGCGATGCACGGCGGCGACTACGACTTCTTCGCCTCGGTCGACACCGACCACGTACCGCTCCCCAACTTCCTTGAGCGGATGATGGGTTACTTCCGCGACCCGGACGTGGCCTTCGTCGTGGGACCGCAGGTGTACGGGAACTACCACAACCCCGTCACCAAGGCCGCAGAGTCGCAGCAGTTTCTCTTCCACGCGCTGATCCAGCGCGCCGGCAACCGCTACCGCGCCCCCATGTTCGTCGGCACCAACAACGTCGTACGGATCGCCGCCGTCAAGCAGATCGGCGGGCTGTACGACTCCATCACCGAGGACATGGCCACCGGATTCGAGCTGCACCGCCACCGCAATCCCGTCACCCGCACGCACTGGCGGTCCGTCTACACCCCGGACGTGCTGGCGGTGGGGGAGGGGCCGGCCTCCTGGACCGACTTCTTCACCCAGCAGATGCGGTGGTCGCGGGGCACGTACGAGACGCTGATCAAGCAGTACTGGAAGGCGCCGTTCACCATGCCTCCGGGACGGCTGTTCTCGTACACGCTGATGCTCGTCTACTACCCGATGACCGCCGTCAACTGGCTGCTGGGCATCATGAGTTGCTTTCTGTTCCTGTGGTTCGGCGCCTCCGGTACGCAGGTCGCCGCGTCGGTGTGGCTGATGCTCTACAGCGACGCCGCCGCGCTCCAGATCGGGCTCTATCTCTGGAACCGGCGGCACAACGTCTCCCCGCACGAGCCGGAGGGGTCCGGCGGTCTCGCCGGCATGGCGATGTCGGCGCTCTCCGCGCCGATCTATCTGAAGTCCTTCGGTGAGGCGCTCATCCGCAGGCCCAGCCGGTTCGTCGTCACCCCCAAGGGCGGCGACGCCAGCCCCGACCGGGTGATGACCTTCCGCATCCACCTCTTCTGGGCGATCCTCCTGGCGACCTCGCTGGCCGCCTCGGTGGTCCTCGACCACACCCACGCGGCCATGCGCACCTGGGCCGTCCTCGCCATGGTGATCTCCCTGGCGCCGCTCGGGGTGTGGACCGGCTCGCTGCTCAAGGAGCGCCGGGAGCGGCGGTCGCTGCTCGGCGGCGCGCGCGCGGTGGACACCGCCGAGCCCGCGCTCGCCACCACCGGCGCCGGTCCGTCCGTCTCCAGCTCCACGACAGGGGGCAACTAGACCATGGCCTTCCAGCCATCCCAGAGAACCAGGAAGACCGTCCTGGGCATCGGCGGCATCGCGGTCCTGGCCGGTCTCAACGCGCCGGCCGCCTTCGACTTCGTGAGCGAGCAGTACCACGACTACAAGATCACGCGGCCCGGGTACATGGCCAAGTACGGCTCCTGGGACCAGGTCGACATCCCGGAGAAGTACCGGACCAACGCCATCCACGCCTCGCTGCTGCACACCGGCAAGGTGCTGATCGTGGCCGGTTCGGGCAACGAGCAGAAGAAGTTCGACGCCGGGTCCTTCGACACCGTCCTGTGGGATCCGAAGGCGAACACCTTCAAGAAGATCCCCACCCCGGTGGACTTCTTCTGCGGCGGACACAGCCAACTCCCCAGCGGCAACCTGCTGGTGGCCGGCGGCACCGCCCGCTACGAACTCCTCGACGGCGAGGTCAAGCGGGCCGGCGGCGGCATGCGGGTCAAGAACGAGAACCCCAACAAGGCGATGTTCCTCAAGAAGGGCACCGTCTTCCGCTCACCGGCCGGCGTCGACTACGTCACCAGGTTCGACGTCACGGTCCCCAAGGCCAAGCGCGAGTTCAAGGTGACGTACAACGCCCGCGGCGTCATGCAGCCCTGGCAGACCAAGGTCACCGCGAGCGAGGTCCGCGTCTTCGTCGAGGCCGCCGAGGCGGGCCCGATGTCCGTCACCGAGAAGCAGGCCCAGTACGACATCGTCGGCCTCAAGGGCATCGACGCGCACAACACGTACGGCCTCTCCGAGAAGATCACCCTGGACAAGCAGGACTACCAAGGCATCCGCGCCGCCTACGAGTTCGACCCCAAGGCCGAGCGGTACATCGCCGTCGACCCGATGGAGAAGGCGCGTTGGTACCCGACCCTCGTCGGCCTCGACGACGGCCGTGTCCTCGCCGTCTCCGGCCTCGACGACGTCGGCGTGATCGACCAGGGCGACAACGAGATCTACGACCCGAAGACCAAGAAGTGGACCCCGGGCCCCAAGCGCTACTTCCCCACCTACCCGGCCCTCTTCCTCACCAAGGGCGGCAAGCTCTTCTACCCGGCCTCCAACGCCGGCTACGGCCCCGCCACCAAGGGCCGCGAGCCCGGACTCTGGGACCTGAAGACCAACAAGTTCACCAAGGTGGCCGGGCTGCGCGACCCCGACGAGACCGAGACCTCGTCCTCGCTCCTCCTGCCGCCCGCACAGGACCAGAAGGTGATGATCCTCGGCGGCGGAGGCGTCGGCGAGTCCAGGAAGTCGACCCCGCGCACCGCCGTCGTCGACCTCAAGCAGGACAGCCCGGTCTTCAAGGACGGCCCCAACCTCCCCCAGGGCACCCGCTACTTGAACAGCGTGATCATGCCGGACGACTCGGTCTTCACCACCAACGGCTCCGAGGACTACCGCGGCCGCAGCGCCAGCAACATCTTCAAGGCGCAGTTCTACGACCCGAAGGGCAACGCCTTCCGCGAGGCCGCCGCCCCGATGGTCGGCCGCAACTACCACTCCGAGGCGCTGCTGTTGCCCGACGGCCGGGTCGTCACCTTCGGCTCCGACCCGCTCTTCGACGACCAGGCCAACACCAAACTCGGCCACTTCGAGCAGCGCATGGAGATCTTCACCCCGCCCGCGCTGCACAAGAACGGCTCCAACAGGCCCGTACTCCAGGACGGTCCGGAGACCCTCGACCGCCACCACCGGGCGACCTTCCGCACCGACCACCCCGAACGGGTCGTCAAGGCCCGCCTGATGCGCCCGAGTTCGGTGACCCACACGACGGACGTCGAGCAGCGCTCCATCGAACTGGGCCTGGTCAAGGACGGCAAGTCGGTGACGGTGGACGTACCGAACGACCGGGCGCTGGTACCGCCCGGCTGGTACATGCTGTTCGTGACGGACGGGCAGGGCACACCGTCGGAAGCCAAGTGGATCCAGGTCCAGTGAGGTTGATGAACCGCCTTGCTACGCCTTGGAGTTGCGCGCCAGCTCCAGGGCGTACTCCGGCCACCACTGCCCGGCGTCGGGACCGCCCTCACAGGGGCCGTCCGAGGCGCCGGGCCGCTTGATCCACAGATAGGCGTCCAGGGCGGCCTCGCCGGTGTCGGTGGTCGGCCGGGTGCCCAGACCCCGGCCCGGCGGATTGCACCAGGCGCCGGGCAGCGGCCCGTTGCCGTTGCGGCTGGTGTCGACGACGAAGTGCTTGCCGCCGAGGTCCCGCGACAGATGGAGGCCGTACTCCTTCGTCACCGCGTCCGTCTGGAAGTTGGAGACGTTCAGCGAGAACCCGTCGGCCTGCTCGACCCCGGCCCGCTTCAGCGGCTCCACCAGCTTCCAAGGGTCCTGGATCCAGGCCGGGTTGCCCGCGTCGAGGTACACCGTCGTACCGGACTGCTGCTTCAGCCGGACCACCGCCTCGCTCAGCAACTGCTCCCGCTCGGCCTGGTACTCGCCGGGTGTGCACCCGTCCACCATGTGCGCGACGGCGTCGGGCTCCAGCACGACCAGCGCCCTGGAGTCCCCGAGCGCCTCGGCGAACTTGCCGATCCACGCCCGGTAGGCGTCCGCGTCCTCCGCCCCGCCCGCGGAGTGCTGACCGCAGTCCCGGTGCGGGATGTCGTAGGCCACGAAGAGCGCGGTGCGCCCCTCCTGCCGCGCGGCCGCCGTCGCCGACCTGATCACCGGGCCCGGGTCGATCTCCCCGGCCGGCCACAGCGCGGTCGGCTGGTCGGCGATCCGCTTGAGCAGAGCCGCGTCCTGCTTGCGTCCCTCCCGCTCCCACATCTGGATCTGCTCGGCCGCCGGGCTCGCCGGGTCGACCCAGAAGGACGTGGCGCGGGCCGGGTCCTTGGACCGGGCACCGGCGACGGAGGCCTCGTCGACGTCGGACGCGGACGAACAGCCCGCCGTGAGCCCGAGCGCCGCGAGCGCCGCGACGGTGTGGATCAGCCGGGACATGCTGCTCCCTTGCGCGAGGGGACATACAGTGACAATCAGTCGGTAATCCTGACATGAATGGGCCATTTCGCCTCGGCGCGACACCGGGCGCACGGACACGGCCGGGTGGGACCGATGGGCGAGACGGGGCTGACCACGATGTGACCGGCCGGTAAGGTCTGGTGCCGTGCCGAAGCCGCTCAGTCTCCCTTTCGACCCCATCGCCCGCGCCGACGAACACTGGAGACAGCGCTGGGGAAACGTGCCGTCCATGGCCGCCATCACCTCGATCATGCGGGCGCAGCAGATCCTGCTCGCCGAGGTCGACGCGGTCGTGAAGCCCTACGGACTGACCTTCGCGCGGTACGAGGCGCTGGTGCTGCTCACCTTCTCCAAGGCGGGGGAGCTGCCGATGTCCAAGATCGGCGAGCGGCTCATGGTGCATCCCACGTCCGTGACGAACACCGTGGACCGGCTGGCCAGATCCGGGCTCGTCGCCAAGCGCCCCAACCCCAACGACGGCCGCGGCACCCTCGCCTCCATCACCGACAAGGGCCGCGAGGTCTGCGACGCGGCCACCCGCGACCTGATGGAGATGGACTTCGGGCTGGGGGCCTACGACGCCGAGGAGTGCGCGGAGATCTTCGCGATGCTGCGGCCGCTCCGGGTCGCCGCCGCCGACTTCGACGAGGACTGACCCGGGGAAAGATCGCCCGGAACCGGTCGTTACGCTCGTCCTCATGAAAAAGAGCGTGCTGACCCGCTACCGCGTCATGGCGTACGTCACGGGTGTCCTGCTGGTCCTGCTGTGCCTCAGCATGATCGCCAAGTACCTCCTCAAGATCGACGGCGCCGGAAGCTTCACCGAGGTCGTCGCCATCGCGCACGGCTGGCTGTACGTCGTCTACCTGCTCTTCGCGTTCGACCTGGGCTCCAAGGCGAAGTGGCCGGTCGGCAAGCAGCTCTGGGTGCTGCTCGCGGGGACGATCCCGACGGCCGCGTTCTTCGTGGAGCGGAAGATCAGCCACGAGCTGGAGTCCAAGATCGTGGACCCCGCTCCGGTCGCCGCCAAGGTGTAGGTCCCACCGCCGTACGGGTCGCGTACGGCGGTTGTCCATCGACATTTACTAGGACGTCCTAGTAAATTCGAGGGTATGGACGCTGACGCCATCGCAGAGGGCCGCCGACGCTGGCAGGCCCGGTTCGACGCTTCACGTACGCGTGAGGCCGACTTCACCACGCTCTCCGGAGACCCCGTCGAGCCGGTGTACGGGCCACGCCCCGGGGACACGTACGACGGCTTCGAGCGGATCGGCTGGCCCGGCGAGTATCCGTACACGCGCGGGCTGTACGCGACAGGCTACCGGGGGCGGACCTGGACGATCCGGCAGTTCGCCGGGTTCGGCAACGCCGAGCAGACCAACGAGCGGTACAAGAAGATCCTGGCCAACGGCGGCGGCGGGCTGTCGGTCGCCTTCGACATGCCGACGCTCATGGGGCGCGACTCCGACGACCCGCGCTCGCTCGGCGAGGTCGGCCACTGCGGGGTGGCCATCGACTCGGCCGCCGACATGGAGGTCCTTTTCAAGGACATCCCGCTCGGCGATGTCACGACGTCCATGACCATCAGCGGGCCTGCCGTCCCCGTCTTCTGCATGTACCTGGTGGCCGCCGAGCGGCAGGGCGTCGACCCCGCCGTCCTCAACGGCACGCTCCAGACGGACATCTTCAAGGAGTACATCGCCCAGAAGGAGTGGCTCTTCCAGCCCGAGCCGCATCTGCGCCTCATCGGCGACCTCATGGAGTACTGCGCGTCCGGCATCCCCGCCTACAAGCCGCTGTCCGTCTCCGGCTACCACATCCGCGAGGCCGGCTCCACGGCCGCGCAGGAGCTGGCGTACACGCTGGCGGACGGCTTCGGGTACGTCGAGCTGGGGCTCAGCCGCGGCCTGGACGTGGACGTCTTCGCGCCCGGCCTCTCCTTCTTCTTCGACGCGCATGTCGACTTCTTCGAGGAGATCGCCAAGTTCCGTGCCGCGCGCCGCATTTGGGCCCGCTGGATGCGGGACGTCTACGGCGCCAGGTCCGAGAAGGCGCAGTGGCTGCGCTTCCACACCCAGACCGCCGGCGTCTCGCTGACCGCGCAGCAGCCGTACAACAACGTCGTGCGTACGGCGGTCGAGGCGCTCGCCGCCGTGCTCGGCGGGACCAACTCGCTGCACACCAACGCCCTGGACGAGACCCTCGCGCTGCCCAGCGAGCAGGCCGCGGAGATCGCGCTGCGCACGCAGCAGGTGCTGATGGAGGAGACCGGGGTCGCCAACGTGGCGGATCCGCTGGGTGGTTCGTGGTACGTCGAGCAGCTCACGGACCGGATCGAGGCGGACGCCGAGAAGATCTTCGAGCAGATCAAGGAGCGGGGGCTGCGGGCCCACCCGGACGGGCAGCACCCGATCGGGCCGGTCACCTCGGGGATCCTGCGCGGGATCGAGGACGGCTGGTTCACCGGCGAGATCGCCGAGGCCGCGTTCCAGTACCAGCGGTCCGTGGAGAAGGGCGACAAGCGGGTCGTGGGGGTCAATGTGCACCACGGTTCGGTCACCGGGGACCTGGAGATTCTGCGGGTCAGTCACGAGGTGGAGCGGGAGCAGGTAAGGGAGTTGGGGGCGCGCAAGGGCGTACGGGACGAGGCGGCCGTAGGGGCGGCCCTGGACGCGATGCTCGCGGCCGCGCGGGACGGGTCGAACATGATCGGGCCGATGCTGGACGCGGTGCGGGCGGAGGCGACGCTGGGGGAGATCTGCGGGGTGCTGCGGGAGGAGTGGGGGGTCTACACCGAGCCCGCC
The DNA here is from genome assembly GCF_040681835.1 of Streptomyces sp. NPDC051576. Classification (NCBI taxonomy): domain Bacteria; kingdom Bacillati; phylum Actinomycetota; class Actinomycetes; order Kitasatosporales; family Streptomycetaceae; genus Streptomyces; species Streptomyces sp. NPDC051576. The sequence continues at coordinate 1,227,513 of NZ_JBFAZO010000001.1, forward strand.
GGCTTCTAGGGTGTCGGGGCCTGACCTGAGCTGAGCGAGGTCAGGCCGAGGAGGAGGACCTGGGTGAAGCTGCGGACCCAGTCCTCGTCGGCCGGTTCCGCGCTCACCAGGGTGCGGTGGACCACCGCGCCCGCCACCACGTCGAAGATCAGGTCGGCGGTGCGGGCGGCTTCCTCCGGGTCGGTCTCCGGGGGCAGTTCACCGCGCGCCTGGGCGCGTGCCCTGCCCTCCACGACGAGGCACTTCTGCCGGTCGACGATCGACTCGCGGATGCGCTCGCGCAGGGCGTCGTCGCGGATGGACTCGGCGACCACCGCCATCAGTCCGCTCTTGGCCTCGGGGCGGGCCAGGATCGCCGCGAACTGGAGGACCACGCCCTCGATGTCGGCGGCCAGGGTGCCCCGGTCGGGGAGGCGGAGTTCGTCGAAGAGTTCGGCGACGGCGTCGACGACGAGTTCGTTCTTGCCGGCCCAGCGGCGGTAGAGGGTGGTTTTCGCAACCCCCGCGCGGGTGGCGACGTCTCCCAACGTGAGCTTGGACCAGCCGAGTTCGACCAGGGCCTCCCGGGTGGCGGCGAGGATCGCGGTGTCCGCGGCGGTGCTGCGGGGGCGTCCTGCGGCGCGTGGGGCGGGGGTGCGGCTCTGCATCCCCCGACCATAACCGTCGGTTCCTGTGGTGCAGTGAGGGAGATCACCGGGTATCGGTATCCGAGAGGCACCCGGCACCATTACGCTACGACTCGTAGCGAAACCACGGGCGCGGGTGGGGACCCGGCGTCGGACAGCGGGAAGCGGACCGGCTTTCACAACGCTTTTCCTTCACACGGGCGGACGGGGGAGGATAGACGCATGCAGCCACGGAACATGTCCATGAGCGGAGTCGTCGACCTCGCCGCGGTGAAGGCGGCCCAGGAGGCCAAGGTCAAGGCGGAGCAGGCGCGCGCCGAAACCGCCAGGCAGGGCGGCGGCGGGGCCGTCTCGCCGGCCGATCTGGTGATCGACGTAGATGAGGCGGGCTTCGAGAGCGAGGTCCTGCAGCGGTCCACCGAGGTCCCGGTCGTCATCGACTTCTGGGCCGAGTGGTGCGAGCCGTGCAAGCAGCTCAGCCCGCTCCTGGAGCGGCTCGCCCTTGATTACAACGGCCGCTTCGTCCTTGCCAAGATCGACGTCGACGCCAACCAGATGCTGATGCAGCAGTTCGGGGTGCAGGGCATCCCGGCGGTCTTCGCGGTGGTCGCCGGCCAGGCGCTGCCGCTCTTCCAGGGGGCCGCGGGCGAGCAGCAGATCCGGCAGACCCTCGACCAGTTGATCCAGGTCGCCGAGCAGCGCTTCGGCCTCACCGGGCTGGAGGTCGACCCGGACGCCGCGCCGGGGGAGCGGCCCGAGGCCCCGGCCGAGATGCCGGCGGGACCGTACGACGGACTGCTCGAAGCCGCCGTACGGGCCCTGGACGCGGGGGACTTCGGCGGGGCCGTACAGGCGTACAGGAACGTGCTGAGCGACGACCCGGCCAACTCGGAGGCCAAACTGGGGCTCGCCCAGGCCGAGTTGCTCCAGCGGGTGTCGACGCTCGACCCGCAGCGGGTGCGCATGGAGGCGGCCGAGAAGCCGGGTGACGTGCAGGCGCAGATCGCCGCGGCGGACCTGGATCTGGTGGGCGGTCATGTCGAGGACGCCTTCAGCCGGCTGATCGACACCGTGCGGCGCACGGTGGGTGACGACCGGGATGCCGTACGGGTGCGGCTGCTGGAGCTGTTCGAGGTTGTAGGCGCCGATGACCCCAGGGTGACGGCGGCGCGGCGGGCACTGGCGAGGGCGTTGTTCTGAGCGGGGTGCGGGGCCGGTTCTGACCAGTCGGTAAACCTCGGGACCTGTGGTGCCGATGTGAAAGATTTGCCGACGGAGTGTCACTGCGGCCGCGCTTTACCAAATCTTGGTAATCGCGGCCGCTGTTACTTGGAGTAAGACGAGGGCGTTGTTCTGTCGGATTCCGTCCGAGGATCAACAGTTTTGTCCTGGCCCACGATGGCACCCAGCGTCGCCGACCGATACCGGCGGGTCGTTGTTCGGTTATCCGGCCGTTACTACCCAGTAACGAAGCCCCTTGTGCGGGCGGCGAGAATGCACCACGATCGGCGACGCTCGGTCCATTTCCGCACCCCGACAGCCGGTCGGGTCGACGGAGTCTCCTGGGTCCCCACCGAGTAGAGCCGGAGACAGTGGAGCCGGCTCTTGGGCAGGGGGGTCTTCGCCGTACGGCGGAGCCTGTCCAGCAAGGTTGTGCGTGATGTGCGTCAGGCGCGACCAGTGGTTGTCGCTCGGGGGTGATCGCCGGTGATCGGTGCGCGGTTCGCGCCTCCGAAGACAGGCGCTCCCCTTCCCGAGGACGTAGCACTTCTCCCATCCCTGCCCGGCTGAGCCGCCAACTGGGGGCAGTCAGGGCCAGGAGATGTACGTCCGAGAAGGAGGAAATATGGAGTCCCAGGTGCGTGGCGGGACCAGATGGAAGCGCTTCGCTGTGGTCATGGTGCCCAGCGTCGCCGCTACGGCGTGTATAGGTGTGGCCCTCGCGCAGGGCGCTCTCGCCGCGTCATTCAGCGTTTCCGGTCAGTCGTTCAAGGTGACGGCCGACGAGCTCAACGGCACGGGTTTCGCTCAGTACGGAGCGCTTGACTCGGGCTACAACCTGGACGGCAGCAAGACGGCTCACCCCGTCGCGGTCTCGTCGTTCAAGTCCGCGTCGATCACCAACATGTGTCAGTCGGTGGTCACCCCGAACATCCCGATCCTCGGATCGGTCAGCCTGGTGCTGAAGGCGGGCGGCAGTGGTACGCCGGTACAGGCCGAGAACCTGTACATCGACGTCCAGGACCTCAGCGCCGATGCCGTGTTCCACGGCATCGACATCGGTGTTGCGGCAGGCGACACGGGTGCCGACAAGGGCGGCAAGGGACCGGGCATGAAGGGCGGCAGCGAGGCTGCCAACCCCTACGGCTTCGCCCAGCAGGCTGAGTCGGCCACACTGACCCACGTGCAGCAGACGGCGTGGGCCACCACTGCCGGAACCTTCAAGCTCAGCGGTCTGAAGATGTCGGTCTCGGCCGGCACCCACGAGTGCTACTAGGCACTTGACGACGGGCGGGGGAGCCGGTGGCGCCCCCGCCCGTCCCTCTTCCACCAGCACCTTCACACGAGGTGCACCCCTCCACCACAGCAACGCCGTACCAGGGAGCTGTTTTCGATGAGCGCCGAGACTCCTGCCGCACCCGGCCAGTTCACCCGCCGGAGGCTGCAGTTCCGCGGCTGGCGTGGCACGAGGCCGTTCTGGGCCGGTCTGTTCGTCATGCTCGGCGGACTCCCGATCGCCTACTTCCCGTACGCACATCTCCAGGTGGGCCATCTGACCCTGGCGATGTCCACCACCGCGGGCGCCGGGTCCCTGATCATCGGCGTGCTGCTCGTCGTCCTGGGCTTCAGCCTCTGGTTCCAGAAGCATGTACGCACCTTCGCGGGTACCGCGGCCATCCTGCTGGCGCTGGTGTCCATCCCCGTGTCCAATCTCGGCGGCTTCCTGATCGGCTTCCTCCTCGCCATGGTCGGCGGGGCGCTGGCCGTGTCGTGGGCGCCGGGCGCGCCGCCGGAGCCGCAGGCGGTGCAGGACGACGCACAGGGAGAGGGCGGCGCCCCCGCCGAGGCCGCGCCGTACCAGGCTCCTCAGGAGGCGGCGCCGTACGCGCAGGCCCCCGAGGCCGCGCCGTACGCACCGGGTGACGAGGCGAGCGGGCCGAACGATCTGTCAGGAACGAGCCCGGTGAGCTACGGGGCGAACGGGAGGCACAGTGCCGGCTGACGAGGTGACCCACGGGACTGATGTGGACGAGTCCCGTGTGAGAACCGGGCCGCGCCATGCGGCACCCAAGAAGCCGCTGTTCACCAGGTTCCACATGCCCGCCGGCAAGGCGATAGCCACGGTGGCGATGCCGACCGCGGTCATCATGGGGATGGGCTTCACGTCCTCCCTCGCCCTCGCCGACAACGGCTCGACGACCTCGCCGTCGTCGAAGAGCCTGACGGCCGACGAGTACAAGGACTGTGTCGCGGCGCTGGCCGACTCGACGGCGGGCGCCTCGGCCACGCCGTCCGCGTCCGCGAGCGAGTCCTCCGACTCGTCCAAGGACGACGCGACGCCGTCGGCCACGGCGACGGACTCCGGCTCGAAGGACTCGGACAAGGCCGCGTCCTCGGATTCAGGTTCCGACGACACGTCCACGCCCACGCCGTCCGCCTCGGCCTCCGCGAGCAAGTCGAGCGAGTCCGGCAGTACGTCGTCCGGTTCCACCGCGACCGCGACGCCCTCGGCGTCCGCGTCCAGCGGGAACCTGCTGGACACCATCGGTGACGCCATCACCGGCATCTTCACCGGCGGTTCGTCGAGTTCCGGCTCGACGGCGAGCGCCACCCCGACGCCGACCGCGTCGGCCTCGGCTAGCGCGAGCGGGGACTCGTCCTCGGACGACTCCTCCAGCGTGTCCGACACCGTCAAGGACACGACCAAGAAGGTCACCGACACGGTGAACGACACCGTGAAGGACACGACCGACGCCGCGTCCAAGGCGGCCGAGGACACCACCAAGGCGGTGGAGGACGCGGCCACGTCAACGGCCACCCCGAGCCCGTCCGCGAGCGCGAGCACCGACACCTCGGACTGCCCGGTCGCCACGGACGACACCAGCGGTGTCGACAACAAGGTGCTGCTGCCCGACGACCCGTGGTACCTGAACGCCAGCTCGCTGCTGCTCAAGGGCGCCGACTACCAGGGCGTCGTCGAGGTGAAGACCGCCAACGGCACGGTCAAGAAGGTCCTGAAGTACGTCATCTCCGACGGCACCGACATCGGCGACCTGCACCAGACGGTCAACGACAAGCAGTCCGGCAAGACGTACAACGTGCAGGCGGCCGCCGGCTCGACGTCCACGATCCGCGACGGCGACACGGTGATGTACACGGAGTCCATCTCGGGCAACCTGTTCGGACTGATCCCGATCACGTTCGACCCGGACAACCCGCCGCCGCTGAACATCCCGCTGATCTACTTCACCAACGTGAAGGTGGTCCAGGCCGGCCAGTTCGGCGGCACGCTGACCGTCCCCGGGCTGCACAGCTACCAGAACTGAGCCCGTCCACAAGCCCGTTCGGGAGCCGCGTACGAACTGAGGGCGCCCCCTTTGCCAGGGGGCGCCCTCAGTTCGTGTGTGAGCCCTTCGAAGCCGGACGGTGCCGGGGGGGTCCCGATCAAGACCCGATTCTCCCTGGACATGTCATCTTGATTCGATAAGATGTTCGATGTCGCGGGGGTGGTGCTTACCGCCGGAGGGGGAGATCGCTCCGGTGATCGACGACCCGGGCGGCGGCAGGTCCTGATCGCCGCCTGACCATCACGCACACACTGAGGGCGCCCCCTTCTCCAGGGGGCGCCCTCAGCGCCGTACAAGACCCGCTACGCGGGCGTCAGTTGCCCTGAGTGCCGCCGAGGTGGTGGACGCGCAGCATGTTGGTGGTGCCGGCCACGCCGGGGGGCGAGCCGGCCGTGATGATGACGATCTCGCCCGGGTTGAAGCGGTTGATCTTCGCCATCTCCGCGTCGACCATGTCGACCATCTCGTCCGTGCTGTTCACGAACGGCACGATGTGCGACTCCACGCCCCAGCTCAGCGCGAGCTGGTTGCGGGTGCCCTCGTCGGTGGTGAAGGCGACGATCGGCTGGGCCGCGCGGTAGCGGGAGAGCCGGCGGGCGGTGTCACCGGACTGCGTGAAGGCGACCAGGCCGGTGCCGCCGAGGAAGTCGGCGATCTCGCACGCGGCACGCGCGACCGAACCACCCTGCGTCCGCGGCTTCTTGCCCGGCACGAGCGGCTGCAGGCCCTTGCTGAGCAGCTCCTCCTCGGCCGCGACGACGATCTTCGACATCGTCTGCACGGTCTCGATCGGATAGGCGCCCACGGAGGACTCGGCGGACAGCATGACCGCGTCCGCGCCGTCCAGGATCGCGTTGGCCACGTCGGAGGCCTCGGCGCGCGTGGGGCGGGAGTTGGTGATCATCGACTCCATCATCTGGGTCGCCACGATCACCGGCTTGGCGTTGCGCCGGCAGAGCTCCACCAGGCGCTTCTGCACCATCGGGACCTTCTCCAGCGGGTACTCCACGGCGAGGTCGCCGCGGGCCACCATCACCGCGTCGAAGGCCGCGACCACGGCCTCCATGTTGGCGACCGCCTGCGGCTTCTCCACCTTGGCGATGACGGGGACCCGGCGGCCCTCCTCGTCCATCACCTTGTGGACGTCGTACACGTCGCCCGCGTCGCGGACGAAGGACAGGGCGACCATGTCGCAGCCCATCCGCAGGGCGAAGCGCAGGTCCTCGACGTCCTTCTCGGACAGCGCGGGCACGTTGACGGCCGCGCCGGGCAGGTTGATCCCCTTGTGGTCGGAGATGACACCGCCCTCGATGACGATCGACTTCACCCGCGGGCCCTCGACGTTCAGGACCTTCAGCTCGACGTTGCCGTCGTTGATCAGGATCTGGTCGCCGCGGGAGACGTCACCGGGCAGGCCCTTGTACGTCGTCCCGCAGATGGTCTTGTCGCCCGGGACGTCCTCGGTGGTGATGGTGAACTCGTCACCGCGCACCAGCTCGACGGGACCCTCGGCGAAGGTCTCCAGGCGGATCTTCGGTCCTTGCAGGTCGGCGAGGACACCGATGGCACGGCCGGTCTCCTTGGCCGCGGCACGGACGCGGTCGTACCGCCCCTGGTGCTCGGCGTGGGTGCCGTGGCTGAAATTGAAACGGGCCACATTCATGCCGGCCTCGATCAGCGAGACCAACTGCTCGTGGGAGTCGACCGCGGGGCCGAGAGTACAGACGATTTTCGAACGGCGCATGGGACGATCCTATCGGTTTGTTTCGCTACGGAATATTCCGTCTGGCGGAAGATACAAATGGGCGGGCAGGCGCTCAGGCGTTGGAATTTCCGACCAGTGCATAGGTCTGTGTGGCGATCTCCAATTCCTCGTCCGTGGGCACCACGGCGACCGCGACCCGCGCGGACGCGGGCGATATCAGCCGCGGCTCCTCGCTCCGTAGGGAGTTCAGCGCGCCGTCGACCTCGAGCCCCAGCAGCTCCAGGCCCGCGACGGCGGCTTCCCGCACCGCGCTCGCGTTCTCCCCGACGCCCGCCGTGAAGGCGACCGCGTCCACCCGGCCGAGGACCGCGCAGTAGGCGCCGATGTACTTCTTCAAACGGTGAATGTAGATGTCGAAGGCGAGTTCCGCCCGTTCGTCACCCTCGTCGATCCGGCGCCGGATCTCCCGCATGTCGTTGTCCCCGCACAACCCGATCAGACCGCTCCTCTTGTTGAGAAGAGTGTCGATCTCATCAGTGGACATTTCGCCAACACGCATCAAATGGAAGATGACGGCCGGATCCAGGTCTCCGGACCGGGTCCCCATCACCAGCCCCTCCAGCGGGGTCAGCCCCATCGACGTGTCCACACACCGCCCACCCCGCACGGCCGAGGCCGACGCCCCGTTCCCGAGGTGCAGCACGATCACGTTGACGTCCTCGGGCGCCTTCCCCAGCAGCTTCGCCGTGGCCCGCGACACGAACGCGTGCGAGGTCCCGTGGAACCCGTACCGCCGGATCCGGTACGCGTCGGCGGTCGCCACGTCGATCGCGTAGCGGGCGGCCGACTCCGGCATCGTCGTGTGGAACGCGGTGTCGAACACGGCGACCTGCGGAAGATCGGGCCGTAGCGCCATCGCCGTACGGATCCCGACGAGGTTCGCCGGATTGTGCAGCGGAGCAACGGGGATCAGCCGCTCGATCTCGGCGAGCACCACGTCGTCGATCAGGGTCGGCTCGGTGAACCTCAGCCCGCCGTGCACCACCCGATGCCCGATGGCGGCCAGTTCGGGGGAGTCCAACCCCAGCCCGTCCACGGCCAGTTCATCGGCTACGGCCTTCAGGGCGGCCTCGTGGTCGGCGATCGGCCCGGTCCGCTCCCGTACGGCGCCGGTCGTACGGCAGGTGTGCTTGAGCCGGGAGGTCTCCTCACCGATGCGCTCGACGAGTCCCATGGCGAGCCGCTCGCCGTCCCGCATGTCGAGAAGCTGGTACTTCACCGACGAGGAGCCGGAGTTGAGGACGAGGACACGGGTCGCGGTCACCGCTGGGCAGCCTTCTCGTTCGGGTGCTGGGCCTGGATCGCCGTGATGGCGACGGTGTTGACGATGTCCGAGACGAGGGCGCCCCGGGACAGGTCGTTGACCGGCTTGCGCAGGCCCTGGAGCACGGGCCCGACGGCGATCGCGCCGGCCGAACGCTGCACGGCCTTGTAGGTGTTGTTGCCGGTGTTCAGGTCGGGGAAGATCAACACGCTTGCCTGGCCCGCGACTTCGGACTCGGGCAGCTTGGTCGCGGCGACCGTCGGCTCCACGGCCGCGTCGTACTGGATGGGCCCCTCGATCCGCAGATCGGCCCGCCGCAGCCGGACCAGTTCGGTCGCCTCGCGCACCTTGTCGACGTCGATGCCCGAGCCGGACGTACCGGTGGAGTACGACAGCATCGCGATCCGTGCCGCGACGCCGAACTGCTCGGCGGTGGCGGCCGACTGGATGGCGATGTCGGCCAACTGCTCGGCGTTCGGGTCGGGGTTGACCGCGCAGTCGCCGTAGACCAGCACCTTGTCGGCGAGGCACATGAAGAAGACGGACGAGACGATGCCGGCGTCCGCCCTGGTCTTGATGATCTCGAAGGCGGGCCGGATGGTCGCGGCCGTGGAGTGCACGGCCCCGGAGACCATGCCGTCGGCGAGCCCCTCCTGAACCATCAGCGTGCCGAAGTAGTTCACGTCGGCGACGACGTCGTAGGCCAGCTCGACGGTCACGCCCTTGTGGGCGCGCAACTCGGCGTACTTCTCGGCGAACCGGTCCCGCAGTTCGGAGGTGTTCGGGTCGACGAGCTGCGCGGCGCTGAGGTCGATGCCCAGGTCGGCGGCCCGCTTGCGGATCTGGTCCTCGGGCCCGAGCAGGGTCAGCTCGCAGACGCCCCGGCGCAGCAGCACCTCGGCGGCGTGCAGGACGCGGGGCTCGGTGCCCTCGGGGAGCACGATCCGCCGCTTGTCGGAGCGGGCCCGCTCCAGGAGCGTGTGCTCGAACATCATCGGCGTGAGGCGGTTGCTGCTGGGCGCGGAGACCCGCTTGAGCAGGTCGCTCGTGTCGACGTACCGCTCGAAGAGGCCGAGCGCGGTCTCCGCCTTGCGCGGGGTGGCCGCGTTCAACTTCCCCTCCAGGGAGAAGAGTTCGGCGGCGGTGGGGAAGGAGGTGCCGGGCACCGAGACCACCGGGGTGCCCGGGGCGAGGCGGGCGGCGAGGGTGAGGATGCCGTCGCCCGGCACCTCGTTCAGGGTGAGCAGGACGCCGGCTATCGGCGGGGTGCCGGCGCTGTGCGCGGCGAGCGCGCCGATGACGAGGTCGGCGCGGTCGCCGGGCGTGACGACGAGACAGCCCGGGGTCAGCGCCTTGAGGAAGTTGGGCAGCATCGCTCCGCCGAAGACGAAGTCCATCGCGTCGCGGGCGAGCCCCGAGTCGTCGCCCAGGACCACCCTGCCGCCGAGCGCGTGGGTGATCTGCGCGACGGTGGGCGCGGAGAGCGCGGGCTCGTCCGGTACGGCATAGCAGGGCACAGGCAGCCGGGCGTCGAGCCGGCCGGCGATCGCGTCCCGGTCCTCGCGGGCCACCCGGTTGGCGACCATGGCGAGGACGTCGCACCCGAGCCCGTCGTAGGCCCGGTACGCGTTCCGGGTCTCCGCGAGCACGGACTCGGCGGTCTGCCCGCGTCCCCCCACGACGGGGATCACCGACGCGCCGAACTCGTTCGCGAGGCGGGCGTTGAGGGACAGCTCGTCCGGGAACTGGGTGTCCGCGTAGTCGGTCCCGAGGACGAGGACGACGTCGTAGTCACGGGCGACGAGATGGAACCGGTCGACGAGCGTCGACACCAGCTCGTCCGTCCCCTGCTCGGCCTGGAGGGCGGACGCCTCGTGGTAATCCATGCCGTAGACGGTCGCCGGGTCCTGGGACAGCCGGTAGCGCGCACGCAGCAGCTCGAACAGGCGATCGGGGCCGTCGTGGACGAGGGGCCGGAACACCCCCACCCGGTCGACCTGCCGGGTCAGGAGTTCCATGACCCCCAGCTCCACGACCTGACGGCCGTCACCGCGGTCGATCCCGGTCACGTACACGCTGCGCGTCACGCGTGTTCTCCCCTTGCTTCTGCGGTGGCCTTCTGCGGTGGCCTTCGGCGGTCTTCGATGCCGGTCCTCGGCGGTCATAAAAATCGCCCACCGAGGTGAGCAGGACCATCTTGACAATACCTCCGGGGGTGGATAGGGCGCCCGCCGGTCGGGTGGAAGCGGCACCGCCCTGAGGGACGTGAAACAATTGGAGTCGGCTCACCGGTATCAACAGCGAGCAGGAGACACAGCACGATGCGCATCGGAGTTCTCACCGCAGGCGGCGACTGCCCCGGCCTGAACGCAGTGATCCGATCGGTCGTGCACCGAGCGGTCGACAACTACGGCGACGAGGTCATCGGCTTCGAGGACGGCTACGCCGGACTGCTCGACGGCCGCTACCGCACCCTCGACCTCGACGCGGTCAGCGGCATCCTCGCCCGCGGCGGCACGATCCTCGGCTCCTCACGACTGGAGCGCGACCGCCTGCGCGAGGCCTGCGAGAACGCGCTGGACATCGCGCGCGACTTCGGCATCGACGCGCTGATCCCGATCGGCGGCGAGGGCACGCTGACGGCGGCGCGCATGCTGTCCGACGCGGGCCTCCCGGTCGTCGGCGTCCCGAAGACGATCGACAACGACATCTCGTCCACGGACCGCACGTTCGGCTTCGACACGGCGGTCGGCGTCGCCACGGAGGCGATGGACCGCCTCAAGACCACGGCGGAATCGCACCAGCGCGTGATGGTCGTCGAGGTCATGGGCCGCCACGCGGGCTGGATCGCGCTGGAGTCCGGCATGGCGGCGGGCGCCCACGGCATCTGCCTCCCGGAGCGCCCCTTCGACCCCGCCGACCTGGTCAAGATGGTCGAGGAGCGCTTCGCCCGCGGCAAGAAGTTCGCCGTCGTCTGCGTCGCCGAGGGCGCGCACCCCGCCGAGGGCTCCATGGACTACGGCAAGGGCGAGATCGACCAGTTCGGCCACGAGCGGTTCCAGGGCATCGGCACGGCACTGGCCTACGAACTCGAACGCCGCCTCGGCAAGGAGGCCAAGCCGGTCATCCTCGGCCACATCCAGCGCGGTGGCGTACCGACCGCGTACGACAGGGTGCTGGCGACCCGGTTCGGCTGGCACGCGGTGGAGGCGGCGCACCGGGGCGAGTTCGGGCGGATGACCGCGCTGCGCGGGACGGACGTGGTGATGGTCCCGCTGGCGGAGGCGGTCACCGAGCTGAAGACGGTCCCGAAGGACCGGATGGACGAGGCGGAGTCGGTCTTCTAGGCCCTCGGTCGTTCCCGCTCAGTACGTGCTCTTCTCGACCATGGACCAGAACCGGCTGATGATCTGGTCGAGGAAGTCCCGGCCGGCCTCGCCCGCGTCGACGGCCGAACTGCCGCCGCCCCAACTGAGGGTGGCGACCATCTGCGCCTGGTAGTCGTCGTGCAACTCCTGGAGGGCGTCCTCCAGGAGACGCCGGTCCAGCGGCACCATCTTGGCGATCGGGCGTACGTACCCCTGCCAGCGCGTGGTCATGGCACTGCGCAGCAGCTCCGCGAGCTTCACGTCGCGTCCGGTGACACTGACGAAGTCGGGCAGCGAGAGATCGAGAAGCTCGGAGAGCGCGGCGGACTGCCGCTCGGTGCCGCGCCACTGGTCGTGCTCCTCCATCCGCAGATACGCGAGGAGTTCGAGCCCGACTGTCCGCGCGACGTCCTCCGGCGCGAGGCCGTGCGAGAGACGGTGCTCACGCAGTGTGCGTGGCCTGCCGATGAGTTCACCCGCGGAACACCACAACACACCGGCGAGCGCGATGAGTTCGGGCCCGGAGGGCGCGGTGAGCCCGCGCTCCCAGGCGATGACCAGGTCAGGCGTGACATACGGCAGCCCGTACGAGGCACGCATGCCGTACGCGACATGCTCGGGCCCCATGTTGAGAGCGGTACGGAGCCGGCGAGCGGCGGGGGCGTTGAAGGGCGGCGTGGGCGGCGTGGACTGGCTGGACTGAGCAGGGGGTCGGCGCACGCGCCACAAGCTAGGGGCGCCTGAGTGCGGTGACTACGGTCTGTTCGGCCAGGATTACGGATTGTGCGAACGTACGGATCCGGTCGGTCGGTAGAGATCGGTTGGGGGTGGGGTGGGGGTGAATGGTGACGGTGCGTGGCGACTGAGGGTGTCCGGCGGCGGCTACCGGGCGGTGAATATGCCGCTCTACCTTGCCATTTGCCGGGGTGGTGGAGTGCGGGGGTTGTTCGGGCGGCGTCGGGTGTGTGGGCGGGGGTCGAAGGGGAGTGCGGTTGGGGTGGGGGTGGTGGTCGGGTGTGGGAGGAAGTGGGGGTGGCGGGATTTCGATGGTGGGGTGCCTCGGGGCGGGGCCGGGGTGTGGTTGGGGCACCTTGAGGGGCGTCGGGTCGGGGCGGCGTACCGTGATGTCGTGTGGGGTTCGACGGGGCGCGGGGACGGTGCGATGACGACCGGGTACGGCGGGGACCATCTCGATTTCGGGCGGGCGGAGTTCAGCGGGCCCTTCACCGCGAAGGCGGAGTATCACCAGCATGGGGCGGCGCCCACCGCGCTGGATGCGCTGCCGGCGAGGGCGGCGGGGTTCACCGGCCGGGGAGATGAACTGGCCCAGCTGCTCGACGCGTTCGACCCCTCCGTGGCCGATGCGCCGGAAGCCGTGGTGGTCGCGGCCGTGTCCGGGCTCGGCGGGATCGGCAAGACCGCGCTCGCGGTGGAGGCGGCGCACACGGCCTGCGAGAAGGGGTGGTTCCCGGGCGGGGTGCTCTTCGTCAATCTCCATGGCTACGACGATGATCTCGTCGCGGCGGAACAGGCGGTGGAGGCCCTGCTGAGGGCCCTGGGCGTCGAGCCGGAACACATTCCGACCGGGGTCGACGCGCGAGCAGCGCTGTATCGGTCGGCGCTCGTGGAACGTGGGCGGGAGCGGGGTGCGGTGCTGGTGCTGGCCGACAACGCATCCTCGGCCGAGCAGGTGCGGCCACTGCTTCCCGGTGGGACGCGGCACCGGTTGCTCGTCACTTCTCGCAGCAAGCTGCCTCAACTGGGGGCGCGGCTCATGTCGTTGGACGAGTTGAGTGAGGAGGAGGCGTACGAACTCCTAGATCGCGCCCTGAGAATCGCCGATCCCTCCGACGGCCGTGTCACGGACGAGGTCGAGTTGGCTGCGGAACTCGCCTTCTGCTGTGGGTACTTGCCGCTTGCTCTCCAGATCGCGGCGGCGCTGCTTGTGATGGACCGAGGGAAGTCGGTCGCCGAACTCGTCTCCGAACTCACCGAGTTCGGGCACCGGCTTGAGCACCTCGACGACGGTGAGCGCAGTGTCCGCGCGGCCTTCGACCTGTCGTACAAGAGGCTGCCGCCCGAGCAGGCCCGCATGCTGCGCCTGCTGGCTCTGGCGCCGGGGCCTGACGTGAGTGAAGAAGTCGCTGCCGCGCTGATCGGGACGGACACCCCTCCCGTCCGGGTCCTGGAGGCGCTCTTCCGCACGCATCTGGTGGACCGGGGGACAGAGCGAGAGCGCCGGCGGTGGCGCTTGCATGACCTGGTGCGGGCGTTCGCGCTGGCAGTGGATTCCGGCCCGGAGGATGAGGGGGAACTGGCACGGGAACGGGTGTTGGACCTGTACTTGCGGCGGGCGCATGCGGCTGACGCACGATTGCGGTGGTTGCAGGGGATGCCCGAGCCACCGTGGTTCGCCGACTCGGCCCAAGCGTTGGCATGGCTCGACGGGGAGCGGGCCGGCCTGGTCGTGGCGGTCGGATGGGCGGAGGAAAAGCGATATGCGAGCAGCGCGGTGCTGCTGGCAGCATGCCTGACGGTGTACCTGCAGAGGCAGCGGCATCTCGACGACTGGCTCACAGCGTGCCGGTCCGCCCAGCTTGCTGCCCACGGCCTCGGGGATCGGGACCGTGAGGCCGGTGCGCTGAGCAACCTCGGAAACGCCCTACGGTCGGTGGGAAAGACCGCTGAAGCCATCGAGGCCCATACGCGCGCTCGCGACTTCTTTCGAGAGGTCGGGGAGGTCCGACACGAGGCTGTGGCGCTGAACAATCTGGGCTTGGATCTGGCGGCAGCGTGTCGGCAGGCGGAAGCGATCGAGGTATACACCCGTGCTCGCCACCTCTTCCACGCAGTCGACGACCTCCATGCGGAGGCCGTCACATGGGAATGCCTCGGCAATGCCCTGTCGCAGACGGAGCGGGTCGCGGATGCGGTTGAGGCGCTCACCCGTGCCCGTGACCTCTTCAAGGCCGTTGCGGACCCGCGACGAGAGGCCGGCGCCTGGAACAACCTCGGCGTCGCCCTGCTTGTGGTCGGCCGGTTGGGAGAGGCCACCGAGAGCTTCGAAACTGCACGGGGCATCTTCCAGGAACTGGGCGACTGGTACTGGACAGGTCAGGTTCTGTACAACTCTGCGCTCAGCGTCGAGGCACACGACCCTGCTGGGGCCGCAGGGTTGTGGCTTCAGGCCTCCGACGCCTATAGACGAGCGGACGCTGCGGCGGAGGCCGCCGAATCGCGTGCTCTGGCCGAGGAACAACAGCGTTCGCTGCCCGGCTCATCTACCCCTTGACCGCTCCCCCCAAAGCAAACCCCCCACCCAACCGCCGTGCCACCAGCACATACAACAAAATCACCGGCGTCGAGTAGACAACAGAGAACGCCGCCAACTGCCCGTACGCCACCATCCCCCGGTTCCCGAAGAACTCGTTGATGCTCACGCTCGCCGGCATCTGGTCCGGCGTCAGCAGCAGCATGAAGGGGACGAAGAAGTTCCCCCACATCATCACGAACGAGAAGATCGTCACGACGGCGACGCCCGGGCCCATGAGGGGGAGCACGATCCGGAGCAGGGACTGGAACGACGACGCCCCGTCCGTCCAGGCCGCCTCTTCCAGTTCCTTCGGTACGCCGTCCATGAAGTTCTTCATCAGCCAGATGGCAAAGGGGAGTTGAGAGGCGGCGAAGAACAGGATGGTGCCCTGCATGGTGTCGATGAGGTTCACCTGCACGAACAGGGCGTACACCGGCACCATGATCGCCGTGATCGGGAGGCTGGTGGTGAAGAGGATCGTGAGGAGGAAGGGGCGGTTCAGGCGTGAGCGGAAGCGGGACAGGGGGTAGGCGGCGAGGGCCGCGCAGACGACCGTCAGGAGTGTGCCGCCGCCGCACAGGATCAGGCTGTTGAGCAGGGGCGTGAAGGTGATGTCCGGCTTCAGGATCGCGTCGAAGTTGTCGAGGGTGAGGCCGTCGGGGGCCTTCACGCGCAGGCCCGCGTGCGGGTCGAGGGAGGACAGGACGACCCAGGCCAGCGGCAGCGCGAACGCGGCGGCGACCACGAGGAGTCCGGCATCCGCGGCCAGGCGTCGGCTCGTTCGGCGGGAGACGAGCGGGGAGCGGGAGGTGGGGGTGAGTGCCATGGGTCAGACCTCCGTCCGCAACAGCCGTACGTACACGAGGGAGAAGAGCGCGCCGACCAGGAGCAGCAGCAGGGCCACCGCCGTGCCGTAGCCGATCATGCTGTTCTGGAAGGCCTGTTCGTACATGAAGAGGGGGAGGGTCTGGCTTCTGTTGCCCGGGCCGCCTCGTGTCATCACCCAGATCAGGCCGAACACGGACAGGGTCTGGAGGGTGTTGAGCATGAGGTTCGTGCCGATCGAGCGGCGGATCATCGGGAGCGTGATGTGCCACATACGGCGCCAGCCGCCCGCGCCGTCGACCTCCGCGGCCTCCGTGATCTCCTTGGGGATCTCGTTCAGGGCCGCCGAGTAGACCAGCATCGAGAAGGCGGTGCCCCGCCACACGTTCGCGAACGACACCGCGAGGATCGGCAGGGTGTACAGCCAGTTCTGGGACGGGAGATGGAGCCACTGGAGGATGGCGTCCAGGGTTCCCTCGCGGCGGAAGAAGGCGTAGAGCAGAAAGCCGGCCACGACCTCCGGCAGTACCCACGCCGTGATCACGATCGCGCCCGTCAGCGTGCGGACCGGCTTCGACGCGCGCTGCATGAGGGAGGCGAGGGCCAGCCCCAGCGTGTTCTGGCCGACCAGGGACGACAGCACCGTGAAGACCAGCGTCAGCCAGACCGCGTTGAGGAACTCCGTGTCCTTGAAGGCCGCCCGGAAATTGGCGAAGCCGACGAACGACGAGTGTGCCTGGCCGGTGAGTTGGAGGTCGGTGAAGGCGAGGTAGACGCAGTACCCGATCGGGCCGGCCAGGAAGAGGAGCAGGATGATCAGGGCGGGGGAGAGGGGGAGGAGCCGGGCCAGGGAACGGGCCACGGGGTGCGGACCCCGAGGGCGGGTGGGCTTGTACGGCGCCGGGTCCGGGTCGGCGGGGACCTTCGTCAGGTCCGGGCCCGGCGCGTGCTGGGGTGCGGTGGTCACTTCTTGATCACCTGGTTGTCGGTGGCCGTCTTGAGTTCGTCGTCGTACGAACTCGCCGCCTTGTCCACCGACATGTCACCCGTCGTCACACCCTCCATCGCCTCCTGGATGGCGGTGGAGACCTTCGGGTACGCCGGGTAGGCGGGCCGGTAGTGCGTGCTCGACACCAGGTCCGTGAAGAACTTGATGCCGGGCTGGGCGGTCGCGTAGGCGGGGTCGGCGGCGACGTCCTTCCGCACCGAGATACCGGAGTTGGCGATGTACCACTTCTCCGCGTTCGCCTTCGTCTGCATCGTCTTGACGAAGTCGAAGGCCAGGTCGGGGTTGCCGGCCTTGGAGGGTATCGCCCAGGTCCAGCCGCCGGACATGCTCACCTTGCCGGGGGCCTGGCCGTGCTGGGTCGGCATGTAGGCGAGCCCCAACTCCTTGGACCACGTGGGCCATTCGTGCCCACTTCCCGCCAACCACGCCTGCGGCAGCCAGGATCCGTCCAGATTGATCGCCAACTTGCCCTGGGGAAGCAGCTCACCGGCGACGGTGGTCTGGATGTTGGGGTCGAGGGCGTCGGACACATCCGGGCCCAACTTGTCCTTGTACACGGTGTGTACGAAGGAGAGGGCGTCCTTGAAGCCCTGCCCCGCCTCGATCCACTTCTTGGTGCTCTTGTCGTAGAGCGGGTCCGTGGTGGTCGCGTCACCCGTGCCGTAGAGCAGCATCTCGAAGCCCTGCATGGTGGCGGCCTCGCCGGCGGGCTTGCCCGTGTAGACGTTGAGCGGGGTGACTCCGGGGACCTTCGCCTTGATGGTGCGGGCCGCGCTGAGGACGTCGTCCCAGGTCTTCGGCTGCCAATTGCTGGGCAGGCCCGCCTTCTTGAAGATGGCCTTGTTGAACCACAGGCCCCGGGTGTCCGTGCCGTCCGGCACGCCGTACGTCTTCCCGTCCTCGGCCTTGGCCGCCGTCTTCGCCGTGTCGATGAACTGGTTCCAGTCCGGCCACTTGGCGAGGTAGGTGTCCAGCGGTTTCAAGTACCCGCTGGTGATATCGGAGTTGATGAGGAACGTGTCCTCGTAGACCAGGTCGGGGGCGGTCTTGGGGGAGCGGAGCATCTGCTGGAGCTTGGTGTAGTACTCCGAGTCCGCGGCCTTGATGGGGATGAGTTCGACCTTCTTGCCGGGGTACTGCTTCTCGAACTGCTTCTTGATGTCGGCGAGATACGTGTCCATCACCTTGATGGAGTTGTCCGTCGACTGCTTGAAGGAGATCTTGACGGTGTCCGGATCACTTCCGGATCCGCTGCCGCAGGCGGTGAGGGTTGTTGCGGCGAGCGCGAGGGCTGAGATGGCTGCGAGGGCGACGGCGGTGGGGCGCACGGGCACGACCTCCTATGGGCTCACATCGTTGTGGCCTGGCCGGATGGCTGCCCGGTGACGGTAAGTGGATTGGTCTAGTCAGGTCAATGCGTCTGCGCGGGATTGGGCGGCGGCTGCCATGTCGGGGGCGTTGGCCCCTGTGAAGGCGTCGGCGGCTCGGAGCCAGTGGATTCTGGCCTCGGCAGGACTGTTGGCGGTCTCGTGGGCGAGAGCTAGGTTGTGGAGTGCTGCACCTGCCCGGTACCAGTCCTCGAACTCCTGGAAGATCTCCCAGGCTATTTGCTGACTTCGGATGGCCTCCTCTACCCGACCCGAGTCCCGAAAGGCGCTGCCGAGGTTGCTCCACGCCGTGCCTTCGCGGAGGCGGTCCCCGACCGCTTGGTAGAGGTCCAGGGCGCGGGTGTGGGCCTCAATGGCCTCCTCCGTCCGGCCTGCATGCCTTAGAGCGCTGCCGAGGTTGTTCCATCCCATGGCCTCACGCTGGCGACCCCCAGAGGTCTCGTAGAGGTTGAGGGCGCGTGTCAGCGCGTCGACGGCGTCCTCCGCCCGGCCTGCCTGTGCCATGGCATTGCCGAGGTTGTTTCCCGCCATGGCCTCGCCGAGATCATCCCCATCTGCCTGGTAGAGGTCGAGGGCGCGTGTGAGCGCGTCAATGGCGTCCTCCGCCCGGCCTGCCTGTGCCATGGCATTGCCGAGGTTGTTCCACGCGGTGGCCTCGCTAGCCAATTTCCCGGCATGGTGCGCGGCCTCCTGTGCGGTACGGCAGACCGTGATCTTGTCGTCGAAGTATCGTCGCCAGTCGAGATATTCCGCCAGGCGCTCAGAGAGCCGCACTGCCGTGTCCGCGAACCGCTCCTCC
This sequence comes from Streptomyces sp. NPDC051576, assembly GCF_040681835.1. Taxonomy (NCBI): domain Bacteria; kingdom Bacillati; phylum Actinomycetota; class Actinomycetes; order Kitasatosporales; family Streptomycetaceae; genus Streptomyces; species Streptomyces sp. NPDC051576. Next base: position 1,246,438 of record NZ_JBFAZO010000001.1, read on the forward strand.
CGCGCCCACTGCACTGCCGCGACCAGCCCTGCCCGCTCCTCGTCAAACCATGCCAACGCCTGCGCCCGGTCGAGGAACCGCTCCGGTTCCACCATTCCAGGTAGCCACCGCAGCCGGTCATCCCCCGCATCCGCCCACCGGCAATAGGACTCCAGCACTCGCTCCTGAGCCGCCTCCCCCTCCTCCCGCAACTCCGCATCCCCCGCTACCACACCTGCCCCGAACGCCCGCACCAGGTCATGCAACCGCCACCGCACGTCCCCGTCCCTCGGAGTAGGCGTGACCAGATGCGAAGCAGCGAGTTCCTCCAGCAAGTCGAACGTCTCATGGGTCGGTAGGTCCGCCATCACCTCCGCCGTCTCCGTCCCGACCTCAGCCACCGGCGCCAGACAAAGCAACCGCAACAACCGCGCCTGCACATCCGGTAGTTGGCCATACGCAGCCTGGAAAACCGGTCGAATCCCCAACGCCTCCGTCCGGTCCGCAACCCCCCGCAACTCACTCACCAGCGAGGCAACAGACCGATACCGCCGCTTCCGCAACATGCCCACGGCGATCCGCAGCGCCAGCGGATGATGACCACACAGCACCGCCAACTCACCCACGGCGCCCGGCTCCCGCACAGCCCGATCGTCACCCCCGTCGCTGAGCCGCAACGCCCTCCCCACTAGCTCGGCCGCAGCCTCCGCCCCCAGCACATCGAGGTCGATCAACCTGGCGTCCAGTTCAGTCAGCCGATCCCGGGACGTGATCAGCACCCGGTGATGATCCCCACCCGGTACCAGCGGCATCACCTGCCCCGCGTCCGACGCGTTGTCGAGGATCAGCAGCATCGACCGCTGCTCCTCCGCCAACAGCCGCCGATACAGCCCGTACTGCCCGGCCACCGTCTGCGGAAGATCCGCCCCCCGCACCCCCATCCCGTCCAACAACGCCAGCACCGCCTGATCCGCCGTGACCGGATCCTCGTCGTACCCCCGGAAGTCGACGAACAACGTCCCACCCGGAAACCACCCGTCCCGCACCGCCCGATGCGCCGCGCACAACGCCAACGACGTCTTCCCGATCCCGCCCAGACCGGACACCGCGCAGATCACCACGGGCAGTTCGGACTCCGCGCCCGGATCCAGCACCGGCATCAACCGCGCCAGATCGTCGTCCCGCCCGGTGAACCCGGCAGGCACTCCCGGCAGCGCGGCGGTGGCGACCGGCACGGGACCGTGGACGGTGCCGCTACCGCTCCCTCTCTCCAGGCTCCCGGCCCACCCGTTTGGCGACAAACGGACCGTTGAAGGTGGAGCCTCGGAAGTCGAAGTGGTCGCCGCCGTACGTGGAACCGCGATGGGGCCCCTCCTCGGAGTCGTCGGCGTTGGCCGAACGCCCCGATCGCCCCCGGAACGGCGTCAGTTCACGCACCACCGCCATCACCGCCGCAGCCGCGCTCTCCGCCGCCCTCGGCTGTGAACCCCCGGCATCCGCAAGCGACTTGTCGCCGTTCGCCCGGTCGCTGATCCCACGCACCACCAGGGCGTCCCCACCGGCCAGGTGCACCGCGCCGGCGACCCCCGCGCCCTCCATCTCGATGGCCGCCGCGTCGTTGAAGTGCGTGCGCAGATGCTCGGCCAGTGCCGAGGTGGACGACGCCAGCACCACGTCCCCGGCGGCGATCGGCTTCAGGTGGGCATGCGGGTCGTCGCGCAACGCGTCCCGGGCCGCCTGCTCCAGCCGGTGCGAGGCGCGCCAGGCTTCCGGGCGTACGAGAAAACCCTCCGGTGTGTCCTTGCCGCCATGGATGCCGTACACCTTCGTGGCCACGACGACATCACCCAGTCCGATGTCCTCCTTCAGGCTGCCGGCGACCCCGACGAAGAACACCGCCTCCGGCTCCAGCCACGACATCACCCGCTCGGTGAGCGCCGCCGCCGTCAGATTGCCCTCGCCCATCTCCACCAGGGCAACGGACCAGTCGGTACCGGGCAGTTGGCCCACCACGGCCCTCGTCCCGCGCGGATGCTCCCGCTTCCGTACGTCCGTCAGATGTCCCCGCACAGCCGTGTACTCCAACGACAACGCGGTCAGCACGGCGACAATGGGTTGAGTCACCTCCCTAAGGTACTTTCAACTCACCTGCACGGAAGGCGTGTCGGACCACGAAACGGGACCACCAAGGGGGACGTCGGTGCCGGAACGGGATGTCACCGTGGGCCAGTTGCTCCTCGCCGAGTACACGACCATCAAGGACGAGCAGAAGACCCGTATCGGCTTCCGCGACAACCTCCTCTACGTCACCCTCACGGTCGTCGCCGCCGTCATCGCCGCCGCCGCGCAGGCGAGGCAGCCCGAGATGCTGCTCGCGCTGCCGCCGGTGTGTGTCGTCCTCGGCTGGACCTATCTCGTCAACGACGAGAAGATCTCCGCGATCGGGACCTACATCCGCGACGACCTGAGCCCCCGGCTCGCCGAACTCGCCCACGCCGGGACGGCCTTCGCCTGGGAGACCGCCCACCGCTCCGACAGCCGCCGCCGCTCCCGCAAGGTCATCCAGTGTGCCGTCGACCTGCTGGCGTTCTGCGTGGTGCCGTTCGCCGGGCTCGTCGTCTACTGGGCCGCGGGGGCGGGCGACTCGTCCTCCGGGCTGCTCGTCCTGTCCGTCGTCGAGGCGCTCATCGTCGTAGGACTGGGGCATCAGGTGCTGAGCTATGCGCGGCCCTTCAACTCGCCCCGCCCTGCTGCCCCTTGACCCACCGATACTGCAACTCCGGCCGCCCCACGGTCCCGTACTGCGGACTCCGCGCAGCCCGCCCCGCCTCCACCAGATGCTCCAGGTAGCGGCGGGCAGTGATCCGCGAGATTCCCACCGCCTCAGCCACCCCCGCCGCCGTGAGCCCCTCCCCGCAGTCCCGCAGGGCGACCGTCACCCGCTCCAGCGTCGGCGCACTCAGCCCTTTGGGCAGCGCGGCAGGCGAAGGTGCCCGCAACGCGGCGAGCGCGCGATCGACCTCGTCCTGCCCGCTCGCCTCCCCCGCCGCAGCGTGGAACTCGGCGTACCGCACCAACCGGTCCCGCAGCGTCGCGAACGTGAACGGTTTCAGCACGTACTGGACGACCCCCAGCGACACGCCCTCCCGCACCACCGCCAGGTCCCGTGCCGAGGTCACCGCTATCACGTCGGCGTGATAGCCGGCCGCCCGCAGGGATCGGGCCAGTTGCAGGCCGTGCACGTCCGGGAGGTGCAGGTCCAGGAGGAGCAGGTCGACCTTCGTGCGCTCCAGGGCCCGGCGCGCCTCCGCCCCTGTGTGCGCCTTCCCGACCGCCACGAACCCGGGCACCCGGCCGACGTACATCACATGCGCGTCGGCGGCGACGGGATCGTCCTCCACGACCAGGACACGGATGGGCTCGACAGGCTCGTCGTTCGTCATGCTTCGCCACCTCCGGACAACGCGCCCTCGGAGGCCGTGGCCCCGTCCCGCAACGGCAGCCGCACCTCGAACACCGCCCCGCCGCCCTCCGCATCCGCCACCGTCAGCGTCCCCTCGTGCCGGTTCACCGCCTGCCGTACCAACGCCAGCCCCAGCCCCCGGCCCCCGGGCCCGGCCGGCTTCGTCGAGAAGCCGCGCTGGAAGACCGCCTCCGCGTGGGCCGGATCGACTCCCGAACCCGTGTCCGCGACCCGCAGCACCAGAGAGACGGCGTCCACCGTGTACGCCGTCACCGTGACCCGCGCCCGCAGGCTGCCCTGAGCCGCGTCCACCGCGTTGTCGATCAGGTTGCCGAGGATGGTCACCAGGTCTCGGGCGGAGAGGGACTCCGGGAGCATGCCGTCGTCGAGACAGCTGTCCTCCGATACGACCAACTCGACGCCCCGCTCGTTGGCTTGAGCCGTCTTGCCCAGCAACAGGGCCGCCAGCACAGGCTCGTTGACCGCCGACACCACCTGGTCCGTCAACGTCTGGGCCAACTCCAGCTCGGCCGTCGCGAAGTCCACCGCCTCCTCGGCGCGCCCCAGCTCGATCAGCGAGACGACCGTGTGCAGCCGGTTCGCCGCCTCGTGCGCCTGGGAGCGCAGCGCCTGTGTGAAACCGCGCTCCGAGTTCAACTCGCCCATGAGGGACTGGAGTTCGGTGACATCGCGGAGAGTCACCACCGTTCCTCGTCGCTCTCCGCCCGATACCGGGGAGGTGTTGACCACCAGTACGCGTGACGCCGTCAGATGCACCTCGTCCACCCGGGGCTCCGAGGACAGCAGCGCCCCGGTCAGGGGTGCGGGCAGACCCAGGCTCGCCACCGAGCGGCCCACCACATCCACGTCCGGGCCCACCCCCAGCAGCTCCCGTCCGCCGTCGTTCATGAGCGCCACCCGGTACTGCCCGTCGAGCATCAGCAGCCCTTCCCGCACCGCGTGCAGCGCGGCCTGGTGGTAGTCGTGCATATGGCTCAGCTCGGCCGCGTTCATGCCGTGGGTGTGGCGGCGGAGACGGGCGTTCACCACGTACGTTCCTACGGCACCCAGGGCCAGGGCGCCGGCCGCGACCCCGATCAGGGCCGTGACCTGGTCCTGCACGCGCTGGGTGATCGCCTCGACCCGGATGCCGGCACTGACCAGGCCGATGACGCGGGTGTGGGTGCCGTCCCAGACCGGGGTGACCGCGCGGACGGACGCGCCGAGCGTACCGGTGTAGGTCTCGGTGAACGTGCGGCCGTTGACGGCGGGCCCGATGTGACCGAGGAACTTCTTCCCGATCTGGGTCGTGTCCGGGTGCGTCCAGCGGATGCCCTGCGGGTTCATGATCGTGATGAAGTCGACCCCGGTGTCCCGCTGGACGCGCACGGAGTACGTCTCCAGGTGCGCGGTCGGGTCGGACGTACCGATGGCCGCCGCCACCGTCGGGGTGTCGGCGACCGAGCGCGCCACCGCCCGGGCCTGTCGGCCGGCCGCGTCCTCGGCCTGGCTGCGGTCGCTGACGTAGGTGAACAGCGCGTACCCGGCGACGACGACCGCTATCAGCACGGCCTGCATGCCGAAGAGCTGGCCGGCGAGGCTGCGGGGACGGGGGACGTGCGGGATGCGCATGTCGTCAGTGTGCCTCTCCGGTTAAGGATGAACTAAATGAACGCAAGGGTGACCGGCCTCACAAGCCGGGAGATAGTCACCGCAACCCCCGGACGTGAGCCGCACTCGCAGCCCGGGTTCCGCCGGTCGTGAGCCGCACGCCGGATGATGCCGACGACGTCGTCAAGGAGGGCAGCCGTGGCCAGCACCCCCGTACCCGCACCTGCCGCACCCGCAGCACCCCGCGCGAAGCGGGACCGTACCCACTACCTCTACCTCGCGGTGCTCGTCGCCGTCGGCCTCGGCATCATCGTCGGGTTCGCCGCGCCGGGCTTCGCCGAGGAGCTGAAGCCGCTCGGTACGGGCTTCGTCGCGCTGATCAAGATGATGATCGCGCCGATCATCTTCTGCACGATCGTGCTCGGCGTCGGCTCCGTACGGAAGGCCGCGCAGGTCGGCAAGGTCGGCGGGCTCGCGCTCGGCTACTTCATCGCGATGTCGTTCGTGGCGCTGGCCATCGGCCTGGTGGTCGGCAACATCATCCACCCGGGCAGCGGCATGCACATCACCGCGGCCGTCAAGGGCGTCGGACACACGCAGGCCCAGGCCGCCGCCGAGGGCCCGGTCGACTTCCTGCTCGGGATCATCCCGACCACCTTCGTGTCGGCGTTCACCGAGGGCGAGGTCCTCCAGACGCTGCTGATCGCGCTCCTCGCGGGCTTCGCGCTGCAGGCCATGGGCCGGACCGGCGAGCCGGTGCTGCGCGGGGTCGAGTACATCCAGAAGCTGGTCTTCCGCATCCTCGGCATGATCATGTGGGCCGCGCCCGTCGGTGCCTTCGGCGCGATGGCCGCGGTGATCGGCGAGACCGGCATGGACGCGCTCAAGGCGCTCGGCATGATCATGCTCGGCTTCTACGTCACCTGTTTCCTGTTCGTCGTGATCGTGCTCGGCACGCTGACCAAGATGGTCGCCAAGGTCAACCTCTTCCAGCTCCTGAAGTACCTCGGCCGCGAGTTCCTGCTGATCGTCTCCACCTCCTCCTCCGAGTCCGCGCTGCCGCGGCTCATCGCGAAGATGGAGCACCTGGGTGTCAGCCGTCCCGTCGTCGGTATCACCGTGCCGACCGGCTACTCCTTCAACCTCGACGGCACGATGATCTACCTGACCATGGCCTCGCTGTTCATCGCCGACGCCATGGACCAGCCGATGAACATCGGCCAGCAGATCGGGCTGCTGCTCTTCATGATGGTCGCCTCCAAGGGCGCGGCCGGTGTCTCCGGCTCCGGTATCGCCGTACTGGCCAGTGGTCTGCAGTCGCACAAGCCGGCCCTGGTCGACGGTGTCGGCCTGATCATCGGCATCGACCGCTTCATGAGCGAGGCCCGCGCCGTCACCAACTTCGCGGGCAACGCCGTCGCCACGCTGCTCATCGGCACCTGGACCGGTGAGGTCGACAAGGAGCGGGTGAACCGGGTTCTCGCGGGTGAACTGCCCTTCGACGAGAAGACGTTGCTCGACGAGAAGGACGGCGAGGAGCACCTCGACGCGGTGCCCGAGCAGGGCGGCGAGAAGGAACAGGCGCTCGCCAAGGCCTGAGCGCCCCAAGGACGCGGGTGTCCGGACCGGCCCTGAACCCGGCCCGGACACCCGACGACTCCGGGTGGCTGGGTGTCCCCCCGTCGCTCAGCCGCCCGGTCCACCGCCCCGTCGTTGAAGTGGATGCACTAGCGTGCCGTGCCGTGCCGGAAACCTCCGGCGCGGCACGGCACGACGCGTTTCGGTGGGAGTCACGGGGGCCATGGGCATGAAGATCGACTGGGACCGGCGGCACTGCGCACGGCACGGGCATGTGACGTACGCGCCCGACGAGACGGCGCTGCGGGAGCGGCTGCGGGCCGAGACCGGGCTGGGGACGGCGTGGCGGTGTCTGCGCTGCGGCGACTTCGTGCTCGGCGACCCGCACGGGGCGGGGCCCGCCGAGCACGCACCGCTGGTGCCGCGCGGGAAGGTGCTGCGGGATCTGTTCATCCTGCGGTTCCTGGCGATCGAGCGGGCCGTGCGCGGGGTGTTCATCGTGCTGGTGGCCGCCGCGGTGTGGAAGTTCAGCAACAGCCAGGACTCGGTGCGCAAGCTCTTCGACGAGTACCTGGACGTCTTCCGCCCGGTCTTCAAGCACTTCCACTACGACCTCGACCACTCGCCGGTCGTCGGCTCCATCCAGAAGACCTTCGGCTACAAGCACTCCACGCTGGTCCTGGTCGCGGTCCTGCTGCTGGCGTACGCGCTGATCGAACTCGTCGAGGCCGGCGGCCTCTGGTACGCCAAGCGCTGGGCGGAGTATCTGACGGTGGTGGCCACCGCCGCGTTCCTGCCGCTGGAGATCTACGAACTCACCGAACACATCAGCTGGTTGAAGATCGCCACCCTCGTCCTCAACATCCTCGCCGTCGTCTACATCGCCCTCGCCAAGCGGCTGTTCGGCCTGCGCGGCGGGCGCAAGGCCTTCGACGAGGAGCGCGAGAGCGCCTCCCTGCTGGAAGTGGAGGCGTCCGCGGGGGTCATGGTCTGACACCCTGGTCCGACACATCGGAACTATGGAGGCGGACATGGGCGAACCGGGCGGAGTGGAGATCGTCAGCGCGGCGGAGTACGAGCGCCGGTACGGGGCCGGACGCGAGCCCTCACCGCTGTCGATGGAGCAGATCGGCGTCCTGTTCCACGAGTTCCTCGCCGCCGTGGCCCGCCCGAAACGCACGGACGACGACCCCGCCCGCAACCTCACCAAGCGTCTGTGCGACCACCTCGGCACCGCACCCGCCGACCGGCCGGTCGTCAAGGCCGCGTATCCGCCCTACGACCTCCCCAACGTGCATCTCGCGCTGGAGAACTGGTTCGCCGCGGACGGCCGTTCCTACGAACTGGTCGGCATGCGGGGCGCGCAGAACCGCGGTGATCTCACCCTCGGCGAGATCCTCGAAGCCGCCGACCGGCACGACCGGTTCACGGTCGGCGCGGTCGACTACGCGCAGCTGCCGGTCTCGCCCGACGCCGAACTCGCCTGTGTCTCCTGCGGGTTCTACCTCGGCGCGGACGGCGACGACCGGTTCGCGGTGCTGCTGCGCGGACCGGCCGACGAATACGGGCGCGACAAGGTCGAGATCGAAGTCCTCGCGCGGGACAAGGAGTTCGCGGACCGACTGCTCGCCGAGCTCGACGCGCTGGTGCTTGAGCACAACATCTTCCGCGGCCAGGTGCTGTCCTTCGAGGGCTCCGAGTTCGGCCAGGGCCTCGGCCCGTTCCGATTCCACCGCCGCCCCGCGCTGACCCGGGACGACATCGTGCTTCCCGAGGGACTCCTGGAGCGCGTCGAGCGCCAGGTCGTCGGCGTGGCCCGCCGCCGCGCCCAACTCCGCGCGGCCGGCCAGCACTTGCGTCGTGGCCTCCTTCTCTACGGCCCGCCCGGCACCGGCAAGACCCACACGATCCGCTATCTCCTCTCCCACCTCCCGCAGTTCACGGTCGTCGTCCTCTCCGGTACGAGCATCGATGCCATCGGCCCCGCCTGCGCGCTGGCCCGGATGCTCCAGCCCGCGCTGGTCGTGCTGGAGGACTGCGACCTGATCGCCGAGGCCCGCGACCATGGCGGCGAACAGCCCCTGCTCTTCCAGGTGTTGAACGAGATGGACGGCCTCAGCGACGACGCCGACGTGGCCTTCCTCCTCACCACCAACCGCGCCGACCTCCTCGAACCGGCCCTGATCCAACGCCCCGGCCGAGTCGACCTGGCCGTCGAGATCCCCCTCCCGGACGCCCCGGGCCGCGCCCGCCTCCTCGACCTCTACGGCACCGGCCTCGACCTCGACGAGGAGCTGACCGCCGAGGTCGTCTCCCGCACGGAGGGCACGACGGCGTCCTTCACGAAGGAACTGGTACGCCGGTCCGTGCTGATCGCGGCGGAACGTGAGTCACCGCTCACCGAACCGGCCGACGTCCGCGCGGCCCTCGACGAACTCCTCTCCGACCGGGACCAGTTGACGCGGCGGCTGCTCGGGGTACGTCCACCTTCAGAGGAGTTCTAGCCGGGCCCACGTCCCCGCCTCCCGGCGTTGCCTTGACGCCCGCGTCAAGGATTACCGTCGTAGGCATGCGAATCGGCGAGCTGGCCGCGCGGGCCGGGACCACCACGCGGGCGTTGCGGTACTACGAGTCGCGGGGGCTGTTGCCCGCGCGGCGCGGGGGGAACGGGTATCGGACGTACGACGAGGGGGATCTGAGGCTGCTCCGGCAGATCAGGACCTTGCAGGACTTCGGGTTCGACCTGGAGGAGACGCGGCCCTTCGTGGAGTGTCTGCGGGCCGGGCATCCGGAGGGGGACTCGTGTCCGGCGTCGCTCGCGGTCTACCGGCGCAAGCTGGCCGAACTGGATTCCCTGATCGGGGAGTTGCAGGCGGTGCGGGCGGAGATCGGGGTGCGGCTGGCGTCGGTCGAGGAGCCATCACCGTTGTGCGAACTGGGAGGGCGGGACCTGTGATCGATGTGACGGACGAGAATTTCGCGGCCGAGGTGATCGGGGCGGAGTTGCCGGTGCTGGTGGAGTTCACGGCGGACTGGTGTCCGCCGTGCCGGCAGATGGGACCGGTGCTGCGGGCCATCTCCGCCGAGGAGGCGGACCGGCTGAAGGTGGTGCAGTTGAACGTGGACCAGAATCCGGAGATCACCAACGCCTACAAGGTTCTCTCGATGCCCACGTTCATGGTCTTCCGGGGTGGTGAGCCGGTGAAGGCCATGGTGGGAGCCCGGCCCAAGCGTCGGCTGCTGGAGGAACTGGCCGATGTGATCTGAGCCGCCGACGCGAGACCCCTGGAACGAGAAAATCCCCTGAGCAATTGCGCTCGGGGGATTTCTTTGCGTATATTCAATGGTTCGCGACTTCGCAGCAATTGAGTCGCAAAGAGGCTTAGTGAGCACAGTATATATGTCCGGGAGTGGAATTGTCAAACAGCGATGAAATTCGCGGTGAGCAGGAATTCATCGACGGTCTGTACGCACGCGTGGACGCGCTGCGCGGCGCCACCGAGGACTCCGTCACGGACGCGCTCGGGCAGGGCAACACGCCCATGCAGGCCCGGCTGGAGCGGGACATCCTGGTCGCCGAGCGCTCGGGGCTGCTCGCCGCGCTGAACGCCGTGGACGGCTCGCTCTGCTTCGGCCGGATCGACCTGACCTCCGGGGTCCGGCACCACATCGGCCGGATCGGCATCCGTGCCGCCGACGCCGATCTCACCCCGATCCTGATCGACTGGCGCGCCGACGTCGCCCGCCCCTTCTACCTCGCCACCGGCCACACCCCGATGGGCCTGCGCCGCCGCCGGCACCTCACCACCGACGGCCGCCGCGTCACCGCCCTGCACGACGAGATCCTCGACCTCGGTGACGCCACCCGCACCGGCCACGAGGACCCGACCGGCGACGCCGTGCTGCTCGCCGCGCTCAACTCCGCGCGCACCGGCCGGATGAGCGACATCGTGCAGACCATCCAGGCCGAACAGGACGAGATCATCCGGGCCCCGCACCGCGGGGTGCTCGTCGTCGAGGGCGGCCCCGGCACCGGCAAGACCGCCGTCGCGCTGCACCGGGCCGCGTATCTCCTGTACGAACACCGGGAGTTGCTCGCCAAGCGGGCCGTCCTCATCGTCGGCCCGAACCCCGCCTTCCTCGGCTACATCGGCGAGGTGCTGCCCTCCCTCGGCGAGACCGGCGTCCTCCTCGCGACCGTCGGCGAACTCTTCCCCGGCGTGAAGGCCACGGCCACCGACAGCCGGGCGGCCGCCGCGGTGAAGGGCCGTGCCGACATGGCGGACGTCCTCGCCGGCGTCGTACGCGACTGGCAGTCGCTGCCCGACCCGGTGATCGCGATCGAGCACGACCGCGAGATCCTCATGCTCGACGACGGCCTGGTCCGGATGGCGCGCGACCGCACCCGCGAGGCCCGGCTCCCGCACAACGCGGCCCGCGAGCACTTCGAGGGCCACATCCTCAACACCCTCACCGAGATGGTCGCCGAACGCATCGGCACCGACCCCTTCGACGGCGGCAACCTGCTCGACCCGAGCGACATCACCCAGATCCGCGACGAACTCGCCGAGAACCCCGAAGTCTGGGACGCCATCGACCAGTTGTGGCCGCGCCTGACCCCGCAGTACCTCGTCGCGGACTTCCTCGCCGACCCCGTCGGCCATGTCTCCGACGACGACGCGGACGCCATCCGCCGCCCGGTGACCCGCGAGTGGACCGTGGCGGACGTACCCCTGCTCGACGAGGCCGCCGAACTCCTCGGCCGCGACGACCGGGTGGCCCGGGCCCGCGCCGAACGCGAACGCGAGAACCAAGTGTCCTTCGCGCAGGGTGTGTTGGACGTGTCCTTCGCCTCCCGGACCTACGAGTTCGAGGACAAGGAGGAGGACGACCCCGAGGGCTCCGAGGTGCTCTCCGCGCACGACATCATCGACGCCGAACGCTTCGCCGAGCGGCACGAGGAGGAGGACCACCGCAGCGCCGCCGAGCGCGCGGCGGCCGACCGCACCTGGGCGTTCGGCCACATCATCGTCGACGAGGCGCAGGAACTCTCCCCGATGGCCTGGCGGTTGCTGATGCGCCGCAGCCCCACCCGCTCGATGACCCTGGTCGGCGACCCCGCCCAGACCGCCGAACCGGCCGGCGTCGGCTCCTGGTCGCAGATCCTCGCCCCCTACGTCGAGGACCGCTTCACCCACACCCGCCTCGGCGTCAACTACCGCACCCCCGCCGAGATCATGGACCTCGCGGCGGCCGTCGTCCGCGCCGAGAACCCGGCCTTCGAACCGCCGAGTTCGGTACGTTCCACAGGTGTACGCCCCTGGGTGCGCGCCACCGACGACCTCCCCGGCGCGGTGGCCAAGGCCGTCGGCGAACTCACCCCCACCGAGGGCCGCCTCGCCGTCATCGCCCCCCGCGACCTCCACCGCAGGCTGGCCGCACGCCTGGACGGCGTGACCGCCGGCGCCGAGCCGGACCTGACCCGGAGCGTCGTCCTGCTCGACCCGCGCCAGGCCAAGGGGTTGGAGTTCGACTCCGTACTCGTCGTCGAACCGGGGCGGTACGGCACGAGCGACCTGTATGTGGCGCTGACCCGGGCAACTCAGATGCTGGGCGTACTGCACACGGGCTCGCTGCCCCGCGCGCTCTCCGATGTGCCGGAGCTGTCCTAGGCCGGCCGCAGCCAGACCGTGGCCAGCGGCGGCAAGGTCAGCCGGATGCTGGCCGGGCGGCCGTGCCAGGCGGTTGGTTCCGGCTTGACGGGGGCCGGGTTGGTGACATCGCTGCCGCCGTAGCGGGCGGTGTCGGTGTTGAGGGCTTCGTGCCAGGCGGGGATGTCCTCGGGGGCGCCGAGGCGGTAGTCGTGGCGGACGACGGGGGAGAGGTTGCTGACGGCGAGGAGGGGGGAGCCGTCCGCGTCGTAACGGAGGAACGCGAAGACGTTGTCCTCGGCCGCGTCGCCGGTGATCCACTGGAAGCCGGCGGGGTCGGTGTCGAGCTGCCACAGGGCCGGGGTGTGGCGGTACACCGTGTTGAGGTCGCGGACCAGGTCGCGTACGCCCCGGTGGTCGGCCTCGGCGCCGTAGGCGGGGTCGAGGAGCCACCAGTCGGGGCCGTGGGTCTCGGACCATTCGGCGCCCTGGGCGAACTCCTGTCCCATGAAGAGGAGTTGCTTGCCCGGGTGGGCCCACATGAAGGCGAGGTACGCCCTGAGGTTGGCTCGCTGTTGCCACCAGTCGCCGGGCATCTTCGACACCAACGAGCGTTTGCCGTGCACCACTTCGTCGTGGGAGATGGGGAGCACGTAGTTCTCGCTGTACGCGTACACCATCGAGAACGTCATCTCGCCGTGGTGGTGCTTGCGGTGGACGGGCTCGTGCGACATGTAGTCGAGCGAGTCGTGCATCCAGCCCATGTTCCACTTCAGGCCGAAGCCCAGCCCGCCGCTGTCGGTGGGGCGGGTTACGCCGTCCCACGCCGTGGACTCCTCGGCGATGGTGACGACGCCGGGCACCCTGCGGTACACGGTCGCGTTCATCTCCTGGAGGAAGGCCACCGCGTCGAGGTTCTCCCGGCCGCCGTGCTCGTTCGGGGTCCACTGGCCCGGCTCGCGAGAGTAGTCGAGGTAGAGCATCGAGGCGACCGCGTCCACGCGCAGGCCGTCGATGTGGAACTCCTGGCACCAGTAGACGGCGTTCGCCACCAGGAAGTTGCGCACCTCGCGGCGGCCGAAGTCGAACTCCAGGGTGCCCCAGTCGGGATGCGCGGCCCGGAGCGGGTCCTCGTGCTCGTACAGCGGGCGTCCGTCGAACTCGGCCAACGCCCAGTCGTCGCGCGGGAAATGGGCGGGTACCCAGTCCATGATGACGCCGATGCCGGCCTGATGCAGTGCGTCGACGAGGAACTTGAAGTCGTCGGGGGTGCCGAGGCGGGCGGTCGGCGCGTAGAAGCCGGTGACCTGGTAGCCCCACGATCCGCCGAAGGGGTGCTCGGCGACCGGCATCAGCTCGACGTGGGTGAAGCCCAAGTCCCTTACGTAGGCGGGTAGTTGCTCGGCTATCTGGCGGTACGTCAGGCCGGGGCGCCAGGAGGCGAGATGGATCTCGTAGACGGAGAGGGGGGCCTGGTGGGTGGGGAGTTCGGCGCGTGCGGCGAGCCACTCCTCGTCGCCCCACTCGTAGTGCGAGGCGTCCACGATCGAGGACGTGTTCGGCGGGACCTCGGTGCGGCGGGCCATCGGGTCGGCGCGCAGGGTCTTGGAACCGTCGGGGCGGGTGATCTCGAACTTGTACAGCTCGCCCTCGCCGATGCCGGGCACGAACAGCTCCCAGACACCGGTGCCGCCGAGCGAGCGCAGCGGGGCGCCGGTCCCGTCCCAGAAGTTGAAGGTGCCGGCCAGCCGTACGCCCTGGGCGTCCGGCGCCCACACGGTGAAGCGGGTGCCGGTGACGCCCTGATGTGTCATCGGCCTCGCCCCGAGCGCCTGCCACAGCTCCTCGTGCCGGCCCTCGCCGATCAGATGCAGGTCCAGATCACCGAGCGCGGGCAGGAAACGGTAGGCGTCCTCGACCTCCTGCTCACTCCCCTCGTACGTCACGAGAAGCCGGTACTCCGGCACGTCCGGCAGGGGGAGCAGCCCCGAGAAGAACCCGTCCCCGTCGTCGTGCAACTCGGCCGTCGACTCCCCGGACACGACGCTCACGCCCAGCGCGAACGGCCGGAACACCCGGAACGCGACCCCGCCGGGGACCGGGTGGGCGCCGAGCACGGAGTGCGGGGCGTGGTGGGTTCCGTGGAGCAGACGGTCGCGATCGACGGCGTCCAGCGCGGGGGACACGGCGATCTCCGGAGTGGCGGGGACGGGGGGAGGGGTGGGAGTGTCGGCGGTCATCGTCTTCCGCGTGCCCTTCTTCTCGGTCACGGACGTCGTCTTCCCGGCCGCGTTCCCGGCCGCGTTCTTCGCCATGCTCTTGGCCGGGGCCTTCTTCTCCACGCCGCTCTTCTTCCCCACGCCCTGCTTCCCCGCGCCCTTCTTCGCCCCGGCCTTCTTCGCCAAGGCCTTCTTCGTCGTCGCCCCGGTGGCCTTGGCCCGCTCCGCCGCGGCCTTCTTCTTCGCGCTGCCGCCGTGCTTCTTCTTCAGGGGCGACGGCGACTGCTCGGTGGTGCTCTGCTCCTCGGCCGGCTTCTTGGGATCCGGACCGTTGGACGGGGGGCGCGCAGTCACGGGTGGAGCCTCCTGGGCGAGGTGGGTCAGGTGGTGGGGCCGGCGAGGCGGCGTACTGCCGACAGGGGGACCGGGAGCCAGTCGGGGCGGTGGCGGGCTTCGTAGAGGACCTCGTAGATCGCCTTGTCGGTCTCGTAGGCCCGGAGCAGGACGGGATCGGTGCGGGGGTCCACGCCGGTGATCTCCGCGTACCCGGAGCAGTACGCCGCCCGGCACGTCCCCGCCCAGTCCCGTGCCGGCGGGGTCGTCGAGTGGGCCGCGTAGTCGAAGGAACGGAGCATCCCCGCGATGTCCCGCACCGGAGGCTGGGGCATACGGCGTTCCGCCAGGGGCCGGGAAGGCTCGCCCTCGAAGTCGATCAACGACCATTCCCCGGAGGGCGAGTACAGGCACTGGCCCAGATGCAGATCGCCGTGGATGCGCTGCGCGGTCCAGGTGTGCCCCTCGGCCGCCAGGTCGGCCAGCGCCGAGAACGCCGAGTGCAGGCCGGGGGCGTACGGCCGTAGCGCCGGTACCGCCTGGGCCGCCGCGTCGAGGCGTTCGCTCATGCCGGTGACCAGGAGCTGGAGTTGGGCATGGCCCAGGGTCACCGTGGGCAGTGCCCGCGCAAGGGCCACATGCACCTCGGCCGTCGCGCGGCCCAGAGCCCGCGCCTCCGCGCCGAAGTCCTCGCCCTTGGCCAGCTCGCGCAGCGCCAGTTCCCAGCCGTCGGCCGCGCCCTGCACGAAGGGCTGGAGCACCCCGAGGACGTACGGCTCCTCGGCGGACTCCGCCCGCAGCCACGCCGTCGGCGCGGGCACCCGGGGGCAGCCCTCCAGGGCGAGGGCCAGCGGGAGTTCCAGGTCGGGGTTGGTGCCGGGGACGACCCGGCGCAGCAGCTTCAGGATGAACGTATCGCCGTAGACGACGGACGAGTTGGACTGCTCGGCGGTCATCAGGCGCGGCACCAGACCGGGCCCGATGTCCGGGCCGCCCGGCGCCCGCTCGAAGCGCAGCCCGCCGATGCGGGCCCGGGTGCGCAGCGCCTCCAGGAGCACCTCGGCGGGCCGGGTGTCGTACAGGGCCTCGTACACCGTGCGACCGGCGAGCGGGCCCTCCTCCACATGTCCGATCAGCGCGGGCGCGAGCCGGGGTGGCAGCGCCTCGCGCACGCCTATGAGGAGTTGGTAGCAGTCGCCGGGCGCGGGTGACTGGTGGGCGCGGACCAGGAGGTGGTAGAGGCCCAGCGGGCCGTCCGCCGGAAGGAGTTCGGTGGCGGCCACCAGCGAGAAACCGGTGACGGGACGGCCTTTGCCCGCGAACCACCGCTGTCTCGGCAGCCACTCCCGCAGGAGGGGGTCGAGCGACGCGAGGAGGCCGGGACCGGGACTGGTCCGGCCGGAAAGTGTGACAGTTTCCGCCATGACGTCACGTTCCTTTCCCCGGGGTGGTCGGGGTGTCACTGTTGCGTGCCCCGGGCGGGGCGGGGGAAACCGAAAACCGCCCCGCCCCGCAGGGCCGGACCTCTAGGCGGCGTCCTTCCGGAGCCGGAACCAGTAGAAGCCGTGCCCCGCCAGCGTCAGCAAGTACGGCAGCTCTCCTACGGCCGGAAAGCGCACCCCGCCGAACAGTTCGACCGGATGCCTCCCATTGAACGCCGACAGATCGAGTTCCGTCGGCTGCGCGAACCGGGAGAAGTTGTTCACGCACAGGACCAGGTCGTCCTCGTACTCGCGCAGGAACGCGATCACCGCCGGGTTCGACGACGGCAGCTCCCGGTACGAGCCGAGGCCGAACGCCAGGTTCTGCTTGCGGATCTCGATCATGCGGCGGGTCCAGTGCAGCAGCGAGGAGGGCGACGACATCGACGCCTCGACGTTGGTGACCTGGTAGCCG